>CAVSSG010000004.1:0-177671 GCA_963730575.1 uncultured Solirubrobacteraceae bacterium
CTCGGGGCTTCGCAGTTGGCCGGCGTCGAGCCCTTCGCTTTGAAGCTCGCCGGGGCCGGGGCGGTCACGACCTGGTCTTTGGGCTGTTCTTCGATCGCCGGGGCTGCCGAGCAGGGCGGCGGGTTGACCGTCAGCGTCACTTCATCGGTCGTCGTCCCGCCTTTGGCGTTGGTGAAGGTCGCCTCGAACTTGGTGCCCGATTCGGCGGTGGCCGTGGGCGGCGTCGTGTAGGTGGCCGATTCGGCACCGGGGATCGCGGTGAAGATGAGCGCCCCTGGCGCCTTTGAGGACCACTGCACGCTCGGGGCTTCGCAGTTGGCCGGCGTCGAGCCCTTCGCTTTGAAGCTCGCCGGGGCCGGGGCGGTCACGACCTGGTCTTTGGGCTGTTCTTCGATCGCCGGGGCTGCCGAGCAGGGCGGCGGGTTGACCGTCAGCGTCACTTCATCGGTCGTCGTCCCTTTGGCGTTGGTGAAGGTCGCCTCGAACTTGGTGCCCGATTCGGCGGTGGCCGTGGGCGGCGTCGTGTAGGTGGCCGATTCGGCACCGGGGATCGCGGTGAAGATGAGCGCCCCTGGCGCCTTTGAGGACCACTGCACGCTCGGGGCTTCGCAGTTGGCCGGCGTCGAGCCCTTCGCTTTGAAGCTCGCCGGGGCCGGGGCGGTGACGATCTGGTCTTTGGGCTGTTCTTCGATCGCCGGGGCTGGCCGAGCAGGGCGGCGGGTTGACCGTCAGCGTCACTTCATCGGTCGTCGTGGCGCCGTTTGGCGTTGGTGAAGGTCGCCTCGAACTTGGTGCCCGATTCGGCGGTGGCCGTGGGCGGCGTCGTGTAGGTGGCCGAGGTCGGCGCCGGGGATCGGCGTGAAGATGGGCGCCCCGGGCGCCTTTGAGGACCACTGCACGCTCGGGGCTTCGCAGTTGGCCGGCGTCGAGCCCTTCGCTTTGAAGCTCGCGGGGCCGGGGCGGTCACGATCTGGTCTTTGGGCTGTTCTTCGATCGCCGGGGCTGGCCGAGCAGGGCGGCGGGTTGACCGTCAGCGTCACTTCATTGGTCGTCGTCGCGCCTTTGGCGTTGGTGAAGGTCGCCTCGAACTTGGTGCCCGATTCGGCGGTGGCCGTGGGCGGCGTCGTGTAGGTGGCCGATTCGGCGCCGGGGATCGCGGTGAAGATGAGCGCCCCTGGCGCCTTTGAGGACCACTGCACGCTCGGGGCTTCGCAGTTGGCCGGCGTCGAGCCCTTCGCTTTGAAGCTCGCGGGGCCGGGGCGGTCACGACCTGGTCTTTGGGCTGTTCTTCGATCGCCGGGGCTGCCGAGCAGGGCGGCGGGTTGACCGTCAGCGTCACTTCATCGGTCGTCGTCCCGCCTTTGGCGTTGGTGAAGGTCGCCTCGAACTTGGTGCCCGATTCGGCGGTGGCCGTGGGCGGCGTCGTGTAGGTGGCCGAGGTCGGCGCCGGGGATCGGCGGTGAAGATGAGCGCCCCTGGCGCCTTTGAGGACCACTGCACGCTCGGGGCTTCGCAGTTGGCCGGCGTCGAGCCCTTCGCTTTGAAGCTCGCCGGGGCCGGGGCGGTCACGACCTGGTCTTTGGGCTGTTCTTCGATCGCCGGGGCTGCCGAGCAGGGCGGCGGGTTGACCGTCAGCGTCACTTCATCGGTCGTCGTCCCGCCTTTGGCGTTGGTGAAGGTCGCCTCGAACTTGGTGCCCGATTCGGCGGTGGCCGTGGGCGGCGTCGTGTAGGTGGCCGAGTTCGGCACCGGGGATCGCGGTGAAGATGAGCGCCCCTGGCGCCTTTGAGGACCACTGCACGCTCGGGGCTTCGCAGTTGGCCGGCGTCGAGCCCTTCGCTTTGAAGCTCGCCGGGGCCGGGGCGGTCACGACCTGGTCTTTGGGCTGTTCTTCGATCGCCGGGGCTGCCGAGCAGGGCGGCGGGTTGACCGTCAGCGTCACTTCATCGGTCGTCGTCCCGCCTTTGGCGTTGGTGAAGGTCGCCTCGAACTTGGTGCCCGATTCGGCGGTGGCCGTGGGCGGCGTCGTGTAGGTGGCCGATTCGGCACCGGGGATCGCGGTGAAGATGAGCGCCCCTGGCGCCTTTGAGGACCACTGCACGCTCGGGGCTTCGCAGTTGGCCGGCGTCGAGCCCTTCGCTTTGAAGCTCGCCGGGGCCGGGGCGGTCACGACCTGGTCTTTGGGCTGTTCTTCGATCGCCGGGGCTGCCGAGCAGGGCGGCGGGTTGACCGTCAGCGTCACTTCATCGGTCGTCGTCCCGCCTTTGGCGTTGGTGAAGGTCGCCTCGAACTTGGTGCCCGATTCGGCGGTGGCCGTGGGCGGCGTCGTGTAGGTGGCCGATTCGGCACCGGGGATCGCGGTGAAGATGAGCGCCCCTGGCGCCTTTGAGGACCACTGCACGCTCGGGGCTTCGCAGTTGGCCGGCGTCGAGCCCTTCGCTTTGAAGCTCGCCGGGGCCGGGGCGGTCACGACCTGGTCTTTGGGCTGTTCTTCGATCGCCGGGGCTGCCGAGCAGGGCGGCGGGTTGACCGTCAGCGTCACTTCATCGGTCGTCGTCCCGCCTTTGGCGTTGGTGAAGGTCGCCTCGAACTTGGTGCCCGATTCGGCGGTGGCCGTGGGCGGCGTCGTGTAGGTGGCCGATTCGGCACCGGGGATCGCGGTGAAGATGAGCGCCCCTGGCGCCTTTGAGGACCACTGCACGCTCGGGGCTTCGCAGTTGGCCGGCGTCGAGCCCTTCGCTTTGAAGCTCGCCGGGGCCGGGGCGGTCACGACCTGGTCTTTGGGCTGTTCTTCGATCGCCGGGGCTGCCGAGCAGGGCGGCGGGTTGACCGTCAGCGTCACTTCATCGGTCGTCGTCCCGCCTTTGGCGTTGGTGAAGGTCGCCTCGAACTTGGTGCCCGATTCGGCGGTGGCCGTGGGCGGCGTCGTGTAGGTGGCCGATTCGGCACCGGGGATCGCGGTGAAGATGAGCGCCCCTGGCGCCTTTGAGGACCACTGCACGCTCGGGGCTTCGCAGTTGGCCGGCGTCGAGCCCTTCGCTTTGAAGCTCGCCGGGGCCGGGGCGGTCACGACCTGGTCTTTGGGCTGTTCTTCGATCGCCGGGGCTGCCGAGCAGGGCGGCGGGTTGACCGTCAGCGTCACTTCATCGGTCGTCGTCCCGCCTTTGGCGTTGGTGAAGGTCGCCTCGAACTTGGTGCCCGATTCGGCGGTGGCCGTGGGCGGCGTCGTGTAGGTGGCCGATTCGGCACCGGGGATCGCGGTGAAGATGAGCGCCCCTGGCGCCTTTGAGGACCACTGCACGCTCGGGGCTTCGCAGTTGGCCGGCGTCGAGCCCTTCGCTTTGAAGCTCGCCGGGGCCGGGGCGGTCACGACCTGGTCTTTGGGCTGTTCTTCGATCGCCGGGGCTGCCGAGCAGGGCGGCGGTTCGTAGGTATAGCTGGGCCCCAGCGTCGAGCTGCCGCCTTTATCGGTGACGATCACTTCGGCTGAGCCTTCACCCGGCGGCGTCGTGGCCGTCAGTTCGGTGTCAGAGACGACATGCACTTCGGTGGCAGAGCCTCCGATCGTGACTTCCGCGCCCGGGTAAAAGCCCGTGCCCTCGATTTTCACGGGGGTGCCTCCGGCCGCCGGGCCCGTGTTTGGGGTGATGCTTTCCACGGTCGGGGTGGCAAAGGTCAGGAGTGAATTCAGGACCGCCCGTGGAGGTGCCGCCCGCATCGCGCACCACCACTTCGCCAGGCACATCGAGACCCGGGGGCGTCGTGGTCGTGATTTCGGTTTCGGAGACCACGACCACTTCGCCCGATTCGGCGCCGCCTATTTCGACCTTGGCCCCGGGAAGGAAGCCGGTGCCCTTGATCGTCACGGGGGTGCCCGACCCGAAGGGCCCTTCCGACGGGGTGATGCTTTCCACGGTCGGTCGGCTGACGGTCTCGGCGGGAAGTTCGCTGTCAAGCTGCCAGTTGAGGACTTCCTGGACTGCGTCGCCGCTGCCTGTACCTGCCGTGAAGCCGGCCAGGGTCTAGTTGCTATGGAGCAGTTCGGCCAGATTCACTTTGTAGGTGAACAGAGGCGTCGCCGGCTTGCTCGAGGGCGACGGCGCTGCGTAGACCGACAGTTCGTGTTTTTCGGCGTCGTAGCTGATCCATGCGTGGACGGGGTTTCGCCGTAGAGTTCGAACGGCAGCGTCCCGCTTTCTGCGAGATGCTCTTCCGGATTGCCGTTCTCCATGAAGGAGATGTAGGGAACGGGAGGGTCGTATTGGTTCTGATAGATATCGAACTGGACGACGGCGCTCGGCGTGATGCCCGCGTAGCCGAGGTCGCCTCCCGACCTGGCCGAGCTGTTCGGCGGAGTCGGGCTGCAGCACGAACGCGATGCCGTCCGCGTACGTGCCAAAGCTTTCCAGCGTGTTGCTGCCGTGCATCTTCAGTTCGAATTCCGTTTCAAACGATCCGGAGGTCTGGATCTCGTTGCGGCTGAACGCGGTCCCGCTCGTGAATTCTTCCGCCGGGGTCAGCTGCAAGCGAGGAGCCCATGAGCGAGGCGACCCCGTTCAGCTGCAGACCGGTGGCACCCGAGAAGTTCGGATAGCTGATAATCGGCGTCGACTGCGCGCGTGCGAGCTCCACGATCGTGTGGGCGCTCTGGCCGGCGACGTACACGTTGAAGCCGTCGGGACTCACGGTCAGACGCCGCGGGCCTTCGAGACCGGTCAGTTCGGTTGACCCTTCGGCGCAGCCGCTCCCGTTCGAGGTCACGCAGCCGTACGGTTCTGCCAGCTGCGCCAGGGCCCCCGTTTCCGGAGTTGCGTTCGAACGCCGCGACAGCGTTTTCGTTGAAGCTCGCTGACGTAGACGTTCTGGCCGCCGGGGCTGATCGCCACGCCGAGAGGACCGCCGATGGATTTGACCTGCGTGCAGGTTTCCGTTTCGGCCGTCAGCGAGCTCGCGAGGCATCCCAATTCTTTGAGGGCACCCGTTTCCGGGTTGCGATCGAGCTCGATCACAGCGTCGTCGTCGTGGGAGTTCGCGTAGATGTTCTTGCCGTCCGGACTCACCACGAGATCCTCGGGGCCGTTGATCGCAGCTGCCCCGGCGCATAGCTCGTTGGAGCTGCTTATGCAGCCCGCTTCCCCGGGAAGCTGGGTGAGCGCGCCGGTGCCGGCTTCACGTTCGAAGGGCGACGATCGCGCCTTCCCCGCTCTCCCCACCGGCGGCCACATAGACATCCTTGTCGTCGGGGCTCACGACGATTCCGATGGCGCGTTCGAGGCCGATGGCGGACGTCGTGCCGCATTCGCTGGCTTCGGTGCTGCTGATGCAGTCGTTCGGCGAAGACAGCTGTTCGACCGCGCCCGATTCGGCGTTGCGCGAGAACTCCGCCACCGCTTCATCTGAGTAGCTCGCCACGTACACGTTCTTTCCGTCCGGGCTGACCGTGACCCCATAGGGCGTGTAGAGGCCCTTCGCGCCCTGGGTTTCGCATTCCGTCCCGGACGCTTCGTGGGCGATGCATCCGACTTTTGCTCAGCAGGCCGGTTTCTGGAGTTGCGGCTGAAGTGGCCAGATCGTTTGCGTCGCCACCCTGGCTGACCACGTAGACGCTGTTGCCTTCCGGACTCACCGCGAGCGCCGCCGGCTCGTCGACCGCGGTCACGTTCATGGTCGCGTTTTTCGATGCGCACGGCGGGTCCGCGCTCGGCAGAGACGATATGCACCCGATCACCGACAGGGCTCCGCTCGCCGGGTCGCGCGAGTACTCGATCAGGTCTCCGGCGGCCGCCACTGAATACGCGTTCCTGCCGTCCGGGCTGACCTGCAGCTGGTAGGCATAGTTCAGGCCGAACGGCACCAGCGTGCCGCAGCCGCCGGCACGGGAAATTCTTCTTCGGTGACGCAGTTGGACGGAGCCGCCAGCTGCGACAGCGCGCCCGTCGGCTTGTTCGCACGAGAGGACGCCGGCAGCGGCCAGAGCCCGCGACGAGGATCAGCACCGCGACCAGGCAAAACAATATGCGCGATCCGCCGGGATCGCGTCGGCGAATCCGTCGGATGTGTTCTCCTGCGGTTAGCATCAATGCCTGCCGAACCGGGGATTCTGACAGGAGACAGCTGAAAATGGGTCAGAGCGGCATGGCGACGACGAAAGACGGCTCTGCTGGTCGCGGTGGCATTTCTGGCCGCCGGGCTCGGCGTTCTCGCCTACGCCACGCATCTGTTCAGGCGCACCGAACTGCAGACGATCGACGCCCGCTTCTCGATCCGTGGCGCGCAGACGGGCGCCGTCGAACATCGTGCTCGTCCAGATCGATCCCGCAACGCTTCAGAAACTCCGTGAACATGACCTGTACTCGCGAGTTCCCGTTCCCGCGGGCCTATGAGGCGCGGGTGATCGATCACCTTCGCGAAGCCGGCGCGAAGGTGATCGCCATGGACATCCAGTTCACCCAGCCGACCGACCCGACCGACGACCAGGACCTCGCCGCAGCCATCGAACGAGCGCACGGCAAAGTCGTTCTGGCCGCCACGGAAGTGCCGCAAACGGCGAAACCAAGGTGTTCGGCGGAAATCAGGTACTCAACGAACTGGGAGCCAGGGCGGCGAGCGCGGTCGATCACGCTCGACACCGATGGCGAGATCAGGCGCTTCGGCTATGCAAAGAACGGCCTCAAGAGCTTCCCGGTGGTGACGGCCGAAGTCGCCACCGGCCACAGGGTCCCGAGCTCGCTGTTCAGCCACGGACCGCTGCCGATCGACTTCGCCGGCCCGCCCGAAACGCTTCACCAGGAATCGTTCTTCAACGTCCTGACCGGAAAGCCGGATCCAAGCCTGTTTCGCCAACAAGATCGTCATCGTCGGCGCGTCAGCGCCGATCCTTCAAGACGTTCACGCCACGGCCACGACCAACGGCGCCACGATGTCGGGGCCGGAAGTGTGGGGCAACGCGGTCTCGACGCTGCTTGCGGGGAGCGCCGCTGCGAGACGTGCCGGGCTGGCTCGACGTGCTCGTGATCGTGCTGCTCGGCGTCGGTCGCCCCGCTCGGCAGCCTGCGCCTGCGTTCGCTGCGCGCGTTTCTCAACGCGCTCGCGGCGGCCGTCGTCTTCACGATCGCCACACAGGTTGCGTTCAATCAGCGGCTGGATCGTCGACTTCGTCTATCCGCTGTTCGCGCTCGCGCTGGGCACGCTCGGCACGCTCGCCGTGCTGTACCTGATCACCGACCGATCGAGCGAGAGCGCGTGCACGACCTGTTCTCGCGGTTCGTGCCCGCCGACGTGGTCGACCAGGTGGTCGCGCGCGCCGATGACAACCTGCGCCTCGGCGCGGTCGAGCGCGACTGCACGGTGCTGTTCTCCGATCTGCGCGGCTTCACGAGCTTCTCCGAGAAGCAGCCGGCCCAGCGGGTGATCGAGGTGGTCAACTGCTACCTCAACGAGATGACCGAGGCGATCCTGGACTCCGGCGGCACGCTGATCGCCTACATGGGCGACGGCATCATGGCCGTGTTCGGAGCGCCGCTCGAGCAGGCCGACCACGCCGACCGCGCGCTGGCGGCGGCCACGGAGATGATCGGGCCGCGTCTCGAGCGCTTCAACGCCTGGCTCGCCGAGCAGGGCCACGACCACACCTTCGCGATGGGCGTGGGCCTCAACAGCGGCCCGGTGATGGCCGGCAACATCGGCTCGGAGAAGCGCGTCGAGTACACCGCGCTCGGCGACACCACCAACACCGCCTCGCGCCTGGAGGGCATGACCAAGGGCAGCGGACACATGCTGTTCATCGCCGAGACCACCCGCGAACGGATGAAGAGCCCGCCGGACGACCTGATCCTCGTCGGAGAGCTCGAGGTTCGCGGACGCCTGGCGGCGGTCCCGGTCTGGACGATCCCCGAGCCGCACGGGAGCGCGCGCAGCGTGAAGCGCGCTCGCAGTGACCTGAGGCGCGGTGACGCCCTCAGCGCCCTCGCGCGAGCCGACTGAGCCGGGCCTCGGCGAGCGCCAGACGTGCTGCCGCGTGGCCGGGCACGCCGTGCACCGCGCCGCCCGGGAAGGTCGCTGCGCTGCCCAGGTACAGGCCCCGCACCGGCGTGCGGTACGGGGCCAGCGACGGCACAGGACGGAACACGATCTGGTTCAGCGAGTAGCTGCCGCCGCCCACGTCTCCGCCGACGAGGTTGGCGTTGCGCCGCTGCAGATCGGCCGGGCCCGAGGACGTGGCGGGCGAGGATCCGCTCGCGAAACCCGGGCGCGAAGCGCTCCACCTGCGCCTCCATGCGCGCCACGTGCGCGTCACGCTCAGCCGCCCAGTCCACCGAGTGGGGACCGTGCGTGTATGCCCATGCCGTGTGCTTGCCCGCCGGCGCACGCGAGGGGTCGGCGATCGACTGCTGCCCGACCAGCAGGAACGGGCGCTCGGGCAGGCCGCCGGCGGTCACCGTCGCCTCGAGCATCTCCGGCGCCGACCCGCCGACGTGGACGGTGCCCGCCTCGCGGGCCTCCGGCGCGCTCCAGGGAATCTGCCCGTCGAGCGCCCAGTCGATCTTGAGCGTCGCCGGGCCGTAGCGGTAGCGGCGCAGCGCGCGCATGTAGCGCGGCCGGCAGCGCCTCGCCCGCGAGGCCCGCGAGCGCCACCGGCATCACGTCGGCGATCACGCACCGGCGCTGTGAGCCGCTCGCCTCCCGCCAGCTCCACGCCCACGACGCGTCCGCGCTCCACCGCGAACCTCGTGGCGCGTCGCGCCGGTGCGCACGCTCTCCGCCCAGCTCCCGCAGGTAGGAGACCAGCGCGTCGGCGAGCCTTCCGGCCCCGCCCTCGGGGCTGGGCCAGCCCACGCCGTGACCGAGCAGGTTCAGATAGGCGGCGGCGATCGCGCTGCCCGCGCGCGCCGGCGGCACATCGGAGTGCATCGCCGGGCCGTACAGCCACGCGCGCGTTCCGTCGCCGTCGAACAGCTCCTCGCCGAGCGCCTGAGCCGGCATCAGCAGCAGCCGCGCGAAGTCGAGCGTCGCCGCGCGGTCCGAGCCCGGCCGCGAGCCGCATCGCAGCTCGCACCGGCGGGAAGCCGCCGAGCATCGTGCGGCGCAGGGCGTCGAACTGCCGCATGAGCGGCTCGGCGAAAGCGCGCCAGCGCTCGCCATCGCCGGCGTGGACCCGGTCGAGGCTCTCGGCGGTGCGGTCGACATCGCGGTACAGCGCGGCGGCGCTGCCGTCGGGGAGCGGATGCGCATAGCACGCGGCGGGGTGGATCCAGCGCAGTCCGTGACGGTGCAACGGCATGCGGTCGAACACCGGTGAGGCCGCACCGGCCGGGTACACCGAGGAATAGGTGTCGTGGCTGGAATCCCGGCAGCGTCAGCTCCTCGGTCGCCACCGCGCCGCCCGGGCGCTCGGCCGCCTCCAGCACGAGCACCCGCCACCCCGACTGCGCCAGCGTGATAGCCGCCGCCAGGCCGTTGGGGCCGGACCCGACGACCAGCGCGTCGTAGCTCATGGGCACAAGCATAGGTCCGCCGGCCGGGTCACCGCGAATGGCGCATAATGGCGCCTGTGCGCCACCAGAGCTCGATCACCTCGCTGTCCTGGATCCCCTCAGAGGCGATCGAAGGCTCGCAGCGGCTCGCATTCGACGCGGGCATGGCCCACTACGACGCACCGCCGCCCGAGGTGATCGAGGACCTGGAGGCGCTGCGCGCCGCCGATCGCTTCCGCTTCGCCAACGTGCTGCGGGGTTGGGTGGAGGCAGACGACTCGGGGAACATCACCGACTTCGGCAGCGACGGGGGCGGGCTGATGGGCAGCACCACCGTCAAGCTCGGCCCGGTGGCGCGCACGTTCGAAGCGGTCGGGCTGCCCGACATCGTCCAGAAGCCGGTGAAGGGCGACGGCTGGGTTCGCTTCACGCAGACAGCGGGCGGCCGCACCGGCTTGCCCGCCCCGCGGCGGGTGCGCCGGCGCCCGTTCGTGCAGTGGCAGGCCCCGCTCGTGTGGACGACGCTGTCGCTGACCATCCACGCCGACGGCAAGGTCGAGGGCGCGATGACGGGCCACAGCCGCTTCCCGCGCCACTGGATCTACGGCGACGACGGTCGCCTGACCCACAAGTCTGGGCTGGCCGACTTCAAGGACTGGTACCGCAAGTCCTTCGGCCGTCACACCCCCTGGGGCGATACCGACTCCAGGGCGCTCGTGACGGCGGTCGAGACCGCACTCGAGCGGACCCTCTCAGCGCAGATCATGCAGGGAGGCTCAAAGCCGGCCATCCGACGGGTGAAGGCCGGCAGCGCGCTGGTCAGGCAGGGAGAGGTCGGGTCGGAGGTATTCCTGCTGCTCGACGGCGTGCTGCGCGTCGAGGAGGATGGCAGGCGACTGGCCGAGTACGGACCAGGCGCGCTGCTCGGGGAGCGAGCACACCTGGAGGGCGGTCAGCGAACCTCGACGCTCGTGGCGGTCACGCCCTGCAGGGTGGCGGCCGTCGAGGCGGCCGAGCTCGATCGCGAAGCGCTGCACGAGCTGTCCAAGGATCACCGCCGGACAAGCCCCGACCGGAGCTGAGCCGCTTGCGGATCCACTTCTGCGGCGTGCGGGGGTCGACCCCTGCGCCCGGCATCGATTTCGTCCGCTACGGGGGACACACCTCATGCCTGGCGCTGGCACAGGACGGCGCGTCGCAGCCGAGTCTGATCCTCGACGCGGGCGTCGGGCTGCAGTCGGCCTCGGCTCTCCTCGACGGCGCGCCTTTCAGCGGCACCATCCTGCTCAGCCACCTGCATTGGGATCACACGCTCGGACTGCCGTTCTTCGCGGCGGGGGACCGTGCCGACGCGCGCGCCACGCGTGCTGCTCCCCGAGCAGGACGGCGCAGAGGCGCCGGTGAGCGTGCTCGCGCGGGTGATGTCGCCACCGTACTTCCCGATCGAACCCACCGATCTGCGTGGCAACTGGACGTTCTCGGCGATCGCGCCGGGGGAGCGGCGCGTCGAGGGCTTTGACGTACTCGCGCGCGAGATCCCGCATAAGGGGGGCCGCACGTTCGGCTACCGGGTGAGCGACGGACACTCGACGCTCGCCTACATGCCCGACCACTGCCCCACCGAGCTCGGCCCGGGCGAGGACGGCTTCGGCGAGTACCACCCCGCCGCGATCGAGCTGGCGCACGGCGCCGACGTGCTCGTCCACGACGCCCAGCTGTTCCCCGAGGAGCTCGCCTCCGAGGCGCGCTTCGGGCACGCCGTCGCCGACTACGCGGTCGAGCTCGGCCGCCGCGCCGGCACGAGGTCTGTCGTCCTCTTCCACCACCGCCAGGACCGCACAGACGAGGCACTCGACGGGCTAGCGCAGCGCTTCCGCGGAGCCTTTCCCCACGTGATCGTGGCCAGCGAGGGCGCGGTGCTCGATCCGTGATCGCCATGCATCAAGGAGCGTGAACCGCAGTAAACCGGTTGCCTAGATGAGGTGTGACTAGACTCGCAATCATGCCCGCCCTGCTGCCCGCGCGTCTGCAACCGCGCCGCCCCGCGGCGGCGTCGCCATGATCTTTCGCCAGATCACCCACGATGATCTGGGCTGCGCCTCCTACCTGATCGGCGACGACCGCGCCGGGGTCGCCGCTGTCGTCGACCCGCGTTTTCAGATCGACGACTACCTCGAGCTCGCGCGCTACCGCGGCGTCACGATCGACCACGTGTTGGAGACCCACAACCACGCCGACCACGTCTCCGGCCACGGACGCCTCGTCGCGGCCACCGGTGCGGTGATCCACATTCATCGCGACGCAAACCCCGACTACGAGCATGAACCTTTCGACGACGGCTGGGAGCTCCAGCTCGGATCGCTGACCGTGCGCGCGCTGCACACGCCCGGACACCGACCCGAGCACACCGCATTCGCACTGATCGACACCAAACGCGGTCCCGATCCGTGGGCCGTGCTGAGCGGCGACAGCCTATTCGTCGGGGATGTAGCCCGCCCCGATCTGGCCATCGAGAAGACCGAAGGCGCCCGCCAGATCTTCCACTCGCTGCACGACAAGCTGCTCACGCTGCCCGACGACTGCGAGGTCTGGCCGGCGCACCTTGGGGGGTCGATGTGCGGCGGACCGGGAATGGACATGAAGATCTGCTCGACGATCGGCTTTGAGAAGGGCCACAACCCGATGCTCTCACTCGTCGAGGAGGGGGAATTCGTCGAGCAGGCGCTCGCCAACCTCGGACCCCAGCCGCCGAACTTCGAGAAGATCGTGGCGCTCAACCGCGGCGCGCTCCTGACGAGTGGAGTCGAGGCGGTCGCGCTCTACCCCCACCAGGTGGAGCTGAAGCGCGACGACGGCGCGCTGCTGGTGGACGTCCGCACCGACCTCCAGTTCGACGACGTGCACATCCGCGGCTCGATCTGCATCCCCTCGTTCAGCTCGGGCTTCGGGTCGAAGCTCGCATGGCTTGCCGACCACGACCAGGAGATCGTGTTCATCGGACGCGACGACGCCGACGGCAGGCGCGCGGCCGAGCTCGCCGTCGCCGTGGGCGTGCGCAGCATCGCCGGCCTGCTCGCCGGCGGCATGACCAATTGGCGCCAGGAACGCCATCCGGTGTCACAGACCGAGCGCCTGACGGTGGAGGATCTGTCAACCCGCCTCGCCGCCGAGCCCGATTTGCAGGTCCTCGATGTTCGCGAGCGCCGAGAGTGGGCCGCCGGTCACATCCCCGGCTCGACCTTCATGCCCTGGCATGACATCGTCGATGTTCCCAGCGGCCTGGACGCCACACGCCCGGTCGCCGTCATCTGCGCCGTCGGCCTGCGCGCAGCCACCGCCGCCAGCCTGCTGCGTCTTCACGGCGCCGAGCAGGTCATCCATGTCATCGACGGCGGCGTCCCCAGGTGGGGCGAGCTCGGCAAACCGCTGGAGCGCACCGCGCTCGACTAGATTGCGGGCGTACCTCGAGGGAAAGGACCCATCCGATGGCCAAGATTCTCTGCGTGCTCTACGACGACCCGGTTGACGGATACCCGTCGTCCTACCCGCGAGACGACATCCCCGAGATCAAGCGCTACCACGACGGCCAGACCACGCCCACCCCGAAGCGCGATCGACTTCAAGCCGGGCGAGCTGCTGGGCAGCGTCTCGGGCGAGCTCGGACTGCGCAAGTTTCTCGAGGCGGGCGGCCACGAGCTCGTCGTGACCTCCGACAAGGACGGGCCCGACTCCGTCTTCGAGCGCGAGCTCCCGCAGGCGGACGTCGTGATCTCCCAGCCCTTCTGGCCCGCCTACCTGACCGCCGAGCGCATCGCCAAGGCGCCCAAGCTGAAGCTCGCGCTCACCGCCGGGATCGGCTCAGACCACGTCGATCTGCAGGCGGCGATCGAGCACGGCCTGACGGTGGCCGAGGTGACCTACAGCAACAGCATCAGCGTGGCCGAGCACGTTGTGATGATGATCCTCGCGCTCGTGCGCAACTACATCCCCTCCTACAAATGGGTCGTCGACGGCGGCTGGAACATCGCCGACTGCGTCTCGCGCTCCTACGACCTGGAGGGCATGCAGGTCGGCACCGTGGCTGCCGGGCGCATCGGCTCGGCGGTGCTGCGGCGCCTCGCGCCGTTCGAGGTCGGCCTGCACTACACCGATCGGCACAGGCTGGGAGCCGAGGTCGAGCAGCAGCTGGGCGTGACCTTCCACCCGAGCGTCGAGTCGCATGGTGAGCGTCTGCGACGTGGTCACGATCAACGCGCCCCTGCACCCGGAGACCGAGAACCTGTTCGACTCACAGCTCATCGCCAAGATGAAGCGCGGGGCCTATCTCGTTAACACCGCGCGCGGCAAGATCTGCGATCGCGACGCCGTTGCCGAGGCCTGCGAGAGCGGCCAGCTCGCCGGCTACGCGGGCGACGTATGGTTCCCCCAGCCGGCCCCGGCCGACCACCCATGGCGCACGCATGCCCCACCACGGAATGACGCCGCACGTCTCGGGCACGAGCCTGTCGGCCCAGGCCCGCTACGCCGCCGGAGCGCGCGAGATCCTCGAGTGCTGGCTGGACGGCCGCCCGATCCGCGAGGAGTACCTGATCGTCGACGGCGGCTCAGCTCGCCGGCGCGGGCGCCCACTCCTACAGTCCCGGCGACGCCACCGGCGGCTCCGAGGAGGCCTCGCGGTTCACCGCAGGCTGATCGCGCGGCGCGGCGAGCGTCGTCGCTGCGGCGATGATGCTGCTGCTCGGACTGGCCGGGTGCGGCTCGGCGGTGAAGGGCTCCGTCGCGCTCGGGGCTCGTGGCGATCGGCGCGGGGCTTGAGGGGCCCGCCGGGCTCGAGGCGA
Source organism: uncultured Solirubrobacteraceae bacterium (assembly GCA_963730575.1). Taxonomy (GTDB): domain Bacteria; phylum Actinomycetota; class Thermoleophilia; order Solirubrobacterales; family Solirubrobacteraceae; genus Palsa-744. Next base: position 14,312 of record CAVSSG010000004.1, read on the forward strand.
GCGTGTACGCGAGGGGGCCGGCCACGCTCGCGACCGTCCTCCTCGATCGGCAGGGCCGACTGTGGCTTGCGGCGGCGGGCCTGGAAACCCACACCGAGGACGGCGTGTATGAGATCCCCAAACCCGGCGCGGCGGCGGTCAAGATCATCTCCGGCCTGTCGGATCCCCTCGGCCTGGCCTGGTATCAGAACGAGCTGTACGTGTCATCGATCGGGCGCGTCGATGCGTTCGGCGGTTTCAACGGAAGCCGTTTCACCAAGCACACGAGGATTCTCAGCGGCCCGGTCGCCGGCGGCGAGAACAACATGCTCGTGATGGCGCCGGACGGCCGTTTCGTGATGGGAGTCACCGCGTCCTGTGACCACTGCACTCCACGCTCTGAGTGGTCGGGGGCGGTCGTCTCGTTCCGTCCCGACGGCGGCGATCTTCGCCTGTTCGCAAGGCGCATCCGGGCGCCCTTCGGTCTCGCCTACGTGCCGGGCACGAGCGATCTGCTCGTCACCATGAACCAGCGCGACGACCTCGGCGCGGCGACTCCCGGTGATTGGCTGGCGCTCGTTCGCCAGGGTGAGAACTGGCGCTTTCCGGGCTGCTACGGACAGGGAGGTCCGGCTTGCCCGGGAGTGCCGTCGCCGATCGCCGTCCTCGACAAACATGCCGCCGTTGGCGATCTGGTCATCGGCACGGGTCAGCCCGGCGCGTCCGCGGGTAGCTGGGCACTCGTCTCGGAGTGGCAATCGGCCAAGGTGCAGCGTGTCGCTCTGCGCCGAGCCGGCTCGACCTACACGGCGTCGGTCACGCCGTTCTTGACCGGCATCCGCAACCCGCTGGCGGTGGCGCTCGGCCCTGATCGCTCGCTGCTCGTCGGCGACTGGGCCACGGGCACGATCTATCGCATCCAGGCAAAGTCCTCCTAGTCACCCGAGTCGTTGATTCGTTGACAGTAGTTGGCGAGGCTGTCGAGGATCTCATCCGCGGTCTTGTGCCAGATGTAGGGCTTGGGGTCTTCGTTCCAATTGGCTATCCAGGTGCGGATCGAGGCGACGAGGTCGCGGACCGAGCGGTGTGCTGAGCGTTTGATCCACTTGGTGGTGAGCTCGGCAAACCAGCGCTCGACGAGGTTCAGCCAGGAGCTGTAGGTCGGGGTGAAATGCACGTGAAAACGTGGGTGGCGCACGAGCCAGCGCTGGATCGAGGGGGTCTTGTGGGTGGAGGAGTTGTCGAGCACCACGTGAACGGCGAGGTGCTCGGGCACCGAGCTGTCGATCAGGTTCAAGAAGCGTCGAAACTCCTCGGCGCGGTGGCGAGGGCTCATGTCTGCGATGACCTGGCCGGAGGCAAGATCGAGCGCCGCATAGAGGTTCGTGGTGCCGTTGCGCACGTAGTCGTGGGTGCGGCGCTCGGGTACGCCGGACATCAGCGGCAAGATCGGCGCGGAACGGTCCAGCGCCTGGATCTGGGACTTCTCATCGACGCACAGCACCACGGCGGCGTCGGGGGGATTGAGGTAGAGCCCGACGATGTCCCGCACCTTCTCGATGAACTGCGGGTCGGGCGAGAGCTTGAATGCCTCCGTCTGATGCGGCTTCAAGCCGAACGCCCGCCAGATGCGACTGACCGCTGACTGGCTCATCCCGGTCGCGGCCGCCATCGAGCGGGTCGACCAGTGTGTGGCGTTCGGCGGTGACTCCTCCAGCGTCTTGACGATCACCCGCTCGATGTCCTCATCGCCGATCGAGCGAGGTTTCCCAGGACGCGGCTCGTCGTGCAGCCCATCCAGCCCTCACACGCTCGCATACCGAGGAATCCTCGATATGCAAGAATGAATCCTCGCAATGCCCGCGGCCGCCACAACCACCATCGCAGCCCCCATCTCGCCGCGACGATCGGGCGCCCCCGTCCGCGAGCGCCTGCTGGCGGCCGCGCTCGCACGGTTCGATTCAGACGGCGCGCTGGGCGCCACGCTCGAGGACATCCGCCGCGAGGCCGGGGTGAGCGTGGGTGCGCTCTACCATCACTTCCCCGACAAGACGGCGCTTGCCGGCACGTTGTATGCCGAGCTGATGGGAGACTTCCAGGACGGCTTCCTAGCCGAGCTTCGAGCCCATTCGGGCGCCGAGGACGGCGTCAAGGCCGGCGTGCGTTTTTACCTGCGCTGGGTCAGCGCCAATCGCATTGCCGCCGCCTTTCTCTTGTCCGAGCGGCCCGACGGCGATGGCGAGCTTCGCGAGCGCGATCTCCAGTTCTTCAAAGAGGCTAAAGCGTGGTGGGAGACGCACGTCCACTACGGCGTCCTGCGCAGCCTGCCGTTCGACCTCATCCATGCCCTGTGGCTCGGCCCAGCGCATGAGTACACCCGCCACTGGGTGGCCGGCCGCGCCAAGCGCGTGCCGGGCACCGTCGCCGGCGTCCTCGCCGACGCCGCGTGGCAGACACTCAAGGAGACCGCATGACCTTCTACGAGGACCTCGTCGCCAGCGGCCGCGAGCACAGCCACACCGTCGTCCGCGTGGAGCGCCGCGCCGACCGCGCCGTCGTCACCCTCGACGATCCGGCGAAGCTCAACGTCCTGACCGCCCGCTCGTGCACCAGCTCAAGGCCGCGCTCGAGGAGCTCGTCGCCGACCCCGCGATCCGCTCGATCGTGCTCACCGGCGCCGACCCCGGCTTCTCTGCGGGCGGCGATCTGCGCATGATGGACGACGCGCCCGCAGGCGCTCGCCTCGCCGCAGGGCACGACCGACATCTGGCGGTGGATCCGCTACGAGTTCGGCGGGATCGTGCGTCTGATCGCCCGCAGCGACACCGCGTTCATCGCGGCCATCAACGGCCCCGCCGCGGGGGTCGGGCTGGCCTGGGCGTTGACGTGCGACCTGGCCATCGCCTCACGAGCGGGCGCGCATCGTCCCGGCCTTCGGGCGCCTCGGGCTGCTGCCCGAGGTGGGGACCTCGTGGGCGCTCACCAGACGGCTCGGCTACCAGGGCGCATTCGCCTACTACGCCGGTGGCGAGCATCTCGACGCGGCGCGCGCGCAGGAGCTCGGGCTCGTTCACGAGGTCGTCCCGCACGAGCAGCTGCTCGAGGCCGCGGACGCCTGGTGCACGCGCATCGCCGCGCTGCCGCCGCACGCCCTGGCAATGACCAAGCCGCTGCTGCGCGCAGCCGCCGACGGGAGCTGGGAGAGCACACTGGCCATGGAGGAGTTCGCCGAGCCGCAGTGCTTCACCACCGACGCCTTCCAGCAGGCCGTGCGCGGGCTGCTGGCGGCGCGATGAGGCGCCTTACGCTCAGACGCTCGCCACGGACTGCTCGGCTCCGGCCTTGAGTATCGCGGCGGCCTCGCTGCGGCGCCGCGCCGCCAGACGTTCTTCAGCGGCCTCTCGCCCCTCCGGTGAGACGAACCCCACGATGTCGGGCAGGCGGAAGATCTTGCCGAGTCCGCCCCACGTTCCGTCGGGGATCTCCAGGCTGAAGACCCACACTCGGAACTCCGGGTTGGGCCAGCGCCCGGCCTCGGCCTCGACGACCGCCTGCGTGATCTCAGCGGTGACGGCCGCCCTGCGCTCGTCGTCGTACTGGCCCTCGGGGACCTGGCAGACGAACTTGTAGTGGGGCTCCTCGGCGGGCTCACCGGCGACATACATCTCGGGGCGATGCACGAACAGCCACGCGATCGAGCGAACCTGCTCGTTGCTCGGATCGGCGCCCTCGTGCTCGAGCAGCAGATCGGTGACCCGGCTGAGCAGCTTGCGCTCGGCATCGGCTCGGCAGCGCGTCCTTGGGGATGTAGGCGTCACACATCGGCATCTTCTCGGCCTCCTTCTCTTCCGTCCGTCGGACGGCTGGGTTGTAAAAGCGGACGCAGCCTAGCGGAGCGTAGTCCAGTTGTCAAACTCAGCTATCCTGAGGGTCATGCACCCCGACCGCTTCAGCTACAGCGCCGAGAACTGCTCGATCCATCGCAGCCTCGAGATCGTGGGCGAGCGCTGGACCCTGCTCGTACTGCGCGAGGCCTTCTACGGCGTACGCCGCTTCGAGGACTTCGTTCGCACGCTCGGCTGTCCGCGCGACGTCCTCAGCGCACGCCTGCGCACGCTCGTCGATGAGGGGATCATCAGCGCGAGCCCTACCGCGAGCCCGGCAGACGCGTCCGCAGCGAGTACCGGCTGACCGAGAAGGGGCTCGAGCTGTTCCCCGCTCTGCTCGCCCTTATGCAGTGGGGCGATCGCTGGAGCGCCGACGCGAGCGGCCCGGCCGTCGAGCTGACCCATCGCGGGTGCGGCGAGCCGCTCGAGATGACCATGAGCTGCGCGGCCGGTCACGGCCCGCTGACGGTGCGCGACGTCGCGGCCGTGCCCGGGCCGGGCGCCCGCAAGGTGGCCTGAGGGGCCGGCCTCAGCTGAACTTCGTGCGGGGCCGCTCCTGCCGGACGCCGTCGAGGAGGATGTCGACCTTCTCGTTGTAGAAGGCCATCAGCCCGGCGATCTCCGCGCTCTCCGGCAGCGGGGTCGGGTAGGACCACGCCTGATTCTCGTGCAGGCCGCCGTCGAGACGAACCGACCAGGACTGGGCCTGGCCCTTGTAGGGACAGTGGGTCACGGCCGTCTGCCAGAGCTCCAGCAGATCCATCCGCACGTGGGTCCTCGGCAGGTAGTAGCGGACCGGCAGGCCCGTCTCGAACAGAAGCCGCGGGCTGGGCGAATCGGCGACCGTCACGCCGCCGATCTCCACCTGCACGCGCCTTGAGCTCTGGAGGATGTCGACCCGCGTATAGGGGTCGCGCGCGTGGGTGAACACCTCCTCGTCCTCCTCGAACCAGGCGTCCATCGCGTCCCAGTCGAGGCGGATCAGCCCGCGCAGCTCCTCGACCGGGGAGGAGTCGTAACAGAGGGCCGCGCCGGCGGCCTGCCTTCCCCCGCGCGGTGACGGTGAACGTCCTGCCGTCGCCACGGCTCGGCGAGTGGGCGAGACCCCCGTCCGCATGCAGCAGCTCGCTGCGCACGTCCTCGGCGGGGAAGTAGTACGACGGGGTAATGGGGGCCCTCCCAGACAAGCAGCGGATGGGTCGTGTCGGCCACCAGCTCGCCTCGCAAGGTAGGCGCGAATCCGCTTCGCCCCCGGCTCGACCCGGATCCGGGCGGCGCCCGCCGCGCTCAGGCGGCATGCGAGCCGTTGGGCGCGAGCTTGAATTCGCCTAGGCCGTAGTCCTGGTTGCAGGTCATCGTCGTGTTGGTGTCATGGCAGGAGAGGCTTTCCGGGAACACGACCTGCTGGTTCGTCGGCAGCGTCTGACCCCTGCGCCTGAGCTTGAGTTTGATCGCTTTCGCCCTCCCGATCGGGCGTCAGCCGGTAGGCGCGTCCGGTGGCGAGACGCTCGCAGGCGACGTTGTTCGGGAGGGGCGTCCACAGGCAGCGAATATTGCCGCTGGGCGTGGAGAAGTGGCAGGGCACCTCGAGCTGTGGGGCCCGCTGCACGCATAGTGGACATGGGCGTCCTCGCGCCCGCAGCGCCACCGCCGATGCGGGCGCGGAGGCGATCCCCGCCGACAGGCAGGCGGTGCACGCAGCGGCGACGGCGAGCCCCGCGGCTGCGCAGGCGAGCTTGGCCGGGAGCATCTGGCGCGAGTATACGAAGCGCCGCTCGGCGCCGAGCCGGATCCCATCCTAGATCGCGCGCTCGCGCCCGTGCCAGTAGGGCTCGCGCAGGCGGCGCTTGAAGATCTTGCCGGAGTCCTCGCGCGGCAGGGACGTCGCTGAACTCGACCACGCGCGGGGTCTTGTAGCCCGCGAGCCTCGCGCTGAGGTGATCGCGAACCTCCTCGGCGGTCAGCCGCGCTCCATCGTGGAGCTCAACGTGCGCAGCGAGCGCCTCGCCGAACTCCTCGTCGGGGATCCCGAACACCGCGCAGTCGCGGACGCCCTGGAGCGACAGCAGGCAGGCCTCGATCTCGGCGGGGTAGATGTTCACGCCGCCGCTGATGACCATGTCGCTGCGACGATCGTTGAGATAGAGATAGCCGTCGGCGTCGAGGTAGCCGATGTCGCCGCAGCTGATCAGCCCGTCGCGCTCGACCGAGCGGCGCTTCTCCTCGTCGCCGGCGTAGGTGAAGTCGGGCCACACATCGAGCCACATGAAGACCTCGCCGGACTCGCCGGTGGGAAGCTCCCGCCCGTCCGCGTCGAGGATCTTGATCACGGCCTGCTCGATCGGCCGCCCGACCGTGCCCGGGTGCGCGAGCCACTCCTCGCTCGTGCAGAACACGACGGGCCCCGTCTCGGTGCCGCCGTAGTACTCGGCGACGATCGGACCCAGCCATTCGATCATCGCGCGCTTGACCTCGGGCGGACAGGGCGCCGCGGCGTGCACGACCCAGCGCAGCGAGGACAGGTCATAGCGGGCGCGCACCGGCTCGGGCAGGGACAGCAGGCGCACGAACATCGTGGGGACCATCTGCACGACGGTGACGCGATGCTCGGCGACGATCCGCAGGAACTCCTCGGCGTCGAACCTGGTCATGATCGTCATGTCCATGCCGTGGGTCGCGGCCACCATCGCATAGACGTTCGGCGCCGTGTGGTACATCGGCGCGGGGATCACGGTGCGCTCGCCCGGCGCCGAGCTGGAAGATCTCGCCGAGCAGCGCTCGCGTCGCCTCGCGCTGCGCGTCGGTGGCGGGCGTGCGCACGACTCCCTTCGGTCGCCCGGTCGTCCCGGACGTGTAGATGATGCTGACCGGCGCTGTCTTCGGGCGGCTGCGCCCACGGCGCGTGGCCGGCCAGCCAGTCGGGCCACCAGCAGCGCGCCGTCGGGCAGGTCCGCGGGCGGCGGATGCCCTCGCGCCGTCCCATCGGCCGGCACGAAGATGAGGGCGAGGCCCTCGGGCACGCTCGACGCGATCGCCGGCCACAGGTCGGCGTGCACGACCAGCGCCTTCGCGCCGCTGTCGATCAGCACGTGGGCGATCTCATCGCCGCGCCAGTGCCAGTTGATCGGCACTGCGCTGGCGCCCAGCGGCACCGTCGCGATCGAGGCCTCGAGGAACTCGATCGAGTTGCGCAGCAGAAGCGCGATCCGGTCGCCAGCGCCGATGCCCAGCTCGAGCAGGCCCGTGCTCGCGCGCAGCGCCCGCTCGAACAGGTCGGGGTAGGTGGTGAAGCGACCGCCGCAGCGGACGCCGATCTGCTCCTCTGCGGGCATCGGCGCGGATGCTAATGGTCAGCGGTGATGCGTGCCTGGGCGAAGTAGCTCAGGCTCCGCGCCAGGTCCGCCGCGTCAGGATGCACGAGCTTGCGATGATCAAGCGTCATGAACGCGTCGACGAGCCTGCGGGTCGAACTGGCTGCCGCTGCAGCGCTTGACCTCGGCCACGGCGTGGTCGCACCGAGTAGCGCGCTCTTGTAGGGACGCGCGTGGGTCATGGCGTCGAAGGCGTCGGCGACGGCGACGATCCGCCCGGCGATCGGGATTGCCTCTCGCCTTCAGCTGGGAGGGGTAGCCGCGTTCCGTCCCAGCGCTCGTGGTGGGTGAGCGCGATCTCGCTCGCCATCTGCAGTATCGGAAAGTCGACTATCGCCGAGGATGCGCCCGCCGATCGTGGTGTGCGTCTTTATCACCTCGAACTCCTCCGCCGTGAGCTTGCCGGGCTTCAGCAGGATGTTGTCGGGGATCCCGATCTTGCCGACGTCGTGGAGCGCGCGCGGCGCGTACGGATCGTGGCGATCAGCTCGCTCGTCCAGGCCCAGCTTGCTCGCCAGCAGTTGCGCGGTGCGCCCGACGCGCTCGGTGTGCTGGTTGGTGTCGTCGTCGCGGTACTCGCCCACCAGCGCAAGGCGCTTGAGATCCTCGAGCCTGGCTCCATGAAGTTCCTCGAGCGTGTGTCGCAGCTCGGTGATGTCGGTGAACGAGACCACGGACGCGTAGCGGCTCGCCCCTCGCCGGGGTTCACCAGCGCGGAGCTGTTGACCGAGAGCCAGCGGATGGCGCCATCTGGGCTCTCCACGCCCATGATGACCCCGTTCTGGGGCTCACCGGTGCGCATGCTCACGACGGCCGGGTATTCGTGTTCGAGAAACGGCGAGCCGTCCTCGTGGATGAGAGGGGCAAACGGTCGCTCCGACGGTGCCGTCCATGAGCCCGCCGCGGGGACAGTCCCAAGAGTCTGCTGCGCGCTCTTGTTGAACGCCAGAACACGCCCGCCGAGGTCCCGCATCATCACGCCCTCGTTGAGGGCTTCAACGACGGAGTGATAGCGCCGCTCGCTCGCCCGCAGCTCCTCTTCGGCGCGGCGCTGCTCGGCTGAGATCGCGATAGACCCCCACGGCGCCCGCGACCTCTCCATCGTGGCCCCAGATCGGCGAGACCGATACCCGTACCTTCAGCAGGCGCCCGTCCTTGGCGACGCGCTCGGTCTCCATCCGCTCGACGCGCTCTGCCCGCCTCGCACGACCTTGCAGAAGATCGCGAGCCTCCTGCGCGCGATCCGGGCGGCGAGAGCAACAGCAGGCTGTGACCGACAATCTCCGCCTGCGCATACCCGAACAGCCGTTCAGCGCCCTCGCTCCAGCTCGTGAGCAGGCCCGCCGGCGACACGCCGACGACCGCGTCATTCGCGGACTCGATCAGACTCACGAGCTCGAGCGCCCGCTCGAGCTCGGCTTGGCCATCTGCCGCGCGCGGCCGCTCAGACCGTGCTCCAGCCGCATCGCGTCGGGGCAGCGCTCCCGGCCGCCCTGCACGCCTTCCCTGCTGTGAAGCCGCGCGGCACATACGAAGCTATCGACTGCCCCGGGTCCTGCTTGAGCCGCCTGCCCACCACTGCGCGGAAAGCTGGATAGGCTCCGCTGCCATGGAGCACGTCACCCTGCACGACAGCAGCGACGGGCATCGTAGTCATGACCGCCGACCGCGCACCGGCGAACGCGATGGACGTCGCGCTGCTGGGTGACATCCTGCAGGCGGTCGAGCAGGTGGCGAGCGACCTGCCTCGCGCGCTGGTTCTCGCCGGGCGCACCGGCTTCTTCTCCGCGGGCGCCGACCTCAAGGCGGTGCCGGGCTATGACGCCGAAGATCAGCGCCGGATGGTCATGGGCATCAACGAGATGGCGCTGGGCCTGTATGAGCTGCCCTGCCCGGTCGTCGGCGCCATCACCGGCCACGCGATCGCGGGCGGCTTCGTGCTCGCGCTCTGCACCGACATCCGGATCGCGTCCAGCGCGGGCAGCTACGGGTTGACCGAGGTCAAGGTCGGCGTCCCCTACCCGCAGGCGGCAATCGGGGTTGTCGCGGCGGAGCTGACGCCGCATGCCGCGCGGGTGCTCGCACTCGGCAACCAGCTGATCGACGGCGCCCAGTGCCTGCATCTCGGCGCCTTCGACGAGGTCGTCGCGCCCGAGCAAGTCGTCCCGCGCGCGCTCGAGCTCGCCGCGGGCCTCGCGGCCTTCCCCGCCGATGTCTATGCGCGCACCAAGCGCGAGCTGCGCGGGGCGACCGACAGCCCGCCTGCGCTCTGCCGCCGCGGAGGACCCGCTGCTCGCCCGGTGGGTCGACTAGCCGGTGAGCTGAGGCATGGGGGCTCCAACTGAGCACGAACGAACCGCGCGACGTCTGCGAACTTGGACGCCGTCGCAAACGCCCGACCGAAAGATGGCATGAGCAGGGACCTCCTCAGCTCAAGCGCGGAAGATCCGCGCAGGTATTTCAAACCGTGGAGCTTGAGGAGGCCCCAGATGACGATCGTAATGGGACTTGACCAGCACAGAGCACAGATCACAGCCGACTGGCTGGACAGCGAGACCGGCGAGCTCGGTCGCGGCGCGCGTCGCGCCGGCGCACCGCGAGAGCGTGCGCCGGTTCTTGGGCCGCTTCGGCGACCAGGAGCTCGAGGTCGCGCTGGAGGCGACGACCGGCTGGCGGTTCGTGGTCGAGGAGCTCGAGCGGATCGGCGCTGGGGTGCACCTGGCCGAGCCGGCGGAGACTGCGGCGCGGCGTGGCAGGAAGAAGCGCGCCAAGAACGACCGTGCGGACGCCAGGCACCTGCGCGAGCTGTTGATGGTCGGGCGGCTGCCGGAGTCATGGATCCCGCCGGAGCACATCCTCGACCTGCGCGCGCGTGTCAGGCTGCGCCACACGCTCGGCGAGCAGCGCACAGAGTGGCAGCAGCGGATCCAGGCGGTCCTCTACCACCACGGCGCTCCGCAGCGCCGCCAGCTGATGGTCGGTGACGGTCGCGAATGGCTCGCAGGCCCAGCCGCTGCCGCCGCGCGCGCGCGAGCAGATCACGGTCGCGCTCGCGATGATCGACGCGCTCGACGCGCAGCTCGCGCCGCTCGACGAAGGAGCTGCGCGCCTACGCGCGCCGCCAGCCGGGGTGCAAGGCGCTGATGGGCCACTACGGGATCGGCGAGCTGACGGCGGTCACGATCCTCGCCGAGCTCGGGGACTGCCGGCGATTCTCTTCCTCGCGGCAGGCGGTCCGCTACGCCGGGATGGACATCACGGTGCACCAATCCGATGAGCGCCGCGCGCCCGGGCATCTGTCCCGTCAGGGCCCGCCGGCGTTGCGCTGGGCGCTATATGAGGCCGCCCAGGCGCGCCAGGCGCCCGAGCTCACCCGACCGCGCCTACTACCTGGAGGCCGCGCGAGCGGCTCGGCGGCAACCGCGCCTGCCTGGCGGTCGCGCGCAAGCTGCTCGAAGCGCAGCTACCACACGCTCTCGAGAGCTCGGCGAGGAGGCGCTACAGCCCGCATGAGCTCATCGTGCGCGCCAAGCCCTTCGTCAAGCCGATGCACCGCGGCCAGCTCCCGGCATGTCCTGCCGCCACGCCCGCGTGGACGGCCCCGAAAGACAGAGCGGCCGCAACGCTTCCCCCAGCGGGATCACCCCATCAACCATCATGTCGCCGGCCCGGAGCCCACGGCAGGGTCGTGGACCGAGATAAGGCTGGGCGCCCGCGCGCGCAAACCCGCACCATCAACCGCCCGCACGCTCCGCCGGTCAACCGCAGCACCAACCACGTCAACCGGATCGCGTGCTTGACACGTGGTCCCTGCACAGATAAGGACACGATGTCATGAGCTGGGACTTCTCCACCGATCCCGACTACCAGGAGCAGCTCGACTGGATGGCGGATTTCGTCCGCCGCGAGATCTGGCCGCTCGAGGCCATCTGGCACGAGCTTGGAATCGATGGCCTGACCGCGGCCATCGCGCCGTTTCAGGAGGAGGTCAAGTCGCGGGGGCTGTGGGCCGCCCACTTGCCACCGGACCTCGGCGGGCAGGGCATGGGTCAGGTGCAGCTGGGACTCATGCACGAGATCCTCGGCACGTCTCCGATCGCGCCGCTGGCCTTCGGCAACGCGGCCCCGGACTCCGGCAACTCCGAGATCCTCGCGATGGCGGGAACGCCCGAGCAGAAGGACCGCTGGCTGCATCCGCTGCTGGCAGGCGACCTTCGCAGCGCCTTCAGCATGACCGAGCCGGACACGTCCGGATCCGATCCCACGCAGCTGCGCACCCGCGCCGTGAGGGACGGCGACGAGTGGGTGATCGACGGACTCAAGTGGTTCTCCTCCAACGGCTCGATCGCCGACTTCCTGATCGTCATGGCCGTCACGAACCCGGACGCGCGTCCCTCCCAGCGGGCATCGATGTTCATCGTGCCGTGCGACACCCCGGCGTCGAGATCCTGCGGGACGTGCCCACGATGGAGCATCCGTGGGAGCAGTTCGGCGGCTACGGCGGGCACTCGGAAATCGCCTACGACGGCGTGCGGGTTCCCGCCGAAGCCCTGCTCGGGGGCGAGGGCGAGGGCTTCGTGCTCGCCCAGCAGCGACTCGTCCCGGGTCGCATCCACCACTGCATGCGCTGGCTCGGCGTCGCCCGCCGGGCCTTCGACATGATGTGCGAGCGGGCGACCTACCGCTATGCGCACGGCTCGCTGCTGGCGGACAAGCAGACGGTCCAGAACTGGATCGCCGACAGCGCCGCGGAGATGCAGGCCGCGCGCCTGATGACGCTGCACGCCGCCTGGGTGATGGACACCCAGGGTGCCAGGGCCGCTCGCACGGACATCGCTCTGATCAAGTTCTACGGCGCCAAGGTGCTGCACGACGTGGTCGACCGGGCGCTGCAGGTGCACGGCTCGCTCGGCTACTCCACCGACCTGCCGCTAGAGCAGATGTACCGCTTCGCGCGTGCCGCCCGCATCTATGACGGACCCGACGAGGTGCACCGCCAGTCGGTGGCCCGTCGTGTCCTCGCCGGCTATCAGCCGCCCGCGGACGGCGTTCCAAGCGAGCATCTGCCGACTCGCCGCGAGCAGTCCCGCGAGCGCTTCCGCCATCTCCTGGAGACGGTCACCGCCAACGACTAACCGAGCACCAGCTCGGCGACGTCGCGCAGCGTCGCCGCGTCGCCCGACACCAGCAGCGTCGTGACGATCGACTCCCGCCAGCGCTCGAGGTCGTCACGGATCTTCTCGCGCGGGCCGACCAGCGACAGCTGCTGGATCAGCTCGCTGGGGATCCGCCCCCCGGCCTCATCCTTGCGCCCGGCAAGGTACAGGTCCTGGATCTCGAGCACCTCCTTCTCATAACCCATGCGAATCGGCACGTTGGCGTGAAAGTTCGCGCCCTTCGCCCCCATCCCGCCGAAGTACAGCGCGTAGAACGGGCGCAGAGCGTCGACGGCCGCCTCGAGGTCGTCGGACGACGATCACCGGCACCGTCGCCGCGATCTCGAAGTCCTCGGCGCTGCGCCTGGCGCCCTCGCGAGCGAAGCCCTCCTGCAACGGGCCGAGGTACAGGTCCTGATGCTCGGGGGAGAACAGCATCGCCAGCCAGCCGTCGCACAGCTCGGCACACATGGCGATGTTCTTCGGGCCCTCGGCGCCGAGGAAGATCGGGATGTCCTCGCGCAGTGGATGGATCGAGGACTTCAACGGCTTGCCGAGCCCGGTCCCGTCCGGAAGCGGCAGCGGGTAGTGGGTCCGTCGTTCGTGACCGGCCCGCGCCGCGCCCAGATATCACGCAGGATCCCGATGTACTCGCGCGTGCGCGCGAGCGGCTTCGCGTACGGGCGCCCGTACCAGCCCTCGACGACCTGCGGACCGGAGGCACCGAGACCGAGAATGAAGCGACCGCCCGAGAGGTGGTCCATCGTCATCGCCGCCATTGCAGTCGCGGCCGGCTGGCGTGCGGAGATCTGCACGATCGCCGTGCCGAGCTTGATGCGCTCGGTCGTGGCCCCCCACCACGCCAGCGGGGTCAGGCAATCCGAGCCGTAGGCCTCGGCGGTCCACATCGAATCGAAGCCCAGGCGCTCGGCCTCGGCGACCGTCTCTGCGATCCCCGGTGGAGGTCCCGGCCCAGTAGCCAGTGTTCAGACCAAGCTTGAGTGCTCCCGCCACGGCTGCATAGTCTTATCGATCTGCCGTTAGAGTGCCGGCGTGGGGGATTCTCACCGCCGCCCAGCGAGTGCCGAGCTGCGCCTCCGCCGCGAGGCCGTCGTGCGCGAGCACATGGAGTCTGAGAACGTCCACGACTTCGACACCACGATCGGCACCTTCGCGCACCCGCGCTACGAACTGATCGCCACCGGCGAGGTCTACGACGGCGAGCAGGAGGTTCGCGGCTACTACGCCGAGAGCCGCGCCGCCTTTCCCGATCAGCGCAACGAGGTGATCGCCCTGCGCCACGCCGACGACACCGTGATCGTCGAGTTCGACCTCCTCGGAACCCACCTCGGCCCGTTGCGAGGACTGCCCCCGACCGGGCGCAGCTTCCGCTGTCGCATGTGCGCCCTGTTCATCTTCGAGGAGGATCGCATCGCCGGCGAGCGCGTCTACTTCGACCAGCTCACCATCATGCGCCAGCTCGGCGTCGCCCATGACCCGAACACCATCGCCGGCCGCGCCACGACGCTCATCAGCCATCCGCTCACGATCGGCAGGGCCATGCTTCAGAGCGTCATCGAGCGACGACGCCGCTCCTGAGAAGGCCGGTTGACTCGGGCCTCGGCCAGCCCGCGCAACTGGCAGTAAAGTCAGCTCGTGGCGGTTTCACCGGGCCCGCAGACACCGCAGGTCGATCTCGGTTCCCTGGACTTCTGGGGCAAACCGGCCGAGGAGCGCGATCGTTACTTCGCCGGGCTTCGCCGCGAGGCGCCGATCTCGCGTCATGAGCCGCCCGAGGACATCCTCGGGCTGCCCGAACAGGAGCGCAAGAGCTACTGGGCGATCGTGCGCTACGAGGACGTGCGCGCCATCTCGCGCGATCCGAAGAACTTCTGCTCGGGCGAGGGCACGCAGTTCGCTGACGCGCCGCCGGAGCTCCTCGAGGCCTCGATGTCGTTTCTGGCGATGGACGCACCGCGCCACACCAAGCTGCGCGGCCTGGTGTCCTCGGCGTTCACCCCGCGGCAGGTCGCCCGCATCGAGGACGGCATCCGCGTGAACGCCCGGCGCATCGTCGAAGAGGCGGCGCCGAGCGGGGGCGGCGACTTCGTGGAGCTCATCGCCAAGCGGCTTCCCCTGGTGACGATCTCGGACATGATCGGCGTGCCTGACGCCGATCGCGAGCGGGTGGTGGCCGCGGCCGATCTGCTGGTCACGGCCTCGGACCCCGAGGCGTTCGGCGATCGGCCGCCGATCGAGGTGCTCGGCGAGGCGTTGTGGACGCTCACAGAGTTCGCCACCGAACTTGCCGCTCATCGCGAAAGGGAGCCCGGTGACGACCTGATGACGGCCCTCGTCCAGGCGGACGTCGACGGCGAGCGGCTCACCCACGCGGAGATCGCGGCCTTCTTCGTCCTCTTGTCGGTCGCCGGGAACGACACCACCCGTCACACCACCTCGCACGCGATGCGGGCGCTGACCGTCAATCCCGACCAGCGCGCGCTGCTGCTCGAGGACCTCGACGCTCGACTGGGAGCGGCTGTCGAGGAGTTCATCCGCTGGGCTTCGCCGGTGATGACCTTCCGGCGCACCACCACCCGCGAGGTCGAACTCCACGGCGAGCGCCTGCCCGCCGGTGAGAAGGTGGTGCTCTTCTACCACTCGGCCAACCGCGACGAGCGCGCCTTCGAGGACCCGTGGCGGTTCGATGTGACCCGCGACCCCAACCGCCACCTGGGCTTCGGCGGCGGCGGTCCGCACTACTGCCTGGGTGCCTCACTGGCCCGAGCGCAGCTTCGCTCGATCTTCGGCGAGCTCCTGAGTGTCGTTCCCGACATCGAAGCGGAGGAGCCCGAGCTCCTGCGCAGCGCCTTCGTCCATGGCGTCAAGCGGATGGACTGTGGGTTTCGACCTCGCGCATGATGGAGCCGGTGTGGACGGGGAGTGACAAAACGCACTACGCTGCTGCGCAGGGGATTCAGACTTTCAAACACCGCCTTCGATAACCAGAGGAGAGAGCGCGATGAGCACGCAGACGACCATCGACAGCAACGAGCTTTTCATCGGCGGTGAGTGGACCGAGCCACTCGGCACCGAGCGCATCACCGTGACCTCGGCCAGCACGGAGGAGCCCGCCGGGTCGGTCCCGGATGGCACTAACGCGGATATCGACGCCGCTGTCAGGGCTGCGCGCGCAGCGTTTGACGACCCCAGCGGGTGGTCCTCCTGGTCGGTCGAGGATCGCGCACAGGCGCTCGAGCGGTTCGCCGGCGCGCTGGAAAGCCGCGGCGAGGAGGCGGCCCACCGCGTCTCGCTGCAGAACGGCATGCCGATCTCCTTCGCGCTGCATGGTGGAGGCGGTGTTCCCGGCGGTGCTCGCGCGCTACTACGCAGGGTTGATCCGCCAGACACCTCTGCAGGAGGACCGTCCGGGGCTGCTCGGCGGGACCGTGCACGTGGTCTCAAAGCCGGTCGGCGTGGTCGGGGCGATCGTGCCGTGGAACTACCCGCAGACGCTCGCCCTGTTCAAGCTCGCGCCGCTGCTCGCGGCGGGCTGCACGGTCGTGATGAAGCCGAGCCCGGAGACCGTGCTCGACAGCCTGCTGCTCGCCGAGGCGATCATCGAGGCCGGACTGCCGGCGGGTGTCGTGAACATCGTGCCGGGCGGCAGAGAGGTAGGGGCCTACCTGGTGGAACACCCGGGCGTGGACAAGGTCGCATTCACCGGCTCCACCGCAGCTGGGCGGCTGATCGCGCGCCGCTGCGGCGAGCTGCTGCGCCCGGTCACCCTCGAGCTCGGCGGCAAGTCCGCCGCGATCGTCCTCGACGACGCCGACCTGTCAAACGCCACCGAAGCGTTGTTCGCCGCGACCCTGGCGAACAACGGCCAGACGTGCAACATCGGCACGCGGATACTCGCACCACGCTCGCGCTACGACGAGGTCCTCGAGGTGTTCAGCGGCCTCGCGGGCGCGCTGCAGGTCGGCGATTCGCTTGATCCGGCCACGCAGATCGGTCCGCTCGCGAGCGCACGCCAGCGCGAGCGCGTCGAGGGCTACATCGCGAAGGGCCGCGCCGAGGGCGCGCGGGTCGTCGCCGGAGGCGGCCGTCCCGAGAGCCAGGAGCGAGGCTGGTTCGTTGAACCGACGATCTTCGCCGACGTCGACAACGGCGACACGATCGCGCGCGAGGAGATCTTCGGGCCGGTGCTCGCGGTGATCCCCTACGACGGTGTCGATGAGGCCGTCGCGATGGCCAACGACTCCGAGTTCGGGCTCGGCGGCAGCGTGTGGACCAACGACTACGAGCGCGGCGAAGCCGTGGCCAAGCGTGTGCAGACGGGCAGCATCGGCATCAACCACTACATGCTCGACCCGGCTGGTCCGTTCGGCGGCGTGAAGGCCAGCGGCCTTGGACGCGAGCTCGGCCCGGAGGGGCTCACCGCCTTTCTTCAGCTGCAGTCGATCTACGAGGCGGCGCCGGAGCCCACTGACACACCGTAGGACCAGGACCGCGCCTGCGCGAGATCGTGAGCGCTGGCAGACCATGAGCGCGGGCACAGCGCAGCAGAGCCGCGTCGCCGTCGTAACGGGCGGCGGCCGCGGCTTCGGACGCGAGATCGCCCGCCGGCTCGCCAACCGCGGCTATGCGGTTCTCGTGACGGACATCGATGCCGCGAGCGCCGATGAGACGGCGCGCGAGATTGGCGGTGGAGCCTGGGCGCGGACGCTGGACGTGCGCGACCCCGAGGCGCATCGCGCGGTCGCCGCGGAGGCCAGCCGAGCGCGGGCGCCTGGTCGTGTGGGTCAACAACGCCGGCGTCCTGCGCACCGAAAAGGCGTGGGAGCACTCGGACGCCGATGTTCGGCTGATCATCGAGACGAACGTGCTGGGCGTCATGTGGGGTTCCCGCGCGGCCATCGAGACGATGCGCACCTCCGCCACCGGGGACGAGCACGTGCTCAACCTCTCATCGATGTCCGCCTTCGGACCCGTTCCCGGTCTGGCCGTCTACGCCTCATCGAAGCACGCCGTGCTGGGCTTCACGACCTCGCTCCAGGGGGACCTGCATCTCGGCCGGGCTTCCGATCCGCGTGCATGCGCTGTGTCCGGACGGCGCCGACACGCCGATGGTGCAGGAGCGCGCCGGCGACCGCGACGCGGCGATCATCTGGTCGGGCTCGCGGCTGCTCACCGCCCAGGAGGTCGCCGAGCGCGCGATGGCGCTGCTCGACTCACGCCGGATCGTGCTTGCGCTGCCCCGCCATCGCGCCGTGCTCGGGCGCGCACTCGGTCTCGCACCGGCCGTCGGCGTGAGGCTGGGCGAGCCGTTGCGTCGGCTCGGTGAGCGCAGGAGATCGGCCTCCCGTCGTGCCCGCGCGGGCTAGCTTGTCGGAGCGCAGGCGGTCAGCCCGTAGGGGTGGGCGACCTTCGCGAAATCTGCGAACACATCTGTGGCAACGAGCGCGGGGTCGCTCTTGATCTTGTTGAGATCGGCCTGAGCGAGGGTGAGCATGCTGGTGACCATGGCGTGTTCGCCGGCGGGCACGCCGAGCGCCCTTATGGCGGTGATCTGAGCCTGGATGGAAGGCACATAGGTTCCCCTCACGAGCGCCGCGATCTGCGCGTTCGCGGGCCGGGTTTCCAGCTTCGCCCCGGCGGCGCTGAGCAGAGGGTCGGGCTTCCCGCAGATGGCGTTGGCCTTGGCAACAAACGCGGCCTTGGTGATCGCGGGGTGGTCGTCGATGCGTGCGCTGCTGCTGCCTCCGCAACCGGCGCCGGCCACGCCTGCCAGCAGCATTCCGGCGATCGCCATCCCGCCCACACGGCCGGGAAGCGGAACCCCCTTTCCTCCAACGGTCGGCCCGGAACGAAGCAGTCGGATCATCGAGCTCCTCCAGTGTTGGCGCCTCGTTGCTTGCTGTCAGATCTCGCGCAATGTACACACGTCACCGGACAGCCCGACCGAGCTCACGCGGGCCCGAGATACCAACATTCGTCCAGAGGGGGCCGAAGTTCGACAGAAAACCCACTCAGCGAGTCCGATCTCGGAGTGGACGCATGGGCCCATCCCATAAGTGAAGGCAAGACCGCGTGTCCGCAAGCGAAACCCCCATCCCAACCACAGTGCTTCGTCCTGAGGCGCCCGCGCTGTCAGAACTCGCACACGGGCGGGCTCGGGCACCCGATACTCGAGCGCCTGAGGCAGTTGGGCCCGGGCGCAAGAGCGTGTGGGCGTCGATCACGGCACTGCTGGTGCTGGCGGGAGCGCTCGCGTCGGTGCTCGGCGCGCGCGCAGTGGCCCGCTCGGACGCCGACCAGGGCGCGGCTGGCGTTCCACCTGGCCTCAGCCGAGATCGCCTCGACCCTCAAGCTGGCGATCCAGCACGAGGAAGACCTCGTCGTCAGCGCAAGCGCCTTCGTCACCGGCAACCCGAATGCGTCCGCCGGCCGACTTCGACAGGTGGGCGGAATCGGTGCACGCGATGCAGCGCTACCCCGAGCTGCAGAACATCGGCCTGGTGACACTGGTGCCGGCGTCGCGACCTTGCGGCGTTCAAGGCGCGCATGGCCGCCAACCCGGTGCTGACCCCTGGGACCGCACTCGGTGGGACCCAAGGAGCGCGCTCCAGGTCCTGCCTGCCGGGTAGGCGGCCCTACTACTGCCTGGCGGTGGCCGGGCTGGCAAGGAGCGCCGCAGAGCTACATACCCGCGGGCCTGGACTACTGCGCGCTCGCCCCGACGCTGATCACCGGCGCGCGACTCGGGGCTGGCCGGCTACGCGCCGTTCGTGGACGGGGACGACCACGACACTGGGGGTGGAGACCCCGGTCTACCGCGGGGGGGTGGTGCCGTCGACGGTGGCGGCCCGCCAGCGGGCGTTCGTGGGCTGGCTCGGCGAGCTGCTCGCGCCCGACGTCGTGCTGGAGCGGGCGCTCGAGGGTCACCCGAACATGGCCGTGATGTTCCGCTACGACTCGACGCTTCTCGCACGTCGCGTTCACCAGCGGCAGCGCCCGCCGGCGCGGAGCACACGACGCACTGAGTCGGGCGGAAGCCGCTTGGGCCCGCGAAGGGTGGACCGTGCAGAGCTTCGGAGCCGCGGTCGCGGGCGGGGTGTTCGGCAACTGGAACTCGCTCGCGCTGCTGATCGGCGGAACGCTCTTGAGCGTGGTGATCGGCCTGCTGGTGCTGGTCCTCGGAACGGGACGCAGGCGAGCGCTGTCGCTCGTGCGCGAGAAGACCCGCGAGCTCTCCCATCAGGCTCTGCACGACACGCTGACCGGCCTGCCGAACCGCGCGCTCGTGCTCGACCGCGCCGAGCAGATGCTCGCGCGGGTGGCCCGCCAGCCGGGCATGGTGGCCGGCGCGCTGTACATCGACATCGACGGCTTCAAGCACGTCAACGACAACCTCGGCCACGCGGCCGGAGATCAGCTCCTGAGGGTCGTCGGGGAACGACTGCAGGGCGCCGCGCGCGAGCAGGACACGGTGGGTCGTCTCGGTGGAGACGAGTTCGTCGTGCTGGTCGAGTCGACGGCCGAGGAGGGCTACGTTCGATCTCGCTCGCCGACCGCCTGACCGAGGTCCTGCGCGAGCCGGTCGAGCTCGACGACGGCCGCAAGATCCTCTCGGTGACGGCCAGCATCGGGGTGGCGGTCGGCCAGCACGCGACCCCGGACGCCCTGCTGCGCGACGCGGACCTGGCCCTGTACGCCGCCAAGGCGGCCGGAAAGGACCGCTACGCGCTGTTCGAGGCGAGCATGTACGCGGGCGTGGAGGGTCGCATGGAGCTCGAGGCGAGCTGAGCGCCGCGGTGCAGGACGAGCAGTTCTTCCTGCTCTACCAGCCGATCTTCGACCTGCCGAGCCGAGAGGTGGTCGGCGTCGAGGCGCTCATCCGCTGGCAGCATCCGGAGCGAGGCATCGTGACTCCGGACAGCTTCATCCCGCTGGCCGAGGAGAGCGGGCTGATCGTGCCGATCGGCCGCTGGGTCCTCGATGAGGCCTGCCGCCAGGCGGCCGCATGGGCTGCGGAAGGCCTCGGGATCGGGATCTCGGTGAACGTTTCGGCCTATCAGCTCGGCCGCAAGGAGTTCGCCGAGGATGTTCGCCGCGCGCTGCGCGAAGTCCGCGCATCGAGCCCTCATCGCTGACGCTCGAGATCACCGAGACGACGCTGATGGGCAACGTGCCCGACGCCTGCGAGCAGCCTGAAGGAGATCAAGGCCCTCGGCGTGCGCATCGCGATCGACGATTTCGGCACCGGCTATGCGTCGCTGTCCAACCTGCAGCGCATGCCCGTCGACATCCTCAAGATCGACAAGAGCTTCGTGGCGGCATTGAACGACGGGGGCCAGAGCCGCGAGCTGCTCGAGGCCATCCTGGGCGTCGGCCAGGCTCTGTCGCTGGCCGTGGTCGCCGAGGGAATCGAGCAGCAGAGCCAGATGGCGATGCTCGAAGAAATGGGCTGCGAGATGGCTCAGGGCTTCCTGATCGCAAAGCCCAGCCCGGCTGGGCTGATCGAGGGCCTGCTGGGTCCCCGCGCCGCGCGCAGCGGCGTCGGTTCACGAGTCAGCTGAGCCCGCCACGATGTTCGCGGCGGTGCGATGCGCGAGCGACATGATCGAGATCATCGGGTTCACCCCGGGCGCCGAGGGGAATGCCGAGCCATCGCCGATCCAGACACCCTGGGTGTCGTGCAGCTCGCCGCGCCCGTCGGCGACCGAGTCCGCCGGGTCCGAGCCCATCCGGCACGACCCCATCTGATGTGCGGTGAACACAGCGACGTCGTTGGCCTGCAGCGAGCTCTGCTCGATCTCGGTGAGGAACGCATCGAAGTCATCGCCCTCGCGCCAGCTGAGCGGATGCTGGTGGAAGGTGATGATCTCTCTGGCGTCGGCCGCGCGGTGGAGCTTTGCGAGCTCGACCATCGCCCGCCGGAACAGCCGCGCGTCGAGGTCGTCGTCGAATGACCAGCGCGTGACCGCGCGGCCGTAGTCGTCGATCACGACCTGCCCCTCGCCGTGGTCGCGCGCGACGGAGATGAACGGGGCCGAGTATCTGAAGATGCGCCCGATCGTGTCCTTGTGCTGGCGCCCATCGACGAACGGAAGAGACATCGCCTGGATGGCGGGTGTCAGTCCGATGGCCTCGATCAGGAAGCCGTACTCGCCCTCGCACTGCTTGAACTCGTCCGACAGCGCCGACTGGATCTGCCCGATCCAGCCTTCGATCGGTTGCTCGTATGCGCCGACGACGACCGACGCCGGATGCAGGCGCAGGTGCCTGCCGACCGCCGGGCCACCGATGCCCGAGCGCAGCAGCAGGGCGGGCGCCTCGATCGAGCCGCACGCCACCACCACGCTCGCGGCGTTCACCGTCAACCTGGTCGTCGAGCCGTCGCCATGGGCGACCGTCGCCTCGACGCCGACGGCGCGGCCGTCCTCGACGAGGATGCGCTCGGCGCGGCAGCCGACGACGAAGCGCGCGCCGGCGTCGGCCGCGTCCTGCAGAAAGGTCTTCAGCGTCGACTGCTTGCACCCCTTCTGACAGCCCACGAAACAGTAGCCGCAGACCCGCGGGTCCTCGCATGAGGCGTCCGTGTTGCGGGTCAGGTCGCGGTGCGCATAGGAGAGCTTCTCGCATGCAGCGATCAGCGTTTTATGCGTGCGATTGTGTGAGCGTCGCGGTGTCGTTGACTTTCAGTCGCTCCCAGACCGCGTCAATGTGCGCGTCGTATCCCGGTTCATCGATTCCCTCGATCCCGGCAGCGGCCCACTCGCGGCGGATGTGCTCGGGCGTGCGAATGCAGTTCATGTAGTTGACCACCGTGCCTCCCCCCAGCGTCGAGCCCGCGAAGATCGAGATCGAACCGTCCTCGGAGCCGGTCAGACCGCCGCCCAGATAGAGCTCGAGCATGCCCGGGAGCTCGAGCTGTTTGAAATCGGACTCATTTCGGTACTGGCCCATCTCCAGCACGAGGACCGACCTTCCCGCTCTCTGCAGCTCGGCCGCGATCACGCCGCCGCCGGCCCCCGAGCCGACCACGCAGACATCGGCCTCGAGCGTCGCCGACTCCCCCGAGAGGTGCTCGAGCGCAATCGTCTTCGGCGCCTGCTTCAGGCGACGGTGGTGCCGAGATCGGACCCGGGTAGCCGAGCGCGTCCCAGTTGGGGTTATGCCCCAACTCGTCCGGAAGCGCGTAGAAGAACAGGAAGGTGAGCGCCCGCAGCTGGCGCACGCCCAGCTTCACCGCCGGGCTCGAGGCCGCGAAGTGGTGGAGCATCTCGGTCCGCGCCTCGTAGCGGCCATGCTCCCGAAGTCGTGCTCGGCCAAGCGCATCAAGAAGCTGGCCGAGCGCCTCGATTTCCTCGGGCGTCATGGATTGCGCGAGCAGCCCCTCGATCTGCCCGGCGACGCCGAGATCGGCGGCGGACCGCGCATAGAAGTCGCGCAACGCCTCGTCATCGCCCTCGGCGTCGATCGAGGGTGCGAACGTGTCGCAGACCGCACCGAGCGTGCGCCGCCGTGTGTCGTTCAGTACACCAACAGTTACGGCCATCTCCATATCTCCTCGCTCCGCTTGAGAACCCATCCCATCCTGTCAAACCCCGGGTCCGCGCGCGCGCCGGCGAGGGCCTGCGGCACTGCTCACCTTGCCCCCTGAGGCACGCTGAGCAGCGCCGCGCTGCTGGGCGCGATCTGCACCGTGATCACGCCGTCCCTGTTGGCTGCGCTGCGGCAGCCTCGAGGGCTCGCTCCATGAACCGTCCGGCGCCACCGCGCGGCCGCCCAGCCTGACGCCCGCGAGAGCGGCTCGGGCGAGGGAGCTGTCAGCGACAGGATGCTCGCGCCCGAAAGCCGCGTCCCACCCGCAGGCGCACGGCCACGGCTGCGCGCCCCCGGCGGATCGTCGTCGATGATCACGAGGTGGAGCCCTCCGTCGCGGGCGCGAAGGGCGCTCGCCTGGAGGTTGAGCGGGTGCCCGGTGAGCTGGTGCTGGCGGGAAGCGGGCGGTCGCCGATCAGCGCCTTGGCGAGCAGCAGCGCGTACCACTCCGGTTGCGCGTCCAGGGCACCGGCGGCCAGGCCTTCCGCCGTTGGCGCGCACACCGGCGTGTAGCCGGCGCAGTTGGCGGGGTTCCCCTGCAGGTTGATGCCCTCGACGCCCATGCTCATGCTCTGGGTCAGGTAGCCGATGGCCCACAGCGCCGAGGCGAACGTGTTGCTGATGCCCGCCACCCCGCCGCAGGAGACGCGTGTTCGTCTCATCGAGGCGGAACGGCAGTTCGCTCGCTTTCGCGATCGACATGTAGCGGAGCAGCGAGGCACCCTGCAGCCGGCGGATCTGCGGGCTGAGCAGCCGCGCGATCGTCGGGGCGGGGGTCTGTTCGCAGCCGAGCGGGTAGTGGTGTCCCGTCAGCAGCGCGGGCGTCTGATCGACGACCTCGCCCAGCCCCCAGCTTTCAAACGCGCTCGACCCCGACACATCCGGGCCGGCCAGCGGGATGCCGGGCGCAGCCGCTTCGATCGCGCTGCGATAGGCCGCCACCTGGGCGTCGTACTGCACGAACGTCCACGGTTCCGAGCGCAGGCCGTGCAGCGCGTATGCGTTCGGCTCGTTGCCCAGCTCGATTCCCTGCGAGCCATGGCCCCAGCGCCGCCTTCGCCGCCGCCGCCTCGCGCGCGGCCGCTTCGGGTTCGTAGTGGCCGAGGCCGATCGTGAGCAGGACGTGCCATCCGCTCTTGGCCGCAAGGGTGCCGAGCTCGCGAAGCTCGGCCCGCTTCAAGGACGCTCGACGCCCAGGACGGACGGGGCGTCGCCTGGTCGCGTCCAGGCGACGCGCGTGTCGGCGGACACGCCTCCGAAGCGAAGCACGCCGTGGCCGAGCGAGCGCAGCAGCGTGACCAGATCGCCGCCTTCGCCGTAGCCGCTATCTGGGCGAGGCTCGACAGCTCGAAGGACAGCCCGAGGAATTCCTGCGGGAACCGCCGTGCCCGGGCTGCGTCTCATCGACCGACACGCCACCGGGTCGGGGAGCGCTTCGCCGCCCTGGCTCACCGCGACGGGCGCGAGCGCGAACACGAGCGCCGCGCACAGCGCCACGCGCACGCCGGCTGCAGGCACGGTTTCGCGCGCCCAGCCGTTGATGCGTCGCGGCGCCTCATCAACGGCTCAGTAAACAGGTCTGCTAGACGCCCTTGCGCCGGCGAGAGCCACCGTGGTGAGGTCGGCGAGCCCCCGCCCGACCGCGTAGCCTGGGGGCTGCATGAGCGGCACTGCGACCCCGCCCAGCTTCGCGATGCCATGTCGTTCGCGGTCCTCATCGGCGTGGAGCTTCTCGAGGCACGCCCGGAGGTCGTCCGCGGCGCGCTCGCGTGGGCTCCCGAGCGGTGCACGGCCGGCGGCCTGATGCACGGCGGCGCGCTGATGGCGCTCGCCGACGCCTGCGGCGGGGTATGCGCGTTTCTGAACCTCCCCGAGGGCGCACACGGCACCGCGACCATCGAGTCGAAGACCAACTTCATGCGCGCCGTTCGCGACGGCACGATCACGGCCACCACACGACCCCTGCACAGCGGGCGCACGCTGATGGTTCTGGAGACCGTCATCGCCCGCGAGGACGGCTCGCTGGTCGCGAAGGTCACCCAGACGCAGGCGTTTCACTACCCGCGCAGCTGAGCGCGCTGCGCCGTGGCCCGCGCTCAGCGCGCCGGCGCGGGAGCCGCCTTGACCCAGCGCTGCTCGGAGGCGACCTCGATTCGCTCAGCGGCATCGAGGAGCCGCGACTCCTCGCCCCAGGGCGCGAGCAGCTGGAGCCCGATGGGCAGGCCGCTCGAGTGAAAGCCAACGGGCACCGACACGCCCGGGACGCCCGTAATGTTTGCGAGAATCGCCTGGCGGACATTCGGCGCGTCGGGCAGCGCAGGGCCCGATGGGAGCTCGAGCAGCGGCGCGTCGATCGGCGGCGCCGGGGCGCTGTTCGTCGGCCAGGCCAGCAGGTCACACGTCGCGAACGCCTCGGCGAGCGCTCGGCGCAGCCGAGCGCGCACGCGGTCGGCCCGCACCAGCCGCTGCGCCGGCTGGAGCGCTCCGAACAGCAGCAGGCCCGCGCGTGATCGGCTCGAGCTCGTCCACCACCATGGCGGGCACGGCCGCGCCGAGCTCGGCGCCCAGGCGCACCGCGCCGGCGGGCGCGGCGAGCTCGACAAAGGGCAGCTCGAGCTCGCTCTGCAGCGAACCCGGCCAATCGCGAGCGCGTCGCGGCAGGCCGCCTCGACGTCGGCGTCGAGGTCTTCCCAGTACGGGCGCCGCACGACACCGACGCGCAGCGACGCGGCGTCGCTCGCCGGCAAGCGGCCGCGCGAGCAGCGCCTCGAGCAGCAGGCGCGTATCGGCGGCATCGCGGGCGAGGGCTCCGGGACCGGAGAACGACGAGTTCGAACCCGTGTAGCCGTCGTAGGGGAGCGCTGCCGTAGGTGACCTTCAGCCCGACCACTCCGCACCATCCGCCGGGAAGCCGGGTGGACCCGCCGCTGTCGCTGCCCACCGCGCCGCCGATCATCCGTCGCCGCAACCGCCGCGGCGGACCCGCTCGAGGAGCCGCCGGTGCAGTGCTCGAGGTTCCACGGGTTGCGGGCGGCGCCGTGGGGAGAGGCGATGCCCGTCGTGCCGAGCCCGAGCTCGTGCTGGTTGTCGACGCCCACGACCACCGCGCCGGCGTCGCGCAGCCGCCGGTAGACGCCCGAGGCGCCGCGCGCGCCGAGCTCGTGGCGGGTTCCGTTGTGGTAGCCCCGCCACGGCAGGCGAGAACATGTCCTTGAGCGTGATCGGGACGCCATGCAGCGGCCCCGGCGGCGCCGCGGCGAGCATCGCGCGCGACTGCTCGGGGAACGTGGCCACGACGGCGCGCAGCGGGCCATTGCGCTCCTCGATGCGCGCGAGCGTCGCGTCGAGCAGCTCGCCGGGGTCGAGCTCGCCTGCGGCGATGAGGCGCGCCTGCTCGCGCAGCGGCAGATCCTGCGGGTGCGTCACGCGCGGGCCTGCGTCGCCGGCGCGCTGCTCGGGTCGACCGTGGCCTCGAACGGCAGCTCCTGCAGAGGGGCGCCATCGAGCGCGCGCATCGCCGGTTCAAACACCTGCGCTACCACCTGCAGAACATCCAGGTCGCCCTCCTGGAAAGGGACGCCCGCGAGACCAGGGCCCCGGCTGCCAGCACCTTGAAATCGCTCATCTGCGTCTCCTTGGATTGGCCCAGTGACGTTCCGGACGCCTGCGGCTGACGGGTGTGAACCCTACCGCGGAAGACCGCCCTCGCACCGAGAGGGAGTCAGCTGGCGGCATGAACTCCCAGCCGTGGCGGGTGGCGCGGGCGAGCGTGTCGGCAGCATCAACCTCGCTGTCCGGCCCGGGTGCGCCGGCCTCGGAGAAGAAGCGCTCCATACCGGCTGGGCTGAAGAGCAGGACGCGCCGGCCGGCTTGACGGCCGACGTTGGCGCCCGAGTGGATCACGCCTCGGGGTACGTGGAGCGGTCTGTCCGGCGAGACAGACGCGAGCGTGTCCCATCGACCTCCATCTCGAAGTCGCCCTCGATGATGTGGATCGTCTCGGCCTCGTTGCGATGGCGGTGAGCCGGCAGAGACCAGCCCGGCGGCGGGTGGTCGACGAGCAGGCAGAACGCCCCGCCGGTGTCCTCGGCGGCGAGGTGGATCTCCGTGCGAACGCCGCCCGGCATCCACACCACCCGGGGATCGGTTGCCATGAACGGACAATAACCGTCCAGCTCAAGCGCTCTTCGCGGTCACCGCCCAAACGCGATGCGGCACCGACAGCGGATCCTCGGGAAAGCTCTCGCGGAGCACCGTGTCGAGCTCGTTTGAGCTGGCCCGCACGGCGTCCGCGCCGAGCGTACCGGCGATCGGGGCGCTCGCCCGCACGCGACCGACCCACGCCTCATGCGAGTAGGACACCATCACGTCGAAAGAGAACGTCTCGATGTAAAGGAAGCCGGCCGTCTGAAGGTCTGCGAGCCAGCGCGGGTACAGCCCCGCGCGGTCGGCGAACGGCCACTGCGGGTTGTAGCGCAGGATGACCTGCTCGGTGGCGGTGACCACGTTGCCCGGAATCGGCAACCAGTCGAAGTGGGCGATCACGACGTCGCCGCCGCTCACGAGCAGGCGCGCGACCTCACGTGCCGCCGCGGGTCGGTCAAACCAGTGCCAGCACTGCCCCGCGCTCACCACATCGAATGCGCCGCCCGGCAGGCCGGTGTCCTCGGCCGGCCGCTCGACGTAGTCGATCTGCACACCGGCCTCGCGATCCAGTCGCCTTGCCTGTTCGATAAGAGGCCCGGCGATGTCGACTCCCGTGACCTCGCACCCGCACTGGGCGAACAGCCGCGCGAGACTGCCGGTGCCGGTGCCGAGATCGACAACGCGTGCCTGCGGTCGTGCGATGCCACGCGCTGCCAGACGATCGCGCAGAGCTTGGGGAAAGCCGGCGCGATGATGCGCGTAGTCACAGGCGGTGAGAGCGAAGTCCGGCGGCTGCGCGGTCACCTGTCCAGCTTACGTATCCATTTCGCTGGGCACGGGCCTCTCCGACGGCTGCGCGCTGATGGCCGGCTGCGCGGCCGACTCCACGGGTGTCGGCACGCGCGTTGCTCCGTCGAGCGCCTCGCGCGCGGCGGCGAGTGCCTCGTCGAGGGACGAGCGCTCGGGGCCGTCCGTGACCGCCGAGCGGCGACCCTGCGCGGCGGCGATGAGCGGCTGCAGCACGTCCATCGGCAGCGGGAACACGATCGTGGAGCTCTGGTTGTTGCTCACCTCGATCAGCGTCTGCAGGTAGCGCAGCTGGATCGTCACGGGGTTGCGGCTGATCACGTCGGCGGCGTCGTTCAGCCGGGCCGCGGCCTGGAATTCGCCCTCGGCGTTGATGATCTTCGCGCGGCGCTCGCGCTCGGCCTCGGCCTGACGCGCCATCGCGTGCTGCATCCGCTCGGGGATCTCCACGTCCTTGATCTCGACCGCCGTGACCTTCACCCCCCAGGGCTCGGTCTGATCATCGATGATGTGCTGGAGATGCTCGTTCAACCGCTCGCGCTCGGCGAGCAGCGCGTCGAGCTCGGCCTTGCCGAGAACCGAGCGCAGGGTCGTCTGGGCGATCTGCGAGGTGGCGGCCAGCACGTTCTCGATCTCGAGCACCGACTTCGTGGAATCGATCACCCGGTAGTAGGCGACCGCGGTGACGCGCGCAGGGCACGTTGTCCCGGGTGATGATCTCCTGCGCGGGGATTTCGAGCGTGACCGTGCGAAGGCTGACGCGGACCATGCGATCGACCGCGGGCATCAGAAAGATCAGCCCGGGCCCGCGCTGACTCGTCACGCGGCCGAGACGGAAGACGACGCCGCGCTCGTACTCGCGCAGCACGCGCACCGACGTGCCGGCGATCACGAGCGCGGTCACGGCCAGGAAGATGAGGACGATCCCGAGTGCGAGGATCATGCGATCAGCTCCCACTCCTCGGCGCGGCGCACCGACAGCGTCAGGCCGCTCACCCGCTCGACCACGACGGAATCGCCCTCGTGAAGCTCGTCTCCCCGTTGATGTCGGCCCATTCATGGCGGGCGCGCCACAGCGCCCCCTCGACGAACACCTGACCGGCGGAGTCGCTCCAGCGACGCACCACGCCAACCCGGCCGCACAGCGCCTCGGCGCCCGCCTGGACGCGTGCGCGTCGCGAGCCGGCCGCCTTGCGGGTGACCACAAGCGCCCATCCGCCCGCCGCCGCGCCGAGTCCGACGCCGACCGGCACCGCGAGCGCCGCGCCGCCGCCGAGCGCGGCGATGACGATGATCGCGCCGGCGACCAGCGCCACGCCGCCGCACACGCCGAGCACCACGCCGGGCATGTGAGCCTCGGCAACCACCAGGATGGCACCTGTCAGCAGCAGCGCAAAGCCGAGCGCGGTCATGTCAAAGTCCTCGACCCCGATGATACGCCTCGATCTAAGATCGGCGCGCAGGCCCACGCCGAGGGTTTCGTCAGTACCCGCGCAGGGCGTGTGCTCAACTGAATGGGAGGCACCATGAACACGGTTCCGCTCGGCCGTACCGGCCTTGAGGTTTCCACGATCGCGTTTGGCACATGGCAGCTCGGCGGTGACTGGGGGGCGTTCGACGAACGCGATGCGATCGCCGCGATCCGCCACGCCCTCGAGCTCGGCGTGAACCTGTTCGACACCGCGCAGGGCTACGGTTTCGGCGCCTCGGAGCGTCTGTTGGGCAAGGCGCTGCGAAACGATCTCGACACGCGCCGCGAGGAGATCGTGATCGCGACAAAGGGCGGCCTGCGAATCGACGACCGCGCCGGGCAGGTTCTCGATTCGAGCCCGGCCTGGATCCGGCAGGGAGTCGACGAGAGTCTTACGGCGCTGGGCGTCGAGTACATCGACGTCTACCAGGTCCACTGGCCGGACCCCAAGGTTCCATTCGCCGAGACGGCCGGGGCGTTGCGGGGACTCGTCGATGCGGGCAAGATCCGCCACGTCGGGGTCTCCAACTTCAACGCCGGCCAGATGGCCGAGTTCGCACGCGCGATCCCGGTCGAGACGCTGCAGCCGCCGTATCACCTCTTCCGCCGCGAGATCGAGGCGGACATCCTGCCGTACACACGAGCGCACGGCATCGGGGTGCTCGTCTATGGCCCGCTCGCCCACGGGCTGCTGACGGGCAACGTGGACGAGAGCACCACGTTTGCCGCCGGTGACTGGCGCCGCGACAGCGAGCTGTTCCATGGTGAGGCATTCCGGCGCAACCTGGAGACGGTGCGGGAGCTCGAGCGTTTCGCAAGCGAGCAGCTCGACTGCTCGGTCGCGCAGCTTGCCGTCGCCTGGACGCTCGCCCACCCGGCGGTCGACGTTGCGATCATCGGCGCGCGCCGCGCAGAGCACATCGGCGCAGGGGTCGCCGCGGCCGACATACGACTGGGCGACGCCGACCTCGAGCAGATCGAGCGGATCATGGAGGGCTCGCTGGCCGTCGCCGGGCCAACGCCGGAAGCCACCTGACGATGATCAGCCGACCGCGGCAGAGCGCAGCGGATCGTCATGGAGCTCCGCCTGATGAACGACGCTGCGGTTGCGGCCGAGCTCCTTGGCTCGGTAGAGCGCCCTGTCGGCGGCCTGAACAAGCGCGTCGCGCGTCTGGCCGTGCAGGGGGAACTCGACAATCCCGAAGCTCATCGTCAGCGGCTCGCCACGGCTGTTTCGCAGACGGGGGACTTCATCGCGCAGCCTCTCTGCCAGTTCAAGCGCGCCGTCGCTGCCGGTGGCCGGAAGAATCGCGGCGAACTCGTCCCCACCGATCCGCGCCATGGTGTCGATCGAGCGCACCACACCGCCCGCCAGCCGCCCGACGGCCGTCAGCGCGACGTCGCCGGCCGGATGCCCAAAGCGGTCGTTGAGCTCCTTGAAGCCATCGATGTCCGCCAGCACCAGCGCGACGGGCTGCGCCGTGCGCCGGCCCCTCTCGAGCTCGACCTCGAAGCGCTCGTCAAAGCCCTGTCGATTGACCAGTCCGGTCAGCAGATCGGTGCGCACGGCCTCGAAGAGCCGCTCGACGAGCTGCTCGTTGCGGCACCTCAGGACGTGCACGAGGCTCCCCGCCAGCGCGACCATCCCGACGGTTATGAACCAGCGTGTGTAGCCGATCTGACCTGGGTGAACGACGAGCAACGTGACCGCATAGGCGACGGCGACGATCACCAGCTGCGTGGTCATCTGCGCGCGCGTGAAGAAGTAGCCCGAGTACAGCGCGATCCACATGTAGAGGACCTCGTTGTCCGCCGCCGGGCCGCCGTGACGCTCGCCGTTGAAGTAGAGCGTGAGGGAGATGGTCAGGGTGCCGAGGACCATGACGCCCTGGTACACCCACGCCGGGAGCCGCTCATGCAAGCCGAGCAGCACCGCGGCCACCACCGCAGTGCCTGCCGCGATGGCCCAAAAGCCATCGATGTCGGCCTTCGGCGAGTGCGGAAAGAGGATCGCAGCGACCGTGATCACCGAGCCCACCAGGAACAGAAGTCCCGCAACGGGGCCCATCGTCGCCCGTGTGAAGCCGGAAGACGATGGTTGTGAGCCCATATCCCTGGTATCGGCGCGCTCAGCCGCTGGTTGAGCGCTGCACTCGCTCAGCGGACAGGTGCCTTCTCGGCAAACTCCCATCAGCCGAGGGAGCGGAGACCGACCCGGGGGGCATGCATTCGGACACCGCTTCGCGTCCTCAGCTAGCCTCCGATCATGAACGATCAGTCGATCCTCAATCGCATTGACGCGCTGATCGACGAGGAGCACGCCCTGCTTGGCCGCGAGGCTGCGGACGCGGTCGACCGCGAGGCGCTCGAGGCCGATCATCAGCGACTGCAGGAGGTCTCAATCGAGCTCGACAGATGCTGGGATCTGTTGCGCCAGCGCAGGGCCCGCCGCGAGGCGGGGCAGGATCCGGAGGGGGCGCGGGCGCGGGACCCTGCCATCGTTGAGAAATATCTCCAGTAGGCCGGCCGGACGCGGGCGTCAACCGCAATCAGCTGCGCGGGCGCCCGAAGAACATCTTCAGGCTGGCGTTGACGACGCTGACGATGATCGCCGCCAGTACCGCCCACCAGAAGCCGGCGATCGTGAACTGGGGCACGATCCAGTGCGTCAGGTAGAGCATGAAGACGTTGATGAGCAGGTAGAAGATGCCGAGCGTGACGATGATGAACGGGACCGACAGGACCGTGAGGAGCGGCTTCAGGAAGAAGTTCACGAGCGTGAACACGAACGCGGCAACCAGCAGCGCCCACCAATCGCTGCCGTAGCTCAGACCGGACAACAGCCACGCCGCGACAAACAGGGCGACGGTATTGAATGCCCACGTGATCGTCAGCCGGCGAATCATTACGCGCAGCCTAGCCCCGTCACTGACCGGTGGCGCGCCGGTAGCGCGCGACCGCGCATGGCGCGAAGACGCCGATGATCGCGAATGACCAGACGACGGCGCCCCAGACGTTGTCCTGAGCCGGAGCGCCGAGCCAGAGCGCGCGCATCGCGTCGACGGTGATCGTGAACGGATTGACTTCGGCGAAAGCGCGCAGCACCGGCGGCATGGAACTCACGGGTACGAACGCAGATGAGATGAACGTCAGGGGAAACACGACGATGAACCCCACTGAGTTCGCCGCCTCCGCCGTGGAGACGAGCATCCCGAGGAACGCGAACACCCACGAGAACGCGTAGCCAAACAGCAGCAGCAGGCCGAAGCCGGCGAGCGCCTGAGGGACGCTCGTGTGGAAGGAGAAGCCGATGGCCAGTCCGGTGCCGACCAGGATGGCCGCCGACAGCCCGTTTGTCACCACATCGGCGAGCGTCCGGCCAGCGAGCACGGCCGAACGCGCCATCGGCAGCGAGCGGAAGCGATCGATCAGTCCCTTGTGAAGATCCTCGTTGAGACCGAGCGCGGTGACGAACCCCCCGAACGCGATGTTCTGCACGATGATCCCGGGGATCAAGAAGTCGGCATAGCTGAAGCCGGGTGTCTTGATGGCGCCTCCGAAGACGTAGCGGAACAGCAACACGAACATGATCGGTTGCACCGTGAAGGCGAGCAGTAGCTCCGGCGCGCGTGGCAGCCGCACCAGATTGCGTTCAGCGATCACGAGCGTGTCTGTCACGAGCCGCCTCACGCGGTCGCCTCCGCATCGTCCTCAGCCACTTCCGCAGCGTGCCCGGTCAGCGCCAGGAACACATCGTCGAGCGTGGGCCGGCGCAGGACGATGTCCTCTATGCCGACACCGGCCCCATCGAGCCTGCGCACGGCATCGACGATCGCACCGTCGCGGCGGCGGACCCCTGCGGTCAGGAGATCGCCCACGACGCTCGGGCCGTTCGTCGGTCATCGATGCGAGCGCGTGTACCGCCACCTCGCCGGCGGTTTCATCGTCGAGCCGTACCTCCAACCGCTCGCCGCCCACGCGATCCTTGAGCTCATCCGGAGTCCCACCCGCGAGCACGCGACCGTGATCGATGACCGCGATCTCGGTTGCGAGCCGATCGGCCTCGTCGAGGTTCTGTGTCGTCAGCAACACGGTCGTACCGTCGGCCACGAGTCGCTCGATCGTCTCCCACAGCTGCAGCCGACTGCGCGGATCAAGGCCCGTCGTCGGCTCGTCGAGGAACAGCACCGGCGGCCTGGCCACCAGTGCCGCCGCCAGGTCGAGACGCCGCCGCATGCCCCCGGAGTAGGTCTTGGTCGGCCGCCGCGCCGCGTCGAGCAATTCGAAGCGCTCGAGCAACTCGTGCCCTCGCTGCCTGGCCCGTGCGCGCGGCTCGCCATACAGGCGCCCGACCATCGTGAGGTTCTCGAGCCCAGTCAGGTTTTCGTCAACGGCCGCGTACTGTCCGGCGAGACCGATCCGCTCACGCAGTCTCGCGGCATCATGGACGACGTCCAGACCGGCGACCCGCGCCGTTCCGCCATCGGGCTTCAGCAGCGTCGTCAGTATGCGGATGATCGTCGTCTTGCCGGCGCCGTTCGGCCCGAGCAGGCCCAGCACGGTGCCTGGCAGCGGCCTCGAGATCGACACCGGCGAGCGCGCGCACGGCCCCATAGGACTTGACGAGACCGCGCACGCTGATGGCGGCCTGCTGCGGTCGATCGGCCGCTCCCCGCAGATCCGATCGCCCGACGCTCGCGGCTGGCGGGTCGGCGTCGATCGGCACACGCTCCAATCTAGCGACGCGGGTCGGCGCATCGACGCCGGTCGGCGTATCGCAGACCGCCCGTCTTGCGATGCGATGAGCCCCTCTCCGGCGCCTTGCTAGTGTGGCCGGCGAGGTGGGACGGGTGACATCCAGCCAGGCCGCACCCGGCACGGCCGGCTCCGACCGCCAGGATCAGGCACAGGGGCGTCCGCTTCCCGCGCCGGTGACGACGTTGCCGCCGCGGTTTGACGAGTGGCAGATCGAGTTGCACGGACGCCGTGTGATCTACAGAGTCGCGGGCGGCGGACCGCCCATCGTCCTGATACACGGAATGCTCAACTCCTCGAGCCACTGGCGCTCAGTGGCGCTGAACCTGGCCAACGACTTCACGGTGATCGCCCCGGACCTGATCGGGCATGGCGACTCGGCTGCCCCGCGCGGGGACTATTCGCTGGGCGCGCACGCCGCCAGCATCCGTGATCTGCTGGCCGCCACCGGGGTCGACCGCGCGACGATCGTCGGCCACTCGCTGGGCGGCGGCGTGGCGATGCAGTTCTTCTACCAGTTTCCCCAGCGGGTCGAACGCCTGGTGCTCATCTCAAGCGGCGGGCTCGGTCACGAGGTGAGCCCGCTGTTGCGAAGCGCCACGCTGCCCGGCATGACTGCCCTGCTGTCGCTGACGATCCATCCGCGACTGATCGAGGCGCTCTGGCAGACGGGCGGCCGCCTGCGCCGGCGCGAACGCTCGCCTCGGCGTGTACATGCAGGCGGTGGCTCGAGCGCTTCGCCCGCTTCAGACCGCCGGAGCGCGCGAGGCCTTCCTGCAGACGCTTCGTGCCGTGATCGACACACGCGGTCAGCGGGTCAGCGCCACCGACCGCCTGTATCTGCTGGAGTCGCTGCCCACCATGATCGTCTGGGGCGAGCGCGACAACACGATTCCGCTCCGCCATGGACGCGCCGCGCACGAGGCGATTCCCCACAGCCGCTTCCGGACGCTGCCCGACGCGGCACACTTTCCCCACCTGGAGGATCCCGACGCGCTGTCGGAGCTCCTGCGAGAGTTCGTCCGCGACACGCAGCCGGGGAGGATCGACGATGCCGACTGGGGCGCGGTGCTGGCCAGGCGCTCACCCCGGTCACGCAGGGCCGGCGACCGCGGCACGCCTAACCGCCGCTAGCGCCGAATGCGATATTGGACGAAGGTCTAGCGGGGTTGCTCAAGGCAGGCTGCGGCGCTGCCGATCGAAAGTCGATGGAGCCAGTAACCGAGCGAGCGGACAGCGATCGCGCAGCCCCAACAGTTTCTGAGCCCACCGTCATGGCGCGCAGTCTCGGGTTGCTGTATCTCGCTGGTGCGACGATCGGGCTGATCTCGCTGTTCCTGCCCCGCGCGCCACACGCCAACGTCGGCGCGCTCGCGGTCAACATCGCGATGGCTTATGTGGGTGGCGTGATCGTGTTGAACGTGTTCCGGCGGATGCCGGCTTGGACGTTCCACATAGCGATCCTGGCCGGCACGGCCCTGATTACGCGCGCCGTCTACTACAGCGGGGAGGGTGTCAGCTACTACGGCATCTGGTACGTGTGGGTGGCGCTGTTCGCGTTCTCGTTCTTCAAACGCAGCCAGGCAACGTTTCACGTGGCCGTCGTGGGTGTCGCATATGCGGTCGTCCTTGCAGTCAGGCACGAGCCGATCGCCCAGGGACGATGGGTGACGACGATCGCCTCCCTGGTGATCGCCGGAGTCTTCATCGACGCGCTCGTGCGCCGTGTTCATCGCCAGCGCCGGCAGGCCGCCGACGACGCCGAGAACCTTGCCGCCGTGGTGAACGCGATGCATCGCATCTTCCAGCAGCCCACGGCCGACGCGACGCGCCAGGACCTGTGCAGCACCGCCTCACACGTCGCGCGCGCTGACAGCGCGGCCCTGTGGGAGCCGCGCACAGACGGCACCGCCCTGGTGCCCGCGGCGGTAGCGGGCGAGAAGGTCATCGCCGAGGAGCTTCTCGCTCGGCGACTCGCGTCGCCGGTGCAAGCACAGGCCTACATGACGGGCCAGGCCAGCTTTGCCCGCCTCACCGATGAGCACGGCATCGAGCTCGATCCGGGCGAGCGCGGCAGGGTCCGTTGCGCGCTGTGGCAGCCCGTGCTGCGAGACCAGGCCACGGTCGCCGTGCTGGCCCTGTACTGGCTGACGCCGGTGGCGGCGCCGAAGCAGAACGTGCGAGCGACGATCGTGCTGCTGGCGGCACAGGCGGCGATCGCCATCGAGCGCGTCGATCTGCTCGCGCGCCTTGAACGCATCGCCCACACCGATGAGCTGACGGGACTGCTCAACCGTCGCGCGTGGCGCGAGGAGCTTCCGCGCGAGATGGCACGGGCCAAGCGCGAGCGCTGGCCGCTGTGCGTGGCCATGCTGGACATCGACGGCCTGAAGAAGCTCAACGACACCCACGGCCACCACGCCGGCGACCAGCTGCTCAAGCAGAACGCGGCTGCGTGGAGCTCCGCCCTGCGGCCGGTTGATCTGCTGGCTCGCTACGGGGGAGATGAGTTCGCTGCGGTTCTCACCGGCTGTCGCCTCGAGGATGCGCAGAAGCTCGTCGATCGGCTCATCGACGCGACCCCCGAGGATCACAGCTTCTCGGTCGGAATCGCCGAATGGGATGGCAGTCAGGACGTTCAGGCACTCATGGCGGCGGCCGACGCCAGCCTGTACGCGGCCAAGGGCGCACGCGCCAAACTCCTCGCCACATCGCGCTGATCGCCCCCGCCGGGCGGCGTTTGTGCATCCCGGTTGCAGCCTGCATCTAGGACAACCGTCCAAATAATGTCGGGAATCTGATTTCAACCCGGCGTGTCGTCCGAAAATATCGACATGGAATGCCCGATAGGTGCTGATGGAGTGCCCGGTTCACTCGTCCTCTTGCGGCACACCGCAGGACGCCAGTGCACACGCGCCCGGCGCTCAGACGGAGCTGCGGTGCGTGTGGACCGGCGATCCGGTGAGCGGCTGTTCTTGCACGTCGAGCATTCCCGAGGACGTCGTAACCGCGGCCTGGAGTCGCGAGCTCGAGCGGCTCGAGGTGCGCGCAGATCGGTTCTTTCGCTTCAGCTGGCAGAACGACGTCTGGCTCGCGTACGGCCTCGTGGACGGACGCGTTCGCGGGCGTCCACTGCCCTCCGCACAGGGCCGAGCGTGAGCAGCGCGCGTTTGCCGCCAGCTCTCGCAGCCACGAGCGCGTGGACGCGTTCGCCCTGTATGCATAATTGAGCCGAACGCTGACCGGCAAAGCTGACCCGCCGGCCTCCCGGCTGAACAAGGAGCAGCGCAATGCCCGATGCGGAAGCAGGATCCTAGGAGCGCGCTGGTGTTCGGTGCCCGCAATCTCGGCGGCGCCATCATCGAGACCCTGATCGCTCACAACTGGACGGTCGCGGGAGTCGCCCGCTCGGATGCCACGCTCGAGAAGATCACCGCGGCCGGCGCGCTCGCGCTGCGCGCCGATGTGACCGACCAGTCCAGCGTCCACGACGCCCTCGCGCGCGTGGCGGCCGACCGCGGTCAGGTCGACCTCGTCGTCAACGCGGCCTCCGCCTACGGAGGCACCCGAAGCGGTCCTTTCGGCGGAGGCCCGATGGCACAGGCGAGCGCCGACGCATTCGACGCCTGGGCGGCGGCTCCCGCTCGCTCGGCCTTCGCCTTCCTGTCCGGGTCCGCGAGCTTCCTGGTGGCCCAGGGACGAGCCGCGACCGCGATTCAGGTGACGGGCGGCTCATCGCGACGGGCGATGGCGGGGCGCGGGCTGTGGGCTGCGGGAGCGTTTGGCGTGCGCGCGATCACACAGGCCGCAGCTCTCGAGTTGCGCGGACAGGGCATCCATGTCGCGCTGCTGATCGTCGATGCCGGGATCGAGCCGATGGGCGCAACGACGCCTGCCGCCAACCGCGAGGCGCTGGCCGATCCTCGCCAGATCGCCGAGGCCGTTCGGTTCCTCGCCGACCAGGGCGCTCGCGCCGCGACGCACGAGCTGCAGCTCACTCCGCTCGCCGAGACCTGGGTGCCGTAGGAAGGTGCCCACCGGGTATTCATGAGACGCCACGTCAGACTCAGAGCCGCAATCGCCGTGGGCGCCGGGGTGCTCATGATCTCGCTGGTCGGCTCTGCGCCCAGCGGCGGGCGCCGAGTCGCCTGTGGTGCTCGACCCCATGGGCGTGTCGGTGGCCGCCTACGGCGGCTGGGCTGCGTGGAGCCGCGCGGACGCGGCAACCGGCCACTACGCCCTCGTGCTGCGCTCCCCCCAGGGCGCGATCTCTCTCCCTGCGATCGCCGAGAGCGCCGGCGCCGTTCGACGTCGAGCTGGGGCCCACCGGGGGCTCGGGAGTGGCCGCGGTCTACTCGCGTTGCGCGAACGACACGACCCGGAAGGGCTGCCACCTTGCCGAGCTTCGACTGGGCGTGAGCGGAGTAGCTGAGCGCGTGCTGGCCCCGCCCGGTGGCGGCTCAGACCACCAGCCGGCGATCTGGGACGGTGGCCTCGTGTTCCTGCGCCGCAACCCCTCGGGCGGCAGTCGCCGGCCCGACAACCTGTTGCTGTGGGAGATCGGCAGCCGCAGGGTGAAGTCGCTGGCGCTCCCCAGCTCCCGAGGCGCCAAGACGGTGGGCAGACATGGCCGAGGGGCCTGACCGGCTCGATCACCGCTATGAGCTTCAACGGCAAGCAGGTCGCCTATGTCACCGCCAACTCGGTCGGGACCTTCGGCGAGACGACGCTGTGGTTCGAGCCGCTCGGCGGGCGCCCGGAGCTGATCGACCAGGAGACGGGCGGGGCCGGCAATGTGTGCCCGCCGGAATTCGTCTCGCCGGTGCTCTCCGGGCCGTGGCTGTACGCCTACCTGCATGCGTGTGACCCGTCGGCCAACCCGCACCTCGATCGCCTTACGCGCTACCGCCATGGAGAGGTGGACCGCGCGCAGTACACGTTCATCCACTCGGGCGACGAAGGGATCACCTCGATCGTCCCCGACGGGGCGGGCGTCGACTGGGACTCCTACGGGATCGAGCGCCTTGCCACGGTGACATGGCGCAGGATCGCCGCGCCGATCGCCCAGACGTTCTGCACCCGATCCGACCCGTTCTGCTGAGCGGACCCCTCACTCGGACGGTCGCGGGTCCTCGAGCACCCAGCGGGTGACCGCCTGGTGGTAATTGAGAGGCCCGGGGACGCGGCGTCATGGAAGTAGTCGATGACGAGACCCACCTCATCAAGAGCCATCTGCCGGACGACCAGCGACATGGCGACATCATCCCGCGCCGGCTGACGGTCTGACTGATATGGAGAGCTGTTTGTCAAGGTCGTCGTTTGATCCTGTGGTTGGCGTTGCCGGGGCGCTGTCGGGGCGGCACGAGCGGAAGGTCCAGTCTCATCGACTGCGGGGTCAGACTGATATTCGAGGGCTTGTACCTCAAGACCCGGTATTCGTCGCGGCTCGCTGTCTAGGGACGGGCGCGGCCGGCCGAGCCGGCTGCCCATAGTCAGATCGCGAGCCTTCGCGCGACGATGCTGGGCCTTCCTGGTTGCTCGTGCGCGCCCCGGCAGCGTCCCGGGCGCGATGGTCGGGGTGTGGTCAGTCAAGGGTGGCGGCCTCCCAGAGGAACGCGGCGAGCTCGCGAGCGCACGCGATCGCAACGACGCCAGCGGGCTTACGTCGCTTGTGGTGCAGGTGCTGCCAGCGCGGTGAGGCGTCGCTGTGCGCGCCAGGCGATCTCGATCACGCGCGGGTCCGCTCCGGCCTGGCGGCGGGCGAGTGCCTTGCCGATGACGGCCGGTGGCGGTAGTGGTGGGCGGCCTCGACGAGCAGCCGGCGTGCGTGGGGGGGGCCGGCCTTGGTGATCGATCCCTGGCGGCGCTTTTCTCGAGGTCCGCTCGGAGGGGACGATCCCGAGGAACCCGGAAAGCAGCGCCGGCCTGGGGAAGCGATGAAAGTCGCCGACCTCGGCGCACACCCGGCGGCGGTGAGCGTGTCGATCCCGCGGAAGCAGCGCAGCCGTGCGATCACCGGGGCGTGGCTGAGGCGGGGATCTGCTGCTCGAGCGTCGCGATCAGCGAGCTGCGGCGGCCCATCAGCAGCTCGACCGAGGCGAGGTAGTCAGCGAAGGTGGCGTGCGAGCAGGCATCCTCGAAGCGCAGTGCGCGCAGCCAATCCAGATGCCTCGTCGTCCAGCTGGCGCCGGGCCCCGGGTAGCGCTCCCCGCGCCGCAGCAGGAACTTCCCGAGGCGATGGCGGGCGCGCATCAGATCCCCGCGGACGTCCTCGATCGCGCGCACCAGGTCGCAGAACTGTTCGTCTTGCGACGCTCGGCACGAACGCGAAGCGCAGCTCCCCGGCCGCGAGCAGCCGCGCCAGGCGGATCGCGTCACGACGGTCGGTCTTGACCCGATCGCCCGAGCCCTTCGGGATCGACCCCGGCGCCGACCACGCGCACGTCGAGCCCGCGCTCGCGAAGCCGCTCGCGCCAAACCGAACCCGGTCGGGCCGGCCTCATACACCGCACGCATCCCAGGCCCGAGGTACTCGAGGAACGACACCACCTCCACCGGTTCCACTCGCAGCTTGCTGCACCGTCACCTCGCCGGTATCCGGATCGAGCACCGCCGCGTGCGTTTGGCGCGCGTGCACGTCCAGACCGACAAGGCTCATAGCCTTCACAGACATGGTCGGTTCCTCCTATGCGGTTGTGGTCGCCGCGCGGGTACCAGCCGCGTGGCTATGACGTCCCCGATCGCGTCGGGGGGACCGACCATGCTTACCGAGAGCGCCGGACGTCACCCCCCATAGGGTCTAGGCGCGCCCGCCCGCGCGCTCGACCGGCGGCTCACGATCCGCGCTCTCTCGCGCGCTCACCACCGCGTCATCGAGCGGCGGGCCATCGCCGAGAGGCGGGTCGAGACGCGGGCGCCGCGTAGTGATACTTCTCGCCCCGCATCAGCGACGCGGCGGCCGCGATCAGGCAGGCGATGATCGCGAACGTGAACGCCTCATGCAGGCCGGTGCGAAACGGCGACGGAGATCAGGTGCGGAAAGAACGAGCGGCCGGTGAGCGTCGCCCGGTTGACAGCTGACAGCGTCGCGAGCACGTGAGGCCCGAGCAGACTCTGGATCGGGTTGTAGCCGAGGAAGGCGGCGAACAGGATCGACACCGGCGGCAGTCCGCCGACGCGACGCGCCGTGGCGGCGGCCACGCCGTGCGCCTCCAGGCCCGCGGTCATCGTGTGCGGCAGGCTGCTGGCGAGACCGAGGATCATCAGGGTGAAGAAGATCCCGATCGAGAGCACCTGCGCCGAGTTCTGGAAGGTCTGGTTCATCCCGCCTCCGGCGCCCCTGTCTCCGGGCGGCAGGCTGTTCATCACCGCCGCCCGGTTGGGAGAGGCGAACATGCCCATCGAGATGCCGTTGAGCGCGAGCACGAGCGCGAACAGCGGGTAGGGAAAGTCCGTGGGCAGCAGGATCAGCAGGAAGAAGCTGAGGGCGGCGCCGAGCATCCCCCCCGTCGCAAACCAGCGAGCGCCGAAGCGATCGGACAGATACCCCGAGGTGGGCCCCGCGATCAGCATCCCGACGGTGAGCGGCAGCATGTAGATGCCCGCCCACAGCGGCGTTTCGGTGAAGTCGTAGCCGTGCTGGGGCAACCAGATCCCCTGCAGCCAGATGATCAGCATGAACAGCAGCCCGCCCCGGGCGACCGCCGAGAGGAACGTCGAGAGCGTTCCGAAGGTGAAGGCACGGATGCGAAACAGGGGCAGGCGAAACATCGGCTCGGCGACGCGTCGCTCGATCGCCGCGAAGGCCGCCAGCGACGCGACTCCGCCGAGCAGCAGTGCGATCACGCGCGGACTGGTCCAGCCCGTGGCGTCGCCGCCGTAGGGGCGGATGCCGTAGGTGACCGACACCATGATCAGGACCAGCCCGAGCGCGAAGCTGAGATTGCCCCACCAGTCGATCGACGCCCGGCGCGGCTTGCTGCGCTCCTCGAGCTTCAGATAGGCCCACACGGTCCCGAACAGCCCGACGGGCACGGAGATCAGAAACACGAGCCGCCAGTCGATCGGGGCCAGGATGCCTCCGAGCACCAGCCCGATGAACATCCCGCTGACGCCGACGATGTTGTTGATGCCCAGCGCCATCCCCCGCTGGTTGGCGGGGAAGGCATCGGTGAGGATCGCGGCCGAGTTGGCCAGCAGGAACGCGGCGCCAACCCCCTGAACGAGCCGGAACGCGATCAGATAGATCGCGCCGGCGCGGCCCCGTCAGCCAGTCCACGGTCAGCGCCAGCGAGGCCAACGTGTAGACGACGAAGCCGAGGTTGTACATGCGCACCCGCCCGTACATGTCCCCGAGCCGCCCGAAGCTCACGATCAGCACGCTCGTCACGACCAGGAAGCCGAGGATCATCCACAGCAGGTAGAAGCTGTTGGCCGGCACCAGCGGATCGAGGTGGATGCCCCGGAAGATGTCGGGCATCGCGATCAGGACGATCGAGCCGTCGAGCGTCGCGAGCAGCACCCCCAGCGTCACATTCGACAGCGCGATCCACTTGTAGCGGTCTGCAGAGGGTGGGCCGCCGTTCGCTCGGTCGGTGACTGCGCGACCCCCATCGACGCTCGCCCGGACGCTTCGGCGTGCTCTTCATCCCCCATTTTATACAGGTAACCTGTACAGCTAGCCTGTCTTCTAGCTATAGTCCTGTCGTCGTGTCCGCCGACGTCTCCCTCGTCGCCAGCGAACTACGCGTGGTGCTCGGCCAACTGGTACGACGGCTCCGCGCCGAGCATCGCTTCTCGCTTGCGCAGGGCGCCGTGCTCGGGCGCTTGGACCGCGAGGGCGCCCGCAGTACGAGCGACCTGGCCACCGCCGAGCGCGTCCGGCCGCAATCGATGGCGCAGATCGTCAGCGAACTCGAAGCCGACGGCCTGGTCAGCCGACGGCCCGACCCCGCCGACGGGCGCCGTGCGCTGCTCGAGCTCACCGACCAGGGACGCCTGACGCTCGAAGCCGACCGCCGCCAGCGCGAGGGCTGGCTGATACGGGCCATCTGCCGAGGGCTTCTCCGAGGAGGAGCAGCAGGCGCTCGCCCAGGCGGTGACGCTGCTGACGCGCCTTGCCGACTCCTAGCTGGTCACGTGGGGGTGGCGACGTGCTTGTCTGCGGGAGCGCGAGTGCCGCCGCGCAGCGCCTCGATGCCAGGCAGTCGCAGGCCCTGCAGCAGCTCGAGCGTCGCGCCGCCTCCGCTCGATAGATGGTCGACGTCGGCCTGCAGTCCCAACTGCCTGATCGCGGCGACGGTCTCGCCTCCGCCCACGACGCTGGTCGCCCTTGTTCGGGCCACCGCCTCCGCGACCACACGCGTGCCTTGCGAGAACGGCTCGCACTCGAAGACTCCCATGGGCCCATTCCAGAACACGGTGCCGGCGGCCGCTATGCAGTGCGCATAGTCCGCCGCGCTGCGCGGGCCGATGTCGAGCCCCAGCCAGCCGTCGGGCACCTCGGCGCTGTCGCTCGTGCAGTGGCGAGCGTCCGTTGCCAGACGTTCGGCGACCACCAGGTCCTCGGGCAGCTGCAGGTGGTGGCCACCGGCGCGGGCGTGCTCCAGCGCGCGGCGAGCGATCTCGACATCCTCCGCCGAGCAAGGCGACGCGCCGACGGCGTGACCCTCGGCGGCCAGGAAGGGGAAGCTCATCGCACCGCCGATCAGAACCGAGTCTGCGAGCGTGAGGAAATGTTCGACCAGAGCGATCTTGTCTGTCACCTTCGCCCCGCCGAGCACGGCCACCAGTGGCCGGGCGGGCTGCTCAAGGATGCCCGTCAGAGCTCCAACCTCGCGCTCCATCAGTCGCCCGGCGGCACAGGGGAGTAGGTGTGCGACCCCCTCGGTGCTGGCATGGGCGCGATGGGCGGTGCCGAAGGCGTCGTTTACGTAGACGTCGGCCAATTCCGCCAGCCCCCGCGCAAGCCGTGGATCGTTGCTGGTCTCGCCGGGCTCGTAGCGCACGTTCTCGAGCACGAGGATCTCGCCCCGGGCCAAGCGCTGGCTCATCACCTTCACCTGCTCGCCGACAACCGCCGGCGCCAGGCTGACGTGCGCCTTGGTTAGCTCTCTGATCCTGTCGGCCACAGGGCGCATCGACAGCGCGGGCTCACGGCCATGCGGCCGGCCCAGGTGGGAGACCAACACTATCCGCGCCCCACGCAGACGCAGCTCTTCGATTGTCTCGAGCGCGGCGCGGATGCGGGCATCGTCGGCGATGCTCATGCTTCCTGCTCGGCCCTTCAGAGGGACGTTCAGATCGGCGCGCAGCAGCACCCGCCGGCCGTCGACATCGAGGTCCTCCAATTTGCGCATCTCGGACATGTGAGCAAGAGCGTACGGTCGCTGCTCGGCTGCGTCATCCTGCGCCCGCCACAGTTCATGTGC
Organism: uncultured Solirubrobacteraceae bacterium; assembly: GCA_963730575.1. Lineage (GTDB taxonomy): Bacteria > Actinomycetota > Thermoleophilia > Solirubrobacterales > Solirubrobacteraceae > Palsa-744. Next base: position 58,925 of record CAVSSG010000004.1, read on the forward strand.
GTAGTTGCCCGCAGGCGCGAAGCGTCCGCCTGACGCAAATCTTGGACAGCTGTCCAAGGTCCGCTGGGTCCGCGATCAGCAGAATGTGCGCTGTCTTTGAACACGGGACGGCGCACATGCAAGGCGCGTCCCTGCCAATCCAGGAGGCCCCGATGCCCCACGTGATGGTCTCGTACGACGGAAGCCGCAACGACCGCGACGCGCTCGCCCTGGGGCGGCTGTTCGCCCGCGCCGGGGCTGGGGTGTCGCTGGCCTACGTGCGCCACGCTGCCGAGCCCGACCCGCAGCGCGAGGCGGCGCTCCAGGGGGACGCCGAGCATCTGCTCGCGGTCGGCGCCGGCCTGTTCGACGGGGCCGGCGCGGGGCAGCGGGTGACGGTCAACTCCTTCGACCGCCGAGGGCCTGACAGCGCTCGCGGCCGAGCTGGGAGCCGACGTGATCGCGTTCGGATCCAGCTATCGCACGCCCGATGGCCACGTCGAGGTGCCCCAGACGGCCGAGCAGCTACTGGACCGCGGAATCGCTCCTCGATTGCGCTCGCCCCAGCCGGCCTGCGCCGCGAGCCAGTGGAGCAGAGCATCGGAACGGTCAGCGTGTATGACGAGGACGACGACCCGGCTGCCCACGCAACCGCGAAGAGCCTTGCCCACGCGCTCGGTGCTGTCGTCACCGAGGGAGGCGCCGATCTGCTCGTGGTCGCCTCGCGGTCGAGGCGCCGCCGAGGGGCAACTGCTGCTCAGTGGCACCGCGCGCGAGCGCGTCGAGCAGGCGCCGTGTCCGGTGCTGCGCTCGCGCGAGGCGCCGCTCTGGCGTTTGGCTGAACCACCCCTGGCGGTTCACTGTCGATCGAGCCGGCGCCGGCTCACTCGTCTCCGATCGAGCCGCTCTCGGGCGACGCATGATGGGCCTCGGCCTGGGTTGCCGCCATTACGAGCACCGGACACGCGGCCGCTCGCACAACCGCGTCGCAGACGCTGCCTAGGGCCATGCGACGCACAAAGCCCCGGCCATGCGAGCCGAGCACCAGGAGATCTACGCCGTGCGTGACCTCGAGCAGCTTCTCAGCGGCCTCGCCATCGCGAACCTCGCTCGACGCCGAGACGCCCTCGGGCAGTCCGGCGAGCGCCTGGGCGACGCCCTCCTCGGCGACGCGCAGGCGAGCCTTGACAAGCGCCGCATACGACTGCGCCACGCTCGCTCCACTCGCAACGGCGGTGTCCGTGTCCGCGACGGCCACCACACGCAACTCGGCCCCCGCCTGCCCGGCGAGCGCGGCCGCGGCCTCCAGCGCATTCTCAGCCGGAAACGCGACGTCATAGCCCACCGCGATCCGAGCGAACCGAGCGTCGGACGGGCGACGATGATAGCCAACCGGCGCAACTGCGACCGGGCCGTGCGCGAGATGCAGCGCCTCCTCGGTAACGCTGCCGAGCAGCACCCTGCCGGCCGCCCCGCGGCGGGATGAGCCAAGCACCAGAAGCTGTGCCTGTCGCTGGCCCACGACCCTCTGGAGCATCAGCGCCGCGCCCGCGCCCTCGACGATCACAGAACCGACCTTGAACGGGCCGTGCAGCAGCCGCATCGCCTCCTGCGCGCAGTGCTCGGCCGCCGCGCGGTCCAGGCGTGGCTCGGTGATGTCCACCCGAGCCGAGAGCGAGTTGAAACGGTGTACGCAGCAGACGATCAGCTCCCCGTCCGCGGCCGTCAAGGCAGCGCCGAGAGCGAGGGCGTCGCGCGCCTGCTCGCTGCCATCGAACCCGACGATCACCCTATGGAAGATCGGACACCAGCCCCTTACCCGCGCCCTGCCGAGCCCCTGTCTCGCCGTCCGCGCAGCTCCTCACGGTCGATCTCCCCGCTCGTGGCGGGGGTGCACGATCGCCTCATGCTCGCCGGGGTAGACGATCGACTCATGCCCCTCATCCCAGCGAACGCGAAAGTGACAGTGCCCGGATGCGCCGAGCACCTCGATGATTTCTCCACGCCGCGGCAAACCGCCTGCGACTCCTTTGACCTCGAGCCAATCGCCGGCACAAGCCTCAGCGTTATCTTGATCGTGGCCCTCCATCGGTGAACACGACCCCACCACCCGAACGACGCCCGCACATCCGAACGCGGTACGGAGCCCAACGTGGTGAACTACTCGGCGTGCCTCGCCGCGCCCGGGCGGCTTGCGTCAGGCCCGCTTGGGTAAGAACCCGCAACTTCCTCCAGTGGCTGGCCCGGATGCCGCGTCGATCGTTGCGGCCTAGCCTTCCCGTCGATCCCCATAAGGAGGCCAGCGATGTTCAAGAACGTACTCGTCGGAGTGGACGGCAGTCCGAACGGCCGCGACGCGATAGCTCTCGCGTCGCGGCTGATCGATGCCGACGGGAAGCTGGCGCTCGCCTATGTGCGCGCCAGCCTGGTGGCGGAGGACAGCGAGGACTCTCGCAAGCTCCTCGAAGAGGAGCGCAGCCGCGCCGACGTCGAGGCAGAGCTCCTCAGCCTCGTCTTGACCGATCCCGGTCGCGGCCTTCACCAGCAGGCCGAGGAGCAGGGCGCGGATCTGCTCGTGGTCGGCTCTTGCGGTCACGCCGCCTTGGGGCGAGTGATGCTCGGCGACGATACGCGTGCGGCCTTGAACGGCGCTTCGTGCGCCGTCGCGATCGCGGCTCGCGGCTACGCCGAGCAGCGCAAGCCGATCGCGAAGGTCGGAGTCGGATACAACGGATCATCGGAGAGCAGGGCCGCCCTTGCGGTGGCACGCGAGCTGGCAGCATCCAGCGGCGCAAGCGTGCAAGCACTGGAGGTTGTCTCGCTGACCGTCTACGCCTACAGCGGGTTTGTCCCGGCGGCCATCGGTGAAAACGTCGAGGAGCTGGTGAAGCACGCAAACAGCCGCCTCAAGGAGCTCAAGGGAGTAGACGGCCGCGCCGTCTACGGACTCACCGGCGAGGAGCTGGCCGCGTTCGGCGATCAAGTGGACGTCCTCGTGGTGGGCTCGCGCGGCTACGGGCCGGTCCGGCGTCTGGTGCTCGGAAGCACGAGCAACTACCTGGAGCGCCACGCGCGCTGCTCGCTGGTGGTCGTGCCGCGGGGGGCGTCCTAGGGCTTTTCGAATACGAGGCGATAGTGGTCGAGCAGCTCGCGTTCGAAGCAGACCTTGTTCGCGCTGACGCCAGAGGTGAACGCGAGCCGGAAGTCGGCGCTCGTCAGCCAGCGGGGCACGAGCGTGAGCTTGAGCAGCGCCTTGCGCAGGCTCGGCGCTCCGATCCGGGCGTTCCACTGGGTGATCGTCTCGATGTAGTCGAGCCGGCCGCTGGTGCTCGAACAGACAGGCGAAGTACGGCTCGGCGCAGCGGACGATCTGCTCCACGCCGAGCGGGAGCCACGAGCCGGGGAACTGGCGTGCCAAGGAGCGAGGTACCACGAGTCGGAGTCGCGTTCGGGAAGCGTGTCGAGCGTCCCGATGGCGCGCTGCGGATCGATCATGTTGGCTCCGAAGACCATCGTCTGCAGATAAAGCCGCCCGCCGTCCGGGAGCACGCTTGCGATGCGCGCGAAGATGGCGCGATAGATCTCTTCCTGGCGGCCGGCGCGATAGTCCTCCGGCGAGCAGAAGTGCTCGAAGGCGCCGAGGCTCGCGACGGCGTCGAACGGCCCGAAGCTCTCGCGCGTGATCTGCCGCGCGTCAGCGAGGTGGACGTCGAGGTCGTGCCGCCGGCATGCCGCCAGCTGGGCGGAGGAGAGCGTGACGCCGACACCGGTGGCGCCCCGGCCGCGGATGAACGCGAGCAGCGCCCCCCAGCCGCAGCCGAGATCGAGCACCCGCCGGCCCGGGCCGATGCCGATCTGCTCGGCCACATACTCGTGCTTGCGTCGCTGGGCCTGCTCGAGACTCAGCGAGAAGTCGCCGTCGTACTTCGCCCCGCTGAAGTCGGCGAGCTCGCCGAGGCTGAGCCGGAAGATGCGGTCTGTGAGCGTGTAGGTGAAATCGAGATCGGCGCGGTCGGCCATGGCATTGCGGGCGGCGCCGCCGCCGCCGGGAGCGAGGCTGGGGCGATCCTTAGTCCAGCACGATCGAGCGCATCGTATGCTCGTCGGGAAGCTTCTCGAGGATGCCGCGCAGGATCTCCCGCTCGGGGGCCTGCTCGCGCTGGAGATCGTCAAACAGCACCCGCAGGGCGCTGTGCGTGATCTTCATCTGCTCGGGGGCGAGCGACACCGTCAACCTTCCCTCCACGTCAGGCTCTGCCTCGAGCTCGACGAGAACTTCCCGCGCCAGGCGGCGGATCTGAGGCTGGTGCGCCTCGTCTGAGATGAGCAGCCGCAGCGCCTCACCGACCACCGGCAGCTCTTCGCGGTGAAGAAACAGGTGATAGACGGGCTCGGGCGCCTGCGCGGTGTCGCTCATAGGGCAACCTCTGGTCGCTGGGTGGTGAGGTAGTTCTCGTTTTCTTTCCGAGAGAGGGAGATCTCCCTCGTCGGCTCCGAGTACGGGAGCGCAGACTGCTCAGGGCACATAGCTGACCACCGCCGGGAGAGCGCCAGCGTCGCTAGCCGCTGAGACGGCCCGCATGAGACAAGCGCCTCCCGGTGGTGTGAGGCACCCAGAGCGGCAACAGGGCGTTGCCCCACCGAGGGCCTGCCTATGAGCACCCGCCACGGTACCTCCTGGTCGGCATCCGTCAAGAGAGCCTCGACCGAGGAGGAGGACTTATGCGCGCAATCAGCGGGATCGACTGGGCCAGCAACTGGCACGACGTTCACATCGCCGACGAACACGGAGAGCTGCTCGCTGCCGAGCAGTTCAGCCATGACGAGCTCGGTATGGGCGCGCTGATCGAGCTTCTGCTCGAGTATCGGGTGGAGTGCTGCGCGATCGAGCGCCCCGACGGACTGCTCGTGGGACGCCTGCTGGCGGCCGGCATAGTAGTGCTCGCGATCCACCCCAACCAGGTCAAGGCGGCGCGTGATCGCTTCCGAGCAGCGGCGGGCAAGAACGACCGCTTCGACGCGTTCGTGCTGTGCGAGCTCGCGAGAACCGACCGCCACCGCTTCCCGGTGCTCGCGCCCTCTGGCGATGAGACCCTGGCGCTCAAGGCGCTCGTGCGTACGCGCGAGGAGCTCGTCGACGCGCGTGTCGCCCTGGCCAACCAGCTGCGCGCCCAGCTGCAGGTCTTCTGGGCGGGCGCCGAGCGGATCTTTGCCGACGTCGACAGCCCGATCGCGCTCGCGTTCCTCGAGCGCTACCCGAGCTCCACCGACGCACGCGGCCTCGGCGAGAAGCGTCTGGAAAGCTTTCTGGCGCGTCACGGCTACTGCGGTCGGCGCCCGCCCGCCGAGCTGCTCGCCAGGCTGCGCAGCGCACCTGCAGCCGTCGTCGGCGAACTCGAGCAGGACGCTCGGCGCGCCGCCGTGATCGGCCTCATCACAGCGCTGCGCCCGATCGTCGAGCAGATCAGCCAGCTCACTAGCCAGATCGCCGGCGCCGTGCGAACCCATCCCGACGGAGCGATCTTCCTTGCGCTCTTCCGCGACCGCAAGAGCGTCGTGACTGCCGCCGGCCTGCTCGCCGAGATCGGCGACAACCGCGCCCGCTACCCGACCGACGACTCGCTCGCCGCCGACGCCGGCCAGGCCCCGGTGACCAACCAGTCCGGCAAGCACAGCGCCGTCACCTTCCGCTGGGCCTGCGACAAGCGTCTGCGCAACCACATGTGCGCCCTCGCCGACAGCACGCGACACTGGCATCCCTGGGCTCATGATGTCTACCAGCGCGCTCGCGCTCGTGGCTGTGATCATCCCCACGCGATCCGCATCCGCGGGCGCGCATGGAGTCGCGTGCTCTGGCGCTGTTGGCAAGATCGCACGCCCTACGAGCCCACCCGCCACAACGCTCTGAACAAGATTCTCGCGCAAGGGGGTTGACACAGGGCGTCTCATGCGTCCAGTATCGCGCACCGTGCCGGCTCGGCGGGCGCCGTGCCATCTACGACGGTGGTCCGGGAACGTTCTGAACGGGTTTGAGCCTCACACCTGAGATTCCGCTGTCGCGCGCCGGCGTGAGGGCCCTGCATCGATACCGCGCGCTGAAGATTCGCCTCAGCGTCAGCTTCATGCCCGCACGCAGGCGCGCATCGCGCTCGGCGGCCAGCGCCACCGTGACCTTCAAGCGCTAGAGAGCTCGGGGCCGACCTTGTCCGGGCCGACCGTTACGGCCAAGGCCAGACGGCGATGTCCTCGGGCGCCAGCTCCACGCGCACGGACTGTCCGATCTCGAGGCGCTGGGCTTCGCCGTTGCGCAGCGTGAGCTTGAGGGTCCCCTCGAGGGCGAGCGTCAGCTCGCGCACGGCGCCGAGGTCGACGTCGTCGATCAGCGTCGCCGCGTAGCGCCCGTCCGGCGTCAGGCGAGATGCGCTCGGAGCGCACGCACCAGACGACCTGCGTGTCGATCCGCCAACTCGCCCGTGGGCGCGCCGATCTCGACGCCGTCGCTGAGGATGCGGTCGGGCGCGACGGTGACGCCCGCGATGCGTGTTGGCGATCCCCAGCAGCGCGGCGATCTGGGGAGAGGCCGGGGCATGGAAGATCGACTCGCGCGTGCCGGCCTGCAGCACGCTGCCCGTCGTCGAGGACGACGATCTCATCGGCCAGCAGGGCGGCCTCCTCGGGGTCGTGGGTGACGATCACCGTGCTCAGCCCGACCTCTCGCTGCAGCCGGCGCAGGTCGCGCCGCAGCCGGTCGCGCACCGGGGCGTCAAGCCCGGTGAAGGGCTCGTCGAGCAGCAGCAGGTGCGGCTCGACCGCCAGCGCCCGGGCGATCGCGACTCGCCGCTGCTGGCCGCCCGAGAGCTCGTCGGGATAGCGATCCTCGAGGCCCGCGAGACCCAGGCGCTCGATCCACCAGGCGGCCAGACCCGGCTGTGCGCGCGGGGCGAAGGTGACCTGGCGCCAGACCGTGCGCCGCGGCATCAACGCCGGACTGCTGGGGCACGTAGCCGATGCCACGGCGCTCGGGGGGCAGCGCGTCGAAGCGCCTGCGCGCCGGCCCGGACGTGTCCGTCGCCCTGCATCGGCGTCAGCCCGGCGAGCAGGCGCAGGGTCAGCGTCTTGCCGGCCCCCGACGGGCCCAGCAGGGCCAGGCGTGGGCTGCGCGCGCGGTGGGCGACGTTCAGCGAGAAGCCGCCCAGCTGCTTGGCCAGGGCGAAGTCAAGGACCGCCGCTGGACGGGGTGAGAGCGCCACCGGCGCGCGGCGGTCGATGTGCGACCCCTGCGCCGCCGCGGGACCGGCAACTGCACGAGCAGCACGACCGCGAGAGCGGCCAGCAGGGCGACGGCGATCGGCAGCATCGTGGCCGGCAGACCGGTCTCGTCGAACTGCACGAAGGTGTACACGGGCAGCGAGAACGGGTGGTAGGCGAGGATCACCGTGGCGCCGAACTCCGCGAAGGCGCGCAGCCAGGTCAGCAGGATCCCGGCGCCGATGCCGGGCAGCGCCGCCGGCACGGCCACGCGCGCAAAGCGCGCGAGGCGCCCGAGCCCGAGCGTCGCCGCCACATCCTCGAGGGCCGGGTCGACCGCGGCGAAGGCGGCGCGCGCGACGATGATCAGGAAGGGGGCGGCGACGAAGATCTGCGCGAGGACGATCCCGGCCCGCGTGTCGGTCAGCCTGCCTTCGAACAGTTCCCCGAGGATCGTGAAGGGACCGACCACGTAGAGGAGCAGGATGCCGCTCATCAGGGTCGGCAGGGCCAGCGGCAGGGCCACCAGCGCCAGCAGCACCCGCCCCATGACGCCCCGCCTGCGGGCCAGCAGGTAGGCCAGCGGCGTGCCCAGCACGGTGATCACCACGGTCGAGATCGTCGCGGTGAACAGCGACGTGCGCAAGCGCCGAGCCGAGCCCGGGGGCGGCCGAGGCCCCGCCCGCCAGACGCACCACGAAGGCGACGATCGGGACCAGCAGGTAGAGGGCGAGCAGCCCGCCCAGCCAGGGCAGCGGGCTGCTCGCCCTCGCGCGCATCTGCTAGCCCGCGCCCACGATGCTGCGCAGGCCCGCGGGCACCGCGGAGGCGTTGCCGGAGAATTTCGGCTTGATCGGCACCAGCCCGTACGCCTTTTCCACGGCCTTGCGCTTCGGGCTCAGCAGGAACGACACGAGCGCTTCCGCCCCGGCCGGGTTCTGGGCGTTGTTGAGGAGCGTGACCGTGTAGTCGGCGTACTTGTAGACAGGCGTCAGCGGAACCGTCGGCACGTGTCGCTTTCTTCGCCTCGACCACGTAGAAGAAGCCGGCGTCGAGCTGTCCGGCCTGCAGGCGCGCGAGCATCGAGGTCTCTTCGAAGATCGCCGAAGTTCTTCAGCGCCTTCGTCGAGCGCCGGGTCATGCAGCTTCTTGGCGGCGGCGTCGACCGCTTCGACGGTCAGCTTGCCCTTGGGGTCCGCCTTGGGTTCGGTGCGCCCGACCCGGATGCCGGGCTCGGTGAGGACCTTATACCAGGGCTTGCCGGCGGCCAGTTGCTTGCCGAACTTGCTTTTCGGGTTATAGCCCAGCTCGAGGGTCGAGGACGTGAAGGTCGAGTACCACGACACCCAGTTTCCGTTGGCCGCTCCTTCCAGTTCCTTGTCGGCCGAGGCGGACGCGCTGACGAACACGTCGGCCTGGCGGACCTTGCCCTTGATCGCGGCTGCGTCTTCGTTCGATCCGCCGCCGAAGCCTTCGAACGGATATCCCGTGGCGGTCGTGAATTCGGGGCCGGTGCGACTTTTCCATGAAGCTCGACCAGCGAGCCGGCGTATATGGCCGACACCTTGGCAGCGGCCGCGAGCTGGCCGGCGTGTCCCGCCCGGACGCCGCCGCCCCGGGCTGCCGGTGAGAGCGATCGTCGCTGTAGCTGCGAGCGTCAGCGCCCCGCACCCCCCCGCCGTCCGTGCGATCCGCCCTCTCGATGCGATTTTTCTCACGGCCTGTCCTTTCAATTGACATGACTTCTCGGGCTCGGGATTCAAACCCTCCGTGGCCGCTCAGCTCAGATTGCCTCCCCAAGCGATGGATCCCCTCGCGTCCGCCTGAGCATTGCACATGCAATGCGCCCACGCGCCTGAGGATCAATGCGCTGATCGCGCAGGCGTCTGCATAGGCATACGATCCAAAGGAGCAACTGCCGGGCTCAGCTCGTCACATGTGCAATGTTTAGGCAGATGTCGCGCGATCTGTCTCTCGGGGAAGCCGCAAAGGCCATCGGTGTGAGCGCCGACACGTTGCGCCGCTGGGAGCGGTCGGGCAAGCTGAAGGCCCACCGCGACGAGCGCAACCGCCGCCGCGTCTCTGAGGCGGAGGTGCGCCGGCTGACGTCTCGCCCCCAGCGCCACGTGACGGGTACGAGCGGTTCGGCGCGCAACCGCTTCGCGGGGACGATCCGCTCGGTCGAGGTCGACGGGGTGATGGCACTCGTGGAGATGCAGGCGGGTCCGTTCTTCATCACGGCCGCGATCACGCGCGACTCGGTACAGGAGCTGGGGCTCGCCCCGGGAGTTCAGGCAACCGCGGCGGTCAAGGCGACATCGGTGATGATCGAACGGACCCCACGGTAAACGCGGGAAGCCGAGCTGGCGTGAGGACAGTCAGCGCCTGCGCCGCTCATCCGCCGATGTAGGACATCTCGATCCGCCCGGAAGCCCGCCGGTCGGGCTGTGTGCTCGCCGCAGCGCCGTTCCCGCCCAGGTCGCCCAGCTTCGACTCGCGCAGGCCGCGCAACTCGGAGTAGCGGTCCGCGCGGGCGCTCCAGATCTCATCGATGCGGCTCGCGATCTGCGAGTCGTCGGCGCCGCCACGCAGCAGCGCGCGCAGATCGTGGCCGCGCTTGGCGAACAGGCAGGTGTACAGCCGGCCGTCGGCCGACAGACGTGCGCGGACGCATCCCTCGCAGAACGGCTGGGTGACGGAGTGGATCACGCCGATCTCGCCCGCCCCGTCGCGGTAGCGCCCAGCGCGAGGCGACCTCTCCCTCGTGGCTCGCGGCCAGCGGTTCCAGCGGCCAGCGCTGCTCGATCGCCGCCAGGATCTCGCTCGCCGGCGACGACCTCGCTCCAGGCGCCATCCGTTGCTCTCGCCGACGTCCATGTACTCGATGAAGCGCAGGATCTCGCGGGCGTCCGCGGAAGTGCTCGGCCATCGCAACGACGCAGTGGTCGTTGACCCCGCGCCTGACGACCATGTTGATCTTGACCGGCGCGAGGCCCGCATCCGCGCGCCGCATCGATGCCCTCCAGCACCCGCGCAAGCGGAAAACGCGTGTCGCTCATCGACGCGGAACACCTCCTCATCGAGCGCATCCAGGCTGACGGTCACGCGGTCAAGGCCGGCGTCGGCGAGCGAGCGAGCGCAGCGCGGCCAGCGCGGTGCCGTTGGTGGTCAGCGCGATGTCGTCGATGCCCTCGATGCCGGCGAGCATCTCGACCAGGCGCTCGAGCCCGCGGCGCAGCAGCGGCTCGCCGCCGGTGAGGCGGATCTTGTCGACCCCCTGGGCCGACATGATCCTCGCACAGCCGCGCGATCTCCTCGAACGTCGAGCAGCTCGCGAGCGGTCCATGAACTGGAAGTCGGCTCCGAAGACCTCCCTCGGCATGCAGTAGGGGCAGCGCAGGTTGCAGCGATCGGTGACCGATATGCGCAGATCGCGCAGCGATCGCCCCAGCTGGTCAGACATGGCCACCATCGCCACCCACGATAGGACGCGAGGCTGAAGCTACCCTCTGAGGAGGATGAGCCCAAAGCCGATCGAGCTTCTGGAGCCCGCCGGGCCGGCGCCGGCATGACCGTCACGGTCCGCCTGTTCGCGGTCCTGCGCGAGCGCGCCGGGAGCGACCGCATGGAGCTGCGAGCTGGCCGACGGCGCGACCGTCGCTGACGCGCTTGCAGGCGCTGTCGAAGATCCCCTCGCTGGCGGGCCTGCTGGAGCGCGTGCCGGTGCAGATGGCGGTCAACCGCGACTACGCCTCGCCGGGGACGGCGCTTGCGCGCCGACGACGAGCTGGCGCTGATCCCCCCGCTCAGCGGCGGCGCTGGCGAGCCGCAGGCCGGGTGCACGTGCGCTGTGAGCGAGCGAGCCGCTGAGCCTCGAGGCCGTCTCGCGCGCGGTGTCTGACCCGCGGGCGGGCGCGATCGTGAGCTTCCAGGGAGTCACCCGCGAGGTCGACCACCTCGACTACGAGGCCTACAGCGAGATGGCGCGGGAGCGGATCACGCTGATCCTGCGCGAGTGCCTGAGGCGGCACGGACTGTGCGCCGCGGCCGCCGAGCACCGCGTCGGCGCGGTGGCGCTCGGCGAGCCGAGCGTGATCGTCGCCGTCTCCGCGCCCCACCGGGTCGAAGCGTTCGCCGGCGCGCGCGAGATCATCGACCGCATCAAGGCCGAGGCGCCCGATCTGGAAGCGCGAGGTCGACGCCGACGGGCTCGTCGCGTCGCGTGACGGGCACGCCGGCGCCCGGCGCCGAGATCCAGTCCGCCGCCACCGCCAGGATCGGGCGAGGTGCGCACGGTGGCTGACCCGCGTCTCACCCACCTCGACGAGACAGGGCCGGGCCCGGATGGTCGACGTCGGCGGCAAGGACCCTCGCGAGCGCGTCGCGCGCGCGCGCGCGCGTGTGCGCATGTCAACGCAGACAGCCGCGCGCGGTGAGGACGGGCGACGCGCCCAAGGGCGAGGTGCTCGCCACGGCGCGCCTGGCCGGCATCCAGGCGGCCAAGCAGACCGGCCAGCTGATCCCGCTTGCGCACCCGATCGACGCTGACCTTCATCGACGTGAGCGCCTCGGTGGACGCCGAGCTGGGGCTCGTCGAGCTCGATCAGCGAGGTTCATGCGGTCGATCGCACGGGCGTGGAGATGGAGGCGATGACCGCCTGCGCGGTCGCGGCGCTGACCGTATACGACATGGTCAAGGGGATCGAGCGCGGCGTCGAGGTCGAGCAGGTCGTGCTGCTCGAGAAGACCGGCGGGCGCAGCGACTGGCGCCGCGGCCGAGGGCGATCTGAGTGCGGCGCGGCGCGCGCGGCCGATCCTCGACCATCAGCACCTCCAGGTCCGCCGGCGCCGGCGACGACGAGGGCGGCGAGCGACTGATCGCAGCTCGCGCAGCGACTGGGGATGGAGATCGCCGGACATGAGCTGATCTCCGACGATCGGCGCGCTGATCGAAGAGCGCCTGCGTCACTGGACCGACGTCGAGCGCTGCGATCTGATCCTCACGACCGGCGGCACCGGCTTGTCGCCGACCGACGTCACCCCGGAGGCGACGCTGGCGGTGATCGAGCGCGAGGCGCCGGGTATCCCCCACGCGATGCGCGAGGCCTCGCGCGCCGCACACCCGTCACTGGATGCTCTCGCGCGCGGTGGCGGGGACCCGCGGCTCGAGCCTGATCGTCAACTTCCCGGGCAATCCCGCGAGCATCGAGCAGACCGGTGAGGTCATCGCCGAGTCGCTCAAGCACGCGCTCGATCTGATCGCCGGGCGGCCCTCGGGGCACTGAAGCAGCGGGGATTCTTCCGTCTGAGCACGAAAGGTCCACTGTTATCGTTGCTCGCTATGGGCGACGTCGCTGAATCCATCAGCGCCTGGACGGGTCGTGGCGAGCGTGTGGCGATGGCCACGGTGGTCGAGACGAAGAAGTCGGCGCCCACGCCCAACGGCACAAAGATGTTGCTCGGCGAGAACGGGGAGGTCGTTGGCGCCGTCTCAGGCGGCTGCGTGGAGGGTGCCGTGGTGGAGGTCGCCGAGAGCATTCTCGCCGGCGACGAGCCGCGCCTGCTGCACTACGGAATCGCTGATGAGGAAGCATGGGAGGTCGGGCTGCCGTGCGGCGGCGAGATCTCCGTGTGGGTCGAGGCCTTCTCGTCCGACAGCCTGCAGTCGCGATTCAACGAGCGCCTTCGCGACGGACGCCGCGCCGTCATCGTCACCGCGCTCGAGGGTGTTCCGCGGCCCGGCGCCAAGCTGTTCCTCGGCGTCGATCAGGAGCCTGCGGGCACGCTCGGCGACGCCGTACTGGACGCCGCCGCGATCGCGCTGGCGCGGGAGGCCCTGTGGTCCGAGCACAGCGCCCTGCGCGAGCACGATGCCGCCCTTTTGTTCGTCGACGTCGCCGCGCCTCCGCCGCGGCTCATCATCGTCGGCGCGGTCGACTTCGCCGCGCAGCTGTCCGCGCTGGCGGCACTCGCAGGCTGGCGGACATTCGTGGTGGATCCGCGCAGCCGGTTTGCCACCCGCGAGCGCTTCCCCGCCGCCGAGCGGGTGATCGCCGCCTGGCCGCAGGAGGCGTTCGATCAGCTCGAACCAATCGATCGGGCGACGGCGATCGCCGTGCTCACCCACGACCCCAAGCTCGATGATGCCGCGCTGCTCACCGCGCTGGCCTCCGACGCGGGTTACATAGGAGCGATGGGCAGCCGTCGCACCCAGGCCAAGCGCCGAGAGCGCCTGCTGGCCGCCGGCCTGGATGCTTCCGTGCTCGATCGCGTGGCCGCGCCGATCGGGCTCGATCTCGGAGGCCAGACCGCCGCCGAGACCGCACTGTCGATAATGGGCGAGATCGTGGCGGTACGACACGGGCGGAACGGCGGACGGCTCGCCGACCGGGATGGGCGCATCCACGAGCCGGTCGTGGCGTGAGCCGGTCGTGGCGTGACGGCGACCGTTGAAGGTGCCGTTTTCACTGGACACATTCGCCGCCGCGCAGTATTCTGGTGACGTTCAGACGACGGGCTTGGGGTGCCGTCTGGACGGTTCGGGGATCGACGCCGCGAGGAGAGTCAGATTGAGCGTAAAGGCCGAAAACCGGGCCTTTGAAGACTGGGCCTCGCGGAGGGCGCTCTACCACCACGGTGCCCTATGCCGGCCCTGATCGCAACATCCACCGGATGGACGGTTGGGCTCGTCCTCGGGGTCGTGGTGGTCCTCGTGGCAGCGGTAATCGTGATTACCATCGTGCTGCTCGCGATGCGGATCGCCAGACAGGCCAAGACCGCCGAGCAGGCGGTCGAGGTGGTGCGCCGCCAGACGGCCGAGCTGAGCGGCATCGAGCGAATCAACGACTCGGGCGTGCGCATACTGCACGCCGCCCGGTCGTTGCGAAAGGTGGCGGTCGGAAAGTGACTGTCACGCTCGCGACGTCCGCACACACCTATTGGGCCATCGCTCTGAGCATCGGCCTCGTCGCGGCCGTGATCGTCACGATTCTGCTCACCCTGCTGCTGCAATTCGTCGGCAGCATCGAGAGGTCCGTCGACGGCCTGCTCGAGATCGCGGGCGAGGTCGCGGCGAACACAGCATATATCCCGCAGCTCGAGGCGACGGCGCCCGTGCTTTCACTCATCGTCGAGGAGGCCGTGGTCCAGGACGGCTACATGAACGCGCTCACCGACGGGTACGGCGGCGGCATGAGCAGCACGCACGTGCTGGTCCTGCTGAGCGTCGTGCTGGCGGCCGGCGTCGTGCTCGTGCTGGCCGTCGCGCTGATCGAAGTGCGCACCGGCCTGAAGCGGATCTCCGAGGGTCTCGCGACGCTGGCGATCGGCGCTTGAGGGAGTCGAGTCCGAGCACCTGCGCCCGCTCGAGGGCGCGGTCACGGCGATCAACGCGCAGTTCGACATCATCCTCGGCGCGCTGCCGGGGATTGCCCGCAAGGCCGCGATCGTCGCCGAGCGGAGGCCGCGATGATCCTCTGGTGGATCGGCGACGTCGTCCTGCTCGTGGTGGTCCTTCCGATCGTCGTGTACCTGCTGCGCGGCGTGCTGGACGCCGCCAAGAGCATCGTCCCGAGCGTGCAGCGCGATCGCCGGGGTGGCGGCCGCGGGGTCGAAGGACCTCGACGCCGCAGCGCTGCTGCTGACGACGCAGGAGCAGGCAACCCAGACGGTCGCGGGGGTCGCCGACTACGGCGGCTCCCTCGACGTGATCCTCGACGACGCCGGATAGGAGGGAGCCGTGGAGCGAGTGCTTGCATTCGCGGCAGCCGGCGGGGTCATGATCCTCGCCGTCGTGCTGATCGTCCTCGCGCTCGTCTTCTACCTCGTCTCGGTGATCTTGCAGCTGCGCAAGATCGCCGCGGGACTGGACGAGGTGATACCGGGCGTCGGTGAGATCGTGCAGAAGAGCGCGCCGGTCAACGGCATCGTGACGACGATCAATCAGCAGCTCGACGCGGGGGTCGATGCGCTCGAGGGCCTGCTCGTGAAGAAGGCGGGCATGCAGGACGCGGTCGGCCTCGTCGACGGCCTGTACGCGGGCGCCGCCGCCGACGGCTTCAGGAACTTTCCCGACAGCGCCACGACCACGGCGCCGCGCATCGCCGAGGTCTACACCAAGGGGGCGCTCACGCTCGCGCGGCTCGGCCGGGAGGCGCCGATCGCCGCCGCGAACCCAGCAGGCCCGGTGCTGCAGGAACATCGAGGCGGGAAGCCTCGCGGCGCGGCAGCTGTACCCGGACATCCGCCACACGAGGCCCGAGCAGCTGCCGAGGTCTCCGGTCATCGGCACCGACGCACCCGTGCAGTACGAACAGCGCGAGGACATCGGCGCGCCGCGCAAGCGCATGCCCAGCCATGCCGCGGCGCGCCGGGCGACGCGTCCGATGACGGCCGGCTCGGCCGGCGACCGCCCGACGGGGAGTGAGCGCACGTGCGCGGCCAGCGACAACCGGTCGCGAAAAGCCGGTTGCTAGGCTGGATATGCCCATACATCTCGGCCGCTTCCACGGTAGGAGCACCAGTTGCAGACCCCTGCATCATTCGAGTACGAGCGCGCAACCAGCGTCGAGGGCGCCGATCGCGTCGCTTCAGAGGCTCGGCTCCGAGGCGCGGATCATCGCCGGCGGCCACAGCCTGCTGCCGATGATGAAGCTGCGCCTGGCCAATCCCGCGCACCTGATCGACATCAACGACCTGACCGAGCTCTCCTACATCCGCGAAGAGGGCGATGAGGTACGGATCGGGGCGCTCACCCGCCACGTGGATCTACTGAAGTCCGAGCTGCTCGCCGAGCGCTTCCCGCTGTTTCGCGACGCCGAGAACGTGATCGCCGACCCGGTCGTGCGCAACCGCGGCACGATCGGCGGCTCGCTGTGCCAGGCCGACGCGGCCGAGGACCTCTCGGCCGTGTGCTCGGCGGCGAAGGCGAAGGCCGTGATCCGCGGCGCCGACGGTGAGCGAGTCGTCGGCATGGAGGACTTTCACATCGGCCCGTACATGACCGCGGTCGGCGAGGGCGAGATGCTCACCGAGATTCGCCTTCCGTTGCGTGCGGGCGCCGGCAGCGCACACGAGAAGGTCGAGCGCCGTGCCGGCGACTGGGCCATCGCCGCCGCATCCGCCGCGGTGTGGATGGATGGCGGCGCGCTCACCGACGTCGGCATCGCCCTCAGCGCGGTCGGGCTCACGACGATCCACCTCACGCGGGCCGAGGAGCTGCTGCGCGGCAAGGCTCCCTCGGATGAGCTGTTCGCGCAGGCGGGCGAGATCGCCTCGGCGGACTGCTCCCCGGGCGCCGACGGCCGCGGAGCGATCGACTACAAGCGTCATCTCGCCGGCGTGCTCACGGTACGCGCGCTGCGCCGCGCGAGCACCCGCGCCCTGAATCAGGAGGTCTGATCATGCAGGTCTCGATCACGGTCAACGGCGAGCCCGTCTCGCCGCGACATCGAGCCGCGCCAGCTGCTCGTGCACTTCATCCGCGACACCCCGGGCCTGACCGGCACCCACTGGGGCTGCGACACGTCCAACTGCGGCGCCTGCGTCGTGCTGATGGACGGCAAGCCGATCAAGTCCTGCACCACGCTGGCCGTGATGTGCGAGGGCCACGAGATCCGGACCGTCGAGTCGCTCGAGGTCGATGGCCGCCTGGATCCCGGTGCAGATGGGCTTCCACGAGCGCCACGCGCTGCAGTGCGGATTCTGCACGCCCGGGAATGGTGATGACGGCGCGCGCTCTGCTCGACGAGAACCCCGACCCGAGCGAGCTCGAGATCCGCACGGCCATATCGGGCGCCATCTGCCGCTGTACCGGCTACAAGAACATCGTCAGCGCCGTCGAATGGGCGGCGCGAGCTACGAAGCCTCGCAGAGACAGGAGGTGTGAGCATGGCCACCGTCGAGAACCTGCCCGAGCCCGAGCACCGAGCGGCCGATCGGCTTCGGTCGTCTCAAGCGCAAGGAGGACGCGCGGTTCATCCGCGGCAAGGGCACCTATCTGGATGACATCCGGCTGCCGGGGATGGTGTACGGCGCGCTCCTGCGCAGCCCCTACGCGCACGCGAAGATCGTCTCGATCGACACCTCGAAGGCGCTCGCACACCCCAACGTCGCCGCGGTCGTCACCGCGAAGGACCTCGAGACGCTCGGGCTGGCGTGGATGCCGACGATCTCCTATGACACCCAGGCCGTGCTCGCCGGCGACAAGGTCCGCTTCCAGGGTCAGGAGGTCGCGTTCGTGATCGCGACCGACGAATACTCGGCGAACGATGCGCTGCAGCTGATCGACGTCGAGTACGAGCCGCTGCCGGCGGTCGTCAACGCCCGCAAGGCGCTCGACCCCGACGCGCCGCTGATCCGCGACGACAAGAGCGGGCAGCACGACAACCTCGCCAGCCCGACCTGGGAGGCCGGCGACGAGGCGGCGACCGACCGCGCGTTCGCGGAGGCCGACACGGTCGTGGAGCGCGACATCATCTACCCGCGCTGTCATCCGGCGCCGCTCGAGACGTGCGGGATGATCGCCGACTTCAACCCGAAGACGGGCCAGCTCGACATCTACAACGGCAACCAGGCGCCGCATGTCCACCGCACGGTCTACGCGCACGTCGCCGGCCTGCCGGAGCACATGATCCGGATCCGCTGCTCGGACATCGGCGGCGGGTTCGGCAACAAGGTCCCGGTGTATCCGGGCTACGTCTGCGCGATCGCCGGCTCGATCGTCGCCGGCGTGCCGGTCAAGTGGGTCGAGAATCGCTCGGAGAACCTGATGTCCACCGGCTTTGCGCGCGACTACGTGATGCACGCGCGAAATGTGCTCGAAGGCCGGCAAGATCACCGGCCTGCGTGTCGATGTGATCGCCGACCACGGCGCCTTCGACAGCACGGCGCAGCCGACGAAGTTCCCGGCCGGGTTCTTCCACATCGTCTGCGGCTCCTACGACCTGCAGGCCTCGCACGTCAAGGTCAAGGCCGTGTACACGAACAAGGCGCCCGGAGGCGTCGCATACCGCTGCTCGTTCCGGATAACAGAGGCCGTGTATCTCGTCGAGCGGATGGTGGATGCGCTCGCGCTCGAGATGAAGACAGACCCGATCGAGCTGCGCATGAAGAGCTTCATCGGCCCCGAGCAGTTTCCGTATGAGACCACGACCGGCTGGACCTATGACTCCGGCGACTACGCAAAGACGATGCGCGTGGCGATGGACATCGCAGGCTATGAGGACCTGCGCCGCGAACAGGCCGAGAAGCGCGCCCGCGGCGAGCTGATGGGAATCGGCGTGTCGTTCTTCACCGAGGGTGTCGGCGCGGGACCGCGCAAGCACATGGACATCCTCGGGTTCTCCATGAACGACGGCGCGGACCTGCGCGTGCACCCATCCGGCAAGGCGGTCGTCAGCATCAGCGCCCAGACGCAGGGCCAGGGTCACGAGACGACGTTCGCGCAGATCGTCGCCGAGGAGCTCGGCATCCCGCCCGAGGATGTCGAGGTCCGCCACGGCGACACGGACAAGTCGCCGTACGGGCTCGGGACCTACGGCAGCCGCTCGACGCCGGTCTCGGGCGCGGCCGTCGCGGTCGTCTCGCGCAAGGTGCGCGACAAGGCGCGCCTGATCGCCGCGACGATGCTCGAGACCAGGCCCGAGGATCTGGCCTGGGAGAAGGGCCGCTGGTACGTCAAGGGCGACCCCGAGAAGGGGGCGCTGATCGAGGAGGTGGCCGCAGCGCGCCTACAGCGGCGAGGCGATGCCCGACGGGGATGGAGGGCGGGCTCGACGCGCAGGTGATCTACGACCCGCCGAACCTGACCTACCCGTACGGCGCCTACATCGCGGTCGTCGACATCGACCCCGATACCGCGCAGGTGACGGTCCGGCGCTTCATCGCCGTCGACGACTGCGGCGTGCGGATCAACCCGATGATCGTCGACGGCCAGATCCACGGCGGCCTCGCCGAGGGCATCGGCATCGCGCTGATGGAGGTCATCACCTTCGATCGAGGAGGGAAACTGCCTGAACTCGTCGTTCATGGACTACCTCATCCCGACGGCGCTCGAGTGTCCCGACTTCGAGCTCGGCGAGACCGTCACACCCTGCCCGCACCACCCTCTCGGAGCCAAGGGCGTCGGCGAGTCACCGAACGTCGGCTCGCCGCCGGCGATCGTGAACGCGGTCATCGACGCGCTGCACGAGACCCACGGTGTCGACCACCTCGACATGCCCTGTACGCCGGCGCGTGTATGGGCGGCGATGCAGGGACGGCCCGAGCCGCCGCAATGATGACCGCCGCTGTGTCGCGGCGGGTCGGAGGAGCTCGTCGGGCAGGGCGCCGAGTTTGTGACGGCGACGGTCGTGCGTGCCCAGCACCCGACGAGCGCGCGGGCGGGCGACGTCGCGCTCGTGCTCGGCGACGGCACGATCGAGGGATTCGTGGGCGGAGTGTGCGCGGAGCACAGCGTGCGCGTGTATTCGCTGCGGGCGATCGAGTCCAACGAGACCATGCTGCTGCGGATCCTGCCGGTCGACGGCGGCAGCGACGACGCTGACGAGACAGCGCCGAGCGATCACGAGATCTCGAGCGAACAGGGCGCCGTGACGGTGCAGAACCACTGCCTGTCGGGCGGGGC
Organism: uncultured Solirubrobacteraceae bacterium; assembly: GCA_963730575.1. Classification (GTDB taxonomy): domain Bacteria; phylum Actinomycetota; class Thermoleophilia; order Solirubrobacterales; family Solirubrobacteraceae; genus Palsa-744. The sequence continues at coordinate 78,777 of CAVSSG010000004.1, forward strand.
GATCGAGATCTTCCTCGAGCCGATGCTGCCGGCGCCGCGCGCGCTGGTGGTTGGCGACACGCCGATCGCCGAAGCGGTCCGAGCGCTCGGCGCGGAGCTCGGGCTCGAGGTCGTCGCCGTGCGGGACGGAGCGCCCGAGCCGGCCGCGGGCGATCTCGGGCTGATCGTCGCCTCACACGGGCGCGACGAGCTGCACATTCTGCGCCGCGGACTGGAGGAGGGCCTTTCCTACGTGGGCCTCGTGGCCAGCCCCAAGCGCGGCGGCGGCGTGATCTCCGAGCTGCGCGACGACGGCGTCCCCGAGGAGCTCCTGGAGCGGATCGACGTGCCCGCCGGCATCGAGATCGGCGCGATCACGCCGGCCGAGGTCGCTGTCTCGATCCTCGCAAAGCTGATCGCCGTGCGCCGCGGCGCCGTGACGACTGCCCCGACCGCAGGGCGCTTGGCCCCCGCGGTAGGCGCTGAGAGCTCGACGCGACCGGTGATCGCCGTCGACCCGATCTGCGGGATGACCGTGGCCGCCGTTCCGGGGACGCCTTCGGTGGAGCACAAGGGCGAGACGATCTACTTCTGCTGCGAGGGTTGCAGGACGAAGTTCGAGGAGCAGCAGGAGCATGCAGCCGCCGTCAGCTGAGCCCTTTGTGACCGGGCTCGTGCTCGGTGCGGGCGGATCGACGCGCCTCGGGCAGCCCAAGCAGCTGCTCCCTTACCGCGACGGCACGCTGCTGGGCCACGTCCTCGACGTCGCTCGCAGCGCCGGGTTCGACCAGATCATCGCGGCGCTCGGCGGCGCGGCGGATGAGGTCTCAGCGAGCGTGGACTTGACGGGCACCGACGTGGTCGTCAACCGCTCCTATGGCACGGGCTGCTCCTCGTCGATCGCCGCAGCGCTCGGAGCTCTCGACCCGCGCTGCGAGGTCATGGTGCTGATGCTCGGTGACCAGCCGGGCGTGAGCGCGGCCACGGTCGCTGCTCTGCGCGCGGGCCGCGGCGACGCGCCCCTGGCCGTATGTCGATACGAGGACGGCCGCGGGCACCCGATCGCGTTTGCGCGCAGCGTCTTTGCAGAGCTCGCGGACCTGCACGGCGACAAGGGCGTCTGGCGTCTCCTCGACCGCCGCTCAGACGATGTCGTGGAGGTTGCGATCGAGGGTCCGGTTCCGCTCGATGTCGACGCGCTCGAGGACTACCGGGCGCTGCTGGCCGCGACGGGAGTCGGCGTCTCGGCCGCAGCGGGCGAGCCCGAGCAGATTCACGGATGAGCCCGCAGGGGGTCACAGGCGAAGCCGCCGGGGAGGTCGGCCGGCTCGCACCCGACGTCGAGACGCTGGCCCAGCGCCTGGCAGGCGTCGACTACCTCGTCGATGAGGGCCTGGCGACGTCGATGTTCCTGAGCGTGCGTCTGCCGCAGCCGCTGCTGCTCGAGGGCGAGGCGGGTGTCGGCAAGACCGAGGCGGCCAAGTCGCTGGCGACTCGTGCTGGATACGCCGCTGATCCGCCTGCAGTGCTACGAGGGGATCGACGCAGCCGAGGCGCTGTATGAGTGGAACTATCCCGCGTCAGCTGCTGAGCATCCGTCTCGCCGACTCGAGCGGCTCGCCGATCGGCGAGGAGCAGCTGTTCGGTCCGGACTATCTCATCCGCCGCCCGCTGCTGCGCGCTCTGGAGCATCCCGGCCCTCGGCCGGCGGTTCTGCTGATCGATGAGATCGACCGCGCCGACGACGACTTCGAGGCGTTTCTGCTCGAGCTGCTCGCCGAGGCCAGCGTGACGATCCCGGAGATCGGCACGATCCGGGCGACGCACCCGCCGATCATCGTGCTGACCTCCAATCGGACCCGCGACCTGCACGACGCCGTCAAGCGCCGCTGCCTGTATCACTGGATCGCCTACCCGAATCGCGCAGCGCGAGGTGGAGATCATGCGCCGCCGCGTCAAGGGCTCCTCGCAGACGCTCGCGGTGCGGTCGCCGATGCGGTCTCGCGGATGCGCGACAGCGACGTGCAGAAGCCGCCGGGCGTCGCCGAGGCGATCGACTGGCTGGCGCGCTGAGCCTGCTCGGCGTCGAGCGCCTGGACGCGGCCGCCGTCGAGCGTCACGCTCGGGTCCGTGCTGAAGTACGGCGAGGACCAGGAGGTGATTCGCGCGGCCGGCCTCGAGCTGCTCGTGCACGCCGATGATGACGCGGGTGCCAGAGGCTGTTCGGGGTCGAGACAGGTCGAGCTCGATCTGCCGGCGCTCGTCGGGGCGTTGAGCCGCCGCCTGCACGACGCCGGCGTGCCGACCAGCACCGAGCGCGCGGCCGACTTCGCGCACGCGCTCACGCTCGTGCGCCCGGTCACGCCGGCGCCGGCTGTACTGGACTGCGCGGGCCGTGTTCGTGTCCGAGCCGGCGCACAGGTCGAGCGCGTTCGACGCGGTGTTCTGCTCGCGTGTTCGGCGATCCGGCGAGGCCGCCGACGGCGAGCCCGACGACGCGCGAGCACGGTGCCAGCGCCCCCGGACGACCGGCCGAAGCCCGAGCGTGACCAGGCGCGCAGGGACGCGCTGCAGGCGCCGGATGCGGCCGCGGCCGAGCGTCCGACCGCGCCGCGGCGCGCACGGCGAGCGCGAGAGAGCGCACCGAGGTCGAGGTGCCGCTGGCGATGGCCAGCGAGGAGGAGCTCTGCGCGAGCCAAGCAGCTTCGACGCGCTCGAGCCGCAGGAGCTCGCGCAGCTGTACCGGCTGATGTCGCGGCTTGCGCATCGCGACCCCGCTGCGACGCACCCGGCGCTGCGCAGCAGACCGCCACGGCGAGCGCGTCGACATGCGCCGCACGCTGCGCGCGAGCATGCGCACCGGCGGCGACCCGGTCCGCCTGGCGCGCCGGCGCCGGCGCATCGCGCGCCGGCGGATGGTGCTGCTGTGCGACATCTCCGGGTCGATGGAGCCCTACGCGCGCGCCTACCTGCAGTTCCTGACAGAGCGCCGCGCGGCGGCGGGCCCGCAACGCTCGAGGCGTTCGTGTTCGCGACCCGGCTGACGCGGCTGACGCGGGCGCTCGCCTCGCGCAGCCCGAGCGCGCGATCCAGCGCGCCGCCGCCGCCGCGCCGGACTGGTCGAGCGGAACCCGGATCGGCGACGCGCTGAAGGCCTTCAACGACCGCCACGGCCGTCGCGGGATGGCGCGCGGCGCCGTGATCGTGATCCTCTCCGACGGCTGGGAGCGGGGCGACCCGAAGCTCGTCGGGCGCGAGATGGAGCGGCTGCGGCGGCTGGCCCACCGGATCGTGTGGGTCAACCCGCGGGTCAGCTGCCAGCGGCTTCTGCCCCGCAGGCCGGCGGCATGACCGCGGCGCTGCCGCACTGCGACGCGCTCGTCAGCGGCCACAGCTTCGAGGCGCTCGCAGGAGGTGGTCGACGGCGATCGGCGCCGCGGCGGGGCCGCGAGGGCGTCGCCGGCAGCGGCCTGGAAGACCGCGTGCCGGCTCGCGAGCCGAGCGCGGAGCCCTGGGCCAGCGCGACGCCGGTCGCCGGCAGCTCGGTGGCGATGCCCAGCGGCATGGAGCCCGAGCCGGGGCAAGACCACGCCTGGATGGGTGGCCAGGATGGCGCCTGATGATCAAGGAGCGGGACGAGTGACACGCGACAAGATCTGCATCTACCCGGGCTGTGAGCGCCCCGCGGTGCCGCCGCACCCGCTCGGCGGCCCGCAACCGAGCTTCTGCGAGCTGGAGGAGCACAACGCGCTCAGCGCCCACCTGGAGCGAAGCGCGCTGGCGCGGCGAGCCTCACGGCAGCCGGCGAGAGCGACCGATGATCACACCGAAGCGGAGGAGGACAAGTGGCTGACGAGGCATATCGAGCAGTCTTTCTGCGCGTCCATCCGACCGGCAAGATGGTGCTCAGCCTGACGAGCGAGTCCGACGGCAAGGAGGCCGCAGTACGCGGAGCTGGTCGCCGAGCGAGCTCGGCGTCCCGGCGCTCGACGTCAAGGTCGTGCCGCCGACACCGACCGCTTCGGCGTCGGGCACGGCTACAACACGAGCCCCTCCGAGCGGCACAGCCGGCGGCGATCGTCAGCGCCACCGGCAAGATTCGCGACGAAGGCGCGGCTGCTGGCCGGCGGTGGCCCTCGAGGCGACCCCGGAGAGCCTGCGTTGGCCAACGGCGCTTCGTCCCGCGGCGGCGAGGCCCAGGATCGCGGACGATCGAGGACATCGCGCTCTACGCGCACGGCAGCGGCGCGCTGCCGCCCGGCGTCGAGGGCGGGCTCGACGCACAGACCGTGTACCGCGACTGATGGGCCTCTCGATCAAGGGCAGGCACACGCTCGGGCCCGACAACGGGACCCTCTCGGTGCTGACCGGGCGCAGCGGCGCGGCGGCCAAGGCCGGGCACGACCTGCTGATCGACGTCACCTCATGGCAGGCGACGCTCGAGGGCGGCGAGGAGGCCGCGCAGAGCACCGTTGCGCTGCACGCAGACGCCAGGTCTCTTCGCGTGCGCGAGGGGACCGGGGGCATGCAGTCGCTCGGAGACGACGACAAGGCCGGCATCCGCCGGACGATCGACGACGAGGTCCTGAAGGGTGAGGCCATCGAGTTCCGTTCAACCGAGGTGCAGAGCGCGGCCGACGGTGGCCGGATCAGTGTCCGGGGCGAGCTGCAGCTCGCCGGTAACACCCGCCCGATCGAGTTCGATCTTCGTGTCTCGCCCGAGGGCAGGCTCAACGCCAGCGCGGTGCTGAAGCAGAGCGACTGGGGAATCAAGCCGTATTCGGCGCTGTTCGGAGCGCTGAAGGTGGCCGATGAGGTCGAGGTCGTGCTCGACGCCGGGCCGCTGGCCGATCTGATCGCGTGACCAATCCGGCGTCACAGGCCGGCGTGGCCGAGGGGACCCCACCGCCGCAGCTGCTGGGAATCGACGACGCGCTGGCCCTCGTGCTCGCGCACGTCACTTCACTCCCGGCCGAGCAGGTGGCCCTCGATCACGGCCATGGCCGGTTCCTCGCCGAGGACGTGAGCGCCGCGATCGATCTGCCTCCATTCGAGAGCTCGGCGATGGACGGCTACGCCCTGCGCGCCGGCGACGCGCCCGGACGGCTGGCGCTGGTCGGCGAGTCGGCGGCAGGCAGTCCGTACGGCGGTGGACTGGCGGCGGGTCAGGCTGTCGCGATCTCCACCGGTGCCGTTGTGCCGGCCCAGGCCGACGCGGTGGCGCCACTCGAGGACGTCGATCGCGACGGCGAGCAGGTCGTGGTGCGCTCCGCCGTGGCAGCGGGAGCGTTCGTGCGTCACCGCGGCAGCGACATCAAACGCGGCGAGCGCCTGCTGCGTGCGGGTACCCGTGTCGGCCCGGCGCAGATCGGCGCGGCCGCCGCCGCGGGCCTCGGCACCCTAACCTGCGCCCGGCAGCCCAGCGTCGCGGTGCTGAGCACCGGAAGCGAGCTGCGTCAGCCGGGCGAACACCTCGCCGACGGCGACATCTTCGACGCCAACGCTCCGATGCTCAAAGCCTCGCTTCAAGCCGGCGGGGCGCGCCTTGAGCAGATCGTGGCTGCCGCGGACACGCGCCAGGCACACCGTGCGGCGCTCGCCCGGGCGCTCGAGCACGATGTTGTCGTCAGCTCCGGCGGTGTGTCGGTGGGCGCCCACGACCTCGTTCGCGACGTCGGGCGCGAGCTGGGCATCCGCGAGGTCTTCTGGCGCATCGCCCTGCGTCCGGGAAAGCCACTGGCGTTCGGCGTGCGCGAGAAGACGCTCGTCTTTGGACTGCCGGGGAATCCGGTCTCGAGTCTCGTCTGCTGCGAGCTGTTCGTGCGCCCGGCGCTGCTTGCGCTGCAGGGCGCAGCGAACGTGAGGCCCGCGTGGCGCTCGGGTTCGCTCAGCTCGCCCGTCGAGCGCAACGCCCGGCGCGACCACCTGATACGGGTACATCTCAGCGCATCTGGCGGCGCGGTTGCGCTGTCGCCGCTGCCGGGACAGGAGTCTCATCAGATCGCGATCACCGCGCGGGCGGATGGCCTTGCCCGGATTCCGGCCGGTGCGGGAGAGCTCCCCGCCGGCGCCGAGGTTGCCTACCTGCCGCTGTAAGTTGTTCACAGCCTCGACTCGCCCTTTTCGACATAGGAGAAACCGCACATGGCCGTAGAGCTGGACCATCCCTTCTCGACAGCAAAGCCGATCGACGAGAGCTACGCTGCGATCCTCGATCTCGAGCGCGTGGTCCCGTGCGTGGAGGGCGGCAGCGTGCTCGAGCGGACCGCGCCGGACTCGGTCAGGGCAGAGATCAAGGTCAAGATGGGAGCGATGTCGATGACGTTCACCGGCGTCGTGGAGGTCCTCGAGCAGGACGCCGGCGCCCACCGCGTGGTGCTCGGCATAAAGTCCAAAGAGGCCGGCGGCCAAGGCCACGCCAACGCGAACGTCGAGTTCGCGCTCAACGATGGCGGCGGCACGATCCATACCAGCGCCCAGATCACCGGCAAGGCGGCATCGATGGGCGAGGGGGTCGTCGTCGGCGTGCTGGACGCGCTGATCAAGGATTTCACGACGAAGCTCGCCGAGATGTGATGCGCTGGGAGGCGTGGCAGGAGGGACGGGATCCGAAGCGCAAGCGCAGGCGCGTGGGGCAATGGCGATCATCACGATGAGGCGCATCCGCGAGGGCGAGGTGCCATTCGACGGCGGGACCGCGATCCAGGAGGACGTCGACAGGCCGGTCTTCCGCGGCAACGGGGCCGATGACTACGTCTGCGTCGAGTGCGGCAACGTGCTCGCGACGGCAATGCAGCCGGTGCAGATGACCAAGAAGGTCCGCGTCCGCTGCGGGCGCTGCGCGACGGTCAACGTCGCGGTGACGGACGAGCCGACAGGCTCCGGCTCGCTGAGTCAGGCGACCAGCCGCGCCAGCAGCCAATCACGGTGGCGACGGTACGCCGCTGCCCCATCGCCGTCGACCGCTGCGATCCGAACGAGCGGCGGGTGGCCCATCGCCGGCGTGGCGAGATCGCGCAAGGCGTCGTGGTAGGCGAGTTCCCGCTGCACGCCGCCGAACCCGAAGCCCTTGGCGGCCAGGCCGCGTTGAAGGCCGTCGGTGCTCGCGCACCAGGCCCGGCACAGCGCCTTGTGCTCGTCGATGTCAAACCCGAGGATCGCATCGGCCGGGTAGAGCTCGAGCGCGGCGAGGCGAAACGAGGTGAAGTGCGATGAGCCGTCGACTTCGATCACGGTGCCGGTCGGCGCGTGCACCAGCTCGACGGGAAGCAGCAGGTTCGCGCGCGACGCGTGGAGAACCGAGACGTCTCCCTTCAGGCGCGCGTAGATCGCACCGAGCAGCTCGAGTGCCGCCGTCACAGGCCCGGTAAGCGCCGCGTCGCGCCGTTCCTTTGCGACGCGCTCGAGCCCCACGTGGCCCTGCTCGCAGAGCCAGTCGAAGGACTGACCCTCGAGCTCGATGCCGTCCTCTGCCGCGGCCTGCGCAAAGGACCCGTGAAGGTCGCCCGGCGCCACCCCACGATCTTAGATGCTACTCCGGCGCACTCATTTGAGTTTGCCGAGCACCCCTTCGACTTTACCCTTCACTTCTTTGACCACTTCTTTGACCACTTCTTTGCTTTTGCCGACCACTTCTTTGACTTTGCCACCGCTTCTTCGGTTTTGGCTTTGGCCGTGCGCTTCTTCGCTTTTGCCTTTGCCGGCGGTTTCTTCGCCTTTGGCTTTGCCTGGACGTTTCTTCGCCTTTGCCTTTGCTGGTGCTTCTTCGCCTTTGGCTTTGCCTGAGTCCTTCTTCGCCTTTGCCTTTCTCGGGGTTTCTTCGCCTTTGCCTGTGCCGCTTCTTCGCCTTTGCCTTTGCTCGGGCTTTCGGCTTTGTCTTTGGCGGGGCCTGCTTCGGTCTTGCCGCTTGGAGCCTTCGCTCCTGGGCCGCGATGCCCCTTCGCCTGCGCCCGCCCCGGCGCCCTGGGTCGAGCCGCCGCCGGCCGATGGTTGCGCTCCGCGCGCACCGTGCGGTCTGGACTCCGCCGGCAGCCGCTCTGGCCTCAGCGCTGCGTGTCGCGACCCGCGGGAATGACGCGCGGCACTCGGCGTGGCGGCGCGCACTCGGCGCGCTGGACGCCGTTCGCCGAGGTCGACGGCAAGCGACCTCGAGCGCGCGATCCGGTCGCTCGAGCCTGAGCGCGCGTCCGCCGAATGGTGCTTGGCAACCGGCAGCCCGAGCGTCGCCGAGGAGACCGCGGCGCCTCCGACGAGGGCCGCGGCGGCCATCACCTTGGCGGCCGAGGCGACACTCGCGGCGCTGCCGGCGAGCCATGAGAGCACCCTCTCCGGCAGGCCCGCGACGAACGCCCACAGCGCGAGCGGGCGTCGACCGGCATAGTGGCCGCAGAAGGCGCGCACGACGTCCGGATCGAGCCTTGTGCCCGCCTCCTCCCTGAGGATGTCGATCGCCCTCTTGTGCGGGCTCGCAGGCCGGTAGGGACGCTCGGAGGTGATCGCGTCGAAGGTGTCGGCGACGGCGATGATCCGTGCCCCGAGCGGTATCTCCTGCCCGGACTGCCCGTCGGGATAGCCGGTGCCGTCGAGGCGCTCGTGATGGTGGCGGACCATCGATGTCAGCTCTGGATCGCGCAGCACGTCGGCCATCAGGGCGCCGTCGCCCGGATGCTTCTTGATCACCTCGTACTCCTCGTCGGTCAGCCGGCCGGGCTTGTGAAGGATCGCCGTGGGCGTTTTGATCTTGCCGACGTCGTGGATGGCCGCCGCGGTGCGGATCCTCGCGACCTCGGCGTGCGGGAGGCCCATCCCTCTGGCGATCATCCACGAATAGCGGGCCACCCTGCGCGAGTGGCCGTGAAGGTAGGGGTCGCGGGTCTCCATCTCCGCGACGAGCTGCTCCAGAAGCTTGGCTCGATCCTTGGTGCTCATGCCGTCCAGGGCGCGGCGCCGCGCCTCGCTCATCGGCCCGAGCGTGTCCAGCGCGGACGCCAGCCGGCGCTGAGTTCGCAGGCGATGCAGGTACCCCCAGATCATCAGCTCGCTGAACAGGAGGTCTTCAGATCCGGGCCACTTCTCCCACAGGACGCGACCGAGATGCGAGGCGCCGAGCGACAGGCTCATCCCGAGCAGCACGCACACGACCGCCGAGGAGATGGCGTCCCGAGGCGCGCAGCCACCACACGATCGCGACCGGACAGCCGGCGACGAGCAGCGTCGCGACGGCGACCTGCACGAACTGCTTGACCGACGGGGCCAGCGGCCGGCTTCTCAGAATCGGCGTGCTCGGCGTCGGCGGCGGTGCTCGGGTTCTGCGGGGCGGCGCCGGCGCCCCGCCGGGGAGCGCGGTCAGGCGCGTGGCCACGGTGCTCGAGAGCTGCCGAGGGCGAACTGCGTTGGGCATCTCAGGACCTTCATCGGTGACTTCAAAAAGCGTCGGGCGGGCGTCGAGCCGGCTTTACGCTCCGGTGCAGAATTGGACCAAGGGTCGATCCGCCCAGTCAGCGAACCACTCAGTCAGCGAACGCCGCGCGTGCGGCCTTCGAGCCCGCAGCCGACAGCTCCAGAAAGCCGTACGTCCCCTCACCCAGCAGCTCGGTTGCGGCGCCGACGGCCGCACCGAGGGCCGCGAAGGCGAACGCGCCACCGATGGAGACGCGCTTGACGCCGATGGCCTTGAGCTCCCCCACCGACGGTGCACCGGGGAGCGCGAGCACATTGACCGGCAGATCGACTGAGGCGACCAGCTCGCGAATGTCCTCGGCGCGGGCGAGCGCCGGCGCATACAGGACGTCGGCGCCGGCTTCCTGGTAGGCCTGTAGACGCGCGATCGTGTCACGGAGGTCGCGATTGCCGCGCAGGTAGTTCTCCGCGCGCGCCGTGAGCACGAGAGGCGCGGGTCCGCCGTGCGCAGCCTCCGCCGCTGCGGCGACGCGCTCGGCGGCCGCCCCGGCGTCGTATAGCCGCGCGTCGGCGCTGCTCCAATCCTCGACCGAGCATCCGGCAAGGCCGACATCGAGCGCGAGGCGTACGGTCTCCGCCACTCCGGCGGGATCCTCGGCGAAGCCGTCCTCGAAATCGGCCGACACGGGCACATCGGTGGCCGCGACGAGCGCCGCGGCGTGCGCGACCGCCTCCTCACGGCTGACCGAATAGTCGAGTCGGCCGAGGGTCGCTGCATAGCCGCTGCTCGTCGTGGCGAGCGCATCGAAGCCGAGTGACGCGAGCAGCCTGGCCGAACCCGCATCCCAGGCGTTGGCCAGGAGCAGCGGGTGCTCCTGCTGGTGGAGTGCCAGAAAGCGGGCCGCCTTATCGGCTTGGTCTTTCATCTCGGTACCTCCTGAGTCGTTGCCGGGGGCGTCTGTATTCAAACGCGCGGGCGTGTCGATTCGTGAGAGCTGCCAATTGGCAGAGGCTGCGCGGACCGCTACCGTAACCGCCAGAAAGAGCCGACTGGTCAGTGATGCCCCTATTCATTCTCGTCCGGCACGCCCAGTCGACGCTCAACCTCGAAGAGCGCGTCAACGGCGATCCCAAAGTGCACGTCGAGTTGAGCGAGGAGGGAGTCCAGCAGGCCCATCGGCTGAAGCTCCAGCTGGCGCAGATACCGATCGATGTGTGCGTCCACACGCGCTTTGAACGTACGCGGCAGACGGCGGCGATCGTGCTTGCCGGTCGCGAGGTCCCTGTTCGCGAGGAGCCCTTGCTGGACGACATCGACGTCGGGGAGCTCGAGGGCCGCACCTACGCTGAGTACCGAGCCTGGAAGCAGGCGCACTCTCGCAGCGATCCGTTTCCCGGCGGGGAGAGTCTCGATCGGACCGCCGCGCGCTACGCGCGGGCGTTCGCGAGGCTCGCGCTGTGCGACTCGCAGGTCGTCCTCGTGATCTGCCACGAGATACCGCTGCGCTATGCGCTCAACGTAACGGCGGGCTCTGCGACGCTCGAAGCTCCCATTCACAGCGTGCCCAACGCCACGCCGTTCCTGTTCGAGACGACCGCAATCCAGCGAGCGGCGCAGGCGATCGAGCGACTGGCCCACTCCTAGGATCAGCGCTTGGAGGCCCGAAACAGATAGCGGTTGAGGCTGAGGAAGTAGTCACCGCTGCGGGACAGCTCATTCAGATCCTCGCTCCACGCGGCGGCGTCGGCGTGCGTGAGTCCCTGCCGGCCGGCGACGAAGTCGGCGATCAGTTCCGTCATCCCGGCGCTGTAGGTGTTCTCGTTGCTGCGCACGTTGACGATCGGCACCACCTGGCACAGATCGACCGTCAACCCTACGTCGCCGAGGAGGCGGATCAGCCGCCGCGGGAGGTGCGGATCGACGAGATGCTCCGCCCAGGCATCGAGTACGCGCTGCATCCGCGCGGCATCTCGAGAGTGCCATACGATCGAGCCCCAGTCGGTGTCGAGGACGAGCGCGCGACCGCCCGGGCGCAGCACACGCGCGAGCTCCTGCAACGCCATTGCGATGTCTTCTACATACTCGTAGACCTGGGTGGATACGACAGCGTCGAAGCTCGCGTCAGCAAAGGGAAGCGCGCAGGCATCGGCATGTTCGAAGCGCAGCTCGGCATCGCCCCCCGAGCCGACGCGAGCTGCGGCGATCGCGAGCATGCTGTCGCTGAAGTCTGTACCGACAACCATGCCGTTCGGGGAGGCGCATGCGGCCAGCTCGGCGGCGAGGAAGCCCGGGCCCGCCCCGATGTCCAGCACCCGCTCGCCGGGCTCGATCGCGAGCGCCTCGCGCACCGCCTTGCGCTGGGCGACGACGTCCGGCGTGCTGTAGATCTTCTCGATCCGCCGCGATAGCTCATCGTCAAACTGCAATGTGGGACTCGTCACGAGCGCACCATGCTAATCGCCGACGGTTGCTGCCAGGCCATCATGGCCCCGCCCGCGAGCACGACGGGATGCGGCCATACGTCGAGCGGCCACCGCCGCCTGCCCGTAGGAGATCCCGCCGTCGCGGACCGGCAACCGCTCGGGCGCGACCGCGCAGGCCCGCCGCATCAAGGCCCGCGATGCCGCCTCGAGCAGGCGCCGGTTCTGGAACACGCCGCCGGAGAGCACGACCGGGTCGAGCTTGCGCGCGACGGAGGCTGCGCGAGCGCAGCGCCTGCGCACCGTCCGCGCTGACCGTGGATGGAAGCGCGCTCGCGACGGCGCCGACGCGCGATGCCCGCCTCGAGGTCGGCGCCGACCGCGCGGATGGTCTCACGCGCGTCGAGCACGATCGGCTCGCCGTCGCCGTCGTGCCCAGCGACGGATCGCGTAGCGGCCGCGCTCGGCGGGTCGCAGCGCCGCCTCGAGCTCGACCGCCGCCTGCCCCTCGTAGCTGACGCGCGGGCGCAGCCCGCACAGCGCGGCGACCGCGTCGAACAGGCGCCCCATGCTGGTGGTGATCGGGCGAGCGCAGGCCCGTGCGCGACGAGCCGCGCCACCTGGCCCCAGCGCCCGCTCGTCCACGCGGCCCTGCAGCGCCGGCGCGGATCTCCGGCTCATGCCGGCATCGCGCTCACTCCTGGCCGAGCGACAGCCACGCGCACGCCATCCGCCACGGCTCGCGGTCGCGCGCATCGCCGCCCGGGAGCCGCACGGGCACAGGTGTCCGACCCGCTCGAAGCGGTCGAGATCGCCGACGAGGATCTCGCCGCCCCAGACCGTGCCGTCGGGCCCGAGGCCGGTCGCCGTCGAAGATCGCGCCCACGGCGCGGCTCGACGATCCCGTGCTCGGCCAGGCACGCGGCCAGGTGCGCGTGGTGATGCTGCACGCCGATCAGCTCGACGTCGCGGTCTCATGCGCGTACTGCGTCGACAGGTAGTCCGGATGCAGGTCGTGGGCGACCACCTCGGGCGTCGACGCGCGAACACCCGCTCGAAGTGCTCGACGCCCTCGGTGAACGAGCGCAGCGTCTCGACGTTCTCGAGGTCGCCGATGTGATGGGACGACCCAGGCGCGGCGCTCCTTGGCCAGGCAGAACGTGTTCTTGAGCTCGGCCCCGCAGCGCGAGCGACGTGGCGATCCGGCGCCGTCGGGCAGCGGCGAGGCTCGGCGGGCACGTACCCGCGCGAGCGCGCAGCAGCATCGCGCGCGGCCGCGTGGAGCCGTCCGGCACGGTGGCAGTGCACCGAGTCGTCGGTGCGCATGTGGATCGGGCGGTCGTGGCACGAGGAACACGTCGGCGATCGCCGCCGAGGCGCTCGACGCGCGTCGTCGTCGCGGTAGGCGATCGGCTCGTCGGTGACGTTGCCGCTGGTCATCACCAGCGCGCGGCCACGCTCGCGCGTCGCCGCGCGAGGTCGTGCCAGTCAGCAGGTGGTGAAGCGGCGAGTAGGGCAGCATCACGCCGAGCTCGGCCGAGCCCGGCGCGACCGACGGCGCGCCACCGGCGCGCCGCCGAGGCGCGGGGCCAGCACGATCGGGCGCTCGCGGCGAACGCAGCAGCTCACGCTCCGTCGGGCCGAGGCACACCAGCCCGGGCGCGGCCTCGCAGATCGGCGGCCATGAGCGCGAACGGCTTGTCCTCGCGCTGCTTGCGCGCGCGCAGAGCGGCCACCGCGGACTCGTCATCGGCGCGGCAGGCCAGGTGATAGCCGCCGAGCCCCTTGACGGCCAGGATCGCCCCGTCGCGCAGCGCCTGCGGCGGCGGCGCGCCACGGCGTCGGACGCGCCGGGCAGCTCGAGCTCGCCGGCCGTCGGCGTCGAGCAGGCGCGCCGACGGGCCCGCACGTCCGGACAGGCGTTCGGCTGGGCATGGAAGCGCCGGTCGACCGGGTCGTCGTACTCGGCCTGGCAGCTCGCGGCACATCGCGAAGCCGGCCATCGTGGTGAGCGGGCGGTCGTAGGGGACGCCGCGGACGATCGTGAACCGCGGCCCGCAGTCGGTGCAGTTGATGAACGGATAGCGGTGGCGGCGATCGGCGGGATCGAACAGCTCGCGCAGGCAGTGCCTCGCAGGTCGCCGTGTCGGCGCGAGATGGGCGCGCGCGACTCGCCGCCGCTGCGCGAGCGGCAGGATCTGGAAGCCGGTGTCGCCGCGCCGGCTCGCGCTCCTGGGGCGCCACCCGCTCGACCACGCGCCAGCGGCGGCGCGTCGGCGGTGAGGCGCGCCAGGAACGCCGCCACCGTCTCCGGGTCGCGCCTCGACCTCGAGCAGCACCCCGCGCTCGTCGTTGAGCACCCAGCCGGCGCAGCCCGAGCTCGCTCGGCCAGACGGTAGACGTGCGCGCGGAATCCGACGCCCTGCACGGTCCCCTCCACCCGCGCGCGGACGCGGCGCCGCTCGTGCTGGGCCACGGCGCCGAGCTCACGGCCGGTCGGCAGGCGCCGAGCTCGACGAGCTCGCGCAGCGCGTGCGAGGCGCTGGCCTGCGCCTCCTGGATGCGCGGGATGTGCTGCGAGCGGGTGATCGAGAACGTGGTCGGCGAGATGCTCGGCGGCGATGCGACCGCCGTCGTAGCCGACCAGCGCGATCGTCGTCAGCCCGCTGGCGGCGCGCCTCGGCCGAGCGCCTCGATCACGTTCTCCGAGCCGCCGCTGGTCGAGAAGCGCGAGCAGCGTGTCGCCGGCGCGCCCGTAGGCGATCACCTGGCGCGAGAAGATGGCGGCCGGACCGATGTCGTTGGCGATCGCGGTGAGGATCGACGGGTCCTCGGTCAGGTCGAGCGCCGGCCACGGCCCGCCGCGCCGCCGGGCGGGCAGCGGAAGTCGGCCACCGCGTCCGTGGCGTCGGTGGCCGACCCCCCGTTGCCGAGCGCGAGCAGCCGCCCGCCGGCCTCGAAGCTCGCCGCGCAGCGCGAGCGGCGGCGGCTATCAGCGCGGCGCCGTTCTCGGTCAACGTCTGCGTGCGCAGGGCGGCGATCTCCTGCGGCCTTCATCAGCACCGAGCGGCGCACGTCCTCGAACACGGCTTCGAGGTCGCCCTCGCGCTCGCCGAGGAACGGGTACAGGAAGGCCGACGCGCCCGCGTCGTGACGCGGCGCCCGCGAGGCCGCTGTCGAGCAGGCCGCGATGCTCGAAGAAGACGTGGACCAGCTCCCACAGCACGTGGTAGAGCGTCTCCACCAGCTCCTGGGCGACGAGCGGGTCGCCGACCGGTGGGACGAACTCCCATTCCGCGCCGCACGGGGCGAACGCGATCGTCAGGCATCCGCGCCCGCGACGCTGAGCGCACCGCGGCGCCGACCTCGCCCGCCTCGGCGTCCCGCGGATCGTCCGACCCCGAAGGCGATGACGATGTCTCCGGGCTCGACGAGCAGCTCGGCCTGGCCGGCCAGGCGGCCCGCCGTCGCCGGTGAGCCCGATGGCCGGCAGCGCCCGCTTGCCCACGATCACCGGATGCACGAACTCGACCGCCACGTGGCGGACGTCCGAGCGCGCCGCGGGCGTGCGCCCGATCGCGATGAGCCGCCCACCGCGGATAAAGCGCTCGGCCATGCGGTGGCAGAGGCGCGCCAGGCGCTCGGCCTCGACCTCGAAGAAGCGATCGCTGGCGTCCACGCGCCGCTGAGCAGCCGGTCGAGGCGAGCGCCCCGCCGGCTCGTCCGCGCCCCCGAGCGCCGGCCGCCGCTACCCCGCCGGCGTCCGCCGCAACCCCGCCGGTCCGCGCGCTGCTCACGCCGGCACCGCTCCGTGCGTGACCACGTCGCGCAACCAGGACCGGAACTCGTCGACGCCCTCGCCCGTCTTCGCGCTCACGAGCATCCGCGGCACCCCGGGATGCACGTTGTCAAGGTGATACAGGAAGCGCTCGAGGTCGTAATCCAGGTGCGCCAGCAGATCGATCTTGTTGACCACGACCAGCTGGCAGGCGCGGAACATCAGCGGGTACTTCAGCGGCTTGTCCTCGCCCTCGGTGACCGAGGAGATCATCACCCGCACGTCCTCGCCGATCCGGAACTCGGCCGGGCAGACGAGGTTGCCGACGTTCTCGACGATGAGCAGGTCGAGCTCGCCCAGCGGCAGCTCGGGCAGCGCGGAGCGGACCATGTTCGCGTCGAGGTGGCACTCGACCGCCGAATCCCGAGGCGGTGTTCAGCTGCACGACCGGGACGTGCAGATGGGCGATGCGGTCGGCGTCGAGGCTGCCCTGCACGTCGCCCTCGAGGACGCCCGCGCGGATCCCTTCGAGGTCGCGCAACGACGCCTCGAGCAGCGTCGTCTTGCCGGCGCCGGGCGCACTCATGAGGTTGACCACGCGCACGTCGGCGCGGTCGAAGTCGTCGCGGTTGGCCCGCGCGATCGTGTTGTTGGCGTCGAGCGCGTCCTCGACGATCTTCACCTTCACCCGATGCATGCCGCCTCCTCCTGCTCGACTTCGATGTAGTCCACCTCGAGCTCCTCGCCCGCGAGCACGCGCACCGTGCTCTGCGCGCAGTCGGGACAGCGAAACGCCGGCTCGCTCGGCTCCCATTCGTCGTCCGCACCGTCGCAGTCGCAGCCGCAGCGCGACCTCGCTGAGCTCGAGCCGCGCGTCCTGGCAGAGGCCGTCGCGCGCCACGATCCCGAAGGAGAAGCGCAGCGAGTCCGGGACGACCTGGCGCAGTGCGCCGATCCGCACGCTGACGACGGTCACCGGCCGGCCGTCGGCATGCTTGGTCGCCGTGGCCACGACCGCGCTGGCGATCGACAGCTCATGCAAGGGCGGCACCGCCGTCGGGTCTTCTTTCTCCCCCCCGCTTCTCTCATCAACAGATCCTCGGCAGCGGATCGCCCACCAGCGGTCCATCACCCGCCGGCCGCCAAAGCCCGTCTGCACGAGCACCATCCCCGGGCGGCTCGTCGCTCACCTCGCCGATGTCCGCCGCCCGCTCGCGGCCGGGCGGCGCGCAGCGCGGCCAGGGCCGCGTCGGCGGTCGCGGCGCGACGAACGCCACGAGCTGCCCTCGTTGGCCACGTACATGGGGTCGATCCCGAGCATCTCGCGCGCCCGCCACCGCCGGCTCGACCGGGAACGGCGCCCTCGCCCACGAGCATCGCCACCGACGAGGCGCGCGCCAGCTCGTTGAGCACCGTGGCCACCCCGCCGCGCGTTGCGTCGCGCATGCAGCGCAGCCCGCCACCGGCGGCGCTCGAGCAGCGCGTCGACCGCCGGCCACAGCGACGCGCGTGTCGGACTCGATCGCCGCCTCCAGCTCGAATTCGCCGCGCGCCAGCATGATCGCCATGCCGTGCTCGCCGATCGGGCCTGACAGCAGGATGCGGTCGCCGGGCCGGATCGCCGCCGGGCGCAGGTTCGCCGCGCGGTCGACGCGCGCCGAGCCCGGTCGTGCAGATGTACATGCCGTCGGCGTGGCCGCGCTCGACGACCTTCGTGTCGCCGGTGACGATCTCGCACGCCGGCCTCGCGCGCGGCCGCCGGCGATCGCGTCGACCTCGCGCCGCAGCTGCTCGGCGCGCAGCCCCTCCTCGAGGATCAGCGACAGGCTCAGCGCGAGCGGACGGGCTCCGGACACCGCGAGGTCGTTGACCGTGCCGTTGACGGCCAGTTCGCCGATGGAGCCGCCGGGGAAGCGCAGCGGCTTGACGACGAAGCTGTCGGTCGTCAAGGCGAGCGGCGCGCCATCGACGCTCCAGCGCGCCGGCGTCGGACAGCTGGCTGCAGAGCCGCGCTTGCGAAGCGCCGGCAGGAACAACCCCTCGATCAGGGCCTGGGTCGCCTTGCCGCCGGCGCCGTGCGCCATCGTGATCTGCTCGTCGCGGAAACTTGGCGGGCTTGCCGCGCGCGGTCTCGATGATGCCGAGGATCTGCTCCTCGCGCTCGGACGATGGTCGCGTGCTCGGCCATCACCGCCTCTCGCTCGCGCGCGACGCGGCCGTAGTTGTAGTAGGCCGCGCAGGCGCCCTCCGAGGAGACCATCAGGCGCCGATCGGATGCTCCGGCGTGCACTCAGTCCCGAACAACTTGCACTGCGCCGGCTTGATCACGCCCTTCAGCACCTCCCCGCACTGCGCAGCCTTGGGGTCGGTGACGCGCACGCCGGGGACCGAGAAGCGCTGCTCCGCGTCGAACTCCGCGTACGCCTCGCGGATGCGCAGCGCCGATTGCGAGATGAATCCCAGGCCGCGCCATTCGAAGTACGGCCGCAGCTCGAAAACCTCGGCCATCGACCTCAGCGCCGCGCGATTGCCCTCCCACGGCACGACCCGCTTGTACTGGTTCTCGACCTCGCCTCGGCCCTGCGCGAGCTGGCGCAGGATCATCACGATCGCCTGCAGAATATCGAGAGGCTCGAAGCCCGAGACCACGACCGGTTTGCCTTCGTTCGGCGGGGATGAATTCGATACGGCCGGCATCCGATCACGGTCGAGACGTGCCCCGGGCCGATGAAGCCGTCGATCCGCATGTCGGGCGAATCGAGAATCGCGCGCAGCGCCGGAACGATCGTCACGTGGTTGCAGAAGACCGAGAAGTTCCGAAGACCCTCGGCCTTTGCGCGCATCAAAGTCAGGGCGGTGGACGGCGCGGTGGTCTCAAAGCCGATGGCGAAGAACACCACCTGTCTTTCGGGGTTCTGCTCTTGCGATCCGCAGCGCGTCCGAGCGGCGAGTAGACCATGCGCATGTCGGCGCCGCGCGCCTTGGCTCGCAGCAGGCTGCCGCTGGATCCCGGCACGCGCATCATGTCGCCGAAGCAGGTGAGGATCACGTCCGGGCTCTCGAGCGATCGCGATCCCGTCGTCGACGCGTCCCATCGGCATCACGCATACCGGGCAGCCGGGGCCGTGCACGAGCTCGATGTTCGCCGGCAGCAGATCCTCGATGCCGTAGCGGTAGATCGCGTGGGTATGGCCGCCGCACACCTCCATCACCTTGTAGTGCCGGCCGGGCTCGACCAGCGACAGGATCTCGCCGGCCACGGCGCGGCCGAGCGCGGCGTCGCGGAACTCGTCGACGTACCTCATGCGCCGGCCTACCTTCTGCGCGCCGCGGCATGGACGTCGGGCCGGCTGACGTATGCCCCTCGCAGAGGAGCGCCGCGATCGCCACACACGCGTGTACGAGCACCGTGTCGCCAGCGGCGAGCGACTCGAGCAGGGCCGTCTCCACGGTGTGGCGTACGCCGTCGGGGTCCGCGCACAGCGCGAGCCCTCGCTGCTCGTCGATCTGCACGACCGTCATCGGCACCCCGTCGTCAGCGCAGGTGATGCAATGCTCGCTCGAGCACACGGCTGCGGGTGCGAAGGAGGGGCTCACTCGATCACGCTGGCCTTCAGCTCCTCGAGCTCGCGCTCGTAGTCCTCGCCCATTCGTTCGAGTAGCTGCCGCGTCGCCCGGGCCTCCTGTTCGTCCACCCGGGCGATCGCGAAGCCGACATGGATGAGGACCCAGTCGCCGGGACCTACTCCGGCGCCGTCCACGTCGAGCAGACCTATGTTGACGGTGCGGCGCACGCCCGCCACCTCCACCGTCGCCAGCCGCTGCTCGTCGTCCACCACGTCCACGACCTGCCCTGGGATGGCGAGACACATGCAGCACACGCCCCTTCTGTCAATTGGCCGGCTCGCCGCCGGATGGCGTCAGGACGCGAAGCCTACTCGTCAGCGTCACATCGCCCTGCTTATACGCGGTCGTCGCCAGTAATCCGTATCCCGGCTAGGACGCGGAGCCGGCGGGCAGCACGAAGCGCTCCATCGCCTTGGCGAATCCCTCATCCTCGTTGGAGGCGGTCACGCGCCGGGCGGCCCGCTGCACCTCGCGGTCGGCGTTGCCCATCGCGATGCTGAGGCCCGAGCGGGCGAACATCAGGACGTCGTTGGGCATGTCCCCGATCGTCGCGAACTGCTCGGCGGGAATGCCGAGCTGTGCCGAGAGGTAGCCGACGACCTCGCCCTTGTTCGCGCGAGGGTGGGTGATGTCGAGGTAGTAGGGCTGGGATTGCGGCGGCGGACACGTGGTCGCCGAGCTTCTCGCGCGCCTGCTCCGCGGTCGCCGCCACCAGGTCGTGGTCGTCGGAGACCCCGACGATCTTGGCGACGTCCTGCACGCCGTCGAAGCCGTCGACGATGGTCGGGCTCGAACCTCACCGTCGCCGCCTCCCGCGCCACGTGGGGCGCCTTGGGGTCGCGCACGAGCCAGTCGGCGCCGCTGTAGACCCACACGTCGAGCCCGCTGCGCTCAAGCAGCTCGATTGCCGCTGCCACGACTGCCTCGGGGATCGTCTTCTGCTCGATCACCGACATGTCCGGGCGCACGATGACGCCGCCGTTGAACGCCGAGATCGGCGTGGTCAGAGCGAGCGGCTCGATCAGCATCGACATGCCGCGGGGAGGCCGGCCGCTGGTCACGGCGAACTCGATGCCGGCCTCGCGCAGGCGCGCCGACCGCCGCGACCGCGCGCTCGGTCAGGACCTTCTCCTGGGTGACGAGCGTGCCGTCCACGTCGGCGAGCACGGCGCGGATCGGCGGCTCGGCCATGGCGCTCAGCGTCGCGGCCTTCAGCGACCGGTAGCGGCGGATCAGCGTGTTCGTCGAGGAGTCGTGGGCGAGCTGCGGCTCGGAGTCGCTCTCGAGCTGGGGGATGATCGACTTGGCCAGCGCCTTGCCGAGCTCGACTCCCCACTGATCGAAGGAGTCGATCCCCCAGATCGTCGCCCTGGGTGAAGACGCTGTGCTCGTACAGCGCCACCAGCGAGCCGAGGACGCTCGGCGTGAGCTTCTCGGCGAGGAGCACGTTGGTGGGGCGGTTGCCCTCCATCACGCGGTGCGGCACCACGGCCTCGGGCGTTCCCTCGGCGCGCACCTCCTGCTCGGTCTTTCCGAACGCGAGCGCCTGCGCCTGCGCGAACACGTTCGAGGAGAGGATGTCGTGGTGGTCACGCAGCGGGTTGATGCGGTTGCCGAAGCCGATCAGGTCCACCGGGATCAGCTTCGTGCCCTGGTGCAGCAGCTGGTAGAAGCTGTGCTGTCCGTTGGTTCCGGGCTCCCCCAGTAGACCGGGCCGGTCTGGTAGTCGACCGCGGTTCCGTCGAGCGTCACGTGCTTGCCGTTGGACTCCATCGTCAGCTGCTGCAGATAGGCGGGGAAGCGCTTGAGGTACTGCTCGTAGGGCATCACGCCGATCGACTGCGCGTCGAAGAAATCGCTGTACCAGACGGCGAGCAGCCCCATCAGCACCGGCAGGTTCTCGCGCCAGGGGCGCGCTGCGGAAGTGCTCGTCCATGGCGTGGAAGCCGGCGAGGAGCTGCTGCGAACTGCTCGGGCCCGATCGCGACCATCGTCGAGAGCCCGATCGCGGAGTCCATCGAGTAGCGCCCGCCCACCCAGTCCCAGAAGCCGAACATGTTGGCCGTGTCGATGCCGAACTCGGCGACCCGCTGCTCGTTGGTCGAGACCGCCACGAAGTGCCTGGCGATCGCCGCCTCGTCGCCCAGCTGGGCGAGCACCCATTCCCGCGCCGAGGTGGCGTTGGTGAGCGTCTCGAGCGTGGTGAACGTCTTCGAGGACACGATGAACAGCGTCTCCTCGGGCCGCAGATCGCGGGTGGCCTCGACGAAGTCGGTGGCGTCCACGTTCGAGACGAAGCGGAACTCGAGATCGCGCCGGGAGTAGGCGCGAAGCGCCTCATAGGCCATCACCGGCCCGAGATCCGAGCCGCCGATGCCGATGTTGACGATGTTGCGGATCGGCTCTCCGGTGTGGCCCTTCCACTCGCCCGAGCGGACGCGCTCGGCGAACGCCGCCATGCGGTCGAGCACCTCGTGGACCTGCGCGACCACATCCACGCCGTCGACGCAGCAGCGAGGCGCCTCGCGGGCATGCGCAGCGCCACGTGCAGCACCGAGCGGTTCTCCGAGACGTTGATCCGCTCGCCCCGGAACATGGCGTCGCGTCGCTCCTGCACGCCGCGACTCGCGCGGCCAGCTCGACGAGCAGGCGCATCGTCTCCGTCGGTGACGCGGTTCTTCGAGTAGTCGAGGTAGAGGCCCGCCGCCTCGGCGCTCAGGCGCTCGCCGCGCTGCGGGTCCTCGGCGAAGAGCTCGCGCAGGTGTCGGGTCTTGATGACCTCGTGGTGGGCCTGCAGCGCGCGGAAGGACCGTCGCTGTTGGAGCGGGAGTGGGGGCCACGGATCCTCAGCTTTCTCGCGGTAGCAGGAAAGGATGCGCAGTCAGGATATGCGCCCGGCAGCCGCGCGTCACGGGACCGGCGCCTCAGAGCAGTCGATCACCAAGCAGCTGTCCGTCGACTGGCTGCAGATGGTTCTGGGCGAGCTGGCCGTGCCCGCTCGGACGTGAGCCCTGTTCGCTCAGCCCGATCGGGCGCGCTCCCGTCCCGCCAATCGGCGCGCCGCCGGCCGAACCGAGCGAGCGCCGTCATAGGTCGTTGGTGGCCGCCAAACCGTGCAGAAAGCTATCGCCGTCGCGCGGTCGGCCGCAGGGCGGGGCTGACCCAGCCGCCGTCGGCGGGGTTGATGTTGGTGCCGGGGGTGACGATCTCGTCGATGCGGTCGAGCACGTCGTCGGAGAGCTCGACGTCGGCGGCGGCGAGCTGGGACTCGAGCTGCTCCATCGTGCGCGGGCCGATGATCGCCGCGGTCACGGCCGGGTGGCTGATCACGAACGCGATCGCCATCTCGATCAGCGGTGATCGCCGGCCTCCTCGGCGAGCTGCGGCGAGCTGCTCGGCCGCGTCGAGCTTGCGCTGGTTGGCCGGCAGCGACAGGTCGTAGCGGTCGGCCAGCCGCTGGCGGGCCGGCGAGGTCGGCTCGGGCTCTCGGCGTCCTTGCGCCAGCGGCCCGAGAGCCAGCCGCCGGCGAGCGGGCTCCACGGGATCACGCCCATCCCGTAGCGCTGGCAGGTCGGCAGCACGTCGGCCTCGATCCCGCGGGCGAGCATCGAGTAGGGGGGCTGCTCGCAGACGTAGCGCTCGCAGCCCGCGCTCCCGCGCCGCCCACTGCGCCTCGACGATCGCCGACGGCGGGAACGTCGAGGAGCCGATGTAGCGGACCTTGCCCTGCTGGACGAGGTCGGTCAGCGCGCCCAGCGTCTCCTCGATGTCGATGTCGGGCTCGTAGCGGTGGATCTGGTAGAGGTCGATCCAGTCGGTGTCCAGCCGCCGCAGCGAGTCCTCGACCTCACGGATGATCCAGCGCCGGGAGGTGCCGCGCTGGTTGGGGTCCTCGCCCATCGGCCCGTGCACCTTGGTCGCGAGCACGACGTCGTCGCGCCGCCCGTCGGCCAGCGCCTTGCCGACGATCACCTCGGACTCGCCCTGCGAGTAGACGTCCGCGGTGTCGATGAAGTTGATCCCGGCGTCGAGCGCGCGGTGGATGATCCGGATGCTGTCGTCGTGGTCCTTGTTGCCCCAGTCGCCGAACATCATGGCTCCGAGGCACAGCTTGCTGACCGAGACGCCGGTGCGTCCGAGCGGGCGATGCTCCATGGTTGCTCCTTCTGTCTGTAGTTGGGTTTGCGCCGCTACGACGCCGGCTCATCAGCCCACCTGCGCCGTCGGGCGGACGAGGATCTCGTTGAGCGTCATGCGCCGCGGGCGCGTGACGGCAAACGCGATTACCTCGGCGATGTCCTCGGCGGTGATGGCGAGGTCCTTGCACGAACTGCTGGGTGGCCCGCTTGGTCTCAGCGTCCGTGATGTGCTCGGTCAACTCGGTCGCGACGGCGCCGGGCTCGACTACGGTGACGCGGATGTCGGGCTGCAGCTCTTGGCGCAGTGCCTCCGACCAACCGTTGATGCCCCACTTGGTCGCGGCGTACACCGCGTTCCCCGCCCGGGCTGTGCGCCCCGCCACTGAGGAGATGTTCACCAAATCACTGCCGCCGTCGCGGAGCTGGTCGAGGAACACGTCGGTCGCGGTCATCGCGCCCAGCAGGTTGACCTCCACCATCTGGCGATGCTCGGCCCGCTGCTCAGAGGTGAACGGCGCAAGCAGCATCACCCCGGCGTTGTTCACGAGGACGTCCGCGCCATCGAGCTCATCTTGCACTCGCTCGGCTGGCAGCGACGAGGGAGGCGCGGTCTGTAACGTCAGCCTCGATCGCGATCGCCCCGTCACCGAGCTCGGCAGCCAGAGCCTCGATGCGCTCGGCCCGGCGCGCCAGGAGCGCGAGGTTGTAGCGGTCGGCGGCGAGCGCGCGGGCAGCGGCCTCGCCGATGCCGGACGACGCGCCCGTGATCACGGCAACGCAGCCTGCATTCTGATCAGTCGTCATGGAGCTTCTCCTGGGTCGTGGATGTGCGCCGCGACCGGAACGAGCCTCAGCGCATGTCGAGTCAACCACAGGACGACATGAAGGTGGGAGTCTCTGTTGTTCCAGGTACTGACAGGGCTCGCCAGCATGGGTCGGGCGGGTCTAATCTTGTGTTCGTGGACACAAGAAGCGAGGAATGCGGCATCCTCTAGAAGGGCTCGCCCAGCAACTCAACACGTCCGGAGGGCCAGCTGGCGTCGCTGCTGAGCGCGTTCCACATCGCCGGCAGCGGCATTTCGATCCGCCCCCCGAGCTGGTCGGCCCATACCGGCCCGTTTAATCTCGACGAAGCCGAACTCCCGATAGAGCGGCATTAGCTTAGGCAGGCAAAAGAGCATCGCCCGCTGGGCCTTGAGCTCGCCCGCGATCTCGAGCAGACGCCGGCAGAGCAGACGCGCCAGCCCACGCCCCCGAGCGCTGCGGGTCACGAGCAGACCGCCGAGTCCCGCGACCTCGAACGGTGATTCTTGTCCAACCTTCACTTCGGTTAGGAGGACTCCGGCAGCGGCCACTAGCTGCCCGTCGTCCTCGCGTACGCCGACGTTCCGAGTCTTGTCGCGCCAGACCAGCCGTTCGCCGATGCCACCGAACGGCTCATGCTCACCTGCCACGAGCTCCTCCCAGTGGGCCTCTAAGAGCCTGTCAAGCTCAACCAGCCGCATCGGTCTCACTGTAGTGCGACGGCGTCGCCTTGCTTCTGCGCACTGGTGCGCTTGCGCGCACGTTTTTCGGCAGTGGGGAACTCGCCGATCGGGGTAGCGATCGCCCCTAACGGCGCGACGGCCTACGGCGTGGCTGCCGGAGCCGCTGCTGTCGCGCGATCCCTCGTCCACACCCTGTGCGCGAGCAGCGCGGCGGCGGCATAGATCGCAAGTGCGTTCACGGCATGCAGAAAGCCCAGCCACGGGACCGACGTGGAGACGACACCGAGGACGAATTGCAGGACGCCGAGGAGGAAGATCCCACCTGACCACTTGAGGTGACTTTCACCGAGACGACCGACCAACGAAACAATCAAGAGCACCAGCATGATGAGAATGATGATGGCGCCCAGTGCACTATGTGCGTCGAACGCGTCTTCAATCGTTTTCTTCGGCACCGAGACCGACGCTTGTTCTGCCTTGTGAATCACATCGAACGCGCCGTATCCAGCGAACCCGACCTGCACGACAATCGCCGCGAACAGAACCGATGTCAGCCAGCGAAACGCCGTGCGCATGCGCGGCACGATACAGGAGCCCCGAGAGCCCTTACGCGCGCGAGGACGTGGACCTTCGCGCAAAGGCGCCAGCCGGCAAGCTCGGCCTCGGACTCGGGAGTCATGTTGAGAGTGTCGGAGGGGGGCCGTGGCGCACCAACCCGAGTTCGCTCTCGACCGCCTCGATACGCTCGGCTGGGACTCGTGGCCCGTCGGGCGGAGGTTGTAGCCAGGGCCACGCCGCCGGCTCGGCGAGTGCGCGCACGTAGTCCTCGATGCCCGCGGGCGTCGAGAGCACGAGCATGCGGGCGGTGTCGGACTCGACGCGGAAGCTGTGGGGCGTACCTCCCGGCGCAAACGCCATTGCGCCGGTCCGGCACAGGCGCGGCTCGTCCTCGACCCAAACGGTGACCTCGCCTTCGAGTACGTAGAAGCTCTCATCCTGAGGGTGGGAGTGAAGCGGCGGTGACGCGCCCTTGGGAAACATGACCTCGAAGGCCGCAAAGGCCCCACCGGTCTGCCTGCCGTCGAGCAAGATACGCGCGAGCGTGCCCAAGAACCAAAGCGGCTGCGTCTCGCTGACGACCCGAGGTGTGATGTCGGCGCGCTCGTTCATTTTCAGTTTCTTTCGACGGGGGACACCGTAGTCGATTTGGGTTTGGAACGGCAACGGCGATCCACACGCAGGATCAGACAGCTTCAGAAGATGTAAGCGTTCAGTCCGTTGGGGGACATAATCCCGGAGCGTCGAATCCCACGGTGTGGACCGCTCTGAGGCGGAGGCCATCTATGACGCGGGGCGCGAGGTCGTGGTCGAGGTCCTGCTTCGTATGGACGCTCAGATCCGAAGGCTCGAGGAGCGCGTGGCGCGTCAGGACGAGCGGATCGCGCAGCTCGAGCGCAGGCTGAATCGCAACTCGCGCAACTCCTCAGCCCCGCCGAGCTCAGATCCGCCCAAGGGGACGCCGAAGCGCGGCACCGATCGCTCCGGACGCAGACCGGGCGCCCAACCCGGCCACGAGGGACGGGGGCGCGACCTCTTGCCGGCGTGCGCCGTGGACGAGGTGATCGAGCACTGGCCCGCGCACTGCGACTGCGGCCATGTCTTCTCTGAGGATGAGCGCCGCGCAGTGGGCGAGCCCGCGCGCCACCAGATAGAAGAGCTGCCGGCGATGACGGCCAAGGTGACCGAGCACCGCGCCCAGCGCGTGCGCTGCCCACAGTGTGGAGCGCGGGCGCGTGGGAAGCTTCCCGATGAGGTGAGCGCGAGTGCCTTTGGTCCCAGGTTTCAGGCGGCCGTGGCGGCGCTGTCGGTGCGCAACCGCATCAGCCGCCGCGATGTGGTCGAGCTCGCAGAGGAGCTCTTCTGCGCCAGGATCAGCACGGGGACCGTCGATGCGATCCTCGCCCGCGCTGGCGAGGCGCTGGCCGATCCGTATGAGGACCTGCTCACGCGCGTGCGAGGCGCGTGGGCGCTGAACGTGGATGAGACGGGCTGGCGCACCGCCGGTGAGCGTCGCGCACTGTGGGGAGTCTTCACCAAGCGCCATGCACTGTTTGCGGTCGCGCCCGATCGCCACGAGGATCACGCCAGGCGGCTGCTCGCCCACACCGAGGCGATCGTCACCTCCGATCGCTGGTGGGCATATGCGCACCTGCCGCTGCGCCGCCGCCAGCTGTGCTGGTCACATCTGCAGCGCGACTTCCAAGCCCACGCCGAAGGACTCGCCGCGGAGAAGGAGTTCGGCGAAGTCGGCCTCGAGTTGTGCGAACGCGTCTTCTGGGCGTGGGAGGTCTTCGCCCATACGCGCGAGCGGTGCGAGCTGAAGCGAACGATTCGCCAGCTGCAACGCACATACAAGCCGATCATCCGCTCCTACGCCGGGAAGCGAGCGCGCAACAGGCGCTGCCGCGGCATGGCGCGCAACCTCTTGAAGGCCTGGCCGGCGCTATGGACTTTCGCCGCCCACAAGGGCGTCGAGCCCACCAACAACCACGCCGAGCGCGCTCTGCGTGGCGCAGTCATCTACCGCAAGCTCTCGCTCGGCAGCCAATCCGAGGGAGGAGAGCGACGCATCGAGCGGCTGCTCTCGGCACACACTACCTGTCGCCTGCAGGACCGCTCGCTGTTCGTCTACCTCACCGAGCTGCTTGCCGCTCACGCCCGCGGCGACCCAGTTCCCCTGCTCGCCTGAGCGGCGGACTGAACGCTTACCAGAAGATGCCCCTGAGCAGGGAAAACAGCAAATGGCGAGTCCCAGACTCGAACTGGGGACAACACGATTTTCAGGGACGGGTAACTGGTGCCGGAAAATCACGAAAGCCCTGCAAATGCGGGGTCGCAGATCGCGCGTGCCCAACGTCAATACCCGTAGATTATTGTAGTTGCCCGCGAGTTAAGGACGTGGCGGGCCCGCCACGTCCTTTTCGCGCTTCTGTGTGCAGACCGCTGCTTGCAACAGTGGGGGGCTTGTCGCCGAGGGAAGCCGGGAGCGATCTGGAAACCTGGCGTGGTCAAGATGGCTGCGGCGCCTGCGCCTCGGCGGGGAATTCCTCGGCGGTCTGTCGACGCAGGACGTAGGTGCCCAGAAGGGCCAGGGCGAGGAACACGATGATCCCGGCCGGTTTGCCCGTGGCAGCGATCGGCTCCCAGATGAAGATCAGGAGCATGATGCCCGCAACGATGCCGTAGGTCCACTCGGGCCGCTCGCGCAGGAAGGGAGCGATCGCCTGCCTGCCGCTGGTGGCAAGCCGCGCGGGCCCTGCGAACCATGCGGCGGCGATGAGCGTCGCGCCGACAACGACGAGTGCTCCGGCGAGTTCCGAGAGCATCGATGTTCCGATCGAGAGCACCGCATGAGCCGCGGACTTGACCGCTTCGGTCTTCACCAGGGAGTTCGTCACTCCAGAGACGAGCAGGCTGCGTCCCACGAACACGATGATCCCGGCGGTCACGATCGCGATCCCCACCAACACCAGCGTCCGGCGCCGGAAACCACCGGCGAGCGGCGATGGCGAGCGCGTACAGCAGCGGAACGATGATCGTCAGCGGGAGCGCCAGACCCTTCAGCGCCTTGCCTATCTTCTGCACCGCTTCGATCTGGTTGGACTTCAGCACTTTGAGGTTCGCGACCGAAGGGCGCAGTTTGGAGCTCACGTTCGGCAGGCCGAGGCGGTTGGTGATGTTGGCCACGATCGAGGCGAGGTCTAGCGTGACTTCGCCTCCCTTGACTTTCACCGCCCCCTTGCCGCCATTGACGATCGTGACAAACGCCTGGTCGGCCAGATAGTTGGCCTTCTTCCAGAATTCCTGCACATGCGCGTTCGCGAGCGCGCCCTGGGCCGCTTCCGTTGCGAGGCTGCGCACGCCTCCGCCCGCTATCGGACCGGCGAGCGGCGCCAGTTGGGTGGGAAGGTTGGTCTTCAGTTCGGCTTCCAAGTCGACGTTGGCGTAAAGCTGGTCCACGAGGTAGTTCGCGGTCGCTTCGCGGATCGCGGCGTTCTGGAGCAGCTTCGGGCTCGTGTTGCTCCAGTTGGTTGGGTTGAGCATCTGCCGGTTGGCCCAGACCGCGAAGATGGCAAGCACCGCCAGCACGGTCGTTCCCCACACGAGCACTTGCACCCCGATGTGCCGGCCGCGCGTGCCCTCAGGCGCGGCGGACGCCGGGACGGCTCCTTTCACGCCGCTGCCCTCCCCTTGGTCTGTCGCGCTTGAGTGCCCCCGGCCCCTGTCGCGGAAGGGTCGTCCATGGGAGCCGAGCTTATCCACTGCGAAGATCGTCCACATCGTGCAGTGCCCTTCGCGGGCTACCTAGTTCGCCCACACCGGCATGCGCCAGAGCCTCTGCGTCGGCTCCTGCGTGGCCGATCGTGAAGAGCGACACCGGGCCGCGGGTGCTCGTGTGCCGTGTCGGCTGCTCCACACGTCTGAAACGGACGCCCCCACTGCCCCTCCCCATAAGCGTCTTGGGGGGATAGGAACGACGAGCGCCTCAGCTCCACGCCTGATGCGGGGTCTCAGCCGCGTGGCTGCGACCCGACGCGCACGAGCCTGATCCATGCGAGCAGGCCGATCGTGGCCGTCAGGGCCAGGAGCGCAACCATGTCGGTCAGCCATGTGGATCCGTTGTGCAACCACAGCGGATCCGGACCAGATCCCGTCGAGATCGGCTCGATGCGCGTGAGGTTCACGGTCGAGGCGGTCAAAGCGAAGCCCCATCGCGAAGGCGACAGCCAGGCTGCCTGCTGCAGCGGTGCCTTCCCATTCAGCGCGAAGATCCCGCCTGACAGGAGCACCTGCATTACGACGGCCAACATTAGGAATGGCATCGCCTTCTCCGAGCTGCCCACCCACGCGGAGATCAGGAGTCCCAGGGCCATCGAGGCGATGGCGAGCATACCGATCGCCAACGTGAGCTCGATCAGCGGCGCGGACGACAGGAGCGATCCGCTCGGCGGTAGCCGCCGTCCCGCCAGGCCGATCAGCAGCATCCCGATCGCCTGAACGGCGCTGATCAGGCCCAAGACGATCATCTTCGAGGAGAGGTATGCGGCTGGCGAAAGGCCTGCGTTGCGCTCGCGGATGTAGATCGCGCGCTCCTTGACGATCTCTCGGACCGAATTCATCGCTCCGGCAAAACAGGCGCAGATCACCACGATCAGCAGCAGCGATCCGACGTCTTGATTCGTGTGCACGCCTCCGGCGAGACCTTCCTTGGCGGGAGTGGCACGAATCAAGACTCCAAGGAACAGAGGAACACCGAACAGCACCGCAAGAAAGACACGGTCAGCCGCGATGATCGCCGCATATCTCCGGCACAGGGTGCCGAGCTGCGCCAGTCGATAGCGCAACCGGAGCGAGGGAGGCGTCGGACTGTCGGCGGCGGGCCGCGCGACGGCGACGTCGCCGCGGTCGGCCACATACCGCGCGTAGTGCTTGGATTGCTTGAAGTCCGCCGCCCAGTCGCGCTGCGGTTGTTTTGCGAACGTTTGATAGACATCTCCCCAGTCGCTCCCGCCGAAGTATTCGAGACCGTCGCGCGGCGGCCCGAAGAAGGCGAGCCGCCCACCGGGCACGAGAACCAACACCCGGTCGCACAGGTCGATGTTGGTGACGCTGTGCGTCACCACGATCACGGTACGGCCCTCCCGCGTGAGACCCCGCATTAGCTGCATCAGCGACTTGTCGAGGCCGGGATCAAGGCCGGAGGTCGGCTCGTCGAGGAACAGGAGCGAGGGTTTGGCGAGAAGCTCGAGCGCCACATTCACCCGCTTCTGCTGCCCCCCGGACAGCGCTCCGATGCGTGTGTGCTCGTGTGCACTCAACCCGAGCTCCTCGAGCACCTCATCGACGCGTACCCTCCGTTCCGCGGCGGTGATGTCGCTGGAGAACCGCAGTTGCGCTGCGTAGTCGAGCGCCTGCAGGGCCGACAGCTGGATGTGCAGGATGTTCTCCTGCGGCACGAGGCCGATCCGTTGGCGCAGCTCTGCGTAGTTGCTGTAGAGGTCGCGGTTGTCGTACAAGACTGAGCCCGCAGTGGCCGGTCGCATCCCCGTCAACGCTCCCAGCAGCGTGCTCTTCCCGGCGCCGCTCGGACCGATGATGGCCACGAAAGCACGCTGCTCGATCGAGAAGCCTACGCCGTCCAGAACCACACTGCCATTCGATAGCCGCACAGTGAGACCGCGAGCGGCGACCCCCACATCGCCCTCGTCGACGAACTCGCGCAGCTGATCACCGTCGATCCTAAGCGTGGCATTACCGACGGTGATGATGTCGAGGTCGGTGACGGTCGCGCGTGCCGCGCGGGCCCCATTCACGAAGGTCCCGTTTCGACTGCCGAGATCAATGAGCTCGTAGCGGCCGCCCCCGATGTTCCGCAGTTCAGCATGATGGCGTGAGGCGCTGAGGTCGCTGACCACAATGTCGTTCTCAGCCGCCCGGCCGATCCGGATCGGTCCCGTCGGAACAGGGCGCACGACAGACGGCCGTCGGTCGACGCTCAGTGAACTCGGCCTGGCGATCTCCGCCGGGGCGGCGGACGGCGGATACGAGATCGAACACGACACCGCCGGCCCGCTAAGCGGGTGTCCGAGGCGCAGGACGCAGTCACCCTCGAGCTCGACGTGCCCGCGGCGCTGGTGATCGACAAACGTGCCGTTCCGGCTCCCGGAGTCCTCCAGAATCCACCTGCCGTCCTCGGATCTGACCACCGCGTGGCGCCACGACACGCGGTCATCCGCAAGCACGACGTCCGCGCGCGGATCGCGACCGATCACGCACGACTCTCCGATTCGCAAAATCCGAGCCGATGTCTGAGTCGTGATCTCCAGAACCGGGTCTGTGCGCGGCGGCTCGAAACGCTTGCCGGTCACGGCGTTCAGTGTAGATGAGCGCTCATGGACCGGCCCGGCAGAAGCCGACCGCCGGGCCGGATATCGCTCGCGAGCTTGCGACGATCACGCCGCCCGACGGGACCATAGGTTCTCTGAAGCCACCCGCAGCGGACAGCTGGGCGGTGAGGGCTTCCTCGGCGCGTGGTACGCGATCTCACCGGCCTGACGGACCGTCACCGAGCCGGGTGCCGCAGCGTCGGCGGCTGGCCATTAGCCCCACCAGCCTCCGCTCGTCGGCGTGCAGATCAGGTTTGCGCGTGACGCTTGAGTAGCCATGCAGTGGCGAGCATGAACGCCAGGATGAACGCCGCCAGGACCAGGTAGGTCGAGCCTCTGGACAGCGTGAAGTAGTGGGGCCCGAAGCTGCTCACCTTGGCGTAGCTCGGGCTTTCGGCGATGCGCCCGTTCATTTCAAGCGCCGCGCCCAGCCCGGCGTAGGACCATTGCGTGACCACGACCTTCGTGATCGCCCTGAGCGGTGCGCTCATCTGGGCGGTCGCCACGATTGAGCCGCCAAAGAACAGCTGGGGGATGAGCACCAGCGGGATGAAGCTCGTGGCCTGGTCCTGGTTGCGCACGGCGCCCGAGACGAGCAGTCCCATGCTCACGGCGGCGAACGCGGTGAGGACGACGATCACCAGCACGGTGGCGTAGATGTCGAGGTGCGAGTGCAGCGGCTGGAAGGCGAGCACGATGCCCGTCAGAGCGAGGCTCTGGATCGCCGCGAGGGTGAACAGGACGGCGGCCTTGGAAACCAGGTATGCGCTCACCCTCACTCCCACCGAGTGCTCGCGCACGAACACGCTCTTCTCCTTGATGATCTCGCGCGAGGCGTCGATCATCCCGATCCAGACGGTCGTGACGAGCAGCAGGAAGGTCAGCTTGATCGCCTGGCCGGCGTCCGGGCTCGGCCGGGTGAAAACGGAGATTTTGAACAGCCCGGCGATCGCCAGGCCGAGAATCGGTATCTGGGCCAGCAGGATCACCACGTTGCGCCGGTCGCGCACGAACAGACGGGCGTAGCGCGAGGTCAGCACCCGTGCCTGGTGCAGGATCGATCCGCGCACGCGTCTGGCCCGCTTGGCCGGCGCGGCCCGCTGCTGCTCGGCGCCCGCCGGCACCGCTGCCGGGCGCGTGGTCGCGAAGCGACGCTGCCACTCCGCCGGCTCACGGTCTTCCAACGTCGCGTAGATCTCGTCGTAGCCGTCGACGTCGAAGAAGGAGAGCGCCTCCTCGGGCGATCCCTCAAAACAGAGCAGGCCACCGCGTCCCATCACGACGAGCCTGTCGCACCGCCCAAGGCTCTTGGTCGCGTGCGTGACCACGACGACCGCCCGTGAGCTGCCCGCCAGCTCGCGCAGCAGCGCCATCATCCGTGACTCGAGCCCCGGGTCAAGCCCCGTGGTGGGCTCGTCGAGGAACAACAGGCTCGGGCGGCTGAGGATCTCGGTGGCCAGGCCGACGCGCTTTCGCTGCCCGCCCGAGAGCGAGCCGATGCGCGTCTCGGCGTGCGCGCCAAGACCCAGCTCCTCCAGCGCCCGGCTCACTGTGGCGGTGATCTCTTCCTCCCCGCTGTCCCTGGGCAGCCTCAGACGCGCGGAGTACCGCAGCGACTCACTGACGCTGAGCGCGGGATGCACGATCTCGTCCTGAGGGAGGTAGCCGATATCGGTCAGCCTGGAGCTGATCGGCTCACCATTCACGCTCACCTGGCCGCTCGTCGGAGTGGTCACACCAGCGAGCGCCTTCAGCAGGGTCGTCTTGCCCGAGCCGCTCTCGCCGATGAACGCCACGAGCTGGCCGGGCTCGACGCTGAGCGTGGTCTCCGCCAGTATCTGCTTGGCGCCGACTCGCATCGCCACCCCCTCGGCGTCGAGCCGCAGCGCGCCCTGCTCCGAGCGCGCAGAAAAGCGTCGCCGTCGAACAGCAGGCGGTAGGGACCGATGCCGACCTCCGCGCCGCGCTCGAGCACCGCGCCGCGCACGAGCTCGCCGTTGACGCGCGTGCCGTTCCGCGAGGCCAGGTCGCGGATCGTGAGGCCATCCTCGGTTTGCACCAGCTCCGCGTGAAAGCGCGAGACGTTGGGATCCGCGAGGACGACGTCATTGGAGCCGTCGCGCCCGAGCGTGAGGTGGGGCTTGGTTAGCTGGACGACCTGCGTGCCGCTGATCGGCGCGCGGGGCGGGCCGAGAAGCGTTTCCTCGCCGGCGAGGAAGCGCAGGACCTCTCCGCCGATGACGATCGTGTCGCCGTTTGCCAGCCAGCGCGAGTCGGCGCGAAAGCGCTCGCCATTGCGTTGTGTTCCGTTGCGCGAGCCGAGGTCGCTGATCCGGTAGCCGCCCTGCGCGGCCTCGATGCGCGCGTGGTGGCGAGAGACGGCGTCCTTGGCGATCGGCAGGTCGTTGTCGGGCGAGCGGCCGATCGTGAAGCTGGCGTTAGGCAGCACGATGCGCTCTCCCGCGTACAGCAGGCTCGGAGGCGCGCTCCGTGACGTGCTCCCTGGCGCGCTCGGCGCCGGTGGTGCGCTACGCGGGCCCGATTGCATCAGCAGCGACTCCTTTCACCCAGAAGACGAGCCTATCCGAGCGCGTGCGAGCGTGCAAAGCCGGCCGGCCATCGCAGGCGGGCGCGCGCCCTCAGCAGGCCTGGAACATGCTGCGCCCTGGGGGTGCACCGGCCTGCCCGCCGGCGCGGCGGGGGTCTCGCCGGCGAGCGGCGCGCGCGCAACTCGCTTAGACTTTTCGGCCATGACTGACGAATTGGTCATCGGCGGTCAGCTCGGGAACTACCTGATCGAGTCTGTGATCGGCCGTGGGGGGATGAGCGTTGTTTACCGCGCAAAGCATGCCCGACTCGGGACGTGGGTCGCGCTGAAGGTGCTGGCCCCCGAGCTGAGCTCGGATGACGCGTTCAGGGAGCGGTTCCTGCGCGAGGCCCAGATGGCGGCCGGGATCGAACATCCCAACGTGATCCCGATCTACGACACCGGCCTGCACGAGAGCTCGCTGTACATCGTGATGCGCTACGTCCCAGGAGGTGATTTAAGGGCTCTACTCAGCGCGTCCGGTCCACTCGACGCAGAACAGGCGATCGAGTTCTTGATGCCGGTGGCGCGCGCTCTCGATGCAGCGCACGCCCACGGGCTCGTCCATCGCGACGTCAAGCCGGGCAACATCCTCGTGCAGCGATCCGAGGGCGGTGAGATCGAGCACGTTTACCTGGCCGACTTCGGCGTGGCCAAGAGCGTCACATCGGTGAGCGGACTGACCAGGGCCGGCGGAATGATCGGCACGGTCGAGTACATGGCACCCGAGCAGACTCAGGGCCGCGAGGTGGTCGCCGCCACCGATGTTTACGCCCTGGCAAGCGTGTTCTACGAGTGCATAACGGGTCGCACGCCCTTCGAACGTCAGCTGCTGGCTGGCGCTCCCGTGCCGACGGGCGCGCCGGAGCCCGTGAGCGCCCTGCGCCCCGAGCTGCCTGCAGCGCTCGACGGGGTCATCGCCAAGGGCCTCGCCGCCGACCCGTCCGAGCGCTACGGCTCGTGCGAGCAGTTCTTGCGTGCATGCAGCTACGTGCTGGAGGCGCGAGCCCCGATATCTGACGTCGCCGCCGGCGCGACTGTCGCCGAGACCGCGCTCCCCAGGCAGGAGACCGTTGCCATCAGCGATGAGACGGTCGCGGCGGACCCCGCCCCGTCGGGGCGCGCCGGAGCGGGCGAGGCTGCGCCGCCCGCTCAACCGCCGCCCCCGGTCGCGACGCCGCCGTCGGTCGCGACACCACGCGAGCGCGGCCAAGGCCCGCGACGGCGCACGAGACGCACGGGGTATGCGCTGGCATTGCTCGTGACGCTCGGCGCCGTGGCGGTCGCCGTCGTGCTGCTGGCGTCCTCGTCCTCGAGCTCGACCAAACCCACAACGGCCGCACTCGCCCAGGTGCCAACCAACCGAGTCACCGGGTCGGGCACAGCGACCGTGCGACTCGAAGGGGACGTGGCAAAGATCACGGTGACCACGAACGGGCTGGACGAAAACGAGGCGCTTGTGCACCCGATGCACATCCACGCCGGTGGTAAAGGTGAATGCCCGCCGGCGTCGGCGGCCCGGCCGCAGAACGGTCACCTAGCGATCAGCACCATCGACGGACTCCTCTATTACGGCGACGCTGTAACAGCGCTCACGACGAGCGGCGACACCGCCCCGTCCAGCATCCTCGCGTTGAAACGCTTTCCGTCCGGCGGCGACATCCGGTACAGCCGCACCATCACCTTGCCGGCGCGGGTCGCGGCCTACATCCGCAGGAACAACGCGGTCGTCGTCGTACACGGGACCGACTACGACCACAGCGGTTCGTACAGCGGAGTGTTGGAACGCAGCGAATTGAACAAGAGCCTGCCGGCGACCGAGACCGCGCCAGCGCTGTGCGGCGTGCTGCTCGGCACACAAACGACGGCGTCCGCGGCTCCGCGAAAGCGCGGGCATGCCATCGTCTACACGGCGTCGCTGGCCGATGATCCGGCCGCGCTGTTTGCCTGCGAAGCGGTTGAAGCGGCCTCCGCGGTGGCGGACACCCGGCGGCGATCGAACGCGCATCCGGTGGCTGGCTGAGTGAGCCATCCGAGGGGATGAGGCCCCGAGCCGGTCGCGTTTGCGGATTGATCCGGTTGGCGGCATCCGGGCGGACGCTGCTGGCCAGGGGGAGTCAGGGAGCGAGTAGGTAGCGGGGAATGGTCTCTCAAGGTAAGGAATCTCTACCCCTAGGGTGTCTTTCCGGCCGGCCGGGCTGGGGCGAGGATGGTCTTACAAACCAACTTCGCCTAGGAGGCAAACGAAATGTTCAGCACGAAGACCCGCAGCACCATCGTCGCCCTCGTCGCATCGCTCAGCTTCACGGTCGCGGCGGTGGCCCCCGCCGTCTCGCAGGCCAAACCCAAGGGTCAGACCACCGCCGTAACCTGCCCCGACGAAGGCTTCAGCGGTGGCCCCGGCCAGCCCGGCGACATTGCGTACAACAAATACACCATCGTCGGTCCGGATGGACTGACGCTGGTTGGAGTGGAGGACAAGATGATCTGCGGCTCCGACGGAAAATGGCACAAGGTCGTGGAGGTCGTGAAATCCCTCTCGGGCGTCGCAGCACCGGTCGGAACCGTCAGCGCGACCCAGTAGCCCACCCGCCGCCGGGCGAGATGCGGAGCCCCCGCCCACGCGGGGGCTCTCGGTCGTCCGGGCTGCGCCTCTGGCGTCGCAGCCAGTTGTTAGTGCCCCGCGCCTAGGGGGCAAGGCCGGGGGCATGGCTTTGGCAGCGATACGAGCGCTACGCGACCTGACATTTGTCGAACCGAGGAGACATCTCTACGCCCGCCCGACCGAGCTTGACGCGCTGGTGCCCAACGAGTTTTGAATCGGCGAGCTGGCCCCAAAGCCCTCAACCACCCTCAGGTCTAGGACGTGAAAAGGACGTGGCGCACAAAGCGGCCGCTCAAGCGCGCCCTCATGCCACCCATCGGTATCGTCAAACCAGCAAACCAGGCCCATATGCAGGCATCTTCAGAAATGGCGAGACCCAGACTCGAACTGGGGACACCACGATTTTCAGTCGTGTGCTCTACCAACTGAGCTATCTCGCCGCGGCGCTCGATGCTAGCGGCTCTCCCCTGTCTCACGTGCGAGCCTCAGCCGGCGGTGCCCGGGTGTTCCCACGCTTCCAGGTACGGCAGCGGGTCGATCGGGAATCCGCCGGCGGCCTGCCAGCCTCCCACCCAGATCTCGAAGTGCAGGTGCGGAGCGGTCGCATCGCCGGTCTGTCCCGCCCTGCACAGGCTTCTGCCCGGCCGCCACGTCGCTGGCCGGCGGCCACGGCGAGGGATCCGGCCTGGCAGTGGGCGAACATGAAGTCGAAGCCGACGCCCGTGTGCTCGACCGCGTAGTAGCCGGCGCCGGCCGCCTGATAGCTCGTGGTGAGGATCGTGCCCGCCAGCGGAGCCACCACCGGCGTGCCTTCCGCGGTCAGCACGTCCTGGCCCTGGTGCAGGTAGCCGTCGCGAGGCGCTCCGAAGCGGTTTTCCGGGCCTCCGAAGTTGTGGGCTCCGGCGACCGGGAACACCGCCCCGTCGGCCACGGTCTGCGCTGGGGTGGGCACGCCGGCCGGCGGCGGCGTCCCGGTGCCGGGACCGATGGCGGCGTGGCGGGCGGTCGGGCGTTTGACCGGCGCGTGACCGTCAGGCTCGCCTCACCGACGTTGCGTGCCCCGCGCAGCAGCGCCCCGCCATGGTGGTCGTGCGCGCTCAGGCTCACCTCGTAGCTGCCCGCCCGCAGCACGGCGCCCGCGCGGCCAGCTCACGGTCAGCGTGCGGCCCGGTGTGCACCCAGCCCAGCTTCACCGTGATGACCGGCCTGTGGGTGGAGAGGCTGATGACCGTTCACCTGCGCGTCGACCGTGTCCACGCCCGGCTCG
This sequence comes from uncultured Solirubrobacteraceae bacterium, assembly GCA_963730575.1. Classification (GTDB taxonomy): domain Bacteria; phylum Actinomycetota; class Thermoleophilia; order Solirubrobacterales; family Solirubrobacteraceae; genus Palsa-744. The sequence continues at coordinate 117,013 of CAVSSG010000004.1, forward strand.
TCGATTCGCAGCACCAGGCGCGGTGGCCTGCCGGCGGTGGCCGCGGCCGGGATGCTCAGCTCGCTCGACCACGGGACGCTGGGAGAAGGCCGCGGGAGCGCCGTACTCGGTGCCTCCCGCCAGCGGGCTCGACGGCGCCGATGCGACAGCCTCCGCCTGGACGTCCGCCTGCGCCGGCGCCGGTGCGACGCAGGTGCACAGTGACGTCGTGACCAGGGCAAGCCAGGGCAACCCCGCGTGGGAACCTCATACGGTTACTCTCGCCCTATCGCGGGCTCCTCCTGAGGCCTGCGCGCGCGAATTGCAGGACCTTCGAGATCACGCACCGCCCCGTCGCGGGGACGCCTATCCGCGCTCGAACTCCTGCACGAGCGCTTCGTAGGTCAGCCGCAGCCCGTCCGCGATCGGCACCTCGGCGCGCCAGCCCAGCTCCCGCTCGGCCAGGCGCGTGTCCAGGCAGCTGTGCTTGAGCTCGCCGGGTCGCAGGTCGGCGAGCTTTGGCTCCAGTTGCGAGCCGGCCGTCTCCCGCAGGACGTTCCACAGGGTCATCACATCCGTCTCGACGCCCGTGGCGATGTTGTAGGTGCCCGACTCGCCCCGACGCCGCCATCAGCGCTCTGACGACGTCGCCGACATAGACGTAGTCGCGCGTCGGCTTGCCCTGCCCGTACAGCGTCGGCACGCGCCCGGAGTAGAGGTGGTGGGAGAGGATCGCGACGACTCCCGCCTCTCCGTGCGGACTCTGGCGCGGGCCGTAGACGTTCCCCAGCCTGCACACGGCATGTGGGATGCCCGAGGACAGCGACCACGTCTTCACATATGCCTCCGCCGCCCACTTCGACGCCCCGTAGGGGGACAGCGGCGCCGGCATGCGGTCCTCGCCGGTCGGCATCGGCGCGTCGTCTCCGTAGAGCGCGCCGCCGGTCGAGGTGAACACGACCGGCGCCCCGCACCGGCCCGCGACCTCGACCACGTTCAGCGTGCCCCTCACGTTCACCTCGCAGTCGCGCCCGGGGTCCTCAACCGAGGCCACCACGCTCGCCTGCGCGGCGAGGTGGAAGATCGCGTCGGGACCCACCTCCTCGACGACCGCTGCCGAGCGCCGCGAGGTCGACGATGTCCATCTCGCGCAGGTCCGCCTCCTTGGCCACGCGGGCGGGGTCGCCGGCGGAGAGATCATCGATGACGGTCACTTCGTAGCCGTCGGCGAGCAGCGCGTCGACGAGGTGCGAGCCTATGAAGCCGGCACCGCCGGTCACGATCGCGCTCGGGGTCACGCCGGGGAATCTACACGGACGGGACGGGCACGGGCCGGGCGAGCAGCTCCTCGACCGCTGCCACCGACTCGTCGATGCGCTCGAGCACCCTCATGTCTGGCTGCTCACCGGGGAGGCCCTCGCTGACGGCGGCGCCCCTGAGCATGACCGGGATGTCCGGATGGCTCTCGCGAAGCTCCTTGACCGCGCGCGCCACCGACTCGACCGCCGGCGCTATCGTCGCCCCGAGGATGACGACATCCGGGGACTGGCTGTCGACCGTGGCCAGCAGGTGCTCCACGGACACGTCGGTTTCGAAGCTGGCGTGGTATCCCGCCGCGGCGAGCTGGTCATGCACCATCTGCAGTCCGAGCGTGTGCGGGTCGCCCTCCAGAACCGCCAGCAGCACTCGCTCGCGGGTGGGCTCGGTGCCGCCGAGCATGTAGCGGTAGAGGGTCGCCAGCACGCGGCGGGTGATGCCCAGCGCGAGGTGCTCGCGCTCGTTGTCCATCTCGCCGGCGTCTGAGAGCTCGCCGATGTAGTGCAGCGCCGGAGCGATCACTTCGGCGTGGAGGGTGGTCGGAGGAAGCCCATCCTCGATCGCCGTCGCGATCGCGCCCTCGGCCATCTCGGCATCGCCGCGCTCGAGCGCGGTCGCGTAGGTCTCGAGCGTGTTCTCCATGAGCGCGACCGGGTCCGCCCTGATTCCGTCGCGCGCGTCGGGTCCGGATCTGCCGAGAACTTCCATGAACGCGTCGAGCACCATCGGGTCGAAGTGGTGGCCGCGCTCCTCGCGCATCATCTTCACCGCGTCCTCGACCGAGAACGCCTTGCGGTAGACGCGATCGCTGGTGAGCGCGTCGAACACGTCCGCCACCGCCACGATCCGTCCCTCGATCGGGATCGCCTCGCCCGCCAGCCCGCGCGGGTAGCCGCTTCCGTCCCACTTCTCCTGGTGGCTCAGCGCGATCGTCGCCGCCATGTCGAGGATCGAGGAGGACGAGCCTCGCACCAGCCGGTGGCCCTCCTCGGCGTGGGTCTCCACGATGGCCCGCTCGGCGGGCGTCAAGGGGCCGGGCTTGAGCAGGATCGCGTCGGGAATCGCCACCTTGCCGACGTCGTGCAGGGGCGCGGCGTGGCTGAGCTTCGCGCAGAACTCCGGGTCCATGCCGATCTGTTCGGCCAGCAGCGTGGAGAAACGCCCGATGCGCTCGATGTGGGCGCCGGTGTCCTCGTCGCGGAACTCGATCGCCATGGACAGGCGCCGCACGGTCTCGGCCTGGGCGATCTCGAGCTCTGACGAGCGCCTTCTTCAGCTCGTTGGAGCGACCGTTGATCTCCTGTTCGAGCGCCGTTCGAGCGTCCTCGCCGAAGCGCCAGCCGAGCAGCATCGTCGCGCACGCCAGCACCGCCAGGCAGCCGACGACGGCGGCTGAGGCTCCGGCCAGCACGGCGCCCACGGCGGCGCCCACGGCGAGCACCACCCACGACGCGTAGGACACGTGGTCCAGCACCGAGCGCCGGCGCGGTGGACCGCTGCTGGATGCCAGTCTCAGCGAAAGGGGCTGTACGTGAGGTTCACTGCCCACATGATCTAATCGGCTTCCCGCGCCGATTAAGCTTAGTGGCGCCGCGCCCCCGCCCCGTTGGCGCCGGGCGCCGCACTCTGAGCGCTCGCCCGCTGATCAGCGCGGCCCAGGGCGAGACGGGGTCATCCCGCGCTTGGCGGGCCTTCGAAAGCTGGCTTGGGTCGCGCCGGTCACTCTGAACTCTCAGAATCCTGTCCAGGCCCGCGATCGGCACCCCTGGCGGGGCCTCTTGAGCACGCCTCCGAGCGGGGTAGACATATGATCGAGCGGCCCAGGCTAGTGCCCGGTCAGCTGCGTGATGTCGATCGAGTTCGCCGGCGCCGTGACCGAGACCGGCCCGTTCCAGTGATCGAAGACGATCTTGCCGGCGCCGGCGCCGCTCTTGGTGACCTCGATCGGATACGGCGGGCCCGTCGTGGCCACATACAGCGTTCCGCCCTGCGAGGTGTCGGTGACGGCGAGCACCTTGCGTCCGTCCACCGTCGTGATGGCGCCCTTGACCAGCGGACCGTGCGCCGCCAGGGTCGCGTCCAGCAGCTGGCGCAGATCGGTGAGCGAAGCGAGCGAAGCGAGGTTGCCGGTGCTCGCCGGAGCCTTCAGCCATCTTCCCTGGAGCAGCTGCGCGGCCGTGGCGCCGGCGACGTGCCGGTAGAAGGCCGGGCTGCCTTTGATGAAGACGTTGCCGTGGATCTGGATCAGTTCGAAGCTCAGCCCGTTCTCGGACAGCTGGCCGCGACCGCCCTTGCTCGCGAGCAGATACATGTCGAGCGTGATCGGTGAGCCGCCGCTGACGAGCGAGCCCGAGACATGCACCGAGGTGGCGCTGTCCGCCAGGATCTTGGCCCCGGCGACGATTTCGGCGGGCGTCTTCGTGCGCGATCCCGTTGCCCTCGGAGGAGCTGCCGCAGCCGGCGATCGCCGCGGCGAGCAGGACGAGCCCGAGCAGCGGGACGGCCGGGGGCGGAAGGCGTGCGCGCATCGCCGCGCAGACTCTAGCCGGGCATGCTGGTCGGCTACCGGGGCCTGGCTCGGCGAGCTAGGGTATCGGTCGACCATGGCTAGCAACGGCTCATCCCTGCCGCCCCGAGGAGCCGCCGCAGGTCATCCTCGCGGCTCTCGCCCGAGCGGGATCTGCGCGCGCTCTACCACAAGCACTTCGGCGATCGGCGCAAGGAGCGCCAGCTGTTCTCGACGGGCGCCTTCTTCGTGACGTTCGCGGCCGTGCGAGGAATAACCCACGCGATCCGGGCCGAACGGGGACCGTTCAAGAACATCACCCCCGGGGGCCGGCACATCCACCACATGACCTTCGGGATCACCGGCCTGTCTGACGGTCGGCTACCTGTGGCTGCTCGAGATCGGCACGAACGAACAGCGCCGCGCATCGCTGGTGACCTCGACCGTGTACGGCAGCGGCGCGGCGCTGACCCTGGACGAGTTCGCCCTGTGGCTCAACCTCGAAGACGACTACTGGAACAAGCAGGGCCGCGAGAGCATCGACGCGGTGGCGCTGTTCGGGTCGCTGCTCGTCCTCAGCGTTCTCGGCAAGGGCTTCGTCGCCGAGCTGTTGCGGCCCGAGCGCCGGCAACAAACGAGCCGCTGAAGGGTCTCCGCTCCCCTCACACCGCCCAGCGCCACGTACTTCGTCTCCAGATACTCGGAGATCCCCTCGAAGCCGCCCTCGCGGCCGAAGCCCGACTGCTTGACGCCGCCGAAGGGCGCGGCGGGGTTTGAGACGACGCCCTGGTTGAGCCCGATCATGCCCGTTTCGATGCCCTCGCAGACGCGCGAAGGCGCGCGCGAGGTCGCGCGTGTAGACGTAGGCGACGAGGCCGTACTCGGTGCGGTTGGCCGCCGCCACCGCCTCCTCCTCGGAGGAGAAGGTGGCGATCGGGCGCGACCGGCCCGAAGATCTCCTCGCCGAGCGCGCGCGCCTCGGGCGGCACATCGGCGAGGACGGTCGGCTCGAAGAAGTAGCCGCGACCCGCCGCGGCGCTCGCCGCCGATGAGCACGCGCGCGCCGCGGTCGACCGCGTCGCCCACGAGCTCTGTGACCTTCTCGCGCTGGTCTTCGTCGATCAGCGGGCCGACGTCGACGTCCGGCTCGGTGCCCCGGCCGACCTTCAGCGCGCGCCATGCGCTCGGCGAGCCCGCGCGGCGAACCGCTCGGCCAGCGACTCGTGCACGTGGAAGCGGTTGGCGGCCGTGCAGGCCTCGCCGACGTTGCGCATCTTGGCGAGCATGGCGCCGTCGATGGCCGCGTCGAGGTCGGCGTCCTCGAACACGAGGAACGGCGCGTTGCCGCCCAGCTCCATCGACACGCGCAGGATCTGCTCGGCCGACTGTTCGATCAGCTTGCGCCCGACCTCGGTCGAGCCGGTGAAGGACAGCTTGCGCGTGCGCGGGTCCTTCAGCAGCGGCTCGATCACCGCACCCGAGTGCCTGGCGGTGATCACGTTCAGCACTCCGCCGGGCAGTCCCGCCTGCTCCAGGATCTTCGCCAGGGCGAGCATCGACAGCGGCGTCTGCTGGGCGGGCTTCACCACGATCGTGCAGCCGGCGGCGATCGCCGGGGCGATCTTGCGGGTGCCCATGGCGGTGGGGAAGTTCCAGGGGGTGACGAACACGCAGGGGCCGACCGGCTGGCGCATCGTGAGGATGCGGCCCTTGCCGGTGGTGTTGACCATGTAGCGGCCGTGGATGCGGACGGCCTCCTCGGAGAACCAGCGGAAGAACTCGGCGGCATAGGAGATCTCCGCCCGGGACTCGGCGAGCGCCTTGCCCATCTCGAGCGTCATCAGCAGCGCCAGCTCCTCGGTCTGCGCGACGATCGCCTCGTAGGCGCGGCGCAGGATCTCCCCGCGCTCGCGCGGGGCCGTGGCGGCCCACTCGGCCTGCTTGTCGGCCGCCGCCGCCAGCGCCGCCAGCGCATCCTCGACCTGGGCGTCGGCCACCTCCACGAGCGGCTCCTCGGTGGACGGGTCCTCGACCGCGAGCGTGCCGCCCGCGGATGGCGGCGCGCCACTGCCCGCCGATGTAGAGCTCCGTGGGAACGCGCTCGAGCACGGCCGACTCATCGGCGGCCCCGGCATCCGTGCGCTCATCGCGCCCGCGTCACCGCGCGACGGCCGCCGAGCCGGGCGGCGTGCCCGCGGCGCACCCAAACACTCGGCCGTCCTTGCCGCGGTAGCGCTCAGCGACGGCGCAATCCGCCCGATCGGGGATGTGTGCAGGATGCACCTGCCGGGCGACTCGCCTCGCCCGCCGATCTGAGCCCACCGAGCACGGATGCCCACCACGAGACCAACCTACCACCGTCTTCACGCCTTCCTCCAGGTCCTGGCCGCGAGCCTCATCTCGACGCTTGCTGTGGGCGGGCGCCGCCGGCCGCCTCGACGCTCGTGATCACGGGCGCCGGGGACGGGCACGGCGTGGGCATGAGCCAGGACGGCGCGCTCGGGTACGCACAGCACGGCTACTCCTATCAGGCGATCCTCGCCCACTACTACACCGGCACCGCGCTCGGGCAGGCGCCCGCGCAGGCGCTATGTGCGCGTGCTGGTGGGCTCGAAGGTGCAGAAGGTTCCGCTCGAACGCTACGTGCGCGGCGTGGTCTCCGCCGAGGAGCCTTCCAGCTGGCCGCTGGCGGCGCTTGAGGCGCAGGCGGTGGCCAGCCGCACCTACGCGCTGACCGCGCACGCGGGCGGGTCGCGGTTCGACGTGTACTCGGACACCCGCTCGCAGATGTATCGAGGGAGTGGCCGCCGAAACCGCCAGCACGAACGCGGCGGTCGCCGCGAACCGCCGGGCAGATCGTCACCTACGCCGGCGAGCCCGCGATCACCTACTTCTTCGCCAGCTCAGGGGGGATGACCGAGAACGTCGAGAACTCGTTCCTCGGCTCCGCGCCCGAGCCCTGGCTGATGGGGGTGGCCGACCCCTACGACAGCGGCCCCGCCTACGACTGGAAGCTCAGCATCAGCTTCCACGCCGCCGCCGCGAGGCTGAAGGGGCCTCGTGAAGGGAACGCTTCCGCGGGATCGAGGTGCTCACGCGCGGGCGTCTCGCCGCGGATCGTCTCCGCCGGGTGCTTGGGATCGCGCGGCGACGACGCTGGTGAGCGGACCGGAACTGGCCGCCCGCCTCGGCCTGCAGAGCACGTGGGCCTACTTCAGCGTGAAGAGCGGCACGAGCGTGAAAGCGGAGCCCGACCACAGCGGGCGGCAGCCTCTGGCGAGCCCGCCGGCGAGCGCCGCCCCGGCACCCGCAGCCGCGCCGTGAGCGACCGGCCCGCAGGGTGGCGCCCAGGCGCCGCGCCGTCGCGGAATCGACCGCCACCGGAGGCGCCGCCGCCGGGTGACGCACGCGCTGCAACATGCGTCCACGCCGTGGCCGGCGCGGGCCAGAGGCTAAAGCAGCGGGCCTCGACCGCCGAGAAACTCGCGATGAGCTTCTCGCCATCGCGTCGCGCTGCTCGGATGCGCCGCCGGGCTCGTGCTGCCCGCGAGCGCCCTGGCAGCGCACTCGGTCGGCAGCCGCGAACAGATCGCCTGGGTGCGGCGGCCGCCGGCAACTTCGTGGCCGCCGAGCTCGCCGGCAACGGCGCGGGCGCCTGCGCCGTTCTCAACGCGCCGCTGCGCGCGAGCCGCGCACCATCGCAGCTGCGCGCGAGCGATGGAACGCGAAGCTCGCGACGCTGCTGCGCGAGCCCGGCGGCCGCGGCGCGCCTTCGGCCGAGCAGCGCGCGATCCCCTCGGCCGTCGTGATCGTGCACGGCAACGTCGCCTCGATCGAGCTGCCCACCCCGCTGATGAGCGGCCCCAACCGCTTCCTGTGGAGCGAAAACTGCTGGATGCTCAAAGGCTGAGCGTCGGCCCGGCCGGCGTCGCCCGCGCGCGCCTCGCTCCACGGCGCCGCCGAGGGCATACCCTGGGGCGGTGGCCGCTCCGCTGCTGATCGCCGACGTGCCGTGGCTCTTGTATCGCTCGTTCTTCGCGCTGCCGAAATCGATCGTGGACGCCGAGGGGCGGCCGGTGAACGCCCTGCTGGGAACGGTCAACGCGGTCCTGTCGCTGATCGATTCGCGCCTGCCGGCGCGCGGCGTGCGCGGCGTGGTCGCCTGCATGGGCGCCGAGCAGGCGGACTATCGCGTGCGGCTGTACCCGGCCTACCACGCTCACCGCGAGGAGATGCCGGCTGAGCTTCCGGCGCAGTGGCAGAAGGCCCCGGCCCTGCTGGAGAGCCTCGGCTGGACCGTGAGCACGAGCCCGGACCTGGAGGCGGACGACGTGATGTTCTCGTTCGCCCGGGTGGAGGAGGAGGGCGGCGGAAGCGCGCTGCTGTTGACCGGCGGACCGCGACCTGTTCGGAGCCGTCTCAGAGCGCGTGGCGGTGGCCGAGCTGCGCAAGGGCTCGGAGCACGTCGAGATCGGCCCGGCGCAGGTGCGCGAGCGCTACGGCGTCTCCCCGGAGCTCGTGCCCGACTTCATCGCCCTGCGCGGCGACCCCTCCGACGGGCTGCCCGGGGCGCCGGGGATCGGCGCCAAGACGGCCGCGCAGCTGCTGCGGCGGTACGGATCGCTCGAGAACGTCCTCGAGGCGGCGCGCTTCGCTCGCCGGCACGGCCGCGCTCGCGAAGCGGGCCGTCATCGGGCGAGGACGGCGACATGCGCCCCCGGACGGCGGCCGCGCTGCGCGAGAACGACGAGCTGCTGCGGGCCTTCAAGGAGATCGCGACGCTCCAGCGGATCGACGTGCGAGCGCCCGCGCGGACGGCCCCACGGACTTCGCGCGGCGGCGCGCGCGTCGCGCGGGAGATGGGGATGCGGCGTCTGGCCGACCGGCTCGAGACGGCTGGCGAGCGAAGCGAGCCCCTCTAAGGCGTGAACTTGACGGTGATCACGTCGCCGTCGGCCATCTCGTAGTCGCGGCCCTCCAGGCGCAGCGTGCCGCGGTCGCGGGCGCCCGCGTAGCCGCCCGCGTCCACCAGCTCGCGCCAGCCGATCACCTCGGCGCGGACGAACCCCTTCTGGATGTCCGAGTGGATCTCGCCCGCGGCATGCCAGGCGGTCAGCCCCTGGCGCAGGTGCCAGGACTGGGCCGGCTTGGCCTCGCCCGGCGGTGAAGAAGGCGATCAGATGAAGCAGCGAGAAGGCCCCGCGCACGACGCGTTCGAGGCCCGACTCGCTGACGCCCGAGCTCCGCGCGCATCGCCTGCGGCATCCTCGTCCTCGAGCTCGGCGAGCTCGGCCTCGATGCGCGAGGAGACCGCCACCGCGCCCGCGCCCTGCGCCTCGGCATGGGCGGCGATCTCCGCCGGGACCGCGTCTGAGCCCTCATCGACGTTGGCGACGAACAGCACCGGCTTGGCCGTCAGCGAGCCGAGGTCGCGGGCGGCGTTCTGGGCGTCCTCGGGCACCGGCACCCCGCGCACGGGACGCCCGGCCTGCAGCTCGGCGATGACCTCGTTCAGCCACGCCTCCTCGGCGACCGCCACGCGATCTCCGCTGCGGGCCTGGCGGGCGACCCGATCGACGCGCCGTTCGGCCTGCTCGAGGTCGGCCAGCACGAGCTCGGTCTCGATCGTCTCGACATCCTTCAGCGGGTCGATCGCGGCCCTCGGGATGGATCACGTTCTCATCGCCGTGGGCCCGCACGACATGCACGATCGCGTCGGTCTCGCGGATGTTGGCGAGGAAGCGGTTGCCCAGGCCCTCGCCCTCGTGGGCCCCCGCCACGAGGCCGGCGATGTCGTGGAAGTCGACCGTGTCCCATACGATCTCCGAGGCGCCCACCGTCCTCGCCACCTCCTCCAGGCGCTCGTCGCGCACCGGCACCACGGCGACGTTCGGCTCGATCGTGGTGAACGGGATAGTTGGCGGCCTCCGCCCCGGCTTTGGTGAGCGCGTTGAAGAGGGAGGACTTGCCCGCGTTGGGCATCCCCACGATGCCGATCCTGGTGCTCATCGGGGCGCCGCCGCCGTGCGGCCGGCTAGGCGCCGAAGCCGACGCGCAGCTCGTCGCTCTCGGAGCGAACGTAGACCACCTGGGCGAGGTCGAGGCGGACCGGCCCCTCCTCGCTTGAGACCTCGTGCCAGCCGCCGGAGCCGAGCGCCTTGTTGAGGGACTTCAGCTGCTCGTCTGACACCCGCAGCGCCAGCACCTGGCCGCCCTGGAAGCCGATGCTGATGTGCTTTCGCCGCCGGGGACATCAGTGGCCCTCCGCGCCCGGCGGCCGGCTCGACGATCTCGGTCAGCACCCCGCCGGTTGCGCCGGGGTGCATGAAGGCCACGCGCGAGCCGCGGATGCCGCTCGCGCGGCTGCTCGTCGATCAGCGCCATCCCCGCCTGCTTCAGCGCGGCGAGCGTGGCGTCGATGTCGCTCACCTGGTAGGCGACGTGGTGCAGCCCGGGCCCCTTCTTCTCGAGGAATCTGCCGACGGGCGTCTCTGAGCCCAGCGGCGCCAGGAGCTCGACGTGGTTCTCGCCGACGTCGAGCAGCACCGCCTCCACGCCCTGCTCGGAGACGACCTCGCGGTGGGCCACCTCGAGCTCGAAGTTGTCGCGGTAGAGCTCGAGCGACGGCTCGAGCTGCTCGACGGCCACGCCGATGTGGTCGATGCGAGTGAACACCGGCCGCAGTCTATAGACGCCCGGCCCCGCCCTCCCATGGGGGGTCGTGCACGTCCACAGGCTCGGACCGGCAGGCGGCTTTGAGGTGTCGATCGCGCTCAGGGCCGGCGGGAGCGGCGTGCGCCTGGGCGGCGGCGACGACGCGCAGGCCGACGCCCGGGGCGCGCTCGAGCCGCGGAACGCCCTGCATGATCCGTTCGATCGAGTCGCGCTCGAGCACCTCGTGCTCGAGCAGCTCGTTTGCGAATGCGTCGAGCTGGTGGCGGTGGGCGAGGATCATCCTCTGCGCGGCGCGGCGCGCTTCTTCGATCAGGTCCTGGCGCTCCTCGTCGCGAATCCGCAGCGTGGTCTCCGACAGCCGCACGTCGCCCTCGGGGGAGCGCCCGACGCCCGCGGTGCCCATCGCGAAGTCGTGCACCATCGAGTGGGAGATGTCGGCGACGCGCTTGCAGATCATCGGAGGCGCCCGTCGTGATCGCGCCGAACACCACCTGCTCGGCGACGCGCCCGCCGAGCAGCACGGTCATGTAGTCGAGCAGCTCCTCGCGCGTCTTCAGGTAGCGATCCTCGGCGGGCAGGTTGAGCGTGTAGCCGAGCGCCTGCCCGCGGGGGACGATCGAGATCCGGTGCACGCGGTCGACCGACGGCAGCAGCTCGCCGCAGAGCGCGTGCCCGGCCTCGTGGAACGCGACCACGCGCTTCTCGTGAGCGTTCAGCACGCGCCGCGACTGCACGCCCGCGACCACCCGCTCGAGCGCCGAGTCGAAGTCCACCATCGCGATCGCCTTGGAGCCGCGGCGGGTGGCGAAGATCGCGGCCTCGTTGCAGATGTTGGCGAGATCGGCGCCCGTCAGCCCGCTGGTCTGCTGGGCCACCAGCCCCAGATCGACGTCCTCGAGCGGCTTGTTGCGCGTGTGCACCCCGAGCACGCCCTCGCGGCCTTTGACGTCGGGAGGCACCACGAACACCTGGCGGTCGAAGCGCCCGGGTCGCAGCAGCGCCGGGTCGAGCTTCTCGAGCAGGTTCGACGCGGCGATCACGACCACGCGGCCGGTCGAGGAGAAGCCGTCCATCTCGACCAGCAGCTGGTTGAGCGTCTGGTCCTTCTCCCCGGAGACGTCCATCCCGCGCCGCCCGCCGACGGCGTCGAGCTCGTCGATGAAGATGATCGCCGGTTCGTGCTTGCGGGCGATCGCGAACAGCCGCCGGATGCGCGCCGCGCCGAGGCCGGCGAACATCTCGACGAACGACGCGGCCGACTGCGCGAAGAACTGCGCGCCGGATTCGTGCGCGACCGCCTTGGCCAGCAGCGTCTTGCCGGTTCCCGGGCGGGCCGTGCAGCAGGATGCCCTTGGGCACCTTCGCGCCCAGTTCCTGGAAGGGCTTGGGGTCGCGCAGGAACTCGACGATCTCCTGCAGCTCGGCCTTGGCCTCGTCCACGCCGGCGATGTCCGCGAACGAGACCGCCTGCTTGGAGCTCGGTTTGATCTGCTGCGGCTTGACCCGCGGCATCACCTTCAGCGTCCGCCACAGGATGAAGATGATCGCGGTGAAGAACAGGATCCCCACGACCGGCTCCCACTGCAGCGCCCAGTTCTGGATGTCCGCCACGAGCGAGGTGTGCGGCGCGGCGGACCGGGGCGATCGTCGTGCTCACGGTCTGCGCGTGGCCGCCGCGCGTGTGCGCGAGCAGCGCGTGTGCGAGCCGCGCCGGCGGCGCCTCGATCACGCTGCGAACGGCGGCAGTGACCTCGGCATTCACCCGTTCCAGCAAGTCAACCATCCTTGGCATCGTCGATCAAGTATGCCGCTTCCATGAGCTATTTGCGAGGATTCTTCGCGCGCAAGAAATCTTCCGGCTCGCCGGTCGCTCGACCGAGCCTCAGCCCAGCACGCGCACGCGCGAGGTCCCGGAAGAACTCGCGTCGCAAACGCCAGATCGCGCACGTCGATGCGCTCGTCGGCGGCGTGGATCAGCGGAGCGCGTCTCAAGCAGCGACTGGTGGCGCTGGGGAAAGAAGCCGTAGGCCACGCACTCGGGGAACGCCTCGCGGAAGTGGCGCGAGTCGGTGAAGCCGGGCAGGATCACCGGCACGACCTCGGCGCCGGGATCGTGCTCTGAGATCCAGCGCGGAGATCGCGTCCATCAGCGGCGAGGCGATCGGCGAGCGGTTGCCGGCCATGCGCTCGGTGAACTCGATCGTGAAGCCTCCGTCCTGCCTCCTCGCCGAGCACCTCGGCGATCCCTGCTCGCACCTCCTCCTCGCCGAGGCCGGGCGGCACGCGGCAGTCCACTTTCAGCTCGGCGCGGCTGGGGATCACGTTGATCTTCTCCGAGGCCCTGATGCGGGTGGGCGTGAACGTGACGCCCAGCATCGGCTCGAACATCGTCGCCAGCCGGGCGTCGACCGCGCGCAGGCGCGCGACCGATCCCTGCGGGTCGGAGGGATCCTCGCCGATCCCGCGCAGGAACGCCTGCGGCTCGGCGGTGAGCTGGTAGGAGGGCTGGCGCGCCGCCAGCCGGTCGAGCACCGGCCCCATCTTCAGCAGGGCGTTTTCGCCCATCGCCGGCATCGACGCGTGGCCGGCCACCCCGTCGGTGATCACGGTGAAGCGGAACACGCCCTTCTCGGCGCAGCACACCCCGTAGCGGCGCCTGCCCTCGTACTCGAACACCGCCCCTCCGCCCTCGTTGACGAGCATGTCGCAGCGCACCTTCTCCGGATGGGTCTTGGTGATCCACTGGGCGCCCAGCTCGCCGCCGGTCTCCTCGTCGACGACCGCCGCGATCAGCAGCTCGCCGCGGGCCGGGCGCCAGCCCGAGCGCGCCAGCGACGCCGCGGCGGCGATCTCGGCCGCGACCTGCGACTTCATGTCGAGCGCGCCCCGCCCCCACAGGAAGCCCTCGGCGAGGTCGCCCGACCAGGGGTCGTGCGTCCACTCGGCCGGGTCCGCGAGCACCGTGTCGACGTGGCCGAGGTAGCACAGCGTGGGGCCCTCCTTCGCTCCGCGCAGGCGCGCCATGAGGTTGGGGCGCTCGGGCTCGGCGCCGAGCAGCTCGCACTGAAAGCCCGCCGCGGCGAGGTGCGCAGCGAGGATACTCCTGCGCGGCGCGCTCGTTGCCGGGCGGGTTGACCGTGTTGAAGCGGAGCAGGCGCTGAAGGAGCGCCTCGGCCTCCGCGCAGCGGGCGAGGGGGTGCTCATCGCGGAGATCGTACGCCCATCGCCGGGAGCTCCTCGCGCGTCAGCGGAAAATGGCAGGCCGCCGGGTGCCCTGCCCTGTCCTCGAGCAGCGGCTCCACCTGCGCGCAGCGCTCCTGCGCCTTCGGGCAGCGGGTGTGAAAGCGGCAGCCGCTGGGCGGGTTGGCCGGGCTCGGCACGTCGCCGCTCAGCAGCCGCCGCTCGCGCCTCGGCGGCCGACGGGTCGGCGACCGGCACGGCCGACAGCAGAGCGCCGCGTGTAGGGGTGGCGGGGGAAGCCGTAGAGCTCCTCGCTCGGGCCGATCTCGACGATCTTGCCGAGGTACATGACCGCCACCCGGTCGCACATGTGGCGCACGACCGACAGGTCGTGGGCGATGAACAGGAGCGTCAGCCCGAACCGGCGCTGCAGGTCGCGCAGCAGGTTGAGGACCTGCGCCTGGATCGAGACGTCGAGCGCCGACACGGGCTCGTCGGCGATCAGCAGCTTGGGCTTCAGCGCCAGCGCCCGCGCGACGCCGATGCGCTGGCGCTGGCCCGCCGGAGAACTCGTGCGGGTAGCGGTTGTAGTGCTCGGGGTTCAGCCCGACCAGTCTCCATCAGCTCCTGGACGGCGCGTTTGCGCTCGCCCTTGCCCTGCTCGAGGCCGTGGATGGCGAACGGCTCGCCGACGATCGAGCCGACGGTCTTGCGCGGGTTCAGCGACGAGTAGGGGTCCTGGAAGATCATCTGCATCTCGCGCCTGACCGCCTTCAGCGCTGCGCCCTTCAGGCTGCGTGATGTCCTGCCCCTCGAAGCGGACCTCCCCGTCGGTGACGTCGAGCAGCCGCATGATCAGCCGGGCGGTGGTGCTCTTGCCGCAGCCCGTCTCGCCGACGAGCCCGAGCGTCTCGCCCGCGCTGCACCTCGAAGCTGACCCCGTCGACCGCCTTGACCGCGCCGATCCTGCGCTGGAAGACGATCCCCCGGCGTGATCGGGAAGTGCTTGACCAGGTCGCGCACCTCCACGAGGGCGCTCACGAGGCGCCACTCCCGGCGGCCTACGCGGCCAGCGCCTCATCGGGCGTCCGCCCGGCGCTCAACTCAGCCCACAGGCGCCGGCGCGTCGTCCGCGGCGAGCAGGCAGGCGACCTGGTGGCTCGGGCTCGCCGGGCACCGGCTCGAGCTGCGGGTCGATGCGCGCGTGGTCGGGCTGGGCGTAGGCGCAGCGCGGATGGAAGTGACAGCCCGACGGGCGGTTGATCAGGCTCGGCGGCTGCCGGGGATCGGCACGAGCTCCTCTCGCGCGGGCCGTCGAGGCGTCGGGATCGAGCTCAGCAGGCCCCACGTGTAGGGGTGCTCGGGCGCCGGAGAAGAGCGACCTCGGTCGAGGCCGTCTCGACGATCCGCCCGGCGTACATGACCGCGATGTCGTCGGCCATCTCGGCGACCACCCCGAGGTCGTGGGTGATGATCACGATCGCCATCCCGAGCTCGCGCTGCAGGCGCTCCAGCAGCGCGAGGATCTGGGCCTGGACGGTCACGTCGAGCGCCGTGGTGGGCTCGTCGGCGATCAGCAGCTTGGGCTCGTTGGCGAGCGCCATCGCGATCATCGCGCGCTGGCGCATGCCGCCGGAGAACTCGTGCGGGTACTCGTCCACGCGCCTGGCCGGATCGGGGATGCCGACGAGCCCCAGCAGCTCGATCGCGCGCTCGCGCGCCGTCGCCTTGGAGACGTCGCTGGTGGGCGCGCACCGCCTCGATCAGCTGCGCTGCCGACCTTGTAGAACGGGATGCAGCGAGGACAGCGGGTCCTGGAAGATCATCGCGATCTCGTTGCCCCGGATCGCGCGCAGCTCCTCCTCGGAGATCGCCAGCAGGTCGCGGCCCTCGAACAGGATGCGCCCGGAGATGCGCGCGCCGTGGCCGCGGGTCAGGCCCAGCGTCGTCAGCGACGCGACGGTCTTGCCCGAGCCCGACTCGCCCACGATCCCGAGCGTGCCGCCGCGCTGCGACCTCGTAGCTGATCCCGTCGACGGCGTGCACGACGCCGTCTTCGGTGGGGAACTCGACGCGCAGGTCCTCGACGCGCAGCAGCGGGCCGTGCCCGCGCTCATGAGTAGCGCACCCGCGGATCGAGGTAGGCGTAGGCGATGTCCACGACGATGTTGGCCACGATGATGAACAGCGCGGCGGCGAGCACCGTGCCCTGGATGATCGGGAAGTCCGAGTGCGTGATCGCGTCGTAGCTCAGCCTCCCGATCCCGGGGATGTCGAACACGATTTCCACGAGCACCGCGCCGCCGAGCAGCGACACCGATGTCGAGACCGAAGATCGTGACGATCGGGTTGATCGCCGAGCGCAGGCCGTGGCGCAGGACCACCCGGCGCTCGGTCAGGCCCTTGGCGCGCGCGGTGCGGATGTAGTCCTCGCCCATCACCTCGATCAGGCTGCCGCGGATCAGGCGCGCATAGATCGCGGCGATGCCCGCGGCGAGCACGAGCCAGGGCAGGATCAGCGAGGTGAACCATTCCCAGGGATCGCTCGAGAACGCGACGTAGCTGCCCGAGCCGGGAAACACCTTCAGCCTGGCCGATGTCGGTGGCGAACAGGTACAGGAGCGATCAGCCCGAGCCAGTATTCCGGCGCGGAGACGAGCAGCGAGCGCGGTACCCATCGCGCCGCGGTCGAGCTTGGAGCGGCGGCGCACCGCCGAGACGATCCCGACCGCCAGGCCGGTGGCGAGCCAGATCACCGACGCACCGAGCACCAGCGAGATCGTGGCGGGCAGCCGGTCGACGATCAGGCTCCTGACCGAGCGCCGAGCTGTAGTAGCTGTAGCCGAGGTTGAAGTGCAGGAAGATGCCCTTCATGTAGATCCAGAACTGCTCGGTCAGCGGCTTGTTCAGGCCCAGGTCGCGGCTGATCTCGGCGATCACCTTGGGGCTCGGGTTGCGGCCGGCCCGCAGCCTCGCCGGATTGCCCGTCGGCAGGATCCGGAACAGGACGAACGTGAGCGCCGAGACGAGGATCAGCAGCAGCCACTCCCCACAGCAGTCGGCGGATGATGTAGCGCGTCATATCGTCGCAGCTCGTCGCCCTGGGCGCGGTCGCAGCCCGGCTGTGAGGCGGTGCGCGGTGAGCCCCGCCGGGTCGCGTGGCCCACCTCGCATCAGCCCTCCGCCTACTTCAGCGAGGTGAAGCTGTAGTCCCACTGAGCCGGCGTTCCACAGATCGCCGACGCCGGCGACGTCCTTGGCCTCGATGTTCGGCGCCTTGTCCCAGTCGTAGGGGATCGCCGCCGCGTCGGCGACCAGTTCGCGGTCGATCTCCGCCCACGCCTTTGCGCGCGCTTCCGGTGCCGACGAGCAGTTCCGCCTTGTCCATCGCCGCGTTGATCTGGGGTCGTTGACCTGGCCCCAGTTGTTGTTGCCCGATGGGATGATGCTCTTGCCGTTGAACGGCACGTCGAGCACCGCCTGGCGGTCGCCGAAGTCGGCGCACCCAGCCGACGTTCGGGCAGACGTCGATCTCTTCGGCGGGCACGCCGCAGTACTTGGCGTACATGACCGACTGGTCGACGAGGCTGAGTTTCGTCTTGAAGCCCAGGTTCTTCAAGCGTCTGGTTGGCGATTTCGGCGTCCTTCGGGTCGGGATCGCCTGTCGCGCCGACGACCTCGAGCGTCTTGCCGCCGGTGTACTTGCCGCTCGGGTAGCCCGCGAGCTTCATGTACTTTTCGGCGACCGCCATGTCGCCTTCGGGGTGTTCGTTGTAGTCGACCTTCGGCCCCGGCAGACCGCCGGCCTCTTCGAAGCCGGGGATTTCGGGATAGAGGAAGTGGGTCATCACGTCGGTCACGAGCGACGCCGCCGCGCGCCTTGTTCATCGCCACGCGGTCGAGCGCCGCCCAGAACGCCTTGCGCAGGTCGATGTTGGAGAACGGCCCCTGCTTGTTGTTGACGGCGATGTAGTGCGTCGCCCGCGCCCGGGGAGATCGCGAGCTGGCTGCGGAAGTGTTCGTAGGCGAGCTGCACGATCGGCTGCGGCCGGCGTGTCGTTCTGGACCATGTCCGAGCCCTTCCAGCACCTGGCGTCCGATCACCGTCGGGTCGCCGCCGATGTTGATGTTGATCTGGTCCAGGTAGGCGGGCCTGAAGTCGGTGCTCGGATTCCAGTTGGGGTTGCGCACGAGCGTCGCCGACTTGCCCGGCTGATAGCCGATGCCCAGCACCTTGCCTTCGCTGTTGGCCTTGAACATGTAGGGGCCGGTCGCGACCTGGTAGTTGCCGTATTCGCTCGGTTTCTTGGCGTCGAACCGCTTGGCGTATTCCTCGGGCACCGGCGGCGCTCAGCGGCAGCGCGAGCGCGTCGAGGACGATCTGCGCCGTCGGGTTGGCTGAGGTGGAAGACGATCGTGTACTTGTCCGGCGTGGTGATGCCCGGGAACGGCCCGCCGTTGGCCTTTTCAGCGCCTTCCAGCGAGCTGAAGTAGATTTCGAAGTAGGGGTTGGCGACGTTCGGGTTGGCGCCGCGCTCGATCGCGTAGGCGACGTCGGCGGAGGTCACTTCGCGGTTGACCGGCGGGCTGAAGTGGACGCCGTGGCGGATGTGGACCGTGATCGTCTTGCCGTCGGCGGAGATTTCCGCCGGGCCCGGAGGCCATGTCCGGGCGTGGGCGTCGCGAACGTGTTCGGCTTGTAGGAGAACAGCGGGCGCTGCGTCGCGTAGATCGGCCTCGTAGTCGATCGAGTAGTAGGCGATCGCCCGGATCGATGTGTTCGAAGTCCTCGTGGTTGAGCACGGTCAGCGTGCCGCCGCGTTTGCCGCCGCTCTGCGCCTGGGTCTTGGGGCTCTGGATCCCGCTGCGCGCTGATCGGAGCCGGAGCTCGAGCTGCTCGAGCCGCATGCGGCGAGCGCGAGCGCGAGCGCGCCGGCGAGCGCCACCGTCGCAGCCGCTGTCTGATCGGCCTCATGATGGCGCCTCCTGTGCGTTGTGTTGGACAGGCCGGCCGGTTCATCGGGCGGTCCTCGGGTTGAGGGCGTCCTGCAGGCCGTCGCCCAGCAGGTTGAACGCGAGCACGGTCAGCAGCAGCGCGATGCCCGGGAAGGTCATGTACCACCACGCGGTGTTGAAGATCGGCGTCGCCTGCGGCGATCATCTGCCCCCAGCTGGCGGTCGGCGGGCGGACGCCGACGCCGAGGAACGACAGCGCCGCCTCGAGCAGGATGTTCAGCGGGATCAGCAGGGTCGCGTAGACGATCACCGGCGCGATCAGGTTCGGCAGGATCTCCCGGAACATGATTCGCGCGTTGGAGGCCCCGAGCGAGCGCGACGCCTCGACGAACTCCTTCTCGCGCAGGGACAGCACGAGGCCTCGGACGATCCGCGCGATGTACGGTCCAGTTGGCGAGCGCGATGATGAAGATGATCACCCCGAGGCCGGGCTGGATCGCTGCCGACACGCAGCCCCGCACGCCGCACGCGGCGGCCACGCCCAGGCCCAGCAGCAGGATCGGGATCGACAGCACGACGTCGGTGAGGCGCGAGAGCAGCGTGTCGACCCAGCCGCGATAGAAGCCGGCGAGCAGGCCGACGACGACGCCGATCACGGTCGCGAGCGCGGTGCCGAGGATCCCCACCTCGAGCGCGACGCGCGTCCCGTAGATCACGCGCGACATCACGTCCTGGCCGAGCTGGTCGACGCCGAACGGGTGCGCAAGGCTCGGCCCCAGCGGGCTGCCGAAGGCGTTGGTCAGGTTGGGGTTCTGCACGTACGGGCCCGGGCAGGCCGAGCAGGCTCACGACCAGCGGCGCGGCGATCGCGACGACGACGAGCAGCACGATGAAGGCGAGCGAGACCAGCGCGACGCGGTCCTGGCGCAAGCGCCGCCAGAACAGCTGCAGCGGGGAGCGCGCGGCGACGTCTCCGCTCGCGGCTCGAGCGAAGTCGAGGCCGCCACCTCCGGCCCCGGGCAGCAGCTCGGCCGCGCCGACGCTCATCGGCCGCGGGCCTTCCCTTCAGGAGGCTGGGAGTGCGATTGACGTGGAGCACCGGATGTAGGAGTTCGACACCTCCTTATCGGCAACCTTCCAAGGGCTCCTGAGGAACGCCGGCCGTATTTGCCGCTTTCGGCGCGATACTCAACCGATGGACACCCTGTTCGACGAGAGCACCGCGGGCGAGGGAGCGACAGGACCCGAGCCGCGGCCGGCAGCGCACCGAGGAGGACCGACACCCGCTGGCGGTGCGCGCGCGCCCGGCGACGCTCGAGGAGTTCGTCGGCCAGACCCATCTGCTCGGCGAGGGCTCGGCGCTGCGGACGGCGATCGAGCAGGGCAAGCCCCACTCGATGGTGCTGTACGGGCCGCCGGGATCGGGCAAGACGACGCTGGCGCGGATGGTGGCCGAGCACTCCGGGGCGGCGTTCGAGGAGCTGAGCGCCGTGCAGGCGGGACGCGCCGAGGTCCGCGCGGTGATCGAGCGCGCCGCCCACCGCCGCGCGACTCAGCGGCGCAGGACGACGGTGTTCTTCCTCGATGAGATCCACCGCTTCAACAAGGCCCAGCAGGACGCGCTGCTGCCGGCCGTCGAGGAGGGCGTGATCACGCTGATCGGCGCGACCACCGAGAACCCCGCGTTCGAGGTCAACGGCGCGCTGCTCTCGCGCCTGCGGGTGTATGCGCTTCTGGCGCTGAGCGCCTCGGAGGTGGAGGCCGTGCTGCGCGCGCGCGGCCGCGGGGGAGGTGACGGCGAGCGTGGCGCAGGAGGCGCTCGAGTTCCTCGCCGCGCGCAGCGAAGGCGACGCCCGCACGGCGCTGAACGCGCTCGAGCTGGCCGCCGCCACGGCCGCCGAGCTGGGCGAGGAGCGCGTGACGCTCGCGCGCGTCGAGGACGCGCTGCAGCGCCGGGCGGTGCTGTTCGACAAACAGGGCGACCGCCACTACGACTACATCTCCGCCTGGATCAAGGCCACGCGCGGGTCGGACCCCGACGCGTCGCTGTACTACCTGGCGGTGATGCTCGAGGGCGGCGAGGACCCCCGCTTCATCGTGCGGCGGATGGTGATCCTCGCCTCCGAGGACATCGGCAACGCCGATCCGGGCGCGCTGTCGCGTGGCGACCGCCGCGGCGCTGGCGGTCGACCGCGTGGGCCTGCCGGAGGCCCGCTACGCGCTCGCGCAGGCGGCCATCTACCTCGCGCTGGCGCCGAAGTCGAACGCCGCCGGGCGTGCGCTGGCGGCCGCGCAGTCGCACGTGCGCGAGCACGGCGCGGCGCCGGTGCCCGGCGTGGCTGCGCCCGGGAGCGCGCCCGGGCCAGCAGACCGGCGGCTATGACTCCCCGCACGAGCGCCCCGGGCACGTCTCCCCCAGGAGCTCCTGCCCGAGGGCGTCGTGGGCGAGCGCTTCTACGAGCCCGACGAGGCGGAGGCGGAGCTGGCCCAGCGCCTGGCGGAGATTCGCCGGGCGCGCGGCCCCGAGCGAGCGATAATCGCTGCACATGAGCACGCCCGTGAGCGAGACCGCGAGCGCCGGAGCAGCTCCTCGCGCGCGACCCGGCGACGGGCGAGGTCCTCGGCAGCCTGACGGTCACGCCGCCGGCGCAGATCGACGAGGTGGTCGGCGAGGTGGCGAAGGTGCAGCCGCTGTGGGCGCTGTTGCGGGTGAAGGACCGGGCCAGGTACATGCGCAGGATGGCCCAGGCGGTGATCGACGACTTCGACGAGCTGCAGGAGGGGCTGGCGCGCGAGCAGGGCCGGCCGCGCGCGGAGATCGCGGCGCTCGAGCTGCTGGCGGCGATCGACGCGCTGATCTGGATCGCGCGAGGACGGCGCCGACGTGCTCGGCGGGCGGCGGGTGGGGATCCACCGCTCGATGTCGCTCGCCAAGCGCGCGCGCATCGCGTATGAGCCATACGGCGTGGTCGGGGTGATCGGCGCCGGCAGCGCCCCCTTCGCGCAGCCGCTCGGCCAGATCGCCGGGGCGCTGCTGGCGGGCAACGGGGTGGCGTTCAAGCCCGCGGCGCGAGCGGGCCTCGCGGGCGAGCGGATCGCGCGGGTGCTGGCGCGCGCGGACCTGCCCGAGGGGCTCGTGCGGATCGTGCACGGCGGCGCCGAGGTCGGCGTGGCGCTCGCGCAGGCGCCGGTGGACAAGATCCTGTTCACCGGCTCGCCCGCGATCGGCCGCGAGGTGGCGCGGGCGTGCGTGTCGCGCGAGAAGGAGGTGACCGTCGAGCTCGGCGGCAAGGACGCGATGCTCGTGCTCGCCGACGCCCAGCTGCAGCACGCGGCGGCCGGCGCGCTGTGGGCGGGCTGCGCCGGAGCGGGCCAGGCGCGCGGCTCGATCGAGCGCGTGTACGTCGCTGCGCGAGGTCTCCGAGCGGTTTCTCGACGCTGCTCGTGCAGGGGCGCCACGGCGCTCAGGGTCGGCGACCCCGCCGACCCCCGCATCCAGGTCGGGCCGCTCGCCTCGGCGCGCCGCGCCGAGCACCTGCACGAGCTGGTGGAGGAGGCGGTCGCGCAGGGCGCGGAGCTGCACTGCGGCGGCCCGGTGAGCCCGCGCGGGGTGCGAGGGGGGCGTCGTTCTACGCGCCCGCGGTCATCACCGGCGCCACGCACGCAGATGCGCCTGATGCGCGAGCCGCTCGACGGGCCGGTGCTGGCGGTCATGGCGGTCGACTCGGTCGACGAGGCGATCGCGCTGGCCAACGACTCCGAGTACGGGCTGGGCGCATCGGTGTGGACGGCCGACCGCTACCAGGCGCTGCGGATCGCGCGCGAGCTGCACGCGGGGATGGTGTGGCTCAACGACCATCTCCCCGGCCCGACCGTCTCGCGCGGCCCGTGGGGCGCGGCCGCGGGAGGCGGGCTGGGCCGCACGCTCGGTCAGAGCGGGCTGCGGGCGTGCGCGCAGGAGAAGCTCATCACCTGGGATCCCCCCGGCACGCGCGGGCTGTGGTGGGGCCCCTACGACGAGGTGACGGTCCGCGCGGCGCGGGCGGTGGCGAGCATGCGCTCGGCGCGCGAGTCCGACCGCGAGCGGCGCCTGGCGCCACGGCGCGCGTGGCGCTTGCGCGCGTGGGGGCGCGCGCGCTGGGGCGCGGACTGCCGAAGGGATAACGGTTGCGGCTAGGCTTGGGTCATGCCCGCCCAGGCCTATGCAGGCAAGGAGTGCGTCTGTCAGCTGCGCAGGGGAATCTGCGACCAGAGCTGCGTGCAGGGGATGCTCGACACGCCCTTCTACATCGCCTGCCTGAAACTCGAGGGCCGGCGCTGCGTGGTGGTCGGCGGTGGCGCGATCGGGCTCGAGAAGGTCGAGGGGCTGCTCGCCTGCGGCGGCGAGGTCACGCTGATCGCGCCGCGGGCGCTGGACGACGCTTGCAGGAGTACGCGCGCGAGGGCTCGATCCGCTGGGAGCAGCGCGAGTACGCCGGCGCCGCGCGACCTCGAGGGCGTGTTCATGGTGATCGCGGCGACCGACGACACCGACGTGAACATCGCGGTCTTCGCCGACGCCGAGCGAGCGGGCGATGCTCGTGAACGTCGTCGACGTGCCGCCGCTGTGCAACTTCATCCTGCCGGCGATCGTGCGCACCGGCCCGCTGGCGATCGCGATCTCGACCGCCGGGGCCTCGCCGGCGCTGGCCAAGCGCATGAAGCGGGAGATCGAAGGCTCCTTCGGCGAGCCGTACGCGCGGCTGGCGGTGCTGCTCAACGAGGTGCGCGGCTGGGCCAAGGGCACGCTGCCCACCTACCAGGAGCGCAAGGAGTTCTTCGAGGGGATCGTCAACGGCGACCCCGACCCGGTGGCGCTGCTGCGTGCCGGCGACACCCCGAGGGCAGAGCAGGCGGTGCGCGAGCTGATCGCGCGGGCGCAGAGCGCGCACGCGCTGCAGGTGTCGAGAGCCTGAGCGTGGCGGCGCTCGCTGCTCGAGGGGCTCGCTCGGCACTACGGTGAGCGCGAGGCGCTCAGCGATGTCTCGCTGTCGCTGCGCCGAGGGGCAGACGCTCGTCGTGTTCGGGCCCAACGGGGCCGGCAAGACCACCCTGCTGCGCGTGCTCGCCACGCTGCTGCGCCCGCACGCGGGCGACGTGCGCGTGCTCGGCTCGGCGCTTCCCGAGGAGGCCTGGGCGGTGCGGGGGCGGATCGGCCTGCTCGCGCACGAGCCGCTGCTCTACCGCGAGCTGACGCGCGCGCGAGAACCTGCGCTTCCACGCGCGCCTGCACGGCGTCGGCGAAGCGCGCGTCGAGGAGCTGCTCGAGGCCGTGGCCATGGCCGAGCGCGCGGCCGAGCCGCTGCGGACGCTCTCGCGCGGGATGGTCCAGCGCGTGGCCGTCGCCCGCGCCGTGCTGCACGACCCCGAGCTGCTGCTGCTGGACGAGCCCTACGCGAACCTCGACCCCGCCGCCGTCGAGCTGGTGAGCCGCTGATCGGAGCCGGCCTGCGGGCACACGCGGGTGATCTGCAGCCACGACCCCTCCGGCGGGCTGGCCGAGGCCGACCTCGTGCTCGGCCTGCGCGCGGGCGGGTGGCGCTGTGCGCGCGGCGCCGGCGACGTCGAGCCCGGCGCCGATCGCGGAGCTGTACCGGTGAGCGCCACGGGCCGAGGCCCCGTCGCGGGGCGAGCGCGACGGCGCGCGCCGAGGCGCGCTCCGCGCGGGCGAAGCCCCCGGGCCTGGCCGCGACCGTCGGCGCGCTGCTGCGCAAGGAGCTGCTGGTCGAGCTGCGCACGCTCGAGTCCGTGCCGGGCATGTCGCTGTTCGCCGTCACGACGTTCGTGGTGTTCCACTTCGCGCTGAACCGCAACAGCGTCGAAGGCGACCTCGCGGCCGGCATCCTGTGGGTGACGCTGCTGTTCGCCGCGATGCTCGGCGTCAACCGCCTGTTCGTCGCCGACGCCGAGGAGGGCGGCTTCGACGGCTTCCTGCTGGCGCCGGTCGACCGCAGCGCGCTGTTCCTGGCCAAGGCGCTCGCGCTGCTCGCCTACCTGGCGGTGCTCGAGCTCGTGGCGGTGCCGGCGTTCGCGCTGCTGCTGCTGGGCCCGTCGCTCGGCCAGGCGCTGCCGGGCCTGCTCGCGGTGCTCGCGCTCGGCGACCTCGGCGTGGCGGTGATCGGCACGCTCGTGGCGGCGCTCGCCGTGCGCACGCGCGCGCGCGACCTGCTGGGCCCGCTGCTGGCGCTGCCGCTGCTCGTGCCGGTCGTGATCGGCGGCGCGCGGGCGACCGCTGCCGCTGTTCTCGCTCGACCCACGCCGCGGGGCCGCCGGCGCGCTGGCTGCTGACGCTGGGGCTCTATGATCTGGTGTTCGGGCTGATCGCCTTCGCCCTGTTCGATTTCCTCCTGGAGGACTGAATGCAATCCTCAAGCCGGCATCCGGCCGGCTCCTCTGACACCAAGCACCGCCGTGCCGGCGATTCGACTCCTACGGCAGGGGCCTGCGCGCTCTGAGCATCGCCACGGTCGTCGTGATGGCGGTCGCGCTCGCGCTCGTCTTCTTCTACGCGCCGCTCGAAGCCGAACAGGGCTTCCTGCAGAAGATCTTCTACGTGCACGTGCCGCTGGCGATCATCGCGCTGTGCGGGTTCGTGCTCGGCGGGGTGTTCGGCGATCCTGCACCTGCGCACGCGCGACCCGCGCTGGGACATGCGCTCCTACGTGGCCATCCACATGAGCCTGATCTTCGCCGTCGGCGCGCTCATCACCGGCTCGATCTGGGCGAAGGGCTCGTGGGGGCACTGGTGGGTGTGGAGCGAGCCGACGCTCGTGTCGTTCCTGATCGTGTTCCTGCTGTACGCGACCTACCAGCCGCTGCGCTTCGCGATCGAGGATCCCGAGCGCCAGGCGCGCTACGCCTCGGTGTTCGCGATCACCGCCGGCGCGTTCGTGCCGCTGAACTTCATCGCCGTGCGCCTGTCGACCGCCTACCTGCATCCGCGCGTGCTCGGCAGCACCTCGAACCTGCCGGCCGCGATGGCGCTCACGTTCCTCGTGTCGCTGCTCGGCGATGGCGCTGCTGTTCGCGACGCTGTGCAAGTTCGAGCTGACCGCCAAGCACACCCGCGCCCAGCTGCGCGCGCTGCGCCGGCGGCCGATCGCCGGGCGAGCGCGCACAGCTCGGCCGGGCTGGGCCGGCGAGGCGCCGCGACGCCGGCCGCGCAGCGCGGCCCCGGCGCAGCTGCCCGCGACGAGCGATGAGCGCGCGGGCGGCGGGAAGGCCGGGCAGCTGATGGCCGCGCGTGGCGCTCGCGGAGCTGCCGGCGCTGCCGCTGCACACGGCGGGCAAGTACGTGGCCGGCGCCTACATCGTGGTGTTCGTGCTCGTGCTCGTCTACGTGGCGATCATGGCCATCCGCCTCAGCCGCATCGAGCGCGAGCTGGGCGAGCTGCTCGAGCAGGAGCAGCGCGGCCGAGCCGGAGGAGCTCGACGTTCCGCGCGCGGAGTCGACGCTGGCATGAGCGAGCTGCTGGCGCTCGGCATCTCGCACAAGACGGCGCCGGTGGCGCTGCGCGAGCGCCTGGCGTTCACCGAGCCCGAGGCGGGCGAGTTCGCCAGCAGGCCGACCGCGACCGCCGAGGTGCGCGAGGCGGTCGTGATCTCGACCTGCAACCGCACCGAGGTCTACCTCGTGGTGGGCGACCCCGTGCGCGCCGAGTCCGACGTGCTGGGCCTGCTCGCCCGCCACGCCGTCGATCCGCCCGACCGAGCTCGCCGAGGCGATCTACTCGCCGCGCAACTGCGACGCCGCCCGCCAGCTGTACCGCGTGACCGCGGGCCTGGAGTCGATGATCGTCGGCGAGGCCGAGATCCAGGGCCAGGTCAAGCGCGCCTACGAGGCGGCGATGCGGGCGGGGTGCACCGGGCCGCTGTCAACCGCCTGTTCGCCGCCGCGCTGACGACCGGCAAGCGCGTGCGCACCGAGACGGCGATCGGCTCCAGCCGCGTGAGCGTCCCGTCGGTGGCGGTCGAGCTCGCGCTGAGCGTCCTCGGCGACGCTGCAGGAGCGCCACGTGGTGATCATCGGCGCCGGCGAGACGAGCGAGCTGACCGCCCGGGCGCTCGCCGACCAGGGCGCCGACACGATCTTCGTCGCCAACCGCCACGCCGACCGCGCGCTGAGCCTCGCCCAGCGCTTCGGCGGCTCGGTCGTCGGCCTCGACGGCCTGCCCGAGCAGCTGCTGCGAGGCCGACATCGTGCTCTCCTCGACCTCCTCGCCGCACCCGATCGTCGGCCGCGAGGAGCTCGAGCTGGTGATGCGCGAGCGCGGCGGGCGGCCCGCTGCTGCTGATCGACATCGCGGTGCCGCGCGACATCGACCCGGGCTGCGGCGAGCTCGAGGGCGTGAGCCTGTACGACATCGACGACCTCCAGGCCGTCGTCGCGCGCAACCTCAACACGCGCGCCGAGCGAGGCGCCCGCAGGCGCTCGAGATCGTCGAGGAGGAGATCCGCCGCTTCGCGCGCTGGCTCGGCCAGCTCGACGCGCTGCCGACGATCGGCGCGCTGCGCGAGCGCGGCGACGACGATCGTCGAGCAGGTGCTGGCCGAGAACGCCGGGCGCTGGGAGTCGGCCTCCCCGCGCGACCTCGCGCGCGTCGAGGCGATCGCGCGAGCGGTGGTGAGCCGCCTGCTGCACGAGCCGACGATCCGCCTGCGCAGCCTCGGCGAGGACCGCGGCCACGCGAGCCTGGAGCTCGTGCGCGAGCTGTTCGCGCTGCGGCGAGGACGGACGCAGTCGCCCGCAGGAGCCGATCGGGGAAGCTGGCGGAGGTCCACGACCTGCGCCGCCGTCGCGAGCGCTGATGCGGATCGGGACGCGCGGCAGCGCGCTCGCGCTGGCGCAGGCCGGGCTGGTCGCGCGGAGCTGCTGGGCAGGCTGCGAGATCGTCCCGTCGCTGACCGGCGGGGACCGGGGCGCGGCCGGCGCAGGACAAGTCGCGCTGGGTGTCGAGCTCGAGGAGGCGCTGCTGCGCCGGCGGATCGACCTCGCCGTGCACTCCGCCAAGGACGTGCCCGGCGAGCTGGCCGCCGGGCTGGCGCTGCTGGCGCGCCCGCGCGCGCGAGCGCCGCGAGGACGTGCTGTGCGGAGCCGACGGGCTGGACGAGCTGGCGCGCCGGCGCGCGGGTCGGCACCGAGCAGCATCCGCCGCGCCGCCCAGCTGCGCGCCGCGCGCGAGGACCTCGAGGTGGTGGCGACTGCGCGGCAACGTCGACACCCGCCTGCGCCGGCTCGGCCGAGGGCGAGCTTCGACGCGATCGTGCTCGCGCGCGCCGGACTGCAGCGCCTGGGCCGCGAGCCGAGCGCCGGCGCCGTGCTCGACCCGCAGCGCTTCGTGCCGGCGCCCGGCCAGGGCATGCTCGCGCTCGAGGGCCGCGCCGGGGACGAGCGCGTCGCGCGCGCGGTGCGCGGCGATCAGCGACGCCGACACGTTCGCGTGCCTGCGGGCCGAGCGCGCGCTGGCGCGCGCGCTCGGCGCCAGCTGCCACACGCCGCTCGGCGCCTGCGCGCGGCCCGCCGGCGACGGCGGCCTGCAGCTGCGCGCCTTGGTCGGCCTGCCCGACGGCTCGGCGTGGCTCAGCGACGAGCTGCTCGGCGAGCTGTCGACGACCCCGAGGCGCTGGGCCGCGACGTGGCGGCGCGGCTGCGCGCGCCGGGGCCGGCGAGCTGCTGCGCGCGGGCGGAGGAGATGGCGCGCGTTGCGAAGCGCCTGAGCCAGCGCCGGGCCGCGTGTACCTCGTCGGCGCCGGCCCGGGCGACCCCGGCCTGCTCACCGCGCGCGCGCTCGAGCTGATCGCCGCGGCCGACGTGATCCTCTACGACCGCCTGATCCCCGCGGGGGCGCTCGACGGCGCGCGCGCCGACGCCGAGCTGGTGTTCGTCGGCAAGGAGGGCGGCGGGCGCGTCGGTCCGCCAGGAGCAGACCGAGGCGCTGATGGTCGAGCGCGCGCGCGGCGGCGCGCGACGGTCGTGCGCCTGAAGGGCGGCGACCCGTTCGTGTTCGGCCGCGGCGGCGAGGAGGCGCTCGCGCTGCGCGCGGCGGGGATCCCCTTCGAGGTCGTCCCGGGCGTGACCGCGGGCGTCGCCGCCGCCGCCTACGCGGGGATCCCGGTGACCCACCGCGGGCTCGCGAGCGCGGTGGCGCTCGTCACCGGCCACGAGGACCGCGACCGAGGACGCCGAGGACGGCCTCGACTGGGCGGCGCTGGCCGCGTTCCCGGGAACGCTCGTCTTCTACATGGGCGGTGCGCCGGCTGCCGGCGATCGCCGAGGCGCTGATCGCCGCCGGGCGCCCGCCGCCGAGCCGGCGGCGATCGTGGAAGCGCGGCACGCTGCCCGACCAGCGCACGGTGCCGGGCACCGCTGCGACGATCGCCGCAGCGGCCGCGCGAGGAGATCCGCGCGCCGGCGATCACGGTCGTGGGCGCCGGTCGCCGCGCTCGCGGAGCAGCTCGCCTGGCGCAGCCGCGCGCCGCTGGCCGGGCGCACCGTGGCGGTGACGCGCGCGCGGGCGCAGGCGAGCGAGCTGGCGCGAGCGCCTGCGACGCGCTCGGTGCCGGGTCGTTCGAGGCCCCGGCGATCCGCGATCGAGCCGCTGCCCGGCCCGCCGCTCGACCCGTCGCCGCTACGACCTCGTCTGCCTCACGAGCCCCAACGCGGTGTCGCGCGCTGTTCGAGCGGCTCGCCGCCGGCGGGCGCGACGCCCGCGCGCTGGCCGGCGCGCGGGTGGCGGCGATCGGCGCCGGGCACCGCCGCGGCGCTGGCCGAGCGCGGGATCGCGCCGACGTCGTGCCCGAGCGCTTCGTGGCCGAGGGGCTCGTCAGGCGCTCGCGCGGTGCCGGTCGCGTCGCGCCCTGATCGCGCGCGCGCGCCAGGCGCGCGACGTGCTCCCCGACGCGCTGCGCGCGCGCGGGGCCGAGGTCGACGTGCTCGCGCTGTATGAGACCGTCGCCGAGCCGCTCTCGGCGCCGGCGCTCGCGGCCGCGCGGACGCGCCGACTACATCACGTTCACCTCCTCCTCGACGGTGCGCTTCTTCCTGGAGGCATGGATTCAGCGGGCGCGGGCCGGCGGCGACCACGGCGCGGCGCGGGCTGCGCGGCACGGCATCTCTGCGCCACGCGCATCGTCTCGATCGGCCCGGTCACCACGAGCAGACGCTGCGCGAGCACGGCCTCGAGCCCCACGTCGAGGCCGAGCGCCACGACATCGACGGCCTGATCGAGGCGCTCCTCGCCGACTGCGGCAGGAGCGCGGAGCGCTGAGCCGCTCCGCTCATCAGCTTCCTGTCGGACTACGGCCACGACGACGAGTTCGTCGGCGTCTGCCACGGGGTGATCGCCCGGCGCTGCCCCGAGCGCCCGCGTGATCGACCTCACCCACGGCATCCCCCGCCACGACGTGCTCACCGGCGCGCTCGTGCTGCGCGACGCGCTCGCCTACCTGCCCGCCGGCGTGCACCTCGCGGTCGTCGACCCGACGGTCGGCGCCGGCGGAGCAGACGCGCGGCGGGCGGTGGCGCTGCGCACGCGCGTCCGAGGAGCGCCTGCTCGTCGGCCCCGACAACGGCCTGCTGATGCTGGCCGCCGAGCGCCTCGGAGGCGTGCTCGAGGCGGTCGACATCGGCCGCTCGCCCGAGCGCCTGCAGCCGGTGTCGGCGACCTTCCACGGCCGCGACATCTTCGCGCCGGTGGCCGCCGCGCTGGCCGCGCGGGGAGCCGCTCGCCGCCGTGGGCGAGCCGCTGGCCGTGGAGGAGCTGCGTGGGCTCGAGCTTCCCCGCGCGCGCACCGCGACGGCGCGCTGGTCGCCCACGTGCTTCGCGCCGACCATTTCGGCAACCTGATCCTCGACGCGTCCCACGCCCTGCTCTCCTCGGCGGGCGTGCGGCTCGGCGAGGCGGTGACGGTGCAGGTCGCAGGCCAGGTCCACCGCGGCCGCTACGCCTCCACGTTCGCCGACGTCGCCGCCGGCGAGCTGCTGCTCTACGAGGACGCCCAGCGCATGGCGGCGCTCGCCGTCAACCGCGGCTCGGCCGCCGAGCAGCTGCGGCGCCGGGCGCGACGACGAGATCTGCTGCGAGCCGGCGTGAGCGCGCTCGGCCGACCACGCGTGCACCTGCGCAGCACCGACTCGACCAACGACCGCGCCCGCCGGCTGGCGATCGCGGGCGCGCCGCACGGAACGCTCGTGACGGCCTCGCTGCAGACCGCCGGGCGCGGACGCCAGGGCCGGCGCTGGTCGCGCCCGCGGACAGCTCGCTGCTGATGTCGCTCATCCTGCGCTCCCCGCCGCCGCTGCTGCCGCTGATCGCCGCCGTGGCGGTCGTGTGACGTGCGCGGGCGAGGATGCCCGCATCAAGTGGCCCAACGACGTCGTCATCCCGCGCGCGGACGGCCTCGCAAAGCTCGCCGGGATCCTCGTCGAGGGACGCCCGCAGGAGGGCTGGGCGGTCCTGGGGATCGGCCTGAACGTGGCGCTGCGCCCGCGAGGAGATGCCCGCCGAGCTGCGCGAGAGGACGGCGACCCTCGGCTACTCGCCGCGGGAGATCGAGCCGACCCTCAGCGCGGCTGCTTGAGGCGCTCGAGCGACGGCTGGCCGAGGAGCAGGGCGCGACGCTCACGGCCTGGCGCGCGCTCGACGCGCTGCGCGGCCGCGAGATCGTGTGGGGGGCGCACGGACCCGGCCGGCGACCCTGCAGCAGGGGCGCGCCGAGGGCATCGACGGGACCGGGCGCCTGGTTGTCGGCCCTGCCCGGCGGCGGGCACACCGCGCTCGCGGCCGGCGAGGTTCATCTGCGAGAAGCCGGCTAGGATCGTCGACCTGAGCGAGCGCGGCGGTCACTCTTCGGCGTTGTTGAGCGCGTCCTCGACGCTGCGCTGCAACGTCTCGCGGGCGCCGCTCTGCAGCCCGTTGGCGCTCGCCTGCCCGCCGGGCCCGTTCGAGAAGGCATCCGACAGCGTCGAATCGGCGCGCCTGCTGTCCCGCCGTCCGTGCCCGGCCGAGCGAACCGGCGCTGACGCCCTTCGCCGCAGCGGTCTCGCACGCCGGGGCCCGCCCCGTTTGAGCCGCCCTTCGCGCCCTTGCGCCTGCGCCGAGCGTTGCGGGCCCTGCGTTTGGGGAAGTTGCGCAGCAGCTCGCGGGCGAGCGCCGGCGGCTTGCGGGCCATTCGCGTGCGCGCCCCGCGCAGCGCCTCCTCGGCCTCGGGCGTATGGGCGAGCGCCGCGGCCAGCAGCGCCGCGGCCAGGCGGCGGTCCTGCTTTCGCGCAGCGTGGATCAGCCGCCGGGCGTTGCGCGCGTGCGCGCCGCCCGCCGAGTTGACGAGCAGGCCGAGCAGCCGCTTGGTCTCCGGCCAGCGCTGCACCGCGTACTCCTCGTGCACGTCGCGGGTGTACTCGGCCAGGCGCCAGATCCAGGCGTTGGCCTGGTCGCGCCTGCCGATCCGCCGCTCCACCAGCGCGCGCAGCATGATCTTGGACGCCTCCTTGCGCTCCTCGCGCCCCCAGCCGCCGATGATGTCGATCGCCGTGTCGAAGGCGTCGGGATCGCGCAGCGAGGCGATGTCGGTCAGCGCCCGCAAGCGCAGCTGCGGGTTGTTGTTGCGCTGAACGGCGGTGATCAGGAAGCGGCTCTTCAGCTCCCCGGTGCGGTCGAAGTGGAGCATCGCCCGCGCCCTTCGCCAGCCGCTGGGCGCGACCCTCGCGCCGGCCAGAGCCGCCCACACGTGCTGCTCGCCGTAGTCGAGATGCTCGACCGCGATCCGCCACAGCTCGCGCTCGAAGACCGCGAACCGCCGCTCCTCCTCGGCGCACACGGGCAGCACGCGGCGCTCCACCCGCATCCGGCGTCCGCGTCCGCGGCGCACGGGCCCGACGACGATCGCGCCTCCACGGTAGACGTCTCGGTCGAGCAGCGAGTGCAGCGTGACGACAGGGTCGTCGTGCTTGGTGGCGGGGTGGACGAAATCGACGACCAGCCCCGCCTCCTTGCCCGGGTGCCGGCGGGTGACGCGGCCCACGCGCTGCTGGTAGATGCGCTTGGAGGCCGTCGGCGCAAGGTGCACGCAGACGGTGGCGCGAGGGCTGTTCCAGCCCTCGGCGAGCAGCTGGGCGTTGATCAGCACGTCGATGTCGCCGCGCTCATAGCGCGCGAGGATCTCGGCCAGCTCGCGCTTGGGGGTCTCCCCGGAGACTCCCTGAGCCTTGATCCCCTCGGCCCTGAACGCCTCGGCGAGGTTGTAGGCGTGGCGTACGCCGGCCGCGTAGACGACACCCGGCACGCCGTTGAAGCGCGTGCGGTACAGGTTGGCGACGGCCAGGTTGAACGGCTGCTGGTCGAGCAGTTTGGCGAGCTCCTCCTGATCGAACTCGGTGTCGACCTCGCCGCGGCGCAGTGGAACCTTGGCGATCGTGCGCACTCCGACGCCCGGTGAGATGCGCACGCAGCGCAGCGGCGCGATCACGCCCCGGCGCGCCGCCTGGGCGAGGTCGAAGCGCGAGGTCTGAGTGGGGAACAGGTCGGTGACGTGCCGTGCGATGAGGGCGCCGGTGGCGGTCATGCCGATGAAGATCGGCCCCGTCCAGTTGCGAATCGCGCCACTCGTCTTCTCTCCGAGGGCGGTGTGCGCCTCGTCGCAGATGACGATCGTGTAGGCGCTCGAGATCTTGCCGGCGTTGCGCACGAACCATTGGTAGGTCTCGACGGTCACCGGACCCTGCCCGCCCACCTTGACCGAGTCCTCGCCCTTGAGCAGGGCGCCGCTGATGCGCTTGGAGTAGCCACGGTCGCGCAGCTCGCCGTGGAACTGGTCGACGAGGTTGCGCCGGTGGGTGAGGATCAGCACCCCGCCCGTCTGCGACGCCTCCACGAATCCGAGCGCGGCGACCGTCTTGCCGGCGCCGGTGGCGTGCTCGAACCAGAACCGCTTGGCGGCGTTGGGGTCCTCCGGCTGCTCGGCCAGGGACTCCTCCTCGTCCTCCTCTTCGACCCAGTCACGAGGCTCCTCCTCGGAGTCGCTTGCAAGCTCGGGCTCCTCCTCGGGCTCCTCCTCATCGGCGATCAGCTCGACCTCGTCCTCGAGGTCGTCTTCCTCCTCATCCTCCTCCTCGGGCGCGGCGCGCTGGACGGGACCCAGGTCGTCGTCGTCCTCCTCGTCCTCATCCTCCTCGGGCTCCTCCTCGTCCTCTTCCTCTTCGATTGACGTCGGACTCCGCGACGGGCGAGCTGGGGGCGGCCTGGGAGTCGCTCGGCCTCCGCGACGTCCTCCGGGCCGAGGATGTCGGCCGAGGCGAGCAGCTCGGGCGAGGCCGAGGCGGCGGCACGGCCATTGCCGTCCTGAGACGGGCGCTGCGCCTCGGCCAGCAGCGCCGTGAGCGTGCCCGACAGCGCGTCGACCTGGTGGGCCGACAGCACCGTCCCGTCCGCCAGCTTGGGCTCATCCTCGGACAGCAGCCGCTCGAGGCCGAGCAGCAGCGAGAATTCGCGACGCCAGGCGGTCGATGGATGCTTGGCCTTCGGGTCCGCCTTCAGCTCGGCGAGCGCCTGGTCGAGCGCGCGCCTGCGGGGGGTGCCGGCGGCCAGCGCGACAGCGGGATCCTCCCCGTCGTGCAGGAAGCGCTCGCGCACGAGCTTCTCCGCGCGCGAGATTTCCGCGGGAGATGGAATGGGAGCGACCGCACGGGCCACTGAGGTGGACTCGGCCATTGAGGCTCTGGACTTCGAGACTGAGTCGCCGCCGAAGTGGCTTCAGCGTGACTCGGAAGGACTGGCGCCCAACTGGCGCCGTTTGCCGGATGCTCAGAGCAACCCGGCTCTGACGTGTCTTTAAGAGGGTATAGCACGTCGCGGCGAGATTGAAGTCGAAGCTCGGCGCGCGATTGAAATCGATGCCATCTGCCACCCTTTGCGGCGATGACGCTGAAGCGGGTATCGATCGCAGCGGGCGCCGTGGCGCTGCTGGCCCTGCTCGCCGTCGGCCTGGTTCAGCTGGCCGGCTCCTCGAGCTCGCCGGCGGCGCCGTCCACGCTCACGCTCGCCCAGATGCGCGCCCGCCTCGCGGGCTCGCCGGCGCCGCTGGCCGCGCTGCATGCCCAGGCGGCCGATGCTCTTGCCGGGCGGCCTGGACGCCGTACGAGCGCGCCTGGCGGCGCTCCGCGGCTACCCGGTGGTGATCAACAAGTGGGCGTCCTGGTGCGTGCCGTGCCGCTCGGAGTTCGGCGCCTTTCAGCGCGCGTCGGTCGCGCAGGGACGCCAGGTGGCGTTCATCGGGCTCGACTCCGGGCGACAGCAGCCTCGCCGACGCGCGCGCCTTCCTGCGTTCCTTCCCGGTGAGCTACCCGAGCTACTACGACGAGAGCGGCCAGGCCGGCGCCGCGATCACCGACTCGACGTTCACGCCGGTCACCGTGTTCTATGACCGCAGCGGCCGGGAGTACATCCGCCAGGGTCCCTACCTGAGCTCCGCCAAGCTCGAACAGGACGTCAGGCGCTATGCCCTCGACGGCTGATGTGAGGATGCCGGGACCGGGTGCGCTGCGTGCCTGAGATTCGGATCGACCCGCTGAGCGGGCACAAGACGATCGTCGCCGGCGAGCGCTCGCGCCGCCCCGGCGGAGAGCCCGGGCGCTGGCTTCGAGAGGGCTCGCCCGAGCCGATCGATCCCGGCCGCGACCCGTTCGCCGAGGGCAACGAGGATCGCACGCCGCCCGAGCTCTACGCCGTGCGGCCCGGCGGCGGCCCGCCCGACTCTCCCGGCTGGACGGTGCGGGTGATCCCCAACCTGTTTCCCGCGCTCACGCCGCTCGACGGGGCGGCCCCGAACGAGGAGGTGCCGCGAGCGAAGGGGCCAGCCGGAGCTGCTCTCCTCGCTGCCGGCTACGGGCGCGCACGAGGTGATCGTCAATGGACCTCAGCCGGTGCTGTCGCTGGCCGAGCTTCCCCTCGAGCAGGTGACGGCGGCGGTGGAGACCTGGCGCGCGCGCATGCGCGCGCACTCCGCGAGCGCGTGCGTGCAGCTGATCGTCAACGAGCGGCCCGAGGCCGGCGCATCGCTGCCGCACACGCACGCGCAGCTATATGCGATGGACTTCGTGCCCGCCGCGGTCGCGCGCGAGCGCGAGCGCTCGGGCGCCTACACGACGCGCACGATGGGCCAGAGCCTGCTCGGCGACCTGGTCGCCGAGGAGGTGCGCCTGCGCGAGCGGATCGTGGCGATCGACGAGGAGGCGGTGCTGATGGCGCCCTACGCCTCGCGCCTGCCCTTCCAGCTGATGCTCGCGCCCGCGCAGGCCGCGCCCGCGCTTCGAGGACGACGGCCCATCCGGCAGCGCGCTCCTGCACGACGGGCTGTGCCGGCTGGCGCGCCACTTCGGCTCGAGTCCCCCGCTGAACATGTGGGTGCGCACCGCTCCGCGCGGGGCCGAGCATTTCTGCTGGCGGATCGACGTGCTGCCGCGCCTGACCCACCTGGCCGGCCTCGAGCTCTCCACCGACGTGAACCTCAACATCGTCGCCCCCGAGGACGCGGCGGCGGCGCTGCGCGAGGCGTGAGGACCCGAGTGGCATCGGCGCGGTCGCCAGAGGGCTAGGCTGCCAACAGCGATGCCGCCCGAGGAGCGATTCCTACCCCGCTTCGCCGCCGAGCCCCCGCAGGAGGAGCTGCCCTACGGCCGCTGGGCGGAGCGGCTGCGCGAGGAGTTTCTGGCGGCCGCCCTGAAGCTGGACGGCGAGCGGGAGGATCTGGGCGAGCCCGGCGAGCTCATCTGGTATCCCGATCGCAGCTGGCACGGGCGCACCTACGTGCCCGGAACCTCGCTCACGTCGAATGGATATCGAGCTGTTCGGCTACGTGCGCTTCCTGCCCGCCGACCGCGGAGGAGGAGCCGAGCGACTTCTCGGCTCACGTCGACTTCACCGAGGAGACCGCCGAGCGGAACCCCGACTGGAGCATGGACCTGTGCGACGAGGTGATCGGCGTCTGGCGCGGGCACTCCGGGGCGGTGGCCTCGATGACGCTCGTGTGGGGACACCCGCTCGTCCCCGGCGGGCGCGTCGTGACCGCCGAGCTCGCCGGTCTCGCCGTCGACCAGTGCGAGCTGATCGACGAGCGCTTCACGCTGATCGCTCCCGACGACTACCGCCAGGACCTGCTCGAGATCAGGCTGTTCGGGTCAAAGAACCAGGAGCTCGCGCGCGAGTCGCTGTATGCGGCGGAGGCGAGGAGGAGGAGGAGGAGGAGGAGGAGGCCGCGGCGGAATAACCGCAGCCCCCTCGCTGCGGCGGGCTACCTGCCGACGCTGCTGTTGACCTTGCAGGCGGCGAGCGCCCGTTCCTTGATCACGCCGGCGGGCAGATGCGAGGCGTTGACGAGGTGCGACGCACGCTTCCTCGGCCACCTGGCGCAGCGCGGCCGCACTGCCACTCGAGGCCGCCTTCTCGCAGGTCTTTTCGAGTGTGCCCTTGGCGCTCGTGCGGGATCGCGGACTGCGCACTGGACGCTGTGCTTGCAGGTCGCCACGGCCTGCTTGGCCTGTGCGGGAGTCAGCGGTGTCACGGCCGGAGCGGTCGTCGGGCGCCGCGCCCGAGCCGGTCGTCGCGGCAGCCGTGGGAGTGCTCTGGCTGCTGGTTGTCGAGTTGCTGCTGCTCCCGCAGCCCGCGAGGAAAGCTCCGCCGGCGAGTGCCACGAGGAGCCATGTGGACAGCTTCAATGTCATTTATCCCTCCGTAGTTGGACAGGACGCTCGTCCTCCCGCTGTCGCGCGGCTTGACGACCGTCTGCTCCCTGAACGCTACACCGGCAAGCCCGTTCTCGGCTCCGGTGGGGCGAAGCCGGCCGCTCGAGCCGGCGCGCGGCGGCGCGGGAGCGTACGCCCGGGTCAGGCCTGGCCGCGGCGGCGGAGCAGTTGAGTGGGCGCATCCTCGGCGACCGCTGCGCTCACCACGGCCGTGAACAGCCGCGTGAAGTGGTCGACTATCTCCTCCACCGTCGCATCTAGATCGCCGTTGATCCAGTCGACGAGCAGATCGAGGACGGCGCCCATCAGCGAGCGCGCGGTCAGCACCGGGTCCAGGCGCAGCAGCTCGCCGGTGATCGGCCGCGAGTTGGCAAGCAGGATGTCTGCGAAGGCATGCCTGTTCTCGCGGCGGAACCGTTCGAGGCGGTCACTTACACCCACGACCTCGAGCGCGAGCACGCGCGCCTTGCGTGGGTCCTCGGTGAGGATCGTCCATGAGACGCGCAAGCCCGCGTACGCCTTCTCTTCGATCGTCTCTGCCTGCGCCGTCACCTCGACCACCGCGGCGGCGACTTCGCTGACTATGCGTTTGTAGACCTGAAAGAGCAGGTCCTCTCTGTCGCTGAAGGACTCATAGAAGTAGCGAGTGTTCAGCGACGCCGCGGCGCTCACTGCTCGGATCGAGCTGCTCGCGTATCCGCTGGTGCCGAACACCTCGAGACCAGCCTCGAGGAGCCGCTCGCGCCTCTGGGCGTGCCGCTCCGACGGCTCGATGCCCCTGTAGAGCCGAGCTGCCTGGCCGACCGACGTCATGGACCCATTGTCGCACGGTCACGCAGCGCATGGCTCGCAGCGGGCCTCGATCCTGACCTCCAGAGGCGCCCGGCCCGGCGCGCTCTTGAGGGGTGAAGCAGGCGCCGTCACCCTCGGCACACAAAGTGGTCTGGCAGTGCTACACTCGCGCCCAGGGAGGCCTCCGTGCCGGGCAAGGGGCTGTCGTTCGGGCCCCGGCGCCGGGGCAGGGTGGCGCTAGGTACTTCAACGAAGCAGGGGAGGGGTGTTGGCAGTGTTTACTCGCACAGCTTTGGCGCGAGCAGTGTTCGCGCTTTTGGTTCTCTTCGTCCTGATGACGGCACCCGGGGCCTCCGCGGCGCCGGTGGAAGGGCCCGCAGGATCGGCCTTCTACACGCCGCCGTCAGACGAACCCATCGGCGTCGCCGGCGAACTGATCTGGTATCGGCCGGCGACCGTGAATCTCAACGTCACGCTCCCGGCAACAAAGCGTGGACCGTGCTCTACCAGTCGACCAACCAGCACGGTCAAGCCGGACTGGGTGACCGGCACGGTGATCGTGCCGACGGCCAAATGGAGCGGCAAAGGCGAACGGCCGGTGGTGACCAACGGAGGGCACCCAGGGCCTCGCGCAGCAGTGCGCGCCGTCGATGCAGATGGCCGAAGGCACCGAGTACGACGGCGGCGCGATCATCGAATCGCTGAAAGAAGGGCTATGCCGTCGTGATCACCGACTACCAGGGCTACACCAACGGTTCGATCCCGACCTATACGGCCGGCAAGGCCGAGGGTCAGGCGGTGCTCGACGTCGTGCGCGCCGGCAGGCAGCTGCCGGGATCCGGCATCAGCCGAAAGCGACCCGGTGATCGTCTGGGGCTACTCGCAGGGTGGCCAGGCCGCGAGCTGGGCGGCAGAGCTGCAGCCGAGCTACGCGCCTGACGTGAAAATGGTCGGCCTCGCGGCCGGCGGCGTCCCCGCCAACCTGCAGGCGATCGGCGGGATTCGACAACGGCGTCGGTCGGCACCGCCTTCGGGCTGGACGGGCTGATCGGCCTCAGCGCTGCCTACCCGGAAGATTCGAACTTGGCATCTGGCTTCATCAACAAAGCCGGCCTCGAAGCGGCCGGGAAGCTGCTGAGCGAGTGCGCGATCCAGTCGCTGGCGGAATTCCGCGACGTGAATCGCCACGAATACACGACCGGCAACAAGACGTTCGCACAGGTCGAGGCAGCACACCCGGCGATCGAAAAGATCGTCGAAGAACAGAAGCTCGGGACGAAACCGGTCCCGGTGCCCGTCTACCACTACCACGGCCTCGAGGACGAGTTCGTGCCGGTGACCCAGGACGTCGAACTGCACCAGGCGTGGTGCGCACTGGGCGTCAAGGACGACTTCCAGCTGTATCCGGGCGATCACCTGCTGACCGATCCGACGGCGATTCCGACGTGATCAAGTGGATCGAAGAACGGGTGGCCGGCAAGACGGCGCCGAGCACATGCGGGGATCACGCGGCGGGCGCGACGCTGCCGTCCTCGGCTCGCCTGACCCCGGAGACGGGTGATCTCATCGTCCCGCTGCCGGCGTGGCAACTGAGCGGCAAGGTGACGGAGGCCAAGAGCGGCATCTCGCGTCGAAGTCCCGACGGGCTCGACACTGAGCGCCGAAGGCGACGTCACCACGGGCACGCTGACGGCGACGCTGTCGATACCGCCGATCGACCAGACGATCACCGTCCTCGGGCATTCCGATAACGGTCAAGGGCGCGCTGACGCCG
Source organism: uncultured Solirubrobacteraceae bacterium (assembly GCA_963730575.1). GTDB lineage: Bacteria > Actinomycetota > Thermoleophilia > Solirubrobacterales > Solirubrobacteraceae > Palsa-744. The sequence goes on from CAVSSG010000004.1 coordinate 156,964, forward strand.
ACCGGGAACGATCCACGGCAGCGTGGGCCTGACCAACAGCGGCGTGTTCAGCGAGAGCGCGAGTGGCGCGGCGAACGAGCTCGTGGGCTCGGTCGGCGTCGGGATCTTCACGGTCCCGATCGGCTGCACGACGGTCGAACCGATCCAACTGCCGCTGAGCATCACCGAGCCGGTGAACGCGCTCGTCGAGCGGCGGCTTCGCGATCAAGACGAAGGTCACGGTGCCCGGAATTCGGCGGCTGCGGTCTGTTCGGGCCGGTGCTCACGCGCCACGATGTCGGGGCCGGGCAACACGATCAAAATGACGGCCACACCGCCGCCGCCGATCTACTGGTGACCGTCGGCGCAAAGGCCGGCGCGAAGCTGCGCTAGAGCCGGGAGGGGGGTGGCCGTCAGGCGACGGCCACCCCCGTGTCCCGTACGCACGCTATCTACGCTCAGGAAGCTGCTGGACGGACCAGCGGTTGCCGTCGGGGTCCTCGAAGAACACGAACGAGCCCCACGGGAACTCCGTCACCTCGCTCACATCGACCCCGCGCCCGGCGAGCTCGGCCCGTGCTGCGTGCGCGTCGGCGACGGTGAGCTGGAGGCCGCGTGCGGAGCCTGGCTCGGAGTCGACGATCCCGGTCCCGAGCGCGATCGAGCACGCCGATCCCGGCGGCGTGAGCTGGACGAAGCGAATCTCCTCGCTCACGGCGTGGTCGTGTTCGGCGATGAAGCCGGCCCGCTCGGAGTAGAACGTCTTCGCGCGATCCACGTCGGTCACGGGGATCGCCACGAGCTCGAGCTTGAAGTCCATGCCTGCCTGCCTTTCGGTTTCGTCGGTGTCGCTGATGGCGTCACGCTATGACCAATTGCGGTCAGCTCCTGTCCGCATACCATGCGAACCTCCTCGACGCATGCTCGATACCTCGGCAAGGCTCCTGAAGCTCCTCTCGCTCATGCAGGCGCGGGCCGACTGGACCGGCCCCGAGCTCGCCGCACGACTCGAGGTGGGCGTCCGCACGGTGCGCCGCGACGTCGGGCGGCTGCGGACGCTCGGCTACCCCGTCGACGCGGCGCCGGGCGTGGCGGGGGGCTACCGTCTCGGCGCGGGCGCCTCGCTGCCGCCGCTGTTGCTGGACGAGGAGGAGGCCGTCGCCGTCGCGGTGGCGCTGCGCACGGCCGCGAGCGCCAGCGTCAGCGGCATCGAGGAGACCGCGCTGCGCGCGCTCGCGAAGCTCGAGGGGGTGCTCCCGCCGCCGTTGCGCCGCCGTGTCAAGCGCGGTGAGCTCGGCGATGGTGCCCTACCCGAGCTTCGGCGCGCCCGTCGATCCCGGGCTGCTGGCGCTGCTCGCCGCCGCGATCCGTGACCGGGAGCGGTTGCGTCTGCGCTACCGCGACCACGCCGGCACGTCGAGCGGTCGCCTCGTCGAGCCTCATCGCCTCGTCTCCACCGGGCGCCGCTGGTATCTCGTCGCTTGGGACGCTCACCGGGAGGACTGGCGCACGTTCCGCGTCGACCGTATCGAGCGCGAGCCTTCGAGTGCGGGCCGCTTCACCGCTCGCAAGCCCCCTGCGGCGGATATCGCGGCCTATGTCGCGCGCGGGGTGAGCGCGGCCCGCGACACCCACCGGGCCCGCGTGCTCCTGCACGCTCCGCTCGCCGCGATCGCGCCGCGGGTCTCGCCGGCCAGCGGCACGCTCGAGGCAGTCGATGAGCGCACCTGCCTGCTGCATGCGAGCGCGGACTGGCTCGGCGGCCTTGCGATCTACGTCGCCGCGATCGGCGTCGACTTCGAGGTGCTCGACCCACCCGAGTTCGCCGCCGAGATCCGAGGCCTCGCCGAGCGCTTCACGCGGGCCGTCGTGGGAGGACCCTGAGCATGCGATGACGGGCGGCCGCGCGCTTCGCTAGCGTCTCGAAGCTGTGGCAGACACCGGTCGGCCAGGGGTCGGACAGCGATCCCGTCGACGTCCACGATGGGGGGTCGTCGGCGCGCTCGTGCTCGTCCTGCGTCGCGCTGGCGGTGATGCGGCGGATCGCGACGGAGGGCTTCCCGCCGCTGATCATTCACCGGACCCTGGCCGCCTACGTCCGTCTCCCCGGGAGCGCGCCCGTGCTCGCCTGGCCGAGCGAGGGCCAGGCGGCCGTGGAGGTGGACGGAGTGGGCAGCCTCGGAACCTCAGGGAGCTCCACGCCGGTTCCGATTGCGAGCGTGGCCAAGGTGATGACGGCCTACCTCACCCTGCTCCAGCATCCGCTCCTCGCCGGCGAGGAGGGATTCGTGATGACGATCAGCTCCACGGACGTGGAGGAAGAGCGGCAGCGAGCCGCCCTCGGAGAGTCAACGATGGCCGTGAGGGCCGGCGAGCGGATCACCGAGCGCCAGGCACTGCAGGCGCTGCTGCTGCCTTCGGCGAACAACATCGCCGAGCTGTTGGCCGCTCATGACGCGGGGACTCGCCACGGCGTTCGTGGCCCGCATGAACGCCACCGCGCGGAGGCTGGGGATGCCCTCGACCACCTACACCGACCCGAGCGGCTTCGACGATGAAACGATGTCCACGGCCGCCGATCAGTTGAAGCTCGCCCGGGTGGCCATGCGCGAGCCTGCGTTTGCGGCGATCGTCGAGGAGCCCTCGGCCAAGCTGCCGCTCGTGGGCCCGGTCGCCAACTTCAACGGCTTGGTCGGACGAGACGGGTACGTGGGCGTGAAGACAGGTTCAGACCGCGCAGCCGGCGGCTGCCTGATGTTCGCCAAGCGGGTGACGGTCGGCGGTCGGCGGCTGACGGTGCTTGGCGTAGTGCTCGGCCAGCGGGAAGGCTCGTTGATCGAAGCCGCCCTCACGAGCGCCCAGCGGCTCGGCGACTCGGCTGCGGCCGCCTTGCGCATGGTGAGCGTCCTGCCCGCCGGCACGCGCGTGCTCACCGCGAGCGCAGCCGACGGCCGACGGACCAGCGCCGTGACCGTCGGCGCCCTGCGGGAGATCGGCTGGGGCGGGCTCACCCTACCTATCCAGGTGGTTGTGCGCCCGGCCATGAACCGGCTGCGGATGGGCGAGCCGATGGCGACGGTTGCGGTTCGCGGCTTGAGTGCTGTCACTACCAACGCAGTCGCCACGCGCTCGATCGGAGGCCCGTCGCTCGGCTGGCAGCTGCGCCACCTGCTCTAACCGGGCGTGATCTCCAGGTAGGCCGCGGAAGTCCCGAGGGCTCCCTCGTAGACCTTGCGCCCGAGCCCGTAGTTGGCCTGCAACGCGGTCTCGGCCTCCCGCTCATCGCCGGGCTGCTCCAGTACTCGGGCCTGACCCTCGGCGGGCAGCCCGAGCGGCTTGCCGCGTACCGTGCACGGGGCGACACGCACCCTTGGATCGTTGCGGATACGCCTGACCTTGGCTACGTTCGCCTCGCTACGCACATACAGCTTCCCATTGCGCAGACCGAACCACACGGGAGTGGCTACCGCCTCCCCGTCGCGCTTGTATGTGACGAGCAGGCAGTACTTGTGACCCTGCAGCTGCTGGAATCCAGCCACCGTCTCATCCTCGTGCGCGAGCGAACCCGCAGATGGGTGTCGGATCCAGTGGTAGAAGCGGTTCGGTAGCGAGCTCACCCGGCGGAGGCTACCCCGAGTGCGGCACCCGCCTTGCGCAGCACAACTCACAGCCCGGCGCCGATGTCGTGGAGCACGCGCCAGTCCCACGCTGGGGTTGGGATGAGGCGCCGCAGTTCCAGCCTTAGCAGCACACTCACGGGCTCTGCTTCTCGCGCGCCTGCAGCCAGTCGTCGAAATCGCGGGCGACGATTCGCTCGTCGTTGACTGCGGCGGCATCCGGAGAGGCCAGCCAGACGATCGGCGGTCCCATGATCGCCGGGTCGAGCAGGTTGGCGCGCAGCTCATCTGGCATCTCGTCGGGAATCATGCCGGTGGCGGTCGCCCCGCCGGGCAGCAGGATGTTGGCGGTGAGCGGCGTGTCGGCGAGGTCGGCGGCCATCACCCGGGCCAGGGCCTCCACGGCGGCGCCGGAGGGTCCATAGGGGACGAAGCCGCGGCGGGTCATCGTCTGCTCGCTCATCGAGATCGTGACCACCCGTCCGCCGCCGGCGCTCAGCATTCGCGGCACCACCTCCCGGGCGACCAGGAACGTCCCCGTCACCTTCGTCTCCAGCACGTCGCGAAAGCCGGCGGGCGGCACCTCCCAAAATGGCTGCGGCTCGGTCATGAACCGCGGGTTGACGGTCAGCATCCCGATCCCGGCGTTGTTGACCAGTACGTCCAGGCCGTCGAGCATCCCGTAGGCGCTGTCGACCGCCGCCGACACCGAGCCGGCGTCGCGGACGTCGAGCTCGAGTCCCAGCGCTCCGGCGCCCAGCTCCGCGGCGGTGGCCTGCGCCCGTTCCCGGTGGCGGCTGGTCACCGCCACCCGGGCGCCCGCCTGTGCGAGCGCTTGCGCCATCGCCCGGCCCAGGCCGCTCGTGCCGCCGGTCACGAGGACGCGGATGTCGCTCAGCTGCGCCATCGAAGCTCAGCCTAGCCACGCGGGAGGGCCCGACGGGGCCACGCTGCTCATCTGAGTCGCTCTGTGCCGACGCCGGCCCTCGGGCTCACACAGTCCTGAGCGCGTCGGCTGGGCGAGCCTTGCGGCGCGTATCGCTGCCTCGGGGCGCCGAGCAGGGGATTGGGTCGGTCGGCGACGCTAGCCCGGGATGCCGTCACTCACAGGCTCGATCCGTGTGATCAGGGCAGCGCAGCCCTGCGCGGTCGCGCCGGCTTGGAGCCGTGATCTCATGACAGTGCCTCGAACAGCTCGACGAGCCGTGCCCGGCAGTAGGTCCATTGTTTGCGGTTGCGTCCGCTCCCCGGGTGCAGCGTCTCCAAGAGCGCGAGGCCACGCATTGTCGCTGTGGCCATCTCAACCAGGCGCTCAAACCCGTCGCACTCGGCGAGATCGGCAAACAGCTCGCGTGACACGAGGGCCGTCTCTCGGTCCAGGCGGCGCTCGATCGGAGCCAGTCGGTCGCGCAACTCGGGGTCGGTGCGGGCATGGGTCCAGAGGTCCAGCGCGGCCTGGTAGAGAGGGCTGGCATAGCCTGCCCAGAGCAGGTCGAGCCCCTGCGTGATTCTCTCGCGACCCTCGGGCAAGGTCTCTGCGGCGGCCCGGAGATGCTCGCCGCGGCGCTCGGCAAGGTGCTCCATGGCCGCCGCGACGAGCGCCTGGCGCGTCTGGAAGTGATGCAGGTGCGCGCCGCGCGAGACGCCGGCGCGCTGGGCGACTCGGCTCGTCGTCGTCTTCGCGTAGCCATCCTCGACGAGGCACGCGACCGTCGAGTCGAGCAGCGCCTGGCGGGTCGTAGCGCTGCGCTCGGACTGGCTACGACGGCGTCGGGGGTCTGGTGGTGGTTGTCGGGCATCGGCCTGAACTCAACCGTAATCATACTTGCGTTCATGCACGAACGTTTCTGTGGTAGCCTCGGCGCCTCAAGTTTCGATCCCAGGAGGTTCAGAGGCTCCATGACGGCAACCGATGCACTGGTGTTCGACGCGATTCGCACACCGCGGGGCAAGGGCAAGGTCAACGGCTCGCTGCACGCGACGAAGCCCGTCGATCTGGTGGTAGGGCTGATGCATGAGATGCTCGATACGCAACGAGCAAACTGGATCCCGGGCGCGTCGATGACGTGGTGCTCGGGTGTGTATCGCCGATCGGCGACCAGGGTGGCGACATCGCCAAGACTGCGGCGATCAAGGCCGGCCTTCCGGACACCGTCGCCGGCCTGCAGCTCAACCGCTTCTGCGCCTCGGGGCTGGAGGCTGTCAACGTCGCCGCCCAGAAGGTCGCATCGGGCTGGGAGGACCTCGTGTTCGCGGGCGGCGTGGAGTCGATGTCGCGCGTTCCGATGGGCTCGGACGGGGGCGCCTGGGCGATGGACCCGGAGACCAACTACGACACCGCGTTCGTCCCGCAGGGCGTCAGCGCCGACCTGATCGCGACGATCGAGGAGTTCTCGCGCGAGGACGTCGACGCCTACGCGGCGCGCTCGCAGGAGCGTGCCGCGGCGGCCGAGGCCGAGGGGCGCTTCGCCGGCTCGGTGATCCCGGTCACGGACCTCAACGACAACGTCGTCCTGGACCACGAGGAGTTCATCCGCCCGGGCACGACCGTCGACACGCTCGGCTCGCTCAAGCCCTCGTTCGCGGCGATCGGCGAGATGGGCGGTTTCGACGCGGTCGCGCTGCAGAAGTACCACTGGGTCGAGAAGATCGAGCACGTCCACACGCCGGGCAACTCCTCGGGCATCGTCGATGGCGCCTCGCTGCTGGCGATCGGCAACGAGCAGACGGGCAGCGAGCTCGGAATGAGCCCGCGCGCGCGGATCCTTGCCACGGCCCTCTCCGGGGCCGATCCCACGATCATGCTCACTGGCCCCGCTCCCGCAAGCCGCAAGGCGCTCGAGAAGGCCGGGCTGACGGTCGAGGACCTCGACCTGGTGGAGATCAACGAGGCCTTCGCCGCCGTCGTGCTGCGCTTCGTGCGCGACATGGGACTGGACATGGAGAAGGTCAACGTCAACGGCGGCGCGATCGCGATGGGCCACCCGCTCGGCGCGACCGGCGGCATGATCTTCGGCACGCTGATCGACGAGCTGCATCGCACCGGCGGTCGCTACGGTCTCGCGACGCTCTGCGTGGGCGGCGGAATGGGTATCGCGACGGTCGTGGAGGCGCTTCGATGAGCGACACGCACGCGAACACGATCAGGTGGGAGCAGGACCCCGATGCCGTCGTCATCCTGACCCTCGACGACCCCAGCCAGTCGGCGAACACGATGAACGCCGACTACGCCGCCTCGATGGCCGCCACCGTCGAGCGCCTGGAGGCGGAGAAGGACCACATCACGGGCGTCGTGATCACCTCCGCCAAGAAGACGTTCTTTGCCGGCGGCGACCTCACGACCTGAGGGCCGTCACGCGCGAGCAGCCCGCCGAGTTCGCCGCAGGGCTGCGCGAGATCAAGGGCCAGCTGCGCCGGCTGGAGACGCTCGGCAAGCCGGTCGTGGCGGCGATCAACGGCGCCGCGCTCGGCGGCGGCCTTGAGATCGCGCTGCGCCTGCCACCACCGCATCGCCGTCGACGACCCCGAGCGTGCAGCTCGGCTTCCCCGAGGTGCAGCTCGGGCTGCTCCCCGGCGGCGGCGGCGTGGTGCGCACCGTGCGCATGCTCGGCATCGTCGACGCGCTCATGCAGCTGCTCATGCAGGGCCAGCGGCTGCGCCCGGCGAAGGCCAAAGAGGTCGGCATCCTCGACGAGATCGTCGCCACGCGCGAGGAGCTGATCCCCGCCGCCAAGGCATGGATCGCTGCCAATCCCGAGGCGACAGCAGCCCTGGGACGTGAAGGGCTACAAGATCCCCGGCGGCACGCCCGTCGACGCCCGCGCTGGCGCAGAACCTGCCGGCGTTCCCGGCGAACCTGCGCAAGCAGCTCAAGGGCGCCAACTACCCGGCGCCGCCTCACATCATGGCCGCCGCGGTCGAGGGCGCCCAGGTCGACTTCGACAGCGCAATCGAGATCGAGGGGCGCTACTTCGTCGACCTCGCCACCGGCCAGGTCGCGAAGAACATGATCCAGGCGTTCTTTTTCGACATGCAGGCCGTCAGCGGCGACCGCGGCCGGCCCGAGGCGCTGGAGCGGTTCACCGGCGAAGAAGGTGGTCGTGCTCGGCGCCGGCATGATGGGCGCCGCGATCGCCTACGTGTGCGCGAAAGCCGGCATCGAGGTCGTGCTGAAGGACGTCTCGCTGGAGGCTGCCGAGCGCGGCAAGTCCTACTCCGCAGGCCTGGTGAGCAAGGCCGTCTCGCGTGGCCGCTCGACGCAGGAGAAGGCCGACGCGCTGCTCGCCCTGATCACGCCGACCGACGACCCGGCCGATGCCGCGGGCGCTGACCTCGTGATCGAGGCGGTGTTCGAGGACCCGGCGGTCAAGGCGCAGGTGTTCGCCGAGATCGAGCCGCACCTCGCGCCGGACGCGCTGCTGGGGTCGAACACCTCGACGCTGCCGATCACCGGCCTCGCCGAGGGCGTTTCACGCGCCCGAGGACTTCATCGGCCTTCACTTCTTCAGCCCGGTGGACAAGATGCCGCTGCTGGAGATCATCAAGGGCGAGCAGACCAGCGAGGAGACGCTGTACCGGGCGCTCGACCTCGCCAAGCAGATCAAGAAGACGCCGATCGTCGTCAACGACAGCCGCGGCTTCTTCACCAGCCGCGTGATCGGCACGTTCATCAACGAGGGCATCGCGATGCTGCTCGAGGGCGTGCCCGCGCCGACGATCGAGCAGGCCTCGTCGCAGGCCGGATACCCGGCGCCGGTGCTGCAGCTGTCCGACGAGCTGAACCTGAAGCTCATGCGCAAGATCCGCATCGCGGCCAAGGAGGCCGCCGATGCGGCCTCGCACGGGCTGGGACGGGCACCCGTCCGAGCAGGTCATCGACCGCATGCTCGACGAGTTCGACCGCCCCGGCCGGCTCGAGGGCCGCGGCTTCTACGAGTACGTCGACGGCGCGCGCAGCGGCCTGTGGAAGGGGCTGCAGGGAGGCGTTCCCGCCCGTGGCGCGACCCGTCCACGCTCGCGCTCGAGGACCTCGAGGAGCGGATGCTGTTCATCGAGTCGATCGAGTCGGTCAAGTGCCTCGAAGAGGGGGTGATCGAGTCGGTCGCCGACGCGAACATCGGCTCGATCCTCGGCATCGGCTTCCCGGGCTGGACCGGTGGCGTGCTGCAGTACATCAACGGCTACGAGCACCCCGGCGAGCCACGGCGGCCCAGCGTCGTTCGTCGCTCGCGCGCGCGAGCTCGCCGAGCGTTACGGCGAGCGCTTCGAGCCGCCCGCCTCGCTCGTCGAGAAGGCCGAGCGCGGAGAGAGCTACGCCGATACGGCGGCGCTCGCAGCGACGTCCGGCTGACCGCCCGTCAGGACATGGGAGAGGAGGAGTTCGATGTACGGATTCACGCTGAGCGATGAGCAGCAGGCGTTTGTTGATGCCGTTCGCGACCTCGCGCAGCGCGAGTGCGGAACGCGCGAGCAGCGCGACGCGCTGACCCAGAACAACACCGAGCCGCACAACCCTGGCGATGTACAAGAAGGTCGCGGATCTGGGCTGGCTGGGCGTTGCGATCCCCACCGAGTTCGGCGGCTCCGGCGGCGGCATGGTCGACCTCTGCCTGTTTCTCGAGGAGATCTCCCACGGACTGGTGCCGATCGGCGGCTTTCCCGTCAGCGCCATCTGCGCCGGCCCATACGAGCGCTTCGGCACCGACGAGCAGAAGCAGGAGATCCTCACGGGCATCGCCGGCGGCGCGGTGGAGGCGATCGCGATGTCCGAGCCGGAGGCTGGATCGGACGTCGGCAACCTGCGCTGCAAGGCCGAGCGCCGCAACGGCGGTTACATCGTCAACGGCCAGAAGACGTGGATCTCCGAGGCCCAGCACGCCGAGCACATCCTGCTCGTTTGCCGGACGCAGGCGGGTCCGGACAAGCACAAGGGCCTGACGATGCTCTCGATTCCCGCCACGGCCGATGGCATCGAGATCCGCGGCATAGAGACGATGGGCGGCAGGGTGGTCAACGACGTGTTCTTCAATGACTGCCACGTGGCCGCCGATCGCCTCCTCGGCGTCGAGGGGCAGGCCTGGATGCAGCTCATGAGCTGGTCTCAACACCGAGCGGCTGATCATCGCCGCGCAGTCGATCGGGCTCGCCCAGAGGGCGCTCGACGACGTGCTCGGCTACGTGAAAGAGCGCGAACAGTTCGGACGGCCGATCGGATCGTTCCAGGCGATCAGCCACCGGATCGCCGACCTGGCCACGGAGGTCGCATGCGCGCGCCTGCTCACCTACGCGGTTGCCCGCCTGTGCGACGAGAACCCGGGCGTGCTGTTCCCGCAAGAGGCGTCGATGGCGAAGCTGAAGGCCACCGAGACAGGCAAGAAAGTCGCGCTGGAGGGCATGCAGATGATGGGTGGATACGGCTACGCCACGGAGTACGACATGCAGAACCACGTGCGCGTCAACCTCGTCTCGACGATCTACGGCGGCACCTCGGAGATCCAACGGGACATCATCGCCAAGACCCACGGCCTGTAGGGGGCATCGCGGTCGCGGTCGCTCGGTCGCCGATGACAGTGGCGATCCAAGCCGGACCGTGTATTCGTGTGTTTTTTCAGGACTTTCGGGCTTGAATTCCTCCGGTCGATAGGAAAGCTCTCCCCTGGCCGTCTGGGCCCAAACGCGGCACAGCTCAGCAACGAAGGTCGCTTTCAGCCCGTAAAGGAGTAGGGTGCCACAAGGCCGTTACCGACTGCTCTGCTCGAGCCTCTCGCGCTGGCCATCGGCGGGCAATATCTGCTTCTCGCTGACCTCACGGGGCCGTCTCGTCCAAAGCGACGGAAATGCCGTTTACAAGCGGGACCCGTCTTGATCTGGGTCTTAGAACCTGTCTCAATACCCTCGGTAGGCTCTCCGCGTTATGGCGCGGACGTGGTTGCGAATCCGGGTGGACCTATTAGGAGGCGGCGGGATCGACTGCGATCCCTCGCCGGGACGCATCTTCCTCGTCGGCCCGTCGCACACGTTCGAGCAGTTCGCCGAGGCTATCGACGGGGCATTCGCGCGGTGGGATCTCTCGCACCTTCACGAGTTCGACCTCAAGGACGGCCGTGTGATCGGCTATCCGGACGATTCCTACGCCCCTGAATTGGAGTGGCTGGACCACGCCAAGCTGAAGGTCGCCAAAGAGGTCAAGCCGGGTGAGGAGTTCGAGTACGTCTTCGACCTCGGCGATGACTGGCGCCATCGCTGCACCGTTGAGCCGAAGAAGGGCGATCCGCTCGAGGACTACGGCACCGTGCCCAACGTGCCGGTGGTGATCTGGGGCTGGGGCTCGATCCCCGACCAGTATGGGCGTCGGGCATTTGACCCTGAGGATGAAGACGACGAGCTGGACTGACTCTGCTCAGGCACTGAGCTTGCGCTGGCAGACCACAGCGCAGCCGAGCAGCATGAACGCCATGTGAAGCTCTGGGTCTCGCTCATAGCGGACCCGTAGACGACGCAGGTTGTGAAGCCAGGCGAAGGTGCGCTCGACGACCCAGCGTTCTTTGCCCAAGCCAGAGCCATGCACGGTGCTGCGCCTAGCGATCATGGGCTTCACGCCGCGAGCCCGCAGCTCACGGCGGTACTTGTCATGGTCATAGCCACGATCCGCGAGCACCCGCTCGGCACGTCTGCGCGGACGTCCGGGCTTGCCGGTGACCGGTCCGACGCCGTCGATCAACGGCAACAGCTGGGTGACGTCGTTGCGGTGCCCCCGTGTGGATATCCACTGAATAATGCCGGTTGGTGATCATCGAATTATGTAGGTGAGTCGACGCCATCTGGGGGAGCCCCGAGGGGCGATTCCCCAGATGGCCGTCGAGCGGCCCGGCGCGCCCTCGGGGCGGGGTTGTCCGGTGCGGCTTTGAGGCTGGCGGCTTGGGTGTCGTCGAGCTGGAGGTCGCGGTGATCAGCGAGGAGGAGTTCATGGATATCAAGGCGCTGCAGCGTCAGGGGTATGGCTACGCGGAGATCGGCCGGTTGCTCGGCCGTGATTGGCGGACGGTCAAGCGGTATCTGGAGCACGGTGCTCAGCCGGCTTACCGTCGCCGGCGCACGCCGTCGAAGCTCGATCAGTTCAAGCCGTTGATCGATCAGTGGCTGGCCGGCGAGCCGCGGTTGCTGGCGACGCGGATCCACCAGGATCTGGTGCGCGACTACGGGTTCAGCGGGAGCTATAACACGGTGCGCCGCTATACCGAGCGGACCCGTCCGCGGCCTGAGCCCCGGAGCACCGAGCGTTTTGAGACGGCTCCCGGGCGGCAGGCGCAGATCGACTGGTCCCACGAGCAGCCGATCCGCACGATCTCGGGTCTTGAGTTGCCGTTGTTCTGCTTTCACATGGTGCTCGGCCACTCACGTGATTCGTTCTGCGCGCTGACGGGCTCGCAGGATCTCGTGACGTTCTGGGCGTGTCACCGTGCGGCGTTCGCGCACTTCGGCGGTGTGCCCCACGAGTTGCTCTATGACCGCACGAAGACGGTCGTGCAAGCAGCCATGTCGGGCGGGAAGTCGCGCTCGGGGAGCGGGTCTTTCACCCGCAGGCGCTGGCAACTCGCGCACCACTACGGCTTCTCGATGCGGTTGTGTCGCGCCTATCGGCCGCAGACGAAAGGCAAGGTCGAGTCCGACGTTCCCTATGTCCGTGAGCGGCTGTTGCGCGCGCACCACTTCTCAAGCTACGAGCAGGCGAACATGGCGTGGGAGGACTGGAACGAGCAGATCGCCCGCCGGCGGGTGCACGGCACGCACGGCGAGGTCGTCGCGGCCCGCGCCGAGCGTGACCGTGCAGCGCTGGGGGAGTTGCCGCCGGCGCCCTACCTGGTGGTGGAGCGCACTACGCGTATCGTTGCTCGTGATGGGCTGTTCAGCTTCGAGGGGCGCCGCTACGCGGTCCCTGACGCAAAACCCGGGGAGCGGGTGGAGTTGTTGCTCGGCGCTCAGGAGATCGAGGCATACCGCCTCAGTGATGGTGAGCGCCTGGCGCGACATCAGCGTGGGCGCCCCGCCCGGGTGCGCGCCGACCCAAGGAGGACTCGGTGGCGCTGGCGCAGGTGCTTGGTGCGCTGCCCGACCCCGACGTGCACGCCCGCCCCTGCCGCGCTACGAGGAGGCGACGTCCATGGGTGAACTGATCACCGAGCGGATCGCTAGGAACGCCAGAGAGCTGAAGCTGCTCGGGCTCGCCGAGACCGCGGACGAGCTCGTCGAGCGTGCCGAGCAGCCAAAGCTCGGCTACCGCGAGTTCCTCGACCTCGTCCTAGAGACGGAGGTCGGGGTGCTCGAGGGCCGCCGCTACGCCTCCCGGCTGAAGCTCTCCGGGCTGCCCCACCACAAGACCCTCGACGAGTTCGACGTCTCCTTCCAGCCCGAGCTTGACCCCAAGCGCCTGGCCGAGCTGCGGTCGCTGCGGTTCATCGAGCAGCGCGTCTGCGCTTTGATTCTCGGGCCCGCCCGGCGTCGGCAAGAGCGCATATCGCCGTCGGCCTGGCGATGGACGCCCTCAGAGCCGGCTACCTGGTGCGCTACACCACCCTCGACGATCTCGTCCGCGATCTCCGCGCCGCTGACCAGGCCGGCAGCCTGCGCCAGAAGCTCGCGCAATCCAGCGCCCGCACGTTCTATCTGTCGACGAGGTGGGCTATCTGGCCTGGAGCCCGCGGACGCGAACCGCTTCTTCCAGCTGATCAACCGCCGCTATACCCGATCGTCCACGATCGTCACCTCGAACAAGCGCGTGGTCTGAGTGGGCCGGGCTCCTCGGTGACGAGGTCCTCGCCGCCGCGATCCTCGACCGGCTGCTTGCACGACGCTGAGATCTTCACGATAAACGGGCCTTCCTGGCGGCTACGCGGCCGCACAGAGATGCTCACCGACGCTTCCCCGGACGCAGACCATACGGAGGGTGGGACGGGCGCCAAAACGCCGCGCCGACAGCCCCGCAAGAGCTCGGATACAGCCTGAGGCTCCAGCCTCTACGCCGCCACGCCATAAAACTCGAACCGACATTTTTCGATGGCGATCGACCGACATTTTTCGATGGCTCTTGACACCCCGGTCAGGCTGATCGCGAGGGGGATGCCGTTTGAGTCGGTGATCAGATGGTGCTTTGAGCCAGTCCGGGCACGGTCAACCGGTGAGGGCCCGGTGTGGAGCCCCCCAAAAGTGCACGGATATGGCTGCCGTCAACCACCGATGTGGACCAGTCGATTCGCCCGGCGGCGTTCAGCTGGCGCAGAAGCTCTCGATGCAGACGCTGCCAGACCCCGGCAGCCTGCCACGCTGCAAGGCGCCGGTGTGCCGTCGCCGGCGAGCAACCCATCTCGGCTGGGAGATGGCGCCAGGCGATCCCCGTGACCAGGACGAACACGATCGCGTTGAAGCAGACACGGTCATCCACGCGCGGACGGCCTCCGCGAGGATCAGGAGGATGCTCTGGGAGCAACGGCTTGACCGCCTCCCACAGCTCGTCCCGCACCCGCCAAACCGAGCCCGCCATAGGCACCTCCTCGCCGGGTTATGTCACCCAGAAAGTTCGACCGGGGAGGCGGAGATCCTCCCCTCAGAGGTATTGAGACAGGTTCTTAGAGAGGTCACGTATAGGAGGGCATGCGAGGGCAGCGCACCTCCAACGTGGGATTAGGGGGCGCACGATGGCGAGGCCGACTGGGTTAGGGAGAGTTCGGGACGGTTGGGCGGAGGGTTACAGACCCAGCCGGGCAGGCCAATCTCGGGACGGGGCACGCGTGTTGCAAGGCATGGGTCGGCGGCCGCTCGCGTTGTTATGCGTGTGCGTCGCAGTTGCGCTCTTAGCTCCGATCGGCGGCTCCCTCTTTACCCCTGCCGCTGCGACCGCCTCAGTGGCGCTCTTAGCTCCGATCGGCGGCTCCCTCTCGACCCCTGCTGCTGCGAGCGCCGTCGAGGGCGAACTCGTCACTGTGTCGGGCGTGTTGCGTACCGCCGAAGGGCAGCCCGTTGCGGGTGTCAGCATGAGGCTTTCTGGTCAAGGTGGGAGCAGCGCAGGCGAGACGGGCAGCGATGGGTCATATTCGTTGCAGGCCGTGGCAGGAAATGACTCTCTGTCCTTCCAAGGCCCCGGCAAATCGGCGACCGAAAGCGCGTAAGCGAGTGCGTCGCCCCCGCCCCCGACCGCCATTGACTCAGAAGTCACCCTCAAAAACTCGACCGTCGTCGGTAACACCGCGACTCAGCGCGGCGGCGGGATCTACGGGGTCGCCAGAGAAATCATGGGGGACTACAACGTCGCGTTGCAGGGCTCATCCTCGGTGACCAAAAACCAAGCGGGCCTGGAAGACGGCGGTATCTTCGTCGAAGAAGCGGGCCAGCTGCAGGTCGAAAGCGGGTCTACAGTAACCGAAAACACGCCCTAGTCTGGACATACAGCGTGCATCGGCCAGTTCGAGGACGGGCCGTTGACACGACATGAAAACCAGGTCAGATGGGGTGGTGGCCTGTGCCCACGGCATGGGCCGCCACTCGGCGCGCTACTGCTTTCCGGGACCGAGCGAGCGTCGGATTGAGGGCCGAGGAGACGATCGGATCGGACGAGCTACAAGCGTCTCGCCGGGCGGGCCCCAGACGCCTCCTTTCGCCATGGCAAAGCAAGCGTGTCGCATGCCGGGGCACGGACGAGCGCACGTCGTCGAGGCTGTTGCACAAAGGCGTTTGCGAAAACCTGGGCTGTGCTCGCTGTGAGGGTCGCTGAGGGGCCTGGCTGTGCCGAGGCTGGGCCAGGCGTGCCCTGGACGAGCGACGACTTGCCGCTTTTTCGAACCCACCCTTAGAAGGGCTTCAGTGAGCCCGCCGGAGGTTTGTGAAACAGCCTCCGTCCATTGCGAGCGTGAGCACGGCCCTTCCTCGGACGCTCGCTCAGCATTGCGAAGCGCAAGCGCGAGCGGTGGACCGTGCCGTGAGGCGCAGGCCACCACCCCGGCTGTCATCGGTCCACTGGCTCAGTAGCGGAACCTCACCGACCACTCTTTGTTGTTGCAGGACCAGGACTTCCTGGGGCTCGTGTTGGTCACCTGCACCTCGAGCCTGTCGCTAGGCGCCGCTTGAGTCGTCGCTGTGGCGGCGTTCGAGCACACCCCTTTGCTCGTGGATGTGACCGTGCAGGAGAGCAGCACGGCGCCGCTCGTGTTGTCAATGACGGTGACGGTTGCTGTGTCACCGGAGCTCACCGCTGCGTTCGTTTCGGCGTATAGGTTGGATACCTGCCCCCCGTTCTCAGGCACACCCGCCAGCAGCGGGCTGAGGGAGAACGTCGATTTGGCCGGGCAGTAGCCGTTGCCCTGTCCCGCCAGCATCGTGTAGTTCAGGCAGTTGCCGTTGGGCACGCTCTGGGAGCTTGCGAACGTCGCCACCGCGGCGCTGCCGGACGGGCCGGTCGGCTCCCTGTGGTCCGGTCGGGCCGGTGGGTCCGGTCGCTCCGCTGACCCCCTGGGGTCCAGTCGGGCCTTGTGGTCCGGTCGGGCCGGTTGCCCCCTGGGCTCCGGTCGCGCCGGTCACGCCCTGCGGCCCGGTCGGTCCGCTCGGTCCTTCGGGTCCCTCCGGGCCTTCGGGTCCGGTCGGTCCGGTGGGTCCGGTCGCACCGGTGACCTGGACCGTGGTGATCATCACCTCCTGGGGTTCGCTCGCGCTTGCGCTGACAAAGGTGGCTGTATTCGGGGAGGCGATGTAGCTTGAGCCCGCGCCGCCGCCGCCGCCGGCGTTCTCGTCCGAGCCGCCGCCGCCGCCGCCGTAGTAGCCGCCGCCGCCCCCTCCGCCCGGACCAAATATGCCGCATGCGCAACCCGCTTTCGCCGCCGCCCCGGCGCCACCTTCACCGAGGACGCCGCTCGAGCCCGCAGCGCCAGCGTTATTGCCCGCCGAGCCGCCTTTGCCTCCAGAGCCGCCGCCGCCTTCACCTCCGCCTCCAGGGGTTGTTCCGGGCTCGTTCGCGTCTCCCGGTTTGCCGGCCTGCGCCGAGCTGCCGGAGCTTCCACCCGCTCCGCCGAGGCCCACAAAGCATCCAGGGTACGGACCCGGACAGCTGCCGCCGCCTTCTTCGTTGGCGAATTCACCCTCGCCGCCGCCGCCACCACCACCACCACCGGCCACGAGAAGACGGGACTGGAGCGATTTCAGAGCATTGCCCCCCGGTTCTTCGCGCACGTCTGAGGCATTGCCCCCGGCGCCGGCCAGCATCCCGCAGCCGACGGGTTCGTTGCCGCCGGCGCCGCCGCCACCGAAGTCGACATACAGTTTCTGACCCGGTGTCACCGTGAGCTGCGCAGTCGCCTTCGCGCCCGCCCCGCCGGGGGGTTTGTTTGCTGAGTCGCACGAACGCCCGGCGTGGCCGGCACCGCCGACGGCGAGCACTTCGATCTGCGTGACGCCCGCAGGCACGATGAATTCCTGCTCGGCACCGCCTTCTGGCCGTGAACTTCGTGCTTTCCGCAAACGCGCTCGCGCTGAAGGCGGGCACCCCCACGGCCACCAGCACCAGCACGAACCACCAAAGACGCAGTCTCACTAGGACTCCCTCCCCCTTGCAGTGAGGCCCGAGGCTGGCTCCGGGCCGGTTAGCGGCGACAAGCGCGCCTCAAAAAGTACCAGAGGGCACGATCAACGGGAGCGCGGTCACTGGACCACCTGCCCGTCGCTGAGGGGACCGCGTTGTAGTTGCGCCTGTTCAAAGCCTCGACCTTCCGCTGCCAACGCTCAACCAGGTTGAGGGTCGTGGACTCGTCGGATGCCATGCGGACAGGTATCACCTAGTAGTAGGCCTCTGGCTACCGCTTTGCCAACCCGAGCGAGCGCCCGGGCAACGGCAGAGCAGACGATCGCAGCGGACGAGGAGCAGCGCTCTCCCGACGGATCCCGAGACGAGCGCTTTGCTCGCGATGCAGCACTGGCCGTCCTCGGGCAAGGCCACCGAGCCTCAGACCCAGGCCATATTCCCGGCTCAGCCGGCTCCCTGCGGGCCTGCGTTGGGCAGCGGTTGGGCAGCAGTCGCACGTTTGTATGCTGCGCAAGCGTCGCAGGGACGACAAGTACGTGCTGCGCCTGCTCGCAGAGCGCGCCTGGCGTCGACGAGGCGCGGGCCTGAAGGAACTTCGGATCAAAGATGCTCATGCTCACCCTCTCGGGGCCTCTGGCGGCATTGCCAGACTACGACGATTGGCAAATCTACATCGCGGCGCTACCCGAATCCCCCCGATGCCTACCAGTCACGGTTCGGTGGCCGCGCTGGCAACAGGCTGATGTCTTCGTCAACTAGGGCGAAGTCCTCCAGCGTCTCCTCGGCTTCCCGTATCGGGCCGGGCGTAGCGGACTCGGCCCCGCCTTGACAAATTACCAGGCGACGTCCCGCCCTCAGATGACCCGCGCTTGGCCTTCGGCACGAACCTACGAGCCGCACGCGAAAGGGCCGGCCTCGCCCAGGGAAGCACTCGGCCACCGTGCCGACTTCCACCCGACCGAGGTCAACCGGATCGAGCGCGAGCGGCGCAACCCCGGCCTTCTCACGGTCTTGGGCCTGGCTAAAGCACTCGAGGTTCCGGCCGGTGAGCTCCTCGACGGGCTTTAGCCAATCAGGCTTCGTCACGCTGACGCCGCGCGCGAGCTGTCTTTCGGATTGGCGTCGATCACTGCGGCCGCCTCTTCTTCGCGTGCGGCCTGGTAGCGCGCGAACGCCTCGCGCACACGAGCCATCTCGGTTGCCAACTGGACGACGCGCACCGGCCGTCCATGCCGAACCAGCCCAGCCAGGTCCGAATCGTTCGTGACGAGTGTCGCGTGATGATCGGCGTCGCTGAAGACGACGTCGAGTCGTGGGCCAGGGAGGCGGCCTGCGAAATCCTCCCGCACCTGTCGCCATGCGTCCGCGCCATCTGTGGAACCAAGCGAGGTCTTCAGGAGGCGGCACGCCACTAGCTCGTGGAGATCGCGGACTGTGTACTCCTCGCCCTTGCGGCGCCGAAGAAGCCCCTTGTCTGCCCAACGAACGCGGGTTGTGCGCTTTACGTCGGCGAATGTGCAGCAGAAACGCTTCGGACATCCTGAGGTCGTCCGGGGGCATGTCCATAATGATGACGCGAATGTTGTCGCATGCGTCAGTAAATCGGTCGGCACCAAAGTCGTCGCGCTCTGGTCAGGGAGCAAACGCGGGCCTTTGCTTGCGTGGGGCGAGCGCGCGGGGGCCGGCCCGTGGCCTGAGCGTTCCTATAGTCTGGGCCCATCTGGGTGCCGCTTCTAAGGCTCAAGCGCGAGCAGAGCTCTGGACCAGACCGTCACCATGAGGCGCGCCTCCCAATTTTCTAATCCCCTCCTGCGGACGTCGCAAGGACCTCCCGATTGCCTGTCCGCTGAGCGGATTCAGCGCGACGTCGGAGCCTTCGCATGAGCGGACGCCGGCCGGCACCGGAGAGCGTGAGCAAGGAGCTCGTCGAGATCCTTCTGCGAAGTGGCGCACTTCTAAAAGGCGACTTCAAGCTCAAGAGCGGTCGGCAGTCGCCCTACTTCGTCGACTTCGGAAAGATCCCAGACGGGGAGTCGCTCGCTGTGCTGGGCGCGTGCTACGCGAAGATGATCATGGCGGAGTTCGAGCCAGAGTCCTTCGACGTCGTGTTCGGTCCGGCGTACAAGGCGATTCCTATCGCAGTCGCGACGGTGATCGCTCTAAACCGCGAGCACGGGATAAACAAGCGTTATGCATTTGACCGGAAGGTAGAGAAGACCTACGGGGAGAAGAGCCGTTTCCTCGGTGGCGATCTCGGTTCCGGTTCACGCGTGCTCATCCTCGATGACGTAATCACCGATGGCGGCACGAAGTTCGACATCATCGACCTGCTCAAAGCTGAGACCGAGGTCTCGGTGGCGGGCGTCGTTGTAGGCGTCGACCGCAGCGAAGATGCTGCGATCGCTGCGCGATTCGAAAAGACGACCGGTGTGCGTCTTACCTCGATCTGCACGATTGCCGACATAGACGCAATTGTCCGACAAGAGCGGGTAGCCGCGTAGGAACCCCCGCTGGTTCGCCGATAAGCTCGTCGCGAGATGGGCAGCGCGGACCCCAACAGCTTGCTTCAACAACTCGCTGAGGGCGGGTTGGAGGCCGTCCCGGCGATCTATCTCGAGGCGGTTGCGGACGAATGTGCCCACCAAGCAGATGCGACGGGCGACGCGAGGTACGTGACGCTGGCGATCGTGTTTCGAGAGACGCTCGACTGGTGGAGCCATCATGACGAACACGGCGGCATCCCTACACCCGTCGCGAAGGGCATCGACCGAGTCATCGTGATGCAACTGTCGCAAGTGATCGCCAACGAGGACCAGGCAGAGGCATTTCGTGCCGTGGAGCAGCTTGCAGACGACCTTCGTGCATATCTGACGGGCCCGGAGGAGTGGATCGAGCTGGGGTATCTCAAGCCACTGGACGATGCTGACCGCTAGGGTCCGAGCGAATATGCGGCTGAGAACGCGACTGCTTGCCAACGTACTCGCCCCGGGCCGGATCCCATAGCATTGGGGAGAGAAGACCTTCAGTCGCGACTGAAGTTCGGGCTTCACCAGGAGAACCTTCGTGAGCTGCGCAAGATCAGCATGCGGCAGGCCAAGGATCGCGATACCCCTCTCGCTGACTATGTCCTGGCCAGCATATTTGGGGATCTTGAGGCGAGATGGGAGAGCCGTCCGTTCTCGCGAACCAGGCGGACGCTGCCGTGGAGGCCCTGCGGCCCCTCATTGAGCAGGTGATACACGACGCGCAGCCCGGCGTGCCTGAGGCCAGGCTCGTTGCGTCGCTGAATCAGCTTGTGAGATCGTTCGTGGAGCTGCAGACCAGCGGCGACATTGGCTAGCTGTCACGCCTCGGCACTAAGCGACCGCTGGGGGCCGCTGGCCCGCGCCTGCAGCCGGCTGAAGTCGCAGCGCGCGAGGCCGCTTCGTGAACCACCCAGAGCACTCAGCCATCCGCTCAGAAGGCAGAATAAGGGCAGCGAAAAGGCGGCAGCACGCTCGTTAGGGCTAGAAAGCGAATCCTCGGCGAGCTGCTTGGATCGAAAAAGCGTA
>CAVSSG010000005.1:0-960361 GCA_963730575.1 uncultured Solirubrobacteraceae bacterium
TCCTGAGCGGCCCTCCGCGAGCAACGTAGCGAACGACGGTATAAAGACGTTATGCGCCTCGTCAATCACGAGCGCGGCCTGGACGCGCTCGTGTGCGTCCAGGCGCTGAATCTGATGTAGCGTGCGCTGCATCAGGAGAATCAGCATCGAGCAAAAGAGGTTGGCGTTGTCCTCGCCAATCGCGCCCTTGCTTCCGTTGACGATCAAGATGTGCCGGTGCCGGATGATTTCCTCAAGGTCGAGCTGGATGGGATGTGTCATCAAGAGATTGAGACTTGGCGACGTAAGAAAGCGCGCGATCTTGTTGGACGGCGCGGAAATTGCCTCAGTGACAAATCGGGGGTTCTCCTTGACCATGCGCGGGAACGTGTGCTCCCAGTATTCACGCACAAAGTCAATCTCATGGTGATAGCGAAGCTCACGAGTGATCCACTCCCTGTAGCTGTTGTCGAACGGGTCGAGCAGGCGGCAAACGTGCTGTAGGGCCGGCACCGGCTCCACGATCGTGACTGCCTGGATCGCCGCTCTAGGAAAAGGTCCGAACGCGGGCCGACGGAGGACTCGCCGGCCAGCTCGCGGATCACCGAGATGAAGATGTCGGCGCGGATCTCGGGCGATCAGATGGCCGGCGGTCAGGATGTTCAGCCCGTATCGGGGAGCGCCAAGGTCGAGATAGTGAACCGTGGCCGGGGTGGTACCAGGCCGAGACGAGAGGCGAGCAAAGTCCTCCTTCGGGTCGATGACGACGAGTGCCCGACTCGTCATCGTCTGCCACGGCTCTAACGTGCGGCGCGAGGGCGGCGGTCTTCCCGGCCCCGGCGGTTCCGAGGAGCATCCAGCCGTAGCGCCGGTCGGCGGGGTGGATTCCCGACAGGCCCGTGCTCATCGCGCATGACCGCATGTGCAGGGTCGCGGCTGATCGCGCTCGTCGCGGCTATCTCTCGCGCTGAGATGCGCGCAGGGGAACGCCCTTCAGCCGCAACGTCGGCAGGTGCCACAGAGACGCGACCTCGGCGCTGGAGAGGGCTCCGCTCCACAGGGCAGGGAAGAACGGCGCGAGGCCCCGCGCCGGAGCGCCATGCGTAGAGCCTGCGGCGCAGACGCATCGACGCGGACGCGCAGATAGTTCTCGCCGCGCGTCTCCTGGATGACCCCGGCAAGCTGACGGGCGTATGGCTCGTGGCCGCGCGGGACGATCAGGCGAAGGTCGAACCACCACCACGCCCGCCCACGCCCTCGACCGCGCCCTGAAGGTGCTTCTTGGCCACAACGCCATCCGCGCCGCGGCTCGTTTGGGCCAAATGCGCCGTCGGCCATAAACCGCCGTTCGCGGCGCGCAGCGCGTGCCCGGTGTGGCGCTCAAGCAGGGCTGGTGCCGGGCGTGAGAAGCAGCTCGAAGATGCAGGGCTCGGAGCCGTGCATGACGGACACGAGGCTTTCGATAAGTGAGTGCTCGTAGTCCTTGGTGGTCGCAAGCGCCCACATCCACCGTCTCGCCTTCTTCACGCGGACCAGTCGACCTCGACGGGAAGACCTGTGCTCGCTGCGCCGCGAAGCAGCGCCCTGAGCAGCGGCGCCGGGTGACTCGTTCGCGATGAGCGCGAGGGGATCGGCATGTGGCGGGTCATCGGGATGAGGCGGGTGTCGGGGTATGTGGCGCTCAGCCGCGCCGCGATCGCCGGGTGATAGACGGATGCGCCTGCACAAGAAAGCTCACCGATCGCGCTCCGCCTTCGCTCACGATCCTGAGCGTCAGGGTGGGGGGCCCGGTGAGCGCACGACGAACTATGCCCGGCCTGAGCGCGCCGGCGATTCCGTCGAAGACCTTGCTGATCTCATATGGCGAGGCTTGGTCGTCGCGCCCCAGGCGCAGCTCGGCGCAGAGCACGCGGCCCGGCTCGGCACGCTGCCGGCGAGCGCGCAGGCGCGCGAACAGGAACGGCAGAGCGAGGACCAGCAGCAGGCCAGCGCTGTAGGCGGCGACGTGGACGCTGAGGAACACCGCATCCGTGAGCCACCTGAGCACGAGGAGAGGGTCGTTTCGCCCTGCCCTCGGGTGGTGCGTGTGCCGGGGTGGCGGCGTGGCGAAGGAAGCCCGGCGCCGAGTACCTGAGCCACAGCACCAGACCACCGAGGCTGACCGCGAGCAGCGCCAGGGGACCTAGAAAGCGTCGCTGGAGATAGGACATGGCGCTCAGGTCTGGGGCACCGCGTAGGTCTCAAGCAGGGCGGCGAGGCAGAGGAGCGTCGCGGCTCCGATCGCGAGCAGGGCTAGCTCGCACGGGTCCCGTTGCCCGCGCCGAGCTCGCCGCCACCCTGCGAGGGCGAGTGCGAGTCCTCCCCACTCCAGCGGCCATTGGGGGAGGTAGCGCAGGAGGGGGAGGCCGTAGGCGCCGAGCGCGAGGCCGCCGAGCGCCACGTTAACCGCGAGGCTCGCGCCGACCACGACATCGCCCACGGTCAGGAGCCAGCGCCGACGACCAACTTTGAGGACCGCAAAGAAGAGCGGGACGGCCGCCACGCGGACGTTGTTGGCCGCGATCAGCGCCGCCATGCTCGCCGTGCCGGCCGGGCAAGCGTCAACCGAAAGCCGAAGACTCCCCGCAGCTGCCCCGCGATCGGGATCGCGACGATGGCTGCGAGAAGCGTCCCGAGCCATAGGAGGCCGTAGCTCTCGAGCGTGGCCGCGGCCAGCCCGGCTCGCCGCCGCGTGCGAGAAGTGCCGTCAAGGGCGGCGGGTACTAACCGTCGGTCGCTGGCTGCCATTCGGTGACCCTCCATCCGAGTGCCGTGTGTTCGGTGCGCGCGAGATAGACGTAGTAGGCGGCCTGGGCCTGGCCGCCGAGGAGGGCGACTTCCTCGTAGGTGATGACGATCGCGCGCGCGCCTCCCGCTGGGATGACGCCGACGTACCTACCGCGGCTGTAGGACTGGCTCACTTCCTGTAGCTGCGTCTTTGAGGCCTGCGCGGCCTCCTGGCGCAGCTGCTCTGCGAGCCGGCCGGCGGCAAGTGCCAACAAGGCTGCCCGCTCGTGAGCGAGCGTCGCCGCCGACCAGTTGACCCATGCTTGCGCGTAGCGGGCGAGCACGCTCGTTGCGCTGTCGGTCGGTTTGGGTGCTCCTTCCCCTAACGGGCCGCAGGTGACCGCCAGGACCCGTCGCGACTTGCGCCGCCAGCTTCGGCGCCCACGCCGGTAGCGTTCCTCGGCGTAGAGCCCGGCATTTGGACCGCGCAAGAACGTCGCCATCAGGCCTCATCGGCCGCGACGGTGAGCAATGTGAACGGGCTGTCCCCACAGGAACCCGCGAGCGACACACGGTCGATGCCGGATGCCACGATGCGGAGATCGAAGGCGGTCGGGTAGAGCAAGCGGGCGCCAGTCCTATACGACTTGCCCCAGTAATGGGGCATAAAGCCTAGTCTCACACCATCTATGGGAACGAAATGCCCCAAATATGGGGTATAATGCATGTATGCCGCGCTACTCTCATCTTGGCGATCTTGCCGAGCTTGCCGAGGAGCAATGGGGGCTTGTCACCAGGCGCCAGGCCGTGCTCACTGGCATCCCGCGCAACACCCTGGGCCGGATGACGGCAGATGGGTCAGTCCTAGAGCGCGTCACGCACGGCGTATACCGGCTGATTGGCGCGCCGCCGGCAGACCACCTGGCGCTGCGGGCCGCTTGGCTCGCTCTCGCACCGGATGTCCCCGCATGGGAAAGAACGCCCGATCAGGGGGTCGTCTCGCACCGGTCGGCCGCGTCGCTGTGGGATCTCGGCGAGCTTCCCGCAGACATGCATGAGTTCACGATTGCCACGGGCGTGCAGACCCGGCGGAGAGACGTCCGCCTGCACCATCGACGCCTGAACGAGGGAGAATGGGTCACCGTCCGCGGTCTTCCCGCGACCATGCCTGCACGCATCGCCTCGGATCTGCTCTGGGAGCACGAGGACCCCGAGGCGGTGGCACGTCTTGTCGTGGACGCGATCCGCAAAGTGAACGACTACCCTGGCAGCTTCGCCGACTCGCTGGCGGCGCATGCGGCGCGGTTCGGTCTGAGGCGTGGCGACGGTCTGGCCCTGCTTCGCTGGCTGCTGGAGCTGGTCGGCGATCGCGAAACTGAGCAGTGGATGACCGAGGCTCGGGCGCACGTGGAGCGCGGGCGCCACATTGAAGCTCAGCCCTCGGAGCCCCGGCTTGGCAGTGGCCGACGAGCAGCAGCACTATAAGACGCCCGCGGCGTTTCGCCGGGCACTTACGGACAAGCTCAAGGCCAAGGCTGCGGAGAGCCGGTGGACGCCGCCACAGCTTCAGCGGCAGATTGCCTACGACCGCTTGCTCCAGCGCCTCTACTTCATGGATGACGGATGGATTCTGAAGGGCGCTGCGGCGCTCCTCGCCCGCGAGCTCGGAGTCCGAGCATCGGTCGATATCGACGTGTACCGCCGCAAGGCGGCCGTCGCCGCCGAGGCTGACCTACGTACGGCGGCCGCGAGGGACCTCAAGGACTGGTTCCGATTCGAGGTGGGGGCGCGCCAGCCGGCCGGTGCCGGTACCGCGGGCATCAGGCTCCCGGTACGCGCGTACGTTGGGGAGACGGTGTGGGCGGAGTTCCACGTGGACCTCGTCGGCACAGAGCTCAAGATGACGGGCAAGCCAGAGGAGATGCCCGCGCTCGCGCGCATCTCGATGCCGGATGTCGTCCAGCGGGGATACAAGGTCTATCCGCTGGTCGACCACGTGGCGGACAAGGTTGCCGCGACGTTCCAGCTGTACGGCGAGCGGCGCCGGCCGTCGACTCGGTACCGCGATCTAGTCGATCTCGTCTCGATCGTGCTCGGCGCATCTGTCGACGCGGAGGCTCAGATGACCGCACTGCAGTCCGAGGCAGCGCGTCGCGGTCTCGAACTCCCCCGCACGTTCTCGGTGCCGGATCGCGCCTTGTGGGAGCCTGGCTATGCCGGAGAAGCCGCACGATCCGTGCTTCCGGCGGCGCACAGCCTCGATGAGGCGCTGGCCATCGTGCGCCCGTTCATCGATCCTCTCTTGGACGGCTCGGCCTGCGGGAGGTGGGACTGCGAGCGCGGGGCATGGGTGTCGTGATGGCGCTTGCCGGTTCACAGCACGCCTAAGCAGCTTCGCGCACGCGTGGAGATCGACGAGCTCAGCACTGGGCAGGCGATCGCGAGCTTGTTCGACACGGAGCTTCGCCGACACTTCACAGGCTCCGGCACCGCATCTCCTTATTGGAGGTCGCTTGCAACCTCCAATTAGGCTCCAAGCTGGCGGAGTTTGCCGGAGGTCGAAAACGAGCTGAAATCGTGGCTCGATCGCCACGTGGAAAGGGTGCTGCCGTGACATATGCGTTCATCCGCCTGGAGGACGATCAGCTCGAGCGCCTGGCGGACCTGGTCGCGGAGCGGCTCAGCCGCACCAGCTCCGAACGGGGTCCGCTGGTTGACGCACGGGAGCTCGCACGCCTACTCGGCGTGAGCCGCGACGTCGTCTACCACCACGCGCGCGACCTGGGCGCAATCAGAATCGGCGCCGGCGAGAGGGGGCGCCTTCGCTTTGACCCAGTGGTTGCGATGCGATCCGCGCACACGAGCTTCTCCGGCGAGCAGATCGCCACCCACACCTCGCCTCCGGGTCGGCGGTCGGCTTCGAGACGCCGCGCGGCGCCGCGTCATCCGTTCCTCGAGCCTGAGGCCGTGTGGGACGGCGAGATGGGCCTCTGGAGAGACGCCAACGGCTACCCGACGCGTGACCAGTGCTGGCGGGATCGGGGCCTGGGGACAAGGGGACTGGTGGCCCAGGGGCCCAACGATGAGTCGGGTGCCGACCACGGCGAATGGGAAGTCGCCAGGCGCCAATGGCGCAAAGAACATCGTTAGCCCGCTGCTGCGCGTTTCCCCCTACCCGCCATCGCTACTTCTCTCCGAACGGCACCCTCAAGCGGCTGCTCGACTGCCGCTCGAGCCCAATGATCCACTCGTTCACGGCCGAGTGCCGGTAGCGCACGTACCGCCCGAGCGGAACGTGTGGAATCCGCTTCTTGCGCGTCTCCGCGTACACCCACGCCTTGCTGACGCGCAGCAGTGTTGCGACCTCATCGGCCGTCAGCAGCGGGTCCATCCCGCCGCGCTGCTCGCCAGGAACCAATCCCTCCGCTGGCAGCGCTCGATGTGGGTCCCAACTGTTCTCCGATACGCCCGCAGCCCGAGATGGGGATACAGGGGTCATGGTGCGGTCGCTCCATTTGCAGCCTCCAATCAGTGGTAATGGCCCTCAATTTCGACAGGCTCGCCCTGCCACACGGTCCTGGCGACCTCGCCGATCTCTAACAGCGTCGCTCACGCGCGAGTGCGAGGACGTACCTAAGGGCGCCGTTGCGATCACGGGATGGGCGCACTGACCTCGGCCTGGCCTAAGCGCCCTTGGGGACCCTCGAGATAGCCGATCGGTGGGCCTCTATAGGGGATTATTGGCGATCGTCAATAGAACGTGCCCTCCGCCAGTAGCACCCGGGCGTGCGCCGACGCAGCGGGGGCTCAAGACCAGTAGCGAGCGGAGCAATAGAATACAAATAGAATACGAGCTGGAAATTGGCCGCCACCCTAACCGAGCTCAATTGCATGATTTGCAGGGCATTTCGTTAGTCGGGGAGACAGGATTTGAACCTGCGACCGCCCGGCCCCCAGCCGGGTGCGCTACCAGACTGCGCCACTCCCCGTGGCAGACAAGCGGGCGACGGGAATCGAACCCGCCCTAGAAGCTTGGAAGGCTTCTGTGCAACCACAACACTTCGCCCGCAAAAGCCTTCCTCATGTTACCTGCGCTGCCCTGCCCTGCCGGCCCGCCCGGAATGTGCGGGACATCATCGACCGGAGGAGCCGCATCCGTCTACCCTTAGCCTTAGGGTCTATGCGTGTCCCACAGGCCCCTGGCCCTGGTCTCCGGGCTCACGCTCGGAGACTACCTGCTGTGGAACTGGTCGCTGAGCGCCAACCACGATGTGCTAGCGCTGGCGTCCGGGCTGACGCTGCCTGCGCTCTCCGTCGCATTCATATGGCTGCTCGGGCTCAATCTCGCACGCCTGGCCGTTCGTTCGAGCCGCCGCTCGCGTGCCGCAGCGGGCGCGCGGCTCCGGCGCGTCGTACCGCGAGATCGGCGCGGCGAGCGTGCGGGAGCCGCAAGCGGAACGCATGGGCCGGCCGTCGCCGTTCGCGATCAGGACGAAGTCGCGAGGGACTCCTCGTCCGCCTCACCGGGCAAGCTCGCCGCTTGAGTAGGCGCCCGCGCGTGTGAGCCACGGCGTAAACCGTCTTCTGCCCCGCTCCAAACGAGTCCGTTTGGGTCTGGCGGCGCTCGTGACCGTGCTCGCGGCGGCAGTGGTCGGCGGATACCTGTACGAGCGCCACCGCACCGGCAGCATCTACCACCCGCACGCGCCCTTCGTGGCCCAGCCCACGCCGACGCTGCCCGCCCACGGGCCGGAACGCGTCGACTGGCCGCTGTACGGGTACTCGAAGGACCACACCCGCTTCTTCCCCGCCCGCGCCGACCTGCACCCGCCCTTCAGGCAGCTTTGGCTGCGCGACGACAACACCCTGCTCGAGTTCCCGCCGGTGCTGCGCGGCGACCACCTCTTCCAGCTGGGCGACGACGCCACGCTGTTTGCCGTCAACACGCGCACCGGACACACGTTCTGGGAGCGGCACCTCGGCGTCCTCTCGGCCTCCTCCCCCGCGGTCGTGGGCAACACCGTCTACGTCACCATCCTCGCCCGTGGGCACGGCAGCAACTCCGGGCGGGTGTACGCCCTGAACTACACGACCGGGCAGACCCGCTGGTATCGCGACCTGCCCAGCCCCAGCGAGTCCTCGCCCACGGTGGACCGCGGCAAGGTGTTTTTCGGCTCCCAAAGCGGGCTCGTCTATGCGTTGAACGCCCACAACGGCAGCGTCGTGTGGACATATGACGCCCCCGGTGCCGTCAAGGCCAGCCCGACGCTCGCGGCCGGCGCGCTGTACTTCGGCGACTACTCCGGACACGTCCAGGCGATCTCCGAGCAGACCGGCCGCCCTCTGTGGATCAGCAGCTCCGAAGGTACGCTGCTCGGCAGCGGCACCTTCTACTCCACGCCCGCAGTCGTCTACGGCCGCGTCTTCTTGGGCAACACGGACGGGCGCATCTACGCCTATGACGCCTACACGGGCAGGCTCGACTGGGCGGTTCAGACCGGCGACTATGTCTACGCCTCGCCCGCCGTCACCAACGCACCGGGGCTGGGCCCGACCATCTATCTCGGCTCCTACGACGGGACCTTCTACGCGCTCAACGCCCGTACGGGACAGATCGCCTGGACCTTCGACGCCCACGGGCGCATCTCGGGATCGGCCACGATCATCGGGCGCACCGTCTACTTCGCCGACCTCGGCGAGCGTCGCACCTACGGTCTGGGCATCTCCACCGGTCGCGTGGACTTCGAGAAGGACACCGGGTCCTTCGACCCGGTGATCAGCGACGGGCAGGACATCTACCTGACCGGCTACACGGGCCTCTACGCGCTCGAACCGGTCTCCTAGCGATCCGCGCCGAGCGCGCGTGCGAGCACGTTGCGAGTCATCGCGACCACCCGCGGGTCCGGAGCCGAGGGTGCGTCCGGCGAGGCCTGGGGCACGGGCGAGAGGCCGTACTCCCAGCCGAGCGTCCCCGTGGCGAACACGAGCGCGCCCGAAGGCGCTTCATAGATCGTCGTCTGGGCGACCGTACCGCGGACTGGCGAGGGCTCGTCCTCACTCATGCAGGGCACACCGGCACCTTCGCCGGCCACCAGCGTCCCGGGCGGCGAGGCGGACGTGCGCTGGTCGAGCTCGTAGCCGACGATGCCGGGGATGCTGGTGGAGGCCGTGACGCCGCTGCCGGCGAACAGCCACGACGGTGTCATGCTCGGCGAGGGCTTCCACGCGTAGTAGCGGTAGACCGGCGGGCCGGGGTGTTCGACACGGGGCGTTATGCATCCGTTGTAGGCGCTGCCCACGAGCGGCGCCCCGCCAAGCGGGAACAGGCCGGAGGGCTGGGCGCGGTCGGGATCCCTGGCGACCGCCTCCTTGTAGGCGACGATCACGTGGTCGGGCTCACCGGCCTGACTCGAGGCCGCGCCGGCCGGCTCGAATCGCACGCGCCAGGCCATCGTGTCGGAGCTTATGAAGATCAGGCTCGTCCCCTTTTCGCGGGCCCGGAGAAAGGCCTGCTCGTCGCCGGCCGACCAGTACTCGGAGTGCCCAACGTCCATCAGCGCCCTGACCCCTGCGACCTGTGCGGGATCATCGTCGATCGACTCGATCGTGGTGTAGGAGACCGGGTAGCCGTAGCGCTCGAGGAACCGCACCATCGAGACCTCCCTGATGAAGAACTGCCCGGCGCCCGTCTGGCTTTCATAAGGGCGGTCGTAGGAGACTTCCACGCCCTGACTGGTACCGGTAACCGCGACGGGCTTCGTTCCCCCCGGATACAGGCTGTCGCCGCCCCACGCGTTGTAAGCCTCGTAGCTGGCCGTCGGGATCTCGACGAGCAGTGGCGTCGGCCGCGAGGAGCGCACGACGAACAGACAGTCGCTCTGGGCGCCGTCGGAGGCGTTTAGCTTGACGATGTAGACGCCGCTCGGCAGTGACTGTGGAATCGCGAAGGAGAGCGTGGCGTGCCAGCGGCATTGCGTCAGGCCAGTTTGGAAGCTGTGGGTGCACGGCGGCTGCGCGATCGCGGGCAGGGGTCTGCTCTGCAGCACGAGCCGCCCGCCCGCGCCGCCGTACCAGCCCATTCGGTAGACCTGCACGCTGACCTGGCGAGCTCCGGGGGCGTTCACGTAGACGCTCTCGGTCTGCCCTGGCGCGATCGCCTGCTCGGCCACGTAGCCCTCCACGGGCCCATGGGCCGCCCCGCCGAGGAGGCTCGCGGGGCCGGGAAGGCGCCACGCGGTGGTGCCCGCCAGACGGTTCTCGGCGGCGATCGAGGGCGGTGCGCCCGCGGTGCGAACCAGCCATCGATAGGGACTGTTGGTCTCGGCCGGCGTACCCGCCGGGGCGCCGGGGGCGGACGAGCCCGTATGCCCTGCGCCGGCGCACGCGGATATGGCCGCCGCGCACACGATGCCGACGGTGAGCGCTGGCAGACGCTTCGCTACGGGCCCCATCGGCGAGCGTCACACTACCCGACGGTGTCCGCCGCGGACGCACCCCCGCGGCAGGAGCCCCCCGGGGCGAACGCTCGAGCCAGCGAGAAGCGGGCGGCGACGCGCACGGCTCCGGGTGCGGGGACCGTCACCGAGGTCCAGCCCCCGGGCGCCGGTCGCACGCAGCCGGACCCGTTGCGAAGCGTCCAGTAGCGCGTGAAGTGAACGCGCACTAGAAAGCTGCCCGGACTGTCCGCATACAGGGCGAACGAGTCGCTGCCCAGAGATGTAAGGCGACCGGGGCCGGACAGCAGGGGCGTAGCCGCGCGCACCGCGTAGATCCTCCAGTGCCTGCTGGCGAACACCTCCCGCAGGTAGGGCAGGCCACCGCGGATCAGCCGCCCCTCCTGGGCGCTTGAGGGATCGAGCGAGGTGTCCGGCAGCGCGACGTAGTCGACCGCCTGCTCATGCAGCCAGCGCTCATAGGCCGTCGCGGTCAGGCCGGGCGCGAGGAGCACGTGATCGAAGCGACTGTCCAGCTGCTTCTCCCAGCCGCGCGCGAGCGACACCGTCGGCGCAAGCAGCGCCGCCTCCCAGTGCGAGCGGGTGAGCGGCACCTCGACGCGCACCGGCCCCGCGGGCGCGACACGCGCCAGGAACTGCTCGACCGGCACGTAGTAGGAGGCCCGGGTCGATTCGTTCCCGGCGACCGCGAGCGTTTCGCGCACCGGGCCCCATGCGATCCACACCGTGATCGCGCCCAGCGCGAGCACGCCGCCCAGCCGTGCCCGCCGCCGAGGACGCTGCCAGGGCTCTTGGGCCAGCAGCGCGCACGCGAGCAGGGGTCCGGCCAACAGCACGCCGTAACGCTCGACGTTGCTGCCCATCGGCGTGCGCACCGCCAGGCACAGAACGCACGCCAGCAGGTAGACGAGTCCACCCACACGCAGCAGCCGCTGGCCGGGCGGCACGGCCCAGAGGAATGCCAGCACGACGAGCACGATCGCCGCGAACGACAGGAACGGGAAGGGCTCGAACCCGCCTTCGGGGAACAGCAGCGCGAGCGGCACGACCACCGCTGCGACGGGGACCGCCAGCGTGAGGAGCGCGCGTGCCGAGCGCCCCGAGAGCGCCTGGGTGACGGCGCCCAGTGCGAGCAGCAGCCCGGCCACGGGACTGCTCGCGGCGCACAGCGCCGCGAGGGCCGCCGCCAACCACGGCCGCTCCCGCAGGAGCGCCAGCACGGCGGCGAGTGCGAAGGAGACCCCCAGGGCAAATGAGAGGCGGCCCATCCACACGTCGCCGACCGCGGCCACAGCGAACAGCGCCGCACCCCACCGCGCCGCCGGGCCGTAGACCGTCGTCACTATTCGCTCGAACAGCGCCACGGACGCGATCACGGACAGTGCCCCCACCGCCCGCACTCCGAGCAGCCAGGCAAGTGGCGGGAACAGGAGGCTGTAGCCGGGCAGATGGTGGCCCGCGTACCAGTGCTCATCCCAGACGGCGAAGCCGAGATGCCCGAACAGGCCCGCCCGGTACACCTGGGCCGCGAGATCGGGCGTGCGTGGTTCGACCAGAAGCCAAAGCGCCACCAGCAGCGCCGCCAGCGAGACGGGCAGGAGCCGGGTGACGTTGGCACCGCCGGCGCGCCCGGCGGGCGGCCTGCGCCCCGAGACCCGCCCCGAGCGCCGGTGCGCGACGGGCGCGGGCCCCGTCGAGAGCAGGCCGGACGTCGGCGGCGCCGCGCGCGCGGCGCGTGGGAGAGCGCCGTGAGCGTCGAGGGGCCCTGTAGTCGTCCCGGCCGTTGTGCGCACGCAGGGATAATGACGACCATGAGAACGGCGGCGCCCACAGGCCGGCTCACCCCGGTGGCACGCGCCGGGATGCTGGCGCTCGCGCTGTTGGCGGTGGCGGCTGCGAGCGGCTGCGCGACGGCCCACCCCGGGCCGATCAGCTCCGGGGAACTCGCCGAAGCCGAGGCCTTCCCCTACTACAAGGTGTACTGGGTGGGTCCCACCTTCATCGGCGAGCCACTGGCCGGCGCGGACGGGCTGAGGAGCTACATAAACACCGTCGGCGACAGCGTCTACTACGGCGACTGCGTCCACAGCAAGGGCATCTTCGGAGGTGGCAGCTGCCTGCTGCCGCTGCAGGTCACCACGGTTATCTACCGCCTGCACTCGAACGACAGCCTGGGACCTCAGAGCAACATCGTCGTGCGGGGGGTGCCGGCGACGGTCTATGACGAAGGGCGCTCGATCGAGGTCTACAGCGGCAGGGTGGCGATCGACATATTCTCCGATACGTTCGCGCACGCGCTGGCGGCCGCGAACGATCTGCGCCCGCTCAACGCACCCGGCTCGGCCTCGGGCAACCTGCCCCCGCCGGTGTACTGCCCGGGCCTGTGGCAGGCGATCGGCGCGAGCGTTCAGAAGGTGATGGAAAGGCTGCCGGGACACGCCTGCCAGCGGGCGGCTGCGGCCACCGCCTTTGACAAGAGCCTGACATGAGCCTGGAGCTTTCAGATAGTCCGCAGCCGGTGGCGTTCGCGAGCAGGTGCCTATCCCGGGACCGTCTGCGCGACCGGCTTGCCGATCTCCTGACGCAGGCTGAGGAACGCCACCGAGCCGATCACCGCGGGTATCCACAGCGAGATCGCCCGGTAGACGATCACGGCCGCCAACACCGTCGAGGCCGGACGCGCTCCGAACAGCAGGAGCATGCCGACCAGGCCCCCTTCGACGGCCACGAACCCTCCTGGGATGGGTAGCGAGTTGGCGAGCATGCCCACCAGGTAGGACATCGCCACGATGCTCATCGCGGGGGCGTGACCGAATGCCGCCAGGCTCGTGTAGAGGACGAGGTTGTCAAACGCCCAGTAGCCGACGGCGCCCAGCAGTCGCGGGTCGTGCTCGCGGATCAGCCTCAGCGAATCCCCCACGCCGCCGCTGACCGCGATGAGCGCGACCCCGACGCGACCGTGGTCCAGGTAGCGGCGCGCGGCCTTCCGGTGCGCCCACGAGGCCAGCCAGAGGACCGTCACGATCGTGGCGAGCGCCGCGAGGGCGGGCACGAGCGTGAGCAGCGGGTTGCGCGACCCGGGCAAAAGACCCAGCCACATCGGCACGCCGATCAGGATCACCGCGGCCATGTTCACCGCGCTCGTGAGCACGAAGATGAGCACCGAGCGCCGCGCGATGCGCTCGGTCGAGATCCCCTTGGTGCGCAGGACCCAGGCGCCCAGCGCGATGCCGGCCAGGCCGCTGACCGAGACGACGGAGTTGACCGCCAGCTCCGACAGCGACAGGCGCGAGATCAGCCTACGTGAGAGCATGCCGAAGACCAACCCGAACAGCACGACGTAGCCTCCGCAGGAGAGCACCTCAAGGACGATTCCGGCAGCGATCCACACGAGGTTCGCATCGGTGATCAGCTCGCCGGCCGCCCGGAGTCCCGGTACGCTGAACAGCAGCGCCACGACGAGCGCGAAGAAGATCGCAAGGCTTATGAGGCTGTTGCGCAGGGTGCGCGACTGGGCCGCCATCGCGCCGGCGGCCTCCTCGAGCACGATGTCCTCAGCGGCGATGGCTCCCTCCGATCCCAGGTCGCGTTTGTTATCAGTTCCAGTTTGCGCCATGTCCCCGATACCGTCACGCTAGCCTGATAACTGCATCCTCCCCGACGCTCACGCCCCGCGCGAGCGCGTGCGGTTTGCGGGGATGCTCCGACGATGGCAGAGCAAGCACGCATCCTGGTGGTCGACGACGAGCCCGCCGTCCAGAACGCGCTGTCGCGGGCGCTCTCCCTCGAGCACTACGGGGTCGCCCAGGCGATGGACGGACGCGAGGCGCTGGAGCGGCTCGGCGCGGGGCCGTATGAGGCGGTGATACTCGATGTCTCGATGCCTGCACTCGACGGCCTCGAGGTCTGCCGACGGCTGCGCGCGGGCGGCGACCGCACACCGGTTCTGATGCTCACCGCGCGCGATCAGGTGGACGACCGCGTCGCCGGCCTGGATGCCGGCGCCGACGACTACCTGGTCAAGCCGTTCGCACTGCGCGAGCTGCTTGCCCGTCTGCGCGCACTGCTGCGCCGGGCGGGCGAGGAGGACGGCCAGCAGAGCGTGCTCGCGTTCGAGGATCTGCGGCTCGATCGTCTCGCCCACGAGGCCTGGCGCGGTGAGCGCAGTCTCCAGCTGACGCGCACCGAGTTCCTGCTGCTCGAAATGTTCCTGCGCCATCCGCGACAGGTGCTCACCCGCTCTGCGATCTTCGAGCACGTGTGGGGCTATGACTTCGGCGCGACATCCAACTCCTTGGGCGTCTACATGGGCTATCTGCGGCGCAAGACCGAGGCCGCTGGTGAGCCGCGCCTGTTGCACACGGTACGCGGCGTCGGCTACGTGCTGCGCGGAGGGCGATGAGCTTCAGGCGGCGCATCACCCTGGCCTCCTCGGCCGCGGTCGCGATCGCGGTCGTGCTCGCGTCGGGGCTCGTGTACGTGCTCACCTCCAACCAGCTTCACGGGCAGATCGACACCCAGCTGCGCAACCGCGTGGACAACCTGCGACTGGTCGAGCACGCACCGGTGCGCCCGCGCGAGCGTCAGCTGTTCGACCTGCTGCAGGGCAGGAGCCCTTCCGGGCGAGGCCCGTTGGAAGGGACATCGGTCCCGCCCGGCGACACCCTCGGGAACGTCTCGCCGCGACCGAACCAGGTGCGCGGCTACCAGCAGCTCGTCGACTCGGCCGGCAAGGTCCTGTTCCGGACCGGTGCGGCCAATGTGACGCTGCCAGTCGATTCGAGGACCCGGGCGCTGGCGGCGGGGAGGGGAAAGAACTTCTTCCGCGATGCCAGGGTCAACGGCATCCACCTGCGGATTCTCGCGGAGTACCTGGCGCCCGACCGCGCCGTGCAGTTCGCACAGCCGCTGACCGAAGTGGACGAACTGCTCAGCCATCTGCGTCTGATCCTCGTAGCGATCTGCCTGGGCGGCATCGCACTCGCGGCGCTGCTCGGACGCCTCGTCGCCGGCGCCGCGGTGCTTCCGGTCAAGCGACTGACCCGGGCGACCGAGCACGTGGCGGAGACGATGGACCTCTCAGGGCGCATTCGATCGGCCGGCGAGGATGAGATCGGCCGGCTCGCGATGAGCTTCAATGCCATGCTCGATGCCCTGGAGCAATCGATGCGCGCGCTCGATCAGTCGGTGCACGCCCAGCGACAGCTCGTGGCCGACGCCTCCCACGAGCTCCGCACCCCGGTCACGAGCCTGCGGACGAACATCGAGATCCTGCAGCAGGCCGAGGGCATGGGCACGGAGGATCGCCGACGGCTGCTGGACGACGTCGTCGAGCAGATCGAGGAGCTGACGCTCCTTATGAATGATCTGATCGAACTCGCACGTGGCGAGGAGCCGCGCGCCGACACCGAGGACATGCGCCTGGACGTGGTCGTCAGCGAGGTCGTCGATCGTGCCCGCAGGCGTGCTCCCGGGACTCCATTCGACGTCGAGCTCGAGCCCACGGTCGTCGCCGGCGTGCCCGCACGGCTCGAGCGCGCCGTGAGCAACCTGATCGACAACGCCGTCAAGTACAGCCCCCCGGGCGAGCCTGTCGAGGTCAGGTTGCGCGGCAGGGAGCTCACCGTGCGCGACCACGGTCCGGGAATCTCCGAAGAGGACCTGCCCTACGTGTTCGACCGTTTCTACCGGGGCGCCGAGGCACGCGGCCGACCCGGCTCGGGCCTCGGGCTTGCGATCGTGCGCCAGGTGGCCGCCCAGCAGGGCGGCAGCGTCGCGGCCGAGCACGCGCCTGGCGGCGGGACGCTGATGCGCCTGCGCCTGCCGGGCGCCGAGCTGCTCGAGACCGTCGAGGCCGGCTCGTCTGAGCTGCGGACCCCCGGGGCGCGCTATTCGCCCGTCTGACGGGCACGGGCGCGAAAGCGTGCCGGTGAGGTGCCGTAGCGGCGGCGGAACGCCAGCGCGAAGTGCGGCGCCTGCCGGTAGCCGACGAGGCGGGCGACGTCTGCGACCGCGATCGCCCGCTGCGTCAGGAGCAGCTCGGCCGCCGCGGTCATGCGACGGGCGAGCAGGTCCTCCTTGAACGTGAGCTCCCCGAACTGCGCGTAGGCACGCTGGAGCTGGCGCGGGGAGCTCGACAGGGCACGGGCGACTACCGTCAGCGTCAGCCGTCGGCCGTAGTGGCGCGCGACGACCACGCGCGCGAGCAGGTACAGGCGGCGACGCTCGGCGATCGTCTCGGGGCGCACATCTCCCACTCCGACGCCGGCTCCCCGACGGGACGACGGCCGCGCGTCGCGCTCAGCGCGCGTAGCGCGCGGCGATGCTCGCCGCGGCGGCGCAGTAGGAGCCGCCGAACAGCACCGCGTGCACCAGCAGGGGCAGCAGCTGGTAGAGCTCCACGCGCTCCTGCCAGCCGTCGGCCAGTGGCGCGAGCTCCTCATAGGCGCCGAAGACGCGCTCAGAGGGGGCGCCGAACAGCCTCAGCATGGCCAGGTCGACCTCCCGGTGGCCCCCGTAGGCCGAGGGGTCGATCAGCCATGGGCGCCCGTGGGCGTCGGCCATCACGTTGCCCGACCACAGGTCGCCGTGCAGTCGTGCGGGCGGCTCGGCGGGCCCCGTGAGCTCCGCCATACGCTCGCACACCCGTTCCACCGCACCCGCCGCGGACGCCGACAGCGCGCCCCGCTCGCGCGCCAGGCGCGCGAGCGGGCGCAGCCGCCGCTCGGCATAGAACGAGGGCCAGTCGTCCAGGGGCTCGTTGCCGAGCTGCAGCGACCCGAACCGCGCGGCCCCGTCCCCATCGAGCGCCGGCGGCGCGCCGAACCGGGGGGCACCGGCGCAGTGGGTGCCGGCGAGACCGCGTCCGAGCTCTTCCGCCCCGGCCGCGTCCAGGCGACCGGGCGCGATCCACTCGAGCGCCAGGTAACCGTCGGCGAGATCGAGCACGCGGGGCGTCCGCAGCGCACCCGGCTCTGCCAGCCAGGCCAGCCCGCCGGCCTCGGCCTCGTACTCGCCGGGATGGGCGCCGGCGCGGGTCTTCACGAACGCCTCGCGTCCGTCCGCGAGCACGATGTGAAAGGCCTCGTTGATGTCACCGCCGCCGATGCGCCGCACATCGCCGGCTCCGGGTGGAAGGCTCACCGCCATTCACCCACCGGCCCTGGCCACGCGCCGGCCCACGCCGCGCGCCCGGCTGCACAGGAGCTCAAACGGGCTCACCGGCGCGGATCCTGGCCAGCAGGCCGGCGCAGGCCGCCTGCACGATGTCGAGCACCTCCTCAAAGCCCCCCGGCGCCCCGTAGTAGGGGTCGGGGACCTCCAGATCTCTATCCCTAGCGCTCTGCGGGTCGAATTCGCGCAGCAGCCTGATCTTCTCGCGCCAGGGCTTGCCCGGGGCGAGCTGGACGAGGTCGCGCATGTTCGCGCGATCCATCGCGAGCAGCAGATCAAACGCCTCGAAATCGCCTGGTGAGACCTGACGGGCATGACCGCCCAGGGCGATCCCCCGGCTTCGCGCGGCGGCTACGGCTCGTCGGTCGGGCGGACTGCCCACGTGCCAGCGCCCCGTGCCCGCCGAATCGAGCTCGAT
Source organism: uncultured Solirubrobacteraceae bacterium (assembly GCA_963730575.1). GTDB lineage: Bacteria > Actinomycetota > Thermoleophilia > Solirubrobacterales > Solirubrobacteraceae > Palsa-744. The sequence continues at coordinate 17,791 of CAVSSG010000005.1, forward strand.
CCGCTCGACCAGGCCGGCCTCTGCCACCAGCGAGCGCATCACGCCCTCGGCGGTCGGCGAGCGGCAGATGTTGCCCAGGCACACGAACAGGATGCGCGTCGCCCCCGGCCCGCCCACCGTCCCGGGCGCCCGCGCCTGCTGGCCCCGACCGCCCATCTACTCCTCGCCCAGCTCCAGAACGGCCAGGAAAGCCTCCTGGGGTACCTCCACCCGGCCGAGCTGCTTCATCCGCTTCTTGCCCTCCTTCTGCCTCTCCAGCAGCTTTTTCTTGCGCGTTATGTCCCCTCCGTAGCACTTCGCGATCACGTCCTTGCGATACGCCTTGACCGTCTCGCGGGCGATCACGTGCGAGCCGATGGCCGCCTGGATGGGCACGTCGTACTGCTGGCGCGGAATGCGCTTGCGCAGCTTCTCCGTCAGCGTGCGCCCCATCTCGTATGCCTTCTCGCGGTGGACGACCATCGAAAGCGCGTCCACCGGATCACCCGCCAGCAGGACATCGAGCTTGACCAGGTCTGAGGGCCTGGTGCCGCTCAGCTCGTAGTCCAGCGACGCGTAGCCGCGGGTGCGCGACTTCAGCTGGTCGAAGAAGTCGAGCACGATTTCCGCCAGCGGCAGCTCATAGGTCATCTGCACGCGCTCCGGGGATAGGTAGTGCATGCCGGCGTGCTCGCCGCGGCGCTCCTGGCAGAGCTCCATCACCGCACCCACGAACTCTTTGGGCGCGATGATCGACGCCCTGATGAACGGCTCGCGGATCTCCGCGATGGTTCCCGGGTCCGGCATGTCCGAGGGGTTGTGAACCTGGAGCTGCTCGCCGTCTGTGAGCGTCACGTCGAACTGCACCGAGGGCATCGTCGCCAACAGCTCGAGGTCGTACTCGCGCTCGAGCCGCTCACGCACGATGTCCATGTGCAGCAGGCCGAGAAACCCGCAGCGGAAGCCGAAGCCGAGCGCGTCGGAGGTCTCGGGCTCCCACGACAGCGCGGCGTCGTTGAGCGTCAGCTTTTCTAGGGCGTCGCGCAGGTCCGGGTAGCTGTCGGAGTCGATCGGGAACAGCCCGCAGAAGACCATCGGCTTGACCTCGCGGTAGCCGGGCAGCGGCTCGGTCGCCGTTGCGCCGTGCGCCGGTCCGCCGGCTCGCGCGCGCGTCGTCAACGTGTCCCCCACCCGCAGCTGCGTGACGTCCTTCAGGCCGGTGATCAGATACCCCACCTCGCCCGCGGCGAGCTGGTCGGCGGGCATCATCTGGGGCGTGAAGATGCCTATGTCGTCGATGTCCGCCTGCGTGCCGGACCCCATCGCGCGGATCGCATCGCCCTTGCGAAAGGTGCCGTCGACGACCCTGATGTAGGCGATCACGCCACGGTACTGGTCGAACTCGGAATCAAAGATGAGCGCGCGCGGCGGCCCGTCCGGGTCGCCCGAGGGCGCCGGCACGCGGGCGATCAGCTCCTCGAGCACCTCGGGCACGCCCTCGCCGGTCTTTCCGCTGATCTTCAGGATGCTCTCCGGCGGCTCGCCGATGAGCTCGCTCACTTCGGCGGCCACGCGCTCGGGCTCGGCGCCGGGCAGGTCGATCTTGTTGAGACAGGGGATCAGCTCGAGGCCCGACTCGACCGCCAGATACGTGTTGGCCACCGTCTGCGCCTCGACGCCCTGGGAGGCGTCGACGACGAGCAGCGCGCCCTCGCACGCCGCCAGCGAGCGGGAGACCTCATAGGTGAAGTCGACGTGCCCGGGCGTGTCGATCAGATGCAGTTGATAGGTCTCCCCGTCGCGGGCCTTGAAGAACACGCGCACCGCCTGCGCCTTGATCGTGATGCCGCGCTCGCGCTCGAGGTCCATCGAGTCGAGCACCTGTGCGCGCATCTCGCGCGCGGACACCGCATGGGTGAGCTCGAGGATGCGGTCGGCCAACGTCGACTTGCCGTGGTCGATGTGCGCGATGATCGAGAAGTTGCGGATGTGAGACTGATCCATGGGGCCGATACAGCGTAGACGCGCTAGCCTTGGGTTACCGGCGGATCGCCAACCCGACGTGGATCCCCGGATCCAACCGTGGCAACGCGCCGGCCCTCGGGCCGGCGGCCAGTCCAGGTGTCGGGAGTGTCAGCCGCCCAGGCAAGACACGAAGTCCTGGGACGTAAGTAGTAAGCGGCGATTCCTGATCGGGTGCTCCGGGCGGGCCTAAGGCTCGCCCGGCCGCATGCCACGGGACGGTCCCGACGACGCTCGGAGGACTCAGGCCCGTCCGAGCTGCGTGCGGATTAGACGGCTCACCTGGTGGGCCTCGGGCACCCGCATGCTCAGAACCGCGCGCATGTAGACCATCACACCCGCCACGCCAGCGGCTCCGACGCTTACGATCTGACCGAGCAGGGACACGCCGAGCAGGGCGTCGAGCACCCGCCAGACGCCCCATGAGACCGCCGCCAGCAGTGCCGAGGCGAGCAGGATACGAGCCGTGATCATCGTCGTCTGGGCGCCTTCCAGGCGACCGTTGAAGCCGATCCGCAGGCGGTGGAACTGAAGCGCGGCCATCACCACGTTGGCCGCCACCGTTCCGATTATCAGCCCGGCGATCCCGAACGGCTGGTACAGGCCGATCGACACGATGATGTCGACGATTATGTTGAGCGCCGCCAGGCGGGTCGGGATCCAGGGGCGCTGAACGGAGAAGAACACCCGTGTCAACAGCAGGTTCACCCCACCGAAGGGCAGGCTGAAGGCGAACCAGAAGAGGGCCGTCGACACCAGTTCGGTCGATCTCGCGTTGAAGTGGCCGCGTTCGAACACGAGCCGCACGATCGGGGTCGTGAGCACGAGTATGAACACCGCCGAGGGGATCAGCAGCAGATTGATCTGGCGCATGCCGATGCCGATCGTGCGCCGCATGCTCGCCACCTCGCTGCGGGCGGCCATGCGGCTGAGCGTCGGGAACAGCACGGTGGCGACCGCGACGCTGAACAGGCCCTGGGGCAGCATGTAGATACGAAACGCGTTGTCGATCGCACGCGGGGCTTCGTCGGAGACGAGCGTGCCGAAGACCGAGTTGATGAGCTGGTCGAGGTTGACGATGCCAAGGCCGATCGTCACCGGCAGCATCAGCCCGAACACCTGGCGGATGCGCGGGTCGTGCCAGTCGATCGAGAACTCCAGACGGAAGTCGATCCGCGCGAGCGCCCCGAAGACCATCACGAACTGCACGAAAGTAGCGGCGAGGATCGCAATCGCGTACGCGTAAAGCTGGTCGCCGTTTTCATAGCCGCCCTGGAAGTGCGGGCGCAGGACTACGAGCAGCACGATGATCACGAGGTTCCACACGGCCGGAGAGATCGCCGGGATCGTGAAGTGTTCATATGACTGAAGGACCCCCACGAGCAGGCCGATCAGCCCGATCAGAAGCACGACCGGAAACAGCACCTGCGAGAGCCCGACCGTGAGGGCGTCGAGCGGGGCGTTGAACGTGGGGCCCGTGAACAGGGGCATGATCACGCCGGCGGCGAGCACGAAGAAGGCCGTTATGGCGCCGAGGACGATCAGCATGATCCAGAAGAGGGTCGACGCCAGCCGGAAGGCCTCTTTGCGCCTGCCCTGCTGGAGCAGGTCGGTGAACACCGGCACGAACGCCGCCGACAGGGCTGCGTTCGCGAACAGGTTGCTGACCAGGTTCGGGATCTGAAAGGCGAGCGTGAACGCCGAGGCCGGACCACCCGTGCCGAAGAAGCTCGCGGCGACGATTTCGCGAGCCAGCCCCAGCACCCGCGACACTCCGGTCGCCAGCGAGAAGATCGCAGTGTTGCGCGCGACCCGTTCCCGTCCGCGACCCGCCTGCGCACCCTCACCGGGGCCGTGCTCGGGGCGCGCGAGGGCGCCGTACTCCTCCCCGAAACTGGCGTCGGGGATACCGATCACCTCGCTGACCTCCCCGGACGGCTCCGACGGCGGTCCTCCGGGGGGTTCGTCGGCTCCCGAGATCGAGGACAAGGCCGCTATAGTACGGCGCTGCAAAGATGGCCAACATCCACTCACAGAAGAAGCGCATCCTGCGCTCAGAGCGTGAGCGTCTCGAGAACCGCCGGTACACCTCGGCGATCAAGACGTACTTCCGCCACCTCGAATCGGCCGTGAGCGGCGGCGACGCGGCCGCGGCGGACGCCGAGCACGTGCGCCTGCAGCGGACGATTGACAAGGCCGTCAAGCGCGGCGCGCTGCACCGCAACACGGGCGGGCGCAAGAAGTCCCGCGCCGCCCGCGTGCGCGCCGGCTTCTCGGCCTAGACGGTAATCGCCTCGATCGCCCGCAGCGCGAGCGTGTCCTCGTGCATCTGCGCGAGCACCGAGCGAGCGCCCGAGAGCGGAGCTCCGCCACGCGAGTCGAGCTCCAGATCGGCGAGCGCGCACAGAGCCCGGCGCAGCCGGTCGGGGTCGCCGCGGGCGACGTCGGCGACCAGACGCTCGGCGGCGCGCGCCGGTATGCGCAGCCCGCGCCTGACCTCGGCCGCCGACTCACCCGCGCGCAGGCGCAGCGCGATCGCCACGGCCTCGCGCAGGCGCTGGGCCATCATGTAGGTCAGGCCGGACAGCCGCTCGCCCTGCTCGCGCAGGCGCAGATATGAGAGCGTCGCCTCGCGCTGGTCGCCGGCGACGAGCGCATCGGCGAGCGCGTAGGCCTGGCTCTGGGCGGAATGCGCCGCGCCGCGTTCGATGTCCTCGACGCTCACCGGTGTGCTCGTCGCGTCGAGTCCCTCCTGCCCGCCGCCGGCTGAGCCGCTGCTCAGCGCGAGCTTCTCGAGCTCGCGCAACAGCCGCTGCTGGCGGGCACCCACCTGCCCGACGAGCGCCTTCGCGGCGGCTGTGTCCAGCGACATACCCATGCGCGAAGCCTGCTCGCGTACCCACCCGGGAAGCTCCCACGGCTTGACGGTCCCCTGCACGACGACCTGCCCCCCCGCCCGCTTGACCGCCTCGTGGATCGCCGCGGGCGCCTTGGCGCGATTGTCCTCCCGCGCGAACAGTGCAAGCGTGGTGTCGGGCGGCATCTCGCGCATCACCGGCACGAGGTGCTCTTCGACCTCGCCCTGGCGCCAGCGCTCCACCCCCTCCACCACGATCACCCTACGCGGCGGGTCCACGGCCGCGCCCGTCTCACCCATGCCGCCCAGCGTCAGCGTCATCGTCGCCAGCGCCCGCGCGACGCCCGCGGGAGTTCCCGCCTCGCCCTCCAGCAACTCGACGCCGGCGCCGGCGTCCTGCGCTTCCGCCAGCGCGCGCAGCCCCGCGCGGCGCTCGGCGATCGCGCCGTGATCGTCGCCGTGTATCAGGTATGCGGGCTTCAGGGCGGCCATGCGAGGTGAGTGTGTGGCCAGGCTCGACGAGCTAGCGCACGACGAGGTTGACGAGCTTTCCCGGCACGACGATCTCCTTGACGATCTCCCTGCCATCGATGTGGACCTTCACGTTGGGCGCGAATCTGCACAGCTCCTTCAGCTCCTCCGCGCTCGCGTCCGCGGCAGCCTGCACGCGGTCGCGCACCTTGCCGTTGACCTGACACACCAGCTCGTAGACCTCGCTCTCCAGGAGCCGTGGATCGGCCTGCGGCCAGGGACTCTCCCAGACGCGCTCCCCGGTCAGGCGGTCATATATGTCGGCGCACACGTGCGGAGCGAACGGGAACAGCAGCGACGCGGCCGTGCCCAGAGCGAAGCGCATGCTCTCGACCTCGACGGACTCGCGCAGGCGGGAGCATTCGTTCAGGAGCTCCATCACCGCGGCGATCGCCGTGTTGAACGCAAACCTGCGCAGGTCGCCGCTGACCTTCTCGATCGCCCAGTGCGTCTTTCGCAGCAACGCGAGATCGTCGCCCTGCGCGGAGGAGGGTTCGACCAGCTCGCCGGTGGCCCCGCCGGCGCGCAGCGCCGTGTCGGCCGCCAGGCGCCACAGCCGGCCCAGGAAGCGGTGGACGCCCTCCACGCCATCGTCTGACCAGTCGGCGTCCTGGTCGGGGGGGCCGATGAACAGGATGTAGCAGCGGGCGGTGTCCGCGCCGAGACGCTCGACGATCGAGGCCGGCGAGACGACGTTTCCCCTGGACTTCGACATCTTCGCACCATCCTTGGTGACCATCCCCTGGGTGAACAGGGCACTGAAGGGCTCCTGGAAGTCCAGATGGCCCAGATCGGCCAGCGCCTTGGTGAAGAAGCGCGCGTACATCAGGTGCAGGATCGCGTGCTCGACCCCTCCGATGTACTGATCGACGGGCATCCACTCGCGCAGCGCCGCGGCATTCCAGGCCGCCCGGTCGTTGGCGGCGTCGCAGTAGCGAAGGAAGTACCAGGAGGAGTCAACGAACGTGTCCATCGTGTCGGTCTCCCTGCGCGCCGGCCCCGAGCACGAGGGGCAGCTCGTGTGAACCCAGTCCTCCGCCGCCGCCAGAGGCGAGCGGCCCTTGGGCGTGTAGTCCTCGACGTCGGGCAGCTCGACCGGGAGCTGATCGGCGGGCACCGGCACGATCCCGCACCCCTCGCAGTAGACGATCGGGATCGGGGTGCCCCAGTAGCGCTGCCTGGACACCAGCCAGTCGCGCAGGCGGTAGTTGACCGACGCGTGGCCCTTGCCCTCGCGATCGAGCCAGGCGACGATCGCGGCGAGCGCCTCGCGGTTGTCCATGCCGTCGAAGTCGGGGTTGGAGTTGACCAGCCGGCCTTCACCGATGTAGGGCAGTCCCTCATCGTCACCGCCATCACTCTCCCCTGCCCCCTCCGGGGGTGTCTCGATCACACGGCGCACGGGCAGCCCGAAGGCGCGTGCGAAGGCATGGTCACGCTCGTCGTGTGCGGGCACCGCCATGATCGCGCCCGTGCCGTACTCCATCAGCACGTAGTCGGCGACATACATCGGGATCTGCTCGCCGTTGACGGGATTGGTCACCGTGCGCCCCAGTGGCACCCCCGTCTTGGGCTTCTCGGTGTTGCCGCGCTCCTCGTTGCCCTCGGTCAGCGCATGGTTGACGTACTCGTGCACCTCGCGCTCGCGGCCGGTCCCCGCCGCCAGGCGCATCACGTCGGGATGCTCCGGAGCCATCACGAAGAAGGTGGCGCCGAACAGCGTGTCCGGTCGGGTGGTGAACACCGGGTAGTCGATCTGAAGCTCCTCGCAGCGGAACGTCACCTCGGCACCCTCGCTGCGCCCGATCCAGTTGCGCTGCATCGTCTTGACGTGCTCTGGCCAGTCGATCGCGTCGAGGTCGCCGAGCAGCCGCTCGGCGTAGTCGGTGATCCGCAGGAACCACTGCTCGAGCTGCCTGACCTCGACCAGTGCCCCACAGCGCTCACAATGACCCTCCGCATCGACCTGCTCGTTGGCGAGAACCGTCTGGTCGTTCGGACACCACTTGACGGCGGCTTGTTTGCGATAGGCCAGACCGGCGCGGAACAGCTCGAGGAAGATCCACTGCGTCCAGCGGTAGTAGCTCGGCTCGTGCGTGGCCAGCTCGCGCGACCAGTCGATCGAGATGCCCCACGAGCGGAACTGCCGCTGGAAAGACGCGATCGACTCGGCTGTCGAGTCACGCGGGTGCACGCCGGTCCTGATCGCGTGGTTCTCGGCGGGAAGGCCGAAGGAGTCATAGCCCATCGGATGCAGAACCCGCCGACCCAGCCGACGCTGGAAATGCGCGATGGCGTCGCCGACCGAGTAGACCTTCAGGTGGCCGATATGCGGCTCCCCGCTCGGGTAGGGCAGCATCTCGAGCACATAGGAGTTGCTCCCGCGGCCGCCTGCGCCGGCCGATCCCGGCCGATGGTCTGCCCGCCCGTCGGGGGGGTTCTCGTTCGAGACCTCCCAGGTGCGCTCCCTCGCCCACACCGACTGCCAGCGAGGCTCGATCTCATGCGGGTCGTAACGCTCCTCAGCCATCAAAGCCCGGAGGTTAGCGGGCCGGACCCACGCCCCCGTGTCGCTCACGCCTCCGGCGCGGAGGTCAGGAGAAACGCGAGCGCCCGCGCAGCGCCGCGACGATCTCGGCGGGGGCCTTCGCGGGCGAGCCGGCGTCGAACGGGGGCTGAGGGTCGTACTCGATCCCGAGCTGGATCGCCTGCGCCACGCCCTCGCCCGCGATCGTCGCCGCCAGCGTGAGGGCCATGTCGATCCCCGCCGACACGCCGGCGGCCGTCACGAGCTTTCCGTCGAAGACGACCCGCTCGTTCACGGGCTCGGCGCCCAGCTCGCGAAGTCGCTCCATCGCCAGCCAATGGCTGGTCGCCCGCCTGCCCTCGAGCAGGCCGGCGGCGGCGAGGATCAGCGAGCCCGTACATACCGAGGTAGTCCACGTGCTCCCATCGTTCGCTCTGCGCAGCCACTCGAGCACCGGCCCGCCCGCCCGCGCGTCCAGCTCGCCCGGTCCGCCCGGCACGAGCACGATGTCCGGTTGATCGACCTCCTCGATCGAACAATCGGCCAGGAGGCTCAGCATGCCGTTGTCGGTGCGCACCGGACCCGCCTGCGCGGCGACGAACGTCAACCGCGCTCCGGGCAGCCGGCTCAACACCTCGTACGGGCCGATCGCATCGAGGGCGGTGAGCCGGTCGTAGAGCAGGATCGCGATGTTCATGCGGCGAGAGGTGGGGCGGTCTCGGATTGAAAGCGTCGCCGATACTCGGCCGGCCCGACCCCGAGCGAGCGCAGGAACACCCGGCGCATCGTCTCGGCGGTGCCGAAGCCGCAGCCCTGTGCGATCGCTGCGACCGGGTCCACGGTCTCCTCGACGCGCCGGCGGGCGGCCTCCAGACGGACCCGTTCCACATACCGCGCGGGCGTGACGCCGGTCTCGGCGCGAAATGCACGCGCGAAATGCCGCGGGCTCATGTGAGCGCGGGCGGCCATCGCCTCGACGGTGTGCTCGCCGGAGACGTCCTCGAGAACCGCCCGCTGCACCTCCCGCAGCGGCTCGCGCGCCGGCTCCTGCGCGGCGAGCGTGGCGCTGAACTGCGATTGGCTTCCGGGACGTCGAAGGAACAGCACCAGGCCCCGCGCGATCGCGAGCGCGAGATCCCGGTCGACGTCACGCTCCACCATCGCCAGCGCAAGGTCCATGCCGGCTGTGACACCGGCCGAGGTCCAGATTCGCCCGTCACGCAGGAAGATCGGGTCCGCCTCCACACGAACCCGCGGGTGAAGGCGGGCCAGACGCGCGGCCGCCGCCCAGTGCGTGGTCGCGCGGCGGCCATCGAGCAGCCCGGCCCGGGCCAGCAGGAAGGCGCCCGTGCACACCGAGGCCGTGCGTCTGCTCCTAGACGCCGTGCCGGCGATCCAGTCGATCAGCGCCCCGTCCTGCGCCGCGTCTCTGGAGCCGCTGCCACCCGCCACGATCAGCGTGTCAATGCGGGTGGGCGCGTGCTCGAGGTCGCAGTGGGGAACCAGGGTCATGCCGCTGGAGCACTCGAGCGGTGCGCCATCAGGGCTGGCTATCCGTATCTCATAGCCGCGCCGAGGCGCATCGCGCGCCTCGAGCAGCCGGCGGGCCGCATCGAACACCTCGAGCGGACCGCTGACATCGAGGCTCTGCACGCCGGGATAGGCGAGGATCACGACCTGACGCGCCGATGACCTTCGTTTCATTCGTCGATCATGACCCGTCGGCGGTCTGTCCGCAAGGACAGCTTTCCCACAATTTCTGCCATCGTGGAATCGCCGCGCGGCTCGGCTCGCGCCGGCCGGTCCGGCTGTCTACCATGAGCTGATGGAGTCCCACTCGACGGCGCCGCAGGACCCTGGCGAGGGCTATCGCGCGACCCTCGATGCGACACCGGGCCACGTGGCGGACATCGTCGCGGCGGCGGAACGAGCGGCGGGCGAGCTGCGCGAGCAGGGCGAGGCGCGGGCACGAGAGCGGATCGCAGAGGCCGACCGCGCAGCCGCCAACCGCGTGCAGGCGGCCGAGGAGGAGGCGCAGGAGATCCTCCACGCCGCGCGCTCCCGGGCCGAGACCGCGCGGAACGAGACCCTGTCGGTCGTCGGCGAGATCCACGCCGAGGCCGAGCGCGTGCGCAGCGAGGCACGGCAGGAAGCAGAGCAGATGCGGGAGAGCTCCCAACGAGAGGCCGCGCGGGCGCGCACGGACGCGGGCCTGCAGGCAGAGGAGCAGCTGTCGCTAGCGCGCGCGCAGGCGGAGGAGGCGCTGGCGAGCGCGCGTGCCGAGGCGGCCGGCCTTCTCGCGGACGCGCAGGAGCAGGCCGAGCGGCTGCTGGCCGGCGGCCGGGAGGAGTCCGCGCGCAACCTCGCACACCTGCAGGGCAAGGCCGAGGAGCAGGCTCAGGCGATCCGCGCCAAGGCGCGTGCCGACGCCCGCGAGATCGTCGGCGAGGCACACGCCGCCGCGCGCGAGGTGCTGCGCGACGGGACAGTCCTCTCGCGCGAGCTGCGCGAGCTGTCGGTCTCGCTGCGCAACAACGCCGAGCGACTGCTGCGCGACGTGCGCCTGGCCCATGGAGGCCTGACCGCGCGGCTCGACCAGGCGGTGCCGGGCGGGGGCTCGATCGGATCTGAAGAGCCCGGTGAGGACCTCGACGTGCCGGAGTTCATCCCGCCGCAGTGACCGGCTGCATTGCGACGCCGGCCGCGATCCGGACCCGGCAGCCACCAGTCAGAGCGGGATCAGATGCCACGTGAGTGCCGAGCTCATGGTGGCACTCGACGGGCGAGCGGGTGGCCCCTGCGGCGGCGCGGCGGCGCCCGGGCAGGCAAATTCCGCACCCTGCGACTTTTTTGATGCGCGCGCTTGCCATTGGGTCTACTATTCAGGTTCGTACGGGAAGCGTAGGGACGAGGAGATATGGGCGGGATGGCCAAAAATCCCTCGAGGCGAATTGCCTTCAACGGATTCCTCGGTGTGAGGGCGCTGATATTGGCGCTGCTCGGCACACTGCTCCTCGCCGGCACTGCTCACGCCAGCGGCACGGCTGCCTCAGAAGCTCCAGGGGCCGCGAGCCCCGAACCGGTGGCGGTCACGGCCGAAACCCCGGAAGTGGTGAGCGCCCCCGCGGAAGCTCCCAAGGCCGCAAGCCCCGAACCGGCCCCGGTCCCGGCCGAAACCCCGGAAGTGGTGAGCGCCCAACCACTCCCCGCCGAAGCGCCGCAACCCGTGAGCCCCCAACCACTCCCCGCCGAAGCGCCGCAACCCGTGAGCCCCCAACCACTCCCCGCCGAAGCGCCGAAAGCCGCAAGCCCCGAACCGGTACCGGCTCCGGAAGCGACGAGTGCCGAACCGTCCCCGTCGGAAGCCACGAAAGCCGGGGGCCTGGCGCCCGTCGTAACCGAACCGTCGCAGTTCGCGCCTGCGCCGGCGACCCCTGGCGGGCCCGGTTCCGGTTCAAATGGCGGGTCGGGCCCAACGGGCACCATCCCCGCTGCGCAGGGGATACCGCCCGCGTTATCGAACGCGGAAGCCCCGCCGGAATCCGAAGGTGCGCTGGCAACCGGCTCGTCCGGCGCCGGCGGCGTGAGGGCGGCCCGCGCGGCCTCGGCGCGCGAAGCCTCTGCCGGAGCGCCGGGCTGGATCACGACTGCGCAAAGGGTCGACCAGCTCGGCTGCGAGCTTTCCGAATTGGGCGGGAACGCGACCGAATACTGCATTGTGGGCACTGCCTCCGGCACGCAGCGCCTACTCTCACAGGCACCTCTGGGTTTCACGACCGGTGCAGCCGCCCTCGCCGCAACGCCCGATGCACCCGCGGGCGGCGGGCACGGCGGCGCAGCGGCTGAAGGACCCCCGCCCAGCCCTGCTCCCGGCCCCGCACCCAGTGGAGCCTCCGGCTCGGCGGCTGGATCTGCGGGTATTGCCGTATCAGGTCTTCTCACTCTCGCAGCGCTTCTGCTCTTCGGAGCTCCGCGCGCGATGCGCCGGCTGCGGCTTTCGTGTCAGCCGTGGCGCACGTCTTGCTTCGTTCTGATTCCAGAGCGACCGGGCTAGCTCCTCCCGGTCTCCCACCCCGGCGCTGGATCTCGTGATCCAGGCCACTGGAAGTCAATTCGAGCCTGCTTTGGAAGGAGCTGGACGTAATGAAGACCCACCCGATGGCGATCAGCGCGAGCCTCGATACACGGGCCGAGGGCACAGGCGCGACGATCGCCGAAGCCAACGCGCAAACCGCCCGCAATAAGAGAACGCGCCGGCGGCGTGCTTCCGGCAAACCGAGCTTCGTGTCGGCGCGCGCGGGCGCCCGACGGCACACGCTCGTCCTGACCGGCGTGCTGGACCGCGCATCTGCTCATGCACTCGAGGCCGAGATGGACCGCCTCTGCGAAGAGGAGATAACCGGCCTCAGGCTGGATCTCCGCCGCCTCGCACACATCGACTCGATCGGAGTCGCGGTGATCGCCTTCCGCTGCGGCCTCTACCAGAGGCGTGGCTACGAGGTGACACTGATCCCCGGGCCGCAGCTGGTCCACAGCGCCTTCGAGCGGGCGGGCCTCGCCGAGCGGCTGCCGTTCGAAGAGGATGGCGCGGCTCCCGACGCCCCGCCTCGACGCGCGAAGACGGTACTCACGGCGGTTGGGAGCGGTGAGGGGGAGGTGCCCGTGAACCTCGCGAGCTGAGGTGGACTGCGCATCGCGCCATCGATCTATGAGCCAGGCGCGGGCCATGAATGTGACGGCGGCGCGCCGCGACGTCCGAGGCTGCGAGCCATCGGCGTCGCGGCGCGCCTGCTCACGTCAACCCTCCTGGCAGGGGAGCCCAGCCTCCTCCAATGACGCTCGGGGCTTCAGTAGACTGACACCTCCGAAGAGAGCTCGGGGCTATAGCTCAGCTGGGAGAGCGTCGCGCTGGCAGCGCGAAGGTCGTCGGTTCGAGCCCGACTAGCTCCATCGCATGGATGGCCCCCGGTCGTGGGGCATCTGCCGTGAGCACCGCCCGCGCGGGGGCGCGATCGGTCCGGTCCGGCTAGGCTGGCCCACATGAAGCACCTGCACGGAATCGCCCAGGCCGACGTGGGCGTGCCGATCGAGGAGTGCCACGCGTTTCTGGCGGCGCTCGAGGACTATCCGGGCTGGTACCCGAACGTCGTGACCGAGGTCGAGGTGCTCGAGTACGGGGACGACGGGCTTCCGCTCAGGGCGCAGACCAGGCTGCACCTCTCCTACGGACCGGTCTCCAGGGACATCGACCTGCTGCTCGCGGTGCGTGTGCAGAGGCCCGACCTGGTCCAACTGGCGCACGTGCCCCGCGGGCCCTCCAGCGGCGCGTCGTTCGACGCCACGTGGCGCCTTCAGGAACGCGACGGGACCCATCTGGACCTCGAACTGGACGCGAACATGCCGGTGCCACGGCTCGTCCCGCTGGCTGGCGTCGGCGACAGGTTCGCCTCGGGCTTCATGCGGGCCGCGGTCGGCCGGCTCCAGTCCGGATCCTGAGGGCGCGCACCGCCCGGGCCGGGGTCGCCGCGATGATCGTGCAGGTCCTTGGCCGCCAGGCGGCCGAAGGCTCAGTCCTGTTCGGCACGCCAGCGGCGGAAGATGCTGGCGAACTCCTCACGCATCTCGGGACTGAGATCCTCGGTGCGCAGTTCGCCGGTCGCGGCGATCGTCGCTCTCATCTGCGCCAGGTACTCGGTGCAGTTCTCGCAGCCGGCGAGGTGTGTCTCGAACCGTCTGCGCTGCGAGCGCGACAGCGAGCCCTCGAGGTAATCGGTTATGAGCTCGACCATTTCCTGGCAGCTGAACTCTCTTCGCAGCCCGAGCATCCTCACGCACCCGCCAGTTCGGTTTCGATCCTTTGGCGCAGCCGACTTCGGCCTCGATGCAAGAGGACCCTCTGGTTGGCCTCGCTGATGTCGAGTACCTCGCACACCTCCCGGGCGCTCAGCCCGTCGACGTCGCGGAGCAGCACGACCTCGCGCTGGCGCTCCGGCAGCTCGTCCAGGGCGGCCCTGATCGGTGCGGCGAGGATCTGCGCGGAGAGGCGCTCGTCGCTGTCCTCGACCCAGTGCTGGGGCGGGGACATCCACGCGCCGGACGCGTCGAAGCGGGTCGCGTCCACAGCCAGGCCGGCATCAGCCACGGCTACCGTTCTATGCTCGCGCACGCCGGTGCTCTTGGCGCGGTTGACGAGTATCTGCATGAGCCACGTCTTGAAGGTCGATCGCCCGGCGAAGCCGTCCAGCCCTCGCAGTACGGCGAGCCAGGTGTCCTGCGTCACCTCCTCGGCGATCACGGCGCTCGCGACGTAGGTGCGAGCAAGCCGCAATAGGGCGACCTGGTGACGTGAGACCAGCTCCACGAACGCCTGCTCCTCGCCGGCGCGCACCCGCTCGACCAGCTCGCCGTCGGGGTCGGCCGTGGCCGTCTCGCCGGGCGGGCGCCTCGGGCGCGCGGCCTGTCTGCTCAGTCCCACAGCAGGGATGGGGTGGCTTGGGGTGGGAGCGTGTCATCAATTGTGCCGGTCATCTGCTGGCATGCAGGCTACGACGCCCCGAGGAGCGCCGCAGCCTGCCGGACCTTGTCATCTAGCTGGCGACGATACCCTCGCCGCCTTCGGCTTCCGGCACGAGGATCGCCGGGCCGAGGCTCTTCAGCGAGCCGTTGCCCTGGACTTCGAACTGATTGACGGTACCTTCCTTGCCGCCCTGGACATAGAGAAAGCGCCCAACCGACGCCGCGTCGACCGTGCCCGGTTGGGTGGTGGTGTCTTCGAGCTTCGTGAGGAGCGCTCCGCCGAGGCTGCTTTCAAAGCCCGTCACAGTCGCGCTGCCGGCGTTGGAGCTGTAGTAGTAGCCCGCCGCGGCTACGAGCCAGCAGGCTGCTGTCTGGCCTGTTTCCACCGGTTCGGCCAGCTTCGAGACGGTGCCGCCGGCGTTCAGCGTGAAGCTCGCGAGCGCGCTCGGTCCGGCCTCGACGACAAACAGGTTGCCATGGTTGTCGAAGGTGACGCCGAACGGAACCGTGCCCGGCTCCGGGTTGACGACCGGTTCGGCCGACAGGTGCCCCGGCCCGTAGACTTTGAAGACGTCGATCGACTGACCCGCGGCCTTCGTCGTCACGATCAGCTTCGAGCCGTCGGGCGAGAAGGCGATCTGAGCGGGCGTGTGGGTGAACTGTTCGCCTTTGCCCAGGTTTTCTTCGAGGTTCAGCGCCCGATGGGTGCTCGGTATCGCGAAGAGGCTGCCGTCGAAGACGGCGTAGCCCTGGATCGATCCCCCTTCTTCGGCGTTCAGCACATAGACCGAGTCGCGGCCGGCGGTCACGCTGACGGGGAACTTGCCGCCGGAGCTGATCACCTCGCGCAGCGCGAGGCGGTCGCCGTACACGGCGAACACGGAGATCGTGTTGCTCCCCGCGTTCACGGCGAGCAGCAGATTGTCGGCGCGGTCGTAGCTCAGGGCGCCCTGTGATGCGGTGTGGTCGACGTGCGAGCCTTCGAGCTGACCGCCGTTGCCGCCGGTGTCATAGACGCCGACCTGGCTGAGCGTTCCCGCGTCCGAGCGGCTGTAGGCGATGATCTGGTTGCCTACGAGCCTGTCGTTCTGAACGAACACCGCGTGGTCGGCTCCGAAGGCGCGGCCACCGAAGCCACGCTCGCCGAAGCCGTGATGGTCCGCGAGCGCGGGTGCCGCGCCGGCGCCCGCTGCGAGGATGCCGGTTACCGCGAGCGCCGCCGCGGCGAAACGAGTGAGTCGATGCACTGGGGTCTCCTTAGGTGGTGGAATGGGTCTGCCACCTTCGGTCGGCCGAGCGTGAGAACCGTTACAGTCGCGGACCGGCGTGTTCCCTCCTCGGCGCGCCCGATCTCGATGCTGGCGGACGAGCCGCACTCGCCCGGCCACGTCTGCAAGGCTCCCGTCACGAGATCGATCTGAGGAGGGTGTTCGAGATGGCGCCGTCGGATGCGCGGTCGCTTCAGTGGCACAGGGTCATGTCCCCGGGAGAGCTTCCCGAGGGCCGCGTGAAGACGGTCGCCGCCGGTCATCACAGCTTTGCCGTGACGCATTTCGAGGGCCGCTACGCGGCGCTCAGCAACCGCTGCCCGCACCAGGGCGGCCCGCTGGGGGAGGGATCGATCGAGAAGGGGATGCTGCGCTGCCCCTGGCACGGGTACGACTACTGCCCGCTCACCGGCGAGTCGCCATTCGGGGATGCGGTTGCCACCTTCCCGGTCGAGGTGCGCGAGGACGGCATATACGTGGGGGTCGAGCCCGACCGCCCGCACGTTGCGACCGTCAGCGACGTGATGGCGCAAACGCTCGTCGACTGGGGGATCAAGCACGTCTTCGGGATGGTCGGGCACTCGAACCTCGGCCTCGCCGATGCGCTGCGCCGGCAGGAAGAAGCGGGCGGGCTCACCTACATCGGCATCCGCCATGAGGGCGCGGCCGCGTTCGCGGCCTCCGCCTACGGGAAGTTGACGGGCAGGCCCGCGGCGTGCCTGACGATCGCCGGCCCCGGTGCGACGAACCTGCTGACCGGACTGTGGGACGCCAAGGTGGATCGCTCGCCGGTGATCGCGCTCACCGGGCAGGTGGACACGCAGGTGCTCGGACCTGGCGCCTTCCAGGAGGTGGATCTGGCGGGCGCCTTCGGGTCGGTCGCCGCCTGGAGCCAGACCGTCCTTGATACGAGCAAGCACGCGGAGCTGATGGCGCTCGCATGCAAGCACGCGATCCTGCGCCGCGACGTCGCGCATCTGATCTTCCCCGACGAGGTTCAGACGCTGCCCGCGAAGGACGAGCAGCCCTCGGGTCCGCAGGGAAGGCTGACCGGGCTTCAGATCACCCCACCGGCCGAGGCGCTCGCGCAGGCGGTCGACCTGTTGAGCGCGGCCAGGCGACCCGTGATCATCGTCGGCCACGGCGCGCGCTTTGACATGGCCGGGATCACCCCGCTGGCCGAGCAGCTTCACGCTCCGGTGATCACGACGTTCAAGGCCAAGGGCCAGATCCCCGACGCACATCCGCTGGCGTGCGGAGTGCTGGGACGCAGCGGCACGCCGGTCGCGAGCTGGTTCATGAACGAGTGCGACGCGATGCTCGTGCTCGGCGCCTCCTTCTCCAACCACACGGGCATCTACCCCGGCAAGCCGATCGTGCAGGTCGACTTCGACCCGCTCGCGCTCGGCAAGTTCCACCCCGTGGCGGTGCCGGTATGGGGCGAGGTGGGCGTGACGGTCAGGCTGCTGGCCGAGCGCCTCGGGCATGCTCCGGCCGAGCGCATCGATCAGCGCCCCGAGCTCGCCGAGCGCTGGGCGATCTGGCGTGAGGAGAAGCTCAGCCGCGAGCGCGACGATCGTGGGCTGGGAGTCAATTCGGCCGTCGTGTTCGCGGCCCTCGGCCGTCATGTGCCCGAGCGCGCTGTGATCGCGGTCGACGTCGGCAATCACGCCTACTCGTTCGGGCGCTACTTCGAGTGCAAGGATGGCCAGAGCGTCCTCATGTCCGGCTATCTGGGCTCGATCGGCTTCGGCTACCCCGCCGCGATGGGCGCGTGGGCCGCGGCCCCGGAGCGGCCAATCTTCGCCGTGACAGGCGACGGCGGCTTCGCGCAGTACATGGCCGAGCTTCTCACCGCCGTCAAGCACGAGATGAACATCACCCACGTGCTCCTGAACAACGGGCAGCTCGGCAAGATCTCCAAGGAGCAGCGCGCCGGCGACTGGGACGTCTGGCAGACGTCCTTGCACAACCCCGACTTCTCACGTTATGCCGAGATCTGCGGGGCCCTCGGCGTCCGCGTGAGCGACACGGACGAGCTCGACGAGGCCCTCTCGGCCGCGATCGCCCACGAGGGCCCCGCGCTGGTCGAGGTCATGACCGACGCTGAGCTCGTCTGAGGGACGCCCTCAGCGATAGTCGGGGTTGGCGAAGTCCAGGCGGCAGCCGGCGTCCCAGGCCGAGCGCTGGTTGCCATGGGCGGGTATTCCGCCCGCATCCTTGATGATCCGCGCGAGGTGCAGCAGGTTCCACGTCATGAACGTGGTGTTGCGGTTGGTGAAGTCGTTCTCCGGGCCACCCGAGCCCGGGTCCAGGTAGCTAGGGCCCGGACCGACCTCGCCGAGCCAGGCCGAGTCGGCCTGCGGCGGGATCACGAAGCCGAGATGCTGCAGCGAGTAGAGGATGTTCATTGCGCAGTGCTTCGCGCCGTCCTCGTTGCCCGTGATCAGACACCCGCCGACGCGGCCATAGTAGGCGTACTGGCCGTGCTCGTTGAGGAGATGACTGTCCCCGTAGAGCCGCTCGATCACCTGTGTGCAGACCGAGGATTTCTCGCCGAGCCAGATCGGGCACAGCAGCACGAGGATGTCGGCGGCCATGACCTTCTGGAAGATCTCGGGCCATCCGTCGCGCTCCCAGCCGTGCTCGGTCATGTCGGGCTGCACACCCACCGCGATGTCGTGGTCGATGGCGCGGATCGACTCCACCGCGACACCGTTGCGCTCCATGATCGCGATCGAGCGGTCTGCAAGCGCCTGGGTGTTGGACACCTCCGGCGAGCGCTTGAGCGTGCCGTTGATGTACACGGCGCTCAGGTCCGAGAAGTCCCAGCGCGACTGCTCGCACAGCTCTTCCTGCATCGGCGTAAGTCGGTCCATCACGGCTCCTCTTGTCCGGACTTGGCTTGGCCCGCCCACCCTAACGACGGACCTCCTCGGGCGTGGCCTGAGGCGCCTGCGCGGGCTGCAGGTCCAGGGCGGCCGAGTTGATGCAGAAGCGCTGGCCGGTCGGACCGGGCCCGTCGTCGAAGACGTGACCGAGGTGGGAGTCGCAGCGCCGGCAGACCACCTCGGTGCGGCGCATGAACAGGCTGTTGTCGGGGCGCAGCTCGACCGCCTCGGCGATCGACGGCTCGGTGAAGCTCGGCCAACCCGTCCCTGACTCGAACTTCGCGTCAGACCCGAACAGCTCGTTGCCGCAGGCCGCGCAGCGGTAGATGCCGTCCTCCTTGGAGAACGCGTACTCGCCGCTGAAAGCCGGTTCGGTGCCTTTGCGGCGCAGGATCTCGTACTGGTGGGGCGTCAGCTCCTCACGCCACTCCTTCTCGGTCTTTTTGATCTTGGTGTCCATTGCTTCTCTCCGATCGTCTCGTCGGGGTGGCGGTCAGGATGCTTGGCGGAGCGTCGCCGAGCATGCCGCGCGGCCGCTCTTCTCGAAATAACGCTGGTGATACTCCTCCGCGTGGTAGAAGGCCTGAGCGGGCACGATCTCCGTCACGATCCGCCGTCGGTGCCTGGCCTGCTCGCGCTCGGTGGAGGCGAGCGCCGCGGCCTGCTGCTCGGGCGAGTGGAAGAAGATCGCCGAGCGGTACTGGTCACCGATGTCCAATCCCTGACGGTTTCGCGTTGTCGGGTTGTGCACCTGCCAGAAGCTCTCGAGCAGCTCGTCGTAGCTGACTCGCGCGGGATCGAACCACACCTCGACGGCCTCGGCGTGGCCTGTCGAGTGGCTGCAGACCTGCTCGTAGGTTGGTGCCGGAGTGCTTCCGCCCGTGTAGCCCACGGTCGTCTGCACCACCCCGTCGATCTCGCGGAACGCGGCCTCGACGCCCCAGAAGCAGCCGGCGGCGAAGGTGGCGCGCTCTGCGCCCTCGGGACCGTCGCCGGGGAATGGCGGCGCAGTCGGCGACGCGTTGGAGCCAGCGGAACCGGAGCCTCTGTGTCTGTGTCTGAAAAGCATGTTCGTCCTTCCCGCTTGTCGTTGCCCTGGCGGCGCGTCGGCCGGTCGGGCCTGCTGAATAGAGGTCTCGCCGGCGCGATTTTCGTTACGGCAGCCGGGCTCAAGGCTCCCGAGGCGTCCGGGTACGGACATCCTGCGGAGCCCTCCTGCACCCCCGCTGCCGGGCGGCATTCAGCGCTCTGCTTCAGACCGTCACAGCGACGAGCGCTCCACGCCGGCCGCCTCGGGCTCGGACAGCGGCTGGCGCGCGAGCTGGTGGCGCACGCGGTCGCGCACGTCCGCGTAGCGCAGCGCCTCGTAGGCGATCACCAGGGACAGGACCGCCGCGAGCATGCCCAGCGTGGCCAACGCCGGCAGCGCCGCACCCACCGGCAGCAGGGCCAACAGGACGATCGCGCCCACCAGGCGACGTCCGCTGAGGCTGTGCATGTTGCGCAGCCGGAAGGCCACATGGGCCAGCAGGTAGGCGGCAGCGCCACCGAGCAGCGCCGTCGTGGCGACCAGGCTGAGCGGGTCGTCGACGTTGATCAGCGTGCGCTTGATGCCCACGGCGACCAGGGCGATGCCGGCGACCATCGGAAAGTGAAGGTAGGAGTAGGAGTCGCGGGCGATCTCGTTGCGTTCGCGCCCCGGCAGCGCTTTGGCCAGCCGGCGCGCGGACACGATCGCCGCGACGTCGAAGTAGGCCCACCACATCGCCGCGGCGACCACCACGCCGAGCACCGCCACGGCCACCACGCCGGTGCCAATCGTGGGTTTGGCGCCCACGCCGATCGCCACGATCGACTCGCCGAGCGCGATGATCACGATCGCCCCGTGGCGCTCGGCGAAGTGGCCGGGCACGAGCTTCCAGCCGTCGGCGCCGAACAGGAACGGCCCGCCGGCGTCGAGCACGAGCGCGAGCCCCCACAGGCCAAGCTGCAACGCGCCCGACGTGAACGCCGCCGCGAACAGCAGACCGACGGCGATCGCCGTGCTGGCAGCGAGGCCCAGCACCGATTGGCGCAGCGCGGCGTCCTCGCGGCTGGCGAGCATGAACAGCACGATGTGCGCGGTGCGCACGGCCGCGTAGGCGCATGCGAACAGCAGCGCCTCAGAGCCGAATGCGCCCGGCACGCACAGGGCGGCCACGAGGAAGGCGGCCATGGCGGCGAACATCGCCAGGCGCACTGCCCCCTCCTCGGGGTCGACGACGCTCGTGAGCCACGCATAGCCCACCCACGACCACCACAGCATTCCCAGCACCAACAAGCCCTTCAGGAGGCCTTCCCACGTGGGCGTCCTGCCCATCAGCGTCGTGCACTGGGTGAGCGCCAGGACGAACACGAGGTCGAAGAACAGCTCGAGCGGCGTCACGCGCTCGTCGCCCTCGCGCATCACCGCGCTCACGCGCGGCGCACGGCTTGACGGGACTGTGCTCACGCACCCATCTTCGCACCTCGCGGCCGCGCCGCCCGAGGGCGCGTTGCGCTACGCGTTCTCCCCGGCGGCTCGCGCCGGGGCCTCTCCCCACAGGGTCTCAAGGCGGTAGAACTGGCGCGTCTCGGGCGTGAAGATGTGCACCACCACGTCGAGGTAGTCCATCAGGATCCATCCCGCCTGGCTCGACCCCTCCACGCGCCTCGGCAGCGTCTCGTGCTCGTGCTTGAGCCCCTCGAGAATGGCGTCGTGAATCGCCTTGGCCTGGCGGCCGGTGTTGCCCGAGCAGATCAGGAAGTAGTCGGTGTAGCCGAGCACGCCCCGCAGGTCGAGCTCGACGAGGTCGATCGCCTTCTTGTCGGATGCATACCGCGCAATCTGCTTGACGAGCTCCTCCGGACGCATCAGCTCGCGCCCCTGCCCGGCGCGCGGTAGAGACCGTGTGCGGCGATGTAGCCTGCCACCGCGGGCCCGACGAGGTCCTCGACCGGCTCGCCACGCGCCACGCGCTCGCGGACCATCGAGGAGGACACGTCGACGGGCGGCATCTGCAGAAACCGCAGGGCCGGGCTGCTCCCGTTCGCTTCCCGCCGGCCGGAGGCGAGCAGCGGCCCGACCGCGTCCGAGACGCCCTGGCGCCAGGAGCCGTCGCGGGCGGCCACCGCCAGGTCGGCCAGCCCGAGCAGCCTCTCCGGCTCACGCCACGCGGGCAACGTGCGCGCCGTGTCGGCTCCGGTGATGAACGTCAGATGGGCATCCGGGTGGCTTGACTTTATGGCCATCAGCGTATCGACCGTGTACGACGTGCCGCCGCGCTCGATCTCGACGGCCGACACCGACAGGCCGTCGACACCCTCGGCGGCCAGGCGACACATGCACACGCGATGCTCCGGGCCGGGGTCCTGCCCGGGTCCCTTCAGCGGCGAGATACACGCGGGGACCATCAGCACCAGCTCGAGATCGAGCGCCTCGCGCGCGTGACGGGCGAGCGCCAGATGCCCGAGGTGGGGCGGGTTGAAGGTCCCGCCGAGGACGCCGATCGATCGAGGACCGGCCGGCGCGGGCCCCCGACGCTGAACCGGGATCGGGTCGGGATCGATTCGACCCTCAAGCGCGGACGTGCCCGTCCCCTTCAACGAGGTACTTGAACGTGCAGAGCTCGCGCAGACCGATCGGCCCGCGCGCGTGGAGCTTCTGGGTCGAGTTGCCGATCTCGGCGCCCATCCCGAACTCGCCTCCGTCGGTGAAGCGGGTGGACGCGTTCACGTACACGCACGCAGCGTCCACCCCGAGTGAGAAGCGCCGCGCCGCGCCGGTGTCGCGGGTGACGATCGCCTCGGAGTGCCCGCTGCCGTAGCGGCCGATGTGCTCGATCGCCTCGCCCACCGAGTCCACCACGCGCACCGCCAGAACGAGATCGAGATACTCGCGCGCCCAGTCCTCCTCGCCGGCGGCCTCGACACCCGGCGCGCCGGCGCCGTCCGCTCGCGCCGGAGCCTGCGCGCCGGCCGGCGTCAGGGCGAGGGTTCGCTCGTCCGCCCGTACGAGCACGCCGGCCTCGCCGAGCGAGCGGACGATGCGCGGGACGAACTCCGGGCCGATGTCGCGGTGGATGAGCAGCGTCTCCGCGGCGTTGCACACGCCCGGCCGCTGGGTCTTGGCGTTGAGCACGATCGCCTCGGCGTCGTCGAGGTCGGCGCTCGAGTCCACGTACACGTGGCAGTTGCCCGACGCGGCGTAGATCACCGGCACGGTGGCTACCTCCGAGAGCGCGGCCTTCAGGCCCTCGCCTCCGCGCGGGATGATCAGGTCAACCGTCTCGGTCTGCGTGGCGAGCACCGCGAGCTCCTCGCGGCCGCCACCCGACACGAGGCCCACGCAGCCATCCGGCAGGCCGGCCGAGGCGATCGCCTCGCGGGCGATCTGTACCAGGGCCGCGTTGGAATGCGCCGCCGAGGAGGATCCCCGCAGGACGATCGCGTTTCCCGACTTCAGGCACAGGGCGGCGGCGTCGATCGTCACGTTCGGCCTCGCCTCGTAGATGACCGCTACGACCCCTAGCGGCACGCGCACCTTGCGCACGTCCAGGCCGTTGGGCAGGCGATGACCGTCGATCACCTCGCCGACCGGGTCCGCAAGCGCGACGATCTTCAGGACGGCCTGCCCGATCGCGGCGATACGAGCCTCATCGAGGCTCAGGCGGTCGAGCAGCGCCGCGCCGATGTCGGCCTCCCGGCCGGCCTGCATGTCGCGCTCGTTCGCCTCGAGGATCTCGTCGGTCCGCGCCTGCAGCGCGGTTGCGATCGCTTCAAGCGCCGCGTCCTTCACGGCGGTGTCGCAGCGCGCGAGCTCGCGCGCTGCGCGCTTCGCCGATCGGCAGACGTCCGCTACGGGCGAGATGACCGTGGCCATGGCAATAAAGGGTACGACGAAGCGCCAGAGCCGTCAGTCGAGCACGAGGTAGTCGCGGTGCACCGCCTCCTCGGTCGCCCGGGGCATGATCTCCCGCACCGCTGTGGACTTCAGGCCCATCACCTGCCGCAGCTCCTGTGCGGAGTAGTTGCAGATCCCCTTGCCCAACGTCGCTGCGCGCTCCTCGCTCGGCGGCGTCACCGCCGCGATCACCACGGCGTCGCCCGCGTCGAAGTCACCGAGCACATCGACGACGCCCACGGGCAACAGGCTCGCGCTGCCATCGCGCACGGCACGCGCGGCGCCCGCATCGATGAGCAGCGTGCCGCGTGAGGGCTTGGCGTACTTCAGCCACAGCTTGAAGCTCGAGTAGCGCGCCTCGCGTGCCGGAAAGCGG
The DNA here is from genome assembly GCA_963730575.1 of uncultured Solirubrobacteraceae bacterium. GTDB lineage: Bacteria > Actinomycetota > Thermoleophilia > Solirubrobacterales > Solirubrobacteraceae > Palsa-744. Next base: position 41,679 of record CAVSSG010000005.1, read on the forward strand.
GTGCCCTCGCGTTCCCCCGCCAGCACCGCCCGAAGCGCCTCCTCCCGCAGGCCGTTGCAGATCACGGTCGAGATCCCCGCCGCGGTCGCCATGTCCGCCGCGACCACCTTCGAGCGCATCCCGCCGGAGCCCAGCGGCGAGGTGGTGTGGCCGATCTCGAGGTCCTGCAGGGCGGCGAAGTCACTGACCTCGTGCACGATGTGCGCGTCCGGATGCAGCCGTGGATCGGCGGTGAACAGCCCGTCGATGTCGGTCAGCAGGATTAGCTCATCGGCGGCGACGAGCACAGCCACCTGCGCTGCCAGGAAGTCGTTGTCGCCGAAGGAGATCTCGTCGGTGGCGGTCGTGTCGTTCTCGTTGATCACGGGCATCACCCGCCACTCCAACAGCGTCGTGAGCGTCTGGCGCGCGTTCAGGTAGTGCGTGCGAGCGCTCATGTCGAAGAAGGTCAAGAGCACCTGCGCGCTCGTCACGCCGCGCTCGCGCAGAAGCTCGTCGTAGACGCGATAGAGCTTGCCCTGGCCGACGGCGCTGGCCGCCTGCAGCTCGCGGATCGTGCTCGGGCGCTCCGGCAGCCCCATCACCTGCCTGCCCCGGGCGATCGCGCCGCTCGTGACCACGATCACCTCTCCCCCATCGCCGTGGACCGACGCCAGGTCGTCACACAGGCGGGCCAGCTCGCGCATGCGCGGCTCACCGTCGCCGTCGGCGACGACGCTCGAGCCGAGCTTGACGACAACGCGTCTCACTCGGCTCAGCTTATTTGCACCGGCCGGCGTGTTCGCGCACGACTATCCCGCCGCGCCCGGATCGAGCTCGAAGACCACGCCACCGATCTCGATCTCGTCGCCCGGCTGGAAGCCCTCGTCCTTCAGCGCCTTCAGCACGCCGATCCGCTCGAGCCTTCCCTCGAGGTAGGCCATCGCGTCCTCGTTGTCGGTGTCATAGCGGGAAAGCAGCCGCTCGATGCCCCTGCCCCGCACGGCGAAGGACCCCGGCCCGAGCCGCTCGATCTGAAAGCCCGTCCCCGCGGCGGGCCGGAACACCATGTGCTCGGCCAGCTCCTGTTCGACGGGCTCGGCCCTGCGCTCGCTCAGCGGTGGAGCGGTTGCGGGGACGACGCGCGCGAGCAGCTCGCCGGCCAGCTCGCCGAGACCGGCACCGGTCGCGCTGGATGTCGCGATCACCGGCACCTCTGCCCCGACGCGTGCCCGCCACTGCTCGACGATCTCCTGCGCGCGCTCGCCGGTCACGAGGTCAGCCTTCGCAAGCGCCAGCACGCGCGGCAGGCGGGCCAGGCGCTCGTCATGGGCCACGAGCTCGCGCTCGATCATCTCGTAGTTCACCAAAGCGTCCGCGCCCTCCCCGGCCGAGAGCTCGGGCACCATGTCGAGCACGTGCACCAAGAGCTGCGTGCGCTCGACGTGCGCCAGGAAGTCGTGCCCCAGGCCGGCGCCCTCGCTGGCGCCCTCGATCAGACCCGGGATGTCAGCCAGGACCAGCTGGCGATCATCGGCTTCGAGAACCCCCAACACCGGTGAGAGCGTCGTGAAGGGATAGGCGGCGACCTTCGGGGTGGCCCGCGTCAGCCGGGAGAGCAGCGAGGACTTGCCGGCGTTGGGCAGCCCCACCAGACCCACGTCCGCGAGCAGCTTGAGCCTCAGCTCGAGCCAGCCGTTCTCCCCCGCAAGGCCGCGCTCGGCGAAGCGCGGCGCCTGTCGGGTGGGCGTGGCGAAGCGCTTGTTGCCCCTGCCGCCCGCCCCGCCCCGCGCGACCGTCGCCCTCTGCCCCGCCGCGAGCAGCTCCCAGCGGCGACCGCCCAGATCGCCGTCCTCACCCTCGAGGCCCGCGATCTGCGTCCCCGGAGGCACCCTGATGTGGAGGGTCTCCCCGTCCGCGCCGTGACGCAGCGCGCCTTCGCCGTGCCCACCTCGCCCCGCCGAGTAGTGGGTCCTGCGACTGAGCTCCTGCAGGTCGCGCAGCGAGTCGTCGCACACCAGCACCACGTCCCCCCCACGTCCGCCGTCTCCGCCGTCGGGTCCGCCGCGGGGCACGTGAGCTTCGCGGCGGAAGCTCGCGCAGCCGTCGCCGCCGGCGCCCGCCTGAACACGGATCCTCGAGCGATCGTGGAGCATCTGCAAGCATCGTGACAGCAGCGCGCGCCGCCACCCGTCTTCTAATTGCCCAGGAAGGGAGCAGACAGCCGTGAGCAACCGCACCGCGACTCCAGCCGACCGCGTGTTCCTGATCACCGGAGCGTCCTCCGGGATAGGCGCCGCCACCGCCCGCCGCGCCGGCGCCGAGGGATGGCGCCTGGTGCTCGCCGCGCGCTCGCGCGAGCGCCTGAACACCCTCGCCGACGAGCTGGGTGGGCCCGAGCGCGCGCTCGCGGTCGGCTGCGACGTCAGCGAGTGGGGGGACCAGCAGCAGATGGTCGAGCAGACGCTGGCCGCCTTCGGCCGCATCGACGCGGTCTTCGCGAACGCCGGCTTTGGAGGGCCTCGCGGCTTCTTGAAGGACACCCCCGAGCACTGGCGGGAGATGGTGCTCACCAACGTCTATGGCGCCGCGCTAACGCTGCGGGCCACGATCCCCGCGCTCACGAGCACCCGCGGGCACCTGCTTCTGACCTCGAGCGTCGCCGGCCGGCGCGCGCTGCCGGGCTCCATGTACTCGGCCACCAAGCACGCGGTCACGGCGATGGGCGAGGCCGCCCGTCAGGACCTGCACGGCACCGGCATCCGCGTCACCCTGATCGAGCCCGGCATGACCGATACCCCGTTCTTCGACAATCGCCCGACCGACGCCCTCGCGGACGACGACATCGCACGAGCGGTCATCTACGCGGTCTCCCAGCCCCCACACGTCGACGTCAACGAGATCCTCATCCGGCCGGTCTCCCAGCAGGGTTAGGCGGCCCTGCGGTCAGGCGTGCGCGAGCCTGCGGGAGAAGGAGAAGCCCGCAGCAGCCGCCGCCCCGGCGATCGCGACCGTGCCGATCACGCCTTTCCTGGGCAGATCCGCCCGTGCGAGCACCGTGGCAAGCGCGTCCACCACGTCGGCCACGGCACCCGCCGCCTGCACTCGCGGCCCGGCCACCGGATCCTCGAGCGTGTGCAGCGCGGCAAGCCCGAGCGCCAGGTCCCGCGCGCCGAGCGAGCGCGCGAGGTCGCGCACGATGGGCGTGCCCGCATGGGCCTCGCCCAGCCACAGGGACGTCACCTTCTCGGGCGCCGCCAGCACCGCCACGCCGAGCGCCACGCGCGAAGCGGCGAGCGCCCAGGCACCCCGCCGTGCCTGGCGCCTGGTCACGGTGCTCAGCCGGCGTCGTCGGCGGACAGGATGCTGACCACACGACCGCGCCTGCCGGTCTTGAACTGCACCGTCCCGGCTGCGCGCGCATAGAGCGTGTCGTCCTTGCCGATGCCCACCCCGGTACCCGGCTTGAAGCGGGTACCGCGCTGGCGCACGATGATCTCTCCGCCGCTCACGAGTTGCCCGGCGAACGTCTTCACGCCCAAGCGCTGCGCGTTGGAGTCGCGCCCGTTGCGGCTCGAGCCAAGCCCCTTCTTATGAGCCATCGTCCGTCTTCTCCTTCGTCTTTCGGCTCGCCGCCCCGGCGGCTTTCGCCTCTTTGGTCGCGCCGGCTTTCGTCTGTTTGGCCGCACTGGCCGGCTTGGCCTCGGCCGGCGTGGCCGAAGCGGCTGGTTTGGCCCGGCCGGCACCCGCCGGTTTGGGTTTGGCCTCCCCGGCCCCCGTGGCCGCGACGGCCGGCTTGGAGCGGCCGGCCGTGATGTCGGTGACCTCGATCTCGGTCAGCGACTGGCGGTGGCCGGTCCTGCGCTTGTAGCCGCGCTTGGGCTTGAACTTGAACACCCGCAGCCTCTCGCCACGCACGTGGGCGAGGACCTTTGCGGTGACCTTCACGTCCTTGAGGCCCGCCTCATCGAAGACGGCCTGCTCGGATCGGAAGAGGAGCGGCTCGAGCGCCACGTCGGCACCCTCCTCGGCCGCGAGGCGCTCGACGAGCAGCCGCTGGCCCCGCTCGACGCGGTACTGCTTGCCGCCGGTCTTCACGATCGCGTACATGTCGGTCCCACTGTCGATTTCACCCTTGCAATGCGCCCGGCGTCGTCCTGTGCCCTGAAGGCGTGGCGTCCGGTCCCGCCGAGGAGCCCAGGCTACTCGGTCGTCGCCCGCGCCTTGGCAGCGGAACGGCGCCGCCCGCCTCTGCGGCCACGACGCCGAGGTTTGGATTGTAGGCCATCCTCGCCACCCTCGTCCCCCGACTCGGCCTCGCCCTCCGTTGCGAGCACGAGATCGTCGTCGTCCACGGTGCTCGAACTCGCGCGGCTCGCGGCCTTCGGAGCTTTGACGTGGGGCACACGGGCTTTGGCGGGCGCCCTTTTCACCGCCCGCCGGGCCGGCCGCGGGGCGGGTGTGCGCGGCGCCGGACGGATGACCTCGCCGGACTCGTCGAGCAGCAGCGCGCTCGCCGCCGTGCGGCCCACCTGATCGATTCGCACCATCCGCTTCTCGCCGACGAACGGCGCGGCCCCGGCGATCGAGATGATGTAGCCGTCGATTTTGGCCACCGCGTCGTCCACGTCATACATGTGTGGCTCGACGATCTCGACGAGCACCTCGTCGCCCTGGCGGAACGGCAGCGCCCGCTCCTCCACCTCCTGGCGCGTCCCCATGAAGGTGATCGCGAAGTGGTCGAGCGCGAGCCCTTCAGAGCCCTCGAACAGGAACGACTTGCCGGTCTGCGCCTCCAGGGCATGTAGCACCCGCGAGCCGTGCCCCGTGAACTGTGTGCTCACACGCGGGTTGCTCTGCACGAGGAACGCCTCCACCTCGGGATGCTCGGCAACCTCGTCGCGCAGCCTGCGTTCGAACTCGATGGCGATCGTCTCCTCCGAGCGGATGACGCCCTCTCCGTCGCAAGTGGGACAGGGCCTGCTCATGATCTCGCGTACGCCCTCGGTCACGTTCTGGCGGGTCATCTCGACCAGGCCGAGCTTGGATATCTCGGCCGTGAAGGTCTTCGTGCGGTCCTCGTCCAGGGTCTTTCTGAGCGTCTTCAGAACGGCGTCGCGGTTTCGCGCGCGCGCCATGTCGATGAAGTCGATCACGATGATGCCGCCGATGTCGCGCAGGCGCAGCTGGTTGACGACCTCCTCGGCGGCCTCCAGGTTGGTCTTGGTGATCGTGTCCTCGAGCCCCGCGCCCCTGCCCCGACTGACGAAGCTGCCCGAGTTGACGTCGATCACGGTCAGCGCCTCGGCGTAGTCGATCATCAGATAGCCGCCGCTCGGCAGGTCGACCCGCCGCGCCAGCACGCCCTCGATCGCCTTGTCCACGGCATATGCCTCGAACAGAGGCTCCTCCTGCTCCCACAGCTCGACCCGCTCGACCAGCTCGGGGGCCGTGCGCGAGAAGAATGACACCAGGCGCTGATACTGCTTCTCGTCGTCCACGATCGCGCGCTCGAATTGCGCGGAGAAGATGTCGCGGACGACGCGCACCGACAGGTCCGCCTCCTGGAAGACGAGGTCAGGTGCGACCGTGTCTTGCACCCGTTTGACGAGCACCTCGTTGAGCTTGTGCAGGTACTTGAGCTCGCGCTCGAAGTCCTCGCGCTTGGCGCCGTGTGCGGCGGTGCGGATGATCACCCCGCCGCCGTCGAGCTCGAGGTTGGCGGTCTGCCTGCGCAGGCGCTCGCGCTCGCGATCCTCGAGGCGGCGCGAGACCCCCACGCCCTCGCCCGTCGGAGCGTAGACCATGTAGCGCCCGGCGATCGTCAGCTCCATCGACAGGCGCGCGCCCTTCGTCTTCAGCGGATCCTTGACGACCTGAACCACGATCTCCTGACCCGGCGAGAGCAGGTCTGAGATCTTGCGCCCGCTGCCGCTTCCGCGCCCGCGCTTGTGCACCTCAACACCGGGCAGCACGATCTCGTCTACGTGCAGAAAGCCGTTCTTGTCGAGCCCTATGTCGACGAACGCGGCCTCGAGACCGGGCAGGACGTTGTCGACCCTGCCCTTGTATATGTTGCCGACGATCGAGCGGTCGCCGCGACGCTCAAGATAGAGCTCGGCGATGCGGTATCCGGCGTCCGGACCGCCGCCGCGCCTGCGCGTGCCGGCAGCTTTGCGGCCTGCCGCCGGCGAGCGTTGCGCGGCGGGCGCGCCGCTCGCCTCCAGAAGCGCTACGCGCGTCTCGGCGCGATCGACGCTGACAAGTACTTGCTTTTTCAATTTGATCCCGTCTTTCGGTATCGGAGGGGGCCGAGCCCCACGCGCGCGGGCGGCGGATCGCCGGGCGCAGGGCCCGAGCGTTCACACGCCGTCCGGCCGACGGCAGCTCCACGGCACCAGGATCGGCGCCCTCGCACACCGAAGGCGCGCCGTTGCGGGCGCGAACTCGGGGGAAACGGGCGATCTGATCTGGCGGGGCGTGCTCGGCGAACATTGGTGTCTAGTAGCGCAGTACGCGGCCCTTCAATGCTTGAGAGGCGCGCGCCTGGACGTAGATCGATTGCAGTAGGCCAACCGCCAACAGGGTGGTGATCACCGACGAGCCGCCGTAACTCATGAGCGGCAGCGTGACGCCGGTAATTGGCATGATCCCAATGGTCATCCCCACGTTGACGAATACCTGGAACATCAGCATAGCTGCTACGCCAGCTGCCACGAGCGAGCCGAACAGGTCCTTGGACATCACCAGGATGCGCAGCGTTCGCCATATCAGCAGGGCATAGAAGGACAGCACGAGCGCCGCGCCGACGAACCCGTACTGCTCGCCGACGGCGGAGAACACGAAGTCGGTGTGGTTCTCGGGCACATAGTTCAAGCGGGTCAGGGGTGCTTCCCCGCGACCGGTCTTCTGGCCGGACCCGATGGCTATCTTCGACTCCTCCTGCTGGTACCCCTGCTTCTGGGCGTTGTTCGTGGGGTGCAGGAACGCGGTCAGCCGTTCGGTCTCATAGGGCTTCAGCACGTGCACCCCCACCGCCGGCGCGGCGACCAGCACGAAGGACAGCGAGACGACCACCAGCGCGAGCAGCGCGAGCAGCTGTTTCCAGGGCGTGCCCGCGATGAACAGCAGCACGTAGGCGATCACCATGTAGACCATGCCCGAGCCGAGGTCCGGCTGGGCGATCACGAACATCGCCGGGATGAGCGCCGCGAGCATCACCCGGATGGTCGTGTCGCGCTCCCGCAGCCGTCGCGCGCGGTCGACCACGAACGCCGACAGCGCGAGGATCAGGAGCACCTTGCCGAGCTCGGAGGCCTGGAAGGAGAAGCCGGGTAGGGCGATCGCGCGCTGGGACCCGTTGGCGGAGTGACCCGCGCCGAGCACCGCCAGGATGCTCAGCAGAAGGAGCGCGTAGATGGCGACTTTCAGCTGTCGCAGGCGTGAGTAGTCGATACGCGAGAGCACAAGCATGAACAGGCCGCCGACGATCAGGTAGATCTCCTGGCGGTGGACGTAGTAGCCGGGGTCGCCGGGGATGACGTTCTGTGTGGCCGGTCCCAGCGTCACCACCGAGGCGATCGCAAGGCCGATCGCGGCGAGCGTCAGCAGCGGATCGATGGGCAGCGTGAAGGTGCGTGCCCCGCCCGCGGCGACGTGATCGCCGGTGTCCGTCGCCTGGATGGGCGAGGATCGCGCCGACGAGGCGCCGGGGGAGGCGGAGCTTGGCGGTGGATTCATGAGCTCACAGCGTCTTGGATGATCCGGCGACGAACTGCAGGGGCTGACCGAACCACTTCGACGCGATCAGGCGGGCGATCGGCGCCGCCGTTTCGGCGCCGAAGCCGCCCTGCTCGACCGTGACGGCGATCACGATCGGGCGTTGCGGGTCCCCGACGTAGCACATGTACCAGGATTGGTCTTCCTTGCCTTCGTGCTGAGCGGTGCCGGTCTTTCCGTACACCGGGTGCTGAGCCTGGTTCCAACCCGTCCAGACGTCCGCCGAGGTGCCCCCCGGCTCTGAGGCGGCCTCGTGGATCCCTTCCATCACGAGGTTCACGTCTTCGTCGTTCAGGTGCACCTGCCGGCGCGCCGGGAAGCTCAGCGACTGCACGAGCCTGCCCTGGGAGTCGTCGATCTCTTTGCCCAGATGCGGGGTCACGACGGTGCCGACACCACCGTTGCGGTAGGCGTCCACGAGCGTCGAGTAGGCCACCGCCATCTGCAGCGGCGAGGTCAACAGGTCACCCTGGCCGACCGCCAGGTGCATGTTGTCGCCGATGCTCCACGGCCTCACTTCCGAGACGATGCCGCACGAGGGCTGATGCGTGCGGTGCTCGCATTCGAGCTCGAGCTTGTTCTGGCCGGCGCGCCAGGCCGCATCGGGAACCACGCCCGTGATCTCGCTCGGCAGGTCTATGCCCGTCTGCTCGCCGATCCCCAGCTTGTGCGCCTCATCCTGGATGACGTTGCCGTAGCTGTTCGCGAGCTCCCCGACTTCGAAGAAGTAGGTGTCCGAGGAGACCTTCAGCGCTTCGACGAGCCCGACCGCTCCGTAGTCGGCCTTGCCGGCGTTGCAGAACTGCTCGGTGGACACGGAGATGCACTGTCCTGCGCCGAGACCCTCCGACGGGTTTATGACGCCGCCTTCCAGTGCCCCCATCGCGGTGATCGGCTTGAACGTCGAACCCGTCGGATAGGCCCCGTTGACAGCCCGGTCGGTCAGCGGGGCCGGCGATTCTTCAAGGCCTCCGGCCGCGCCGGCTTTGCCCTCGAGGGCCGCGTATTCGGCCTTGGTCAGCGGTTTGGCGAACTTGTTCGGGTCAAAGGTCGGATAGGAGCCCATCGCCAGCACTTCACCGTTGCGTGGATCGAGCGCGACAAAGGCCCCCGCGACCGCCGGTTTGCCGCCGGCCCTGGCCCGTTCGATGCCCTGCAGGAGCGCCTTTTCGCCCTCCTGCTGAAGGCCCCGGTCGAGCGTCACCTTGAGGCTGTATCCGTGGAGCGGCTGCGTCGGGGAAAGGTTGCTGGGAACCGGATATCCGGCGGCGTTGACCTCGACGCGCTGCTCGCCGGGACGCCCGCGCAGATAGCGGTCGTAGTAGTACTCGAGCCCTTCCTGGCCGACGACCGTGCCCTGCTTGACGCCGGGGAAGGCACGCAGCTTGAGCTCGGCTTCGGAGACCTGACCGACGTAGCCGAGCACCTGCGCGGCCATCTCGCCGTAGGGGTAGGCGCGGATCGAGACCGGCTGCTGGGTGACGCCGGGGAATTCGGTCTGGCGCTCGGCGAGCACGGTCAGCGCGCCCGCGCCCGCATCGGTGCTGGATCGTCACCGGCGCGTAGGGCACGGCGGTGCGTCCCCGCACGACGAGCGCCTCGATGTGCTGGGCGCTCATTCCCAGGAGCGCTCCCAGCCGCCGGTAGAGCTCAAGCCGCGGCGCGCCCGGCGGCGGAAGCGCCGAGGGCACGATCTGCACGGCGTTGGTGACCCGGCTGGTCACGAGCGGGTTGCCTTCGCGGTCGAGGATGTCTCCGCGCGGCGCAGCGATCGGGAGCTCGCGTACGCGGTTGGCGTTCGCCTGCGCGACGTACTGTTCGCCGGTCAGCACCTGCAGGTACCACAGGCGGAAGAAGATGATCGCGAACATCGCCATCGCGATGCCGCCCAGGATCGCGACGCGCAGAGCCAGCTGCGGCGAGACGGGAATGCGCGGGTCGCTCGGGCTCGCGCGCTCGAGCGAGCTCATGGGCGCGAGAGCGGGCTGAGCCCGCCGGTCGTGTACGCGCGGCGGCGGCGGCGGCGCGGGTCATCGGGCAGCGCGCCCACGAGACTGCGGCGCACGATCACCCACATCGGCAGCGCGACCATTGTGCCGAGCAGGATGCCGATGACGATCTGTCGCAGCAGCTCGAGGCTGACCGGCGCATCGACGCCGAGCAGGAACTCCATCAGCGAATAGCCCACCAGCGAGGCGGCCGTGCCGGCGGCGCCGACCAGGAGCGGCGTCAGCGCGGCCTGGGGGTCGCGCAGCTCGCGCAGACGCCCCGACCAGTAGCCGATCAGGGTGAAGATCAACGACGTCACCCCCAGCGTCTGCACGAGCGTCAGATCGACGAGCAGGCCGACCGCAAAGCCGGTCAGCGCCCCGACCGTCGATCCACAGAGAAGGCCCACGAAGACCACCAGGAGCGGCGAGACATCGACGCTCACCCCGAACAGCGGAACCTCCGAGACGACCCCGATCTGGACGAACACGACGACCACCGCAAGCACGGCGATCCGCACGAGCAGGCCGAAGGACGGACCCGAGCCCGGCGTCATCCCGCCCCCGTGGAGGCGAGCGCTTCGCCCGAGGAGCCGGACGCGCCGGCACCCTGGCCGACCGGCAGGCTGACGGCCAGGTGGCTCAGGTTGGCCGGCAGCGTCCCCTGCGCGGCGGTGAGCACCTGCACGACGTCGAGGTTGTGGAGGTTCGCCGTCGGACGCACGTTCACCGACTCATACGCGCTTTCTTCGTTGACCGACGTGACCTGCCCGATCAGTATCCCGGGCGGGTAGAGCGAGTCGTCCGGGCTCGCCACCGTTCCCGAGGTGACGACATATTCGCCGGAGTTCGCGACGGTGTTGGCCGGTAGGTACTGCAGCAGCAGGTCGTTGGGGTCGCCCAGCTTGGGCTGGACGATCCCGGTCGCGTTGGTCGTGCCGAGCCGCGCCGAGACGCCCATCGTGCTGTCGGTGATGAGGCTGACCTCAGCGCCGTCGGAGGTGGCCAGCGCGACCTTGCCGACGAGGCCTTCGCCGTTGATCACCGGGTCGTTGACGTGCACGCCGGCCGATTCCCCCTGGTCGATGTCCACCGTCGCGTACCAGATGTTCGGCGATTTACCGACCACGGTGGCCGTAACCGGGTGGTAATCCCTGATGCTCAGCTGATCGTCGATGTGATACAGGCCCAGAAGCTCGTGGTAGGAGCGTTTTTCCGACTGGCTCGAGACGAGTTCGGCGCGCAGTTTGTCGACCTGCTTGAGCAGTTCGTCGCGCTGCTTTTTGGCGTGCACGGTGTTGTCGATCCAGCCGAACAGGTTGCGGACGGGCTTCAGCGCCTTGTTCGCGCCATCCTGGATAGGCGAGACGACCGTCAGGAAGTCCCGCTGCACCGCGTGCAGCCGTCCATTTGGAGCCTCGCCGAAGTAGGCGGTCAGGAGCAGCAGGGAGAGCACGACGAGCAGCATGAGCACCGCACGTCGACGCCGGACCGTCTTGTCATACACAAATAGCTACCTTCCGAAGCGTTCAAGGCAAGGGTACCTCGGTCAAGACAGGAGGGTCGCACGCCGGGACGGACGACCCTGATCACCTGCGCCGGCGGCTGCGCGAGCCGCGGTTGGAGCGATGGATCGCCTCGAACTCCTCAAGCGACCGCCCGGAGCCGACCGCCACGCAGGTCAGAGGCGACTCGGCCAGGTGCGCCGGCATCTGGGTCTCCTCTCGCAGCCGCTCGTCCAGACCCTGCAAGAGCGAGCCCCCGCCCGCGAGCATGATGCCACGGTCCATTATGTCCGAGGCCAGCTCCGGAGGGGTGCGATCGAGCGTCTCCTTGACCGCGTCCACGATCTGTCCGACCGGCTCCTCGAGCGCCTGGCGTATCTCCTCGCTCGTCAGCACCACCGTCTTGGGCAGCCCCGCGACCATGTCGCGCCCGCGAATCTCCGCCTGGAGCTCCTCGGCCATCGGACAGGCCGAGCCGATCTCGAGCTTGAGCTCCTCGGCGGTCTGCTGGCCGATCAACAGCTTGTACTCCTTCTTGGCGTAGTTGATGATCGCGTCGTCCATCTCGTCTCCGCCGACCCGTATCGACTGGGAGACCACGATCCCGCCGAGCGAGATGACCGCCACCTCGGAGGTGCCCCCGCCGATGTCCACGACCATCGAGCCCGTCGGCTCGCCCACGGGCAGCCCCGCCCCGATCGCGGCGGCCATCGGCTCCTCGATCAGATAGGCCGTGCGCGCGCCGGCGGACAGGCACGCCTCCTCGACGGCGCGCTTCTCCACCCCGGTCACCCCGGAGGGCACGCATACCACCACCCGCGGGTGCGCCCAGCGGTTCTGGTGGACCTTCTGGATGAAGTGCCTGAGCATCTCCTCGGTCACGTCGAAGTCGGCGATCACGCCGTCCTTCAGGGGGCGGATCGCCTGGATCGTGCCCGGCGTGCGCCCCAGCATGCGCTTGGCCTCGATGCCGACCGCGTGCACTTCACCGGTGCGCGAGTCGATCGCCACCACGCTCGGCTCGGACAGCACGATCCCGCGTCCGCGCACGTAGACGAGCGTGTTCGCAGTTCCCAGGTCGACCGCCATGTCGCGGCCGCCGAATCCTGTGAGGTAGCTGAAGATGCCCATTTATAGAGAGGGAGGCACGCTCGGATTCGGTTTCGCGCCGCTGTGCCACGAAGGGCTCGGCGATCGGTGCGTGTCCGGGGTGTACCCGCGTCGCAGTTTAGCGGACGCCCTCTCCCGCCCGAGCCGGCTGCAGTGTATTTGCAGGCGAAAACGCACCGCCGGCCCCGGCCGCCGCGGTTCGGCCACGCCGCACGCCCGCAAAGGACGCCGCAGGCGTCCCGATCACAGGCTCAGCAGCTCGGGGTAGATGTCCAGCAGGGTCGCCAGCGGCAGCCCAACGACATTCTCGTAGTCTCCCTCCACGGACCGCACAAGGGCCGCGCCCGCGCCCTGGATCGCATAGCCGCCGGCCCGTCCGCGCCACTCCCCGCACGCCAGGTACCAGTCGAGGATGCCCTCGCCGAGGACGCGAAAAGTGACGGCGGTGCGCGCGATCGCGGTGCGGGTGACAACGTCGGTCAACAGCGCCAGCCCGCTGATGACCTCATGCGTACGACCGCTCAACGCCCGCAGGGTCTCGCGGGCCGCCGCCTCGTCGGCGGGCTTGCCGTAGATGGCGCCCTCTAGCGTGACCAGCGTGTCGCAGCCGAGCACAGCCTCGTTCGCGCCGGGGCGCCGCACCGCCCGCGCCTTGCGCAGCGCGTTCTCCTCGGCCACCTCTCGCGGGTCGCCCCAGTCGAGCTCGCCCGCCCCCGAGGGCCGCACCTCGAATGCGACCCCCAGCCGTTCGAGGATCGCGCGACGCTGTGGCGACCCCGAGGCGAGTACCAGCCCGGGACGCCCCACCTCAGCGCGCTTGCCCGCCGCGCCCCCCATGACCGCGTCCGCGAGCTAGATGTCTCCGAAGAACAGCGCCGCCTCGCGCGCTGCGGACTCGGGCGAGTCCGAGCCGTGGACCATGTTCTGACCCACCTCCACGGCGTAGTCGCCCCGGATCGAACCGCTCGCGGCCTCCAGCGGATCGGTCGCTCCGATCACCTGCCGCGCCGCCCTCACCGCCTCGGGGCCCTCGAGCACCATCGCGACGATCGGCCCCGAGGTGATGAACTCGACCAGCTCGCCGAAGAACGGACGCTCGGCGTGCTCGGCGTAGTGGCGCTCGGCCAGCTCCGTGGTCACGGTCAGGTGGCGCAGCGCGACGATCTGGAGCCCCTTGCGCTCGAAGCGCGAGATGATCTCGCCGGTCAGACCCCGCGCGAAGGCATCGGGCTTGACGAGGATCAGCGTTCGTTCCATCTGTGTCCCTCCCTGCTCATCACGTCGGTCGCGGTCGGCTGCCGGGAGGACGGCTCGAGCGCCCCATCCGCGGTTCGCCGGACGGCTCGGACGCGGCCACCGGCGCGGTGCGGAGCTCATCGTTCTCCTCGCCGACCGGCTCGCGGTCGAGCGCCGAGCGCCCGGACTTCGGCAGCGAGCCCTCCAGCGAATCCCCCGACGCCCGCGAACGACCGCTTCCCACCTCCTCCAGCCCGTCCTCCACCGGAGGCACGCGCCGGCGGCGCGCGCGGCGCGAGGAGCTCACCCCCGGCACCTCGGTCTCGCAGTAGGGACAGAGCGTCCAGGCCTGGTCGAGCGGACGCGAGCAGTTCGTACAGCGCTCCTTCAGCTTGCGCAGGCAGCTCGGGCAGCGGATGAAGTCGCGCTCGATGCGGTAGTCGCAGTGCGGGCACAGCCCGCTGTCGAGCTCGTACAGGCGCGCCTCGGCGGCCTGCATCTCGAGTTCTCGCTCGCGCACGTCTTCCAGGTACTCGGGTGGCCTGAGGATCACGTAGACGATCGTGCCCACGAATGGGAAGAACAGCGACGCCGCCGTGGAACATCCCACGAGCATCGGATCGAGGATCCTGCGACGGGCGTCGGCGTAGGTCCAGTAGACCAGCGCGAGCCACAGGACGACCACGAACAGGATCAGCAGGTCGATGACCAGATTGAGGCCGCTGCTTTCGATTCCGAAATAGGCCACGGGAGGCATCGGCCGGCTGAGTTTAGAGAAACAACCGGCCGAACCCGTAGCCCGCGGCAAAGAACACGAGTATCACCAGCGCCACGATCAGCGCCACGGCGCCGATCATCGTAAGCACTGATGGGCCCTCGTCGTTCATCTGCCGAGGCGCCACCCGAGCGCCGTCTGGCCCCGCAGCGTGCCCACCTCGTCAAGCCCTCCGTCCTCTCGCGACCCGCCTTGCACGTGGCCCTGCTGAAACCCGCCCAGCAGATCGCCGACCAGATAGACCGAGCCCGTGGCGAGAACGGCTCCTGCCCGCCGGCCCGCCCAGCGGCGGGCCTGCGTGAGCGCTTGCCCCGGCTCGGGCTCGCAGCTGACCGCATCGAAGCCCAGCTGGCGCGCCAGCGACTGAAGCGCCGCCGGTGAGAGCGCACGATCGCTGGGAGGTGCCGTGAACCACGCACGCTCGCAGTGCCCGAGCAGCGAGGCGAGCATGCTCGCCGCGTCCTTGTCCTCGAGCACCCCGAGCACGAGCGCGGTCGGTCGGTCGCCCAGCACCTCGGGCAGCGACTCGATGAGCGCCGCGACCGCATCGGGGTTGTGAGCACCGTCCAGCACCGTCAGCGGGTCCTCGTCGATGACCTGAAGGCGTCCCGGCACCGCCGTGCGGGCAGCGGCGTCGCGCACGGCACGCTCGTGTGCATCTCCTTCGAGCGCCACGCCCTCGATCGCCGCCAGCCCGTGTACTCCGGGTGCCCTCAGGTATGCCTCGGCGGCCGCGCGCGCCAGCGCGAAGTTGCGCCGCTGGAAGGCGCCCGTGGCAAGCAGCGGCACAGGCGGACCGTCGCTGCGAGCGCAGACGACGCGCGCGCCGCGCGCGCCCGCCATGCTCGCGGCCACCTCGAGCGCCTCCGGCGCCAGATCGGCTCCGAGCACCAGCGTCGTGTCGGGCTCCAGCACGGCCAGCTTCTCACCGGCGATGTCCCTCACCGTCGGCCCCAGCCAGCGCGTGTGCTCGAGCCCGACGTTGGTCAGCACGGTCACGCGCGAGGAGATCACGTTCGTGGCGTCATAGCGGCCGCCGAGTCCCGCCTCGACCACCGCCACCTGCACCTCCTGCCTGGCCATCTCCGAGAAGGCGGCGGCCGTGAGCAGCTCGAACTGGGTCACGTGATCGTCCCCGGCCAGGGTCCGGTTGACGCGCTCGGCCGCCCACGCGGCGCGCGCCACCGCGGCCGCGAAAGCGTCCGAGCCCACGTCGCGTTCGCCGACCCGCACGCGCTCCGTGTAGGAGATCAGGTGGGGCGAGCTATAGGCACCGGTGCGCAGCCCGTGGCGCTCGAGGATCGCCGCCGTCATGCGCGTGGTCGAGGACTTGCCGTTCGTGCCGACGACATGGATCGTGTCGAAGCGCTGCTCGGGTGAGCCGAGCACGGTCATCATCCGTCGCATGCGGTCCAGCCCGAAGCGCATCCCGAACAGCTCCAGCGAGCGCAGATGGCGCGTGGCCTGGCTCTCGCTCCAGGGCAGCGCCCAGCCGCCCCGGCCGGACGCGTCCGGCCGGCCCTCCCCGGCCTCGTGCGGCTCGCGTTCGGAGGGTGGGTCAGGAGCCGGCATGACGATGATCAGACAGCGCACGCCGCGGTCACGCCGCGACCGAGCGCGACGAGCTCAGGCGGACTCCTCGCGCAACGAGGAGTCCTCGGTGTCCTCGCGCGCGGCTTCGGTGACGAGCGTGGGCGTGAGGCCCTTCTCGACCGTCTCCTTGGTCACGACGCACTTCTTCACGTCGCGACGCGAGGGCAGCTCGAACTGCACCTCCAGGAGGATCTCCTCGATGATCGACCGCAGCCCCCGCGCGCCGGTTTCGCGCGCCAGGCCCTTTTCCGCGACCGCCGTGAGCGAGTCCTCGGAGAACACCAGCTCGATGCCGTCGAAGGAGAAGAAGCGCTGGAACTGCTTCACTAGCGCGTTGCGCGGCTCGGTGAGGATCGAGACGAGGTCCGAGCGCGTGAGCTGATGCACCGCCGACATCACGGGCAGGCGTCCGATGAACTCGGGGATGAGCCCGTACTCGATCAGGTCCTCGGGCAGGCACTGCTCGAACACTTCGCCGGTGTCACGCTCGGCCTTCGCCTCGATCGCGGCCCCGAAGCCCACCCCCTTGTGCCCGATCCGCCGCTCGATCACCTTGTCGAGGTTCGCGAACGCCCCGCCGCAGATGAACAGGACATTGGTCGTGTCGATCGTCAGGAACTCCTGGTGGGGGTGCTTGCGCCCTCCCTGGGGCGGCACCGAGGCCTGCGTGCCCTCGAGGATCTTCAACAGCGCCTGCTGCACGCCCTCGCCGGAGACGTCGCGCGTGATCGACGGGTTGTCGGCCTTGCGCGCGATCTTGTCGACCTCGTCGATGTAGATGATCCCCGTCTCGGCCTTCTTGACGTCGTAGTCGGCCGCCTGGATCAGCTTCAACAGGATGTTCTCGACATCCTCGCCCACATACCCGGCCTCGGTCAGCGCGGTCGCATCGGCGATCGCGAACGGCACGTTGAGGATCCGCGCGAGCGTCTGTGCGAGCAGCGTCTTGCCGCAGCCGGTGGGGCCCAGCAGCAGGATGTTCGACTTCTGAAGCTCGATGTCGGACTCGCCCGACATCATCATCTGCACGCGCTTGTAGTGGTTGTAGACGGCCACCGACAGCGTGCGCTTGGAGGGATCCTGCCCGACCACGTAGTCGTCGAGCACCTCGTAGATTTCGCGCGGCTTGGGCAGGCTCTCGAGGTCGAACGCCGGCGGGGCGGACAGCTCCTCGTCGATGATCTCGTTGCACAGGTCGATGCACTCGTCGCAGATGTACACGCCCGGCCCCGCGATCAGCTTCTTGACCTGTCGCTGGGACTTGCCGCAGAAGCTGCACAGGAGCTGCTCGTTGGAGTCTGTCGGTCTGGCCATTACGTCCTCCCTCGGCGAGTCTGGGTCCGCTCGATTCCGCCGCTAGTGCTCGGAGATCACGCGATCGATGATTCCGTACTCCTTGGCCTCCTCCGAGCTCATGAAGTAGTCGCGCTCGGTGTCTTTGCGCACGTCCTCGAGCGCCTTGTGCGTGTGCTTGGCAATGATCTCATCCAGGCGCCGGCGCACGTCGATGATCTCTTTGGCGTGAATCTCGATGTCCGTTGCCTGGCCTTCGAAGCTCGAGGACACCTGGTGGATCAGGATCTTGGCGTTGGGCAGAGCCATCCGCTTGCCCTCCGCGCCCCCCGCCAACAGCAGCGCGCCCATCGACATGGCGATGCCCACGCAGATCGTCTGCACGTCCGGCTTGACGAACTGCATCGTGTCGTAGATCGCCAGCCCCGCGTAGACCGACCCGCCCGGAGAGTTGATGTACAGGGAGATGTCCTTTTCGGGGTCCTCGGACTCCAGGTGCAGGAGCTGGGCCACGATCAGGTTCGCGATCTGATCGTCCACCGGCGTGCCCAGGAAGATGATCCGCTCGTTGAGCAGGCGGCTGTAGATGTCGAAGGCTCGCTCGCCACGCGAGGTCTGCTCGACGACCATTGGAACAAGTGGGCTCATAGTCCTCGCTTCTGTTTCGCTTAGCCGGCCGGATTCCTCTAGAAGGCTAGCTGGCCGATCCGGTATCGGAAGGGGTCCACAGCCGGCCGGCTCCTCCGGCCGCGCCCGCCTGCTCGCGGACCTTCTCGGGCGTCCACAGCTGCTCGCGCGCCTTCGCCTGCGCCGGCGGGATCGGCTTGGCGGCGGCCGCGATCAGCTCGACGGCCCTGCGCGCAGCCAGTTCCTCGCGCACCTCCTCAAGGCGCCCGCCGGCGCGCAGGTCCTCCAGCACCTTCTCGGGCGCGACGCCCTCGCGCTCGGCAGTCGGCGTGGCGGCCTGGAGAAGTTCCTCCTCGGAGGGACTGATGCCCTCTGCCGCGACGACGGCCGTGAGCACCGCCTCGCGGCGCAGGGCGAGCTCGGCGTCGGGCTCAAGCTCGGTGAGGATCTCCTGCTCGGTGCGCCCGACGATCTGCGTGTAGGACTCACGCGAGATGCCCCGATGGGAGAGCGTGTGCAGCATCCGCTCCCACATCTCGCGCGCACGCGCCTTGACCAGCTCGGAGGTGATCGGAACGCGCGACCCCGCCACCGCGCCGTCGAGCGCGGCCTGACGGAAGTCGGCCTCGATCCGTTCCTCCTCGATCTCGATGAGGCGCCGCGCGATGTCCTCGCGCAGCTCTTCCAGGCTGTCGAAGCCGGCGTCTATCGCGAGGTCCTCATCGGCGGGGGGCAGCTGCTTGAGCTTGACCTCCTTGACCGTCACCTCGAAGGAGGCCTGCCGTCCGGCGAGCTCACGGTTCTCGTAGTCGGCCGGAAAGGAGACCTCGACGGTGCGCGTCTCGCCGGCGGCGGCACCGAGCAGACCCTCCTCGAAGCCGGGGATCAGGTTGCCGCCACCCAATTCGACCAGCTGGTCGCGGCCATCGCCGCCGGGCAGCTCCTGCAGGCGCACGGCACCCTGCGATCCCTCCTCCTCAGAGGGGTCTGCCACGACCAGCGAGCACACGTAGTCGACGACGACGAAGTCGCCCTTGCCGGATGGGCGGTCCACGCTCTGAAGGCGCGCGAGGCGCTCGCGCACCGCCTCGATCTCCTGCTCGATCGCGTCCTCGCCGACAGCCGGCTCGCGGCGGGGCACCTCGAGGCCCCTGTACTGGCCCAGCTCGGCCTTCGGCAGCACGCCGATCTCGATCGAGAACTCGAGCGCCTCACCCTCGGGCGGCAGCTCGCCGAGCGCCACCTGCGGATCGCCCACCGGGACGATGCCGGCGGTCTCGATGGCGTCGGAGTACCAGCTCGAGAGCGTGTCGCGCACGGCTCCCTCGAGCACGGCCTCGCGGCCGATGCGCTGGATCACAAGCGGGGCCGGCACCTTGCCCTTGCGGAAGCCCGGCAGCTTCAGCTCGCGCCCGAGCTGATGCGCCTTGCGCTCCAGTCGTCCCTCCACCTCGCTGGGGGCGACCTGCACCTGCAGACGCACGCGCGAGTCCGGCAGCTCGGTCACGGTGGTGCTCACGGCGGCTGGCATCCCTGCCACGATACCGTGCCGTTCAGTGAGCGCCCGCCCACACCAACCGGTCCTCGCCAGGCGCGTCGAGAGGTGGCTGTGGACCGGCCCGGTGAGCCACCTCGTCGGCGGCGCCCTGGACTTCATCGTAGCGCTCGCCGGCCATCTGCTCGCGCGGGCACGCGGTCGATCCGGACACTGACGCCCGCGGGCGAGCTCTGGCACGCCCGCGGGCCGTACTTCAGCGCATCGGGGCTAGGCGGCGGCCGCCGCGGCGGTGCTGCCGAACTGCAGGGTGACTCCGCGGGGCACGACGAGCACCGAGCACGTTGCGATCTCGATCAGGTGGGAGGCGGAGGAGCTGATCGAGATCCGCCCCTGAGCGGCGTCGGGACGGGAGTCGACGACCATCAGATCGGACTCGTCGTTGACGACGGGCTCCACGGTCGCTCCGAGCGCCGTGGCCATGGCGTGGGCGGTCGCCTGCGCGCCACCCTCGCTGTCGCCGACCGCGACGATCCGCGTGATGCCGGCCTTCGCGGGCTCCTCGGCAAGGCCGGCCGGTGCGATCGCGATCGCGGTGCGGCCGCCCTCGAGCAGGCGCTCGGCCGAATTGCCCACCGAGACGTGGCCCTTGGCCGTATGGGAGTCCGAGCAGAACACGATCACATCGGCTCTCTGGCTCTCGGCGAGCGCACCGAGGCCCTCGGGCGTCGAGCGGTCGGTCACGACGTGACGGGCGAGGTCCGGGTCGCCGAACACGGCGGCGCCGCGCTCGAGCAGCGCCTCGGCCTCGTGCTGGGCGAGCGTCTCGCGCTCCGAGTCGGGCTCGTGCGTGTGGCGTACGTACGCGAGCGCCACCTCGGCGCCGGCGCGATGAAAGATGCGTCCCAGGGCGACGGCGTCTTCCTCGTTGGCGGTGCCATCGTAGGAGACGATGATCTTGGCGGGCATGGCTTCTCCTGTGGGTGGTGGTGACGGAGGGGGAATCGAGAGTGGTTTCGATCCGATGGTCGCACGTTCCTTCCATCAGCACCAATGATTCTTATGAAACTTGCTATAAGGTAGTCTTATGCTCAACGTCGGCCGCCTGAAGGTTCTCACGGAGGTGGCCTACCGAGGTTCGATCTCCGCCGCCGCCGAGCATCTGTCCTACAGCCAGTCGGCGGTCTCCCAGCAGATCTCCGCGCTCGAGGCCGAGACGGGAATGGCGCTGCTCGAGCGCCACCCCCGCGGCGTCAGCCTGACGGCCGCCGGCCAGACGCTCGTCGGGCACGCCGAGGGCATCCTCGCGCGCCTGGAGGCGGCCGAGTCGGCGCTCGCATCGATCGCCGGTCTGCGCGGTGGCCGGCTGCGCATGGCCTCGTTTCCCACCGCGGGGGCGACCCTCATGCCGCTGGCGATCGCCACGTTCCGCGCCTCCTACCCGGACGTCGAGCTGACGCTCTCCGAGGGCGAGCCCGAGGAGATCGTGCCGCGCCTGGCGGCCGGCGAGCTCGACCTGGCGCTGCTGTTCGAGTTCGCCGGCGAGACCCCCCTGAAGGAGGGCATGAGGAGGGTCGAGCTGCTCGAGGACCCCATGTACCTGGCGCTCCCACGAGAGCACGCGCTCGCCGGCAGGCAGAAGCTCCGCCTGCATGACCTCCACGGTGAAGCATGGGTGCAGACCTCGCAGTCGAGCCCCTGCGCGCGCCACGTCGTGCGCTGCTGCCACGAGGCCGGCTTCGAGCCAAACGTGTCTTTCGAAAGCGACGACTACCAGACGGTGCAGGGCCTCGTGGCGGCCGGCGTGGGCGTCGCCCTGATTCCCGAGCTCGCCCTCTCGGTGGTGCGCGAGGACGTCACGATTCGCGCCCTGTCCCCCGGCCCGCCGGTCCGCAAGGTGATCGCCGCGACGCCCACGGGCGCCCGCCTGCTTCCAGCGGCGCCGGCGATGCTTGCGATCCTCCAACAGGCGGCCAGGCACTACGAGGCGCTCGGTCCGCCCGAGGGGAGTGCGCGCTAGGCCCACCTGCGGCGGGCGCCGTCCGGCAGAGATGTCACCGTGGAGTCAAATATGGCCGTCCTACTGCTGATCGTCGGAGTCCTGCTCGGCGGCGCGTGCGCGATCGCGTTCGTGAGGGTCAGGCCCGACCGCGAGCGCATGCGCGACGAGCTCACGGCGATCTCCGTGGACGTGCTCGCACAGACGGGCGACTCCCTGGCGCAGCGCCTCGCCGACCAGCGCCGAGCCGAGGAGGAGCGCGCCTCGGGCGAGATGGCCAGGCGCGCGGAGGAGATCAAGGGGCTCATGACGCCCGTTCAGGAGAAGCTCGGCAGGATGGAGGGCGAGATCGGGCGCCTGGAGCGGGAGCGCAGGCAGGCTCAGGGCGAGCTCGCGCAGATGGTCCGCCAGCTGAACGACGGCTTGGGCACGCTGCGCCAGGAGACCGGCAATCTGGTCTCCGCGCTGAAGCGCCCCACAACGCGGGGCTCCTGGGGGGAGATCCAGCTGCGCAACGTGGTCGAGATGGCCGGCATGGTCTCCCACTGCGACTTCCTCGAGCAGAGCACGATCGGCACCGACGAGGGACGACTGCGCCCCGACATGCTCGTTCGGCTTCCGGGAGGCAAGCTGATCGTGGTCGACTCGAAGGTCCCGCTCGACGCCTACCTGTCGGCGCTCGAGGCCTCTACCGAGGATGAGCGCGAGACTCACGTCGCGCGCCACGCCCGCCAGACGCACGAGCACATATCCAAGCTGGCCTCAAAGGGCTACCAGCACCAGTTCGACTCAGCGCCCGAGTTCGTGGTCATGTTCGTCCCCTCCGACGGCATCTACCAGGCTGCTCTCGCCGCCGACCCCGCGCTGATCGAGTACGGCGTCCAGCAGCAGGTTCTGATGGCCACACCCACCACCCTGATCGGCCTGCTGTGGGCCGTCCACTACGGCTGGCGCCAAGAGCTGATCGCCGAGTCCGCACGGGAGATCGCCGACTCCGCCCGCGAGCTGCACCGCCGGCTCGGTCGCTTCGTGGAGCCGCTGACCAAGATCGGCCGCCAGCTCGACTCGGCGGTCGGCGCCTACAACGAGGCCGTCGGCTCCTTCGACCGTCGCGTAGTACCGCAGCTACGGCGCATCGAGCAGGCCGGCGCCTCCTCCGAGCGCGAGATTCTCCTGCCAAGCTCCGTCGAGACGGCCGCCCGTCCGGTCACCGCGCAGCTGGACCCCGAGCCGGAGGACTCGGCGCCCGAGCGGCTGGTTGCACCGGTGCACGCGATCCCGACAGCGGGGTCAGAGCCCCATCCGGGGGAGTCCATCCGGGCGGGGCGCGGTCCGGGCCGTCCTGTGACGGCGCTCGGCTCGACGACCCCTGCGCAGAAGGACTCCGACGACCGGCTGCCAGGAGGATCAGCAGCGTGAGCGCCACGGGCACCGTTGCCGGCAGCTCGTCAACAAGGAAGAACAGCGAATCGAAGCCCAGCGCCAGCAGCGCGGTAAGCAAGGCCGCGCGCAGCTGAAGCGAGCGGCCCACCGTGACCGCCAACAGGCCCCCGAGCGCTCCGGCCACGAACAGGTCGCCGTAGCCCATCGCCGCAGAGCCGAGCACGGCGCTCTGCAGCCTCGGCAGCCCCGCCGCCGGGTGAGCGGCGTTCAGCGCGTTGTTCGGCCGCTGCAGAAGGTCGGAGATCACGAGCGCGCTGTCGGCGACGGCCATGGCCACGATGCCCGCCGCCAGCCATCGCGGCGGCGTGACGGCGGCCAGAAGCACACCGAGCGCCACGGCGCTCAGCGCCGTGAGGACGAGCGCCGCGGCCTCCGAGGGCAGGCCGCCCCGGTCAAGCCAGGCGAGCGCGAACAGCGGCAGGATCAACAGCGCCCTCGCCGGGCGCGGGGGGTCGGCATCCCACAAGAGCCAGCCGAGCGCGAGCGCGGCGAGCACCGGCACCGCCAGCAGCGCGAGGTATGTGAGCCCCTGGGCACTCGAGTGTTCGGCGGCGCGCGTGACGAGCACGAACACGAGGACCGACGCCGGCGGGATCACCGCCCACAGGCGGCCGGAGCGCCGCGTGAGCCACGGGACCGACAGGGCGCGCGGAAGGGCGATCAGGGCTCCCTGGGTCGATGAGAGCAGGGCGATCGATGTCCAGAAGGGCAGCATCACCCCCCAACATAGATCCCCCGGGCCGTCCGCTACTGCGATGCACGGCCGCCCGTTGCGATAGAACCAGAGGCGTCCGACGCGCCCGGCTCGACGTCATGCCGGGCGTTAGGGCAGCATGAGCGCATGAGACGGTGGGATTGGACATGGGAGGACGCACACTCGACGGCTCCGCGCGAGCGCGAGCGCGAGCCCGGCGTGGGCGCTACCCCGGAAGGGCCCACGGGCCCGACGCGCCGCCCACTGCGCGCATACCACCGGCGCCGGCGCGCCGGCGCCGCCCTCGTCCTGGCCGCGATCCTCGTTCTGCTGGTGGGAGAGCTGACCCACAACGGTCAGGCACGCACCGGCAGCCCGGCGAGCGGCGCGCCGGCGAGCACGCACGACCCGGCCGCCTCGCGACCGACCTCCGCCAGCCGGGAGGCGTCAACCGCCCGGGCCGAATCGGAGGCGATCGAGCGGGTCCTCGCCTACACGCCCGCGGTGACCTCAGGCGGGTCCAAGGGACACGAGGTCGCGCTCACCTTCGACGACGGACCCGGGCCCTACACCCAGCAGCTGGTGGGAGTGCTGAACAGGCTCCACGTGCACGCGACCTTCTTCGCAATCGGCGAGGAGGAGCGCTGGTTCTCCGCGGGAACGCGCCTTGAGCTGGCGTCGGGCGACGCCATCGGCGACCACACCGAGACCCACCCGATGATGGCCTCACTGTCCGCCCGCGAACAGTACGAGGAGCTGTTGGAACAGATCGCTCGCATCGAACTGCTCGGCGGCCAGCGCCCACGCCTGTTCCGGCCCCCGTACGGATCCTTCAACGCGACCACGTTCAGGCTGCTGCACAAGCTGCATCTGCTCATGGTCCTGTGGTCGACGGACACCAGCGACTACCAGCTGCCGGGGATCTCCGCGATCGTGCGGCGTGCGCTCGCGGGCGCACACCCGGGCGCGATCATCCTCATGCACGATGCCGGCGGGAACCGCGCAGAGACGATCGCGGCGCTCCCCGCGATCGTCGCCGGCCTGCGCAAGCGGGGTCTTTACCCGGTGACGGTCCCCCGTCTGATGCTCGACGACCCGCCGCCTCCGGGGCGGCCGATCCCCACCAGTCTGGCGGGGGACTGACCGACCTCAATGCCCGAGCTGCACGGTCTTGACGATCAGCAGCAGCACCGCCACGACCAGATATCCGCGCATCAGCAGCATCGCCGCCCTGCGCCCCGGCGACCACACGGGGCGCTCGAGCAGCGCGAGTGGCGGCATCGTCCACATCCTGCGTCGCTCGCGCGAGACCTCGGCCGGCTCGGCCGGCTCGGCGGTGGCGCTGACCGTGGGGCGGTTCGCCAGCAGGTAACCGCCGGCTAGCAGTCCCCCGAGGACGAACGCCCCCGACAGATATGTGAACAGCGTGACCACGTCGATGCCCGGGAGCATCGTAGTCGCCATCAGGATCAACGAGAGCTCGATGAGCGCCCCCACGATGACGCTCGCGATCACGTTCAGCCACAGCGGGTTCGACCACGGGCCGAGCACCTCGCGGTCGTTGCAGAGCAGCAGCAGGAACACGGTCGCGCTCGGCAACAGCACACCGGCGAGCGCCTGCACCGAGGTCGTGATCAGTCCGAGCGGAGCGCCCGGTATCAGCACGATGCCCGCTGCGGTCGCCACCATCAGGGCGAAGCTCGCATAGAAGGCCTTTGCGTCGAGCGGGCCCCTGTTCAGGGAGTGCTTGGCACCGAACACGTCGCCGAACGCGTAGGAGGTCGACAGCGTGACCGCCGCGGCCCCGATAAGCGAGGCGTTCAGCAGGATGATCGCGAAGAACGTGCCCGCGGTCTGACCCAGATAGTGCGCGAGTTCCGAGGCGACGGCGCCGGCGTC
Organism: uncultured Solirubrobacteraceae bacterium; assembly: GCA_963730575.1. Taxonomy (GTDB): domain Bacteria; phylum Actinomycetota; class Thermoleophilia; order Solirubrobacterales; family Solirubrobacteraceae; genus Palsa-744. Next base: position 67,094 of record CAVSSG010000005.1, read on the forward strand.
CGAGAACTGGCCAAAGGCGGATGTGCCGGCGAACGCGAACGCGGTGACCGCGATCAGCGCGCCCGCGCCGACCACGACGACGAATGCTCCGATCACCGTGTCGGTGCGCTCGTAGTTGATCCACCGCGGCGTGATCCGCTTGTCGATGATGTTGGACTGTTGGAAGAACAGCTGCCAGGGCGCCACCGTGGTGCCGACGATCGCGATGATCAGGAGCACGGAGGTCGAGGTGGCACCCCCCTGGATGCTCGGGACGAAGGTGTGCTTGACGATTTCGCCGCCGCTCGGATGGGCAAGGATGAGCAGTGGGATCACCAGGAAGTTGGCGAACACGAACACGTACATGAACCGCTCCCAGCTGCGAAAGCTCCCGGTGGAGGTGATCGCCACGAGCGCGATCGCCGAGATCGGCACGGCCAGGTACTTGCTGACCCCGAAGTAGCCCAGCGCGAGGCTCACGCCGATGAACTCGGTGACGATCGTCAGGAAGTTCAAGAGGAACAGGTCGCCCACCGAGAACGCGCCCCAGAACCTGCCGAAGCGCTCGAAGATCAGGCGGGCGTGGCCCACGCCGGTCACGGCTCCGAGGCGGATCACCATCTCCTGGTTGACGATCAGCACGGGGATCAGCAACAGCAGCACCCACAACAGGCTCGTCCCGTAGTTCTGCCCGGCCTGCGCGTATGTCGAGACGCCACCCGCGTCGTTGTCGCCGACCATCACGATCAGCCCCGGACCCATGATCGCCAGCAGCGCCATCCCGCGGGAGCGCCAGCCGTGACGCTCGCCGGTGTCGTGCATCGCGATCGTCCCCAGCGCGCCACGGATGTCGCCGACGTGAGCCTCGTCCAGAACGGGCGGCACGCCCTCGGTGCGCACGGGGGCAGGAGCGCTCGCGGACAGCGTCGTCTGCTCGTCGGTCATGTCCGTCGCCTCCTTTCGTCCTTCGCTCGCGGGATCGAACTTCTCAGGTCACGTCTCGGCGCACACCGACGCGACGGGTCCCGCAGAGGATGCTCAGGGCAAGTGGGACGGATCGTCGCCCGACAGGCGTGCGGCCGGCTGGGTACTTCGTGGCTCTTCGCGGTCCATGCCAGCCTCCTTTCAAAGCGCCGTGTTCGGGCTAGACATCGTCCAGCCTAGCAACGCGCGAACCGCGCTTGCACGCTCAATCGCGCACCACGCCGAAGCGCCGCCGCCAGCCGGCGGGCAGCGTCAGCTCGAGCACGTCGTCGACGGTCACCACGCCGACCATCCGCCCGTCCTCGTCCACGACCGCGAGCATCACGAGGTTGTAGTCGGTCATCGTGCGCGCGACCTCCGGCAGGTCGGCATCCACGCGCACCGACACCGGCTCGTGCTCTGCAATCTCGCGCAGACTCACCTCCGGATCGGTGCGCAGGAGCGTTATCACCGACACCGAGCCCGACAGTCGGCCCTCGGCGTCGCGCAGATAGACGGTGGTCAGGGTGCCGGGCGCCAGGTGGTCGCTCGAACGAACCGCATCGAGCGCGTGGGCGACGGTGTCGGTTTCTCCCCAGGACGAACTCGGGGCTCATCAGCCCGCCCGCGGTCGAAGGGTTGTAGCCCAACAGCGATTCGATCTGGCGCCGATGCGTGGCGGGCAGCAGCGCGAGAATGCGACCACGCCGATCCTGCTCGATCTCGACGATCAAATCAGCCGCGTCGTCCGCCGCCATGCGCGAGACGACGGCGGCGACCTGCGCATCGGGCCGCTCGCGGATGAACTCCAGCTGGTGATGCTCGTCGAGCTCCTCGAACACGTCGGCCTCGAGCTCGCGGTCCTGTCTGACCGCCTCGATGATCTCCTCGCCCTCGTCGTGGGAGGCCGCCTCCACCAGATCCGCGATCTCGGCCGGATGCAGGTTGGCGAGCTTGCGATGGGAGAAGCGCAGCCGCGCGCTCGGCACGTGCCCGACGAAGGGCTCCATGTCCGTCCAGTCCAGGAACGGCCGGTCGCCCACGAGGCCACGCAAGCGCCGTGGCAGCATGCGACGCAGCCGTGCGCGCGCGCTGGCGTCGACACCTACCACGCGCCACCAGCCCTCGATGCAGGCGAGCTCGATCTCGCGGGCGGTGATCAGGCTCGGCGGATCGGCCTCGACGTTGACGAGCTTGCGCCCGAGCACGTCCGCACCGAGCAGCACCTCCCCCACGCGGCGCTCGAACCGTCTGAGACTGAGCTTCTCGCCGGATAGGCGCACGGCCCCGGGTGTCAGCTCGGCGATCCGGTCGACGGGCACGAACAACTCGCGTCCGCCGATCCTCGCCTTCAGACCCGTCACGGGCGGATAGCCGCGGTCGGCAAGACGCACGATCAGGTCCTCGACGCGGCCGAGCCGCTCGCCCGCCCGATCGAGCAGCGGGCTGCGCAGCGTCGAGGACAGGTGCACTACGAGCTGTGCCACAACACCACTTACGTTACGCCCTCGCGCGGACCATCAACGGCTCGGCCCGGCCCGAGAGCCCTGCGATACCCGCCCCATACCGTGCCGATCGGCCGGCTCGGCCGCGGCCTTTAAGCATTATGCCTGCAAGCAGGCTTTCTTCGCAGGTTCTTACGGCCTGGACACAGTATGGAACCAACAGACATGACCGAACGCACCAGAGCATCCTGGCTCGTGTACGTACTGGGGGCTCTATGCGCCGGTGCGGTCGCAGCCGCCATCCTCGTGGTCGGGCCCGCATCCGGCAGCCAGGCGAGCCTCACCCGCACAGTCACCGCACAGACTGGAGTCGTGCAGTCGACCGTCTCCGGCAGCGGCAACCTCCAGGCCGTCAGCCAGCTCAACCTTGGCTTCAAGACGAGCGGAACGGTCACGCACATCTACGTGACCCAGGGCGAGCAGGTGGTGCAGGGGCAGCTGCTGGCCGAGCTCAACCCGCAGAGCGCCGAAGTGACCCTCGAACAGTCGAAGGCCGCCCTGAAGTCCGCCGAAGCCAACCTCGCCAAAGAGGAAGAAACCAACGGCGAAGGCTCGACCGGCTCGGGTGCGGGCAACAGCGCCAGCGCCTCGACGGCCTCAGTGCGCAACGAAACGGCACCGGAGGCAGCCACCTACACGGTTGCGCGAACGGCCGCCTACCCGGGAGGTCCGCCGCCGACCACGACCACGCCGACGACGACCACGCCGACGACGACCACGCCGACCGCCACGACACCGACCACCACCACGCCGAGCACGACCACGCCGAAAACCACGTCACCGACTAGCACCGCGCCCACGAGCACCAGCACCACGCCGACGAGCACCACGCCGAGCCGGCCGAAGACCACCACAACCCCCACGAGCACGAGCAAGAAGAGCACCGGGGGAAAGCGAAGGCGGGCAGACGTCCTCGTCCTCATCCAAGTCGAGCATCAGTACCGCCACCCGCGAAGCCAACCTAGCGTCGGCGAAAGCGGCCGTCGAGAGCGCCACGCTTACGGTGCAGAGTGACGAACAGGCCGTCGAGGACACCAAGCTCTACGCGCCCCAAGACGGCACGATAGTCTCGCTGTCCGGGCAGGTCGGCGAAGTCGTTTCCGCCAGCGGCACGACCAAAGCTTCGAGCGCGAGCAGCTCATCGAGCGGATCGGGATCGAGCGCGACCGGCGCCTCCGCGACCCGCGCCGGCGCCAGCTCCTCGAGCTCCTCGGGCTCCTCCGCCGCCGGCTCGTCCAGCTCCTCGAGCTCCGCGTTCGCCGTGCTCAGCGACCTCACGGCCATGCAGCTTGTGGCTCCGCTCAGCGAATCGGAAGTCGGCAACGTGAAGGTGGGTCAGATCGCCACGGTGACCGTGGAAGCGCTCGAAGGGCGCAAGCTCGCCGCGCACGTCAGCGAAGTCGCCATCCTCTCGACCAGCAACAGCGGCGTGGTCAGCTATGACGTCACGTTTCTCCTCGACCAGATGGAAAGCGGGATTGAAACCCGGTATGAGCGCCGACCGCCGAAGTCGTGGTCAAGCAGGCCGAAGGCGTCAACGTCCCGACCAGCGCGATCTCCGGCGGCTCGGTGACGGTCATGAGAACGGCAAGCAGGAACGCCGGCGTGTCGTCACCGGGCTGGCGGGCAACAGCTCGACGATCATCCTCAGCGGCCTCCAGGCAGGGGAAAAGGTCGCCCTGCCGATCGCGTCGAGCACCACCAGCAGCTCGAGCAGCCGCACCGGCAGCGCTCTTGGCCGCAGCGGCGCCCTGGGCGGAGGGCTGGGCGGCGGCGCTGCGGCGGCGCCGGTGGCGGCGCGGCGTTCTTCAGGGGCGGCGGCTGATGAGGCGCCCGTTCACCGGGCAGCGAGAGTTGCGCCCGCGCGTGCCGCGCGAGCGGCCGGTCGTTGTGCGGGCGGCAAGCGCCGGCGGCGCCGTGGGCCGGCGACACCCGGTCATCCAGGTGCACGAAGTCACGAAGATCTTCGAGCTCGGGCAGATCCGCGTGCGCGCGCTGCGCAACGTCTCGCTGCGGATCGACGTCGGCGACTTCGTGGCGATCATGGGCAGCTCCGGCAGCGGCAAGAGCACGCTGATGAACATCCTCGGCTGCCTGGACATACCCACGAGCGGCCGCTACCTGATCGACGGCGTCGACGTGCGCGACATGGACGAGGACGACCTCGCCGACCTGCGCAACCGCAAGATCGGCTTCGTCTTCCAGAGCTTCAACCTCGTCCCGCGCACGAGCGCGCTCGTCAACGTGGAGCTGCCGCTCGCCTACGCCGGGCTGAAGCGGCGCCGAGCGCAGGCGGCGCGCCGAACGCGCGCTGGCGTCGGTGGGGATGGCCAACCGCATGCACCACATGCCGGCCGAGCTGTCCGGAGGCCAGCAGCAGCGGGTCGCGGTCGCGCGGGCGATCGTGACCAACCCGTCGCTGATCCTCGCCGACGAGCCGACCGGCAACCTCGACTCGCATTCGACCGAGGACGTGCTGCGGATCTTCGCGCGCCTGAACGAAGAAGGGCGAACGGTGGTGCTGATCACCCACGAGCCCGACGTGGCGGAGCAGACCAAGCGCGTGATCCGGCTGAGCGACGGGGAGATCGTCGAGGACCACCGCTTCGCTCGGCGTGCACGAGCCGCCGCCCGCAGTCCCACAGGCAGAAGTCCGCCCACCACGCCGGTCGCCGGCGTGTCGCGGAGGCGCAGCCATGATCGGCACCGAGACGCTGCGCATCGCGTGGAGCGGGATCACCGCCAACAAGCTCCGCTCGGGGCTGACGATCCTCGGCATGACGATCGGCGTCGCCTCGGTGATCGTCCTGATCGCCGTCGGCAACGGCTCCTCGAAGGCGGTCCAGTCGCGGATCCAGAGCCTTGGCACCAACGTGCTCGTCGTGATGCCGAGCGGCGGCTTCCGCGGCGGCGCGCGGGCCAGCACGACGACTACGCGTCTCGCTCACCAAGGAGGACGCCGAAGCGCTGCAGAACCCGGCCGGCCCCCGACGTCAAGAGCGCCTCGCCCGTCGTGAACGCCACGCAGCGTGAAACTCGTCTACGGCAGCTCGAGCTACGAACCCTCGCTCGTTCGTGGGCACCACGCCCGCCTACCTGACCGCCCACAGCTACAAGATCCAGGAAGGCGCCGCCTTCACCGCCGCCGACGTCAGCCAGCACAAGCGCGTGGTGGTGATCGGGCAGACCGTCCTTCAGGAACTGTTCGCCGGGCAGAGCGCCGTCGGGCAGAACATCAAGGTGAACGGCGGCAACTACGAAGTGGTCGGCGTGCTCGCCTCCAAGGGGTCCAACGGGGCGACCAACGAGGATGACGTCGTTATGGCCCCGATCACGACCGTGCAGGACTCGCTCACCGGCACCGGGCCGATCGACTCGATCACCGTCCAGGCGAAGTCCGAATCCGCACTCGACGCCGCCGAATCCGAGGTCACGCAGATCCTCGAGGAACGCCACAAAATCAAGGACACCTCCGAACCGGGCTTCAGCGTGCTCAACCAGGGCTCGCTGCTGGAAACCTCGAGCTCCACAAGCAGCGTCTTCACCACGCTGCTCGGCGAGGTCGCCGCGATCTCCTTGCTCGTCGGCGGGATCGGCGTGATGAACATCATGCTCGTGAGCGTCACCGAGCGCACGCGCGAGATCGGCATCCGCAAGGCGATCGGCGCCAGGCGCTCGGACATCCTCACGCAGTTCCTGACCGAGGCCGTGCTGGTGTCGATGTTCGGCGGACTCACCGGCGTGCTCGTCGGCGTCGTCGGCAGCCAGTTCGAGATCGCCGGCGTGCAGCCTGAAATCGCCACCTACTCGATCTTCCTCGCGTTCGGCGCGGCGGTGCTCTCCGGCCTGTTCTTCGGCACCTACCCGGCCGCTCGCGCCGCCGCGCCTCAGACCGATCGAAGCGCTGCGCTTTGAGTGAGCCATCCTCCCCCCACGAGGAGCCCGTAATGCCCGACCGAGAGCCCGTAATGCCCGAGCAGGAGCCCGTCATGCCCGCGGAACGGCCACCATGCCCGAGCAGGAGCCCGCCATCGACCATGGCGAGCCATGACACGGCCGTCCGCGCGCCCAGGCGGGTGCCCACGAGCCGATCGATGAGCCGGACGAATGGTTCGAGGAGCCCGTCGAGCTGCCCCGCCGGCCGCGGCGGCGCCTGCTCAGCCCGGTGCCCCTCGCACTGCTGGGCGTACTGCTGGTCGCCTGCGGGTTCATAGTCGGCGTGCTCGTGGAGAAGGGCGAGAGCTCCTCCGAGCTGCTCCGCCGGCGCCTCGCGTCGGCCTGGCCTCACGCTTCGCGGCCCTGCGCGCAGGCGGCGCGGGCAGCTCCGGCGCGACCGGCAGTTCCGCCGCGGGCGGGCCGGCCTTCGGCGCCGCGCGCGGGCGCGACCTCCGGCAGCGTGGCATACATCTCACGGGACACGCTGTATGTGACCACCGCCGAAGGCAACACGGTCAAGGTCACGACATCGCCTGCGCACGACCGTCACGAAGACCGTGAAAGCCGAAGTCAAAGGGATCCACCCCGGCGAAACCGTCACCGTCACCGGTGCCAGCGAATCGAACGGCGCCGTCAGCGCCGAATCGATCCGCGTCGGTGCGGCGGGGCGGCGGCCTCGGCGCGCTGTTCGCGGCTCGGGCTCGAGCAGCAAATCCGGGAGCAGCCGAAGCAGCGAACCGTCGCTGTTCGGCAGCGGCAGCGGCTAGCATCGTCGCTGAGCGGGTGTGCGTCGTAAACAAGATCATCAACAAAGGAGCTTCATGCCTCAAATCAATCGCAAGCAGACGCCGCACCCGGACGACCTGCGAAACGCTGCGGCCGCGGCCGTCCTGGTACTCCTCGTCGCCTGCCGTCGGGCTGGCGGCCTGCGGCGGGTCCTCGAGCAGCTCGACCGCGACGACGACCGCGAACGCGGCCGCCGCGACATCCACGGGCACGGGCACGTCCACGGGCACGGGTCGCCACCGGCGCGGGCGGCCAGCCGATTCAAAGCGCTGCGCGAATGCCTGCAGAAGAACGGGATCACCCTGCCGAAACGGACTCCGGGCCAGCGCCCGCCCGGTGGCTTCCTGGGTGGTGCGGGCGGTCCGCAGCTGCCCGCCGGCGTGACACGGGCACAGTACCAAGCCGCCGTGAAGAAGTGCGGCGGGGCGGCCTTCGCCGGCGCGGGCAGGTCGGATCAAAAGCCCCGTGGTCGAGCAGGCGCTTGCGAAGTTCGCGGCGTGCATGCGCGAAAACGGCGTGAACGTGCCGGCACCGAACACGTCCGGCAGCGGTCCGGTCTTCAACACCAAAGGGATGGACACCGACCAGCCCCCAGTTCCACGCGGCCGAGAGCAAGTGCAGCGCCGATCTGCAGGGCTCCTTCAGGCGTGGCGGAGCCCACGGGCGGTCCACCGGCCGGGAGCGGACCCGGCGGCGAACCCTCGACCGGCTAGCCAGCTGGCCGCGTATCGCGCGCAGGACGCGCACGTGCACCCAGGCCGCTGCTCAGGCAGCGGCCTGCGGTCCTAAGGAGCTTTGGGTCGGGGATCGCCGAGGAGCTCGGCTTGGCCGAGACGTTTGGCACCGGCAGCGCGGCGATGCGCCCGATCAGCATGTTCCACTGCGCGACGCTCAGTTCGCTGCTCACCGCGAGCGGCGAGGGGGCCGTCGGGCCGGCTCCGGCCGAGTGGGCGGCCTTGCTCGCGCGCCGGAGCTGCCCGGCCAGTCGCGGGCTTTGACGGGGCCGGCGAAAGTCGACCTCGATGTAGTCGGCGTGGTCGGGCCGCGCGAGCGTCCTCTGCACTCCGGGGTACTGCATAAGGCTCACGATCTGGCGCGGGACGAACTTCGCGGGGAGCGTGAGCAGCGTGCGGATCGTCGTGTCGGTGATCGACCCGGCGCCCTGGTGGCCGGCGATCGGGATGCCGTTGATCTGCGTGATGGCCAGGGCGTCGCCGCTGTGAGCGGCGGGCACGTAACCGGCGAGGTCAAAGGCGCCCTGCCCGCAGTGCAGCGTGCCGACGGTCGGCTTCAGGCCGCTGCGCGAGAGGAACGCGAGCACGGCCAGCACGCGCATGTCGATCACGCCCGAGGCCACTTCGTTGCGGGAGCAGGCCGACATGACGATGCCGGGATCGGTCAGGACCTCGCGCTCGAGCCGGCTCTTGGACATGAGCAGCACCTCGCCCGCGGTCGCCCCGAGCAGGTGCGGTTCAGCCTTTGCGCCCTGTGGATGCAGTGCTTCCTCGCAGCTTGTCCCAGTTCGCCACGATCGTGCGAGGATCGATCGTGCCCGGATCACCTGCCGGACGGATCGCGAAGCGCAGGTGGCCGTCGGTGGCGCCGGGCGGGACGCTCACGTGACCGAGCACGGTGCCTTCGGCGACGACCGATCCGCGCCGCAGCGGCAGACGGCCGCCCGCGAGCGCATTGAGCCGCCGCCCGATGCCGGCTCGCGGCGACGGCGGCAATCGCATCCGGGTTGCCGGGGTGAGCGAACAGGCGCACGTTTTCCATGCCCGCGGGCGCAGTTTCAGCCAGGGGCGCCTGGCTCTGGCCGGACGTCGCGCTCGGGGGGAGCTTCAGGGCCGGCGCCTTGACCTGCAGGGTCAGTGGTGGCTGGCTGCCCGCGCTCGCCGGCTGCGAGGGCGAGGGCTTCGGCTGCGTGCTGCCCGTTGCGCCCGCCAGCGGGCTCGAGCCGTTCGCAAGCGGTCCGTTGACCGGCGCGTGCATCTTCACCGGGCTGTAGCTCGGGGCGATGCTGCCGAGGCCGGCGTATGTGAACACGTCGCCGTAGACGTCACGCAGGACCACGTACTTCCCGAGCGAGCGAGACCTGCCGAGCTTGACGATCGACCATCCTGCACCGCCACGACCGCGGCGTTCGGAGCGCTCAGCAGTTCAACGAGCTGACCGCCGGCCGGCGCAGCGGCCCCGTTGCCCGTCGCTACGGCTCCGGCCGCGGCCGGTGAAGGGGGAGTGGGGGTGCCCGGCGCGGAGGAGGGCGTATGCGTCTTCGCGTTCTCCGGTCCCGGCCTGCGGCGCGCCTGCCGGTGATGTGGTGGCGACGCCCGCCGAGCCACCGCCGGCCGCGGGTGCCAGGCTGACTGCGTTCGCGGTCGCGCTCGACGGCGGCGAGAGCGCCGCGGACAGCAGCGGGCCCGACAGCACGTCCTTTCCGCTCACCGGCAGGTGATCGTCGACCAGGCCGGTGAGCGTCGCGACGACGGACGCCGGATAGGCTGAGATCAGCTTCGCGCGCAGGAGCACCGAGTTGACATATTCTTCGGAGTGGTTGTAGGCGAGGATCGCCCCGCGCAGATTCGTCTGCGCTCCGGCGGCGCGCAGATAGCGGGCGGCGGCAAAGATGGCATCCACGGGGTTGTAGGGATCGGCGTAGCCCGCGTTCAGGGCATCCACGCCGTAGGACAGCCATGTCGCGGGCATGAACTGCATCCACCCCACGGCGCCAGCGGTTGACACGGACTGGTCGGTGCCGTAGTCGGTCTCGATTTCGTTGATCGCGGCCAGAATCTGCCAGGGCACGCCGTACTGGGCGGCGGCGGCCTGGTAGATGGGGAGCAGGAACAGCGGAATCCGGTAGAAGGCGAGCGCCTGTGCCGACGCGGCCGAGAACGCGAGCTGCGCCTCGATCGCACCGGCCTGACCGGCCACCAGCTGCGGCGGGAGCGCCACGTTGTTCGGGCCCGACGGTGCCTTCGACGTCTGGCCTGCGCCCTTCTTCGAGGAGCTGGGCTTGGACGTGGCGGCAGTGAGGCTGGAGCTTTCCGAGTGCGCGATCACCGTGCTCTTCTGCCGGTGTTCCAGCACCACGGCGGGGGTTTCGGCCCCGCCGCCGGAGGCGCCCGAGCCGGAGGCGCCTGAGCCGGAGGGTTGGGCGTTGGCCACTTCGGGACCCGTCGAGCTTCTCGAGGGTGAAGGTGAGGGTGAGGGTGAGGGCGTCGACGTGGTATTCGCGGGCGGCCCCTGGGATGGTTCCGCTTCCTGGGATTCAGTGCCGGAACCGCTCGAGGAGGTTGAGGAGGGCGCGGTCGAGCCGAGCGTCACGACGCCGGCGCCGAGCGCCCCACCCGTCAGGGGACCCCCCAGTGTGGCGGCCGTCAGGCCGCCACCGGCGAGAGCGGACAGCAACGCCCGCCACGTCAGGCGACGTGGTCTGCTCATCGGCGGCATGCGCCAGGCTGGGTCATCTTGCGGTCGTCCCATCAAGTCGTCGGCGAATTGGCGCAAAAAGCCCACGCGCGTGGGTACGCCCACCGAGATTCATATCGGCAGACAAGCAGAAAGCAGTTAAGGATTGGTAATCGCCTAGACGAAGCTGCCGGTAGCAGCATTTCGCCGGGCTTGACCGTCCTCCTGCCCGTGCGAGCCGCAGACCGCGCCCGTCTCCTGTGACCATACCGCGCCCGTCTCCTGTGACCATGGTTTCGCAGTGTTTACAGATGACAGGTATCGTATAGGTAGGGCAGCGGATCGCGTCGCACGTGCAGGCGGCGTCTGCCGACACCACCCGTTCGCGCCGCGGCCGGAATCGGGCCGGACGCGGTAATCTGACGGGCGTGGAAACGATCCTCTCGGTCATTCAGGTCATCATTGCGGTGATCGTCATCTTCCTGGTGCTGATGCACTCGGGCAAAGACTCCGGCCTGTCCGGTGCCTTCGGCGTGGGCAGCGGCACGGGCCCGCTCGGTGGCGGCTCGATGGTCGAGCGCAACCTCAACCGCTGGACCATCTTCTTCGCGATCCTGTTCTTCCTGAACGCGTTCGTGCTGCTCAAGAAGCCCTGGGCCTGATCTCCTCGCCGAGCTGCTCCAGCCGGTCGAGGATCTCGACCGCCTCCGCACGCAGCGCTCGGTCGACCGCCTCGAAGTCCTCGCGCGACAGCTTGCCGGTGCGGTAGTCGAGCTCGGCGTCGCGGATCTCCCTGTACTTGGCCTCGCGCGCCACCTCGAGCTCGTCGCGCTCGGCCGAGCGCGGCTGTGAGGGGCGGCGCCCGTGCGCGCAGGGGAGCGCTGACCACGGCCACCGTCACGGCGAGCAGCACCAGCGCGAGGACCACGACCAGGAGGTTCATCTCTGCGCCCAATCGATGTCGGGCGGACACGATCTCGCCATCGCCGCGGTCAGGCGCGTGCGAGACCCTGCGCGGCGCGGGCGCGCGAGCGGATGGCGACGCGGCGTCGCACCGCGCTCGGGGCCGGCCAGATCGCGATCAGGCCCCCACCGAACACGATCAGCCCCCCGATCCAGATCCACATGACAAGCGGTGAGACGATGAAGTGGAACTGCGCTTGCGGTGGATGCTGAAGGTAGGCGCGGGCCAGATAGCCGATCGCCACCAGCGCATCTTCGGGTGGCAGCGTCCGATTGCCGACCGTCACGATCCTGTGCAGGGCGGGGGTTTCGATGTCCGGCTCGATCGCGGTCCACACGTCACGTGTGACGCCGCCGTCCATGCTCACGTGGCTGACCGGCTGGCCGCCGATCAAGCTTCCCACCGACCCCTGGGCTTGTTCCTCGGAGGCGTAGTAGCCCTCGCTGGGCTCAAGCGTCGCGACATGGCGCCCCTGCCTGGTGACGTCGAGCACGGCCCCCAGGCTGAGGGTCGAACCGGTGTGGGCCGCGTCGTACTTGGGCGTGATCGTCGCCGTGGGACGCACGTAGCGGATCGTGTAGGCGCCCACGCGCGTGGACTGGCCCGGCGAGAGGCCGAGCTCGGAGGCGTGCTGGAAGGAAGAGGACGCCGCCACCCCGATGAACAGGACCGCCATGCCAACGTGCACGATGTAGCCGCCGTAGCGCCTGCGGTTGCGTCGCACGAGCGCCAGCAGTGCGACCATCGCACCCTCCTGCGCGGTCGCCCGCCGGGCGCGCACGCCCCGGAAGAACTCCTGTCCGATGCAGCCGAACACGAACGCCCCGCAGCAGAACATCGCGTTGGCGAGCGGCTTCTCCCCGCCCCGGCGCCCAGCAGCACGACGAGGACGAGCAGGGCCAGCGCCAGCGGCAGCGCGAAGTTGCGCCGCGCGTTGGCGAGGGTCGCGCGCCGCCACGCGATCACCGGTCCGATCCCGCTCAGGAGCACCAGCACGAGCGCGAGTGGCACCGTGTAGCGGTCGAACCACGGCGGTCCGACCGAGGCTTCCCGGCCGGTCAGCGCCTCGGATATCAGCGGGAAGTAGGTGCCCCAGAAGATCACGAAGCACAGTCCCACGAGCACGAGGTTGTTGGCGAGGAAGATCGACTCGCGCGAGAGCAGCGAATCGAGCCGGTGCTCGGTGCGCAGCATGTCGCGGCGCGAGACGACCAGGTAGATCGAGCCGGCGATCAGCGCGGCGATGAGGACCACGAAGGGAACGCCCAGGGTCGCGCCGCCGAATGCGTGGATCGAGTTGAGAACTCCGCTGCGCACCAGGAACGTCCCCATGATCGCCAGGGTGCCCGTGGCTAGCACCAGCGACGCGTTCCACACCTTCAGCATCCCGCGCTTCTCCTGGATCATCAGCGAATGCAGGAAGGCCGTGCCGGTCAGCCAGGGCATCAGCGATGCGTTCTCGACCGCGTCCCACCCCCAATAGCCGCCCCAGCCCAGCTCCGAGTAGGACCAGCGGGCTCCGAGCAGGATGCCCATCCCGAGGAACAGCCAGGCGGCGAGCGCGAAGCGGCGCGTGACCCTGATCCACTCGGCGTCCACCCGGCGGGCCAGCAGCGCACCCATGCCGAAGGCGAGCGGGATCGTGCACAGCGTGTATCCCGAGTAGAGCATCGGCGGGTGGATCATCATCGTGGGGAATCGCAGCAGCGGATCGAGCCCCACTCCTTCCGCCGGCGCGGGGTTCGTCGTTGCGAACGGCGTCGCGTAGAAGATCATCAGGGAGACGAAGAACGCCCCGAACCCCAGCAGGATCGCCGTGGCGTAGGAGGCCACCTCGCGCATGCGATTGCGGGTGAGGAACAACGCGAGGCTGGCCCAAAGCGACAGAAGCCAGGCCCACAGCAGCAGCGAGCCTTCCTGCGATGACCACACTGCAGCGGCCCTGTAGAGGGCGGGCGTCGTCCTGCTGGAGGTGTCGGCCACGGTGTTGAATGCGAAGTCGTTGCGCAGGAACGCGATCTCGAGCACGAGGATCGCGACCGACAGGATCCCCGCCAGCGCGTACACCGACCGGCGGGCGGACACCGAGAACTCGATGCGCCCGCTGCGCACGCCGTACAGCGCCGCGCCGATCCCGTACAGGCACACGACGAGTGCGAGCAGCAGGCAGACACGCCCCAGGCCGGCCATCAGCGCCTAGCTGTCCTGCCCACGCCGTTCACAACGTGTGTGGGCACGTCACCTAGCGACCGGGCGGGAGGTGTGGAGCGGGGGCGCGGGCACTCAGGAGTTCTGGTTCTCGCTCGCCGGAGCGGTCTTGTACTTGGAGGGGCACTTGGTGATCAGCGAGTCGCGTTCGCCGACGAACGTGGCGCCCTGCTTGCGCACGGTCACGATCACCTCGCGACCTTCGCGGAAGGGATCCGGCACGGTGCCCGTGTACGCCACGGGAATCCTCGTGCCTCCCGCACGGTCCTCGACGGCGAAGTTCAGCACGGCCCCTTCTCGGTGAACCGACCCGTTGACCACCGTGCCGGTCAGCTGGTAGCTCTGACCCGCCTGCGCCTCACGGACGAGCTGGCTCGGGCTGAGAGCCGGACTGGCGGCGCTGAAGCTCGTGTAGATCAGTGCGCTCGCAAGGACCACGGCCGTGCTCAGCGCCACGATCAGACGCACCGTTCGCTTGCGCGCAGGGTCCATGAGCGGCCATTATCTCAAACTCCCAGCGCGGGCCGCGAGGGCAGCCCAAACGAGCCCACTCCGGTGGCACGGTGGTAAAGCCCACGAGGAAATCGGGCTTGCAGGGCGAAACCTTCGAGCATGCGAGGGGTCTCTACGGCATAGGCATGAGAGCGAACCTCCCCCACGCCCTGCGCGAGCGGCGGCCCTCCCGCCGGGGTCAAAGACGACCGGGCAAGACCGGCGGCCCGGCCCCTGCGGGTGCCTCCGGACCGTCCGACGTCGCGGTCGAGCGCGTGCGCCAGGCGGGCGGACCGGTGGATCAAGCCTCCTATAGCTGCCAGTGCGGCTACGTGTTCCTCGCTACGGTCTCCACGACCGTCAGCTGTCCGCACTGCGAAACCGGGCAGGTCTGGTAGCGCCCACCTCGCCGCGCCGGCCGTCTCGGTAGCGCCCACTCCGCCCCTTCTTGATTAGGAGGGTTCCGAAGAGGCGGTCCGGATCCAGGCGGTCCGGATCCACACCGCGGTCTGGTGCTGACACCGGGCTGGCCCAACCGCCCACCGCCCCGGGCGCGCCGGGCCCGGGACGCTCTACGGTGGGGCGGCATGCCGCCCCCGCCCGCATCCTTCGAGCGTCGCCTGGTCCTGCTGATCAGCGCGGTGGTGTTCGTCGACACGATGTTCTACGCGGTCATCGCGCCGCTGCTGCCGACGCTCGTGGGGGAACTGCACCTCTCGAAGACCTCGGCGGGCCTGATGACGGCTTCCTACGCCCTCGGCACGCTCGTCGGCGCGCTTCCCGGCGGCATCCTGGCGGCACGGGCAGGGCCGCGCCCCACGGTGATCGCAGGGCTGTCGTTGCTGGCCGTCTCGACGGTGGCGTTCGCCGTTCTCCACAGCGCTCCCGCCCTCGACTGCGCGCGTTTCGTGCAGGGCGTCAGCGGCGCCTGCTCGTGGGCCGGCGGGATCGCCTGGATCGCTGCGGAGGCCTCTCCGCAGCGCCGAGGCGCGCTGATCGGACGCGTTCTCGCCGCTGCGGTCGCCGGCGCGCTGTTCGGGCCCGTCATCGGAACGCTCGCAACCGCGTTCGGCCGGGGAGCGGCGTTCGGCTCGGTCGTAGTGCTGGTCGCGCTGCTGATCGCTGGCTGCCGCCGGCTTCCCAGCGCGCACGTGAGCGCGAGACAGGGCCTCGGGCACGTCAGGGCCGCGCTCGCCACGCGCGGCACCGCCGTTGGGGTGTGGCTCGTGACGCTGCCCGCTCTCGCCACCGGCGTGATCGGCGTGCTCGCCCCGCTCAGCCTGCACGAGCTGGGCGCGAGCGCGGCCGCCATTGGCGCGACCTTCGTTCTCGCGGCCGCATCGGAGGTGGCCGTCACCCCCGCCGCCGGCAGGATCTCGGATCGCCGCGGGCGCCTGCTGCCGCTCACGCTGGGCCTGCTCGTAACCGCGGGCCTGCTGCTCTGCTTCAGCATCCCGGACACCGCCATCGTGCTGGCAGCGCTGGTGGTGTCGATCGACGCCGCCCTGGGCGCCGTCTGGGCGCCCGCGATGGCACTGCTGTCGGACGCCGCCGAAGCGCAGGCACTTGATCAGGGCCTGGCCGCGGCGCTCATGAACATCGCCTGGGCGGCGGGCCAGGTTGTGGGCGCGGGCGCCGGCGGTGCGGTCGCGAACGCCGCGGGCGATGCCGTGCCGACGGCGTTCGTGGCCGGCCTCTTCCTGATCACGCTCGCGGCGATCGGCCGAACGCGTCTGGCGCCGGCGACCTGAAGGTCCGCCGATGCCCGGTGGGGCGAGGGCGCCCGGCGGGGCGGGGCGCCCGGCGGGGCGGGGGCGCCTATCCGACGAGTGCAGCCGTGGCGCCCTAAAGTCGCGGAGGGTGCGCACCGAGACAGAACCCATGAAGATGGAGATCGAGTTCGACGAGAGCGACCCCACACAGGTTGCGAACGGCCTTGTCCGCATGTTGACCCTCGCGCTCAAAACGGGTGTCGACGTGGAGGCGAGTGACGGCTCTTACGCGGTAACGAACCCGGGCGACGAAGAATGCCTGAGGCGCTGGATCGGACCCGACGGGGAGTATCGAAGGGACGTCCTGCAGAGGCGCTGGGTCGTGAAGGAAAGCACCGACGCCTCCGGGCGTAAGGTGCAGCCGCCCGCGGCGGTGTGAGGGCCTACCCGCTCGGCGAGCCGCTCGGCGGCCGCGCGTGCGTCGTCCACGTCCGTGTAGTTGGTGGCCCGCACCAGCGAGCCCCGCTCCCATATGCCGACCCCCGCGTAGCGCATTTGAACGTGTGCGAGACCGTCTCAAGAGCAGCCACAGAGCCACCTGCGGAGCAGACTGCTCCTGTTCGCAGGACGTCGGCCTTGGCGGCCCACCTCGGGCTCCCCGACCCCCGGCTCTCGGCGCGGGCCTACTTCCAGCGCTACTTGATATACATCCCCGAGATCGCCCGCGAGATCACGAGCTGCTGGATCTCGGCGGTACCCTCGAAGATGTCGTAGATCTTCGCGTCGCGGTGCCAGCGCTCCACCGGAAACTCGCGGGTGTAGCCGTTGCCGCCGAGGATCTGGATTGCCCGCTCGGTCGCCCACACGGCGACCTCGCCGGCCTTCAGCTTGCTCATCGAGCCCTCGGCGTTCTCGAAGGGCACCCCGTTGCGCCCCATCCAGGACGCGCGCCAGGTGAGCAGGCGAGCCGCGTCGATCTCCGTCTTCATGCGAGCCAGCGTGAACGCGATCGCCTGGTTCTCGATTATCTTCCGCCCGAACTGCTCGCGCTCCTTGGCGTAATCGAGCGCATACTCGTAGGCGGCACGAGCGATCCCCAGCGCCTGGGCGGCGACGGTCGGACGGGACGACTCGAAGGTCTGCATGGCGGCCTGGGACTTGCTCCTCTTGCCCTCGCGCACGCGGGCGAGGCGTTCGTCGAGCTTCTCCTTGCCTCCGAGCACGTATCCCGCGGGAACGCGACAGTCGTCGAGGAACACATCGGCGGTGTGCGACGCGCGGAGCCCGTGCTTTGAGACCTTCGTGCCCTGGGTGATGCCCTTCGCCTCGCTCATCGGCACCACGAACGCCGCGTGCCCGCGTGCGCCCAGCTCGCGGTCGACCGACGCGATGATCACGTGCACGTCTGAGATGCCCCCGTTCGTGGCCCACGCCTTCTGGCCGTTGATCACCCACTCGCCGGCGGCCTCGTCGAACTTGGCACTCGTTCGCACGCCCGAGACATCCGAGCCCGCGTTGGGCTCGGAGGCGCAGAATGCGGCGACCTTGACCTCCTGCTGGCTTCCGTAACAGCGGGGAATCCACTCGCCGATCTGCTCACCCGTGCCCTGTCCGAAGATCGATGCCACCGCCAGCGTGGTTCCCATGATCGACATGCCGATGCCCGCATCTCCCCAGAACAGCTCCTCGTTGACGATCGGCAGGAGCAGGCCGGCGGGGTCGGCGAAGAACTGGGCGGTGCCCTCGAGCCCGTACAGCCCGATCTTGGCCGCCTCTTCGATGATCGGCCAGGGTGTCTCCTCGCGCTCGTCCCACTCGTGGGCGGCCGGGCGGACCACATCGGCGGCAAAGCCGTGGACCCAGTCGCGGATGTCCTTCTGATCCTGGCTCAGATGCAGCGAGAAGGTCGCCTCACCGGCCGACTCGCCGGCCGCAGCGGCTGGGGCCTGCTCGACCTCCGCTGGGTCGGTGGGAGGAGTTGAAGTTGTCGAAGCTGACACGGGTTCGATTCTACTCAGGTCCCTGCTCGCGTGTGCTGAGAAGCTGTCCGCGAGACATCATCAAGGGTAGCCAAGGCGAGACGGGGCGCCTTCGCGACGCGCCTGCGAGCCATGCCTAGCGCGTCTGCCAGGCTTGCTCCTCGCGCGTGAGCGCCAGCACCTCCTTGGGCGGCTTGCCGGCCGCGACGTCGGCGATCGTCACGTGCTCGAGCACCTTGCGCAGGTTGGCGCGCACGGCGATCCACACCTCCTTGAGCGATTCGGCCGATCCGACGTACTCGATCTCCTCCGGGCGCTGCCCGCGCACCCCGACCAGCGGACCCTCGACCGCGCGGATGACCTGCGCGAGGTTGACCTGATCGGCGGGCTGGGCGAGCCAGTAGCCGCCCTCCGGGCCGCGCTGGCTGCGAACGAGTCCGGTCGAGCGCAGTTGGGTGAGGATGTTCTCGAGGAACGACACCGGGATGTTCTGCGCCCGCGCGATTTCATCCACCTTGCGCGGTGCTTCCTGGCTGGTGCCTGCGAGCTCCACAACCGCGCGAATCGCATAATCGGCCTTCGCGGTGACGTGCATGGAGAGATTCTCCCCGAAGCCGCGGCGGATGGCGAGGGTCGAGCGCATGCCTGCCGCTGTGGTAGAAGTTAGGGTTCCCTAACCTCCAGGCAGCTGAACGAAGGGCCTAATGGGCTTCGCAGAGACCGTCGCACTGGGCGCAATCGCCGGCTTCACGATCTTCCTCGGCCTGCCGCTGGGTAGGCTCACGCGCATCGACGACCGCACGCGGGTTGGCCTGGCGATGTTCTCGGTCGGGATTCTCGCGTTCATCTTCATGGATGTGAGCAGGCACGGCGAGGAAATCCTCGAAACGGCGATGGCGCATTTCAAGGCTCACACGTACGGCTTCGGCCACGTGCTCGGCCTGTTCGCGCTGCTCGCGGTCGGCTTCACACTCGGGGTCGCCGGCATCTCGGTGATCGAGCACTGGCTGCGCGCGCATCGACGCGCGCCTGCTCCGATCGCCGGCGGCGATGCGACGGTAGTCCTCGACGCCGAGGCACTCGCGCGCTCCTACCAGGGAGCCGAGCAGGCGCAGCGGCACGCCCTGCAGACCGGACTGGTGATCGCGGTGGCGATCGGCCTGCACAACTTCGCCGAGGGGCTTGCGATCGGGGTGTCGGCCAAGACCGGCGCGATCGGGCTGGCGACTGTTCTGATCATCGGCTTCGGGCTGCACAACACGACCGAGGGGTTCGGCATCGTCGGACCACTTGGCCCCGTGCGGCCGTCGTGGCGCTGGCTGGCGATGGCGGGGTTGATCGGCGGCGGGCCGACGTTCCTCGGAACGATCGTCGGTTACCAGGTCGACTCGGCTCCCCTCGAGCTGATGTTCTACTCGCTGGCGGGCGGCGCGATCCTTTATGTGATGGGCGAGATCTGGACGGGGATGCGCCGCTACGGCCATCACACCTTGGGCCTGTGCCTGGCCTCCGCCGGCTTCCTCGTGGGCGTGGCAACCGACCTCGTCGTCTCCTACGGCGGAGGCTGACGCCCCCGCCACGCTGGATGGCGCCTGGAGCCACCGCGGCGAGGCGGCGGCGACCAACCGGGCTTGACCGTCAGCCGACCACGGCGGGTGCCGGGCGGGCGGTCGGATCCTCCGCCAGGGGCTTCAGGGCGAGGCGGGCCGCCAGCGGAAGCCCGAGCAGGGAGACCGCGGCCATCGCCATGAACGCCGCCGTCGGCTGGTGGACGAGGGCCTGCACCATCAGCGCGACGACCAGCCCGCCAAGATTGCCGGCCATCCACACGATCGCCCCGGCCGTGCCGGCGGCCGCACCCGCGAGCTGCTCGGCGGCAGTGAGGACGATCGGTAGGGCGGGCAGCAGGAACAGGCCCATGAGTACCATCACCCCGGCGCGCACGCCGATCCAGGGTGACAGCCCGAGCGCCACGCAGCCGATGCAGCTGACCGTCACAGCGCCGCGCATGAACGTGCGCTCGGCGCCCCTGCGGGCGACGATCGGGGGGAGCAGCGCACAGCCGATCACCCCGGCGATCATCATCCCCACCAGCAGTGCGCCGGCGGCGGTTTCCGAGACGCCGGCCGGGTGAAGAAGCGTCTGCAGCCAGGTCGCGAGCGCCACGAATATGCCGAAGCCCAGGAACACGAGTCCGCACAGGTTGCGCATGGGCTGAAGCGCCCACAGCGCCCGGGCGGCACTCCCCTCGATGGCCGCGTGCTCCGTGCTCGGATGCCCCGGGTGGCGCAGCGTCAGGCCGAGGGCCACGGCCGGTATGACGGCCAGCACAGCCTCGAGAACGAGGAGCCGTTCGAGGTGCCCATGTGCCCCCACCGTGGGACCGAGCAACAGCGCGAGGAGTATGCCGAGGAAGGTCCCCGCCGAGCCCGCCGCGATGCCCGCCGCGCGCTGATCGGCCGGCAGATACTCACCGGCCAGCTTGCTCATCGCGCTCAGAACGATCGGCTGAGCCACCGCGACCGCCAGTTGCCCGGTCATCGCCCACGCGAA
The DNA here is from genome assembly GCA_963730575.1 of uncultured Solirubrobacteraceae bacterium. Classification (GTDB taxonomy): domain Bacteria; phylum Actinomycetota; class Thermoleophilia; order Solirubrobacterales; family Solirubrobacteraceae; genus Palsa-744. Next base: position 87,582 of record CAVSSG010000005.1, read on the forward strand.
GGTGTCCCCGCCCAGGCGAACGAGCCCGCCGAGCGCGACGAGCGCCCCGCCCGTTGCGAGAACCGGGCGAAACCACCGGTCCAGCAGGATGCCCGCCGGGATCGCGAGCACCACGTACAGGAGCGGGAAGATCTCGGCCAGCCAGCCCACGGCGGCGACCGACACCCCGTAGTGACGGGCGGTCTCGGTCGTGATCGCCGCGTAGGTGAGCCACAGCACCTGTGTGGCAGCGCATACGAGACCGTAGGCGATCACGACCCGCCAGCCGCTGCTGATCCGCATCATTTGCTGTGCGACAGCCTACTGCCCGCCGATCCGGCAGGCCAGGTGTGCGGAGATGGCCTGACGTGCTGAAATGGTTGGAGTCCAGCAGTCACTTACGAACCTGACCGCGAGCAACGCCAATGGCAGAGATCGATCCTTCCGCTAACCGCCGAGCGCCGGCGCTCGTCCCCGAGCGCCCGGCGGTGTCGATGAGTGCGGCGCCGGTCAGCGAGCGCCCCGCCGATCTCGCCACGCCGGGGGCGGGCGGGCACGGCGCCGATGAGACATACATGCTCGACGTCACAGGGATGACCTGCGGTTCCTGCTCCTCCAGGGTGCAGAACGCCCTCGGCCGCGAGCCCGGCGTCATCGACGCGGTGGTCAACCTCGCGACCGGCCGCGCGACCGTCGAGACCGGGCCGGGGGCGGTCACCCCGGAGCGGCTCGTGGAGGTTGTCGAAAAGCTCGGCTATGGCGCGGCACCGGTCAGCGGAGGCTCACTGTCGCCGGCGCGAGCGGCCGAGGAGCTCGAGCAGGCCGACGCTCACGAGCGTGCCGGATGGCTGCATCGAATCGCCGTCGCGGTGCCGCTCACGACGATCATCGTCGTGCTCACCTACACGTTCCCCCACAACCAGACTGCGCGCTGGATCGTCGCCGCACTGGCGGTGCCCGTGCAGTTCTGGTGCGGGCTCCCCTTCCTGCGCGGGGCGCTCGTCCGGGCGCGGGCGCACACCACCAACATGGACACGCTGATCGCGCTGGGCACGCTGTCGGCGTTCATCTACTCGACGGTCGAGCTGTTCACCGCCACGAACCTTCACGACCACGGCGGTCCGGGCGGAGAGTTCATGAGCGGCCACCTGCACTACGACATGTCGGCGGCGATAATCACCTTCCTGTTGATCGGCCGCTGGTGCGAGGCGAGCGCGAAAGGCAAAGCGGGCCGCGCGGTGCGCGAGCTGGCCATGCTGGGCGCCTCGCAGGCACGGCTCGTCGACGAGCAGGACCCGACGGCGCCCGAGCGGCTCGTGCCGGTGGAGGAGGTAAGGCGCGGCGACGTGTTCCAGGTGCGACCGGGCGACAAGATCCCCGTCGACGCGATCGTCCTCTCGGGAGACTCGACCGTCGATGAGTCGATGCTCACCGGCGAGTCGCTGCCGGTCGAGAAGCACCCAGGCTCGCTGGTCGTCGGTGCGACACTCAATGTCGACGGCGCCTTCCGCGGGCGCGCGACGGCCGTCGGAGCCGACAGCGCCCTGGCTCATCTGGTCGCGCTGGTCGAGCGAGCACAGGCGTCGAAGCCCCAGATCCAGCGCCTTGCCGACCGGATCGCCGGCGTGTTCGTGCCGAGCGTGTTGATCCTCGCCGCTCTAACGGCCGTGGGATGGGCACTCGCCGGACAGTCAGAACGCGGGTTCCTCGCCGGTGTCGCCGTGCTGATCGTCGCCTGCCCGTGTGCGCTCGGACTCGCCACCCCGGTTGCGATCCTCGTGAGCAGCGGACGCGGCGCGAGCCTCGGGATGCTCATCAAAGGAGCGGACATACTCGAGCACAGCAACCACATCGACACGATCGTGCTCGACAAGACCGGGACGATCACGACGGGCGAGGCGTCCGTCGCGGAGCTTTGGAGCAGCAACGGCAGCGGAGACGACGAACTGCTCGCCCTTGCCGCCTCGGCGGAGGCCGACTCCGAGCACCCCCTCGCCGTCGCGATCGTCGCAGCCGCGCGCGAGCGTGGGCTCGCCCTGCGCCCGACCACGTCGTTCCGCTCGCTGCCCGGACAGGGCGTGCAGGCGACCGTGGACGGCGAGCCGGTGTGGGTCGGCCGTCCCGACCACGACGGCCGGCGCCCGGCGGTACTCGACGAGTGGGAGCAGGGCGGCAGGACGGCGGTCGTCGTCGAGCGAGCAGAACAGCTGCTCGGCGCGATCGCGCTGGCTGACACGATCAAGCCGGAGGCCGAGAGCGCCGTCCGCGGGTTGCAGCGCATGGGCATGGACGTCGCGCTGCTCACGGGCGACAACGCTCGCGCCGCCGCCGCGGTCGCCTCGCAGGTCGGCATCACTCGCGTGCTCTCCGGCGTGAGTCCGGCCGGGAAGGTCGAGGAGATCAGGCACCTTCAGGAGGCGGGGCAACGCGTCGCGATGGTCGGCGACGGCGTCAACGACGCCGCGGCGCTGGCGCAGGCCGACCTCGGGGTGGCGATGGGCACCGGCGTCGGCGCCGCCGTGGAGGCCGCCGACATCAGCGTGCTGTCAGGCGATCTGCGGGGTGTCGCCCGCGCCCTGCGTCTCGCGCGCGAGACCTACAACATCATCCTGCAGAACCTCGGCTGGGCGTTCGGCTACAACCTGATCGCCCTGCCGCTCGCGATCACCGGGCTGCTGAGCCCGACGCTCGCCGGACTGTCGATGGGGGTCTCGAGCGTGTGCGTCGTGCTCAACAGCCTTCGCCTGCGGAGCTTCGGCGCAGCCGGGCGCCCGACCCCGGTGCGCTCTCGCGGCGAGCAGATCGCAGGCGTCGCCGTCGCCGCGATCGCTCCGGCGTTGCTGCTCGGAGCCCTCGTGCTCGCCGACCCGAACACCTTTGTCGGACCGCCCACGGCGACGCGAGTGGTGAGCGAGCCGGCCGGCGAGAGCCTTGACATCACGGCCGTGCCACTCGAGCCCGGGACCGTCGATCTGCACACCTACCTGGTCAGCTCATCGAGCACCCAGCCGACGATCGCCACGATCGCCATGCAGGGCGTATCCGAGGACGGCACCACCGCAACGCCCCGCTTCTTCGCGGCCGGCCCCGCGCACGCGATCGGCCAGGTTCAGCTGAAGCGGGGTGTGTGGAGGTTCCGGATATCGGGCAGCGACGGCGCCCATCACCCGCTCGGCGGGTCCTTCACGATCACGATCGGCTGACGGCAGCGCCGGCCGTGCCCTGCCGCGGCGGCACGCCTTCAAGGCAGCTACATCATCAGCTGCATGGCAGCGAACATGTAGGCCATGCCGAGCGTCATCGCGAACATCGACGCGCGCAGATCGCGGAAGCAGACGAGCGGCTCGGCCGCGGAGATCGCAACCGCGCCGCTCGGCGTGATCGAGAAGCCGCCGCCAAGCGCCCTGTGATCGACCTCGCGCATGCGGTTCGTCACCCACAGCAGCGACTGTGCGAGGAAGTAGGCGACGAGCAGCCAGGTGAGGGGGGCCTGGAAACCACTCGGCGACCACATGTAGGCCATCGCCGCGAGGTCGACCGCCATCACGAGCCACAGCACGTTGATCGCCCGTCGCTCCGTCGCCTGGACGAGCATCCAGCCGACGACCGCGAGAGCGCTGGTGGCGAACGCGAGCTGCCAGAAGCCGCTCGGGATGTTGAAGTGGTCGATTGAGGACGGCGCGAACATGAACGCCATGCCAAATGCCATCAGAACGTGTCCGGAGTGCCACAGCCGCCGCTGGCCCTCGCTGTCACGCAGGTGACGCACGTGGATGACGATGATCGCGACGAAAACGAGCGTCCACACCACGGCCAACCAAGCGGGCAGGATGTTGGTCGTGCCGTGTGCGGCGCTCATCGACATTCCCCCGACTGACGTCGAATGACTCCCGCCGTGGCTCATGCTCATGCTCATGCCACCCATGGCAGCCGGAATGTAGCAGGCCGGGATTGCCCGTGGACGGCCCTACTGCGGCCCCTGCCCTGCGGTAGAATCGCCGCGCGATGAGCCGCCCTAGCTTTGTTCCCAGGCCACGGGCGCGACTGGCTTGGCGCTTGTCGGCGCTGTTCGTGCTCATGGCGCTCGCAGGGCTGGCTCTCGCCGGCGCGATGGACCCGCTGCAAACCGGTGTGCTGACGATGCTGCCGGCGGTCGCACTCATCGTCGCCATGGCGACGCGTCCCTACCTCGGGGAGCGCCTGATCGCCCGCCTGCGTGCCCGCCGTAGGCGCCGTCCACGGGCTGGGAAGGACATTGCCGGACCCGTGCGCCATGCGGTCGGCGTGGCGCGTGGTGGACGACTGATTGCCGTGGCTCTCGCAGGCCGTGCTCCACCGCTCGCATTCGCGGGCAGCCGATAGACGCCCGCGAGTCCGTCTCTCCACGCGGGCCCCGCGGATAGCGGGGCGAGCCAACGGGCCGGCCGGCGTCTTCGCCCGGCCGGTCGATCAGCCGGAAGGAGTCGCCGTCATGTCCACACCGTCCCATGCCCGCGAGCGCGTCGGCGTCGGCGCCAACGCGCCGGGCGCACTGCGCGATCGCCTACGCGTCACGACGCGAGGGATACAGATCACGCTCGGCCTGATCTGGCTGCTCGACGGCCTGTTCCAGTTCAAGAGCTTCATGTACACGCACGGAATCATCAGCGAAGTGTTCGCGCCCGCGGCAAAGAACCAGTGGGCGATAGTCGGCGGCCCGATGAAAACGTTCGACGACTTCTACGGACGCGACCTGACGCTGTGGAACACGCTGTCCGCCGAGATCCAGATCGCGATCGGGCTCGGCCTGATCCTCAGCCGCAGGTACGTGAAGCCGGCGCTGCTCGTTTCCTTCGGCTGGGCACTGGTCGTTTGGTGGTTCGGCGAGGGGTTCGGCGGGCTGACCTCGACCACCCTGCCCTCCCCGCTGATGGGCGCACCCGGGGCGGTGATCCTCTACGCGATCATCGGCGTGCTCGTCTGGCCAACGGGCAAGAACGAGGGGATCTCACCGGCGGACATGGGCCCGCTCGGAGACCGCGGCGGGAAGTGCGCCTGGTCGGGGCTGTGGCTGCTGTCGGCCGGCCTGTGGCTGGTGAACGTCAACCAGGCAAAGGACGCGACCCACGAAATGATCAAGGGAATGGCCGAAGCCTCGCCGCATTGGCTGGCCAAATTCCAGAACTCGATCGGCAACCACACGCAGGGTCACGGCACGACGATCGCGATCGTACTGGCGATCGTCTCGGTGGCGGTCGCCCTCGGCGTATGGACGCCGCTTCGCTGGCCGGCACTCATCGTCGGGGTCGTCATCTCGCTCGCCTACTGGGTCCTCGGGCAGAGCATGGGCGGCCCGTTCTGGGCCGAAGGCGCCACCGACTTCAACTCGGGACCGCTGTTCGTGCTGCTCGCGTTCACGCTCTTCCCCGTCGCGCAGGCCGCAACCGCCACCCAGCGGGAGCCCGCCGTCAACGCCCCACAGGTCGAGCTTCCCGGCGTCGCATAGCGGGGGAAGCCAGACCGCGCGCTAGGCGTGCTCGGCGACGCCGTATCCGGCCGCTCGCACGGCGGCACGGAGGGCCTCGCCGTCCACGTCGCTCCCCCGCACGACCACAACGCCACTCGGTAGATCCACCTCGACGTCGTCCACGCCGGGCAGCTCGCCCACAGCGTCGCTGACGGCTGCTACGCAGTGCTCGCAGGTCATCCCTGTGACGTCGAAGGTCTGCTGGTCGGTGTCGCTCATCGGGACTCCATCTCTCGCTCGTACCAGATCGTGGCGCTCTGCCGGGCGGCCGGCCGGCCGCCACAGTGATGATAGGAGCCGAGCGAGGTGCGCTTGCCGGCCAGGACCCTGTCTATGCTCTGAGGGGTGTGCGCAGCTTGCGCGATGGCCACCTCAGCCCGTAGCTAGATGGACGGCGAGGCCCGGTACAGCCGCCGTGAGGCGCGGCGGCGAACCATTCGCCGTCGCCGCCAGGCGGTCGCGCTGCTGGCCGTGGCGGGCGCTGCCGTCGTCGCGGTGGTCGCGGTCAACCTCTCGAGCGGCGCATCGAGCCCGGCAGGTCAGCCCACGCGCTCGGCTCAGTCCTCGAGCAACCCGCGCCAAGGCGGTGCTGCGCTCTCGCAAGGAGCCTCCACCACCGGCGCGGTCGCGGCCGCGACCGGGCATCCAGGCACCGAGCCCGTGCCGATCCTCATGTACCACGTGATCGCGCCGCCGCCTCCGGGCGCACCCTTCCCGGGCCTGTACGTAGCTCCCAGCGAGCTGGCCGCGCAGGTCCAGGCGCTGAAGAGCGCCGGCTGGCATGCCGTGACGCTCGATCAGGTCGAGGCGTACTGGCGCAACGGCGTGCCGCTGGGTCCGGGCAAACCGATCGTGCTGAGCTTCGACAACGGCTACCACTCCCAGTACACCCAGGCCCTGCCCATCCTGCGCAAGGTCGGATGGGTCGGCGACGAGAACCTCCAGCTCACGGGCCTGCCGCCCTCCCAGGGTGGGCTGAGCCAGGCAGAAGTCCAGGCCTCGTTGCCGCCGGCTGGGAGCTCGACACACAGGGAATCAGCCACGCCGACCTCATCACCCTGGATTCAGAACAGCTGCACGAACAGGTCGCCGTGGCGCGGAGCACCATCCAGCAGCGCTACCACGTCCCCGTGAACTGGTTCTGCTACCCGTCCGGCCACTACGACGCGACGGTCATCGCCGCGGTCAAGGCCGCCGGGTTTGTGGGGTCGACGACCGTGGTCCCCGGTTGGGCCCACCCCGAAGACGATCCCTACCGACTACACCGCCTGCGGGTGCTCGGCGGGACGACGCCCGAAGGGCTGCTGGCACAGATCGCCGACATTCGCGAAGACCCGCCGGCGCCGGCGTCGTACAACGGCACGTGAAGACAAGGTTTGCCATGAAGCGACGAGTTCCAAGACCTCTTCATTCACCGGCAAATCAAGAAAGGGTCGCCACCGGCAACAGGCGCTAGGCCCGCTGCCGGTGGCGTGACTTCAGTCCTGTGGACTTATTTTGCGCAACGAGCGTATGCGTAGGCCGTGATGTAGCTCCCCGGTTGTTCATCGGACTTGATTACGATTACTTTGACGTCCCACTGATTGCCGGCCGGCGCCGACTCGCTAGCTGCGCCGACTGCGCCGCCGTTGTTGTTGATGCTCTCGCCACCACCAGTGAGGATGGTGCCGACTGGACATACCGCTATCGAGGACGCTTCTTCGCCAACTTTTGCCGAGTACGCGGTGCTTGATCCTTCCTTCGTGATCGTTTCGACCTGTTCCAGCTTGCCCGTCGCTCCGGTTGCACCGGTAGGCCCGGTAGGCCCAGCGCTCCCCGTGACTCCTTGAGAGCCGGTCGGCCCTGCGGGTCCGGTCGGGCCTTCGTTGCCCGTCGGTCCTGCCGGTCCAGTGGGCCCTTCATTACCGCTCGGTCCTGTCGGTCCGGTCGATCCTCCGGGTCCAGTCGGTCCTCCGCTGCCGGTCACGCCCTGGGGTCCAGCCGGTCCAGCCGGGCCTTCATTACCGGTCGGTCCCGCGGGGCCGGTTCCTCCGGTCACTCCGGCGGGTCCGGTGGGGCCTGCGGGTCCGGTCGGGCCGTCGTTGCCCGTCGGTCCTGCGGGTCCGGTTGGTCCTTCATTGCCGCTCGGGCCTGCGGGGCCCGTCGGTCCGGCGGCTCCGGTCGGTCCGGCGGCTCCGGTCACTCCGGCGGGTCCGGTGGGGCCTGCGGGTCCGGTCGGGCCTTCGTTGCCCGTCGGTCCTGCGGGTCCGGTTGGTCCTTCATTGCCGCTCGGGCCTGCGGGGCCCGTCGGTCCGGCGGCTCCGGTCGGTCCGGCGGCTCCGGTCACTCCGGCGGGTCCGGTGGGGCCTGCGGGTCCGGTCGGGCCTTCGTTGCCCGTCGGTCCTGCGGGTCCGGTTGGTCCTTCATTGCCGCTCGGGCCTGCGGGGCCCGTCGGTCCGGCGGCTCCGGTCGGTCCGGCGGCTCCGGTCACTCCGGCGGGTCCGGTGGGGCCTGCGGGTCCGGTCGGGCCTTCGTTGCCCGTCGGTCCTGCGGGTCCGGTTGGTCCTTCATTGCCGCTCGGGCCTGCGGGGCCCGTCGGTCCGGCGGCTCCGGTCGGTCCGGCGGCTCCGGTCACTCCGGCGGGTCCGGTCGGGCCTTCGTTGCCCGTCGGTCCTGCGGGTCCGGTTGGTCCTTCATTGCCGCTCGGGCCTGCGGGGCCCGTCGGTCCGGCGGCTCCGGTCGGTCCGGCGGCTCCGGTCACTCCTGCGGGTCCGGTCGGGCCTTCGTTGCCCGTCGGTCCTGCGGGTCCGGTTGGTCCTTCATTGCCGCTCGGGCCTGCGGGGCCCGTCGGTCCGGCGGCTCCGGTCGGTCCGGCGGCTCCGGTCACTCCTGCGGGTCCGGTCGGGCCTTCGTTGCCCGTCGGTCCTGCGGGTCCGGTTGGTCCTTCATTGCCGCTCGGGCCTGCGGGGCCCGTCGGTCCGGCGGCTCCGGTCGGTCCGGCGGCTCCGGTCACTCCTGCGGGTCCGGTCGGGCCTTCGTTGCCCGTCGGTCCTGCGGGTCCGGTTGGTCCTTCGTTGCCGCTCGGGCCTGCGGGGCCCGTCGGTCCGGCGGCTCCGGTCGGTCCGGCGGCTCCGGTCACTCCGGCGGGTCCGGTCGGGCCTTCGTTGCCCGTCGGTCCTGCGGGTCCGGTTGGTCCTTCATTGCCGCTCGGGCCTGCGGGGCCCGTCGGTCCGGCGGCTCCGGTCGGTCCGGCGGCTCCGGTCACTCCGGCGGGTCCGGTGGGGCCTGCGGGTCCGGTCGGGCCTTCGTTGCCCGTCGGTCCTGCGGGTCCGGTTGGTCCTTCATTGCCGCTCGGGCCTGCGGGGCCCGTCGGTCCGGCGGCTCCGGTCGGTCCGGCGGCTCCGGTCACTCCGGCGGGTCCCGGTCGGGCCTTCGTTGCCCGTCGGTCCTGCGGGTCCGGTTGGTCCTTCATTGCCGCTCGGGCCTGCGGGGCCCGTCGGTCCGGCGGCTCCGGTCGGTCCGGCGGCTCCGGTCACTCCGGCGGGTCCGGTCGGGCCTTCGTTGCCCGTCGGTCCTGCGGGTCCGGTTGGTCCTTCATTGCCGCTCGGGCCTGCGGGGCCCGTCGGTCCGGCGGCTCCGGTCGGTCCGGCGGCGCCGGTCGGTCCGGAGGCGCCGGTCACTCCGGCGGGTCCGGTGGCCCCGGCGGGTCCGGTGGATCCAGCGGATCCGGTCGGGCCTGCGGGTCCAGTGCTACCTGCGGGTCCGGTTGCTCCGGCAGCTCCGGTCGGGCCAGCGGCTCCGGTGGGTCCGGTGGCCCCGGTAGGTCCGGTCGCCCCGGTTTTCGCGAAGCACGAGATGAACGACGGGAATGTGAACGGCACCGATTTGCTGCTGCCGATGCTGACGCTGCCCGAGCCTGCTTCAAGCGACAGGAACAGCGGTGCGGGCGCCGTTGCAGTTGTTTCTTTGACGGTCACAACGGCGGTCGTGGAGACATTGGTGAAGTAGAGGCCCGCAGGATCGCTCCACTCGGCGGTCGCTTTCGTTCCGACGCCGCCGAACCCGGTTCCGGTGAATGTGATCGTGGTGCCCGGGCAGCCAGTCGTTGGGGACACTTTTTCCAAATGCCGGGCTGACGCGGCCTGGGCGCTGCCCAAGAACAGAAGCAGCCCGAGCGCTCCCACGATGGCGCCCATGCGCCTCGTCGTTCGTCGCCCGAGAGCCTTCGGTCCGCTCTTGGCGTGTCGTGCGACTAGGTCGCCTTGCATAGCGTGCCCCCATTCCATGATGTTGTCGTCTGCCCTGGCTCTCCGGAGGTTCCCCGGGTATGTGGAGGTCCCTCGTGTAGTGCGGACCCTTGTCCGTGGAGAATTGCGCAAGCCTACACCTCTTTATGCAGAATTGATGTGCCGTTCCGCAGGTCGGGTAGCTATCCGCATGCGTCTGTGGCCAATCCCTCATCGGCCGCGGCAAACTGCGTATTCGTGCGGCCCCGCACAAGGTTGCCCCGCGGCCGCCGCTGGGTGTCCCAAGCGTTGCGTGGGCGGCACGGGCCGTGTACCGTACCCTGCTCGGGGTTTTAGGGGGACCCCCGTAGCGTCCGGCGCAAGCCGGTGGGTCATGGCATGGAGGTCGGAGGAGGGTGAGGATGGCGAGGCAGAGAGGGATAGGGTCCGCCATCGCCGGCGCGGCGGGCGATGGGACGGCACTGGCGTCCAGGTCCGTGGCGCCGTTGCGCGCGCTCCTGGTGGCCGCGCTGCTGTCGCTGATGCTCGGGGCGGCGCTCTATGAGGGCCTGGCGGGCGAGCATCCGTCGGTGGCCGCGCTGCGATTCCGTGCCGCGTCACACCTGCGCGCGGGAGCGTCCTCGCGCAGGAAGGGGCTCTCGAGCCTGCCGCTCGCAGCGCAGGGGCCCGTATCCGAAGCGTTGGGGGCCGATGACCCTGCCTACCGGGTGAGAGCCTCCGGCGGCGGACTCGGGGCGGTGAGCCCCGCGCAGCAGCTCAGCGCGAACTTCGGTCGCTCGGGGGTCTCCGTCAGCTCGGGCACGACGTGGCTGGACCTGAGCTTGCGGGCGGTGGGCTTTGGCGCCTCGCTGCGGACGCTCGGCCAGGTCGCCCCGCGCGTGAAGGCCAACCGCGTCTCCTATGCGCGCGCGGGTCTCAGCGAGTGGTATGTCAACGGGCCGCTCGGCCTGGAGCAGGGCTTCACGATCCCCAGCGCGCCATCCGCCCACGCGGACGGCGCGCTGACGCTCGCGATGGCGCTGTCCGGCAACGCGCACGCCTCGCTCGCCTCGGGCGGACAGAGCATCAGCTTCCGTCGCGCCGGACGGTCCGTGCTCCGCTACAGCGGCCTGAGCGCGACCGACGCGCGCGGCCGTGCGCTGCACAGTTGGCTTGAACTGCGCGGCGGCGAGATCCTGCTGCGCGTCGATACCGCCGGCGCACGCTACCCGCTTCGGATCGACCCATTCATCCAGCAGGGCGAAAAGCTCACCGGCGGCGGAGAGAGAGGCGAAGAAGGCGCGTTCGGCGTCAGCGTGGCTCTGTCCGCGGGAGGGGAATACGCACTGGTCGGCGGGCCGGGCGACAACGGCAAGGTCGGTGCGGCGTGGGTATTCCTGCGCTCGGGCGCGACCTGGTCGCAGCAGGGACCGAAGCTCACCGGCAAAGAAGAGGCGGGCGCCGGCGAATTCGGCACGAGCGTGGCGCTCTCGGAAAAAGGCGAATACGCGCTCATCGGCGGCCCCGGCGACAACGAACATGCCGGCGCCGCATGGGTCTTCACGCGCTCGGGCACGACGTGGACACAGCAGACGAAGATCACCGGCAAAGAAGAGACCGGAAAAGGCTACTTCGGCCTCAGCGTCGCTCTGGCCGCCAAAGAAGCCAACTACGCGCTGATCGGCGGGCCCGCCAACAACGGCGGCGTCGGGGCGGCGTGGGTCGAGACGCGCTCGGGCACGACCTGGTCCTATCAGGCGAAACTCACCGGCAGCGGTGAGAGCGGCAATGGCGGCTTCGGCTACAGCCTCGCGCTCAACTACACGGGCGAATACGCGCTTCTCGGCGGCCCCACCAACAACGGCGGCGTCGGGGCGGCGTGGGTATTCCTGCGCGAAAGTGGGAAAACGACCTGGGCTCAGCAGGCGATGCTCACCGGCAGCGGAGAGACCGGCGAAGGCGAATTCGGCTACAGCGTGGCGCTCTCCGAAAAAGGCGAATACGCGCTGATCGGCGCGCCCAACAACAATGGAAACGCCGGCGCGGCGTGGGTCTTCCTGCGCGAAAGTGGGAAAACGACCTGGGCTCAGCAGGCGATGCTCACCGGCAGCGGAGAGACCGGCGAAGGCGAATTCGGCTACAGCGTGGCGCTCGCCTCCAAAGAAGCCAACTACGCGCTGATCGGCGGGCCCGCCAACAACGGCGGTGTCGGCGCTGCGTGGGTATTTCTGCGCGAAACTGGGAAAACGACCTGGACCCAGCAGGCGAAACTCACCGGCGGCGGCGAGAGCGGCAATGGCGGCTTCGGCTACAGCGTCGCGCTCTCCGCCACGGGCGAATACGCGCTAATGGGCGGCCCCGGCGACAACAGGGAAGTCGGCGCGGCGTGGGTCTTCACGCGCTCGGGCGCGACGTGGGCCCAGCAGGGCGAAAAGCTCACAGGCAAAGAAGAGATCCATGAAGGCGAATCCGGCGGCAAAGGCGCCTTCGGCTTCAGCGTTGCCCTGTCCGCGGGAGGCGAATACGCGCTGATCGGCGGGCCGAGCGACAACGGCGGGGTCGGCGCGGCCTGGGTGTTTCTTCGCTCGGGTACGACCTGGACCCAGCAGGGTCCGAAGCTCACCGGCAAAGAAGAGGCGGGTGCGGGCCACTTCGGCTGGAGCGTGGCGCTGTCTGAAAAAGGCGAATACGCGCTGATCGGCGGTCCCCTCGACAACGAATACGCAGGCGCCGCGTGGGTCTTCACGCGCTCGGGCACGACCTGGAGCCAGCAGGGCGCAAAGCTCACCGGCAGCGGGGAGAGCGGCAAAGGCTACTTCGGATGGAGCGTCGCGCTGGCCTCGAAAGAAGCGAACTACGCGCTAATCGGTGGCCCCGAAAACAACGCAGGAGCCGGCGCGGCGTGGGTCTTCCTGCGCTCCGGCGAAAAATGGACCTACCAGGCAACGCTCACCGGCAAAGAAGAGAGCGGCCCGGGCGAAGTCGGCACGAGCGTGGCGCTCTCCTCCACGGGCGAATACGCACTGCTCGGCGGGCCCAGCAACAAAGAAGGCGTCGGCGCTGCGTGGGTTGAGACGCGCTCGGGCACGACCTGGAGCTATCAGGCGACGCTCACTGGCAAAGAAGAGACCGGCCCCGGCGAATTCGGCAAGAGCGTGGCGCTCTCTGAAAAAGGCGAATACGCGCTGATCGGCGGTCCCGCCAACAACGAAGGCGTCGGCGCCGCGTGGGTTGAGACGCGCTCGGGCACGGTTTGGAGCTATCAGGCGAAACTCGCCGCCACAGAAGAGAGCGGCAAAGGCGAATTCGGCTTCGGCGTCGCGCTCGCCTCCAAAGAAGCCAACTACGCGCTGATCGGCGGTCCCGCCAACAACGAAGGCGTCGGCGCCGCGTGGGTGCTCACGCGTTCGGGCACGACCTGGACCGCTCAGGCGACGCTCACCGGTGGCGGGGAGAACGGCCCCGGCGCCTTCGGCGACAGCGTGGCGCTCTCCTCCACGGGCGAATACGCGCTCGTGGGCGGAAAGAAAGACAGCCTCGAAGTGGGCGCGGCGTGGGCCTTCCTGCGCTCGGGCACGACCTGGGCCCAGCAGGGCGAAAAGCTCATCGGCAAAGAAGAGGCCGGCGAAGGCGAATTCAGACCCGGCAAAGGCGCCTTCGGCTTCAGCGTCGCGCTCTCCTCCGAAGGCAACATCGCGCTGATCGGCGGCCAGAGCTATCTAAACGACGTCGGCGCAGCGTGGGTGTTCACGCGCTCGGGCACGACCTGGACCCAGCAGGCGAAACTGACGGCTAAGAACGGCGAAGAGATCGGCCCCGGCGAGTTCGGCTCAAGCGTCGCCCTCTCCTCCAGCGGCAGCACGGCGCTGATCGGCGGCTACCACGACAACGAAGGCGCCGGGGCGGTGTGGGCCTTCACGCGCTCCGGCGAAAAATGGACCCAGCAGGGCGAAAAGCTCACCGGCAAAGAAGAGAGCGGCGCGGGCGAATTCGGCGTGAGCGTGGGGCTGTCCGCGACGGGCGAATACGCGCTGGTCGGTGGCAACCGCGACCACGAAGGAGCCGGGGCGGTGTGGGTGTTCAGGAGCTCGGGCGAAAAATGGACCCAACAGGGCGAAAAGCTCACCGGCAAAGAAGAGAGCGGCGCGGGCGAATTCGGCACGAGCGTGGCGCTCTCCTCCGAAGGCAACACCGCGCTGGTGGGCGGGCCCACCGACAACACCGACGTCGGCGCTGCCTGGGTGCTCACGCGCTCGGGCGAAAGATGGAACCAGCCGGGCGAAAAGCTCACCGGCAAAGAAGAGAGCGGCAAAGGCGAATTCGGCACGAGCGTGGCGCTCTCCGCCAACGGCAACACCGCGCTCGTCGGCGGGCCCACCGACAACACCGACGTCGGCGCTGCCTGGGTGCTCACGCGCTCGGGCGAAAAATGGACCCAGCAGGGCGAAAAGCTCACCGGCAAAGAAGAGACCGGCGCAGGCGAATTCGGGACGAGCGTGGCGCTCTCCGCCAACGGCAACACCGCGCTCGTCGGCGGGCCCGCCGACGGCAAAGGCGCCGGCGCGGCGTGGGTGCTCGCGCACTCGGGCGCGAAGTGGGAACAGCAGGGCGCCAAGCTGACCGCAAAAAGCGGGGAAGAGATCGGCGAAGGCAACTTCGGCGCCGGCGTGGCGCTGTCTTCCGAAGGCAACACGGCGCTGGTCGGCGGGCCCGATGACAACGCCGGCGTCGGTGCCACGTGGGTGTTCGTGAACACGTCCCCGGCGGTCGAAACCAAGCCGGCGAGCCCGATCGCGCAGACCACCGCGACGCTGAACGCCACGGTCAACCCCAACGGCGGCAAGTCGAACAAATGCGAATTCGAATACGGCGAAACGGCCTCCTACGGCAAAACCGCGTCCTGCGCCTCGCTGCCGGGTTCGGGCACGAGCCCGGTCGCGGTGTCCGCGGCGATCACGGGCCTCGCGGCGAACACGACCTACCACTTCCGCATCTCCGCGACGAACGCCGGCGGCACGAGCAAAGGCTCAGACCAGGAAGTTCAAGACGCTGCCGAACGCCCCGGCGGTCGAAGCCAAACCGGCGACCCCGATCGCGCAGACAACGGCGACGCTGAACGCCACGGTCAACCCCAACGGCGGCGAACGTCGAACAAATGCGAATTCGAATACGGCACCACGAACTCCTACGGCAAAACCGCCTCCTGCGCCTCGCTGCCGGGTCCGGGCAGAGCCCGGTCGCGGTGTCCGCGGCAGTCACGGGCCTCACCGCCAACACGACCTACCACTTCCGGATCTCCGCGACCAACGCGGGCGGCACGAGCAAAGGCGCCGACCAGAAATTCAAGACGCTGCCGAACGCCCCGGCGGTCGAAACCAAAGCCGGCGTCGCCCGATCGCGCAGACGACGGCGACGCTGAACGCCACGGTGAACCCCAACGGCGGCGCGGTCAGCAAATGCGAATTCGAATACGGCACCACGAACTCCTACGGCATCAAACCGCCTCCTGCGCGCTCGCTCGCCGGGGTCCGGCGAAAGCCCGGTGGCGGTGTCCGCGGCGGTCACCGGCCTGACCGCCGAACACGACCTACCACTTCCGGATCTCCGCGACCAACGCGGGCGGCACGAGCAAAGGCGCAGACGAAACTTCAAGACGCTGCCGAACGCCCCGGCGGTCGAAACCAAGCCGGCGAGTCCGATCGCGCAGACAACGGCGACGCTGAACGCCACGGTCAACCCCAACGGCGGCGCGGTCAGCAAATGTGAATTCGAATACGGCACCACGAACTCCTACGGCAAAACCGCCTCCTGCGCCTCGCTGCCGGGGTCCGGCGAAAGCGCGGTCGCGGTGTCCGCGGAAGTCACGGGCCTCACCGCCAACACGACCTACCACTTCAGGATCTCCGCGACCAACACGGGCGGCACGAGCAAAGGCTCAGACGAAGCGTTCACGACGCCATCGAACTGCACGGCAGAAGGGTTCTGCGCGAGCTTCGTCCCGCCGAACAACATCGAAGGAAGCTTCAAGGAACCCGAAGCCTTGGCGGTGGACCCGAGCGGGAACATCTGGGTCGCGGACTCGGGCCATGACCGGGTGGTCGAGTTCAACTCCAAACGCGAATACCTCAGGCAGTTCGGCGCCGAAGGCACCGGGGAAGGCCAGTTCAGGGGTATCCGCGGCATCGCGGTCAACAGCTCCGGGCGACGTCTACGTCTCCGACTACGGCAACGACCGCGTGCAGGAGTTCTCCCCGACGGGCGCCTTCATCCGCAAGTTCGGCTCTGCGGGCACGTCCGCCGGGCAGTTCCTGCATCCCATCGGACTCGCCGTCGACTCGAGCGGCAACGTGTGGGTGCTGAACAGCTTCGGCGTGATCGTGCAGGAGTTCTCCCAGAAGGCACCTACATCTCGGGCTTCGGCTCGCCTGGCACGGGCTCGGGGCAGTTCGGGAGCGGCGGGCATCGCCTTCTCCGGCGGGAACCTGTACATCTCAGAATGGTCGAACCAGCGCGTGCAGGAGTTCTCGACCGCCGGCGCCTTCATCAGGGCCTTCGATGAAGCGGGCTCGGGCACCGGCAAATCGAGTTTGCCGTGGGGCATCGCCGCGAGACCCCTCAACGGCAACCTCTACGTCGCAGAAGTCGGCAACGACCGCGTGCAGGAGTTCAGCTCCGCGGGGACCTTCATCGCCGCCTTCGGCTCGGCCGGCTCGGGCGCCGGGCAGCTCTCGATCCCCAAGGGGGTGGCCGTGAGCTCCGCGGGCAACGTCTTCGTTGCCGACACGGGCAATGAGCGCATCCAGGAATGGCACAGCGGGCGAACCCCCCACCTACGCAGCGTCCTTCACCGCGCCGAACAACATCGAACGGAAGCTTCAAGGAACCCGAAGCCCTCGCGGTGGACCCGAGCGGGAACATCTGGGTCGCGGACTCGGGCCATGACCGGGTGATCGAGTTCAACTCGAAACACGAATACCTCAGGCAGTTCGGCTCGGCCGGCAGCGGAGAAGGACAGTTCCAGGGGATCAGGGGCATCGCCACGAACTCGGCGGGCGACGTCTACGTCTCTGACTACGCCAATGACCGCGTGCAGGAGTTCTCGCCCACCGGCAGCTTCATCCGCAAGTTCGGCTCCGCGGGCACCTCGGCCGGGCAGTTCCTGCATCCCACCGGACTCGCGGTCGACTCGAGCGGCAACGTGTGGGTGCTGAACAGCTTCGGCGTGATCGTGCAGGAGTTCTCCTCAGAAGGCACCTACATCTCGGGCTTCGGCTCGCTGGGCACGGGCTCGGGGCAGTTCGAGGGAGCGGCGGGCATCGCCGTCTCCGGCGGGAACCTCTACATCTCAGAATGGTCGAACCAGCGCGTGCAGGAGTTCTCGACCGCCGGCGCCTTTATCAGGGCCTTCGACGAAGCCGGCTCGGGCACCGGCAAATCGAGCCTGCCGTGGGGCATCGCCTCAGAACCCTCCACGGGCAACCTGTACGTCTCAGAAGTCGGCAACGACCGTGTGCAGGAGTTCAGCTCCTCGGGGACCTTCATCGCCGCCTTCGGCTCGGCCGGCTCGGGGGCCGGGCAGCTCTCGATCCCCAAGGGGGTGACCGTGAGCTCCGCGGGCAACGTCTTCGTTGCCGACACGGGCAACAAGCGAGTAGAGGAATGGAAACTGCCCTAACGCCGGCCGGCACCGGCGGCAGCCCGTCTCGTCCATGTTCGCCGCCCCAGCCAAGCGGACACGCTCGAGCAGATCCCCGGTTGGCTCTTCGAACGCGTCGGCAGGTTCAGTTGCGCTGCTGCGATCTCATGGGCGATGACCTCCTCGGTGTCGGTACGCGACTGGTGAGGCTCAGGTCGTCGGCGTATCCGGCGGCGTAGCCGCTCGACCGTTGGGGCCGCCCGGTGTTCGCTGTGAGGCGCGAGAATCGTCGGCCTCTTCGTCGGCCGGATGAGCATAAGTGACATCGAGCGCACCTCACCGGCATCTGCGGCGTGGAGGCACTCGATCACCAGCGCCTCGTGGTGTACCCACCCACGACATGCCGCTTGCGGTTCACACCGCCCGACCCTCCTGGGCACAGCGTGGCGTGCGCACGGTTGTAGTCCGACCAAGGACGCTTCCGCGATCTCCCGCAGACAACCTCGCAACGCTGCCTCATCGCTGGCCACGCCTTCTCCAGCTCCTTGCCGGCCACCAGCCGAAGCCGTCCTCGATGACGTGCAGCCGTGGTGCACGTGAGGCCGCTGGAGCGTGTCCACCGGACCGCGTGCTTCGTCTGCCGCGTCGACGGCATCGCCGGCTTCCCCGTAGGCGCACGAGGCGGTCTTCCCCAGGCGAGCAAGCGCTGGAAGCCACGATCCTGTTCCGGCCATTCCCCGCCGAGCAGGCATCCGGCGAGCTCACCCACGTCGCGACCATCAGAGCCGAGCGCGAGCGCGACAGGAATACAACCGCACGAGCACCCTCAGAAATAAGGAGGGGGCCCCTCTCGGAGCCCCCTCCTTGACTTGCTCGTCGCTACCGACGAACGCTACAGATCCAGGATCGGATCATGGGTAGACGGCGCTCCACGACGGGTTCGTCCCGCTGTTGGAACCGCCGGACCAGCTCCCGCGCACGAGAACCGTGTCGCTTGCAGCGAACGCGACCGTGTGCGTGTTGTCAGAGCAGGTGTTGCTGCTTTTCGCGACCGTGCAGGTGATCGCCGTAGCCGCACCGTTCTTTTCGACCACCATCGTCGTCGTCTTGCTGACGCTGGCGGTGAAGTGAACCGTGAAGTTGCGGAGAGTGCCCGCCTGGATCATCGGGGTTGCTGTCGACTGCGCGTACAGGGACATGGTGAAGCTGCTGCTCCCGTACCCGTAGCCATATCCGAGACTGCCGGCGATTCCACCGCCGACGAGCCCGGTCCCGGACGCGCCCGTAGCACCTGTACTCCCGGTCGCGCCTGCGGCTCCGGTCGGTCCGGCGGATCCGGTTACTCCGGTGGGTCCGGTCGGGCCGGTTTTACCTTCGGAACCTGGCGGTCCGGTCGGGCCGGTGGCGCCGGTCGCTCCGCCGGGTCCGGTCGGGCCGGTTTTGCCTTCGGAACCTTGCGGTCCGGTCGGGCCTGTGGCTCCGGTCGGGCCTGCGGCTCCGGTCGGTCCGGCGGGTCCGGTTGTACCTTCGGATCCAGTCGCGCCGGTCGCTCCGGTCGCTCCGGTCACGCCTGCCGGCCCTTCGGGTCCCTGCGAACCTTCTGGTCCCTGCGGACCTTCAGGTCCCTGCGGACCTTCCGGTCCCTGGGGTCCGGTTGCTCCGGTTGCGCCTTCTGGCCCTGCCGGCCCTGGCGCGGTGAAGAGGCCGGAGATGGTTTCAGCCAGCACGGCGTAGCCGAGCGTCGTGGGATGAATGTCGGCTTCCGGGCTCGTTGGGTTGTAGGACCCGCCTGGGCACATGGCCGTGTAAGCGCAGAGCGTCGGCAGGTCTTCCCCTTCGTTTGCGATGGAGTCCGGGTTGTGGTTGGCGAACGACGCGTTGATCCGCGGCTCGGGGTTGGCGAAGAGCGCCCCGTTGCCACCCGCTGCGATGCTGCTCAGCAGGCCGTTGAGCTGTGCTACAGACTCGTCTCCGCCCGGTGCGGGCAGTGCCAACGGATACGGGTTGTAGAGGCCTACGACCACGAACTGCGCGTGTGGTGCGAGCGCTTTCAGTTTTTTCACGATGGTGTATACGTTCGTGACGATTTTCGTGAACTCGTTCGCGACTTCGGGCGTAGAGCACGTGTCCGTCGCCGGGAAGCCGCAGTGGGCCTCGAGGAACTGCAGAGTGTCATTGGCCCCCAGGTCGACCGTGACCGGGCTGACGTTCGGGTTTTCTTTGAGGATCGCTTCGGCTTCTTCAAGCTGCGAGCCATGCGAGTACGGGTGGTGCAGGAACGCGAACGGGAACGGGCTCCCGGTAGGACCGCCCGCGCAGTAGGCCCCGGTGTACGGAGCGCCTGGACCGTTCATGAACGTTTCGGTGGTCTCCCCGGGGCAGCCGAGGTTCACGATCTGCAGTTTCGGCTGAAGGACTTTCAGCGTGGCGCCGAAGTCGTTGACGAAACCTTCTTCGTAGTTCGTCGGTTCGACGTAGCCTTTTTTCGCCAGTTCTTCCCCGAACTGCTTCGCGTGGTAGCCGTAGCTGAGCGAATCGCCCAGAGCGAGATACGTGCTGCCGGTGACTATGTTGGCAGCACCGGCGGGCGGCGCCAAAGCAAGCGCTCCGACCACCGCAACTGCGGCGACGCAACACGCGATCAAGCGTGCGCGTACGCCATAGAGAACAGACATACCGATACTCCTCCTTAAGATAAGCGTGCGCCGCCCGGGCCCTACTCCCTCCGAAACGGCCCTTTTACAACCTGGCAACCATACACCAGAGCGGGCCCTCGGGCAATGCCTGCGGGGATCGCAGCCGGAGGCCGCGTGCTCTCGAACCCAAGCGGCGGACGGGGGTCGAACCCGCGACCTCGAGCTTGGGAAGCTCGCGCTCTACCAACTGAGCTACCGCCGCGCTGCAGCAGATATTACGCCGGCAGCCGTCTACTCTTGGTGGCCGTGAGAGGCCGCGTCACTCCCGATCTTCGTCTCGCTCGCGGGCGCCTGCCTGATCGGGCTGCTCATCTACGGCGTCTCCGCGCAATCGGCCAACCGCACGCTCGACGAGCAGGTCGCGCGAGGGCCAGCTATCCGCCGGCGCCGGACGCGACAATGCGCTGCCGCTCCTCGACGCGCAGCGGCGACGCCTCGCTCGCCTCGTTCAGGGGCAAGGTCGTCGTGCTGAACTTCTGGGCCTCGTGGTGCGAGCCGTGCCAGGTCGAGGCGCCCCTGCTCGAGCACGCCCAGAGCCAGCTAGCAGCGACACGACGGCACCGTGCTCGGCGTCACCTACCTGGACGCCTCGCCCGACTCGCTCGAGCTTCGTGCGCCGCTACCACCTCACCTATCCCAACCTGCGCGACGACGACGGCGCCTTCGCGCACTCCTACGGCACCGACCAGCTGCCGGAGAGCTTCATCATCGACCGCCAGGGCCGGATCGTCGCGATCTCCCGCGGCGAGATCGACCAGGCCTTCCTGGACCGCGCCATCGCGCTGGCGCAGAGCTCATGAGACTCGGCCGGCCGCGTCGCTTGCGTCGCCGCTGATCCTCGGGGCGCTCGTGCGCAGGAGCGGCCCGCGACGGGTCGCGCCTCGGCCGCCGATGCCGCGCACATCGCTGCCGGTGATCGAGCGCCAGGTGATGTGCGTCACCTGCAAAATCCCGCTTGAACGTCGCCCAGTCGCCGCAGGCCGACCGCGAGCGGGCCTACATCCAGAGCCTGATCGATGAAGGCGAGACCGAAGCGCAGATCAAGAGCGCCCTGGTCGCGCCAGTACGGTCCCGCCGTGCTCGGGCTGCCGAGCGCGCACGGCTTCGACCTGGCCGCCTACCTGGTGCCGATCGCCGTCGTGCTCGCGCTGCTCGGCGTGCTCGCGCTGCTGCTGCCGCGCTGGCGCCGCCAGGCCCGCGCGCGAGGCCGCCCTGAGCCCCAGCACGCCGACGCTCGATGCCGGCGATGCCGCCCGCCTGGACGCGGACCTCGCGCGCTTCGACTGAGGAGCTACATCTCCTCCGGCGCGCTCACCCCGAGCAGGTCCAGGCAGCGGGCGATCGTGCGCGCGCTGGCCACGCACAGGGCGATGCGCAGGGACTCGACCGCCTCCGGCTCGGCGCCCACGACGCGGCAGTCCCGGTAGAAGGCGGTGAAGCCCTGCGCCAGCTCGAGCGCGTAGGCCGCGATCCGGTGCGGGGCGCGCCGCTCGGCGGCCTCGTCCACCTCGGCGGGGAACGCGAGCAGCAGCTCGATCAGCGCGCGCTCGGCGGCGTGCAGCGGCTCGCGCTCGGCGCTCGCTCGAGCCTCGGCCAGCGCCGCTTCGCACGCGCTCCTCGCCGGCCTTCGCGAGGATCGAGAAGATCCGCGCGTGCGCGTACTGCACGTAGTAGACGGGGTTCTCGCTGGACTGCTCGCAGCGCCAGGTCCAGGTCGAGGTCGACCGTCGTGTCGTGCGAGCGGGCCAGCAGGTACCAGCGCATCGCGTCGACGCCGATCTCCTCGAGCAGCTCGTCCAGGGTGACGAACTCGCCGGCGCGCTTTGACATCTGCGCGCGCTCGCCGCGCCGCACCAGGTGGACGAGCTGCATGATCAGCAGCTCGAGGTGCTCGGGGTCGCCGCCCAGCGCCTCATAGGCGGCCTTCATGCGCGGCACGTAGCCGTGGTGGTCGGCGCCCCACACGTCGATCTGGCGGTCGAAGCCGCGCTCGCGCTTGTCCTGGTGGTAGGCGATGTCCGAGGCGAAGTAGGTGTGCTCGCCGTTGGAGCGAACGAGCACGCGGTCCTTGTCGTCGCCGAAGTCGGTCGTGCGCAGCCACAGCGCGCCCTCGCTCCGGTAGGTGATGCCCCTGCTCCTCGAGGATCGACAGCGCGTGCGTCGACCGGGCTCGGATCGCCCTCGTGCAGCGCGCTCTCATAGGCCCAGTGGTCGAAGCCCTTGACCGCCGAAGGCGGCGAGCGAGGCCTCCATCTCCCTCCACCATCACGGCCACGGCCGCGCGCCCGACTGCGGCGGGATCCATCGCGTCGGCTTCGCCAGGTGCACGAGCTGCTCCACGTAGGCGCCCCGGTAGCCGTCGTCGGGCACCGGCTCGCCGCGCGGCCAGCGCGATCACCGACTCGCCGAGCTTGCGCACCTGCGAGCCCGCGTCGTTGACGTAGAACTCCCGCTCCACGCTGTGGCCGTGGAAGGCGAGCACACGAGCCAGCGCGTCGCCGTAGGCGGCGTTGCGGGCGTGCCCCACGTGCATCGGCCCGGTCGGGTTGGCGGAGACGAACTCGACCAGGATCGCGCTCGGGCGCCTCGGTCCGCGCCGGCGCCGAACAGCGTCCTCGCGGCGAGCACGTCGGCGAGCGCCCCGAGCAGCCACGAATCGGCGAGGAACAGGTTGAGGAATCCCGGGCCGGCCACCTCGAAGCGCTCGAGGCTCGAGCCGAGCCGCCCCTGCAGGGCGCTGCCCAGGCGCTGCGCGACCTCGCGCGGGGAGGAGTCGAGGCCCGCCGCCAACAGCAGCGCGGCGTTGGTCGAGTAGTCGCCGAAATCGGCGCGCGGCGGGCGCTCGAGCGTGATCCTGCCCCGGCCCGGGATCGAGACCGGCTCCCCGGCCGGGCTCGGACAGCTCTTCCGCCGCCGCGAGCACGGCTTCGCGCAGGCCGTCCAGCGGCGTGGAGGATCCGCGTCACGGGCGTTGAGAGAGTGGCTCGGTCATCGTCGGAACGGCGCTCGGTCATCGATCCGGCGTCGGCGATTGCGATACTAGCTGTGTGAACGACCAAGACTCAGGCGCCGAGCGCCACATAAACATCCATCTCTCCCCCGAGATCATGGGGGGCGTATACGCGAACTTCGCCAACGTCAGCCACTCCGACTACGAGTTCACCGTCACCTTCGCGCGGGTCGACCACGAGGTCGAGTCCGAGGAGGTCCCGGGCGTGGTCGTGTCCCGCGTCAACCTCTCCCCGCGCTTCATGCGCGAGCTGATCGACGCGATGGAGGACAACTACTCCAAGTGGCGCACCCGCGAGGGCATCAAGAACCTGCCCGAGTACGGCGGGACGGAGGCCGGCTCGAAGGAGGAGTAGGGCCGCGTGCCAGCAAGCAGCGACAGCGATGAAGGTCGCGGTCATCTCCGACATCCACGCCAACCGACACGCCTTCGAGGCGACGCTCGACGCGGTCGCGGCCAGCGACGCCGCAGAGCTCTGGTGCCTCGGTGACCTCGTCGGCTACGGAGCGGAGCCCGACGCCTGCGTCGAGCTCGCCCGCGAGCACGCGGCGGTGTGCCTGGCCGGAAACCACGACCTGGCGGTCACGGGCGAGATCCCGCTGGACGAGTTCTCGCTCGGCGCGAGCCTCGCGGCCCAGTGGACCCGCGAGGTGATCGCGCCCGAGAACCTCGCCTTCCTGGCGGGCCTGAGCCCGCAGGCCCAGGAGGGGTCGGTGGGCCTCTACCACGCCAGCCCGCGGGACCCCGTCTGGGAGTACGTGCTCTCGGCGCTGCTCGCCGAGCTGTGCCTGGACGTGCAGCCCCACCGCGTCTGCCTGATCGGCCACTCCCACGTCGCGCTCTCGTTCGTCCGCCACGAGCGGCGGGCTCGCCACCGGAGAGCCCCGGCGCGATGGGACCCAGCTCGACATCGCCGCCGGCGAATGGCTGCTCAATCCCGGGAGCGTCGGGCCAGCCGCGCGACGGAGACCCGCGCGCCTCCTGGCTGCTGCTGGACCTGGCCGGCCAGACGGCCTCCTTTCACCGCGCCGAGTACGACGTCGCCGGCGCCGCCGGCGCGATCCGCGCGGCGCGCCTGCCGGACTCGCTCGCCGAGCGCCTGGAGTACGGTCAATGACCATGCGAATCGCCTTCACGCGTCGCTCGTGCCGCCGCACTGCTCGGCGCGGCCGGACCGCTGCTCGCCTCCTGCGGGAGCTCCGGCGGCGGGCTGATCCCGGTGGCCAACGCCGGCCCTCTGCAGAGCGATTTCGAAGCCGTCGCGCAGGCCGCGGAAAACGGCGACGGCAGCTGCACCGCCACCGAAGCAGCGATCCTCAAGACCGAACGGGACTTCGCGGCGCTTCCCGCGAGCGTCGATGCCGGCCTGCGCAACAGGCTGCGGGAAGGCATCGCCAAGCTGCACTCCGACGCACTTGAGCTGTGCAAGCAGCCGCTCCCGCAGGCGACCGTCGACGAGCACCTCGCCGAGGACGACCACGACCAGCCGCGGACCACCACCGACGACCACCACGCCCACCCAGACGACGAGCACGCCCACCCAGACGCACTCCGACGAGCACCCCCACGCCCCCGGACCGGGCGGCGGCACGCCGGCGCCCGGGAGCGGCGGTGAAGGATCGTCCGGCGCGGGCTCCGGTGCGGGCTCAGAACAGGGCGGGCGGCACGGCGTCGGGTGAAGCGCCCGCCGGCGGCGCCGGCGGGCGGCCCGGGCGGCCGGCAGCCAGGAAGCCGACAAGTGAGCAGCGTCGAGATCGCCGGGCGCTACCGCCTGGAAGGCCGGCTGGGCTTCGGCGGGATGTCCACGGTCCATCTCGCCACGGACCTGCGCCTCGAGCGCCCGGTGGCGGTGAAGCTGCTGGCCGAGCACCTCGCCGAGGACCCGACCTTCGTGTCGCGCTTCCAGCGCGAGGCGCAGGCGGCGGCACGCCTGGTCCACCCCAACGTCGTGCAGGTGTTCGACTCCGGCCAGGATGAGACCACGGGCCAGTACTTCATCGTGATGGAGTACATCGAAGGGTCCTCCTGTGCGGAGATCCTGCGCGATGACGGCTGGGTGGAGGTCGAGGACGCGATCTCGATCATCGAGCAGGCGTGCGAGGGCTTGGACTACGCCCACCGCCACGGCGTGGTCCACCGCGACGTCAAGCCCGGCAACCTGCTGCGCGCGCGCGAAGGCGAGGTCAAGCTGGCCGACTTCGGCATCGCCAAGGCGACCGAGCAGTCGAGCATCACCCAGGTCGGCTCGGTGCTCGGCACCGCCGCCTACCTCGCGCCCGAGCAGGCGCGCGGCGAGGAGGCCGGCCCGAGCGCCGACCTGTACGCGCTCGGCGTCGTCGACCTACCAGCTCATCTCCGGGCGCCTGCCCTATGAGGCGACCTCGCTCACCGAGCTGGCGCTCAAGCAGCAGCAGGAGGAGCCACCCACGCTCGACACGCTCGTCGCCGCCGTCAGCCCCGAGCTCGCCGACGCGGTGGCGATCGCGCTGGCACTCGACCCCCGCGACCGCTACCAGACGGCCCGCGAGATGGGCCGCGCGCTGCAGCGACGGCGCGAGCGGGATCGCTCCCCGCGCGCACCGCGGACGCGCGCGCTCCCGCCACCGCAGGCGACGAGCGTGCTGGCGAGAACCCGCGGATCGGGCGGCTCGCGCGCGGTCCCGAGCACGCGCGGTGCGTCCCGCGCGCGATCTCGCCTCGCCGCCCTCGCCCCGGACCGCCCAGGGACCAGGCGCGCCGTCGCTGCCGCAGCGCGCGCGTCGGCGGCCAGCCGCCGGCGGCGTCGCGCGGCGATCCGCGGATCTCGCGCATGTTGCTCGGCCTGCTCGCGCTGCTCGTGCTCGCCGTGGTGATCGTCGCGGCGGTCCTCATCACGGCGCCCGCGCCGAACCAAGGTGGTGCTGCGCAACGTCGTCTACTCTGACGTTCAGCAGGCGTCCTCGGCGCTCAAGCAGCTCGTCCTGGAAAACACCAAGTAGGACAGCCGGCGCCTGCGACGCCCATGAGAGCCCAGCAATGCTCGCTTCCATCGTCGACGTCAGCCACATCGGCTACCCGCTGCTGTTCCTGCTGGTGATGGCCGAGTCCGGCGGGCGTTCCGGTCCCCGGCGAGACCGCGCTGATCGCCGGCGCCGTGCTGGCCAGCCAGGGCCAGCTGAAAATCGAGCTCGTCATCGCGCTGGCCGCCGCCGCGCGCGATCGTCGGCGACAACACTCGGCTATCTGATCGGCCGCAAGGGCGGGCGCTGGCTGCTCGAGCGACCGGGGCGCTTTCACCGCCAGCGCCTGCGAGGTGCTGGCGACCGGAGAGCCGTTCTTCGAACGCCACGGCCCCAAGGCGGTGTTCTTCGGGCGCTTCATACTCGGCCTGCGCGTGTGGGCGTCGTGGCTGGCCGGCGCCACGCGCATGCGCTGGCGCTCGTTCGCCTTCTGGAACGCCTGCGGCGGCATCTGCTGGGCGACCGGCGTCGGCCTGCTCGCCTATCTGCCTCGGCCACTCCGCCGGCAACGCCATCGAAGCGTTCGGCCTGTACGGCCTGGCCGCCTTCGTGCTGGCCGTCGGCGGAGTGCTGCTCGCGCACCGCCGCCACCGACGCACGAGCCGCGCGGATCGACGCTGACCGCAGGGCCGCCGAGACACAGAGCGACCCAGCCGCCAGAGCGGTCCCAGAGCCGCCTCAGCCGCTGCAGGCGTGCATGGCGCGGCGGGCCTTGCCTTGCAGCAGTGCCGTTGCAGGGCGCGATGCGCTCCCACATGTCCGCCAGCAAGCTCAGCTCGCTCTCGGAGAAGCGCGAGAGGAAGTGCTCCCGGACCACCGTCAGATGCGTCCCGCGCGCTTCCATCAGCCGCTCGCGCCCGGTCTGCGTCAGGCAGGCGTAGGACGCCGCGGGCGTCGTGTTCGCAGGAGCAGCGCTCGAGCAGCTCCTCGCGCTCCAGGCGGTCGACCAGCCGTGTCAGGCCGCTGCGCGACAGCTGCGCCTGCTCGGCCAGGTCGCACATGCGCATGCGCCCCCCGCTCGAGTGCTCCAGGTGATGCAGCACCTCATAGGAGGTCATCGGCAGCCGGTGCGCCTGCTCGAGTTCGCGCGTCCAGGCGCTTGGCAAGGCACGAGTGCGCTCTGCAGCATCCCGCGCCAGGCGCGCTGGACGATCTCCGATCGGTCCCCCTGGCTGAGGGCCCCCTCCTCGGCGGGCGTGATCTTGACGGCGGTCGCGGTTGACATAACGCTTAGAACCTAAAATCCTGCTCGAATCGAACATAGCAGCGTCGAAACCCGCTTCGCGGCACGCGCCTTCATCGCCGGGTCGCCCTCCACGCCCACCACATCATCAGCGGCTGCAGCGGCAAGCCGCCCGTACAGCGCCCAGCGGGGGATCGTTGCGAAGCGCTCGGGCGCGCGGGCCATGTAGAGGTTCGCCGGGAACACCGCCGCCAGCAGAGCGATCAGCCACAGCCCCGCCGGCCGGCGCGTCCGCTCGCAGCAGCACGCCCAGGCCGCCCGCCACCTCGGCCACGCCGCTCGACCTGCACCAGCCGCGTGGCGTCGCCCTGCAGGCGCGGCGGCACGATCTGCTCGTACGCGCGCGGCATCACGAAGTGGTTCACGCCCGCGCCGATGAAGAACGCCGCCAGCAGCCTCTGCGACCAGCTCATGCGCTGCTCCAGCAGCGAGCGGCCGGTCATCTGCGGCGGCTGCTCGATCCCCAGCAGCTCGAGCACCGTGGGCGCGACGTCCGCGAGGATGCCTCCGTCGCTCGCGCAGGCGCACACCCGGGGACCGTCACGATCAACGGCACCGGGTTCAGCGAGTGCGCCGTGTTGGGGCTGCCGTCCGGCTCGAGCATGTGGTCGGCGTTGCCGTGGTCGGCGGTCACGACGCACACGCCGCCGATCTCGTGCACCGCCGCCACCACCTCGCCGAGGCACTCATCGACCGTCTCGATCGCCTTCACCGCCGCCTCGATCACGCCGGTGTGCCCGACCATGTCGGCGTTCGCGAAGTTGATGATCGCGAACCTGGGGCCGATCCTCCCGCCAGGCGCCCACGAACGCGCCGGCGGCCTCGCGCGCGCTCATCTGCGGGCTTGTGGTCGTAGGTGGGCACGTCCCGCGGCGAGGCCACCAGCTCGCGCCGCTCGCCCTGCGAGCGGGGCCTCCTCGCCGCCGTTGAAGAAGTAGGTGACGTGCGCGTACTTCTCGGTCTCGGCCACGTGCAGCTGCGCGGCGCCGGCGCGTGCGCAGCACCGCCGAGAGCGTCGTCTGCGGGTGCTCGGGCCCGAACACGACCGGATAGGGCCAACCCTCCTCGTACTCGGTGAACGTCGCGTAGCGCGCGACCGGCGGCGCGCCCCCGCGCCCGGTCCAGCCGGGAAGCTCCTCCGGGCCTCGCGCCCGCGCCGGCGCCGGTCCCGAATGCCGGCTCGGCGAGCGCCCGCGTCAGCTGGCGCATGCGGTCGGGCCTGAAGTTGAAGGCGATCACGCTGTCGCCGGGGCGGATCGTCGCCTCCTCGCCGACGAGCGTGGGCTCGATGAACTCGTCGGTCTCCCCTCGCTCGTAGGCCTCCGACACCGCCTGCTCGCCGCGTGGGCGCGTGGTGCGGCGCGCGGCCGTGCACGAGCATGTCGTAGGCCCGCTGGGTCCGATCCCAGCGCCGGTCGCGGTCCATCGCCCAGTAGCGCCCGACCACCGACCCCACGCCGCACGCCGGGCGTGCGCGTCGAGCTCGGCCAGATAGCCGGCGCCGGCGTGCGGCAGGGTGTCGCGCCCGTCGGTGAACGCGTGCAGCACGAGATCCTCGACCTCGAGCGCGCGCGCCATCGCGATCAGCGCCCGCAGATGCTCGAGCGAGGAGTGCACCCCGCCGTCGGACACCAGCCCGAGCAGGTGCACCCTCGCCGCGGGCCGCCGACCCCGCTCGGCCGCGAACGCCGCGCGCTGAGGACCTCGTTCTCGGCCAGCGACCCGTCGGCGATCGCGTCGTCGATGCGCACGAGGTCCTGGCGTACGACCGCTCCGGCCCCGAGGTTCAGATGGCCGACCTCGGAGTTGCCCATCTGCCCCTCGGGCAGCCCCACCGCCCGGCCGCAGGCGCTGTAGCGTCGTATGCGGATAGCTCGGCCCACAGCTCGTCGAACACCGGCGTGCGCGCGAGCGAGATGGCGTTGCCGGGACCGGGCTCGGCGAGCCCCCATCCGTCGAGCACGACCAGGCACGCGCGCGGCGCGGGCAGGTCCGGCGGGCCGGCGGGACGCTCATGCGCACGCGCGGCGGCGACGATCTCGCGCGAACGACTCCGCCTGCAGCGAGCTCCGCCCGACGAGCGCGCCGTCGACGTCCTCGAGCGCCAAGCAGCTCGGCCGCGTTCTCGGGCTTCACCGATCCGCCGTACAGGATCCGCACGGCCTCGGCCGCCTGCTCGTCGCGATCGCCCACGAGCGCCCTGATGAACGCGATCGCCTCCTGCGCCTGCTCGGCGGTCGCCACCCTGCCCGTGCCGATCGCCCAGATCGGCTCGTAGGCGATCACCACCTCGCTCAGGCGCTCGCTCGGCACCCCCGCGAGGTCGTCCTTGACCTGCTGGCGCAGCTTGCGGTCGGTGTCGTCGTTGTCGCGCTCGGCCTCGGTCTCGCCGACGCACAGGATCGGGGTCAGTCCGGCCGCCAGCGCTGCCGGCACCTTCAGCGCAAGCGCCCTGTCGGTCTCGCCGAAGTGCTCGCGCCGCTCGGAGTGGCCGAGCACCACCCCCTGCACCTCCGACCTCGCTCAGCATCGGCGGCGAGACCTCGCCCGTGAACGCTCCCTCCTGCTCGTGGTGCATGTTCTGCGCGTACACCTCGACGCGCGATCCGCGCGCGCTGTCGACCATCGCCTTCAGGGCGGTGAACGGCACGCAGATCGCCACGTCCACGCCGTCCACCGCCGACAGGCGCGGCAGCAGCGCCTGGATGTACTCCTCGGCCTGCGGCCTCGGTCTTGTGCATCTTCCAGTTGCCCGCGATCAGCGGGCGTGCGCGCGCTCACGACAGCCACGCCCGCGCCTTCGAGCGCCTGCACCCCCGGCAGCGTCCTGCCCTCGACCAGCTGCGAGCGTCGCGCCGCCGCCCGTGGAGAGGTGGTCGACCGCGTCCTCGAGGCCGAACCGCGCGAGCGCGGCGGCCGAATCGCCGCCGCCGACGACGGTCAGGCCCTTGGCGCTGGCGACCGCTTCGGCGACCGTGCGCGTGCCCGCGGCGAACGGCTCGAGCTCGAACGCGCCCATCGGCCCGTTCCAGAAGACCGAGCCCGCGCCGGCGATCACGCGGGCGTAGCGCTCGGCGGTCGCCGGGCCGATGTCCAGCCCCATCCAGCCCCGGCGGCACCTCCACGCCGTGGAGCACGCGATGCTCGGCGTCCTCGGCCAGCCGATCGCCGATCACGAGGTCGCTCGGCAGCTCCGACGCTCGCCCGGCCGGGTGGGTCGCCTTCGCCAGGGCGCGACGCGCGTGCTCGGTGTCCTCGTCCTCGCACAGCGAGTCGCCGACCGCGTGGCCCTGGGCGCACAGGAACGGGAAGCACATCGCGCCGCCGATGATCAGCACGTCGGCGAGCTCCAGGAAGCGGTCGATCACGCGCGATCTTGTCGGCCACCTTGGCGCCGCCGACGATCGCGACGAGCGGGCGGGCGGGTCGCTGCGAGGATCGCCGTGAGCGTCCTCACCTCGTCTTCCAGCAGGCGTCCCGCCGCGCTCGGCAGCAGGTGCGCGACGCCCTCCGTGCTCGCGTGGGCGCGGTGGCGGCACGCCGAACGCGTCGTTGACGTAGACGTCCGCGAGCTCCGCGAGCGCCGCGGCGAACGCCGGATCGTTGCGTCGTCTCGCCCGGCTCGAAGCGCACGTTCTCGAGCACCAGCACCTCGCCCTCGCCGAGCTCCTCGGTCAGCGCCCTCACCTGCTCGCCGACGACCGCCGGGGCGAGCGTCACGCTGCGCGTCGGTCAGCTCTCTGAGCCGCTCCGCCACCGGCGCCAGCGAGAGGCGCTCCTCGCGCCGCCCTTCGGGCCGGCCGAGGTGGGAGACGAGCACCAGCCTCGCCCCGCGGCCGCGCAGCTCCTCGATCGTCTGCAGCGCCGCCACGATCCGGGTGTCGTCGGCCACGACCGGCGTCACCGTCGGCGTCCTTGCCCATCGGCACGTTGAAGTCGACCCGCACGAGCACCCGCTTGCCGCGCACGTCCAGGTCGTCAAGGCTCCTCATCGTCCTTCACCCATCTGCTCGTCTCGCTCAGCATCACGATATCCGGCCTCCCGTCAGAGCCTGGCCCTGCGGCCGGCGCGCGCTCACAGCACCCTCTGCACCAGGTCCACCAGGCGGTTGGAGTAGCCCCACTCGTTGTCGTACCAGGCGACGACCTTCAGCATCGTGCCGTCGAGCACGGCCGTCAGCTGCGAGTCGACGATCGACGAGAACGGCGACTGTGACGATGTCGCTGGAGACGATCGGGTCCTCGGTGTACTGCATGATCCCCGCGAGCGGACCGCTCGTCGGCGGCCGCCTTGCAGCGCCGCCGTTGACCTCCTCGACGCTCGTCTCGCGGTTGCACTCGACGGTCAGATCGACGACCGACCCCGTCGGCACGGGAGCGCGCACCGCGAAGCCGTGCAGCTTGCCCTGCAGCGCCGGGATCACGAGGCCGATCGCCTTCGCCGCGCCGGTCGAGGCCGGGATCAGGTTGATCGCCGCGGCGCGCGCGCGGCGCAGGTCTTTGTGCGGCATGTCCTGCAGGCGCTGGTCGGCCGTGTAGGCGTGGATCGTCGTCATCAGGCCGTGCTTGATGCCGACGGTGTCGTTGACCACCTTCGCCACCGGCGCCAGGCAGTTGGTCGTGCACGAGGCGTTCGAGATCACGTCGTGCGCGGTCGCGGTCATAGACCTCGTCGAAGTTGACGCCCAGCACGACCGTCGCGTCGGGATTCGTGGCCGGCGCCGAGATGATCACCTTCTTGGCGCCCTGCGCGAGGTGCTTGGCGGCGCTGTCGCGGTCGGTGAACAGGCCGGTCGACTCGATCACGACGTCAACGCCCAGCTCGCCCCACGGAAGCTGCGGCGGGGTCGCGCTCGGCGAGCACCTTCAGCTCCTGCCCGTCGACCTCCAGCGCACCCTCGAGCGCCTGCACCGTGCCCGGGTAGGGACCGAGGATCGAGTCGTAGTTGAGCAGGTGCGCGAGCGTCCTGGCGTCGGTCAGGTCGTTGACGGCGACCCACTCGATGTCCGCCCGCCGCCTCGCCGCGGGCCTTGGCGGCACGAAAGACGTTCCGGCCGATCCGGCCGAATCCGTTGATCCCAACGCGTACGGGCATTCATCTGCCTCCTGAGGCGGAAATGAACGATGCCGGGCCTCAGGAGCATCGCTCCATCGCCCGGCGAGCGAAGGCTATCAGCGGGCCGCAAGGCTCCGGCTGCGCAGCGCGCGCTCGGGAGACTGCGACGCGGCGCTCGGAGCGGCCGCTCGGATCGCGGCGGCGCTCGTCGATGTCGCGGTGGGCGACCGCCACGTCGAGGTCGTCGTGGTCGCGGTAGCGCTCGGCGAGGTGCTCGGCGATGGCGACCGAGCGGTGGCGCCCGCCGGTGCAGCCGATCGCGATCACGAGGTGCGCCTTGCCCTCGGCGACGTACTGCGCGAGCAGGAAGTCGAGCAGCGCGTGCAGCCTCACGTACAGCTCCTCCAGGCGCCCGTCGCGCGCGATGTACTCGACCACGCGCTCGTCGTGGCCCGTCAGCTCGCGCAGCTCGGGCTCGTAGTGCGGGTTCGCCAGGAAGCGCACGTCGAAGGCCAGGTCCTCCTCGCGCGGCGGGCCGTGCTTGAAGCCGAAGCTCATGAACGTCAGCGCCAGCCGGCCGGCGGCCCGGCCCGGCAGAAGATCGTCGGCGATCTTCTGCGCAGCGTCGCCGCGGACATGCCGGTCGTGTCGATCACGAGGTCCGCGCGGCTGCGCAGCGGCTCGAGCAGGGCCCGCTCGGCCGCCACGCCCGCGGCCACGCTGCCCTCGGGCGCGAGCGGATGGCGGCGGCGGGTCTCCTTGTAGCGGGTCACGAGCGTCTGCTCGGCGGCCTCGAGGAACAGCACGTGGTGGCTCAGCCCGAGCGCGTCGAGATCGTCGACCACCGCCTGCAGCGCCTCGAAGTACACGCCGCCGCGCACGTCGGAGACGACCGCGGCGCGCTCGACCTTCGAGCCCTCGTGCACGAACAGCTCGACGAGCGAGCGGATCATCTCCGGGGGCAGGTTGTCGACGCAGAAGTAGCCCGCGTCCTCGAACACGTTCATCGCGGTCGACTTGCCGGCGCCGGAGAAGCCGGTGATCACGACGAGGTCCTTCAGGCGCGGCGCCGCCCGCCGGCTCACCGGACTTGCCGGATGCCGATCGCTTCCGATCTGGCGCGCCACGCAGCGGACGCAGGGGCCTGATCACGGCCATCTGCACCATTGTGCCCCGTTTGCCGGACGTGCACGCGGGACGCGAGTGCGAGCGATACATGCAGCGCCACGCCGTCGATCGGCTCAGCCGGCGCGATGCAGATGGCCGTGCAGTTCGCGGGCGACCTTCGCGGGCAGGCCGGGCACCGCCTGCAGCTCCTCGCTCGAGGCCGACACGACCGCCTCGGGCGAGCCGAAGTGCGTGAGCAGCGCGCGCTTGCGCGCCGGACCGACGCCGGGCAGCTCGTCGAGCAGCGAGCTCGTCATCGCCCGGTCGCGCCTTGTGCGGTGGTGGGTGATCGCGAAGCGGTGCGCCTCGTCGCGCACGCGCTGCAGCAGCTGCAGGGCGGGCGTCGAGTGGTCGAGCACGAGCGGTGAGCGGCGCCCGGGGAGGAACAGCTCCTCGATGCGCTTGGCCAGCGAGACGACCGCCACGCCGCGGTCGCGAAAGCCGCGCAACGGGGCCAGCCCGGCGGCGAGCTGGCCCTTGCCGCCGTCGATCACGACCAGGTTGGGCAGCGCGGCGAAGCTCGCGTCGTAGGCGGGGTCGTGCGGGGAGATGTCGGCCTGGCGCTCCCACTGCGCGAAGCGCCGCTCGAGCACCTCGGCCATCGCGGCGTAGTCGTCGGGCGGCCCTCGAGCGTGCGGATCGTGAAGCGGCGGTAGTCGGCCTTCTTCGGCGCGCCGCCCTCGAACACGACCATCGAGGCGACCGTGTGGGTGCCGCCGAGGTTCGAGATGTCGAAGCACTCGATCCGGATCGGCAGGCACGTCGAGCTCGAGCGCCTCGCGCAGGCCTTCGAGCGCCTCCACGCGGCTCTGGCGCCGGCGCTCGGAGCGCAGCCGCTCCTGGTCGAGCGCCAGGCGCGCGTTGCGCTCGGCCAGCTCGAGGATCCTGCGCTTCTCGCCGCGCTCGGCCGCCCGCAGCTCGACCGGCCCGCCGCGCCGGCTGGCGAGCGCGTCGGCGAGCGCCGGGCGCTCGGCCAGCTCGCGCTGGACGACCAGCAGCGCCGGGATCGACATGTGCCCGCCGTAGTACTGCAGCATGAACTCCTCCGCCACCTCCGCCACGTCGCGCTCGGTCTCGTTGGAGAGGTAGAAGGACTGGCGGTCGGAGAGCACGCCGTCGCGCACCTGGAAGACCTGCGCGTTGGCCTCGCGGCCGTCCACCGCGACCGCGACCGCGTCGAGCGTGCCCACCGACTCGTTGGCCACGCGCCGGCGCTCCAGCAGCGAGCGGACCGCCCGCAGGCGGTTGCGCTCGAGCGTCGCCTGCTCGAACTCCTCCGCCGCCGCCGCCGCGCGCATGCGCTCCTCGAGGTCGCGCTCGATCGCGCGGAAGCGACCCGGACAGGAAGTCGATCACGCCGTCGATGCTGCGCCGGTAGTCCTCCTCGGAGACGTACCCCACGCACGGCGCCTCGCAGCGCTTGATGTAGTAGTCCAGGCACGGGCTGCCGCTGCGCCGCCCCGGCTCCGGGCCGGTGCAGGAGCGGAACATGAACACCTTCGCGAGCACCTCGAGCGTGCCCCGCACGCGCTTGGCGTTCGAGTACGGGCCGAAGTACGCCCGCCCGGCGCGGTGGCGCTCGCGCGTGAAGTACACGCGCGGGAAACGCCTCGTCCAGGGAGATCGCGATGAACGGGTAGGACTTGTCGTCGCGCAGGCGGATGTTGAAGCGCGGCCGGTACTGCTTGATGAAGCTCTGCTCGGCCAGCAGCGCCTCGGCCTCGGTGGCCACGACGACGCACTCGATGTGCTCCACGCTCGCCACCATCTCGGCGTGGCCGGGGCTGCTCGGCACCTGGGCCTTGGAGAAGTGCGACGCCACGCGCTTGCGCACGCGACTTGGCCTTGCCGACGTAGACGACGCGCCCGCGCCCGTCGCGGAACAGGTACACGCCGGGCTGGTCGGGCAGGGCGCGACGCTGCTCGGCGATGCTCGCCTTCGCGTCGCGCTGTCGGTCACTGCCTCGGTGGCCGCCATGCCACCCGAGGATAGGAGGCGCAAACCGCGCCGGACCGCCCGTCAGTAGGTGCGCCAGTAGCGGTAGATCGCGAACAGCGCGTACACGATCACGACCGCCAGCAGCGCGAACCAGACGAGCTCGCCGACGCCGGTGTTCCCACATGCGCGGCGGCGCCGAGGAAGAACAGCACGCCGAGGCGAGCGCCCCGTAGAGCATCGCCCGATGGCGGTCGCCGAGGCCGTAGAGGGCGACGCGGTGTTCGCGGTACAGGCGCAGCCCGAAGTAGCCGATGCCGACGCCGAAGGCCACCCACAGCGCGGCTTCGAAGGTGTTCGCCGCGCGGCCGCCGCCGGGCAGGAAGTAGACGCCGGCGGCGATCGCGACCACGATCGCCACGTTGCGCGGGGTCTTCAGCGCGTCCATGAGGGCAGTCTAGGCCAGCCTGTGGCGCGCCGGATCGGGCCGGGCGACCGTGAGGCCTCAGTCGATGAGCGCCTCAAGGCGGCGTAGGCGTCCTCGACGGCCCGCCGGGCGGCGGTGTGCCGCGCCTCGGACTTGGCCGCCTCGTACTGCGTCGCCCAGGCCGCCGGATCGGCCAGCTCGTCCTCGAGCGCCCGCATCGCGGCCTCGGCCTCCTCGACGGCCGCTCGGCCTTGCGCTGATCGCTCAGGCGGTTCTTCGACGGCCCCTTGGGCTCTGGGCTTCGACCTCTGCTTCTCGCGGTCGCGCCGCCGGCGCCGTCCGCGGGCGCCGCGCGGCGTGCCGGCCGGGACCGCGCGCCCGGCTCCGTTGGCGGCGCCGGGCCGCGAGCGCCGCGAGCCGTGACGTGCCGCGCGCGCGCGCGGGGCCCGAGCCGACGCGGCCGCCGGCGCGCTCGTCGCGCATGCGCACGTACTCGGCCCAGCCGCCGACGTAGCTGTGCAGCGAGCCGTCCTCGACGGCGATCGTGCGGGTGCCCACCGCATCGAGCAGCGCGCGGTCGTGGGACACCAGCAGGATCGCTCCCTGAAAGGAGCGCAGCGCGTCCTCGAGCGCCTCCCGGCTCTCGATGTCGAGATGGTTGGTGGGCTCGTCGAGGATCAGCACGTTGGGCGGTGGCTCGCCGAGCCCACGAGCAGCGCCAGCGACAGGCGCCGGCGCTCGCCGCCGGAGAGCCCGCTCGAGCGGCTTCTCGGCATCCTCGCCGGAGAACAGGAAGCGCCCGAGCAGCGCGCGCGCCCGTCCCGGGTTCAGGCCGCTGGCGCGCTGGGCCGCCTCGAGCACGCTCTGGCCGGGTGGCCGCCGGCGCCGAGCTCCTCGGCGTGCTGGGACAGGTAGCCGATGCGCACGTTGTGGCCGGTGCTCAGCCTGCCCGCCGCGAGCTCTCGCCGGCCGGCGAGCGTCTCGATCAGGGTCGTCTTGCCGGTGCCGTTGGGCCCACGAGCGACACGTGCTCGCCACGCTCGAGCCACAGCTCGGCGTGCTCGAGCAGCACGATCGGAGGCTGTCCCTTCCTGGCGTCCCCGCCGATCTCGATGCGCCCGTCCAGCAGCTCGAAGATCACCCGCCCGGAGCGCTCGGGCGAGGAGAACTCGAACTCGAGGCTCTTGCGCCCGTCCGCTTCTGCGGCTCGCGGCTCGATGCGCTCGATCTTGGCGAGCTTCTTCACGCGCGACTGCGCCTGGCGCGCCTTCGTCGCCTTGTAGCGGAAGCGCTCGATGAACCGTTCCATGCGCGCGATCTCGGCCCGCTGGGAGTCGATCGCCCTGCCCAGCGCGATCTCGCGCGCCGCCTGCTCGCGGCGCCAGTTGTGCCAGGTTCCGGCGAAGAAGCGCGAGCGGGCCGGCGGCCTCCGTATAGCTCGAGCACCGCCGTGCCCACGGCCTCCAGGAACCAGCGGTCATGCGCCACCAGCACGACCGCCGCGTCGAGCTCGACGAGGGTCTGCTCGAGCCACTCCAGCGACTCGATGTCCAGATGGTTGGTGGGCTCGTCGAGCAGCAGAACGTCCGCGCCCGTGGCGAGCGCCCGGGCCAGCGACGCGCGCGTGAGCTGCCCGCCGGAGAAGGTGTCCAGGGGGCGATCCAGATCCTGCCTCGAGGAACCCGAGGCCACGCGCCATCGACGTGGCGCGATCGCGCCACAGATAGCCTCCGCGAGCCTCCAGCCGCGCCTGGGCGCGGGCGTAGCGGGCGAGCAGCGCCTCGTCGGCCGCCCCGTCGGCCATCCTCCCCTCCAGCTCGTGCAGCTCGGCCTCGATCTGGAGCTCCTCTGCACAGCCGGACAGCAGGTACTCGCGCAGTGCGGTCCGCCGGCGGCGCCCGGAGCGGCGGCGCCACGCGGCGGGCGCTGGTCGTGCAGCGCGATCCGCACGCCCTTGGCGACGCTCAGCTCGCCCCGATCGATCGAGGTCTCCCCCGCGAGCATCCGCAGCAGCGTCGTCTTGCCCGCGCCGTTGCGTCCGGCGAGCGTCATGCGTTCGCGCCGCTCGAGCTTGAACGACACGCCGCGCAGCAGCGGCTGCCCGGCGATGTCCTTGTGCAGGTCCGACGCGATCAAGAGTGCCATCGGCTGCTGATACTAGGACCGGTTGCGCTCGCGGTCGCGCGGCCACCCGCTCCGCTAGGATCTCAGCCACGATGCGCCGCCTGTGGATCCGGCTGCTGGGGCTCGCACTGCTGGCAACGCTCGTGCTGGCTCCCGTGGCCCAGGCCGACAACGACGGCCGCGGCTTCTACGGGGCGACCAACGACAAGGTCGTGACCGACGCCGGCTTCATCCTGATAGCGTTCTTCCCGATCTTCGTGTTCGTCATGAGCATGATCCAGCGCCATCTGGACAAGCGCAAGGAGGCCCGCAAGGCGGCGCAGAAGGCCCTGGGCGAGGTCCAGTGGCGCGGCGGCTGGTAGGCGGATCCCGTCGCAGTGCGGCGGGCTGTCGATGAGCGAGGCCGAACCCGGCGCCGTCCGCTACGAGCGCACGGGCGGCGGCGGCGCTCGTGACGATCGACCGCCAGCACAGGCGCAACGCCGTCGATGGTCCCACCGCGGCCGCACTGCACGAGGCCTACATGCGCTTCGAGGCAGGATGAGGAGGCGCGCGTGCTGGTGCTGACGGGCGCCGGCGGCGTGTCCTTCTGCGCGGGCGCCGACCTGAAGGCGATCGACACGTTCGCCGAGCGACTGATGAGCGAGGAGGGCCCGATGGGCTTCACCCGCCTGACGCCGTCCAAGCCGACCATCGCCGCGATCTCGGGCTTCTGCCTGGCGGGCGGCCTCGAGCTGGCGCTGTGGTGCGATCTGCGGATCGCTACCGAGACCTCGACGCTCGGCTACCCCGAGCGCCGCTGGGGCGTGCCGCTGATCGACGGCGGCACCCAGCGCCTGCCCCGCATCGTCGGGCTCGGGCGCGCGCTCGATCTGATCCTCACCGGGCGCATGGTCGGCGCCGCGGAGGCGCTGTCGATGGGGCTTCTCACCGAGGTCGTCCCTCCGGGCGCGCACCTCGAGCGGGCGCTGGCGCTCGCCGAGCGGGCTGGCGAGCTTTCCCCAGCGGACGATGCTCGCCGACCGGCGTGCGGCGATCGAGGGGCTCGGCCTGCCGCTGTCGGCGGGGCTCGCGCTCGAGGCGAAGGCCGGACCGGAGGTGTTCGAGGACGGCGCGCGCGGGGCGGCGCGCTTCGCCGCCGGCGAGGGCCGCGCGGGCGCGGGCGGGCCGGCGCTTAGGCGGTATGCTCGCCTGACCGTGGCCTACTTCGTCACAGGAGCGACCGGCTTCATCGGACGGCGCCTCGTCGAGCGGCTGCTCTAAAGCGACAGGGCCAGGTTTACGTGCTCGTGCGCGCGAGCTCGATGGGCCGGCTGGAGGACCTGATCGAGCGTTGGCGCGTGCGTGGCGGGACCGTCGGTGACGAAACGGATCCAGCCGATCATCGGCGATCTGCGCAAACCGCTGTCTGGGAGTCGAGCAGGAGCAGGTGACCGAGCTGCGCGGAAAGGTCGAGCACTTCTTCCACCTCGCCGCCGTCTACGACATGACCGCGCCGGCCGAGAGCAACACCGCCGTGAACGTCGGCGGGACGACGCACGCGGTCGAACTGGCGCGGGCGCTCGAGGCGAGGATGCCTGCATCACGTGTCCTCGATCGCCGTGGCCGGCGAGTACAAGGGGCTGTTCGAGGAGGACTTCTTCGACGAGGGCCAGAAGCTGCCATCCCCCTACCACCGGACCAAGTTCGAGGCCGAGCGGATCGTGCGCGAGCAGCCCTACGTGCCCTGGCGCGTGTACCGCCCGGCGATCGTGGTGGGCGACTCGCAGACCGGCGAGATGGACAAGATCGACGGGCCCTACTACTTCTTCAAGGCGATCCAGCGCATGCGCTCGATCATGCCCGAGTGGGTGCCGCTCATCGGCCTCGACCTGGGCAGGACCAACGTGGTGCCCGTCGACTGGGTGGCGGGAGCGCTGGACCACATCGCCCACGAGCCCGACCTCGACGGCCGCGCCTTCCACCTGACCGACCCCCGGCCCCAGCGCGTGGACGAGGTGTTCAACGAGTTCGCCGCGGCCGCGCACGCGCCGCGCTTCGCGGTGAGCGTCGACAAACGGCTGACCGACGCGGTGCCGAAGTGGCCGCTTGTCGCTGATGATGCGCGTGCCCCCACTGCGCTACGGGACGCCGGCTCGCGCTGCGCGAGCTCGGCATACCCCGCGAGGTGATCGCGCACGTCGAGCTGAAGCCCAGGTTCGACACGCGCCGCACCGAGCGGGCCCTGAAGGGCTCGGCGCTCGAGCAGCCCGCCGGCGCTGCACGACTACGCGCCGCGCCTGTGGGACTACTGGGAGCGGGAGATGGACGATCTCGACCAAAGGCAGCTCGCTGAGGGAGGCGCTCGGCGGAAAGCACGTCCTGATCACCGGCGCCTCCTCGGGGATCGGTCGGGCGAGCCGCGGTCAAAATCGCGGCCGCCGGAGGGGTGCCCCTGCTCGTCGCCCGGAACGTCGAGAAGCTCGAGGAGGTGCGGGCCGAGATCGTCGCCGCGGGCGGCACCGCCTACGTCTACGCGGCCGACCTCGCCGACATGGAGTCCGTCGACCGGCTGGTCGAGCGGGTGCTCGCCGACCACCGCGGCGTCGACATGCTCGTCAACAACGCCGGCCGCTCGATCCGGCGCTCGATCGCGCTCAGCTACGACCGCTTCCACGACTTCGAACGCACGATGCAGCTCAACTACTTCGGCGCGGTCAAGCTGATCATCGGGCTGCTGCCGCAGCATGCGCGAGCGGGGCTCGGGGCACATCGTGAACATCTCCTCGATCGGCGTGCAGACGAACCCGCCGCGCTTCTCGGCCTACGTCGCCTCGAAGGCGGCGCTCGACGCGTTCACGCGGGTGGTCGCCTCGGAGGTGGTCGGCGACGGCGTGACGTTCACGACGATCCACATGCCGCTGGTGCGCACGCCGATGATCGCCCCGACGAAGATGTACGACGCCTTTCCCGCGATCACGCCCGATGAGGCCGGGGAAATGATCTGCGAGGCGCTGCGCTTCGCGCCCCAAGCACATGGGCACCCGCCTGGGGACGTTCGGCGAGGTCGCCTACACGCTCGCGCCGAAGGCGGTCGACCGGCTGCTGCACCTCGCCTACCGCGTGTTCCCCGACTCGGCCGCCTCGAAGGGCGAGCAGAACGTGGACGAGCGGGCCTCGTTCGAGCAGATCGCGATGGCCACCCTGACGAGGGGCGTGCACTGGTAGGAGCAGACGCGGTCGCTGGGATGATCGGGCCGTGAGCGACACGGCCCCGGCCATCGAGGTGCACGCCCTCACCAAGCGCTATGGCGAATACGAGGCGGTGCGCGGCATCGACTTCACCGTGCGTCGCGGTGAGGTGTTCGGCCTGCTCGGCCCGAACGGCGCCGGCAAGACGACGACGGTGGAGATCCTCGAGGGCTACCGCGAGCGCAGCGGCGGGGAGGTCGCGGTGCTCGGCCACGATCCCGCCGAGCGCTCGATCGAGTTGCGTCGGCGCGATCGGGATCGTGCTGCAGTCCGGCGGCATCTACGGCCACGTGACCCCCCGCGAGGTGCTGCGGCCACTGGGCCGGCTTCTACCCGCATCCGCGCGCGGTCGAGGAGGTGCTTGCGCTCGCGGGCCTCGAGGACCAGGCCGACGTCCGCAGCCGCAAGCTCTCGGGCGGGCAGCTGCGCCGACTGGACTTCGCGCTTGCGCTGGTGGGCGACCCCGAGCTGATGTTCCTCGACGAGCCCACGACGGGATTTGACCCCGCCGCGCGCCACGCCGCCTGGGAGACCGTGCGCAGCCTGCGCGACCTCGGCAAGACGATCCTGCTCACAACCCACTATCTGGACGAGGCGCAGGAGCTCGCCGACCGCGTGGCGATCGTCAAGGACGGCCGCGTGCTCGCGATCGGGCCCCCGCGCGAGCTCGGCGTGGGCGGGTCGCAGTACCGCGTCGCCTACCGGGACCGCGACGGCGAGCTCGTCGAGCAGCAGACCGACGACCCCACGCAACTGCTGAACGAGCTGACCGGTCGAGGCGCTGAGCCGTGGCGAGGAGCTGAGGAGCTGAGCGTCGGGCGGCCCACGCTCGAGGACGTCTACCTGGAGCTGACCGCCGATGCCTGATCGCCCGGTCGCGCTCGCCCGCGGAGCGCGGGCGAGCGATGCACTCGCGGACGCAGGGCGTCCGCCCCACGCGCTCACCCTGACCTGGCGCCAGTATCGCCTGGAGCGGCGCATGTTCTGGCGCAACCCGAGCGCGGCCTTCTTCAACTTCGTGCTGCCGCTGCTGTTCCTGGTCGCGGGCGGGGCGATCCTGCACGGTAACCAGCACGAGCTCGAACCTGCTCGTGCCGGCGATCGCGGGCATGAGCGTGATGTCGACGACCTTCACCGCGCTGGCCTACAACATCGTGTTCCTGCGCGAGCGCGGCGTGCTCAAGCGCATCCGCGGCGACGCCGCTGCCGACGAGCTCCTACTTCGGCGGCGTCGCCGCGAACGCAGTCACCAACACCGCGCTGCAGATCGCGATCATCGTGCTCGCCGGACGGGTCTTCTTCGGGATCGGATGGCCGGCCGACTGGGATGCGCTGGTCGTGTTCGTCGTCGTTGGGCGTCGTGTGCTTCGCGGCGCTGGGCGTCGCCTTCGCCCACGTGATCCCGAACTTCGAGTCGACCGCGGCCTACGTCAACGCGGTCTTCCTGCCGGTCGTGTTCGTGTCGTTCTTCGTGTTCGACTCCACGAGCGCCCCGGCCTTCCTGCGCACCATCGCCGAAGCGCTTCCGCTGAACGCCGCTGATCGAAGGGCTGTCCGGCGCGATCGTGACGGGGGCGAGCCTGAGCAGCAATCTCGACGCGCTCGCCGTGATCGGGCTGTGGGGCGTCTTCGGGCTGTATTTCGCCGTGCGCGGCTTCTCCTGGGAGCAGTCGCGTAATGACGGCCGCGGGCAGGAGGGTCACGTCGTGAAGCAGCTGGCCGAGGACGTCCACCAGCTCGACGGATGGCCGCCGAGCGCGATCAACGTCTACCTCATAGCGGACGTGCTCGTCGACGCCGCCACGCGGCAGGGGGAGAAGCGCATCATGCGCCAGATCGGCGAGCGCCACGTGACCGCGCACGCGCTCACCCACGCGCACCCCGACCACCAGGGCTCAAGCCACGCCGATATGCGAGGCGCTGGGGATACCGCTGTGGTGCGGACTGGCCGAGATGCCGGCGGTCGAGTCCCCGGGCGCGATGAGGGGCAACCAGGCGCCCGGCCTGCTCGGCGCCCTGCAGGGGCGCTACTGGACCGGGCCGCCACACCCGGTGGCACGGGCGTTGAAGGCCGGCGACGACGTGGCCGGCTTCACCGTCCTTGAGACGCCCGGACACACCCGCGGCCACATCTCCCTGTGGCGCGAATCCGATCGCGTGCTCATCGTCGGTGACGTGCTCACGAACATGAGCCTCACCACGGGCCTGCCTGGGCTGCACGAGCCGCTGGCGTTCGCCACGCCCGACCCCGCCCGCAACCGCGAGTCGGCGCGCAGCCTCGCGGCGCTCGAGCCGTCGCTGGCGTGCTTCGGTCACGGCGCCCCGCTGCGAGATCCGCGCAAGCTCGCCGACTTCGTCGCCCGGCTGGGCGATTGACGCGACGATGAGCGAGAGCATCTTCGCCGAGCGGGACGGGTGGTTCACCCCGACCGAGCACGCCAGCGGGCCCTGGGATCCCCGGGCGCTCCACGGCGGCGCGCCGGCGGCGCTCATGACGCGGGCGTTCGAGCGGATGGAGCCCGGCTCGGATCTGCGGATCGCGCGCCTGGGCTTCGAGTTCCTGCGCCCGATCCCGTTCGCCCCCCTCCTCTTGTCGACCCGCATCGTGCGCCCCGGACGGCGGGTGCAGGAGCTCGCCGGCGAGCTGAGCACCGCGTCGGACGACGGCTCACCCGGCGAGGTCGTGTGTCGCGCGAGCGCGCTGCGCGTGCGCGAGGTCCCGCCGGATCTGCCCCTGCACGACGCCCCCTCCACCCGGTACACAGGCGGCGACGATTCCGACACGCGCATGGCACCGCCACAAGAGGCCGAGCCCCTCGACTTCGCGCTCGACGACTCCAAACG
This sequence comes from uncultured Solirubrobacteraceae bacterium, assembly GCA_963730575.1. GTDB lineage: Bacteria > Actinomycetota > Thermoleophilia > Solirubrobacterales > Solirubrobacteraceae > Palsa-744. The sequence continues at coordinate 131,642 of CAVSSG010000005.1, forward strand.
CGCGGGCTTCGGGTTCACGGCCATGGAGATGCGCAGCTTCGACGATGCCCGCGAGCTCGGGCCGGGGCGCGTGTGGATGCGGCTGCGCCACCCGCTGCTGCCCGGCGAGCCCGCCACGGCGCTGATGCGCCTGGCCGCCACCGCCGACTTCGGCAACGGCGTCAGCGCCGTGCTGCCGTTCGACCGCTTCCTGTTCATCAATGCCGATCTCACGATCCACCTGCATCGTCCGGCGCTCGGTGAATGGATCGGCCTCGACGCCCGCACGGTGCTGCACGGCGGGGGAACCGGCCTCTCCGAGAGCGTGCTCCACGATCTACAGGGGCCGGTCGGGCGGGCGTTTCAGACGCTCCTCGTTCAGCCCCGCTGACGCGACCGCCCGCCACGCCCTGCCCGGCGTCCACCCGCCGGCACTCACACGCCGGGGCTCGGCCGCCTACCGGCGATCGACCTCTCCTGCCCGCCGACCGACCTTCCGCCCGAGTCCGGTCCCTTCCCCCCTAATACTTGCTTGCGCAAGCAATCAGCTATACTGTTGCGCATACAACCACTGCCGGCGAAAGAGTGCCGGCCAGAGAACAGGAGTCTTCGATGTCAAGTCAGCCAGCAGCGGTCACCGCTCCTTCAAGCGTCCTGCCGGAGGGCACCTGGAAGGTTGATCCGGTCCATTCGAGCGTCGAGTTCCAGGTCAAGCACCTCGGCATCGCCAACGTCAAAGGGCAGTTCACGGAGTTCGAGGGAACGCTCGAGGTCGGGCACGGCGAGGTCAACGCATACGGCACGGTCAACGTCGCGAGCGTCGACACGCGTCAGTCCCAGCGCGACGATCACCTGCGCTCTCCGGACTTCTTCGATGCAGAGAACTTCCCGCAGATCACCTTCCGGTCGGTGAACGTGCGAGCGCTCGACGAGGACTCCTTCGAGATCGAGGGCGATCTGACGATCCACGGCGTCACCAAGCGCGTGTCGCTGAACGCGGCCCTCGAGGGACGCGAGACCGACCCCCAGGGCAACGAGCGTGTGGGCCTGTCGGCGAGCGGCCAGATCAACCGCTCAGAGTACGACATGAAGTTCAACGCGGCACTCGGCTCGGGCAACATGGTCGTAAGCGACAAGGTCAAGATCCAGCTCGACATCTCCGCGGTCAAGGCCGACTGAGGAGCCCTGCGCACTCGAGGGGCCGTCTGAAGGCCGCGGGCGGCGCGCTCGGGAACGAGCGCGCCGCCGGGGTCGGCCACCGAGCCCGGACAAGGTGCTGAGCGCTACCTGCGCCGGCCCATGGCGAAGCTCTGCACGGGCGGCGCCACCGCGCGCATGCTCGAGGCCACCCCGAGCTCGTCCGGCCGGCACTGAGGATCGGCGGGCGGAGCCTCGCCCTCCGGCACGGGCGAGCGACCGTGGTCGGGCAGGTGATGCACGCGCGCCTGTGGCGCCTGCTGGTCCTCCATGCCGCCGGACAGGAAGCGCTCGAGCGCGGCCAGCTCTGCGCACGATCACGTTGACGACCCCTTCCGCGCGCTCCAGGCGGCCTCTGGCCAGCAGCAGCGGCTCGGCTCGCGCCAGCTGCCGGTGGCGCTCATACACCGCCCTTCGCCACGATCAGGTTGATCGTGCCCAACTCGTCCTCGAACAGCAGGAACATCGTTCCCTTGGCCGTGCCCGGGCGCTGGCGGGCGATGACCAGTCCCGCCACCGACACCGCGCAGCCCGTGGGCAGGCGGGCCAGCTGGGCGCTGGTCGCGAGCAGTCGGGAACCTCGAGCCGCTCGCGCAGGACCGCCATCGCGTGGTCGCCCACCGTCACCCCGCTCGTGGCGTAGTCGGCGATCAGCCGCTGCCAGCGCCCGAGCGAGCGCAGGCGCGGCGCCGGCGGCAGCTCCATCGCCCAGCGCGAGCTGGGTGCCCTCCCCGCCCGGCCCCGGGCGGCCACGCCCAGCCGCCACAGGGCCGATCGCCTGTCCGCCTCGCCGAGCGTCGGCGAGCGGCGCCGGCCCGGTCCTGGCCCGGTCGCGACCCCCGCCGAGCAGGCCGTCACAGGCGCCTGACCAGGCCAGCTGCTCGAGCGTCCTTCGCCCCGCGCCGATGCGCGCGGCGAGGTCGCCGAGGCTGCGGAAGGGCCCGTTTCGCTCGCGCTCGGCCACGAGCTCGCGCAGCCTCCTCCGCCGCCACATCCTTGATGTAGCCCAATCCGAGGCGCACGCCCAGCCCGCGGACCCTCCTGCCACGGAGCACGGCCTCCACCGTGCACTGCACATGCGAGGCGTTCACGTCGAGGCCGAGCACCTCGATCCCGCGATGCTCGGCCTCGTGCACGAGGCTGTCGGGTGCGTAGAAGCCCATCGGCTGCTCGTTCAAGCAGCGCGCACAGGAACTCCGGGCCGTAGTGGACGCGCAGCCAGGTCGACTGGTAGGCGAGCAGGCCGAAGGCGGCGCCGTGGGCCTTGGGGAAGCCGAAGCCGGCGAAGCCCTCGACCATCTCCCAGACGCGCTCCGCCGTCCGCTGATCGGCGCCGGCGTGCGCGCAGCGCGCCCGCGATGAAGTCCTCGCGGTGGCGCTGGAGCATCTCCCGCGAGCGCTTGCGGCTTATCGCCCGGCGCAGCCCGTCCGCCTCGCCGGGGGTGAAGCCGGCGAAGGCTTCGGCCACCTGCATCACCTGATCCTGGAAGATGATCGTGCCGAGCGTCTCCTTCAGGACCGGCTCGAGCGTCGGGTGGTCGTAGGGAACCTCATACGCAGGGTCTTCGCGCAATCGCCGGCGGCGTTCGATGTAGGGGTTGATCGCCCCGCCCTGGATCGGCCCGGGTCGCACGATCGCGACCTGGATGGTCAGGTCCTCGAGGTTCTCCGGCCGCGTACGCCGCAGCGACTGCATCTGGGCGCGGCTCTCGATCTGAAAGACGCCGACCGTATCGGCCGCGCGGATCGCCCTGAACGTGCGCTGATCGTCAAACGGGATGCGGGAGAGATCGATGCGCTCGCCGCGCACGCGCGCGATCTCCTCCACGCAGCGCTCCACCGCCGAGAGCATGCCCAGGCCCAGCAGGTCGATCTTCAGAAAGCCCGCGTCCGCGCAGGAGTCCTTGTCCCACTGGGCTATCTGCCTGCCCTCCATCGCGGCGGGCACGACCGGGCAGCAGTCGATCAGCGGCCTGGTCGCGACGATCATCCCGCCCGGGTGCTGGGAGAGGTGGCGGGGCAGCCCGTATGCCTGCTCGACCAGGCGCCCCAGCCAGCGCCAGCGCTCCGAGGCTCGGGTCCGCGCAGGCTGGGACGGATGGACGGAGCGAGCATCGAGGCGATGTCGTGCTCGGCATCGCTCCCGTACGGGTCGGCGCCGCGGGCGACGCGCTCGATCTCACCGGCGGGCAGACCGAGGACCTTTCCCAGCTCGCGGATCGCCCCCCGCGACGCGGAAGGTCGGAAAGGCCGCGACCAGCGCGGCGTGGTCGCGCCCGTAGCGCTCGTGCACGCGCGGGATCAGCACCTCGCGGATGTCCCGCGGGAAATCGAGGTCGATGTCCGGCAGCCCGTGCAGGTCCTCGTTCAGGAAGCGTCCCAGCGCCAGCCTGTTGGCGATCGGGTCGATATGGGAGAGCCCGACGAGATAGCACACGAGCGAGGAGACCGACGATCCGCGCCCGCGCCCGGGCGCCAGCAGCGCGCGCACCGAGTCCGGGCCGCGCACCTCGAGGGCAACCTCCCTGGCGAGCTCGAGCATGTCGTGGTGCAGCAGGAAGAAGCCGGCCAGCCCCAGATCTCCGATCACGCGCAGCTCCTCCTCCAGGCGCGCCTCGCCTCCGCGCGGGCGGCGCGTGCGCCGAAGCGATCCTCCAGGCGCGCGCCGCACAGCTCGGCCAGGCGCCGCTCGGCGCCCTGATCCTCGGCGCCGGGATAGCGGTAGCCGAGATCCATGTCGAGATCGAACGTCAGCCGCTCGGCCAAGCAGCAGCGTCTCGCGGACCGCCTCGGGTGGTCGGCGAAGCGGCTGGCCATCGCCTGCGGCGTGCTCATCACGTGGCTGTGATTGCCTCGGCGCAGCGGCTCTGAGGCGTCGAGCGTGGCGTGGTTGCGCAGCGCCACGAACGCATCCTGCAGCTCGGCTCTGGCGTGCGCGTGCGCGTGCACGTCGCCGGTGGCCACGCACCTGATGCCCCAGCCGCCGGGCGAGCGCGGCCAGCGCGTTGTTGCGCGCGCGATCGTGGCGGGCATAGGGGCGCTGCAGCTCCACGTACAGGTCCTCCGGCCCGAACGCGTCGAGCAGCCGCCGCGCCGTCGGCTCGTCGTGGACGCCGCCGAGCGATCACAGATCGATCGGCGCAGCCGGTCAGGCAGACGAGCCCCTCGGCGTGGTCGAGCACGGCCTGCAGGTCGACCGACGGGCCGGCGCGCTCGCGCCGATCGGCTCCTCTCGCGCGTGCTCGGCAATTGCGCGTGGGCGAGCGTGATGATCCGGCAGAGGTTGCTCCAGCCGCGCTCGTCGCGCACGAGCAGCGTGATGTGGCGAGGACTCGGGTGCCCGCATCGCCGATCGCCGGGCCTCCGTGGTCAGGTCGATCTCGGCGCCGTGGATCGCCCTCACCCCGTAGCGACTTGGCGGCCTGGGCCAGCTCCATCGAGCCCGCAAGCGAGTTGTGGTCGGTCAGCGCCAGCGCCCCATAGCCGAGCTCGCTCGCGCGCCGCGCCAGCTCCTCCGGCAGCGAGACGCCGTCCAGGAACGAGTACGCCGAGTGGCAGTGCAGCTCGGCGTACGGGGGCCGTGGACAGCTCCATCACCTCGACGCCCTCACGGAGCCCTGGATGAACCAGCCGCCCGGAGCACAGGTCGTGGAAGACGATCATGTTGCGCCCCCGCTCGCTCGACGAGCTCCCAGTAGCGGCGGCGCACCGGCTCGGCGGTCCACCAGCGGTCCTCCACCAGCCAGGACTCGCGCAGCAGCTCGACCGCTTCGCCGTTCACCTCCGTCGGGCATGCCGTCTCCCCAGCGCACGCGCGCGGGCCGGGGAAGGTTCAGGTTCGCGCGACTGCCATCAACCCGGGAACGGCGCGAGCACCACCCGCCGCTCGGGCACGCGCGAGTCGGGGTCCACGCAGACGGCCCGCAACGCCGCGTCCGGTCCGGCCACGGCGCGCACCTGGGCGACGGCCTCGCGCAGGCGAGCGGCGCGAGCGGCGCTGTGGGCGGGGTCCTTGTCGAACAGCGCCCGCTGCTCACCCGCCGCCGGGCCGAAGCGCTCGACGGTCAGCCGCAGTGCCGCGGCCGGGGCCGGGAGCAACAGCAGGCGCACCGCCAGCGCCAGCCCGATGCGCTCGGGATCTGCGAGCGCCTGGCGGAAGACCACGCGCTCGCGCCAGGCGCCGCCCGCGAGCAGGCGCGCGGAGAGCACGACGACGCGCAGCGTGCGCCCGCGGCGCTCGGGTCGGGCCAGCAGCCGGTCCACCAGCACGCCGAGCACGCGCTCCAGGGCCGGCACCGGAGCTCGCGTCGCCGAGGCAGCAGCGACTCCTCCAGGCGCTCCTCGAGCAGGCGCGCGCGCAGCGGCTCATCCTCGCCGCAGGCGAGCCGATGCGCGAACACGCCCGCCGCCCCGAAGCGGTCGGCGAGCTCCGGGCGTCCCAACTCCTCCAGCTCGCCGAGCGTGCGCACGCCGAGGCGGCCGAGCGGCTCGACCAGCGCTTCGGTCTCCTCGCGGAAGCCGAGCAGCCCGACCGGCCGGCCGGCGAGCCAGCGCCGGGCGTCCTTTCCATCCAGCACGAGCGGCCGGCGCGAGCGCACCGCCAGGGCGGCCGCCAGCGCGCAGAAGCGCGTCGGCCCGGCCCCCACGCGCGCGGGACGGCTCAAGCGCGCGCCGGGCGGCGGCGATCGTGGCGGCGTCCGTGCCGTGCAGCCCGCGCAGCCCGCCGGCCTCGAAGTAGGCGAGTCCCGGGCGCTGCCTGCTCGACGGCCGCGCCGATCGACTCCAGGGCGCGCATCAGGGCCTCCCAGGTCTCGGCGACCCCCACCGGATCGGCGGGCACGAGCAGGAGATCGGGGCAGCGGGCGAGCGCCTCCCCGAGCACCATCCCGCGGGCCACGCCCCGGGCCTCGGCGGCGCCGGAGACCTCCCCCACGCGCTGCTCTGGGCGCCGGCCTGCGGCGCCACCGCCAGGGCACGCCCGCTCAGCGCCCCCGGCCCCCCGGCGGCGACCACCAAGCTCGAAGCGGGGAGATGAGACGCACACGACCACGGCAGGGGCCTTCAACGCGGGAACATATCGTTCGCATATCGAGCTACACGCCTGTCAACACGCCTTCGACCAGCGTGCGGGCGGCTCAATCCATCGTCAGCGGGCCCTCGGCGGCTCCGCTGAGGAACTGGTGCACGAACGGGTTCTCCGAGGAGAACATCCTCTCCGCGTCGCCCGCGTCCACGATCCGCCCCCTCCACAGCAGCGCGATGTACTCGCCGATCTGCCGCGCCGAGGCGATGTCGTGGGTGACGACGATGTAGGTGCCCCCGTGGAGCGAGTGCATCTCCTGGATCAGCTCGCACAGCAGCGCCGTGCGCACCGGGTCGAGCCCCGAGTCGGGCTCGTCGAAGATGACGATGTCCGGCTCCATCACGAGCGCCCGCGCGAACCCCGCGCGCTTGCGCATCCCGCCGGACAGCTGCGAGGGCGGATCGTCGATCGCGTCCGCTCAGCCCCACGTCGGCCAGGCGTTCTTTGACCAGCTCGGCGATCTGCGCCTCCGAGGAGCCGGTGTGCTGGCGCAGCGGGAAGGCGACGTTGTCGAACACCGACATCGACCCGAACAGGGCGCCGTCCTGGAAGAGCACGCCGACTTTGCGGCGCAGGGCCAGCAGCTGGGGCATCGTCAGCGTGGGCACCGATTGGCCCTGCACGATGACGTCGCCCGAGTCGGGGAACATCAGCCCGATGATGTGCTTGATCAGCACGCTCTTGCCGGTGCCCGAGGGCCGAGCACGACGGTGATCGTTTCGTCGGGGAAGGCGACGTTCAGCCCGTTCAGGACGGGCACCCCGCCCAGGCGCTTGTGCACGTCGATGCAGCGGATCGACCAGCTTCGCCGCGGATCCGGGTCGCCGGCGAGATCGGGCCCGCCGGAGTGGTACTGATACTCGTCGGTCGGACCGGGCTCCTCGCTCATCCTTTTCCTCCGTAGGTGACATGCGGGAACTGGCTGGTCTTGCCGTTGAACGTGAACGGACCCTGCTGGTTGCAGGCGGGCGCCGCGACTTCGTTGGGGCTTTCCGGCGTCGTTGGCGACTTTGAACTGGTGGATCAGTTCGATCAGGCTCTGGGAGACCGCTTCGTTGGCCGGCCCGCTGACCGAGGGGGCCGAGTTCGCGCACGCGCTGTTGCTGAACACCTGCAGGCCGCCGTTGCCGAGGGCGCGGAAGGCGCCGGGCTGGAAGTAGGGGTTCGCGCGGTTCGTGCCCACCCGCTGAGGGTAGACGGCGAGGCTTTCCGGGTTGAAGACGAGCATCGTGCGCAGGTAGTGCTCGGTGGGGCCCTGGCCGCAGCGTGCTGCCGTTGCCGCCGTGAGCCTCGGTGGCGGCGGTGAGGTTGGCGAAGAACGCCTGCAGCTCGGGCACGTATTCGCCGAGCGACTGCAGGAACGGGTCGAGGTTGTGCAGCACCGGCCTGAGGTTTTCAAGCACGCGGGACGGTGAGGTTGAGGACGTTGGCGGTGTACGGAAGGCCCTTCTTGGCGGCCGCCGTCAGCGGGCCCCAGCGCGGTCAGGAAGCTGTCGAACTGCGGCGCGAACGGCTTGGCGGCCTGCAGCAGCGACGTGAGCTGGCGCTCGACCGGGCGGAATTCCTCAAGGTACGGGTTGGCGACGGTCGAGAAGCGGTCGAGCGTCCGCAGGGCGACGATCGAGCTCGCCTCGAACGGCGGCAGCGCCTGCCAGGTTTCGGCGAACGCCTGGCTCTGCTTCCGCGGCCGCATGGAAGGTGCGCTCGCCGTTGACGATCAGCCCTTCGAGCTGGTGGTCGCGCCCGGCCAGCGCGTTGAAGACGACGCCCGTGTTGTGCACGAGCGCCTGCACGGCCCCTTCCTGGGAGGCGAGGATGCCAACGCAGCTGGTTGGCGTGTTCGACGAACGGTTCGAACGTCGCCAGCGAGGCGTTGAGCTGTTCTCCGCGCCCGGCGATTGCCGCGGCCTGGTAGCTGCATCCAGGCCTGGAAGTTGCGCCGCGTGGTGCGGTTCAGCAGCGAGAGGATGTCGTCGAAGCGTCACGAACGGTTCGACCTGGCTGTCGGGCGAGCTGGGCCCCGTCGCTGCAGGAACGGACCCGCCGGCCCTGCGGGAATCAGCTGCACGTAGGTCTCCCCCAGCAGCGTCTTCTGGCGCAGGATCGCGTGCGTGTTCGCGCGGATCGGCGCGTACTGGCCGGCGAGTTCGACCGTCGCGTCGGTGCTCGCCTTCGTTGCCGAGCTTCAGCGAGACGACGTGGCCGACGTCCACGCCGCTGATCTTCACGTCGGACTGTTCGGTGAGCGCGAGCGTGCGCGGGAAGGCGACCGATGAAGCGGTAGCCCTTCGGCTTCAGCGGCAGCGGGACCGCCGAAGGACTCCCACAGGAACAGCAGCAGCCCGAAGCAGCTCAGCGTGAACAGCGACGATCACCAGCAGGTTGCCCAGCGTGGGCGCGCGCTTCTGCATCTCAGCCGACCCTCCCCTGAGCTCGTGGACACCGAGGCGCTCCTGGCGAGTGCCGGCGTGCCTGGCCGAACACGCTGGAGCCGAGGCCCGAGAGCAGGCCGCCGGTCGGAACCTTCGGCTTGCACGCGGACGCTCGCGGCGGCGGCTTTCGCTGGTGAGGATGCCGGCTGCGCTGGCACGCCTGCTTCATCGGGCGGGTTCAGCAGGCCGACGAGCAGGTTGACCGTCGGGTTGATTTCCGCCACGCCTTTGAGGATCGGCGCCACGTTGCAGTTGAGGTAGGTCAGGCTGCGACCGAGCGCCCCGTGCGCCGCGGCGGTAGCTGAGCACGCTGTTGAGGTCGTGGTTGTCCCAATCCAGGAAGAACAGGAAGCCGGCCTGCTTCGGCGCCCGGATTGAAGGCGAGCTCGTTGAAGAATTCGTTGAGCACCGCGAAGCTGCTCGGCGAGCTTCGGGAACGCTTCGGCCAGCTCTGGGTGGCGGGCTTGATCTGCTTGACGACGGGCAGGATTTCGCGCGCGAACGGCCGGATCTCGTTCTTGAAGATCGGGCGTGGTCTTCATCGACCAGGCGTGCCGTGGCTTCCTGGGCGGGGCCGAGCGCGCGCGCGAACGGCTTGCAGCTCGTGCAGCGTCGGGCCGAGCACGTTGGCGGCGGTGGCGAGCTTGCCCAGGCCCGTTCTGGGTCTTGGCCAGGGCGCCGGGCAGCAGGCGCAGCAGGGCTCTCGACGTTCTGTTCCTGCTTGGCGAACACGGCGAACACGGCGTTGGAGGCGTCGACCAGCTGGGCCAGCTGCGTGTCCTTGTCGCCCAGGGCTTCCATCACGCAGCCGGAAGTTGTGGATCGAGCGCGCGGTCGTTCGCGTGGCGGATTTCGAGCTGCTGGGCGATCAGGGCGATGTCGCGCGCGGTCGGGTAGAAGCGCTTGAGCGTCGCCGACAGCGCCTTGCCGTTGTTGCCGAACCCTTCACCCGCGCCCGCCAGGAGCTCCTGCAGATAGGCGCGCGTTTCGGCGTCCAGCCCCGCCAGGAACTGGTCGAAGTCGATGTTCGGGGCGGTCTGGGCGATCGGCACCGTGGAGCCGCTGGGCAGCCGCCCGCTGGCGGGCGTGCCCGGGTCGATCTCGACCGTCATGTCCTGCAGGTTCGTCTTCGGACGCATCAACAGCGTCGTGTCGCGATAGAGGTGCGCGTACTTCGGGGTCAGGCGCATGGTCACCGTCGCGACCCCTTCGTGCAGGTCTACGCTCGCTATTTCCCCGACCTTCGCGCCGGCGATCGTCACCGCCTGGCCCTGGCCCGGGCGTCAGCGCCTGGGCGGTCTGGAAGTCGGCCTTCAGCATGTAGATAGCTCTTGCCCAGGACGGGAACCCAGCCCGGCAGGATGAGGTTCTCGTGCGCGAGGATGTAGCCGCCGACGACCGCTGCGATCACGATCATCGTGACGACCGCGATGAACGCCGTGCGGTAGCGCTCGATCTGGTCGCGGACGCTCAGCCCGCCCTCGTGGCTGTCGGCGGGGTTCATCCGCCGCTCCCGTCCGCGGGGCCCTGCGACAGCGGACCGTTGAAGTTGGGCAGCGTCTGGGTGTAGCAGGGCACGTTGCGGCTTATACGGCGGCTCGTCGGAGGGGTAGGCCGGGCGCGTGCCGAGCGGTGGCAGCGACGCGTGGGCGAGCAGATGCAGGCCCTGCAGGTTCGTGCCGAGGATCGACACCGGCGCCGAGCGCAGCGTCTGGCCGCTGCTCGACAGCAGGAAGTGCGCGATCGACGCCGTTGCCGTCGAAGCTCTGGCCGAGCGAGCTCAGGCCCGACCAGCGAGTACCAGAACTCCTTGTAGTCTTCGACGCCCGACGTGCTCGCTCCGTCCTGCAGCTTGGTGTTGCCCGCCGGGAAGATCAGGTTCGTCTGGCATTTGCTGAGCAGGTCCGACTGCTGCTGGAACGGGATCTGTTCGCTCTGCAGGCTCGCTACGCACGGAGCGGCTTCGGCCAGCCCTTCGGCCACGCCGCCGAGCTCGCTCGGCGCGAGCGAGGCCTTGACCTGTTCGATCCAGGGCAGCTGCGCCGCGACCGTGGCGGGCGTCGCTTTGACGCCCGGGACGATGTCGAGGGCGAAGTCGCGCGACGGCGGCAGCGCGGCGCTGAGCGCGGCGAAGCCCTGGTTGATCGCCGTCAGCGAGCCCGGCAGCTCGCGCGACGGTCGCGCTGCAGGGACGCGGACTGGTGCGCGAACGAGCGGAAGAACGCGTTTGAAGTTGACGATCAGTTCGCCGAGCTGCTGCTCGTGGACGTTCAGCGCGGCGGTCACCTTGCCGATGCTGGCGACCAGCTTTGAGAGGTCGTCCGGCTCGGTGCCGGTGATCGCCTGGTTGAGGACCGCGGCGCCGCGCAGCGACGCGGGCCGCGCTGGTAGGCCTTGTTGAGCGCCTGCGCCCCGTTCAGGCCGTCGCAGTTCGGGGTCCTGTTCGGCGTTTTCGGCGGCGTCCGGCTTGCGCGTCAGGCCGTCGCCGTAGCCGATCAGGAAGTTCTGCAGGTTGGCGCGCGTTTCGGTGTTCAGCGCGTCGAGCACCTGGTCGAGCTGGACCGGGTCGGCGGTCTGCGTGATCGGCAGCGTGGCGCCCGAGGAGAGCGCCTTGGCCGAGGGGCTGCCCGGCTGCAGTTCGACGAACCAGTTGCCTTCCAGGAAGGTGCGCGGACGGATCTTCACGGTCGCATCGGAGTGGATCGGCAGGCCGCTCGATTCGATTTCCATCGTCACCAGACCCGCGTTGCCCTCGCGCGCGACCGAGCTGACCTTGCCGACGTCGACGCCCGCGATGCGCACCGGCGAGGTGCGGACGGATGTTGACGGCCGTGGAGAAGACCGCCTTCAGGCGGTAGCCGTGTTTGAACGGGATGTGCTTGGTGAAGCCGAAGTACGACGACGATCAAGCCGACGACCACGATCACGATGACCCCACGCGGGTGGGGTTGGTGCGGCCCAGCTCGACGACCGGCGTCCGGTCGTAGCGGCGCCACCAGCGCGGAGCCTTCATCAGCCCTATCCCTTCTTCTTGGCGGGTGACAGGCCGAGGTCCTTGAGCGTCGCGCTCGGAGTACTTTTCGCCGAACAGGTTCTGTTCGCGGGTCGTAAGTTCGTGGGCGGTCCCGGTGGCGCCGGGCACGTTGCCGATCACCGATTTGCCCGCGATGTAGGTCTCGTTGCCAGCTTCGCAGTTCTGGCGCCGGGCTGTCCGGGGCCGGTGACGTTCGGGTAGGGGTTCGCGTGGAGGTGGTTGTTGTCGATGATCGCCGAGCTGCCGGGCTCGTGTTCGACCGACGGTCCGTTGGCGGGCGCCGAGGAGGGGAAGCCCTCGTTGTTGGGGCCGTTCGGGGACAGCACGAGGCCCGCGCGCGAGAGCGTGCCCACGCCGATGTTCTCCGAGGTCAGGCTCGCCAGGTTGCGGAACGCGAGCGTGAAGTAGTTGCAGTTCGCCTGCTCCGGCGCCAGCCCGGCGAGCACCGGGTTGGCGAGCTGGAGCGTCTGGGTGAAGTCTTCCAGCGACGACCGGCACGATCGGGTTCTCGGCGAAGGCCTGGAGCGCCTGCGCCGAGGAGGCCAGCTCCGAGTTCAGCGCGGTGGCGGCGCTGCAGGTTGACGGCGCCGACCGTGACGGCGTGGGCCAGCGGCGGGGCGACCGAGACCAGCAGGCTCGCGCTCGGGCGCAGCAGGCGCATGAATTCGGTGCTGTTTTCCGTAGAACGTCGCCTGGTAGGGGAGCGAGTGGATGGCCTGTTCGAGCGACGGCGGTCCGAGCACGGTCGCGCGTTCGAGCGAGGGGGCGACACGACGGCCCAGGCGGTGAAGAATTTGTCGAGCTCCACGATACAGCGCGGCCTGGGTGTCGGCCACCGGGGCGGCCTGGGAGGACACCCGGTCCAGCGCGACCCACAGCTCGTGCAGGTCGGTGGCCGGCGCGGCCAGGTTGCGGAACACGGGAATCGCGTTCGTGAGCAGCGGGCGCAGCGTCGCGATCGTGTTGTTCAGCCCCAGCCCGCGTCCGGCGAGACCGTCGCCGAAGCTTGTTCGCGTTGATCTGGTTGGCGGTCCTGCGTTTTCGCGTCGAACATGTTGAACAGTTCTTCGATGTTGACCGGTTCGCGCACCTGGCTGAGCGGGATCGTCTCGCCCGCCTTGATCGTCCTGCGGGAGGTGCCCTTTTCCAGCTCCAGGTACTTCTCGCCGATCGAGGAGAGCGACTGCACGCTCGCGGTGGTGTCCACGGGCAGGGGTTCCACTTTCTTTTCAAGCTTCAGTTCGGCGATCGCGCGTGACCTGGCCCGGTGGAGGGGTTCTGATGGGCCGACAGCAGCTTGACGATCCCGACGCGCGAGCCGCCGACGCGCACGACGTTCGATGACTCCAGCCCCGAGGTCTGCGGCAGGACGACCTTGATGTTGTAGGTGGGGACGAACGGCAGCCCGTTGTTCGCGTTGTAGGACAGGTACACGGCCACGACCACGATCAGCGTCGTGATCGGCGCCGATCAGCAGGGGACTGCCGGCCAGGGAACCGCCGCGGCGCCTGTTCATCAGGGCACCTCCGTCGGGTCGCAGCTCAGCAGTTCTCCGTCGGTGAAGGGCGAGGATCCGTCGGCCGGCCGGCTGGGTGGCCGCGCCCGGGCAGCGCCGCAGCTGGCCGGTCTTCAGGCCTTCGCAGCGCCTGCTGCGGCGCTGGCCGCCGGGGTGAGGTTGTTGTTTCGCGCCGAGCTTGAAGTCGGGGAAGACGGGGCTGATGCGCGCGTAGTGGCCGTTGGCGTCGTAGTAGGCGGCTGGCCTGGCCGAACGTGCGCAGGGTGCCCTCGAGGTCGGGGGTGTAGGGGCCGAAGACGGCGGTGATGGGAACCGATTCCGCAGCGCGGTGACGCGTGCTCGGCGAGGACGTCGACAGCGCCTTGGCGAGCGCGGGCAGCACGTTGGCCCAGTCGGTGAGGTCGTTGTTGCGGCCCCGGCTTGCTGAACGCCTGGCTGAAGTTGTGCGACGGGCGTCGTGGCCGTGAGCAGCAGCGAGCGCAGGGCGGGGAAGAACTTTTCAAGCGGCTTGGTCGTCGGCTTGGAGGCGTTGACGAGCTGCGTGAGCGCGGCGAACGTCGACGGGACCTGGACGAACGCGCGGGTGCCCGAGCGCAGGGCGACGGGCAGCTCGCGCAGGCCCTGGGCGAGGGCCGACTGCTGCGAGCCGATCGCCTGGAAGGTCGTGTCGGCGTTGCCGATCAGGTCGGTCGAGCTGTTCCGAGCGCGCGCCGATCGTGGTGACGGCCTTGGCGGTTTCCACGAGGAAGTTGGTGAACACCGGCTGGTCGCGGATGAGCTCGGAGAAGAGGTGGTCGGTCGCCGGCGAGCGCGGCCGGGGTGTATTCGAGTCGAGGTACGCCGAGGCGCGGCTGAGCCCCGGCGTACTGTTCGGCGAAGCCCTGGATCACCTGCTGCAGGCCGACCTGCGCGTCTTCGGGGTTCAGCGTGTTGAACAGCTGGTCGAGGTCGACGACTTCGCGCGTCGCCGACGCCGGCAGCGTCGCGCCCGCCGGCAGCGCGGGCGCGCTGTTGGGACCCGGCGTCAGCGCGATGTAGCGGTTGGCGACGGTCGATAGCGACGGCACCCTGACCTGGGCGACGGTGCCTTCGTGCAGCGGCGTGAGCGAGGAGTTGACGTGGATCGTGATCTTGGCCTTGTAGTCGTGGGTCAGCGCGATGCCCGTGACGCTGCCCACGGGCACGCCGCCCACCTGCACCTGGTCGCCCCGCACGAGCTGGCCTGCTTCGCCGAAGATCAGCTGGTAGTTGGCGCCGCCGCCGCCGGCGAACAGGAGGTAGGCGACGATCAGCACCACGAGCCCGAGCGCGCTGAGGGCCAGCACCCGCCCCGCGCGGGGCGGCAGCGGGCCGCGGAGCGGCGGGCCGGCGGCGGGGGCCTCGCGCCCGGCGGGGGCGGGGAGGCGGTGGGCTTGGGGGGCTAGCCGTTGCCATTCGCTGCCTCTCCGCTCGCGCCCTGCGCGCCGGGCTTGTCGGGTATCGCCGCCGGACGACGGCGCGCTGGCCACCGTCGGGTCGGGAATCTCGCCCAGACGCGCGATCAGCCTGGTCCACTCGTCGGCGCTCAGCGCCGAGCCGAACGCGCCGGCGGAGTGCGCGACGCTCCCGCCCGGCGGACTGAAGCTGACGCCGATGTCGCGTGGCGCGCGGCTCGGTGAACGCGTTCGCCGACGCCCGGGTAGCTCATCTGGCTGACGATCCGCTCCGGCCTTGCGAGGCCCTGCATCGGAGCAGCTTGCGAACCGTGATGTCGGCGATCGAGCCGGGGCCCTCGTGCCCGGCGATCGGGACGCCGTTGACGGCCGTGATGTCCACCGCGTCCTCGCCCGAGCTCGCGCGCACGTTGCCCGCCGCCGCCGCGCCGTGCGACCGACTTTGCAGCGCAGCCCGGACACGGTCGGCTTCAGCCCGGACACCGACAGGAACTCGAGCGTGGCGAGCACGCGCTTGTCGACGCCGCCGGCTCTCGATGTCCTGGCGCGCGCATCTGGCGAGATGGATGCCGGGGTCGTGCAGCACCTGCGGCTCGAGCTGGCGCTTGGACTCCAGCAGCACCTGCCCGACCGTGGGCGAGGTCGCGAGGAACGGGTTCTCGCCCTTGGCCCTGAAGATCGACGTGTTTTCAAGCGCCACCCAGCCGTCGAGGATCGGCTTGGGATCGATCAGCGGCGCCTGCACCCCGGCCGGACGGATCTGGAAGAGCATGTGCGGGCCGTCCGCCTGTGGCGCTCGCGTCGCTCGCCGACGTGCCCGAGCACGGTTCCGGCGATCACCTCGGAGCCCGGCGCGCAGCGGGTGCAGGTAGACGTCGTTCGGTCCTTCCCTGAAGACCCGCACCGTCGGCTTCGGCGCCGGCGGCTGGGCGGCGGCGCGAGCGGACGCGGCGCGGCGCCGGCGGGAACGGCCGGAGCCGCTTCCAGGCCCGCCGCGGCGCCCAGCGCGAGGCCCGAGACGGTGCCGCCTTCGGACACCGGCGAGCGCGGCTGCGCGCCCGCCGTGGCCGGGCCGCTCGGGGCCGGTTCGACCGCTGCGCGGCCTGCGCGATGCGCGCGCTGACGCGTCGTGTGAGCGTGCGGCACGAGCACCGGGTAGAGCGCCGCCACGTCACCGAGCTGCGCGTAGATGTAGGTGTTGCCGTAGGCGTCGCGCAGCGACACGAACCGCCCGAGCGTGGGCGAGTCGCCGATCTGTGACGATTTCGCCGTCCTGCACGGCGATCACGGGTGCGCCCGGCCTGCGAGTAGATCGTCGTGCCCACGAGCGTCTTCGGCGGCCCGGATCCGCTCGCCGGCGGCGGACGCCGCGGAAAGCCGTCGCTGAAGTGCGCCGGCGGCGTGCACGGGGAAGCGTGCTTCGGTCAGCCCGGTGATCGCACCGAGCAGTCCGCGGCGGCGTGCCGCCGAGCAGCTGGGCGCGCAGCATCACCGAGCCCACGTACGCCTGCGAGTGGTTGTAGGAGTAGACGGCCGCCCTGATGTTCGTCGAGCCGCCGGCCGCCCGCAGGTACCGGGCGGCGGCGAAGATCGCGTCGGCCGGGTTGTAGGGGTCCTTGAAGCCGTCGCCGTTGGCGTCCACTCCGTACTGCGCCCACTCCGCGGGCAGGAACTGCATCCATCCCTCCGCGCCCGCGCTCGAGACGCTCAGATCGCGGCCATAGTCGGTCTCGACCTCGTTGATCGCCGCGAGCACCTGCCAGGGGATCCCGTACGCCGTGCCCGCCGCCTGGTAGATCGGCAGCAGGAACGGCGGGATGCGGAAGCTTTCGATGAAGAAGCCGGGCACGCCCGAGATCGAGGATTCAAGCGCCGAGCGGCAGCGACGGCGTGAGCGTCGACGGGCGAGGGCGCGTGCGCCTGCGAGCGCGCGCACCCGCCGCGGAGGATGCCGCCGGTCGCCCCGGTCCTGCCCGTTGCGCGCCCTGGCGTCGCCCTTCGCTCCGCCGCGCGCGCCGCGGGCCGCCGGGCGTGCGTGCCCTGTGCACGCTGGGCCTCGACCTGCGGCGTCGCCGCGCGCTGCCGGCGAGCCCGGCCGCGCCGGCGCCGGCGAGGTCGTTCGGCCGGTGCGGCGGGCGACGCGGTCGGAGCCGCCGGCGCCTGCGGCGCAGGGGTGGAGGTGGTCGTCTCGGCCGGCGGTGCCGTCGGTCGTCGTGGAGCCCTGTTCGGCCCGCGAGGCTCATCGCGGGCGCGGCCAGCAGCGAGCGCTGCCGCACCCGGCGAGCAGCCGAACGCAGGAGCCGTGAGTCGCTGGCTCATGCGCATCGCTCAGTTCCCGAGGAGGTAGTTGAGCAGCATGCCGCCGGCGCCGGCTTCTGCGGCAGGGCGTGTAGTAGGTGGTGCCGGCGCTCGCGCCGCCGACCGGCTGGGCGGCCGCGTTGGCTCGGCTCCGGCCGATCCCGCGCCGGACAGCGCGCCGGCGGCCGGGTGCCGAGCCGGGGTAGACGGCCAGCGCCTGCGCCGGCGTGTCGCCTTTGAGCACCGCCAGCGTCCGCTCCATCACGAGGCTGGTCGTGCTGGGGTTGGACCGAGCTCGCCCTGGCCGTCGATCCGGCCGTCGATCCGGTAGGCCGAGGCTCGAGTTTGGCGCTGCACGCGGAGGCGGGCGCGAGCGCGTAGGTGAGGCAGGCGGTGCCCAGGCCCTCGGTGCGCAGGAAGTGCCCGAGCGCGTCGTAGCCGTTGGCGGAGCCGGCGCCGAGGAAGATGAAGTCCATGATGCGCTCGAGGCCGCCGGTGGAGCGCAGGCTCGAGAGCAGACTCGAGAAGTTGCTCGCGAAGGGCTTGGCCGCGGCGCCGAGCGCGCCCAGCTGCGTGAGCAGCGGCTGCGATCGCCACGAGCGCCGGCCCGGACTGCTTGGCGGTCTTGCCGAGGCTCGTGAAGAAGGTTTCAGAGCTCTTGGAGAAGGCCGGCAGGTGGGTGAAGGCCTGGTTGATCGCCGGCGCGGCGATGCCGAGGTCGGTGAACACCGGCGTCGTCTGGTCGGCGAAGGCCGCGAGGCGTTCCATCGCGGGGCCGAGCTGGCGCAGGAACGGCGGGAACAGGATCAGGTTGCGTTCGAGCGCAGCCGAGGTGCCGCGCGCTCGCCTGGGCGACGGTGTTGCTCTGCGCGAAGTAGTCGGCGAACTGCTTGCGCACCGCCGCGAGCGGCGCGAGCGCCTTGTCGGAGTCCACGGCCAGTTTGGCCAGCACGTGGTTCTCGCTCGGCGAGGATCGCGAGCACCTTGTCGAGTTCCTGCAGCGCCGGGTTGGCGCGGCGGATGACCGCGTTCAGGTCGCTGCCGCGCCCGGCCAGGCCGACGCCGAGTTCGTTGAGGATGATCGTCAGGCGCTGGCGCTCGGGCAGGCGGCGTGATGTCGTTGAGCAGGTCCGGGTCGACCGGGCTGTGGGTGTTCTGCACGGGCAGCAGCTTCTCGCCGGCGCCTTCCTGGCCGGCGGGGATCGTCTTCAGCGGCGGCGGCAGCGGCGTGCCTTCCACGCGCGGCTGCGGTGGGCAGGCAGTCGACGAACTTCTCGCCGAGCAGCGCCTGGGGACGGATCGTGCAGGTGGCGTTCGTCGCGAAAGTCCTGGAAGCCGGGGTTTTCGATGTTGCAGCACGACCGCGGCCTGCTCCTGCGGCGTGGGGGCCACCGACGCGACCGTCCCGACCTTGACCCCGTCGATCTTGACGTTCTCGCCGGGGATGATGTTGGCGGCGTCGTCGAAGATCGCGCGCACCGTGTAGCCGCCACCGCCGCCGCCGGCCGAGATGGCGAGCAGCACGATCACGCGAGGCACGGCGAGCGCACGCCCCGCCGGCGATACCGGCCGCGACCCTCCTCGCCCCGACCGACTTCTGCCTCAACCCGATCCTTCCTCTACCTCAACGTATCCAACATGCGGACGGCCCCATCCGTTCGATGGGGCCGTCCGCCCACTTCGATCGGATCGAGTTTACGCCCCCGCGTGGATAATACGCCCGCGAGTGGCCCTCGGTACTGCGCCGTCCTACTTCCTGGGGCAGGGCGCCTTGTAGTTCGCCGTGACTTTTTCGCCCGGTTCGTCGGCGGGCAGCGCCGAGATCGGCGAACATCAGTTCCGACTTCAGCGGGAAGCCGCCTTTCGGGCACTTCTTGGGCACGGTGCCGTAGTAGACGGTCGTTTTCCGCCCTTCTTGTAGGCGGAGCCGGCGTGACGATGATCTTTTCGACCGATGCGTCGGCGGCGCCGGGCACCGTTTCGACCAGCGGCACAGTGGTGTTGGTTGACGGCGTGCTCCCGTATGCGACGTGGCTCGGGGAGAGGAATTCGAGCGCCGCCGGGGTGAGGTCCCTTGCGTGAAGAACTGAGGTTGCCGCCCGGCGCGAAGAATCCCTGAGATCCTCGTTTTCTCTTCGGTCACGTTCGTTTCCCGAAGCGAGACGACGCCGAGTCGCATAGCTTTCTTTCGGGAGGATGATGCTCGGGCTTTCGGGCTGGGGGGCGGAGATCGTGAACTTCAGTGACTTCTTCGGGCAGACGCGCTCCGATCGCTTTTTCGCCCAGTTTTTCAAGCGCCGTTCGTGCAGGTCGTGAACCCCTGCGGGTGAAGCTTCGTGCCCGCGGGCTAGATGACGTTGACGCCGATCAGCGGCGCGGGGAGGCCTTCGTCGTATTCGGTTCCTTTGATGGTGAATTCGACCTGCTCGGCGGCGCCGGCGCCGAGGATGTTGCCGGTGTGCGGAAATCCCGGGATGGGAATGGCCGTTGCTTTGAACGTGACGCGGGCGCCGCCGAGGCGGCGGCCGGCAGGCCAAGGACGGCGAGGCCGAGCACGGCCAGACAGGTGGATGCTCTGCGCATCAGAATTTTCTCCTCTGCTTGATGGACAGGTCCGCCTCGATCCGGGTGGCTCCGGAGCCATGCCGGCCCGGCGATATCGAGATCCCCGGCATTGACCGGGGAACAATGGCGACTTTGGGCCGCCACCATATACCGTCGCGACGGATGATTTCAAGCTGGTAACCCGCGGCTGTGCGACAAGTTGCTGAGGAGCATCTTGCCAGGGCCTAAACAGGCGGCTCAGGGTCGGCTGCGGGGTCGGCTGCGGACAGCTCGAGCTCGGCGCCGGCGAAGCGCACGCCGACCGGCTCGAGGATCACCTGGCGGGGCCCTTCCTCCACGCGTCCGGCCAGGAGCGCATCAGGCCGAGGCCCTCGGCGATCGCCACGACGTCGGCACGCCTGCCCTTCGCGCAGTAGATCGCATAGCCCGATCCCATGTTGAAGGTCGAGTAGGCCGCGTGGGCATCCAGCCCCGCCTGTGCCACCAGGAAGCTCAGCACCTCGGGCACCTCGGGCAGCCTCTCGATGCGATAGGTGAGCGGCCTCGGCCGGGCGCATCAGCTTGAGCAGCCCGTGCCCGGTCACGTGGCTCAGGTAGGTCACGGCGAGCCCGGCCCGCAGCAGCTCGGCGACCAGCGGCACGTACATCACCGACGGCTCCAGCAGCGCCTCTCCCAGCGTCGACGCCGCTCGGCAGCGTCGTCGCATAGCCGTCGGGCAGCCGCGCGGCGAGCAGACGGGCCAGCGAGGCGCCGTTGGCGTGCAGTCCGCTGGAGGCCACGAGCACGATCTCATCGCCCGGCTGAAAGCTCCGCTCCGAGGATCGGGCGAGCGGCCCTCGGGCACCACGCCCACCGCGGCGCCCGCCAGCTCGATGTCCCGCTCGTCGAGCAGGCCCGGGCAGCGACGGCGACTCCCCGCCTCCCCACGCGCAGCCCGCGTCCGCGCAGGCCCTGCGCCAGCCCTCCAGCAGCGCCGCCGGCGCGCTCGGCTGCCGGTACCACTCCGAGGCCCCGGTCGCGAAGTAGGCGTTGACCACGAGCGGCAGCGCGCCGACGCAGCAGAGGTCGTTGACGATCGCGGCGACCGTGTCGTAGGCCACGTCGCCGAAGCGGTTGATCCCCTGGCCTTCGAGCACCTGGCGCGCCACGATCGACTTCGTGCCCAGCCCCTCCACCACGAACGCGAACGCCCGCCCGTCGAGCTCGAACACGAACGCCGGCTCCCCGCGGGAGGAGTCGAGCGCGCGGCCGCCGCCGCCCGCGAGCAGCGGGGAGGTGGACAGCGCCTTGGTCGATCGCCATGCGCTTGGCCGCATCGAGCGCGTCGTAGTCCACGCCGGCCGCTCGGTAGCTGGCTGCGCCCGGGCCATCCGTCATGCCGGGCAGCCTATGTCCTTGACTGCCGCCGTGCTGCACGCGCCGGGCCGGACTCGATATACACCTCGAACCCCCGCCGACAAAGGAGACTCGATGGACTTCCAGCCAAGCCAGCGCTGCTCTGAGTTCAAGGAGCGCCTCACCGCGTTCATGGACGAGCACGTCTATCCCGCCGAGGAGGTCTACGAGCGCCAGCTGCGGGACTCCGGCGACCCCCACCACCAGCCGGCGATCATGGAGGAGCTCAAGACGACGCGCGCGCGAGGCCGGGCTGTGGAACATGTTCCTCCCCGACGCCTCGCTCGGGGCGGGGCTCTCCAACAGCGACTACGCGCCGCTGGCCGAGATCCTCGGGCGCTCGCACATCGCCTCGGAGGCCTGCAACTGCTCGGCGCCCGGACACCGGCAACATGGAGGTGCTCTATCCAGTTCGCCACCCCCGAGCAGAAGGATCGCTGGCTGACGCCGCTGCTCGACGGGCGAGATCCGCTCGGCGTTCGCGATGACCGAGCCCGACGTCGCCTCCTCGGACGCGACCAACATCGCGCTGCGCATCGAGCGCGACGGCGAGGACTACGTGCTCAACGGCCGCAAGTGGTGGACCTCGGGCGCCCTGCACCCCACTGCCGGATCATGATCGTGATGGGCAAGACCCTCACCGACGGGCCGCGCCACCGCCAGCAGAGCCAGATCCTCGTGCCGCTCGACACCCCCGGCGTGACGATCGTGCGCGGACTGCCCGTGTTCGGCTACCAGGACCAGGAGGGCCACGCCGAAATCGAGTTCGCCGACGTGCGGGTGCCCGCCTCCAACCTGATCGCCGGCGAGGGCGATGGCTTCATGATCGCCCAGGCCCGCCTCGGCCCGGGGCGCATCCACCACTGCATGCGCGCGCTCGGCGCCGCCGAGCGGGCGCTCGAGGCGATGTGCGCCCGCGCGGTCTCCCGCGTCACCTTCGGGCAGCCGCTCGCCTCGCGCGCCAACATCCAGGACTGGATCGCCGAGTCGCGCATCGAGATCGAGATGGCGCGCCTGCTCACGCTGAAGGCGGCCTGGCTGATGGACACCGTCGGCAACCGCCATCGCCCGCACCGAGATCGCCGCGATCAAGGTCGCCGCGCCGAACGTCGCCCTGAAGGTGATCGACCGCGCGATCCAGGTCCACGGCGGCGGCGGCGTCTCCGATGACTTCCACCTCGCCTCCAGCTACGCCCACCTGCGCACCCTGCGCCTCGCCGACGGCCCCGACGAGGTGCACAAGCTGTCGATCGCCCGCCGCGAGCTCGCGCCCTACATGCCCACCGAGAAGTAGGCGCAGCGGCTCGCCCGAACGCCCTACTCGGGCGGGCCCGGCTCAAGACGACCGTCGGCACCGAGCGTGAAGCCGCCGAGCGCAAAACGCTCGGCGAGCAGCTCGGGTATCTCCTGGCGCGCAACCGCCGTCACCCTCCTGTCGGCGGGCGTCTGCTCGACGAGCTCGAGCCCGTTCCAGTCGCTCAGCGACGCATGCACGCCCTCGTCACGCTGGATGCCGACGAACAGTCCGGTTACGAAAGGCGAGCGCGGACTGGTCGAGGTCCACCAGTTGCTCGTCTCGACGTCAACGGGAGGCACCGGCTGCGCCACGAAGCTGTACAGGTCCACCCACCCGTCGCGCTCGGCTCGCTGGAGCACGAGCTCGGGGCCGTCCTCGATCACGCGATAGCGCCAGCCCGACTGCTCGTGGACTCCGGCGGGACCGAACGGCAGGGGCTCGAGCAGGGTGCCGAGGCCGAAGCCGACGTCCGCGTGCCAACTGGCACCCTCGGCGTGCACGCGCAGCACGAGGTGGCTACGCGGCCGGATGGCCCCGCTCGCGCCGAGGCGCACTCGCGCGAGCAGCAGATCGGTGTTCGCGCCGAGCGCCTCGAACGCCGCCTTCAGCAGGAGGTTCTGCTCGAAGCAGTAACCGCCGCGGCGCTGAGAGACGAGCTTGCGTTCGAGGTCCTCGAGCGCGAGCGATACCGGCACGCCACGCTGCGGATCGAGGTTCTCGAACGGGATCGAGGTCGCGTGCGCCCGGTGGACCTCCGCGATGCCGGGGCGACCGCGCAGGTCGATCCTCGCGAGGTATGCGTCGAGGTCGAACATCGGTGCAGACTCTATGAACTGGAGCCGCTCGAGGACGCGAAGGGACCGCCCGCGCCGCCGGGCCGAGCAGGTGGACGACCGAGGGTGGGCTGTTAGATTCCCGGCGCGATGGCCGAGGCGTCCTCCCCGCCGAACCTGGTGCTGCTGATCACCGACCAGCAGCGCCAGCCGCAGCACTGGCCCGAGGACCCGCGTGGCTCGACGAGCTGGCGCCGAACGACGCCGAGCTGCGGCGCACCGGCATGACCTTCACGCGCGCGTTCACCGCAACCGCGATGTGCTCGCCGAGCCGCGCGAGCTTCCTGACCGGCAAACGTCCCTCCCGCCACGGCGTCACGCTGACGCTGACCGAGGGCGACCTGTGGCCCGACCGCAGGAACGCGCCGGCCGCGCTGCGCACGGCGGCGCGCATGGCGCTCAGCGGCGAGATGCCGCGCGGCAGGCTGGCCAGCGGGCTTCGTGCGCAACGTCCTGCGCCTGGGGCCCAAGAGCGGCCACGAGCCCGAGCTGCCACCGGGGATCGACACGCTCGCGACGCTGCTGCGCCGAGCGCGGCTACCACGTCGCGCTGAAGGGCAAGTGGCACCTCAGCAAGCCAGTCAACGGCCCAGCTGGAGCGCCGCCGACCCCGAGCGCATCGAGCGCGACTACGGCTTCGCCGAATGGGAGCCGCCGGACGCCGGCGGCGACACCAAGGCCGAGCACTTCGGGGGCGGGAACGCCGGGCACGACGCACGACGGCTGGGATGAGGACTACACCCGCCAGATGGAGGCGTGGCTCGCGCGCAGCGACCTGCCGGAGCCGTTCTGCCTCGTCTTCTCGCTGGTGAACCCTCACGACGTGCTCGGCTACCCGGCCTCCTACAGGCAGGGCGGCTACGCGCCGAGCGAGTTCCGCGGCCTCGGCGTGCCGCTGCCGCCGACGCTCGACGAGGACCTGCGCGAGAAGCCGGCCATGCAGGCGCTGTCGAGAGATCGGCATGGACACCTACCTGGGAGCCGCTTCGCGACCGTCGCGCCCAGCAGGAGTACGTCGACTTCTACGCCCACCTGCACAGGGTCGTGGACGAGAAGATCGGGCGCCTGCTCGAGGCGCTCGGGTCCGGCCGAGGATCCCGGCTCACTGCGCGCACGCACCGTGATCGCGCGCATCTCCGACCACGGCGAGATGGGCCTCTCCCACGGCGGCCTGCGCCAGAAGATCTTCAACGCCTACGAGGAGACGATCCGGGTGCCGTTCGCTGATCTCGAACCCGCGACTGTTCCCGCAGCCGCGCGAGAGCGACGCGCTCGTGTCGCTGCTCGACATCGTTCCCACCCTCCTCGGGCTCGCCGGCGCGCGGTCGCGCCCGAGCGCTTCGACGGGCGCGACCTGGGCCCGTTGCTTCGCGGCGAGCGCCGGTCGGTGCGCGACGCGGTGCTGTTCACCTACGACGATCACCAGGCCGGCACCGCGATGCAGAACGCCTCCGGACAGCCAACCGCGTCCGCTGCGTGCGCGACGCACGCTGGAAGTACGCGGTCTACCTCGACCCGGCGGGCAGGGCGCCGGCCCGAATACGAGCTGTATGACCTGCAGAGCGATCCCGACGAGGCGCGCAACCTCGCTCGACAAGTCGACGGGTCGCGCCCGACTGGCAGAGCACGAACACGAGCGCCGGCGTCTGGCGAACATGCTCGCCGAGCTATGCATGCGAAGCGGAACGCTGACGCCGGCGCTGCCCGCGTGAGCGCCGGCGCGTACTGGCCGCGCCCGTGGAGCTGTGAGGACGGTGGCCCCATGCGCCACTGCTGCGCGGAGGGCGTGCCGGGCCTGGCGATCGCCCCGGGCGAGCGTCTGGAGCTCGCCGCGGTCGTGGATGCGTTCGCAACGGACGCGCTCGTGCGCCGCGAGCCGGGCGAGCTCTACGCGCTGCGCCACGACATTCCCCGAGGCGGACCCCAGTCGACGCCGGTCACAGCCT
Organism: uncultured Solirubrobacteraceae bacterium; assembly: GCA_963730575.1. Taxonomy (GTDB): domain Bacteria; phylum Actinomycetota; class Thermoleophilia; order Solirubrobacterales; family Solirubrobacteraceae; genus Palsa-744. The sequence continues at coordinate 156,651 of CAVSSG010000005.1, forward strand.
GGGTGGAGCGCCTCGACCCGATGACGCTCGCTGTCACGGCGAGCACCCCGCGCCTGCCCGGCGGCCCGTTCTGGCCGGGCGGCATCGCGGCTCACGCGAGCGGCGACCTGCACATGGTCTTCGGCCGCTGGGCCCATCGCCTGAGCGCCGATCTCGACGTGCTCGCCTCGCACCGGTTGCCGGTCCCGCGGCCCCACAACTCGTTCGTCGTGCTGGACGGTGGCGAGCTGGTGATGAAGGACTGCGACGCGCCCGCGGGCCTTGAGCCCTCGACGGTGTCGGTCCTCGACCCCGAGACGCTGCTGGCGGTGGCACCGGCGCTCCGCCTTCCGGAGCCCTCGATCGCGCGCCTATCGAGCGACGGGCAGAGCGTCATCGCCGTCGGCACGACCACCGTGTTCCGCCTGTGGCTCGACCGTGCGGCCGGACGCCTGGAGATCGAGGAGGACTGGCGGCCGTCCTACGGACCGGCGCCCGGGCGCAGCTACGGATGGGACCCGGTGATCACCGACGAACACGTCGTGTGGATGGACAACGGACGCAACAGCACCGATCGCACGATGCTCGGCAGCGGCTCGGAGCCGGACCCGCTGCGACTGTGGTGGGTGCGGCGCGAGGACGACCGCAGCGCACGCTCGGTGGAGGTCAGCGGCCTTCCGTTCGGCACGCAGTCGAACCCCCCGGCCTGGGATCCCGTTGGCGGCGTGCTCGTCGCCTATGACGCCGGTAACGCCGTCCTGCGCGCCTGGCGCCTGTCCCGCGGCGAGCTCGTGCCTCTGTGGCGCCGCGATCGGTTCGCCCACGCCGGGCACCTCATCCTCTACGGGGACACGCGCGAGCTCGTGGCCCAGGACTGGCGGGACGTCGCGGCGCTCCGGCATCCGATCGTCAGGCGCGCGCTGCGACCCTCCATCCAGCTCTTCGCGCGCTCGTCGGCGGCCCGGCGCGCCTCGCTGCGCACGGGCAGCGACCAGCTGGTGGTGCTCGACCTCGACACCGGCCTTGACAAGGCCCGCGTCGATATCCCCTCACCCAGCCAGGGCTTCCTGTTCCCGGCGCCGGGCTTCGCGCGCGACGTCTACTACCAGTCGATCACCACGATCGCGCGCGTTACCGTGCAGGGCCCGCCCGCCGGCTGAGGCGCCGCGCGAGATGCCCGACGGCACGAGCGCAGAGGCGCAGAGGAGTAGGCTTCTTCCCGTCAAGCAGCAACGCCACTGCCGGAGGGGAGTCGATGAGCACCACGAGCCGGGATCAGACGCCGATCGATCAGATACGCGTCGGGGACCGCATGAACTTCCTGGACGGGCCGCCGCTCGAGCTGTTCCGCCGGCTGCGCTCGGAGTGCCCGGTCCACTGGACCGACGGCATCACCGAGTACCCCGACGAGGACGGCTTCTGGTCGGTGACGACCGCCGACGACGTGTACGAGGTCAGCCGCGACTGGCAGACCTACTCGTCAGAACTCGGCGGCTTCACGGGCACGAAGAACGCGGGCCTCTCGCTCGAGCTGCAGCAGGCGATGTTCATCGGCATGGACCCGCCCAAGCACGACCGCATCAAGGCGCTCTTCCAGCGGGGCTTCACGCCGAAGCGGATCGCCGAGCACGAGGACGCGATCCGTGCGATCACGGTCGAGGTGCTCGACCGGCTCGAGGGCCGCGAGACCTGCGACCTGGTCACCGACGTCGCGCAGCCGGTGGTGGCGCGGGTGATCGGCAGCTTCATGGGCCTCGCACCCGAGGAAGACGAGATGTGGGCGAACCTCATGAACGCGATCGTCGGTGCGGGCGACCCCGACGCGACGCCGGAGGGCACGCAGGAGGTGATGGAACGCCTCGTGCCAAAGGTCTTCGAGCGCTGCAACGAGCTCATCGCCGAACGCCGCGAGACCCCGACCGACGATCTGACGAGCGTGCTCGTGCACGCGGAGATCGACGGCGAGCGCCTCGAGGACCACGAGATCGTGATGGGGTTCTTCCTGCTGATGGCGGCCGGCAACGACTCGACCAAGGCCACCTACTGCAGCGGCATGCGCGCCTTGATGGAGAACCCCGAGGAGCGGCGCAAGGTCATCGAGGACCCCTCGCTCGTGGCGAGCACGGTCGAGGAGGCGCTGCGCATGTTCCCCGCCTTCGCCCACTTCGCCCGCACCGCGACCCACGACACCGAGCTGCACGGGCAGAGCATCCGCGAGGGCGAGAAGCTCGTGATGTGGTACCCCTCCTCCAATCGCGACGAGACGCGTTATGAGGACCCCGACCGCTTCGACGTGACCCGAAACCCCGAGCACCAGGCGTTCGGTGCCGGTGGCCGGCACTTCTGCCTGGGGACCGCCCTGGCGCGTTTGGAGCTGCGAATCCTGATCGAGGAGACGCTCGTGCGGTTCCCCGACATGGAGATCGCCGGCACCCCGCGGTACGTCGAGTCGGGGTTCGCCAACCAGCTCAAGACGCTTCCGGTCCGGCTGGGACCCTGAGGTCGCGCAGCGCACGCAGCTCGGCGACGATCGCGTGCACCAGCTCGGACGGGTCGGGCAGTAGACCGGCATCGGCGTTCACGCCGATGCTCACGCGGCCGTTGTAGCTGAAGATAGTGACGCCGAGCGCGACGCTGCCCGAGCGCGGCGCCATTATGAGCATGCCCTTCACGGTCACGCCGGCCAGGCGAATCGGCTCGTCCGGCCCGGCGATGTTCGACACTACGACGCTCGCCTTGGCCGAGAAGAAGTCGGTCCACAGCCGCGCGTTGGGAGGCGGCCACACCCCCATCACGCACAGCCCGTCGAATACCACGCGGCCCTCGCCCGAGCGCTTGATCTCGCTCATGCGTCGCTGCACGCACGCGAGTCGCTCGCGGCGGGTCGCGACGCCGACCGGCAGCGACAGGAAGACCAGGCCGAACATGTTGCCGAGCTCGCGCGGGATCGGCTCGTCGAGCGGGCGCAGGTTGAACGGCATGTAGGCGCGGATCTCCTCGACGAGGCTGTCGCGGGCGGCCAGGTGGTCGCGCAGGGCCCCGGCGAGCGCCGCGAGCGCGACGTCGTTGACGGTGGCGGCGGTCGGGCGCCCGATCCGCTTTACCTCCTCGAGCGACATCGGCGTGGTCCAGCTGGTGCGCTGCGGCACGCCCAGAGGGCCCTTCAGCACCGTGGGGGCGTCCGGGCCCGTACGCGCGATCTTCGCGAGCGACAGCGTGTCGAGACCGGCGACCCGCCCGTGGAGGATCTCGCCCGGGTGCGCCACCGCGTCGCGCGTCTCGCGGGCGATCGTCGTTGCGAGCCTGCGACCGGCCAGCATCGCCGGCGCGACGGGCAGCCGGGGCGGCCGCCTCGCCTCCGGCGCGATCCCGGCGCCCGGCCCATCGTCGCTGAGCGACCACAGCACGCGCGCGAGCGAGATCCCGTCAACGATGCAGTGCTGGATCCGCCAGACGATCGCGGCACCGTCACCGAAGCCGTCCACGAGGTGCACGCTCCACAGCGGCTTGTCGCGATCCAGTGGTGTTGACTGCAGGACTCCGACGAACGTCTCAAGCGCGGCCTGGTCGCCGGGGGCGGGCAACATGTGGCGATGCAGGTGTCGCCGCAGCTCGAAGCCGGGATCGTCCTCCCACCGCGGCACGCCGATCCCCATGCGCGGTTCCACGGCGCGTTGGCTGAAGCGCGGGAAGCGATCGATCAGCCGCTCGCGGAGCAGCTCTTCGACGGCCCCCCAGTCCGGCGTGCGGGCGAGCCACATGACGCTCGTGATGATGGCCAGGTTGGTCGGGCGGTCCATGCGCAGCCAGGCTGCATCGATGGCCCTCATCTCGCTCATCGGCTCACCCCTGCCGGCGGCAGACGAGGGTCCAGCCGTACCGTCGGCGCGGGCGCCATCGGCTCAGTGAACATATGTTTACCGAGATTACAGGGATCGAGGTGAGGCGTCAATATCTCCGCGGTGGCCGTGGTCGTGGCACGGCACCGAGCGCCCTGTCAACGGGCATTTACCAACCGGATGGACAGGTGACCGGGTCGCACGCTCATACCCGTAGGCATCGGCGCAGGCCCTGTCGAGCTCTGAGCGCGCGCCGGTGCGCCGGCGGCCTTCCCTACCCGGTGGCTGTCAAGCGGGCACCCCACCGTTTGGCGTCCCACTGCGCCGGCTCGGTCTCGGCGAGGAATCGCTCGAGCACGGCGACGAAACGCCCCGGCGCCTCGAGCTGTGGCAGATGGCCCACGCCGTCGAAGATCGCAAGGCGACTGCCCGGGATGGCCCTGTGGGCCTCTTCGGCGTGGTGGACCGGAATCATCGGGTCATTCTCGCCCCAGATGATCAGGACCGGCACGCCCTCGGCCAGGTACAGCCGGTCACCGGCGTGGACCCGCTGCCCGTCGGTGCCGACCACGGCGCGCAGCGTGGACAGGAAGGCCGAGCGGCGGTCGGGGTCGGCGAGCGAGGCGTATCCGCGCGCGACCTCCGCGACGTCCGCATTCGGCCTCAGCCCGACGGCCGCAAGGCCCCGCGCCACCGCGGACCCCGCCCTCCCTCCGGGACCGGCCGTCGCGGCGATGAACAGATCGGCACCCGGCAGGGCGGCGGCGCGCAGCACCGGGCTGACCTCCGAGCCGAGCCCGCCGCTTGAGACGAGTACCAGGCGCTCGATGATCTCCGGGAACTGGTAGGCGAACTGCATCGCGATCCCGCCGCCGAGCGAGTGCCCGACGAGGGTCGCGCGATCATGGCCGAGCGCGAGCAGGAGATCGCGCAGGCCGGCGGCGAAGGCGCCGAGGGAGTAGTCGCCGTGACCGGGCTGCGAGGTGCCGTGACCGGGGAGGTCGGGTGCGATGACGGTGTGCTCGCGCGCGAGGGGCTCGATCACCTCCTGCCAGTTCTGGTAGGTGCCCGCCATTCCGTGGATAAGGAGCAGCACGGGGCCGCTGCCCGCCGCGGCGCGACCCTGGGCACCCTAGTGCGCGAGCCGACGCCACTGCGCCCGTTTCTCGGCGTGCGCGGGCGCAAGCAGTCCGTCGAGCTGTTCCAACGTGTCGAGCCACTGCAGCGCGGATCTGTAGTCGGCGTGCGCGGCATCGCTCTCGGCGAACGCGAGTGCGACCTGGCGCGCCTCCTCGTGCTCGGCGGCCGCCAGCTCTGCCGCCCTCGGACCCGGCGGCGAACGCTCGACCAGCTGATCGGCCCCTCCGACCGAGCCGTGACCGGCGAGGTAGGGTGCGAGGTAGCGTCCCGCGATCTTGCTGGGCGGCCACCACAACGGATTGAAGGCCACTCGCGACCCGCGACCCCCGTCCTTCGACACGCCGGAGACGAGGTATGTGGGCATGAGCCCCGTCAGCATCTGGGCGCGCAGCATCGGATGAAAGGGCCGTGGCTCGACCGCCGCGCCGAGACCGGCGGCGATCGCCTCCGCCGCCGCGTCGGCCTGCTGAGCGGCGAGCCCACCCTGCTTGACCGGATACGCGGTGGCGTCGCCCGCGGCATAGACGCCCGTAAGCCCGCGCACCGCGCCGTGCTCGTCCACGGGTATGAAGCCCGCCTCGTCGCGCGGCAGTCCCGGGATCGGGTCACCCTGGAGCTCCGGCAGAGCCACGACGCGGTCGGCTCCTATATGCCCGTCGGGCTCCAGCCTCAGACGGCCGTTCTCGAGCGACACGGCGCGCACGGCGGTCTTCAGCGCGATCGCGCGGTTGGCGAACAGCTCGCCGAGGTGTCGGGAGGCCGCCGGACCGAACAACTCCAGCGCGTGCGTCTCGGGAGTCGCGACGGTCAGCTGTATACCTCCGAGCCCGTGCTCGGCGATGCGGGCAGCCGTCAGCATCGCCAGCTCGTACAGAGGCAGCGTCCAGGTGGACGTGGTCGGAGCAGTGAACACGACGCTTTCGAGAGCACCCGCGTCGAGCTGTGCCACGAGCGCGCGCAGCCGCGGTACGTCCTCGGGCCCGGCGAAGGGGATCGCGCCCGCGAGCCACTCCCGCGGACGGGCACCGACGGCGATCAGCAGGACGTCGTAGGTGAGCGCACGGCCTCCGCGCACCTTCACGAGGGTCTGATCGTGATCCACCGATTCGACCACACCGCCGTGCAGCTCCGCGCCGTGGTCGGCAGCGATACCGACCAGATCGAAGCGGTGCGGCTCGGCCATACCGAACGGCTCGGCGACCGACAGTGGGCGGTAGACGAACTCCTCGGTGGGCGCCACGATGTCGATGCTGATGAGCCCGTCGAGCAGGTCGCGCAGCGCGAGCAGCGCCTCCAGCGCCGCCACGCCGCCGCCCACGATCACGATCCGCGGGCGCCGATGGACCGCGTGCCGGCGCTCGGATGTCGGTTCCTCGTCGACGTGTGCCATCGCTGCTCGCGTTTGCCGAAGCTGCTCGAGCCTCGCCGCCGCGCCGGCTCAGGTCGCGGCCCCCGCGCGCGATGAGCTCGACCCGGCCGTCCTGCGCTTCGCCGGACGGCTCGGCTCCTTCGAGGAGGTCAGCCTCGAGAGCTCGTCGAAGCCCTCCTGCACGCCCTCGGCGAGGACATGGAGGTCGGGCGTGGAGTCGCGGTCCGCGCCCAGGCCGAGCACGACGCCGCCGTCGTATGAGATGACCGCGATGCCGACGGCGTGCTCTGCCGCCAGCGGGACGATCGGATGGATCTCGCGCAGCGGCGCGCCGAACGCGTAGAGCGGGTCCCGTGGTCCCGGCACGTTGGTGATCGTCAGATTGAACAGGCGCGTCGCGTACAGCGAGTGCGCGATCGCCGCGTGCAGGACCGGCGGAGCGAGGGCGGCGAGATCGAGCATCGTGTCGGCGCCGAGCGCCGCACTTGACGCCTTCAGCCTGCGCGTGTTCTCCACGACTCGGCGCAGGCGCGCGAGCGCGTCGGGCTCGGCGACCGGCAGCTCCACGAACAGCGAGCTGATGCGGTTGCCGAGCGCGAGCTTCTCGGAGGCGTCGCGCACGTTCATGGGGACCATCGCGCGCAGCCACTGGGGTGGGGGCGTCTCGTGCCGCGAGAGCAGCAGGCGGCGCAGGCCGGCGGTGCATGCCGCCAGCACCACGTCGTTGACCGAGCCGCCGTACTCGCGTCCGATCGCCTTCAGCTCGGGCAAGGAGGCGCGCACGATCTCGAACCGGCGCGTCGCGCCGATCGGGATGTTGAGGCTCGTGTGGGGCGCGCCGATCAGCTCGTCGCGCACGATCAGCTCTGCCACCGAGCGGGCCTTCTCAAGCGCCTCGCGGGGGTGCAGCGCCGCACGCACGCCGGCGGCCGTCACGCCGGCGGCCGTGCTCGTCAGACCGGCGACGGCTTCCGGTGAATGCGCCAGGAGCGCCTGCCAGCGCGAGCCCGGCTCACCCGAGGCCTGCTGGGGCGCGGGCGGCTCGGGGTCGAGCAGCAGATGGGCCACGTCGACGGACCCGACCCCGTCCACGAGACAGTGGTGGGTCTTCGTGGCCAGCGCCCAGCGACCGTGCTCGAGCCCCTCCACCAGCACCATCTCCCACAGCGGGCGCGTGCGATCGAGCCGATGTGAGAAGAAGTCCGCAGCCCACTCGCACAGCTCCTCGTCACGGCCCGGCGTGGGCAGCGCCGCATGGTGCACGTGGTTGGCGATGTCGAACTTGGGATCGTCCTGCCAGTTCGGCCAGCTCAGGCCGCCGGTTCGCTCCGAGGAGAGCCGCTCGCAGTAGCGCGGCAGCAGGGTCAGGCGCGATGCGATGTCGGTGCGCACCGCCGCCAGCGACGGCACCGCTCCGCCGGGCAGCGGATCGAAGACCATCACGCCGCCGATGTGCATGGTCGCCCCCTCGTCCATCTGCTCGAGCTCGAGGAACGTCGCGTCAAGGGGGGTGAGCGGATCAGCCATCGGCCGCAGGGTACGGACCCGAGCGCCTCGAGCCATCGGTAGCAAGGCGTGATCGAACCCCGTAGAAACCCACACTCTCGCCGCACCCGAGGAGGAGCATCGGCACGCGGGTCAATTCCCTCGCCTTGCCAGCCTGCCCTCTCGGAGGCGCTCGAGGTCCACGTCGTCCAGCGTGGTCACGACGAGGTCGGCGCCGGCGGCCGCGAGGAGCGGGGCGTCCTCGGCACGAGCCACTCCGAGGGCCGCCATGCCCCCCGCCCTCGCCGCCTGGACGCCGACGACGGCGTCCTCGACCACGAAGCACCCCGCGGCGGCCACGCCCAGCTCCGCGGCGGCATTGAGGAAGATCTCCGGGGCCGGCTTGCCGTGCGCCAGGTCCCGGCCGGAGATGTCGGCGTCAAAGACGTCCAGCAGGGTGAGGCCAGGTCGCACGAAGTCGTAGTCGAGCCGATGCTCCTCGGCGAAGCTGTCGAGCCGGACCCTGCGCAGCATCAGGTTGGCGTTCTTGGAGGATGAGGCCGCGGCCAGCGGGATTCCGGCCGCGCGGACCGCGAGGACGAACGACAGGGCATCGGGGAACGCGTTGAACTCGCCTGCACCGATCAGCTCGAGCACCATCTGCTGCTTGAGGGTGGCGTAGGGCTCCACCCGCGCCTGCGCCTGCGGCACGTGGAAGTACTCCAGGGCGGCGAGGGCGCCATCCATGCGTGGCTTGCCCGAGACGACCTGCTGGTAGACCTGCGCGGTGAACCGCTCGGGCGCGTAGGTCGTCTGGTCACGCACGTCGCTCCAGCTGGTCTCGAACAGCTCACGCAGGGCCTCGCGCCAGGCTCGCTCGTGCGGAGAGTCGACGAGCACGCCGTCGACGTCGAAGATCGCCCCCGAGAAGGTCGCTGACACCTGGCTTCGGCCCTGACCCCTAGAGCTCGCTGCGCGCGAGCGCCGCACCGTCGGGCAGGGTGAACGTGGCGCCCTCGCCGGCACCGAGCTCCCGGATCTCATCACCCACGCAGACCCTGATCGGCCGGCTGGCGCCCTCCGCGTCAACGAGCACCGTCAGCCTTCCCGCCTCGAGCGTCACCGTGATGTAGGTCCCGCGGAACTGCATGGGGAAGGACAGCCCGTCGAGCCGCTCGATCAGCCTCGGGTTGAAGCGCAGGAGATCACCGTCGATTTCCGTGCCCGGGTACACGCGCTGCACCAGATCGAGCGTTCCCGACATCACGCCCAGGTGGATGCCCTCCTTGGTCGTGCCGCCCTGGATGTCCGAGACGTCGCTCTCCAGGGCGACGGCGAAACGCTCCCACGAGCTCTCGGGGTCGATGCCGGCCAGGACGCCCGCGTGGGTGACAAAGCTCAGCGTCGAGCCGTGGGAGGTCCGGCGCTCGTAGTAGTCGACGTTCCTGCGGGCGGTGTCGGGCAGGTACTCGTAGCCGAGTCGCGTGAAGATCCGCCGAAGCTCCTCGTCGGGGAACAGGAAGAACAGCATGACCGTGTCGGCCTGCTTGGCGACCTTGTAGCGGTTCGGATCGTCGCCCTCGGCGTGAAGGATCCGGTCGAGCCGCTGGATGTTGCCGTGGCGGGCGCGGTAGTCCTCCCAGTCGAGCTCCTCGAGCTCCTCATAGCCCTCGAACTGGCTGATGATGCCGTCGTCGTTGAAGGGCACGAACATCCTCTGGCTGATCTCCCCCCACCTGGCCAGCTCCTCGTCGGTAAGGCGCAGCTGGACCCTCAGACCCCTGCGGCGACTGGCCGGGAGCAGGTCGAGGACCTTCTGTGCGGTGTCGCATATCCAGGCGGCCATCACATTGGTGTAGGCGTTGTTGCGCAGGCCGGCCTCGGCGGCTCCCGGATACTTCTCGTGGAACTCGTCGGGTCCCATCACGCCGTGTATCTCCCACCGGCAGCGGTCGGGGTTGAAGTGGGCGATCGACGACCAGAAGCGCGCGATCTCGAGCATCATCTCGGCGCCGTGGTCGCGCAGGAAGCGGACGTCCCCGGTGGACTGGTTGTAGTGCCAGATGTTGTAGAAGATGGCCGCGTTGACGTGACGCTGGTTGCGGCTCAGGTCCGGCTCCCACCGTCCCGACACCGGGTTCAGATGGGCAACCTGTGTCTCCTCCTGCCCGTCGCTGCCGCTCTGCCACGGGTACATCGCCCCCCGATAGCCGGCCTGCAGCGCGGCGGCGCGCGCCTCGCCCAGCCGTCGGTAGCGATACATGAGCAGCCCGCGTGTGATCTCCGGCAGGCGGAAGTTCAGGAACGGGTACACGTAGAGCTCGTCCCAGAAGACATGCCCACGGTAGGCCTCACCGTTCAGGCCGCGCGCGGGTACGCCCGCGTCCTGGTAGGGCGTGAACCGCGAGCAGACCTGCAGGATGTGAGAGATGTGCAGGCGCAGCAGGAACTGCACCCGCTCGTCGCCCGGGAGGTGGATGTCGCAGACCTGCCAGAGGTCCTCCCAAGCGCGCATGTGCTCCTCGAGGGCCTCCTCGAATCCGAGATAGCGGGTCACGCTCTTCTCGGCGTTGGACAGGGGCTCGGTGATCGCCCGGTCTCGGGAGGTGTACAGCGAGACCATCTTCTCTACGTGAACCGGCGCCTCTTCGCCCATCTCGAACGCCAGGACCTGCTGTATGTAGTCCTCGTTCTGGTAGACGCTGCGTGTGACCTCGAGCTCCCCCTCCTCACCGTAGATGCGCGTGCGCGCCGCCTCGGCGATCTCGATGCTCGACTGCCGGGTGCGCGACTTGAGCGCGATCACGTCGGTGCCGAAGGTCCTCGTGCTGCCGCCGTCCAGGTGGCGGCCCTCGAGCTGGCGATAGCGGGCCACGCCGAGGTTCATCACCCGCCCGTCAAGTGCCGAGATCACCTCGAACCTGCCGGACCAGTTGTGCGCGGTGATTGTCCAGGCCAGGGCCGCCTGGTGCATGCGGGCCATGCTGACGAAGCGGCGGCTGAGCAAAGTGGTCTCCCGGCCGGCCCGGTCGCGGACGCGCAGCTCACGCAGGACGACCGCACAGCGAACGTCGAGCTCGTGCCGGTAGGAGAGCAGCTCGACGTCCTCCAGGCGGATCGGCTCCTCCCCGTCGATGCGCAGCTTCAGCACCAGCCAGTTGGGCAGGGCGACGAGGTCCTCGTTGGGGACCGGGCGGCCGCCCATGATCGTCGTCTCGCGGTCGTAGACGTCGTGTGCGTAGGTTCCGGGATAGTGCCCGCCGGTGGAGTCCTCCCACTCGGCGGCGCCGCGCGTGCAGAAGTAGCCGTTGCCGGTCGAGGTCAGCGCCTCCCGCAGCCCCTCCTCGGTGCGGGAGAAGTGATCGTAGGTGAGCTTGAAGCCGTGCACGGGCCTATCCTCGGACTCAGCGCGCGAGCGCGTCCAGGAACTGCTCGACGTGTCGCGTGGAGGCCAGTACGTAGCTCGCCAGGGTGCGGCGCCCGGCCACCTCGGGGTCCTCGGGACTGCCGACGAAGATGCCGATGCCCCGGCCCCTGAGGACGGCAAAGGCATCCTCGTCGGTGATGTCGTCGCCAAGGTACAGCGGCATCACGTCGTCGCGGTCGAGCCCGAGCACACCCAGCAGGTGCAGCACGGCCTTGCCCTTGTGCCAGTCCACGTTTGGCTGGATCTCATAGACCATCTTGCCGGGCGTCACCTTGAGCTCGCTGGGGAACCTCGCCAGCAGCGCGTCGACCGCCTCCCTGACCCGTTGGCGGTCCGGCTCGAACACGTTGCGGTAGTGGACCGCGACCGAGGATCTCTTGGGCTCGATATTGATGCCCTCGATCGCGCTCAACATCTGGCCCAGGCCCGTCCGGACGCGCTCGAGCAGGCCACCGAAACCATCGGCGGCCGGGTGCTCGATGGTGCCCTCCCGAGGACTCCAGATGTCGAAGCCATGGCTTCCGGCCGTGATCAGATCGTCGATGCCCATCAGCTGCTGCACCACGACGCGGTCCCGCCCGCTGACCACGCAGACCGTGCAGCGTTGGGCCAGGGCGCGCACCACCTCGCGCATGCCGTCGGAGAGGACCGCGTCCTGCGGTCGGGCCACGATCGGCGTCAGCGTCCCGTCGTAATCGAGGAACACCGCGGGTCGCTTGCCCGACAGCCGCCTCTCGAGCTCCTCGCGGTGGCTCAGCGCATCGGGCAGCTCGCCGATCTGCGTGCCCTCGACGGCGACGTCGGACCGTGTGCCGACATGCAAGGCCTCGCTCATCCGGCCCACCCGATCAGGTCGTTGCTCTTGTCACAAGGTCCACGCTGCACTCTCACACTAGAGCCCTCACACTCTAGGAAATGAGTGTACCTTCCGGTGAGCTGGCGACATCGTGGTCGGATCCGTCCCCTGACCGTAAGAACTACTGACGCGCCGCCTGTGACCGTCGGCGATGATCGCGCAGAGGGAGACGCAGAGGGAGAGATGCCCACCAGTCAGACAACGCGCCGGAAGATTCCGCGCGATCGCGACAACGACTACACGCCCGAGGCGGCGGCGGCGCGCCGTGCCTTCCTCTCGCGAGCAGACCGGCGTGGCGCTGGAGCACGTCTCCCATTACTCGTTCGATCCGGCGATTCTGCCCGGGAACGTCGAGCACTTCACCGGGGTCGCGCAGGTGCCGATCGGCATCGCCGGGCCGCTGCTCGTCGACGGAGAGCACGCGCAGGGCGAGTTCTACGTTCCCCTGGCGACCACCGAGGGCACCCTGGTCGCGAGCTACAACCGCGGCATGAAGATGCTGCGCGAGGCCGGCGGCGTGAAGACCACGATCCTCGACGACGCCATGCAGCGCGCGCCCGCCTTCGTGTTCGAGAGCGCACGCGAGGCGCGAGCGTTCGGGGAATGGCTGACCGAGCACTTCGCCGAGATCAAGCAGGCGGCGGAGAGCACGACGCGGTACCGGCCGGCTGCGGGGCATCGAGCAGTACTCGGCCAGCCGGATCCTGTTCACGCGCTTTGACTACACGACCGGCGACGCGGCGGGGCAGAACCTCACGGGCAAGGCGACCGCCGCGGCGTGCGCGTGGATCACCTCGAACTACGAGGGCATCACCGACTTCTACCTGGAGTCGAACTTCGCCACCGACAAGAAGAGCTCGCAGGTCAACATATTGCGCACGCGTGGCAAGCGCGTCGTCGCGGAGGCGACGATCCCCGCCGCGCTGATCGAGGAGCACATGCACACGAGCGGCCGAGAAGATGTTTCGCGCGCGGCAGGTGTCGAACCTCGGCGGCTTCATGTCCGGGGTCAACAACAACGGCGCTCCACTCGGCCAACGGCGATCGCCGCCCTGTTCATCGCCACCGGCCAGGACGCGGCCAACGTCGCGGAGTCCTCGGCGGCCCTCAACTTCAGCGAGCTGCTGCCCAACGGCGACTACTACGTCTCGATCACCATCCCGTCGCTGATCGTCGCCACCTACGGCGGCGGCACCGGGCTCGCCACCCAGCGCGAGTGCCTGGAGCTGCTCGGCTGCTACGGGGCCGGGAAGGTTCGCAAGCTCGCCGAGATCGTCGCGGCCACGGTGCTCTGCGGCGAGCTCTCGCTGGGCTGGGCGATCGTCGCCGAGGAGTGGGTTCCGGCGCACGATCTGCTCGGGCGCAACCGGCCCTAGCCATGACTCCGAACGAGGCAGATCATTCCCCCGCCGGCACGGCCCCCCTGGGCTCCGGCGGCGCGTTCACGAACATCCTGTGCGCCGTCGATGGCAAACGGGGGGCTTCGTGGCCGTTGAGCAGGCGGCCGCTCTCGCCGGTCCGGAGGGTCATCTCACGCTGCTGCTCGTGACCTCGTTCCGCTCCGCGGGCGACCAGAGGCCCCCGGCGATCGGTCCGGGGCAGGCCAACCGCATCATCGAACGCGCCACGAGCATCGCCGAGCAGGCCGGCGTGCCCTCGACGGTCGAGGTCGATCCGGCGACCCCACCCGCAGAGGTCATCCTCGATTGGAGCGATCGGCACGACCTGCTCGCCCTGGGCGCACCCGCGACGTCGATGCTAAGCGGGATGTTCATCGCCGGCGTCGCCGACACGGCGCTCGGCTCGTTCACCACCCCCCTGCTCATCGCCCGCCCGACACCCGGAGGGCACGACTTCGCTCATCGCATCCTGGTGGCAAGTGACGGCCGGGAGGGTTCCGATGCGCTCGTCGAGCTGGGCCGGCGGCTGGCAGAGGCTCGCGGCGCCGAGATGATGCTGCTGCACGCCAGCGGCCACGAGTCACGCGAACGGCAGGAGCGCGTCGCCGAGCAGGAGCGCGGGCTGCAGCAGAGCTCGTCTTCGAGCAGCGAGGTGCGAGTGGAGCGCGGCAGCGCCCACGAGGTGATCGTGGCCACGGCCGAGAGCACGGGAGCCTCCCTTGTGGTGATGGGCAGCCGCAGGCTGGACGGACTGCGGGCGATGGGGAGCGTGAGCAGGCGGGTCGTGCACGAGGCGCCGTGCTCGGTGCTGCTGGTGCCGCCCGAGCACCTGCACGACTGACCACGTCCGGCAGGTCGAGGCGGCCGAGTACGCGCCTTCCGGGAAAAACACCCATTCGCCTTCGGTCTTTCGCGGATGTCTGGCGTCATCGGGCGCAGATAAGGTATGTGCATGGCCCATTCGGAGAGACCGAGGGTTGGGTTGGTGCTGGGGGCGGGCGGAGTCCTCGGGAGCGCATGGCTCACCGGTGCGTTGCAGGCAATCGCCGGCGAGACGGGTTGGGATCCTGGGAGCTCCGAGTGCGTCGTCGGGACCTCCGCGGGCGCGATGATCGGCGCACTGCTGGCCTGCGGGGTGCCACCCTGGTTCATGGCGGCCCACACCTCCGGCGAGGACTTCGGGGGACCGGATGACGCCGACGGCGACGGCGTCGCGGGGGCGGATGGCGACCGCGTCGACGGCGCGAGGTTCCGTCTGCACCGCGGCGTGCCCGCGCTGGGTCCGGGCTCCTGGCGGCTTGCGGTCTCCTCGCTGGCGCGTCCATACAAGTACTCTCCGGCCGCCCTCGTCGCAGGGTGGCTACCCCACGGACCGGTCTCGACCGAGCCGCTGAAGGAGACCGTGAGACGTGTCTGCAGCGAGCAATGGGCTCCCCACCCGAACTACTGGGCCATGTCCGTGGACTATCAGACCGGTCAGCGCGTCGCCCTCGGCCGCGATGATGCCCCTCCTGCGAGCCTGCCCGACGCGGTGGCCGCCTCGTGTGCGATCCCCGGCTTCTTCAGGGCGGTGGAGATCGACGGGCGCCGTTACGTCGACGGCGGCCTCAGCTCGGCGTCGAACCTCGACGTGCTGGAGTCGGAGCACCTGGATCTCGTGATCGCGCTGAACCCGATGTCGTCCCTGCACGCGGGCGCACCGCGCACGCTGGGCGAGCGGGTCGCGTTCGCGGTACGCCAGGCCGCCGGACGGCGTCTGGGAAGCGAGGCCAAGCGCCTGCGCGCCGCCGGCACCGAGGTCATCCTGATCCAGCCGACGGTTCACGACCTCGACGTAATGGGGACCAATCTCATGAGTCGCCGCCGCCGCCATGAGGTCATCGAGACCGCCGTGCAGACGGTTACCGACCACCTGCACGAGTCGCCCCTCGGGGAGAGGCTCGCCGGGCTGCCGCATGGGCTGCCGAGGCTCGTGAGGCGGCCGAAGAGCGCGGGCAAGACCCCGCCTGACTTCGGCGCGCTCGCCCAGGCGCGCTGGAAGAGCTCGACGACCCGGGCCATGGCGGCCTGACGGCGGGCAGTAGCTGACGCTCGCGCCCGGCCCGGACTAGACTAGGCGCGCGGTGAGACGATGGCGGCCTGGGCGGCCGCGACCCGGGCTATCGGGACGCGGAAGGGCGAGCAGCTCACGTAGTCGAGGCCCGATTCATGGAAGAAGCGGATCGAGCTCGGGTCTCCGCCGTGCTCGCCGCACACCCCCAGCTCCAGGTCGGCCCGTGCCTGACGCCCGAGCCAGGCGGCCATCCTGACCATCGCGCCGACGCCCTGGCGGTCAACCGACTCGAACGGGGAGCGCTCGACGATATGCGTGCGGCTGTACTCGGGCAGGATCCGCCCCTCGATGTCGTCGCGGGAGAACCCGAGGCTTGTCTGGGTCAGGTCGTTGGTGCCGAAGGAGAAGAAGTCCGCGTGCGGGGCGATATCGCCGGCGATGAAGCAGGCCCGCGGCAGCTCGATCATCGTGCCGAGACGAAAGTCGCCACCCTGCTCAAGGCCCTCTTCCCCACCGATCCGTCTCACCACTTCTGTCATCGCCGCGAGCTCGCCGGCATAGGCGACCAGCGGAATCATGATCTCGAGCATCGGGCGACGGTCGAGGCGACGCCGCACAGCGCACGCGGCGCGCATGATCGCACGCAGCTGCATCTCATAGATGTCGGGGTGCAGGATCCCGAGCCGCACACCGCGCGTGCCGAGCATCGGGTTGGTCTCCTGCAGGGCGTGGATCCGCTCGAGCACGTGGGCGAGCTCCGCCACCTCATCGGTGCCCTGCGCGCGGGCACGCTCGAGCTGTGTGCGGATCTCGAACACGTCCGGGAGGAACTCGTGCAAGGGGGGGTCGAGCAGCCGGATGGTGACCGGCAGGCCATCCATGGCCTCGAGCATGCGCTCGAAGTCGGCCTGCTGGAGTGGAAGCAGCTCCGCGAGCGCCGCGGCGCGCCCGGCGTCGTCGCCGGCCATGATCATCGCCCGCATCTTCGGCTGGCGGTCGGCGGCCATGAACATGTGCTCGGTGCGGCACAGGCCGATGCCCTCGGCTCCGAACTCACGTGCGCGGCGCGCGTCGGTTGGCGTGTCGGCGTTGGCGCGGACCTCGAGGCTCCGCAGCGCGTCACACCAGCCGAGCACTATCTCGAAGCGGGGGTCGACCGTTGCCGGCACGAGCGGCACGTCGACGGTCGTCACGCAGCCCGTGGTGCCATCGATCGCGATCGGGTCGCCCTCGTGAAGCACCGTCGTCCCCAACCCTTACCGTGCCCGCGTCAAGGTCGATGTCGAGCTCGCCCGCACCGGTCACGGCCGGCCGTCCCATCCCCCGGGCCACGAGGGCGGCGTGCGAGGCCTTGCCCCCCTCGGAGGTGAGGATCCCCTTGGCGCTGTAGAAGCCCGCCACGTCCTCGGCCTCGGTGAACGGCCTGACGAGGATGACCGGTGTGCCTTTCCCGGCGACGGCCACGGCGTCCTCGGCCGTGAACACAATCACGCCCTTGGCCGCGCCGGGTGAGGCAGCCACGCCGCGGGTGAGCACCTCGTAGTCGGCCGCCGGGTCGAATGTCGGGTGCAGAAGCGCGTCGAGCGAGCCGGCGTCCAGGGTGATGATCGCCTCGGCCTCGCTCAAGAGCCCCTCCTCGACCGCGTCCGCGGCAAACCGCACCGCCGCATGGGCGGGCCGCTTGGCGCTGCGGGTCTGGAGCATGTAGAGGCGGCCATCCTCGACCGTGAACTCGGTGTCCTGCATGTCCTTGTAGTGCGCCTCGAGCGTTCGCAGGATCTGCATGAGCTGCGTGTGGGCCTCCGGGAGCCAGTCCTTGAGCTCGTCGATGTCCCGCGGCGTTCGCACGCCCGAGACCACGTCCTCACCCTGGGCGTCCGCGAGAAAGTCGCCGCTCGGCTGAGGTGCCCCGGTGACCTCGTCGCGGCTGAACGCGACGCCCGAGCAGGAGCGCTCGCCGCGATTGCCGAACACCATCCGCTGCACGTTCACCGCCGTGCCCCAGCCGTGCGGGATGCCGTTGATCCGCCTGTACTCGATCGCGCGCTTGCCGGTCCAGGAGTCGAACACCGCGCTGATCGACTGCTCCAGCTGCTCACGCGGGTCCTGCGGGAACTCGTAGAGCAGGCGGAAGCGCTCGGCCAGCTCCCGCAACGCCCGGGCGTCGAGCTCCGCGTCGAGGGTTACTCCGCGCCGGCGCTTGGCCGCGGCGATCTCTTCCTCGAAGCGCTCGCCGGGGATCTTGCGCACCACGTTGCCGAACATCTGCAGCAGGCGCCGGTAGCAGTCCCAGGCGAAGCGCTCGTTCCCGGTCGCCACCGCCAGGCCCTGCACCGCGGCGTCGTTGAGGCCCAGGTTCAACACCGTGTCGAGCATGCCCGGCATCGACACGCGCGCGCCGCTGCGCACGGACAGGAGCAGCGGGTTCTCGGGGTCGGCCAGACGCCTTCCCGACTCCCGCTCGAGCCTTTCCAGCGCCTCGTCGACCTGTGCAGCCAGCCCCTCGGGTCCGACGCGCCCGCCACGCGAATACTCCACGCAGGCGGCTGTCGTGATGGTGAAGCCGCCCGGCACGCGCTCGGTGCCGAGCACGCGGGTCATCTCCGCGATGCCCGCACCCTTGCCTCCAAGCAGCTCGAACATCTGCCGAGAGCCCTCGGCGAAGTCATAGACCCACTTGCTCGCCGCGACGCCACCGGGTGAGTCGCTGTCGGCTGTGCTCGCCTGTCCGCGCGTCAGCTCAGTCGCCATGCGACCGTCGAGACTACACCGCGGGCGGCGAGGACGGCTCAGAGGTCCGGCACCATGGCGCCTCGAGGGTGCGCATGCGCCCGCTCGTGGCCATCGGACTCCCGGCCGCAATAGTTGTATGCACAACTATTACTGCGTTATGCTGACGCCGTGGAACTGGGAATCGCCACGTTCGCAGACCTCGCGGGGGGGATGAGCCCCCGCCAGCGGATGCGCGACCTGATGGAGGAGGCCGAGCTCGCCGATGAGCTCGGCCTTGACGTGTTCGCCATCGGCGAGCACCACCGCCCGGACTTCCTCGTCTCATCCCCCGCGGTCGTGCTGGCGGCGGTCGCCGTGAAGACCGAGCGGGTCCGCCTTTCGAGCGCTGTGACGGTGCTCAGCTCCGACGATCCGGTTCGCGTCTTTCAGGATTTCGCCGAGGTCGACCTGCTCTCTGACGGGCGAGCGGAGATCATGGCCGGGCGGGGGTCCTTCATCGAGTCCTTTCCCCTGTTCGGCTACGACCTTGACGACTACGACGAGCTCTACGCCGAGAAGCTCGAGCTCCTGCTCGAGCTGCGCGAGCAGACGCACGTGTCGTGGTCGGGCCGGCATCGCGCGGCTCTGGACAATGCGGGCGTATGGCCGCGCCCCGTGCAGGAGCGCCTGCCGGTGTGGGTTGCGGTGGGCGGCTCGCCCCAGTCGGTCGTGAGGGCCGGGACTCTGGGACTGCCGCTCACCATCGCGATCATCGGCGGGGAGCCGGCGCGCTTTGTGCGGCTCGTAGAGCTGTATCGCGAGGCGGCACGGCGGGCGGGCCACGATGCCTCTCAGACGAAGCTCGCGATCAACACCCACGCGTTCGTCGCGGCCGGCTCCGCTGAGGCGGACGAGGCCTTCGCGGCACCGTACCTGGCGATGATGAACCGCATCGGGCGCGAGCGTGGCTGGCCGCCGGCCGGACGTCGGGAGTACGAGGCCCTGCGCGCGCCCAACGGAGCGCTCGCGGTCGGCTCGCCCGAGCAGGTGGCGGAGAAGATCCTGTTCGAGCACGAGCTGTTCGCGAACGATCGCTACATCGGGCAGATGAGCGTGGGCGCGGTCGCCCATCGGGACGTGCTGCGCTCGATGGAGCTGTTCGGGACACGGGTCGCACCGCTCGTTCGCGAGGAGATCGCTCGTCGCGAGGCCCGCACGGACGGGCCGCCCACGGGCACCGAGCCCGCGCTGAGCGGCTAGCTAGCCCGGCTCCGTTCCTGCTGATCCTCTGCGCAGGCCACGCCGACTGCGCGCGCGGGGAACGCGGTGCGAGCCCCAGTCGCGGCGGGCCGGCGCTAGACCCGCGAGGCCGAGAAGCCGCGACGTCCGGTCGCCTTGTCCTTGAGAAGGAGCACGACGATCACACCTAGGAGCGGGTCGAGGAGATCGAGACCAGGAAGCCGGTGGCGAAGCTGCGTCCGTTGATCCGCCCATAGAGGCCGATCAGGCCCGCGGCCAGGAGCCAGAAGGCGACGCTCCCCGTTCCTGCAAGCGTTGTGACGCCGAGAGGAAGCGTTGTTTCAGACGCTCAGCCTTTGGCCGTGAAGTGAAGCGTCGGCGAGTCGCACCTCGAGTTGTACGGCGCCGAGAACCTCTCGGAATAGGTGATGGTGCCGCTGGCAGCGGTGGGGCTCGTGAAGCTCCCGCTCAAGCTCGTCGTGATGGTCGTGGTGATAGGGACGCTCTTGTGGATCCACACGACGCCGCGGACCGAGAAGTGACCCGTTGGGGATACCTTGACGGTGCCAACCTTGACCATCGCGCCCGACTGGGCGAAGTAGTCGATGCCGGGCCGGAACCCAGCGGCGGAGAAGCAGCCGATCGTCGCATAGGTGAAGCCGGTCAGCGTCTTGCCACGGGATGAGACCGTGAAGGTGACCGGCGGCGTGAATCCGTTGATCACAGGCCCGGGGAGCGCTCCGACGAAGTGTGCGCCCTTCTTCGGATGGGCGGCGATTGCCGACGCGGCGCTCATGAGCAGGGCCACACCAACGACGAGCGCCACCGTGCCTCGACGGGGCACTCGACCCAGCCTGAATGACCGCCCCTGAGCGTCCGTGTGCATTGTGTGTCCCACCGAATCGGTTCGCGCGTTACGCCATGCGTAAGACCCGCGACCGCGAGTCTACTGCCAATGGCGCGGAACGACCCCGAGAGCGAGGTCGGACCGGCCATGGCAGGTAGTGGAGACGGTGGGTTCAACAGCTCCGAAGCGACCCGGCAAATGCCCAGTAACCATCGGCGATCTTCAGCTTACGCGGACGTGCTCCTGCGTACGCTTGGCGTACGTGACGCGTGCGAATGGGCCATCCTCAGCCGGTCGCGGATCGCATCCTCGCCCGGGTGGCCATACAGCGTCATTACGAGCCGACCGCCGTCCTGGTGACCGAGCTGAAAGGCGACATCGCCGACGTTGAGGCCGCGTTCGACGAGCATCGTCGCGCACGCGTGACGCAGCTCGTAGAGGTCGATCGGACGGCCGCCTCGAGCCACCCATCCGCCACGTACGTTGCGCCAGAAGTAGGCAAGGGTGCCCTTCGTCATCCTCCGCCCGCGGACCGTGTGGAACAGATATGGCGAACCGATCCGCTCGGGGACGAGCGCGATCGCCTCGGCAGCGGTGGAGGGGAGGATGACGCGTCTTCCCAACCCGTTCTTCGGGGCCTTCTCGCGGCCGGTCCCGTCGAGGCTGCGCTGAACCACGACTTCCAGCCCATCGAGATCCACGTCTGAACGGTGGAGGGCGCACAGCTCGCCCGGCCTCATGCCCGTGTAGGCGAGGGTCAGGATGATTGCCCTCGCCTCCGTTCCATAGTCCCCAGACAACTCCGCGGCGAGGTCGGCGAGATCGGCAATCTGCTGCTCGGTAAGAGCGTCGATGTCCTTCCGGCCCTTTGGGGTCTCCAGACGCATGTTCGTCCACGGGTTCAGGTCGCAGATTCCGTCGCGGACCGCGTCGGCCCACATGGTCCTTGCAATCCTGGCGGTGGCGCGCGGCCAACCGTTCGCGATCCTCCTGGCCTCAGGCCGACTTATCTCCGAGATCTTGCGGCTCCCCAACGTCGCCTCGATTTGCTCCACGGCGTACCTGTACGAGCGCTGGGTCGATGGGGCCTCGCGCGCATAGTCCGACAGCCATGCCCTCCCCCACTGCTTGACGGTCGGCACGTCTCTCCCAGGCCTGAGGGTCGCGGCTCGCTCAGATTGGACCGCTTCGGCTTCGGTGTCGAAGCTCCCGATCCATCGGTACCGCTTACGACCCGGATCCCAGACCTTGACGCCGAACTTGCCGTTGCGTGGGACGATCGTCATGTCTGCTTATCTTGACGACCAAGACTGACGTTGCACGTGCGCATCTCGAGTTTTTGATCGCCCTGCCGCTCATCCGGCCTTTCGCAGTTCGGCCAGCTGGGCCGCCAGGTCCGCTACCTGACGCTCCAGCACCGCAACCCGGTCCTCACGCCTGGCGGCTTTTGCTCGACCCTCGTTGAGCCATGCCTGGACCAGCCGTAGGTTGTACCGACGCCGGCCGTAGCGATCCGTTGCCTCCTCCACCGGCATCCCCTCCTTGACCTTCAGCTCCACCCACCGCTCGGACCGGCCAAGAAGGGTCCCGAGCTGCTTCTTCGTCAGCAAGGGGTCGCCCCGAGACGGAAGCCTGACGACTTGACCGCCCATCAAAACTGCGGGGTCGAGTGGACCGCACCCATCTGGGACCAAATTAGCAAAGATGGCGCTAAAGAGCAACGAGCCGAGATGCCAAGTAGGATCCAGCAAATGAGCAAGAGTACTGCTGCCGACTCTGATCAGCTGATGCTCAGCGACTTCCAGGATGGGATGGCCAGCTGGGCCAGCGCGGTACAGGCGCGCAGGCAAGCACCCCCGAACCTCGGCTTCGCCGCCCGCTTGGCTTCCCTCGCGCAGAGCGCGGGCGAAGCGGCGCGCGTCTGTCGAGCTGCGGGCACCGCGGGCTTTGAGTGGCCGTCTGCCCGTAAGGCCGACAGCGAGCCGCCGTATGAGCTGCGACCGGACAGTGGGCCAAAGGAGCTCTGGCAACGCTTTGACCAGGCAACAACGCGATTGAGCACGACGGCGGCGGGTACGGACATGATTGACGTCGCGCGAGCCTATGAGGATCTGGCGGCGATTGCGGCGGAGCTCGCGCAAGCGGTGCAGGCCGAAGACCGCTCGAGCCTTCGCCCGCGAGCGCGCGCTCGCCGCTCGGCCTAGCGTCAACGCCGGTTACCCAAGGGCTGGAGCCAGCTTTCGCTTCTGGTGGAAAGGAGCGGCCAACAACGCGCGACCCGGGCTGTCGTTAGTCGTCCAAGGCAGCAGCGTCCGGCGCTTATGCGAGACGCTCGCTCGGAGTGGGTAAGCAGTAGTGAGGGGATGGCGGCCCGCGCCGCGAGGCACGGGCCACCACCCACCTATCAATGCCCTATCGGGCTAGTAGCGGAAGCTCGCCCGCCACGTCGTCGGGGTCGCTTTGCCCTTCACCTGCACCAGCATGTAGTGCAGGGGTTCGATCGCATAGGTCGCGACTTTGTTTTCACAGGCAGTCTGGCCGACGGGGACCGTGCAAGAGACGCCGGTTGCCTTCGTTGCCGACGGTGGCCTCACATCGAGCACTTCCACCGTGGCGCTGCCGCCCGAGAGCGGCGAGCCGGCTTCGGCCACGAGGTTTGAGATCAGGCCGCCGGCGGCGGGCACCGGTCCTTCCGCCAAATCGAGGAAGGCGCCGCTGCCCCAGTTGGGAGCGCAGCTTCCGTATCCCCACGTGCCCCAGATGCCGACGCAGTTTTCGTTCTTGACCGCCGTGAGGCTCTCAAAGCGCGCCACCGCGCCGCCGAGGGTGTCAGAGCCGGTCGCGCCGGTGGGTCCGGTTTTGCCTTCTTTGCCGGTTTTGCCTTCGGGTCCCGTCGGTCCTGCGGGTCCCGTAGGTCCTGCCGAGCCGGTCGCGCCGGCAGGTCCGGTCGGTCCTGCGGGTCCGGTGGAGCCGGTGGCTCCGGCGGGGCCGGTCGCACCAGCGGGGCCGGTCGAGCCGGCGGGTCCCGTCGGGCCTTCGGGCTTCGCGCAGTTTTCCAGGGTCGCTTCGGCACTCAGCGCTGCCTTAGTGCCTGCCTTAATGGGTTCCGTCGCCCGATTGGCTTCGCCCACCAGTTCCGCACCGTTCGCGTAGATACCGCCGATGCTCACCTCTGCGGTTACTGCGGTGACTTCCCCTTCGAATAGCACCGTGCCCTTATGGGGCCCGTGCGGTGGAGTTGCGACTCTCCAGACGTATTCTTCTCCAGGGATAGCGGGAAAGTCGAACTCGCCGCACGACAGGAAGAGGTCGGGTCCGGACGCTCCCGTGGCTCCGGTGACGCCGCTGGCTCCCGTGGCGCCGGCGGGTCCCGTCGGTCCGGTCGAGCCGGTCGCGCCAGCGGGTCCGGTCGGTCCTTCGGGCCCGGTCGGGCCTTGTGGTCCTGTTGGGCCGGTGGCTCCGGCCACGCCCTGAGGTCCGGTCGGGCCTTCGGGTCCGGTGCTGCCAGTGTCGCCCGTGGGGCCGGTTGGTCCGGTTGCCCCGGTCGCGCCGTTTGTGACCGTTGGGGTGACTGCCACCCCAGTCGGACGGCTCGCGCCGGTGATGAAGCTCTGTTTGACTTCACTGCCGTTGAGCTTCGCCCGCCCAATCGAATTGGCGCTTGCGTTGCTCCAATAGACGTATTCGCCTCCGGCCGCCACCCCCTCAGGTTCGCTCACGCCCGTGATGAAGCTCAGTTCGACGTCTTCGCCGTTGAGCTTCGCCCGCGCGATCGTATCGGTGCCTTGGTTGCTCCAGTAGATGTATTCGCCGTAGACCGCCACGTCAGTCGGTCCGGTGCTCGCACTGGCGATGAATGTCTCTTTGGCTTCGGTGCCGTCGAGGTTCGCGCGTCCGATCGAGCCGGTTTCGCTGCTCCAGTAGAGGTGTTCTTCGTTGACCGCCACCCCGGTCGGCGCGGTCGCGCCGGTGATGAAGCTCTGTTTGACTTCAGTACCGTTGAGCTTCGCCCGACCTATCGTGGCGGTGTGGTAGTTGCTCCAATAGATGTATTCGCCGTTGGCCGCAAGCGCGGTCACTTCGTTCCCGCCGGTGATAAAGCTCTCTTCGGGGTCTTCGCCGTTAAGCTTCGCCCGCGCGATCGTACCGGCGCTTTGGTTGCTCCAGTAGATGTATTCGCCATCGGCCACGACCGCCACGTCACCCGGAAAGCTCGCCCCGGTGATGAAGCTCTGGTTGGCTTCAGCGCCTGCGGGGTTCGCCCTCCCGATCGTGCCGCCGTCGAAGTTGGTCCAGTAGATGAAGGCGCTCGCCTGCGCCGCCAACGCCGACCCCAGCACCCCGAGCGCCAGCGCTGCCGTCACGGCGAGGAGCATGATCCTCCGTCGGCCGGCCCCAATTCTGGGTGTGCGCTCCGCTTCGCCTACCCCTCCTGCCATCCCCGCATCCGCGGCTGCACCTGCGCCGCGTAGTGCCTTGAGCCTGCTCATCGTGCCGCCTCCATTCCCTTGAGTGCGGGCGAACCCGAGTGCCGCCCGCGACGTCGGTCCGTGCGCCGCCCCGCGGGCGGCGCACGGTCCAAGGACGGTTCGTGAGGGGCCGGTGCCCGACGTTGAAGCCGTCGGGCCTCCAGGGCGTCGCTACCCGTCGGCTCACAGCCGATGCGGTGCCTGCCGTCCTTGCCACCTAGCCCCCTTCGCTTGTCAAGGGTGCTCTCTCGCTGAGATGCCCTTCCCTCCCAGAGAAGGACCACCGATGACGATCCCGCGCGTGAACGTATCAAACCTCAGAAATCCTCGCCAAACGTCCTAGGGCCGCCGACAGAGCGCTCACAGGACCGCGATGTACTTCCCCGACCCCGCGCCAGGCGCCGAGGACAAGACCTGACACACGAGACTTCTCCCTTCCTCCGAGAGCGGGCGTTTCGATGGCCAAGCCCCACGCTTTCGCTCAGGACGACGAGCAGTCGTCTGCTCTCCGGTGCGCGAGACGCTCGCGTCCGTGCCAAAGGAGGCGTGTCCGGCGCGCCCGGCGAGACGATCGCAGCTCGTCCCTTGCGGGCGCGAGCGGCCGCAAGAGCTGTGCGCCAGCATTGCTGGCGAGGGGGGCAGTTCCTATGTGGATCGCGTCAGCGTCGGCTGGATCTCTCCGCGACGCCGATCTCCTCGGCGATGAGCCGCAGCAGCTGGGAACCGACCTGTTCGAGCGGTCTCGTGCTGGCCTCGGCTCGAGACAGGACGAGCGCACCCTCGATCGAGGAGATTGAGGTCACTGCGAGTGTCTCCGCGCGCGCGGGCGCGATGCCGGCGCTCTCAAAGGCGTCTCGGAGGAGCCTCTCCCACTGTTGAAAACCGATTGCCGCAGAGTGTCGCGCGCCGGAGTCGGGCGTGAGGTCGAGCGCGCCAGCGGCGACCGCGCAGCCGGCCCTGAAGTCGCTGTCGCGCAGTACGACGAGCCAGCTGTCGATGAAAGCCTCATGGGCGGCCAGCGGGTCTCGGGAGGCCAGTGCCTGCTCGAGGTTGCGCGTGATCCACTCGGCGGCAAAGAGCGTGGCTTCCTCTGCGAGTTCGGCTCGGCCCTTGGGGAAGTGATGGTAGATCGACCCGCGGGGAGCCCCGCTGTGCTCTATGACGTCGGGAAGTGCCGTCCCGGCGACGCCGCGTTCGCGCTGGAGCAGCGCCTGGCTGCGGATCATCCGGTGTCTGGCGTCGGATCGTTGCGGCATGCGAACTCTGATGCTCAGCATAGTGTACGTTTCGCCTAGTTATGCTGACCAACATAGTTCGTCTCCTGGGGGCTCGAGGGTCAGATGACCGTGCTGCCGTCCCAGTCCATCAAGCGAAAGGCGGAAGCGATGACTGAGAACGCCGATGACGCGATCCTGACTTTGGAGCGGCGCGGGCATGTGTTGCTGATGGGGTTGAACCGCCCAGCCAAGCGCAACGCCTTCAACATCGAGCTCTTGATCCAGCTCGGTCGCGCGTACGAGCAGCTCGAGCGGGACGAGGATCTGCGCTGCGGCGTGCTGTTCGCCCACGGCGATCACTTCACCGGTGGGCTTGACCTCGCGGAGGTCGGGCCCGCGCTCGCCTCCGGCAGCCTGAGCTACCCCGAGGATGCGCGCGACCCGTGGCGAAACGACGGCAAACCGTGGACGACCCCTGTTGTGGCTGCTGCCCACGGATGGTGTATGACACTCGGTATTGAGCTGTTGCTGGCGGCCGATGTCCGGGTCGCGAGCGCGGATACGCGCTTTGCGCAGCTCGAGATCCAGCGCGGCATTTACCCGTTCGGCGGTGCGACGTTTCGCCTACCGCGAGAGGCCGGGTGGGGCAACGCGATGCGATGGCTGCTCACCGGCGACGAGTACGACGCAGAGGAGGCCCACCGAATCGGGCTCATCCAAGAGGTGACCGAAACTGGACAGCAGGTTGAAAGAGCGATCGCGCTCGCTGAGAGCATCGCCACGCGCTCGGCGCCGCTCGGGGTTCGCGCGACGTTGCAGTCGGCGCAGCGCGCCCTCAACGAAGGAGAACAGGCTGCCGCGGATCGGCTCACCCCTGACATGGTCGCGCTGCTCCAGACAGCTGACGGAACCGAGGGCATGATGTCCTTCATCGAGCGCCGCCCAGCACGGTTCACGGGGCGCTGAGGAGGCCCCGGCTCTACCTCCGTACGCGAACCACGAGCCGCTGGGAGAGCTCCACTCGCCCCGCGGACAACGAGGGACACAGACGACAATGAGTGCCACCAAACATCGGGCTGTGTCGCGGCTGCGCGAGTAGGCGTCCCCCCGTGACCATCCCCAGCGCTGTCGGGCGAGTGGCCGGGGGGAATCGCACCCCCCGGCTCTCTCAGAACCCGGCGTGAGCCTCTCGACTCACCGGGCTCCCATCGTCCAGCCGTCGGGGCGCACGCCAAACCGCCAGTGGGCGAACAGGCCAGGTTGGCGCCGGAAGACGTCGACTAGGAACCTGCGCGCCTTGGAGGGATAGCGGCGCAGCCGCTTGTACTTCGCCATGGCCCAACGCACGAGGTATGCGTTGATCCGCCTGAGGACCTTGATCAGCACCGAGCGGTAGAAGCGCCCGTAGTAGTTGATCCAGCCCTGGATGATCGGATTGAAGTCCGCGCCAGGACTGTGAGGGTCTTGTCCGGACGCAGGTGCAATCGCCAGCGGCGGACTTCCCGCCGTATGCGCTTGCGCGCGTCGTCTGTGACCGCCGGGAGGAAGTTGACGAACTGTCCGCCAGACTTGCTCCTCGACAGCCGCGGGCGGAACGTATACCCAAGGAAATCGAAGGACTTGGGCTCATAAGGCCCTCGTCGCGTCGAGTCCTTGCAGTAGACAATGCGGGTCTTCTGCTCGTTGAGCTCCAACCCGCATTCCGCCAGCCGCCGGGCGATCGCGTCCCGCAACATGCGGGCCTGGCGTTCGCTTGAGGCGTGGACGATGATGTCATCGCAGTAGCGCTCGAACAGGACGGTCGGATGCTCCCTGGCCATCCACGCGTCGAACGCGTAGTGCAAGAACATGTTCGCCAACAGGGGCGAAATCGAAGACCCCTGAGGGGTTCCGCGATCGCGCTCGATGATGCTGCCGTCCTCGCATTGCAGTGGCGCTTTCAGCCACCGCTCCACGTAGAGCAGGACCCAGCGCTCATCTGTGTGATGAGCTACCGCTTTCAGAACGGGATCCCACGGTGACGCTGTCGAAAAACGACTTCAGGTCCAGGTCCAAAACCCAGTCCTGTCGCCAGCAGCGCTCCCGGCAGACCCCGACCGCGTCAAGCGCCGAGCGTCTCGGCCTGTACCCGTAGGAGTCCGGGTGGAAGTGAGGCTCCACCCTCGGCTCCAGGTACTCGGCCACGACGGTCTGGGCGATCCTGTCCGCGACAGTCGGCACCCCGAGGACTCTCGGGCTGCCATCTCGCTTCGGTATCTCAACCGCACGGACCGGCGGGGGCATATAGCTCCCCGAGGAGAGCCGATTCCAGAGCTTGTAGAGGTTCCCCTTCAGGTCCCTCTCGAACTCCTCGATCGACTGCTCGTCAACGCCGGCCGCGCCCTTGTTGGCCTTGACCCTCCGGTAGGCATCCCAAACGGCCCACTTGGAGATATCAAACGACTTCGGCTTCGGCTCGCTCACCCGGCTCCTCCCACCCGAAGGCGGTTGACCTCAGAACTAGCCCGGACGACCCGTCCCCTTCGCTCCGGCCCTATTGCGGGACCTTCAGCGCTACTACGGGACGGTCCGCCCCTGTGCCCCGCACCGGTACTCGGCCCCTCGCAGTTCCCGCTGCTTGGGGATCTCCCGTGCACGACCCGCCGCAGGCCCAGACAGCACCACTGGCCGGATCACCCTGTCGGGGCGACAGGTTCCCACGTTCCATGCAAGAGCCTGAGCCAAGCTCGCGCCACCTCCACGCCGGACGCCATCTGGGCAGTCAACAGGCTCCCCCCAGACTCATCCCGGGGCTCCAAAGCATCCCCGGTTTCGACGTCATCTTCGTCTTTCGACACGTCATCAGTGGTTCGCTCTCGCTCGCCTTCTTGGCTCATACCTGCCGCGCTCAACGGCGCGACTTTTCCCGCGACGCTCACCACCACGGCTCTTGACCGCAGCAGCTCCCGGTGGTTTGCGGCCTCCGCCTGCACAGCGGCCGCGGAGGGCCACCGGGTCAACGGCACCCGGCTCCTCCATCTCCTGCACAGCACCGCATTCAGAATCTGGGTCTTCTACATCCAGCCTCCTTCAACGTTCGTGGCACACCCTTGGACGACCTGCGATCGTCTCGTCGGACGCGGCCCAGACTTCTGCTTCCGCCATGGCGAAGCGGGCGTCTCGCGGGCCGGAGGACGGACGAGTGCCCGTAGTCCGAGGGGGCTGTGTGCGGTTGGTTGTTTCGCGGCGCTCGCTTCTGCCCACGGCGGCACTCTGACGCTATCGCGCAACAAACGCAGCTCGTTAAGGCGACTGGCGGACGGCGATGGTCGCGAGCACCCTGGCGGCCGTCTTGGCGCCGGCCTCGAGCACGCAGCTCCCGTGGATCAGGGACCGGCCTACTCGGTCGATGCTGGGGATCGCCTCCAACCACTCGCCCTCGCTGACGCTCTCGAGAAATGCGATGTGGAGGTCGGCCGTAGCCACCCTTGCGTTCGGCGGAAGCTGCTCGAGAGCCGCACGGGTCAAGGCGGTGTCGGCCACGGTCATCATCAACCCGCCGTGCGCTCGGCTGCTCCTGTTGCCGTGCTCTGAGCCGACCCGGACGGCGATAGTCGGTCCCGAGTCACGCCGGCCGGCGTAAAGGGGACCCACGAGCTCTCCGAACGAGCTCGGCGAGAACGTCTCATAGCCGTCCGGCACGGACATCGTCGGGATGCTACGGCCTGAGTCGCTGGCACCTACCGGTGCGGTCGGCGTCGGTCCGTCGCGCACGCCGCCTTCGTCCGGCCGAGCTTACGGCTGCTTGGGAGCAACGGCATCGACACCGCCAGTTTCGAGCGTCCCACCCCAAGAACCGCGTTCCCATCTTCCAACTTGGACACCCTCGCGATGATCAAGTCGGCGCACCCGTCAGCGCCCCGTCCAGCCCCGCCGCCTGAAGCGCAGCCGCCCAACTGCCGAAGCGCTCGCGGACGGTGGTCGAGCACGGGTGATCGGGAGCGGCACGGAACCACTCGTTGCTTCTTGGCGGCCGCCCCGCTGCGCGCGTGGCGTCTTGTAGCGCGCGTACGACGGCCGAGGTGCTCCACTGCTTGTAACACCTCGGCGCCGCACGGTCATACTCGCGACCATCCGGTTTCAGACCCGCGCGCCTCAGCGCTTTCCTCCAGCCACCGAAGCGGCGCCTGACCGTAAGCGCGCCCGGACGATCCCAGCTCGCTCGGGCCCAATCCGTGCATTTCGGGCTACGGCCCTTTGCGGCCGCCCAATCCTGCAGTGACGCGATGATCTCCGCGTCGTCCCACGTCCGGTGCAGGAGCTTGCTCCTGCGAGCGAGCGGGAGGTAGCGCTTCGCGTCGATCGAAGCGCGCGTCGATGCGGCGCTCGTCCTTGCGTCCGGTGTTCGACGCCCGGCGGTGAGCCACGACGTCGACGTAGCGTCCATCCATCGCCACCGACACGCGCCTGAACCGTGCGCGCAAATCCACATTCAGCTCGCGGGTCTTGGCTCGCGACGAGTCTGTTCGACCGGTGAGCTCATCCGCCGCCCAGCTCTCGACCGAGCGGATCAGGTCTAACTGGCGACCCGTCCAGCTGGATGCTGCGATTCGTTTCAGCAACATGGCCTCGGGCGCCACGCGGGCGAGCAGAGCTTCGAGCGCATGGTCTAACGCAGCCTCGTCGCCCGAAAGAACCGCGTCGAGCACGCGCTGGCGCTCCGGGGAGTCGACCCACGCTCCCTCAAACATCGCTAGCTCGGCTCGCATTGTCTCGTCCTCACCGCCCTCGAGAAGAAACCTATGAATCGTCGACGCAAACATCGCCTCCACAAGATCAGCGTCCATCGGAAGCGACGTGCAGCGGGGGCTGCCGTTGCCGCCGCGATAGTGACTCCAACAGAGATACCGGCGGGGGAACGTGCCCTCGGATCGCTGCTCGTCTGTGAAGCAGTGCAGCGAACTTCCACATATCCCGCACTTGCCGAGGCGCGCTAGTAGGAAGGTGTCGCGCTTTCGTGGCGTCTTGGCCGGCTTCGGCCGCGAGCGCCTCTTCTTGATGCGGTAGTACTCGCGCTCGGTGATATACGCGGGCCAATTTCCGCGTGCGATCACCTCGCCCTTATGCGCCGCGAGGCCGGCGTAGCGCGGGTTGTTCAAGACATCGAGCACGCTCTGCACGTCCCATGCTTTCGGGCGCTGCCAGCCGATCAGCGGTTTCGTCCGCCAGCCGGCTTCGTTGATGGCGCGTGCGATAGCTGCGGAGCCCTTTCCGCGCAGCGCCATGCGGAAGATCATCTCGATCAACGGGCGGCGCGCGGGATCGACGTCCAGTCGCTTCTTGACGGCGCCGCTGGCGTCGACCTCGACCACCCTCCTGTAGCCGTCGGGCTTGGCTCCCGTGTAGTCGCCGCGTTCCACCGCCCGTCGTCGTCCAGCCGCGCTGGCGAGGCCTTTGCGACGGGAGTCCTCGTGGTTGCGCTGGCCCGTGACGACCGCGTACAGCAGGTCCCTGAACGTCTCGGGGTCCTGAATGGTCCTCACCCTGACATCGTTCTTCAGCGCCCACAGCGCAACCTCGACCGCATGCCTCGCGGAGCGTCCATCACCGCGGGCGAGCCGGTCGCTGTGCTGCGCCCACAGCTCCGCGGGTCCCATGCATAACCGCGAGATCCTCGGCGTGCTGCATCGCGTCTCGCGGAGGCCCGGGCCGCGGTTGCGGGCGAAACGCCGAGAACGCCTCGTCCGTGTACTCAGCGACGAGGCCTACGGCCAAGGTCCTCGAGCCAGGGCCGCGCGACACTCACGCAGCTGGTCTGGGATCGAGCCCCTTGGGGGTCCTCGGTGCTCTTCGCCGCGTAGATCACGCCGGGACGGCCGTGACGATCATCCACCGTGACGAAGCTACTCTCAGCGGGCGCTTCGTACAAGAGGCCCGCCAGGGCGCCAACGAATGCGTCACCCGCGTTATGAACGCTCGTGCCTCGGCGAATGCGGCAGTCTGACCTTAGGCGGATCGCGCAGGCGCTCTTCGTCCTAGTGACCTGAGTCGTTAGTTCGTAGGCATATTGAAATGAGGGCGAACTCCTTCGTCATCGACGACGATTGGAGGCGATCATGGCGCAGCGTGTGGAGGTCGTGCTCAGCGACCAGGAGCGTGAGGTGCTCGAGCGGTGGGCTCGGCGCCCGAAGAGCGCGCAGGCGCTGGCGCTCCGTTGCCGGATCGTGCTGGCCGCAGCCGACGGCGAGCCGAGCAAGGAGATCGCGGCACGCTTGGGCTGCAGCACCGACACGGTGGGTAAGTGGCGGGGTCGGTTTGCCAGGCGTGGTGTTGACGGACTGCATGACGAGCCGCGTCCGGGCAAGCCGCGCTCGATCGGCGACGAGGATGTCGAGCGCGTGATCGTCAAGACGCTCGAGGAGTCCCCGCCAAACGCTACGCACTGGTCGACGCGCTCGATGGCGGCCGCGACCGGGATGAGCCAGACCGCGGTCAGCCGCATCTGGCCGCATTTGGGCTCAAGCCCCACCAGACCGAGACGTTCAAGCTCTCTCCCGACCCACAGTTCATCGACAAGGTCCGCGACATCGTCGGGCTCTACCTGAACCCGCCCGATGCCGCCGTGGTGCTGTGCGTGGATGAGAAGTCCAGATCCAGGCGCTCGATCGCTCAGCCCCGGTATTGCCGCTGATGCCCGGCGTGCCCGAGCGACACACCCACGATTACGTGCGCAACGGCACCACCAATCTCTACGCCGCGCTCGACGTCGCCTCGGGCAGGGTAATCGCCGACATGACACCGCGCCATCGCGCCGAGGAGTTTCGCCGGTTCTTGAACCTGATCGACAGTTCGGTGCGGGCAGGACTCGACGTTCACGTCGTGCTCGATAACTCCTCGACGCACAAGACCCCAACGATCCAGCGCTGGCTCGTCCGCCACCCGCGCTTCACGCTGCATTTCACGCCCACCTACCACTCGTGGCTAAACCTCGTCGAGCGCTGGTTCGCCGAGCTGACCACCAAATGGATCAAGAGAAGCGCCCATCGGTCCGTCCGCGATCTCGTCGCTTCGATCCGCACCTGGATCACCAACTGGAACGACGACCCCCAGCCCTACATCTGGCACAAGACCGCAGACCAAATCCTCGACAGCCTCGCCTCCTACTGCCAGCGAATCAACGACTCAGGTCACTAGGCGAGCGTCTGCTCGCGCCCGACGGGGAGACGCTCGGCTTCGCAAAGCAGCGCTGATGGGCAGTCGGGATACTTGCCTGCGCGATGCCCGAGGAGCCCACGACGCCCGACCCGCTGGAGACACTGCGAGGGGGCGTCGAGGCCTTCAACCGCCGCGACTTCGATACCTTCCTCGCTGTGTGGGCACAGGACGCGGTCTGGGAGTTGTCTCAGATCAGGATGGGCGTGTTTGAGATGAGCCCACCCACCGGCCGCGCGGCGATACGCAAGGTCGTGGAAGAGTACACCGGCGCGTTTGACGACTTCCAGACCACCATCGAGGAGGCCCACGCGGTCGGAGGCGGCGTGACCTTCGCCGTGATGGTCGAGCGCGCCAGGCCCCACGGGAGCAGCAGCGTCCTCGAAAGACGCTACGGCTTCGTTGCGACCTGGAGGGACGGGCGGATCGCTCGCGCCAAGAACTACCTCGACCTCGACCAGGCCAGTACCGCCGCCGAACAACTGGCGGAGGAACGGGGGTAGGCGGTGTCGCAGGAGAACGTCGAGGCCGTACGTCGCGCTATCGAAGTGTTCAGACGCGATGGACCGGAGGCCGCGACAGCGTTTCATGGATCCGGAGATCGAATGGCACCACGACATTGCCTGAGCAGCCGGATGCGAGTGTGCACCACGGCCGCGAAGGCTTCCTAGCGGCCGTGGAGCAGTTCGTTGGAGACTTTGAGGACTACCGGATCCTCGTCGATGAGATCTTCGATCACGGTGACCAGGTCATTACCTACAACCGGACCTTTGGTCGGGGCACGGGCAGCGGCGCGACGTTCGAGCAGCGAGGGGCATGCGTCTGGACCTTGCGAAATGGATCCATCGTTCGCGTGGAATGGTTCGGCACGCAGCGAGAGGCCCTCAAAGCCGTCGGCCTGGCGGCGTAGACGTGTCCGCCAACCTCGACCTCGTGCGCTCGATCTACGCGGACTGGGGGCGTGGCGATTCAGCTCAGTCGAGTGGGCACACCCCGGGATCGAGTACGTGCTCGTCGGCGTGCTCGCGGGGGAATCGTGGGTCGGCCTCCAAGGGATGAAGGAGGGGTTCCTCGACTGGTCCTGTGTGGAGGGATGGACCGTCACGGCGGAGGACTACAGGGAGCTGGATGGTGAGCGCGTCCTCGTGCTCTACCGCGACTCGGGACGAATGAAGGAAAGCGGGCCGGAGGGCACCGAGTTGAGACAAGGGTGCAAACGTATTCCACCTGCGAGACCAGCTGGTCACGAGGATCGTCCAGTACTACCACCGCGACCGCGCCTTTGCTGATCTCGGCCTCACGCCGGAGGAGCCGCATGACGCCCGCTGAGAAGCTCGCACTCGCGCAACGCTCATATGCCGCGTTCGGCAGGCTGGATAGCGATGCGCTGATCCCGCTTTACCACCCTGAATGCGAATGGCGCATGGGGTCGATGGGCGCAGCCTTCGGAACGGAAGCGTTTCGCGGCCATGACGGGCTTCGTGAGCTCGTCGCCGCGGTCTCAGAGGGAGTGGACAGCTTTGAAGCTGTCATCGACGGGGCGCGGATCACCAGCGAGTGGATCTTGCAGTTGTTCGGCCACAACAATGCTCGATCAAGCGTCAACCACATCGAGGTTTCGAGGAGCTTCTGCAGGAGATCGAGTTCCGCGACGGCCTCATCCTGACCGTTGTGCCCTTCGACGAGCCGCCCCCCGGCTGGGACGAAGCGACACCCCTGGACCTCGGCCTCACACCGGACACCGGCACCTGACTCCTAGTTGGTCAGTCCAGCCGCCCGCAATGCCTCGCCGTAATCGAGATAGGTTCGGACGCGCGACATCTTGCCGTTGAGAAACTCGAAGATCGTCCCGGTCGGCGAATCGATCCACGCGCGGCTGCCCCGTCCGCGTCCCTCTATCCGACCGAGCATGATCACGCGGTCGTCCAGATCACGGAACTCCTCGGCAAGCACTCGGTACTCCTCCCAGGCGTCACCGATGTCCACTAGGTATTTCTCGATGCCGTCGCGGCTCCGTCGAGGTCCCGCCCACAGCGTATCGTTCTCCTGCGAACCGCCCACACCTCCAGCCAACGGCCTCGAGGGCCTGCGCTTGGTCGTTGTAGTAACCCACCTTCACGGCCTACCGCCCCGAAACGACGCAACCACAGCGTCGGCGCGTCTGAGTTCGACTCCGCTACCCCTGCCTGTGGCGACCATCGTGAACAGCGCGATCACCTGGTTATCATCGCCAGTGCGATCTCGACGTCCTCGATGTGCCAGCTCTCCCAGGCTTCATCCCAGCGCCCGATCCAGGCGAGATAGGAATCCCTGCCGGTTGCCTCGGGGATGTCTTTGTCGTCTATTCGACCGCGTCATCGAGATCAGCGAAACGGCGTCTAGTTTTTCGAGCGCTCGCCTCGAGCACTCGGCGCATGATCTGTACGTTCTCCTCAGCCATCGTTTGCCTCCGTTCGTGGGCCAGGCGTTCGGCGGCAGCATGGGCCTCGTCGATGTCGAGGTAGGTCGTTGCGTGCGTGACCATGCCCTGTTCCCAGACGCCGATCAAAGCTCTTGCCGTTGCATGTACCACCGCGGCTGCTGCTGCCAGCCGGGCGGGCTCTCTGGTTGACCACGGTCAAGGTGACGCCGTTGCCGAGATCGAGAATCTCCTCGAGCTCGAACTCAAGTCGTCAAAGGCGCCGAGCCGCTCCTCCAAGCGTCGCGTATCGCCGCCGAACGTCGAGGGTGACCACGTCGTCTCCCACACGGCGTCCGGCGTGTAGAACTGCATCAGCGCGTCGACGTCGCCGCTGCCGGCGGCATCAAACAGTTGGCGCGTCAGCGCCACCAGGTCGGGGGTCGTGGACTCCTCGGCCGTCGCCCCGTTCCTCGGCGAGGCGTTCGGCGGCAGCAAGGGCCTCGTCGATGTCGAGATAGGACATCTGCCGCGCAATCCTGGCTGGACCCACACACCGACAGATGCGTAGCGCATCTGAACGTGACCACCGTGACCACTGCTGCCAACTGGACGACCGCTGAGGCGGATCACGGCGAACGTCACGCCGCTGCCCAGGTCGAGGATTTCCTCAGCCTCGACCTGAACTCATCGAAAGCGCCGATCATGGCTTCATAACCTCCACGAATCGCCGCGACACCCTGGTAAAAGCTGCCCAGCCCCGCCGTCTTCCAGACTGCATCAGGGCCGAAGACGCTCATCGCCGCATCAAGGTCATGGCGATTCGCAGCATCGAACGCCTGCCGTGAAAGCTCTACCAGGTCGGGGTCGTGGACTCCTCGGGCATCGTGCATTGATTATCCCCGACGCTGCTTCGGCAGCCAACGAGCGCGCGGGAGCCTGGCTCAGTGCTGTCGCTCAGGACGACGAGCACTCGTCCGGGTGCTGGGTCGCCGGACTACTGCTTTCCCATGGCGAAAGGACACGTCTCGTACGCGCCCAGCGAGCGCTCGCAGGTCGTCGAGCTGTCGATAAACAGTGAAGATAAGGCCCAGCGTATCGCCTGGGGACTGACCTACGCGTAAACTCGCCCTCTTGGTGTCGTTCGTGGGGACTTGTCGGCCCCGGGCTGGTCGCCGTCGATCACTGAGTCAATTGGTGGTCGGGTCGGGCGGCGTGACCTGGTAGGAGCCTGCTCGCGACCAGTGCCCCGTGGCTGTTCTGTCCGCCCTTCCCCGACCCGACCGCTCTTCCGGAACGAAAGGACGACATGCACAGCATGAGGCAGGAGGACGCGCTAGTTGTCAGCAGGGTTGACGCCACGCCGACGCCCATTACGCAGCCGCGCTTGATGAGCGCGGCGCGCTGCTCTCCACGAAGAGCTTTCCAACCACGACGGCCGGCTACCAGGAGTTGCTGGAGTGGCTGAGCGGCTTCGGCGGCTCGACGTCGTAGCGGTCGCGTCGACCGGTCGTATGCGGCTTGGCTGGTGCGCTACCTGTGTGAGCACAGGGTCAGGGTCATCGAGGTCAACCAGTCGCACGCGCACACCCGCCGTCGTGTCGGCAAGAGCGGCCCGATCGACGCGGAGATGGCCCCCGGCTGTTCCTGGCCGGCAAGGCCAAGGCGGTCCCGAAGCAGACCGACGAGATCGTTGAGTCGATCCGGCTGCTGCGCGCAGCGCGTCACAGCGCCGTGAAGTCCCGCAGCGCCGCGATGGTTCAGCTTCGTCATCTGATCATCACTGCCCCGCAAAAGCTCCGCGATCAGCTTTCCCGCCGCAAGACGATTCGCGGCAAGGTGATGCTCTGCCGGCGGCTGCGGCCCACGACAGGCGAGCTCCGCCAGCCCAGCCACGCGGCGAAGTTCGCGTTGCGCTCGATCGCCCACCGCATCGATGCTCTTGACGATGAGATCACCGTTCTTGACCGGCAGCTCCAGCAGCTCGTCCGCGCTGCCGCGCCGCGCACCACCCAGCTACTCGGAATCTCAACCGGGCACGCCGGCCAACTGCTCGTGACCGCCGGGCAGAACATCGACCGTCTCCACGGCGAGGCTGCGTTCGCTGCTCTGTGCGGCGCGAGTCCGATCCCGGCGTCCTCCGGCAAGACCACGCGCCACCGCCTCAACTACGGCGGCGACCGGCAAGCCAACCGAACGCTGCACCTGATCACCGTCTGCCGCCTTCGCTACTGCCCACGTACCCGCGCCTATCTGCGCCGCCACACCGCCGAGGGCAAGACGAAGGCCGAAGTCATGCGCTGCCTGAAGCGCTATATCGCCCGTGAAACCTACAACGCTCTACGCGCCGATCTCGCCGCCCTCTCAGGTCCAGCTGCCACCCGGGCGACCACCACCATCAACTGCGGCGCCGGACCGATCGGGATCACTCGACACCGCACTTGACATCTATAGGAACGTCCCCCGAAGCCCTCACTGAGCCCGTTCTAAGGGCGGCGTCGAAAAAGGCGAAGGCGATCGCTCGGCCACGGCTCGTTCGCCTCGACCTCGGCGCTCCCATTGCCTTCCACGGCCCTCACAGCAACGCCCCACGGGTTCTCGCCGGCGGCTTGGTGCAACAGCCTCCGTCCAACTCGACAGTCTCATATCCGGACGAGCGACGCGCTCGCTCCGGTGCGCATGCGGCAGTGGGCATTGAGCGGGAGGCGCCGTCGGCACCGTTGGCGCGTGGTGTCGCGCCTCGTGCTCATTGCGTGTCGGGCGCGGCGTGGATCCCGCTGAGCTCGATGAGGCAGTCGGCTTTGTCGGCGTCGCGCGGGACGAACCCGGCAAGCTTGGCGTGCGGGTCGAGCACGTCGAGCAGGCCGCGGGTGATGCCGCGGTGCAGTGCGCAGACCGCCGGCTGGTTCTCTCACCGCGTCGCGGTAGGGGCAGTTGCTCAAACCGAACGTGAGTCGGTCCCCCTCGCGAAGCTGCACCGTGGGCTGGAAGCCGAGCGCAGTCAGCGTGTCCTGCAGCGCGTCTCCACCGAACGGCCGGGCGGACGGTGCAAGCTCCCGTCCGATCTCCCGGCCTGTGGCCTCGATGTGTCGCGGCCGCTGGGCTCGGAGCGCATCGCGCGGGCAAGCCAGCGGGCGAGCTCGGCGTAGGCGTGCGGCGCATGCCCGCCCGGTCTTGCCTCGCGTGCGATGGTCCACGCGTCGCGCGGGCGCCCGCGCGGCACGCGCGCGCGGGCGCGTGTCACCAAGCCGGCGCGCTCGAGGCGCTCCAGATGCGCCCGCACGCCGTTGGGATGCAGGCTGAGACGCTCCGCGAGTTCGACTGTGTTGGCCGGGCGCCCCAGCTCGCCCAGCAGCTCGAACAGGCGCGCCCTAGTCGGTTGGCCGAGCGCGTCCTCACGAGAAGTCGCGAGGGGGAGGTCGATCACGAGAAGAGTTTTACACAGGCGCGCTAGGAAAATCAACGGGCGGAGTGATAGGCTTTCTCCCACTGGCGCTGTAATAAAGAATGACGGAGGGATGCTCGCGATGACCTACGTGATCAACGAGCCATGCATCGGCACCAAGGACACCTCGTGCGTAGAGGTCTGTCCGGTCGACTGCATCCATCCGACCCCTGACGAGCCCGGATTCGAGGAAGCCGAGCAGCTCTACATCGACCCGGAGGAGTGCATCGACTGCGACGCATGCGTCGAGGCATGTCCCGTGGACGCAATCACCCCCGAGGACCAGGTCCCGCCCGAGTGGCAGCACTACATCGAGAAGAACGCCGCCTACCACCGACACGCTCACAGATGAGCAGCGCAGCCCCACCTCCGGTCGGCAGCCCGGCTGACGCCCCGTCCCGACGACGAGCCCACGGCCAGAGAACCATGTTCTCGATTACTTTTGCGAGCACGATGAACGACGAGGACGTCGCCCATCTTGTAAGAACGTTAAATCTCGAAACGCACCTGCACCCCAAGCTGAACCCCAGTCCAACCAGCCCCGGTGCCGTGCGCCTGGACTTCGACTCAGGCCTGTTCCTCGTGCGGGGCGCGAACGAGGGAGAATGGGCGCTTGAGGGCCGCACCTGGGGAGACCCGCTCCCGCTGGCGGTCCACCGATGGCATCTCGGCGCGGTGCTCGCTGCGCGCCAGCTCGATCCGACCGTGGCGCTCCTGCCGCC
This sequence comes from uncultured Solirubrobacteraceae bacterium, assembly GCA_963730575.1. Classification (GTDB taxonomy): domain Bacteria; phylum Actinomycetota; class Thermoleophilia; order Solirubrobacterales; family Solirubrobacteraceae; genus Palsa-744. The sequence goes on from CAVSSG010000005.1 coordinate 196,439, forward strand.
GACGACGGCGCTGTGACCGCAGACCACCGCGCGCCTGCGGCGAGGGCCGAAAGCCGGCGGGCGCCCCACCACGGCAGCGATGCACAGAGTCAGTGAGGATCCAGTCGTTCCACCAGCCTGAGCAGACATCCGCATCGGTCAGTGGGACGGGCACGCCCTTATCGGGTGGTGAACGCCGGTGACGAGGAGCGTTCAGGCGAAGCGGATCTACGATCCGCCGAAGCCCGGGGACGGCTACCGGGTGCTGATCGATCATGTGTGGCCGCGAGGCATCTCGCGCGAGCGTGCCCAACTCGATGAGTGGGCGCGAGAGCCGCGCCGAGCGACGAGCTGCGGAGATGGTTCGATCACGACCCCGCCCGGTTCGCCGAGTTCCGTGCCCGCTATCGCGGCGAGCTTGCCGCTCAACGTGAGCGTGTGGAGAAGCTGCGCGCCCGCACGCAGACACGGCCGGTGACGATCCTCTATGCCGCGCGGGACCGCGAGCACAACAACGCCGTGGTACTTGCCGAGTTGCTGCGCACGGGCGAGAGCTAATCTGATCGATCTGTGGCGATCAGCGCGGACATCCTCAAAAACTCAAGGAGGGTACGGTGAACTCGTGGGATCTGAAGACCGTTGAGCTCAACCCACGGTTGCCGGAGATCCTTTCCTCGAGCGACGCGGCGCGCGCGATCGCACTCGATCTCGCGGCGGGCGAGACGCTCTCAGAGCACGAGGTTCACGAGCGCGCATGGGCGTCGTGATCGAGGGCACCATCGAGGTGACCACGGCTGCGGGCGAGTGCGCGAGCGGTGGCCACGGTCTGCTGATCGAGCTCGCTCCGGGGGAGCGTCACGAGGTTTGCGCGTCCTGAGATGCGTGGCTCCTGCTGCTGCTGACTCCTTGGCCGGGCACTGGCCATCCCGGCGCAATGACGATCCGCGAGGAGCTGTACGCTCGCCGCCACGCGGCTAAGAGGGCCAACACCTGACGTTATGGCACCACGGGATGCGATCCGGGTCGACGACTCGCGGGCGCTGCGCGAGGACGACTGCGCTCGTCGTGTCAGCGTTACGACACTACGACCGCGCGACCGTTGATCTCTCCCCGCGCGAGCTTCCGCGCTTAAGCAAGCTGGCCGATTCCGAGGCTCACCACGGGCCGTAGGCGCCTGCGTTGGCCGCCCGCAGCGCGCTACATAGCCGGCGCGCTCGTACGCCGCCGCGTCGGGCCACCGGCGGCACCGGCAGCATGCCGCGCAGCTCGTCGACCGTTTGCGAATCCCTTGCGCGCCATCCAGGCGGACAGCCCGTCGAGCAGCACGGTCGCGTGCTCGGGTCCGTGGCGCAGCAGCGCCGAGGTGCTCATCACCACGTCGGCGCCCGCGAGCAGGTACGCGGCGACGTCGCCGGGGTCCTCGACGCCGGTGGTCGCCGCGAGTGCCGCGCGCACCTCCCGCGCAGTAGCGCTATCCAGGTGCCGCGGAAGCCGGGCGTCGGCCGGGCTCGACAGCGTCGACGCCGGGCACGATCGCGAGCGTCTCGGGGTCGATGTCAGGCTGCAGGAAGCGGTTGAACAGCACCAGCGCGTCGGCGCCCGCCTCGTCGAGCCGCCAGCGCGATCTCCCCGGTTGAGCTGAAGTACGGGCTCAGCTTGACCGCTACCGGCACGGTGACTGCGGCCTTGACGCGTCGAGGACGTCGATGTGGCGCTGCTCGACGTCGCGGCCCGGAGATGTGCGGGTCGCCGGGCAGGTAGTAGATGTTCAGCTCGATCGCGGCCGCGCCGGCGTCCTGCATCGCGCGTGCGTAGTCGGTCCAGCCGCCGGGCGTGACGCCGTTGAGGCTGGCGATCACCGGGACGCTCGACCGCGGCCGCGGCGCGCTCGAGCAGGCTCAGGTAGCGGCGTGGGCCGGGGTCCTCCTCGGCGCTCGGCGGGAAGTAGTCGAGCGCCTCAGGGAAGCTCTCGTGCCGGAGGCGTCGACGAGCCGAGCGTTGCGCGCGGCCTGCTCTCGCAGTTGCTCCTCGAACAGCGAGAACAGCACGATCGCGCCGACGCCGGCGTCCGCCAGCCGCCGTACGCCGTCGAGCGTGTAGGAGAGCGGCGAGGCGAAGCCACGAGCGGGTTGCGCAGCTGCAAGGCCCATGTAGTCGGTCGCGAGGTCCATCAGCGCTCCCTGCGGGCGTCGGCCGGGAAGGCGTGCGCAGCCGCGGCGTGGCCATCTCCTCGTAGGTCTCGCCAGCGTGGTCGGCGGTCTGCTGGGCGAGCGCCAGCAAGTCGCTCGGCCTCGGCGGGGTCGGCGTTGGCGAGCGCGCGGAAGCGCAGCTCGCCCTTTCGTGTAGTCGGCGAGCGGCATCCGCGGCCTCGGCGAGTCGAGCAGGAACGGGTTGCCGCCGCGCGGCGCGCACCACCGGGTCGTAGCGGATCAGCGGCCAGTGGCCGCTGGCGACCGCGCGGTACTGCTGGTCCAGCCCGTCGCTGCATCTCGATAGCCGTGTGCGATGCAGTGGCTGTAGGCGATCACGAGCGAAGGCCCGTCGTAGGCCTCGGCCTCGCGGAACGCGCGTCAGCGTCTGCTGGGGTCGGCGCCCATCGCGACCCGCGCGACGTAGACGTTGGCCAGTAGGCGATCGCCTGCAGCGCGAGGTCCTTGGTCGGCATCGTCTTGCCCGCCGGCGGCGAACTTGGCGACCGCGCCGAGCGGCGTCGCCTTGGACATCTGCCCGCCGGTGTTCGAGTAGACCTCGGTGTCGAGCACCAGCACGTTGACGTTGCGCCCGCTGGCGAGCACGTGGTCGAGGCCGCCGGAGCCGATGTCGTAGGCCCAGCCGTCGCCGCCGACGATCCACACGCTGCGCCGGATGAGGTGGTCGAGCACGCTGCGCAGGTCGTCGACCGCGGGCCCGTCGAGCGCGCTCGAGGCGGCGCTCGAGCTCGGCGACCCGCTCGCGCTGCGCGCGCAGCTCGGACTCGCGCAGCTGCGGCGCCTCGAGGATCTCGTCGACGAGCTCGGCGCCCGAGCTCGTCGCGCAGCTCGATCAGGCGCCGGCGGGCCAGCTCGGTGTGGCGGTCGGCGGCGAGCCGCAGGCCGAGCCCGAACTCGGCGTTGTCCTCGAACAGCGAGTTCGACCATGCCGGCCCGCGCCCGTCGGCGTCGGTCGTCCACGGCGTCGTCGGCAGGTTGCCGCCGTAGATCGACGAGCAGCCGGTCGCGTTGGCGATCGTCAGCCGGTCGCCGAACAGCTGCGAGAGGAGCTTCAGGTACGGGGTCTCGCCGCAGCCCGCGCACGCCCCGGAGAACTCGAACAGCGGCTCCAGGAACTGCGTGCCGCGCACGGTGCCGAAGTCGACCCGCGAGCGGTCGGTGACCGGCAGCTGCTCGAAGAACGCGATGTTCTCGCGCTCGGCGGCCAGCAGCGGCTCGCGGTCGACGAGGTTGATCGCCTTGCGGGCCGGGTCGTCCGCCCGCCGAGACCGGGCACGCCTCGACGCACAGCCCGCAGCCGGTGCAGTCCTCGACGTAGACCTGCAGCGTGTAAGCGCGTCTCGGGCAGGCCGGGGGCGTTGAGCGGGGCCGACCGGAAGCTCGTCGGGCGCGCCGTCGAGGCGCGACCGGCTCGTAGTAGCGCGAGCGGATCACGCTGTGCGGGCAGACGAAGCTGCAGTTGCCGCACTGGATGCACAGCTCCGGGTCCCAGACCGCGACCAGCTCGGAGATGTTGCGCTTCTCGAACGCCGTCGTGCCGCTCGGGTAGGTGCCGTCGACCGGCAGCGCGCTGACCGGCAGCTCGTCGCCGCGCCCGGCCATCATCGCCGCGGTCACGTTGCGCACGAACTCCGGCGCGTCGCGGGCACGAGCGGCGCCGGCTCGCGCGTGGACGTCGCGCGCTCGGGCAGCGCGACGCGGTGCAAGCCCGTCCAGCGCGCGGTCGACCGCCCGCTGGTTGCGCTCCACGACCTCGGCGCCGCGCCGGCCGTAGGTCTTCTCGATCGCCGCCTTGATCCGCTCGATCGCCTGCTCGCGCTCGAGCACGCCGGAGATCGCGAAGAAGCAGGTCTGGAGCACCGTGTTGGTCCGCCCGCCGAGGCCGGCCTCGCGCGCGATCCGGCCGGCGTCGATCACGTAGAGCTCGATCCGCTTGGCGAGGATCTGCTCCTGGACCGGGCGCGACAGCGCATCCCAGACGCGGTCCGGCGGGTGATGGGTGTTGAGCAGCAGGGTCGCGCCCGGGCGCCGCCCGCTCCAGCACCTCGGCGCGCTCGAGCAGCCCGAACTGGTGGCAGCCGACGAAGCTCGCCTGTGAGATCAGGTAGGGCGCGCGGATCGGCTGCGGCCCGAAGCGCAGGTGCGAGACCGTCTGCGAGCCGGACTTCTTCGAGTCGTAGACGAAGTAGCCCTGGGCGTGCAGGTCCTCCTCGGCGCCGAGGATCTTGATCGTGTTCTTGTTCGCGCCGACCGTCCCGTCGGAGCCGAGGCCGAAGAACACCGCCCGCACCGTCTCCGGCGGCTCGATGTCGAGCGAGGCGTCGTAGGCGAGGCTCGTGCCCGAGACGTCGTCGTTGATCCCGACCGTGAACCGCCGCTTGGGGCCGCTCGCGCTCCAGCTCCTCGAGCACGCCGGCGACCATCCCCGGGGTGAACTCCTTCGAGGACAGGCCATAGCGGCCGCCGATCACGCGCGGCATCAGCTCGCGCTCGCCGTCCGCGTGGGCCTCGCTCAGCGCCGCGAGCACGTCGAGGAACAGCGGCTCGCCGAGCGAGCCCGGCTCCTTGGTCCGGTCGAGCACGGCGACGCGCGACGCACGTCGCGGGCAGCGCCTGCGAGCAGCGCCTCGCCGGGAACGGCCGGTACAGCCTGACCTGCGACCACGCCGACCCGCTCGCCCCGCGCTTGCAGGAAGGCGACCGTCTCGCGCGCGGTCTCCCCGCCCGAGCCCATCATCACCAGCACGCGCTCGGCCTCGGGATGCCCGCTGTAGTCGACCAGCCGGTAGTGGCGGCCGGTGCGCTCGCCGAGCCGGTCCATCGCGTCCTGCACGACGCTCGGGCATGCGGGCGTAGAACGGGTTGACCGTCTCGCGCGCCTGGAAGTAGACGTCCGGGTTCTGCGCGGTGCCGCGGATGAACGGCCGCTCCGGCGACAGCGCCCGCGCGCGGTGCGCGCGGACCAGCTCCTCGGGAACGAGCGCGCGCAGGTCTTCGTCGGCGAGCAGCTCGATCGTGTTCAGCTCGTGCGAGGTGCGGAAGCCGTCGAAGAAGTGCACGAACGGCACCCGGGTCGCAAGCGTCGCCGCGTGCGCCACCAGCGCCAGGTCGTGGGCCTCCTGCACCGAGGCCGAAGCCAGCAGCGCGAAGCCGGTCTGGCGCACCGCCATCACGTCGGAGTGGTCGCCGAAGATCGACAAGCCCCTGCGCCGCCAGCGACCGCGCGGCGACGTGCAGCACCGCCGCGGTCAGCTCGCCGGCGATCTTGTACATGTTCGGGATCATCAGCAGCAGGCCCTGCGAGGCGGTGAACGTCGTGGCCAGCGCGCCGCCCTGAAGCGCGCCGTGCAGCGCGCCCGCGGCGCCGCCCTCGCTCTGCATCTCCACCACCGCCGGCACGGTGCCCCAGACGTTCGCGGCGCCCGCTGGCTCGACCACTCGTCCGCCAGCTCGGCCATCGGCGAGGACGGCGTGATCGGGTAGATGCAGCAGACCTCGTTCAGCCGGTAGGCGACCGACGCCGCCGCCTCGTTGCCGTCGACCGTCGCGCGCATCAGCGTCGCTCCGGGAACATCTCGATCGAGTGCACCGGGCACTGCTCGAAGCACGCCCGGCAGCCGTGCAGCGGTCGTAGTCGAACCGGTAGCGGTAGCCCGGGCCGAGCTTGATCACCGCGTCCTCGGGGCACGCGCCCAGGCAGCCGTCGCACTCGCAGCAGTTCCCGCACGACAGGCAGCGTGCCGGCCTCGAACGTCGCCTCGTGCGCGGACAGGCCGCCGACCACCTCCTCGAACCCGCGACGCGCTCGGCGGCGCGAGCTCGGGCTGGCGCGGCGGGCGGCGTCGCCGAAGTACCACAGGTTCAGCATCTCGAACTCGCCGGCGGGTGCTTGGCCGGCGCTCGGGCGGGCGTCCCGCGCAGCCAGGCGTCGATCTCCCGCGCGGCCCGCTTGCCGTGCCCGACGCCGACCGTCACGGTGCGCTCGGCGGGCACCATGTCGCCGCCCGCGAACACGCCCGGGCACCCGGTCATCAGCGAGCTCGGACACCGGACGGTGCCGTCGCGCTCGAACTCCACCCCGGGCACGCGCGCGCAGGAACGCGGTGTCGGTGTCCTGGCCGAGCGCCAGGATCACGGTGTCCGCGGCGAGCGTCTCGAACCGCCCGGTCGGCTGCGGGAACCCGGACTCGTCGAGCTCCATCACCTCGACCTGCAGCTGCGGCCCTCGAACGCCTTGATCGTCCGCAGCCAGTTGATCCGCACCCCCTCCCGCTCGGCGTCCTGCGCCTCCTCCTCGTGGGCCGGCATCTGCTCGCGGGTGCGGCGGTAGACGATCAGCGCCTCCTCCGCCCCAGCCGCCGCGCCGTCCGCGCGGCGTCCATCGCCGTGTTGCCGCCGCCGTAGACGGCGACGCGGCGGCCGATCACCGGCCGCTCGCCCGACGCGACGCCGCGCAGGAACGAGACCGCGTCCACGATCGGCCCGGCATCCCGGGCGGGGATCTCGACCCGCTTGGACAGGTGCGCGCCGACCGCGACGAACACCGCGTCAAAGCCGCCCTCGCGACGCTCGGCCTCGAGGTCGGCGACGCGGTGGTTGCTGGTGAACCGCACGCCCAGCGCCGCGAGCCGCTCGATCTCCGCGCTCAGCACGTCGCGCGGGCATCCGGTAGGCCGGGATGCCGTAGCGCATCATCCCGCCCGGCTCGGCGCCGGCGTCGCGGATCTCGACCTCGTGGCCGAGCCGCGCCAGGTGGTAGGCAGCCGACAGCCCGCTCGGGCCGGCGCCGATCACCAGCACCCGCTTGCCGCTGCGCACCGCGGCGAGGTCGAACTGCCAGCCTCGCTCCAGCGCCAGATCGCCGAGGAAGCGCTCGACGGCGTGGATCGAGACCGCGCTGTCGAGCTTGGCGCGGTTGCAGCTGCTCTCGCACGGGTGGTAGCAGACCCGGCCGTGGATCGCCGCGAACGGATTGTCCGCGACGAGCACCCGCCAGGCCTGCTCGTGCTCGCCGGCCTGCACATGCGCGAGCCAGCCCTGGATGTTCTCGCCCGCCGGGCAGGCCGCATTGCACGGGGGCAGCAGGTCGACATACACCGGGCGCTCGCTCGCGGACCGGGCCGGCGCGCGAGCGGCCGTGCACCAGGTCCGGCAGCGGCGTGATATCCCTCGTCGGTCCGCTCCTGCCGGCGGGCCCGGGCGCCGGGCGGCGCTCGGATCGCTGAAATCGCCGCGGTCGCGTAGCCACGTCCTTCAATGTACGCCCCGAAGCCTCTGCGTAGCCGCACACTCGGAGCCCAGGTCGGGCTGCCCAGCATGCGTCGTGAGCAGCCTTGGCTTCGGCGGAGGCCAGCAGCGTAAGACGCCTGCATTGCGCAGCAGAGCAGTCGTGGCCGTCTCGAAGTCCCACAGCCCCGCTCTGGACGAGGACCAGGCGTCGAGAGCGCGGTAGTCCCGACTATCGCAATGCCGGAGTAAGCGGCAGCCACCAGCCCCAGCCGAGCAGCGAGCTCGAACGCTCGGCCAGCGCGGGTTAGCTTCGCTTCACCGGCACGATCGAGCTGCTCGTCCCGTCCCAGATCGACGGCTGCCGCCCAGCCTCGCGGCGACGGTAGGGCATCCCCAGGGTCTCCGGAGCCCAGAGGTCCCGATGGCTACCGAGGGGGGCAGTTTCGCCCTGGTGTCGGCGCATCATCTCGTCTACGTCCTCGCGCCTTAGCCGGTAGACGTGGCCGATCTTCACCGCCGACAGCGCGCCACTGTGGATCCAGTTGCGGATCGTCTGAGAGGTGAGCTGGAACTCCTGGGCGACCTGCTCGACCGTGAGGAGCTGCTGGTCAGTCATGGCAGAGGAAGCGATGGCCGGACGATATGGGCGAACCATAGTGCCCTCAGAACCCGATCCCGAAATCGACATCGCGCTCGGATTCGACTTCGCGGCCGAGCCGCCGCTCGTCCCGCGCGATCGCTTTGCGGGCGCGCTCCCAGTCGCGCTGCTCCTCGCGTTGCTCGGGCCGGGGTCCGAGCGCGTCGCCTGGATCGGTGATGTCGTGCTCCGGCGCGGTAGCGCGCGGCGTGGCGCACAGCCGTTCTCCCATACCTCGCGCGGGGCGGGCCGGTCGGGGCGCTCTCCGAAAGTGGCCTTTACCCACGCGCCGGGGGCCTGCAGCTCGCGCTCGGCGAGCTCGTGCGCGGACTGCGGTGTGCTCCCGTGTCGCCTGGCTGATCGCATGTTCGAGCCCGTCGCGTTCGGCGCGGACCTCGGCTGGAGTCGCCGAGCTCGCGCTCCAGACGGCCGCGCTCTGCGAGCACAACGTCGAAGCGCGCTCTTCGCCTCGAGCACGCTGGTCAGGGTGCGCGTTCGCTGGCGTGGGGGTCCTTCTCGCGCCCGAATCGCCGGCGTGGCTCGGGCAGCGCCGGCGAGCCGTTGCGGCGAGTTGCTCGCGCTGGTGGTGAGCGTGAGCGCGCGCGCGTCCAGGTCCTCGATGCGCTGCAGCTCGCGTGTCGGTAGCGCCTCGAGCTGTGCCTGCAGCTGCTCGATGCGCTCGCTCAGCTCCCGCAGCCGCGCTGGGGTCGCCGCGGCCGGGGCATGGGCTCGGCACGTGCGGCTGCTCGCTCCTGTGAAGGCTCTGTCGCGTGTGCTCGGGCGCCGGCCAGCGCTCGGGGTCGTCGGCGCGGCCTGCGCCTGGCAGCTGCTCGATCGCGAGGTCTTCGTCGTCGCGCTCGAGCATCTGCCGCTGCACGCGTGCGAGGAGCATCGTCCCGGGCGGCCGCGGGGCCTGCTCGGCGGGCGCGAACTCGCCGCGACCCTCGGCGAGATCGTGGTCATAGATCAGAAGTCGTGTTTCCTCGCGCGCGGGAGAGCGCCGTATAGCTCCAGCCGGCGGTGAGGTCCCGGGGAGAGGCGACAACAACGCCCCCTCGACGGTTCCGCCCTGCATCCCGTGGCCGGTCAGCGAGTAGGCGTGCTCGATGTGCTCTGCGACATAGGCGGCTGGCAGCTCGCGCACGAGCCCCGAGTCGGTGTCGATGATGACCCGATCGGCGTCGAGGTGGCGCACGGTGCCGCGCATGCCGTTGTCCACGTCGATGAGGCGGTCGTTGCGCCGGCAGATCACGCGGTCACCGACCGCGACCTCGACGGGGCCGTAGGAGCGCTCCTCGCCCAAGCACCGAGACCCCGCCGAAGCTCGCGGGCTCCGTGGTTCAGCGGCTCGCGCGTGTCGTTGTCCCTGGCGATCATCACCGTCTGCGCCGGCCCAACCTCGCCGCCGCGCGCGCCCACTCGCCGAGCGCCTGCTCGCACGCGCTGGCGGGGTCGCTGAAGGTCTCGATCCGCCTGCGCGCTCGGCCCAGTCGAGGTAGCGCTGTGGACGACGGTCGTGCAGTGCACCGAGCGCCCGGCGCTCGGCGGGGTCGCGCTGGCGCATGACCTCCGTCAGCCGCTGGGCGCCGAGCGCGCGGCCGACCGCGGCGAGCCAGCCGCCGGCCTGCACCGAGGCGAGCTGGCCGGGGTCGCCGATCGCGATCACCTTCGCGCCCGCTGCTCGGCCGCCTCCAGCAGTCGCGCGCTCGGCCGCGTCGCGGCCATCCCCGCCTCATCCAGGATCAGGACGGAGCCTCGGGGCAGCTCGTCGCCGAGCTGATCGAGGTCGAGCAGCAGCCGGTCGAGCGTGCGGGCTGGGAATTCCGGCCTCCTCGGTGAGCTCGCGTACGGCGCGGCCCGTCGGCGCGACACCGAGCACCTGATAGCCCGCGCTCTCATACACCTCGCGCAGCACGCCGGCGGTGTAGGTCTTGCCGGTTCCCGCGAGCGCCTGGATCACGCTGACGCCGTGCCCCGAGCTACCATCGCCCGGACGGCCGCGCCTGCTCCGCGGTCAGCGGACGGTCCGCCGCCGCGATCGCCCTCTCGGCCAGCGAGGGATCGAGGATGCCGGTCCCCTCGCCGGCGCGGCCGACCGCGGCTGCGATCAGCCGACGCTCGCACCGCCACGAGCTCCGCCGTCGTCATCTCACTCCTGATGGTTCGGATCACATCCGCACGCTCTGCGAACCGCTCGGCCTCCCGCGCACCTCGCTCACGAGGGCGCCCGCCTTGCCGCCGCCGCGAACTCCTGCAGCACCGCGCGCTCATCGAAAGTGTTGCTGTGCGCGGTCAGGCCCTCGGGGCCAGCCAGGTGGTCACCGAGGCTCTGCTCGTCCGCCTGGTCGCGCTCGATCGACTGCCGATCCGCTCGCTCCCAACCCGCCTGAACAGATCGTGGAGCTCCTCTCCGCGCCGAGACCGAGCTCGCGGCGCGCGAGCGGACCTCCTCACGCCAGGTGTGCGTCTCGAGCCCGTACTGCTTGCGCTCGCGGGTCGCGAGCGCCGCGCTCTCCGCCGCGGCCTTTGACCCCAGCCCGATCCCGCCTCCTTCGCCGCACGGAGCATCTCTTCTCGTCGCTTTGAGAAGTGCTCCATCACCGCACGCTTCATCCCTCAAGCTCTGCCGCGCCTCTGTGCACCTCACCCCACTGAAGGCCAAGACGCTCGCGCACGAGCGCCCGCAGGTGTGCCTGGTAGAGAAACCCCGCGGTCTTCGCGGCCCGATAGAGCGGCGCGCCGTGCAGCGCGTGAAGCGCCCGTCGCGTCCACGCGCCAGGTTCGCGGCGACGACGTGGGTGTGCAGCTGCGGGTCAAGCGCTCGGCTCATGCGGTGGCGGTAGGCGGCCGCGATCAGGCCCTCGGCCCGCTCGACGTGCTTTCCCCCTCACCGCGTCGTACCATCACGGCCTCTGCCTCCAGATATCGAGGGCGGCCCTCACCGCCTCCTCGTGGCAAGCCACGAGGGGCCGAGACCTCCTCGGGTGAGACGGCGAACAGGACGCTCAGCGACTTCGGGGCCGAGAACGTCAGATCGAGCGCCGCGACCTTGGGATCGCGCTGGAAGCCCGCAGGCGCACCCCTGGATCCCTGGGATCGTGCCCTGCGATCAGCGCACTGAACTGCTCGGCGCTGACGTGCCCTGAGAGTCCGAGCGCCTCCGCCCCGGCCCCCACCCACTCGCCGGGCGCCTCGCCACGGCCGGTGTAGTAGTCGTCGCCGCCCCGCGACCTGCCGCTCGTAGTAGCGGTGCTGGCCGAGGGCGATCTTCCCAATCGAGAGCATCCAGGTCGCAAAATAGCAAAGACAGTACTATCTAGTGCAACTGTGTGCTGCGAAGCGGAGCGCAGCGACGCTGAGCGGCGGGGATGCCTTTGTGGGGAGAAAGCCGGTCGGCCTGTTGATGAATGCGGGCAGTGGGCCGGGGGCAGCGGTAGGAAGGGTCGCGGACGGCGATGAGCGGAAGAGTGGCTGAGTATGTGCTCGGCTCGCGACGGGAGGCCGGAGCGTACAGAGCGTACGCAGCGTACGCAGCTCTGCGAACGTTCTGCGAACGTTGGGCGAGCGAGGAGCCGCAAATCCAGGGGCTTCTCTTCGCACCACTTCGCACCCTGTGGGCCGTGAATCCCTGCAAGGGTGCGAAGTTCGCTCTACTTCGCACCTTTAGGTGTCAGTGGAGACGGTGGGAATCGAACCCACGTCCGCGATCGCGTGAGGATGGCTTCTACGAGCGTAGCCGGCGCTCTGATCTCATCCCCCGCTCGCCTCGCCGGCGGGGTTGCGGGGGACCAGTCTCCTTGAGCTTTCCCCGGCTTGGCGGAGACGGACCGCGCCGGGTGAGCCTGCTTTCTGATCCCGGCCTTCCCCGCCGCAGGCGAGCGGGGCCCGAGACCTCACGGCTTAGCTATTGACTAAGCGGCGAGGGCGTACTCGTGAGAGTCCGCACTTATGGTTTTCCCGGGTGTTTTACGAGGCCGCCCGGGACCTCGACTCGCCACCATCCCCACGAGCCGACCGCGTCGAAGCCTGTCGTCCCCGGGGATGCTCTGCAGTCTCCATTGTAACGGCGCCGTCCAGGTGATCCAGGGGCCGCGCTCGGGCGGGCGAGGAAAAACAAACGACGCGGTCCCGGGCCGCTTGAGGAACCCGCCAGTCGGGCCCGAAGGCCCTTCTTCGTGGGTGGCGCGGCCTCACACCTCGGTGGCCTCGCTCTTTGCGGCTCGGTTCCGCGTCTGGATTCAACCTAGCTCGGCCCTGCGGCGAATGCAAGCCGCCCCGCGCAGCAACTCCCCGCACCTTCCGGAAAAAAACCCGGGCTCGGCCGGCGGCCGGAAGGCTCCGTTAAGGAGGGCGTTAGGAGCGCTTATGGGTGCTGCCACAATGGAGCTATGGACAGCAGCGAGATCTCACCTACCCGAGCCGCGGACCGGCCCTGCCCGCGGGGCGCTGCCCGTCTCAGCGCCGCTCCGGCAGCGGGTGCCGCCGGCCGGCCCGGGCGAGAACCCGTTCGGCGAGCCGCCCCGCGGCGGCGCCGGTGCGCAACCTGCGCAAGCGGATCGGCAGCGCGCTGGCGGCGGTGGGTGCGGCGATCGCCAAGTTCTTCGCGGCGATCAAGGGCCTGCTGCTGCTGCTGCCGAAGCTCAAGCTGCTGACGACCTCGGGCACCGCGCTCGTGTCGGTCGCCGCCTACAGCCTGTTCTGGGGCTGGGAGTTCGCGGCCGGGTTCGTGCTGCTGCTGTTCCTGCACGAGATGGGCCACGTGATCGCGCTGCGGCGCGAGGGGATCAAGGCGAGCACGCCGATGTTCATCCCCTTCCTGGGCGCCGCCATCTTCGCCAAGTCGCTCGGCGACAACGCGCTCGCGGAGGCGCGCGTCGGGCTGGCCGGGCCGATTCTGGGCAGCCTCGCCGCCGGCGGCGGTCGCGGTGGCCGGCTGCGCTGACCGGCAGCTCGTTCCTGCTCGCCCTCGCCTACGTCGGCTTCCTGATCAACCTGTTCAACCTGCTGCCGGTCGTGCCGCTCGACGGCGGGCGGGCGATGGCGGCGATGGCGCCGTGGATGTGGTTCATCGGCTTCGGCGCGCTGGTCGCGATGGTGTTCATCTTCCCCAACCCGATCCTGTTGATCATCATGCTGTTCGGCGGCATGGAGACCTGGCGGCGCTGGCAGCAGCGCAAGACGCGCTCGCTCGAGCAGGCCGCCTACTATCGCGTGTCGCCGCGCCACCGGATGCTCGTGGGGGCCGTGTACATCGGCCTGATCGTGGCGCTGGCGTTCGGGATGCACGAGACGCACATCCTCTCCAGCGGCGGCCACAGCTTCGGCTCGATCTAGCGCCGGGCCTCGCGCACGGCGCGTTCCATGTCGCGCTTGGTCTCGCGCTCGCGGATCGACTGGCGCTTGTCGTAGAGGTCCTTGCCGCGGGCGAGCGCGATCTCGACCTTGGCGTGGGCGCCCGAGAAGTAGATGCGCGTGGGCACCAGCGTCAGCCCGCGCTCCTTGGCGCGCGCGGCGATGCGGTCGATCTCGCGGCGGTGCAGAAGCAGCTTGCGCTCCCGCTCGGGATCGTGGTTTTCGCGCGCGGCGGGACCGTAGGGAGGGATGTGGACGAGTGCAGCCACAGCTCGCCGTCGCGGATCGCCGCGTAGCCGTCCTTCAGCTGCGCGCCGGAGGCGCGCAGCGCCTTGACCTCGGTGCCCTCGAGCACGATGCCGCACTCGATTCGCTCGATCAGCTCGTAGCGGTGGGAGGCGTAGCGGTTGGACGCGACGTCCCCCGCGCCGATCTTGCGCTTGCCCTTGCCCTTTGCCACCTGACCGAGCCTAGATGGTGAGCGGTCGCCGGCGCCGATGACGGTGGCTCCGCCCTGCCGGGCTGCGCCGCTGCGCGCCCGTCACGGGCGGGCACGAGGTCGACGCGGCCGCGGACGCGTCGACGCGCGGCCACGCGCACGTCGATCGGATCGCCGAGGCGAAGCGTCGCGCCGGTGCGCTCGCCGTCGGAGGATGGTGCCGAGCTCGTTGATCTCCCACCACTCGCTGCCCGCGTCGCGCTCGGCGGACGCCTCGCGCAGGCGGCGCACGGGCAGCATCCCTTCGTAGAGCCCGAGCTCGCGCGGAAAGGCGACGAACGCTCCGGCGGAGATCAGCCCGACGACCTCTCCCGCGAACGCCTGCTGTGCGCCGCCCTCGTAGAGCTCGCGCTGAAGCGCGAAGCAGCGCGCGACGTCGTCGGCGTCGCGCTCGATGGTCATCGCGTCGCGCTCACGCTCGGAGGTCCACGCCCCGAGCTCGGCGAGCTCGCCGGCGCGCGGAGCGCTCTCCGGGCCGCCGACCGCCGAGAGCAGCGCGCGGTGGCAGATGAGGTCGGGGTAGCGGCGGATGGGCGAGGTGAAGTGGCAGTAGCTCGAGGAGTGAAGGCCCGCGTGGCCGAGGTTCGTCGGGCGAGTAGTAGGCCTGCTTGAGCGAGCGCAGCACGAGCGAGCTCGAGCGCGGTGCGCCCCCTGCCGGTGCGGCGCACGTGCTCGTCGACCAGGCGCGAGATCGTGCCCACGAGCTCGGCGGCCTGGGAGCGGGACATGTGCTCGGGCAGCGGCGGGGTGGGCACCTCCAGCGAGGCGAGCTGATCGACCAGCCGCTCGACGCGCTCGGGCTCGGGGCGCTCGTGGACGCGGTACAGGCAGGGCACGCCGCGCTGCTCGAGCAGGCGCGCGACGGCCTCGTTGGCGGCGATCATCAGATGCTCGATCAGGCGGTGGGACTCGGTCTGCTCGCGCGCCCGGATCTCGCGTGACGTTGCCCTGCTCGTCGAAGGAGAACTCGGGCTCCTCGGAGTCGATCACGAGCGCGCCGCTGCTGCTCGCGCTTGCGCTGCAGCGCCGCGGCGGCCTCGCGCGCGGCCGTCCAGCGGCTCCCGCCACGGCTCCTCAGCCGGCTCGCGCCCGGCGAAGATGCGATCCACGCGCTCGTAGTCCAGGCGCTCGTCCGAGCGGATCAGCGAGCGGTAGAAGGCCGTCGGCCCGACCTCGGCGCCGTGCAGCTCGAGCTCGACGGTGACCGCCAGGCGATCGCGGCCGGGCACCAGCGAGCAGGCGTCGTTGGACAGCGCCTGCGGCAGCATCGGCTCGACGGCTCCGGGCACGTACACGCTCGTGGCACGCCGCCGCGCCTCGCGGTCGACGAGCGATCCCTCGGCGCACGTGCGCGCGACGTCGGCGATGTGCACCCACACGCGCACTCCGCCCACCTCCATGCGCTCGGCCGAGATGGCGTCGTCGAAGTCGCGTGCGCTGATCGGGTCGATCGTGAAGGTGGGCAGTCCGCGCAGGTCGCGCCTGCCACGTCGCGCGTCCGGCCTCGAGGCTGCGGTCGCGGGCCTGGCCGGCCTCGCGCTCCACCTCCGGGTGAAAGCCGCGCGCGAGCCCGCGGTCGAGCATCAGGGCCTCGATCACGTCGCGGGCGACGTCCGGGCGGCCGAGGACCCGCGCCAGCTGCGCCGCCCGCCGCCACGGCCGGCAGTCGCGCTCTGCACGAGCACGATGTCGCCGGCGCCCGCCGACCGCGGCAGCACGGCCGAGCTGAGGCGCAGGGCGAGCATCGATGCCTCTCGGCCGACCGCGCTCGCGGGCGCTGACTCCCTGCGGCGACGAGGCCGAACAGCGGCTCGGCCGTCCAGAACCGTCCCCGCTTCTCGAGCACCGCCACGGTCGTGTGCGCGGCGGGCGCCCGCGCGGGAACGACCAGCGCCCTTGAGCCTGCACGCCGTGCGCCCGCGCGCCTGCGCCCGGAGTGTGGGTCCGAGCTCACCGAGACTTGGCCGCGGTCACTTTCGCGGCGAGCGTCCCGAGCGCCACGTCCAGGCCGTGAGGGGTGTCGACGCCGTGCGGCACGAGCACTTCGGGCGTCACGCCCGGCGCCCTGTTTGACGCCACCGCCGCCGAGGTTGCGCCCGTCGGGCGTGAAGTACTCACCCACCGTGATGTCCAGCGCGCCGCCGTTGGAGAGCGGCTGCTCCTCCTGGAAGACGCCCTTGCCGAAGGTGTGCGTGCCGACGACGGTCGCGCGGTGATGGTCCTGCAGCGCGGCGGTGACGATCTCGGAGGCCGAGGCGGTGTTGGCGTCGACCAGCACCACCACGGGGATCGAGGTGGAGATCGCGTCGCCGGTGGCCGTGCAGCGTGTCCGTCGGCTGGGTGCGCCCGCGCGTGGTGACGATCGTGCCCTTGGGAATGAAGATGCTCGCGATCAGCTGCGCCTCCTCGACCAGCCCGCCGCCGTTGTCGCGCAGGTCGAACACGATCCCGCGCGCGCCCATGTGCAGCTCGTGTTCGACGGCTTCGCGCACTTCGGCGTGCGCGCCGGGGCTGAAGGTGGCGAGCGCGACGACGCCGAGCTTGACGCCGTGGACCGTCCGCGTCGTCGGAGGCCACGACGGGCTCGGAGATCGTGGCGCGGCGTGATCTTCAGCGTGCGCGTGACGCCGTGCTTCGCATGCCCCTGCGGGGGGGCTTCGACGGCGAGCGCGACGTCGGTGCCGGGCGGCCCCTTGATCAGCGCGACCGCGGCGTCGGCGTCGAGGCCCTCGAGCTTGCGACCGTTGACCGCCAGGATCAGGTCTCCGGCCTGCAGGCCCGGCGCGAGCGGCAGGCGAGGAGTCGAACACGCGGGCGATGCGAAGGCCCCGGCTGTTCGGGGTTGACCTCCACGCCGATGCCGGTGAAGCTGGGCGGCGAGTTGAATTCGCGGAATTCGCTTCGCTGACAGGTAGTGGGAGAAGCGGTCGCCGAGGCTCGCCACGACGTCCGGCGATCGACGCGTTCGACAGCTGCGTCCTTGAGATCGGCCGGTAGTAGTCGCTGGAGATCCGGTCGATCGCTTCGTCGACCACCCGCGTGGCGTGGTCTGCGACGAACGTGCTGCGCGCGAACGCGGGCAGGTCTTCGGGATGCCCCCCGAGCCAGATGCCGACCACGAGCAGGACGGGCAAGCGCCACCAGGAGAATGGCTGTCAGCGGCTGTCGTCGTTGAGGGGGCATGTCTTGCGCAGACTACGGATCGGCGAACCGCCGGGCGCCACAGCGCGACGCCCAGCGGCGATGAGCCATTGCCGGCGACGGCAGCAGCGCTGTTCTAGGCTAGGGCGTCAGTGAGCGACATCTCGACCACCACCGTGCGAGGCGAACGGCCTGCCCGTCCACACCATCGCGCTGCCGGGGACCCGCGCGCTGACCGTGCTCGTGGCCTTCGACGCCGGCTCTCGCAACGAGCTCCCGCAGGAGAACGGGATGGCCCATTTCCTCGAGCACCTCGTGTTCAAGGGCGGGGAGAAGTACCCGAGCTACAAGGACGTCAACGAGACCGCCGAGCGCCTGGGAGGCGTGCTGAACGCCTACACGAGCCACGATCTCGTCGCCTTCCACATCACCGTCCGCGCCGAGAGCGCGGCCGAGGCGATCGACCTGCTCTCGGACTTCGTCGGGCGCCCGCGGTTGGACGCCGAGGAGCTCGACCGCGAGCGGGGTGTGGTGATCCAGGAGATCAACCGCGCCTACGACCAGCCCTCGACGGTCGCCGAGTACCTGATCGACAGGGCGGCCTTCGGCGAGCACCCGCTCGGACGGACCGTGCTGGGCCCGGAGGAGAACCTGAGGAGCTTCACGCGCGCGGCGATCGTCGCGTTCCGCGAGCGGCGCTGGGCGGGCGCGCGCGGCGGCGCGTTCCTGGCCGGCAACCTCGAGTATCTGCCCGTCTCAGGAGGAGCTCGAGGAGTGCTTCGCGCGCTTCCCCGCGCTGCCCGCGCCGGAGCCCTACGAGCCCGCGCCGGAGTTCGCGCCGGAGACCCTCGTGGAGCAGCGCGACACCAACCAGTCGCACCTGCGAATGATCTATCGGCCGCAGATCGCGGTCTCCGACGTGCGCGAGCGGGCCGCGCTGTCGATCTACTCGACGCTGCTGGGCGGCTCGATGGGATCGCGGCTGTTCGAGGAGATCCGCGAGAAGCGCGGCCTGTGCTACTCGGTTTATGCACTCGACCACGCGTTCGCCGACGTGCCGGTGCTGCAGCTCGGCTCGGGACTCGAGTCGGCCAAGTGCATCGAGGCCTACACGCGCATGCGCGAGATCGTGGCGGAGCTGCGCGATCAGGGGCCCACCGAGGAGGAGGTGCAGCGGGCCCGCGCATACGCCGCCGGGCGCAGGGTGCTCGCCTTCGAGAACACGAACGCCGTCGCCCGCTTCGCGGCGAACCAAGCGATCGTGTTCGGCGAGGACATCGACCCGGACGCGGCGATCGCGGCTCTGGACGCGGTCACCTTCGAGGAGGTTCGCGAGGTCGCCGCGGGCGTCGCCGAAAGGCTGGCGGTGGCCTGCGTGGGCCCGCACACCGTCGAGGAGTTCTGAGCGCCCCGAGCGGGCGCGCCGATCCGCCGGCAGGTTTTACAGCTAGCCGATGGCGACCATGCGGTCGATCGGCACCCTCGCGCGCACGGCGATCTCCTCGGGAACGCGCACCTCGAACTTCATGTCGCGCAGCGCGTCGCGCAGCTTGCGAAGGGTGATCATCTTCATGTACACGCACGACGCGTCGGGGTTGACCGGGATGAAGTCGACATCCGGCGCGGCCATCCGCAGCGGGTAGAGCATCCCGATCTCGGTGGCGACCAGGACCTCGCAGGCCTTCCTCGGACCGGCGCCCCCGCC
This sequence comes from uncultured Solirubrobacteraceae bacterium, assembly GCA_963730575.1. Lineage (GTDB taxonomy): Bacteria > Actinomycetota > Thermoleophilia > Solirubrobacterales > Solirubrobacteraceae > Palsa-744. The sequence continues at coordinate 215,191 of CAVSSG010000005.1, forward strand.
GGCGGTCCCGGCGGGGCCCCCCGAATGGCCGTCTGAGCCCCGCTCAGCCTCAAGCGCGCTCGTTTGGCGCTCTGACTCGCCGCCCGGTTGGAGCTCTACATTCGCACCCGATTCGCGCTCGGCCGCTTCGGCGTACCTCAGCATCCCGCCGGTCGAGAGCATATGGACGCCCTGCGCGGAGACATCGCCGGCGGCGACGTACTCCATCACGCTGGTCGTGCAGCCGCACTCGGGGTGGATCAGGAAGTCCGCGCCGGGGTGCGCAGCACGCGTGGCCTCGATGTCGGCGGGGCGGATGCCGGCATGAACGTGGCACTCGCCGTCCCATACGTGCATGCGCCGGTGAAGCTCCTTCTCGACGTAGGCGCCGAGCCACATGTCGGGGCCGAACAGGATCTCGGTGTCCTGGCCGTGGGTGTCGTAGACGTGGCGCACCACGTCCACGGCGTTGGCAGAGGTGCAGCAGTAGTCGGTCAGCGCCTTCACCTCGGCGGTCGTGTTCACGTACATGACGACCACGCCCCGCGGATACTCCTCCTTCCAGGCGGCGAGCTGCTGTGCGTCGATCGACGCGGCCAGGGAGCAGCCGGCGTCCAGGTCGGGGATGAGGACGGTCTTGGAGGGGCACAGGATCGAGGCCGTCTCGGCCATGAAGTGCACTCCGCAGAACACGATCACCTCCCCTTCGGCGGCGGCGGCCCTGCGTGAGAGGCCGAGCGAGTCGCCCACGTAGTCGGCCGCGTCCTGCACCTCGGGCACCTGGTAGTTGTGCGCGAGGATCACCGCGTTGCGCTCGATCGCCAGGGAGCGCACCTCCGCCTGCAGGCTCTCGATCTCCTGCGGTGAGAGCGTTTCCAGCGGGCCCTGGGTCGGGACCATCGGGAGATTCATGGGAGGGCCGTCAGTGTGAGGGAGAGATCGAGTGCCGGCGCCGAGTGGGTCAGGGCGCCCATGGAGATCCAGTCTACCCCCGTTTGCGCGCGCGCCCTGAGCGTCTCAAGGGTGACGTTGCCGCTCGCCTCCAGCTCGGCGCGCGATGCGACCTGGGCGACCGCCGCACGAAGCTGCTGCTCGTCCATGTTGTCGAGCAAGAGGCGCGGCGCGCCGGCCGCGAGCGCCTGTTCGATCTCCCCTGCGTCGCGCACCTCGACCTCGAGCGTGGCGGCCAGCCCGGGGGCCGCCTCACGCGCCCGGGCGATCGCGGGGGCGATGCCACCGGCGGCGGCGATGTGGTTCTCCTTGATCAGGATCGCGTCATACAGTCCCGCGCGGTGGTTGGACGCGCCGCCGGCGGCCACCGCCGCCTTCTCGAGCGCGCGCAGTCCGGGCGTGGTCTTGCGCGTGTCGAGCACCTTCGCGCCGGTCCCCTGCACCTCGCGCACCGCTCTTTTGGCCATCGTGGCCACGCCTGACAGATGGCCGAGGAAGTTCAGAGCGGTGCGCTCGCCCGTCAGCAGGCCACGCGCGCGCCCTTCCACGGACATCACCGGACCACCGTCTCCTCGCCAGGCACCCTCGGCCACCAGCTGCTCGGTGCGCGCATCGGGGTCCAGCAGCGTGAAGGTCGTCCGCGCTGCCGCCAGGCCGTAGATCACGCCCGGAGCCTTCTGCGTGATCAGAGCCAGCGCGCGATCGTCCTCGCCGACGGTGGCCAGCGTCGTGACGTCGCCGGATCCGACGTCCTCCTGGAGCGCGCGCGACACCAGGTCGGTGAGGGCGTCAGTCATCTGTTCGCTACAGATGAGGCGGAGGCCAGCAGGAACGCACGCACGAATCCATCGAGATCTCCGTCGAGCACCCGCTGCACGTCGCCCATCTCAAATCCCGTGCGGTGGTCCTTGACCATGGTGTAGGGGTGAAGGACGTAGGAGCGGATCTGCGAACCGAAGTTCACGTCCTGGGCTTCGCCCTTCTCGCGCGCGATCTCCTCCTGGCGTTCGCGCTCGCGCCGCTCGAGCAGCTTGGCGCGTAGCATCGCCATGGCCGTGGCGCGGTTGGATGACTGCGAGCGCTCGTTCTGGCACTGCACGACGATGCCCGAGGGCCGGTGGGTGATCCGCACCGCCGAGTCGGTCTTGTTGACGTGCTGGCCGCCCGCACCGGAGGCGCGGTAGGTGTCCACCTGCAAATCGTCCTCGTTAATCTCGATCTCGCCCGTATCCTTGACCACCGGCGCCACCTCGACGCCCGCGAAGCTCGTCTGGCGGCGGTGCGCCGAGTCGAACGGCGACAGGCGAACGAGTCGATGCACGCCCCGCTCAGCCCCGAACAGCCCGTAGGCGTTCTCGCCGCTCACGCGAAAGGTTGCCGACTTGATGCCCGCTTCCTCGCCCGCGCTGGCCTCCAGGATCTCAACCTGGAAGCCCCGACTCTCCGCCCAGCGCATCTCCATCCTCAGCACCATCTCGGCCCAGTCCTGCGCGTCGGTCCCCCCCGCGCCCGCGTTCACGCTCACCAGCGCGTCGCCGGAGTCGTAGCGCCCGGAGAACAGCCGCTGCTCCTCGAGCGACGCCAGGCGCGACTCGACCGAGGCGATCTGCTCGTCCAGTTCCTCCTGCAGCGACTCGTCCTCCTCGGCCATCTCGGCCAGCCCGTCAAGGTCCTCGACGTCGCTCTGCAGCGCGCTGAAGGTCTCCAGGCGCCTCGATGCGCGCGCGTGCTCGGCCGAAACCGAAGCGGCCCGCTCGGAGTCATCCCAGAAGCCCTCGGCCCCCATCTCGGCCTCGAGCGCCGCCACGCGCTCGCCCAGCCCGGCTGGGTCAAAGATAGTCCGCGAGCAGCTTCATCTGCTCGCGGATCGCCGCCAACCGCTGCGGCGTGGACTCGCTGAGAGCGTTGGTCGTCATCGCGCCAGCTTAGACCCTATCGAGCGGCTCCACGGCGCTCCAAGGATGAGCGCGCCCCGGAGGCCCCGGGGCGCGCTCATCGCTCGTTGTCGCTCGTCGCTCGTTGTTCAACCTGATTACGGCGTCACCACCAAGGGCTCGGCCACGACAGCCACGCTTCTCACCAGGGTTCGCCTTCCGGGTTTTCGACGGTGATCAATTCGTCGCCCTTCGGGCCCTTCAGCCAGTCCTTGCCGCTGAGGGTGGCCTTGTTTCCGGCCTGGTCTTCCAGTTCGCCGGACCCGGAGTCAAACCTCAGATAACCCCGTTCGACGATCGGCATCAGGTTTCCCGAATAGGTGTCGAGGACCGTGCCGTTGCTGCACCTCACTTCCAGCACGACGCCTTCGATCACGTCCCTGACGGGCTGACCGGGAGACCAGATGAGGTGCGTGCGCAGCGTCCCTGCCGGGGAGGCGAGTTCTATCTTGGCGCCCTTTTCACAGGGCGAGGAGCTCTTCTTCTTGCAGCACCACGACGTCTTGCCCGAGGAGCAGGGTGAGGCCTTCCCGTTGCAGCTCGAGAACACGACTTCCGTGGTTTCGTCCGTGCCGGCACCGCCTCCCGCCGGGTTGACGATCGTCGCCTTGTCCTTCACCTTGCACGTGACCGAGAGCTTGCTCCCCGGAACCTGAAGCGTCAGTTCGCCGCTGCTTGTGACGGGCTCCACTTCGCCTTCGGGGATCAGCTTCCCGTTGCTGTACCAATGCGGCGGCAGCGGCGGGAGTTTGGCCGTGATCTTTTCGTCGCCCTTCGGCCCCGTCAGCCAGTCCTTGCCGCTGACGGTCGCCTTTGCTCCCGTCGAGTCTTCCAGTTCGCCCGATGCGGAATCGAACTCAAGGACGCTCTTGCCCACGATCGGCATCAGGTTTCCCGAATAGGTGTCGAGGACCGTGCCGTTGCTGCACCTCACTTCCAGCACGACGCCTTCGATCACGTCCCTGACGGGCTGACCGGGAACCGCCACCAGGTGCGTGCGCAGCGTCCCTGCCGGGGAGGCGAGTTCTATCTTGGCGCCCTTTTCACAGGGCGAGGAGCTCTTCTTCTTGCAGCACCACGACGTCTTGCCCGAGGAGCAGGGTGAGGCCTTCCCGTTGCAGCTCGAGAACACGACTTCCGTGGTTTCGTCCGTGCCGGCACCGCCTCCCGCCGGGTTGACGATCGTCGCCTTGTCCTTCACCTTGCACGTGACCGAGAGCTTGCTCCCCGGAACCTGAAGCGTCAGTTCGCCGCTGCTTGTGACGGGCTCCACTTCGCCTTCGGGGATCAGCTTCCCGTTGCTGTACCAGTGGGGTTGTGCTTCGACCGTCTTGACCTCGACCGTCTCGACCTCTGAGCCACATGTACTCTTCGAAGCTTCGTTGCTCGGATCGCCGGCGTAGGAGGCCTGCCAGTAGTAGGTCCCCGACGACAACGTCTCCGCGCTGGATGCGGGTATGACGCCGGCGGTCACTTCTACTTCACCAGCTTCGGTGACCAGTTTGGTGCATTCTTTGTCTGAGTAGACCTTGTAGCCGACTTTGCCTGTCGCTTTCGGCGCGTTGGCGCCGCTCAACGTGGCGCTGTCGCTCACCGCAGTCCCTTCCGGCACCGTGATAATCCCGCCCGACTGGCCTCCACCCGATAGCGATGTGGAGAGCTGGGTGGGCTTGGGTGGTTCTTCAATCCATGTCTTTTCGGCCGTGCCTTTCACCAATCCAACCGATCCGCTGATCGTGTCTTTGCCGGCGTGCGTGCCCGTATAGCAGAACGTCGCTTTGCCGTTTTCTTCGGCAAAGACTGAGCCTCCGCCCGAGTTAGCGGGGCCTTCGACCACGAAGTCCACTCGCACGCCCGGAACAGGTTCGTCTTCTTCGTCGGTCACGGTGGCGGTCACGCAGTGTTCGGTATTGACGGGAACGGTTTCGGTGGGCGGCGTCAGCGTGACGTGCGTCACCGTCGCCACCTTAGCTAGTGAGAAGCCGCCGGCATAGCCATATCCGTTGAATTCGGAGAACCCGTAAACGAAGGCCCCGAATGGCTGCCCATTGCCGCTGATCACATGACTGCCAGGCGTTAATTCGACCTGCACACCCTCGAATGCGCTGGAGCCGATTGCGTTGTATTCACTGGCCGGCACGGCGGTGCCATCGATCTCCACCAAACCGACCTCGCTCTTGGGCACCACGAGGTTGACATAGTTGGCGAAGACGGTGCTTGAGCCGACCGGCGTCGTGATGGTGTAGCCCGTCTCGAACTGCTGATAAGGCGGGATGTTGATCATGAACGGATCGCCGGTGGTTGCGTCGTAGGTCGAGCTGTTCGAGTACTGAGCCAACTGGATCGGCTTATCAGAGCTCCATTCCGACGCACCTTCGACCTCCTGGGAGTAGTGTTCGCCGGCGTTCAGCGTGGCGACCAGGCTGCCGTTGAGCTTTACATGGGTTTCGTTCTGATCAGCGACCAGCTCGAAATCGTCCCCATGCAGGCGGGTCTTTAAGGGCTCGGTGAGGAACGAGGTGCCCCACGTGCTCTCCGGCGGATTCTGTTCGACGAGGTGATCGCATGCGTAGTATTCGTTGCTTGGAACGTTTGCACACATCTGGCCCCCGAACACGGAGACTGGCGCGGTCGAGGTGATCTTGGTGCCGGTCAGGTCTTCGGGGTTGGTGGTCGCCTGCAACTGGTACTCCTGACCCGCGTTCAGGCTCACCGTGTAGGGAACGCCGGCCGGCCTCGTGTCCCCGACGCCGCCGTCGACGGACGGGGTGATCGTGACGGTCGTACCGTTCTGGCTTGCCACAACCGAGAACTCTGAGTTGCCCCCGAGCCCCGGACCGAAGGCGAGGACGGTGTAGCTGGTGCCGATCACATCGGTCGGCAGGCCCGTGTAGGCGTCGGTCGTAAATGCTTCGTCGTTGAGCCCGTAGACGACCACCGGCTGCCCGGCCGTCACCTGGATGCCCTTTTCTTCGGTGCCGTCGGTAGTGGCCATTTGCGAGCCGGACGGGAGTTTGACAGCGCTCACCGTGCCGGGCGTGACCGAGAAGCCTTCGCTGAAGCTCAGACCTGGGATGGACACCGTCCCGGTGGTTGCGGTGTTGCCCGTGATGTAGAGGGTCTGCGCGCCGCCCAAGTTGGAGGGAAAGCCCAGCCAGAATTCCTTCCCTGCGTTGCTCGGCGTTTCGGCCTGCGCCGCCGCCGGGAGGACGATCATCGCTGCGATCGCAAGCAGACATACGATCAGCGAGCGGTGCGCGCGGGCCAGATGTCCGTGAGCGTGTGCGTTGTCATCTGGCACGCTGGCGTTCGCAAGTGATGCCAGACGGCAGACACGATTCGTCTGGGGGCCCCGCTTGAAGATGGATAGTCCCCTCATTTCGATCCTCCTTGCCTGTCGACAGGCGTCGGTGCAGGTGCCGCTCAGCGCGTCGTCTGGTTATCCAGCGGCCAGAGATGGCAACCGTGTACAAGTCTGCCCAAACCCTTGCACCGACTTGGCCCGTCGGTCAATCCGGGGGATGCCCGATCTTCTGCGGCCACCGACCTAGATATTCCCTAGGGAATCTACCCTTGACGTTGTCGGGCATCTCCTGTAGAAGTGCGTCTCCGACGGGGAAGCTGGCCCGACAGGGAAGGTGGCTCCAAAAGGGGGGCGGCGAAGATTATGAGCGTCGAGGGTGGTTCCGCCGGAATCCTGATGGCTGATCCGGACGAGCGCTGGCGTGCCGAGATGTCCCGTCTGCTGAGAGATGCCGGCCACGACACGAGCGGGGTCTCCAGCGGCGAGGAGGCTCTCGAAGTGGCGCGCCGCCAACGGCCTGGACTCGTGATTCTCGAGGTCTGCCTGCCCGGCATATGCGGCTACGAGGTCTGTCGATGGCTAAGGGATCGGTACGGGGAGAGCGTCTCGGTCATCTTCGTCTCGGGCACCAGAACGCAGTCCTTCGATCGCGTCGCCGGCATTCTCGTCGGCGCCGACGATTACCTCTGCAAGCCAATCGCCGCGGATGAATTCCTGGCACGGATAGGGCGGCTGCTCCGCCACGCGTCTGCGACTGACCCGGGACCGAAGCTGACCCCCCGCGAGCGCGAGGTCCTCGGTCTGCTCGCAGAGGGTCTGGGACAAACGGCAATCGCCGACCGCCTCTGTATAAGCGAGAAGACCGTCGGCACGCACATCGAGCACATCTTCGTCAAGCTGGGCGTACACAACCGCATACAGGCCGTAGCGCTTGCACATCGCCACCACCTCGTGGGTCCTGCTGCCTGAATCTCGGACGCCGGGCGGCTCCGACTCCGCGGCGGCTACGCGCCGTGGCAGCGCTTGAACTTCTTACCGCTGCCGCACCAGCAGGGATCGTTGCGCCCGACCTGGTGCTCCTCATCGACGATGCGCTGTTCGACCACCGGAACCTCCTGCGGCTGCATCTCCCCCCCGGCATAGCCCTGCTGGGCTCCCCGCTGCTCGATGCCACCCGCCGCGGCGGCCGCGGCGATCGCTCCCGCGCCCACGGCACTCTGCCCGCCCGAGTAGGAGATGCGCCCCGCGCGGGTGGAACTGCCCGAGGCCGCGAACGCCGGTATCGGCGCACCGCCGCCGTTCTCGGCCTCGACGTTCACCTGCACGTTGAAGATCATGCGCGCGTAGTCCGACCAGACGCTGTTCATGAGATCGCCGAACAGCGTGAAAGCCTCGTTCTTGTATGCGACCAGCGGATCGATCTGGGCGAACCCGCGCAGGTGGATCCCCTCGCGCAGGTAGTCCATGTCGAACAGGTGCTCGCGCCAGCGCTCATCGATGATCTGCAGCAAGCAGGAAGCGCTCCAGCGCACCCATCAGCTCCTCGCCCAGCGACTGGTCGCGCGCGTCGTAGCGCTCGAGCGCGAGGCCCGTATGCGGTCGGCCAGCGAGTTCCGATCGAGCGCTCCGGGCTGCAGATCGCGGTCGCCGAGATCGTCGAGCGGGAAGAACTGGCCCAGCGCGGTGAACAGCCCGTCGAGATCCCAGTCCTCCATGAAGTCCCCCGGGGTGTACTGGTCGATCGTGCGCTCGATCACCTCGACGACCTTTTCGCGGGCCTCCTCGCCGATGCTCTTGCCTTCCAGCACCTCGTCGCGGTATGCGTAGATAACCCGCCGCTGCTCGTTCATCACGTCGTCGTACTCGAGCACGCGCTTGCGGATCAGGAAGTTCTGCTCCTCGACCTTCCGCTGGGCTTTCTCGATCTGCTTGGACAGCATCCCGGCCTCGATCGGTTCCTCGTTGCCCTCGGCGTCCACGCCGCCCAGGCGGTCGAGGATCTTGTAGATGCGGTCGCCCGCGAACAGCCGCACGAGATCGTCCTCGGCCGAGAGGAAGAAGCGGCTCTCCCCCGGGTCGCCCTGGCGTCCGGAGCGCCCGCGCAGCTGGTTGTCGATGCGGCGCGACTCGTGGCGCTCGGTGCCGCAGATGAACAGCCCGCCGGCCGCCACCACCCGTTCGCGGTTCTCCTGCACCTCCCGTTCGACCTCGGGCAGCGCCTCGTGCGTGCGCCGCTCGTAGCTCCTCGGCGTCGTCCGGCTCCACGCCCTCCCTGGCGAGCCTGCAGGCGGACGAGGTGCTCGGCATTGCCGCCCAGCTTGATGTCCACTCCGCGGCCGGCCATGTTCGTCGCGATCGTGACCGCGCCCGGCTGGCCCGCCTCGGCGACCGTCTCGGCCTCGCGCGCCGCGTACTCGGGCTTGGCGTTCAGCACGCTGTGCTTGATCCCGCGCTTGGTCAGGCGCTCGGACAGGAGCTCTGAGACCTCCACCGAGATCGTCCCCACGAGCACCGGCTGGCCGTTCTCGTGACGCGCGGCGATCTCTTTGACGACCGCGGTCCACTTGCCCTCCTTGGTCTTGTAGATCTGATCGTTGCGGTCCTCGCGGATCATCTGCATGTTCGTCGGAACCTGCACGACCGGAAGCTCGTAGATCTTCATGAACTCCGTGGCCTCGGTGAGCGCGGTTCCGGTCATGCCCGCGAGCTTGTCGTACAGGCGGAAGTAGTTCTGGTAGGTGATCGTGGCGAGCGTCTGGTTCTCCTCCTGGATCGAGACGCCCTCCTTGGCCTCGATCGCCTGGTGCAGACCCTCAGACCAGCGCCGACCGTCGAGGATGCGCCCGGTGAACTCGTCGATGATCTTCACCTCGCCGTCGATCACCGCGTAGTCGACGTCGCGCTTGTACAGCGCCTCGGCGCGCAGCGCCTGGATCAGGTGGTTGACCAGATGGCCGTTCTCGGCCCTGTAGAGATGGTCGATGCCGAGGAAGCGCTCGGCCTTGGCGACGCCCTGCTCGGTGATCGAGACGGTCTTGTGCTTCTCGTCGATCTCGAAGTCGAAGTCGGCCATGAACTGCTTCTTGGAGCGCGGGTCCATGCCCTCGGGCGTCTTGCCCACCTGCATGCGCGGCGCCAGGCGCGCGAACTTGACGTACAGGTCGGCCGCCTGTTCGGGGGCACCGGAGATGATCAGCGGCGTGCGCGCCTCGTCGATGAGGATGTTGTCGACCTCGTCCACGATCGCGAATGCGTGCCCGCGCTGGACCTTTTCGGCGAGGTCCTTGGCCATGTTGTCGCGCAGGTAGTCAAAGCCGAGCTCGGAGTTGGTGGCGTAGACGACGTCGCACGCGTACGCCCGCTGCTTCTCCTCGTAGGGCTGCATGTTCTGCAGGACGCCCACGGAGACGCCGAGCGCCTCGTAGATGGGGCTCATCCATTCCGCGTCGCGCCGCGCCAGGTAGTCGTTGACGGTCACCAGGTGCACGCCCTTGCGTTCGGGTTCCGCCGCCTCTGGGGTCCCCTCGCGCACGGCCAGCGAGTTGAGCACGACCGCCAGCGTGGCGGTCAGCGTCTTGCCCTCGCCGGTCTTCATCTCCGCGATCTGGCCGTCGTGCAGGGCCATCGCGCCGATGAGCTGAACATCGAAGTGGCGCATCCCCATGGTTCGCTTCCCGGTCTCGCGGACGATCGCAAAGCACTCGGGCAGCAGGGCGTCGAGCGACTCGCCGTCCTGCGCGCGCGCGCGCAGCGACGTCCATCCGTTCGCGCAGCTCCGCGTCGGTGTCGTGTTCGAGCTCGGACTCGAACGCCCCGATCAGCGCGACCCGCTTCTGGTAGGTCTTGTACTTCTTCGCCTCGCCGACGTTCAGCGCGCGATCGAGAAGGGAGGCCATTGGCCAAGGATAGCTACAGGCGCGCGGCGGGCGCTCAGCGGCCGCGCGGGCCGATTCGTGGCGGTCCGCCGCTTGTCAGATCGATGGCTCGGAGGTCGGCGCGACCCAACCCGCCCGTAGCCTCTCGGGCGACGGCCGCACCGTTGCCGATGTCCGCGCGGTCGCGCCGGTGGCGCAGTTTGTCGCGGTGGCGCTTGACCTGGCGGGCGAGCTCGTCGACCATGAGGTTCAGCGAGTGGAGCATCTCCGGCGAGGCATCGTGTGCGCGCAGCGTCACGCCCTTCAGGTACAGCGTCCCCTCCGCGACCTCACAGTCCGCCACCCGCGGGTTCGGCTCCTTGAAGATCTCGATCTCCAGACGGGCGAGGTCGGAAACCTGCCGCGTGACCTTCTCCAGGCGACGCTCCACGTGCGAGCGGATGGCGTCGGTGACCGGAACGTTGCGACCCTTGATGTCGATCTGCACCACAGGCTCCCTTCATCGGAGATGTTTCGCTCAAAGGAGTCTACGCTTTCACCGGATGAAGCCGAACCTCTCTTGGTCGCTCGATCCCGGCGTGCTGATCGGCGTGGCGATCGTCGGCGGCGCCTACCTGAGGCGCTGGTGGCACGTGCGCACCGGTCCCTCGCCACGCCGGGTGGCGGAGGCGCCCGTCTGGCGGCTGTGCTGCATGCTCGGCGCCCTGCTCGCCACGGTGGTCGCGCTCATCTCGCCCGTGGACTCGCTCGCCGACGCAGCTGTTCTTCATGCACATGGTCCAGCACATGCTGCTGCTCGACCTCGTCCCGATCCTCGCGATCCTGAGCCTGACGAAGGTGATCCTGCGGCCCGTGACCCGCGCCGTGCGGGACCTCGAGCGCCAGGCCGGTGCGCTCGCGCACCCCGCGTTCGCGGTCGTGCTGTACGTGGCGGCGATCTGGGCGTGGCACATACCGGCGGCCTACGACCTCGCACTGCGTCACCCGCTCGTGCACGTGCTCGAGCACGTCACCTTCCTCACCGCCGGCCTGCTGTACTGGTGGCACCTGCTCTCGCCGATCCGCGCGCGCATGCGCCTGAACGGCATGGGTCCGGTCGTCTACATGGGCTCCACCAAGGTGTTCGTCGGGGCGCTCGGCATGGGCCTGGCGTTCGCGCCGACCGCGCTGTACGCCTACTACGTCCACCACGCCCGCGTGTGGGGCATCTCCGCCCATCGCCGACCAGTCGATCGCCGGCCTGACATGGCACTCGAGCAGTCGATCGTCATGGGAATCGCGCTCGTCGTGCTGTTCGTGCAGGCGCTGACCGAGTCAGAGCGCGAGCAGCTGCGCAGGGAGCGCTATCAGCTGGACGGACAGGGGGTCGCGTGAGGGGCCCGGCGGGCCGGCCCTGCGCGGGGATATCGGCTAGGAGGGGCGCCGGCGCAGGCTCTGAAGGATGCCGCTGTGACCCGCGATCGCACCGATCAGGATCGAGTCGGGCGCGATCTCGGTGCCTGGGAACACGATGCTTCCGCGCAGCTGCGAACGGTCGCCGATCCTCGCGCCGTCGCCCAGCACCATCGGCCCCATCAGGCGCACGCCCGTCCCGATCTGGACATCGCGCCCGATCCACGCCATCCCCTCGATCTCGGTGTCCGCCCGCAGCGGCTGCTCGCTCGCCGATCCCCCGCCCGCGACGGTCACACCCGGCCGGACCTCATCCCCGTCCATCTGCAGGTGCAGCTCGCCACGCAGGGCGTCGAAGGTGCCCTCGCGCAGCTCGGTGAGCGAGCCGACGTCGTTCCAGTACTCGCGCACCTCGTGGATGTGGAAGGGCACGTCGTTCTCGAGCAGCACGGGGAACACGTCCTGCGCCCAGTCGACGAACGGGCGGTCGGGGAAGTAGTCGAAGATCTTCGGGTCGAACACGTAGATCCCGCAGTTGCCGAGGTCCGACAGCGCCTCGTCGGGGCTCGGCTTCTCCTGAAAGCCGGTGATGCGCCCCTGCGCGGTCGTGCAGCACGACGCCATACTCGCGCGTGTCGGACACCTGCTTGACGGCGAGCGTGGCGATTCCCCCGCTGTCGCGATGCCTGGCCGCGAGCGCGCCGAGGTCGATGTCGGTGAGGGCGTCGCCCGAGATCACCAGGAAGGGCTCGTGCGCCGAAGAAGTCCCGCGCACGCCCGCACCCCGCCCGCCGTGCCGAGCAGCTCGGGCTCGTAGCGGTAGGAGAGCCGCTCGCCGAAGTGCTCGCGGATGGAGTCCGGGAAGTGGTGCAGGTTGGCGATCACCTCGTTGAAGGAGTGCCTGTCGAGCAGGTCGAGGATGTGCTCCATCACCGGCCTGTCGAGCACGGGCACCATCGGCTTGTTGATCTCGTAGGTCAGCGGCCGCAGGCGCGTGCCGAGACCCGCGGCGAGCACCATCGCTCTCATGTCCTCATCCCCGTGCAGCATCGAAGCACCAGGGTGGTCGATGGCCAAGCGAAGCAAGGACGCAGGGAGCATGGCGTGCTGCGCACGCGAGCGACTGAGGACGCAGCATCGCGCCGGCCAGCGGCCACCCTGGCTAGTAGCGGTAGTGGTCGGGCTTGTAAGGGGCCGTCCACCGGCACTCCGATGTAGGCGGCCTGCTCGTCGGTGAGCCTCGTGAGCGTCACGCCCAGCGCGTCCAGGTGCAGGCGGGCGACCTTCTCGTCGAGGTGCTTGGGCAGCACGTAGACCTTCTTCTCATACTCGTCGTTCTTGCTGAACAGCTCGATCTGGGCGATCGTCTGGTTTGAGAAGGAGTTGCTCATCACGAAGCTCGGGTGTCCCGTGGCGTTGCCCAGGTTCAGCAGCCGGCCCTCTGACAGCAGGATGATCGAGTGGCCGTCGGGGAAGACCCACTCGTCGACCTGGGGCTTTACGTTGATGCGTTCGATCCCCGGGATCCCCGCCAGGCCGGCGATGTCGATCTCGTTGTCGAAGTGCCCGATGTTGCCGACGATCGCCTGGTGCTTCATGCGGTTCATGTCATCCGCGGTGATGATGTCCCTGTTGCCGGTCGTCGTGATGAAGATGTCGGCCGCTCTCGATCACTTCGTCCAGCGATCTCACCTCGTAGCCCTGCATCGCCGCCTGCAGAGCGCAGATCGGATCGATCTCCGTGATCACGACACGGGCGCCCTGGCCGCGCAGCGATTCCGCACAACCCTTGCCGACGTCGCCGAAGCCGCACACGACCGCCACCTTGCCGCCGATCATCACGTCGGTGGCGCGGTTGATGCCGTCGATCAGCGAGTGCCGACAGCCGTACAGGTTGTCGAACTTGGACTTGGTGACCGAGTCGTTGACGTTGATCGCCGGGAACAGCAGCTCGCCGGTCTCGATCATCTGGTAGAGCCGGTGCACGCCGGTGGTGGTCTCCTCGGTCACGCCTTTGATGTGCTTGGCGACGTTCGTCCAGCGCTCCGCGTCCTCCGCCAGCGAGCGCTTCAAGAGGCCGAGTATCACGCGGAACTCCTCCGAGTCGGCGCTCGCCGGGTCGGGCACCGCGCCGGCCTGCTCGAACTCGACGCCCTTGTGCACCAGCAGGGTCGCGTCGCCGCCGTCGTCGAGGATCATGTTCGGGCCGGCCGAGCCATCCTCGCCCTGCGGCCAGCGCAGCGCCTGCTCGGTGCACCACCAGTACTCCTCGAGGCGTCTCCCCCTTCCACGCGAATACCGGGACGCCCCTTGGATCATCGATGCTGCCGTCCGGTCCGACCGCCACAGCGGCGGCGGCATGATCCTGGGTGGAGAAGATGTTGCAGCTGCACCAGCGGACCTCTGCGCCGAGCGCCGTGAGCGTCTCGATCAGCACGGCCGTCTGAATGGTCATGTGCAGCGAGCCCGTGATGCGAGCGCCCTTCAGCGGTTGGGCGGCGGCGTGCTCGCGGCGGATCGCCATCAGGCCGGGCATCTCGTGCTCGGCGAGCGTCACCTCCTTGCGCCCGAAGTCCGCGAGCGAGAGGTCGGCGACCTTGAAGTCCTGGGTTAGCGTTGCGGCTTGGCTCGTCATGCGCTCCATGGTACTGGGGTCCTCGGAATCCTGGATTTGAGCCGCGGGCGGGGCCGGCGGCTCAACGCTCGGCGAGCGCGGCCTTGAGCTCCTCGATGACCTTCACCGGCCCGGGATCCACGCCGCGCAGGGTGGCGAGGTAGATCGAAACGAGGTCGCCGAGCAGCACGAGCGAGATGACTCGCTCGATCGTCGTCTCCCCGCGGGTCTCCAGCCGGATGCTCGCCGCCGCGTTGCCGGCGATCAGGCGCTCTGTGAGGTCCATCCGCTCCTTCAGCCGGGGGTGCGCGTCGGAGTCGTCGAGGAACACGGCCGAGAAGCGCCCCACTTCCTGGGCACCCTCCCAGCCGGCGAGCTCGTTGTGGTCGAGCTCGGGCAGCTCGTGCGAGAAGCACGGCTGCTTGGCGTTCTCGTTGATCTGCGTCTTCCAGCGATAGGCGATCGACGTGGTCAGCCCCGCGCCCGCGATCACGGGCGTGGTGCCGTGCAGGCGGTGGGCGACCTGCTTGGCGAGCGAGTCCTCCGGCGCGTCGGGCCCCCACTCGGCGACCAGCTGCTCGGTGTGGGAGGCGGCCACGTCTATCTCCGAGGTCAGCCTCGGCCCGGCACCGCACAGCGCCGCCACCTCCAGCGCCGCGACCGTCATGTAGGCGACAGCGGCACGCGGCTGAAAGCCGCCGGGCAGCGGGATCACCGGCACGCCGTCGGCGCGCGCCATCTCGGCCAGGCGCCCGCCGGTGGTCACCACCGTGCGGCGCGCACCGAGGGCGCCCGCCGACTCGTAGCAGGCAAGCGTCTCCTCGGTGTCCCCGGAGTAGCTCGCCAGCAGCACCATCGTGTCCGGCGTGGTCCACGGCGGCAGCCCGTAGGCGCGGGTCACGAAGATCGGGCGCGTGGCGTGGTCGCTGAGCGCGGCCCGCGCCAGCGCGCCGCCGATGGCCGAGCCTCCCATCCCGGCGACGACCAGCCCGGCTGAGGTGTCCCAGTCCTGCATGATCGCTGACTCCGCGCGCCACAGCGCGTCGCGCAGGTGCTCGGGCAGCCCCAGCACGTCGCCGAGCTGGTTGGAGACGTCCACCTGCGCGATCGACGCGCGCGAGAGCGCATCCGTGGATGTGGCGGTGACGCCGCCTTTGCTCATCTGCTGCTCTCCTCCTGTCGGACGGGATACACGGGAACCTGAGTGTGGCGGAGTGGTCGGACCATACGGGGTGGCGCGGCTGAAAAGCTAGAACCTGATCGCGCCGTCTGGCAACTCGACACCCGGGAAGATACGCGCCCCGCGCGTGATCACGTTGTCCGCCCCGATCGTCACGCCCTCGCCGAGCACCGCCCCGCCGGTGATCTGCGTCCGCGCGACCCACGCGGCAGCCGGCCGCAACGATGCAGTCGCGCACGACGCAGCCGTCGCCGATCTGGGTGCCCTGGAGGATCACGGCGCGCTCCACCGAGGTGCCCGCGCCGATCGACACGTCGGCCCCGAGCACGGCGAGGCTGCCGATGTGCGCACCCTCGGCGACCCGCGCTCCGCGTTCCAGCACGGCCGGTGGGACCACCCGGCCCCTCACCTCGGCACCGGGGTCTATCGCCAGCCAGTCGTCGCCGAGCCGCTCCTTCACCGCCGTCTGGACGTTGCCCTCGATGATGTCGAACGTGGCCTTCAGATAGCGCTCGGGCGTGCCGATGTCCAGCCAGTAGCTCTCGGACGGGAACCCGTAGAGCCCGTCTCCGATCAGCAGCGGCCAGACCTCGCGCTCGATCGAGACGTTCCGCTCAGCCGGCACCAGGTCGAGGATGTCGCGCTCGAGCACGTAGGCGCCGGCGCTGATCAGGTTCGTGTCGATCCGGTCGGGGCTCGGCTTCTCCACGAAGTCCCGTACGGAGCGATCCTCTCGCAGGTGCACGAGCCCGTACGCGCTGGGGTCGGGGACCGGGACCAGCGCGAGCGTCGCCCTCGCCCCGGTCCGCTCGTGCTGTGCGATCTGCTCTGTCAGGTCGATGTCGGTGAGCACGTCGCCGTTGAGCATCAGGAAGCGCTCGTCGAGCAGCGACTCGGCGTACTTCAGCGCGCCCGCCGTGCCGCGCGGATCGGGCTCCTCGACGAAGCGCAGGCGGATCCCGAGGCCGGATCCGTCGCCGAGCACGTTGCGCACGCTCGTGGCGAGGAAGCCGCAGGACATGATCACGTCGTCGACCCCGTGCAGGCGCAGCCATTCGAGCATGAACGAGATGAACGGCCTGTCGACCAGCGGCACCACCGGCTTGGGCACGGTCGATGTCAGCGGCCGCAGGCGTTTGCCCTCGCCGCCCACCAGGATCACCGCCTGCATCCCATCACCGCCTTCCTATGCCCTCGTAGAGGAGACCCGCAGCGCGCACCGTGTGCGGGTCCAGGGCGTTGCGCCCGTCGATCAACAGATTCGCCCCTCATCGCCTGCGCGACGAGGTTCCAGTCGAGCTCCAGGAACTCCGACCACTCGGTGACCAAGACTACGGCGTCGGCGTCGATGACGGCATCGAGCGCCGAGTCGGCGAAGATGATGCCCCCAACCAGCTTGCGTGCCTGCTGCTCGGCGACGGGGTCATATGCGGTGACCACCGCTCCGTCGGCGTTCAGCCGCGCGGCGAGCACCAGCGAGGAGGCCTCGCGCATGTCGTCGGTGTTCGGCTTGAAGGCGAGGCCCAACAGTGCCACGCGCTTGCCGACCAGCCCGCCGAGGTGCTTGTGCAGCTTGCCGATCACGCGGCGCTTCTGCAGTTCGTTGACCTCAATCACGGCGGTCAAGAGCTGGAAGTGGTAGCCGGAGTTGCCGGCGAGCTGCTTCAGGGCGTCCACGTCCTTGGGAAAGCAGCTGCCCCCGAAGCCGATGCCGGCCTGCAGGAACTTCGGGCCGATGCGCTGGTCAAGGCCCATCCCGCGCGCTACCTCGACGACGTCGGCGCCGGTCTCCTCGCAGACGTTGGCGATCTCGTTGATGAAGGAGATCTTGGTCGCCAGGAACGCATTGGAGGCCAGCTTGACCATCTCCGCGCTGGCGATGTCGGTGCGCACCAGCGGCGCCTTCAGCGGAGCGTAGAGCTCGACCACCGCGTCGCCCGCCCAGTCACCGGCGTCTCCGACGACGACGCGGTCCGGGTGCATGAAGTCCTCACGGCCGAGCCCTCCTTGAGGAACTCCGGGCAGGACACGTACTTCAGCCCCTGCTTGCCCTGTTCGCCGAAACACGCGTTGCAGTGAAGCCCCCGTTCCGCACGGCACCGTCGACTTCATCACGATCGCGTGCTCGCCAGGCCCGGACTGCGCCTCTGGCGGAATCGCGTCCACGACGGCGTGCACGGCGGACAGGTCGGCGTCGCCGGAGTAGGTCGGCGGCGTTCCCACGGCGACAAACAGAAGGCGTGCGTGCTCCAACGCCGGGGCCAGATCGGTGGAGAAGTGCAGACGCGCGGCGTTGGACTCGAGGAGCTCCCCCAGGCCGGGCTCGTAGATCGGGGACCTCCCCGCGCTTCAGGCGCTCGACCTTGGCCTCGTCGATGTCCACGCACCACACGTCGCTGCCGAGCTCGGCGAAGCCGGCGGCCGTCACCAGCCCGACGTAGCCGGTGCCGATCACAGCGATTGGCTCGCGCGCGGCGCTCATGAGGCCGGGAAGGCTAACCGCTGAGCGATGCGGCTACCGCGCGACGGCCAGGAAGGCTTCGTAGCGCTTGGCGTCGCGCAGCGCCCGAGCCATCTCCTCGCTGCCCTCCGGCGCATGCTCGGCGACCTCCCGCGCCTCGGACAGCTTGACCTGGAAGGCGTCGCGGTCGATGTCCTCGGGGGCGATCGCCTCCTCGACGAGCACGAGCGCCCGGTTCTCGGCGAACTGCAGATAGCCCTCGGCCTGCGCGAAGCGCACTATGTCGGTCTCCGAGCGATACAGCCGCAGCTCGGTCGGTTCGAGTGTGGCGAGGACCGGCTGGTGTTTGGCCAGGATCCCGATCGACCCCACCGCCGTGACGGTGGAGAGCATCTCGATCTCCTCGGAGAACACCTCGCCCTCGGGTGTGAGCACTTCCACCGGGAACTTCGCGTGCGCCATCGCCTATTTCCTCGCTGCCTCGACGACCTCGTCGATCGTTCCCTTGAGGAAGAACGCGCTCTCGGGCACCTCGTCGTGCTTGCCGTCGATGATCTCCTGAAAGCCCCTGATCGTCTCGGCGATCGGCACGTAGGCGCCCGGCGTTCCCGTGAACTCTTCGGCCACGAAGAACGGCTGGGAGAGGAAGCGCTCGATCCTGCGCGCCCGCTGGACGGTCAGCTTGTCCTCGTCTGAGAGCTCGTCGATGCCGAGGATCGCGATGATGTCCTGCAGCTCCTTGTAGCGCTGCAGGATCTCCTTGACGTTGTTGGCCACCCGGAAATGGTCGTCGCCGAGCACGTCCGCCTTGAGGATCGTGGAGGTGGAGTCAAGGGGGTCGACCGCGGGGTAGATGCCTTTCTCGGAGATCGCCCGCGAGAGCACGGTGGTCGCGTTGAGGTGAGCGAACACCGATGCCGGGGCCGGGTCGGTGAGATCGTCGGCCGGGACATAGATGGCCTGCACCGAGGTCACAGAGCCCTCACGTGTCGAGGTGATTCGCTCCTGGAGCTGCCCCATCTCCGTCTCCAGGGTCGGCTGGTAGCCCACCTGGGAAGGCATCCGTCCGAGCAGCGCCGAGACCTCCGATCCAGCCTGGACGAAGCGGAAGATGTTGTCGATGAACAACAGCACGTCCTGGCCCTTGTCGCGGAAGTATTCGGCCATCGTCAGCCCGGACAGCGCCACCCTCATGCGGGCACCCGGCGGCTCGTTCATCTGACCGAACACGAGCATCGTCTTGTCAAGGACGCCCGACTCCTTCATCTCGAGCCACAGGTCGTTTCCCTCGCGCGAGCGCTCGCCCACGCCGCAGAACGCCGATAGCCCGCCGTGCTCCTTGGCGAGGTTGTGGATGAGCTCCTGGATGAGCACCGTCTTGCCGACGCCCGCCCCTCCGAAGAGCCCGACCTTGCCGCCCTTGGCGTAGGGGGCCAGCAGGTCGATGACCTTGATGCCCGTCTCGAACATCTCGCTGGTGGGCGTGAGGTCCACGGCGAGCGGGGCCTCCCGATGGATTCCCCGGCGCTCGATGTCCTTGGGCAAGTCGGCGCCGAGGTCGATCGGCTCGCCGAGGAGGTTGAAGATGCGGCCGAGCGTCGCCTCTCCGACCGGCACGGTTATGGGGCCGCCGGTGTCAATGACCTCAACGCCGCGAGCCAGCCCGTCTGTCGTGTCCATCGCCACCGCGCGCACGCGATCGTCGCCCAGGTGCTGCTGGACCTCGCACACGAGCACGCTTCCGCCGGCACTTGCGCTGATGCCCGGCGCCTCCTCCTCAGCGCCGGCAGCCGGACGGGCAATCGTCAGGGCGTGGTTGATTTCGGGGAGCCGATCGGGGAACACGACGTCGATCACAACGCCCTGGATCTCCTCGATTCGCCCGACGTTGCGCGTGGTCGCGTGGGCGGCGGAATCCTTCCCGGAGGGCTGGGGCGAGCCGTTTGACTCGGTGGCGGCGATGGCGTCCATTTGTCTTGATTCTCCTCTTTGTTGAGATCGTCTGGTGACGGGGTCGGGCGGCCGGCGGCCGCCTAGCTCAACCCCTCTGCGCCGGCGACGACCTCCATGATCTCCTGGGTGATCTCGGCCTGGCGGGCACGGTTCATCTGCAGTGTGTAGTCGGTGATGAGTTCGCCGGCGTTCTCTGAGGCACTGCGCATTGCGGTCATCTGGGCCCCGAAGAAGCCGGCCGCCGACTCCACGAGCGCCCGGTAGATCGAGATCTCGATGTAGTCGGGCACCAGTCGCCTGAGAATCTTCTCGGGCTCCGGCTCGTACTCGACAAGCGCTTTCCGTACGCCGGCGGAGTCGTCCGGCTCGGTCTCGACCGGGCCGCCGTCCTCCCCGACGAACGCCGCCTCCGAGAGCGGAAGCAGCCTCTGGCGCGTGACGTGCTGCGTGAGCGGCGAGACGTAGGAGTTGAAGACCATCTCCACGCGATCGGCGCGGCCGTCGACGTAGGCCTGGATCAGGTCGTCGGCGATCGTGCGCGCGTCCGCGTAGGCGGGCCGATCGGCAAAGCCCGTGTAGCTGCCCTTCAGCTCGTGCCCGCGGAAGGCGAGCGAGGAGACGCCGCGGCGCCCGGTCGCATACCAGCTGCTGGCGATCCCTTCCTCGGCGACCTCCGCCGAGAGGCGCAGGCCGGCGCGGATGATCTGCGAGTTGAAGCCACCGGCAAGGCCACGGTCGCCGGTCACGAGGAGCAGCGCCATGTTCGTCTCGGAGTCGTGCTCCTTCAGCAGCGGCACCCGCGTGACCTCTGACCCGGCCGCCCTCGCGGCCTGGCGCGTCATGCGCCCGATCGCGTCCGCGTACGGACGCAGGACGGAGATGCGCTGCTCTGCGCGCCGCAGGCGGGCCGCGGCCACCATCTCCATCGCCCGCGTGATCTTCTGGATGTTCTTCACCGAGGCGATCTTGTTCTTGACGTCGCGCTGACTGGCCATGGTCGTGCTCGCCTGGAGGCGCTAGGCCGCCTGGGGCTCCTTCTCGGCGACGGGTCGCTCCTGCTGGCCGGCCTGGCTCTGCACGGGAGGCTCATCACCCTCGAGCGGCTGACCCTCCTCGTCGAGGTCGTAGCCGAAGTCGCGGGCGAAGGCCTCGACGGTGTCGCGCACCTCTTTCTGCGTCTCATCAGACCAGTCCCCGCCGTTGATCTTCTGGCGCAGGTCGGGGTGTTCGGCGTGCAGGCGTTCGGTGAGCGCGAGCAGGAACTCCGGCACGCGCTCGACGTGAAGACGGTCGAGGTAACCGTTGGTGGCAGCGAAGATCTGCACCGTCTGGTCCTCGACGGCGAGCGGCGCGCGCTCGTGCTGGTTGAGCGTGGCCACCAGGCGTTCGCCGCGGGCGAGCGTGCGCTGCGTGTCGATATCGAGGTCCGAGCCGAACTGCGCGAACGCCTCCAGGTCGCGGTACTGCGAGAGCTCGAGCTTGATCCGCCCGGCGACTTTCTTCATTGGGCCGATCTGCGCGTTGCCGCCGACGCGCGAGACCGAGATCCCGACGTTGATCGCCGGACGCACACCCGAGTTGAAGAGCGCAGACTCGAGGAAGATCTGCCCGTCGGTGATCGAGATCACGTTCGTGGGGATGTACGCCGAGACGTCGCCGGCCTGGGTCTCGATCACCGGCAGCGCCGTCAGCGAGCCACCACCGAGATCGTCGTTGAGCTTGACCGCGCGCTCGAGCAGGCGAGAGTGCAGATAGAAGACGTCGCCGGGATAGGCCTCGCGCCCGGGTGGGCGGCGAAGCAGCAGTGACATCTGGCGATAGGCGTACGCGTGCTTGGTCAGATCGTCGTAGACGCACAGCGCGTGACGGCCCGAGTAGAGGAAGTGCTCGCCCATCGCGCAGCCGGCGTAGGGGGCCATGAACTTGATCGGCGCCGCCTCATCCGCCGGCGCGGCGACGATGATCGTGTTGTCGAGGGCGCCGTACTCGTCGAGCGTCTGCGCCAGCGCCACGACGGTCGACATGCGCTGGCCGATCGCCACGTACACGGACACCACGCCGGTGTCCTTGTTGTTGATGATCGTGTCGATCGCGATCGCCGTCTTGCCGGTCTGCCGGTCGCCGATGATGAGCTCGCGCTGGCCGCGGCCGATCGGGATCATCGCGTCGATGGCCTTCAGGCCGGTCTGCATCGGTTCCTTGACGGGCTGGCGCTGGACGACGCCGGGCGCCTTGAACTCCGCCGGGCGCGTCTGCTCGACGTCTATCGCGCCCTTGCCGTCCAGCGGGCGCCCGAGCGGGTCGACGATGCGCCCGAGCATCTGCTCACCGACCGGGATCTCCAGAAGTGCGCCGGTCCGCCTGACGGTGTCCCCCTCCGAGATGCGCTCCCAGTCGCCGAACATGACCGCGCCCACGTTGTCGGACTCGAGGTTCAGCGCCAGGCCGGTGACGCCGTGGGGAAACTCGAGCATCTCGAAGGACATGCAGTTCTCGAGGCCGTGCAGGCGCGCGATGCCGTCGGCGACAGACAGCACCGTGCCCACCTCCGTCAGCTCGGCCGCGCCGCTGTCGAGTCCCTCGATGCGGCTCTTCAGGATGCTTGTGATCTCGTCGGGATTGATCTGCATGTCGTTTCCTAAGAGGCTCCTTGGGCAACGTGCCTGCGCAGCTGCTCCAGTCGGTTGCGGATAGAGGCGTCGAGGACCGAGTTCCCGATCCTGATGATGATGCCGCCGAGAATGTCGGGATCCACGCGTGCCGCAAGGGTCACCTTGCGCCCGGCGCGTTCGCCGATCTTCCTGCCCACGCTCTCGGTGGTCTGGGTGTCGAGCTCGATCGCACTTGTGATCTCGACCGGCAGCGTCCGGTTCTCCTCGTCCCACAGTCGCTCGTACTCATGGCGGATGCGGAAGATCACCGGCATGCGGTGGTTCTCGATCAGCAGGCTGAGGAAGTTCAACAGGATCGGATCGGCTCCATCGAGCAGCCCGCCGAGCGCCTGCCTCTTCTCCTCGGTCGAGAAGTAGGGCGAGAAGAAGAACACGGCGAGCTCGCGATTCTCATCGAGCGCGTCGGCGAACTGGCCGAGCTGCTCGCGCAGCTCGTCGAGACGGCCCTGCTCGAGGGCGACCGCGAAGAGCGAGCGCGCATAGACCTGGGCCAGCTCCTCCATCAGTTGCTCCGCGCTCCCGAGGCGATTCCGGAGAAGTCCAGTTCGCTGAGGGCCTCCTCGACCAGGCGTCGCTGGTCGGCCTCGTTGAGCGTCTTGCGGGTGACCTTCTCGGTGGCCATGATCGTCAGATCGGCGACCTCGCGGCGGATGTCGTCGAGCGCCCGCTTGGTGGCGGCGTCGATGTCGCGCTCGGCGCGCTTGGCCGCCTCGGCGAGGATCTCCTGCCCCCGATCGCGGGACTCGTGCTCGTGGGTCTCCGCCGTCTGGCGTGCGCGCTGGACGATCTCATCGGACTGGGCCCTGGCCTCCTTGAGCCGCTCGCGGTACTCGGCGAGGATCTGATCGGCCTCCGAGCGCAGGCGCTCTGCCGCGTCGATCGACTCGTCGATGCTGCGGCGCCGGTCGTCTAGCGCGTCGCGGATGCGCGGGAACACGGCCTTGATGAGGATGTACAGCGAGATCCCGAAGACGACGAACGTCCAGACCATGAGGCCTACGTTGGGCGTGATCAGCCACGACGAACTCGCGATGATCGGCTTGGTCAAGAGGCTTGAGAGAGGCTGCATCGTGACCTACAGGAAGAAGGCGATGAAGCCGCCGACCAGGCCGTAGAAGAAGGTCGCCTCGGTGAGTGCGAAGCCGAGCCACTGGATCGAGGTGATCTCGTCGCGCATCTCCGGCTGGCGAGTGACGGACTCGATGACCTTGCCGAACAGCATCCCGATGCCGGCGCCCGCGCCCGCGGCACCGCCGCCGGCGCCCACGCCCAGGGCGATCGATTTACCGGCGTTCTCGGCGACTTCCTTGGACGCTTCTGTGGCCGCGAGCAACGGCGTGCCTAGATGGATTGACAAGAAAGGTATGACGTGGGTCAGCATCGGTCTCCTATCGGGTGCTTAGTGGCTTGCGGCGGTGGCGCCGCCGAGATAGATGGCGGTCAGAATGGCGAAGATGAAGGCCTGCAGACCGGCGATCAGGACTGCCTCGAAGAGGAAGATCACGACTCCGATGGGCAGCGTGAGCCAGCCCAGGAGCTGCAGGCCGAGGAGCACCGCCAGGTTGCCGGCCATGAAATCGATGAGCAGATGGCCGGCGAGCAGGTTGGCCCATAGCCTGATCGTCAGAGAGAGCGGGCGCAGGATGAAGTTCGAGATCAGCTCCAACGGGAAGATCAGGATCAGCATCGGTCCCGCGACGCCCGGCGGGATCAGGCTTTTCAGGTATTTGATGAACCCGTGGTGGGCACGGATTCCTTCGACGTTGTACGCCACGAACACGCTCAGCGCGAGGACCAGCGGGACCGCGACGTTCGTCACCGCCGCGTAGATCTGGAATGACGGGATCGCCACGCCGAACAGCTTGAACGTGTTCAGCGAGTCGACGGGCAGCGGGATGTAGCCGATCAGGTTGGAGATGAGGATGAAGACGAACAGGGTGAATATGAACGGGAACCATTTCTTGGTCCGCGACTCGTCCATGTTCTCTTTCGTGAGCTTCGACATCAGGTCATAGGCCCACTCGACCGCGACCTGCATCCGGCCTGGCCGCCGCTTCATGTGAGCGGCGACCGACAGCATGACCACGAGCGTCAGCGCCGTGGCGATCAAGAGGTATAGGACGCCCTTGTTGAAGGCGATCGGTCCGAGGCTGAACCAGGTTTCCAGGTGGAACGCGTCGATGACTTTGAAGCTTTCGTTTTTGTGGCCGTGGACGCCGAAGGCCACGGCGAAGCCGATCAGCCCCACCAGGTAGACGAGCCCGATGCCGAGGGCGATCTTCCTGCCGCGGCTCATCCCCCCCGCGTCGCTGTGCGGCTCGGCGTAGCTCACTTCGGGACCTTCCGCTGCGGCGGTCCAGTGATCACCCGGATCGCGAACGCCACGGTGTAGGCCGCGAAGATCACGACCGACGCCGTCAGGCCGGCGGCGTGCCCGCCCACCAGGGCGGCGAGGATGATCGCGCCCGCCAAGAGCCAGATCCGCCCGAACGCCTCGAACAGGTTGAGGCCGAGCTGGGTGCGGGGCGCGCGCGTGGCGCTGATCCAGCGCCTGTCGGCGTGGGCGATGATGCGTTGCGCCACCCACGCGGCCGCCCCGATCGCGTAGCCGACCGCGGATGCCCCGAGCGAGAGCGCCACGGGCACCAGGAGCACGACGAGGATCACGTCCAGGTAGAGCAGGATCGCCATCGCGCTCCTGCGCAGGACCACGGCGGCGGCGGGCCGCTCAGAGGATGCCCGATCGTCGGTCTGCAGGTGCAGAGGGGCAGCGGTCGAGCGCTTCTCGATTACCCCGACGGCACCCGGGGCACGATCGCGCCCGGCGGCGGACAGGTCGGCTGGCTCTTCGCTTGAGTGCAGGGCGGTCATCGGTGTAGGGCCACCCTACAGACGAGAAAGTCCGCGCGCTCTGTTGCGGCGGAACCGTCGAAGCGTCCCTCAACTGTCTGCGGCGGCTGGCGCAGTCTACCTGGTCTTCAACTTCGTAACAAGTTTGTGACATGCGGTACGGGGATGATCCCCTTGACACAGGGTCGCCAATCAGCTAGGCTTAGGCCTAGTGGTTGGTTTAGTGCCTGATTTCCGGGCCTTTTGGCTCTCAGCTAGTACCGCTTCCCGCGCCTTTTTGGGGAACATCTTCTTTACGGCCTCGTCGGTCGTTAGCTCATGGGCCTTGGGTTTGCGTCTAGGCATGGTGTCCTGATGGAGGATATGAACCTCGTCGGCCTGATCGAGGAATTCGGCTCCGAGGATCGCTGTAGAGCCTACTTGGAGGAACTTCGCTGGCCCGATGGCCCCGAGTGCCCGCGCTGCGATGAGCCGACCACGGTCTCGCGGATCGCGGCTCGCAACCAATACGAGTGCGACAAGTGCCGCTACCAGTTCTCGGTCACCGCCGGGACGCTGTTCCACGACTCGCACCTGCCGCTCTGGAAGTGGTTCCTCGCGGTCTACCTGATGTGCGAGAGCAAGAAGGGCATCAGCGCGCGGCAGGTCCAGCGGATGCTGAAGGTCAGCTACAAGACGGCCTGGTATCTCTGCCATCGCATACGCGATGCCATGGGCGAGGATGAACAGCCGCTCTTGACCGGCACCGTCGAGATCGACGAGACCTACGTCGGCGGCCACCGCAAGGGCTACGGAAAGGGCTACCGGGGCAACAAGGTCATCATTGCTGGTGCCCTTGAGCGCGGCGGCGAGATTCGCCTGCGGCTCGTGCCGAATACGCGCAGGCACAATCTGGAGGGCTTCATCGAAGGCGTCGTGGATGACGACGCCGAGATGTTCACGGACGAGCTGGCCTCATACCAGGGCATCGCTGGCAAGAAGCACCAGACCGTCGATCACCACAGCGAGGAATGGGTGCGCGGCAACGTCCATACGAACACCGTAGAGAGCGCGTGGAGCCTGCTCAAGCGGTCTGTGGTGGGCACCTACCACCACATGAGCGTCAAGCACCTACCGGCCTACCTGGACGAGATGGAGTGGCGCTTCAACCACCGCGAGAACCCTTATCTGTTCCGCGACACGCTCCTGATCCTCTTACACGGCGACGCGCTGCCGTACAAGCTGCTGATCGAGCGCGATGATCCTGGTGAACGCCAGCGTGAGAACGATGCTCTGATGCGGCGCGAGGCCAAGCGCCAAGCACGCCTGCGGCCGTGCTGAGTCCGCCGCACGGCCATCTACCATGCGAGGGCTTCCTGACGGGAGCGGTTGCCCTCGTAGCTCAGCGGATAGAGCGGTTCCCTACCAAGGTTCAGGTCGCTGGTTCGATTCCAGCCGGGGGCGTCTCAGAGAGTATTCGACATCGACCAGACGACTCCTACCTCCTACCGTGCAACTGTCCTACCACCCTACTATCCGACGACCTCCTGCGATAGCCTACGAGACGGTAGGGAACCCCCGTTAGAGCGCTGGGCCGACCCTTTGTTCAGCCATCTACAAGGGTGTTTTAGAGGAGCCCGCTTCGGCGGGCTCCTCGTCGTTAGGAGCCGGGCGCGAGGCTAAGCGGCAGGCGCGTCGTCCTTGCTAGCGCGCGGCGGCGCATCGCCGTGCTCTCGCTTCCATCGCGCGAATCCCTCTGGATCGTCAGATGGGTACGGAGGGCGAGGCAGTCGGGGCATCTCGGTGCCCTCCGGATAGAAATGCACGGCACCCACTGTGTTGTCGTGAGCGTTACCACTCGCGTGCAGGACCGTCAGGCCACCGGGACGCTCGGCTAGCTGCTTCTTGGCCCCATCTCGCTCATCGACCGCATCGCGCCACAGACGATAAGAGCCCTCCGCGTATACCGCGATCATGATGCCAAGAAACACGACAACGACTAGCAACGGTGACAGGCTGAACACCGCCGCCAGGATCGCCGCGATGGTCACACCGCTGATCAAACTGACCAACCCGATGGTCCAGAGGAGCGTGGAGCCGCCACCCTTCATGGCGCACTGCCAGAATCGAGCGCGGTCGCGTAAAGCCATGGAACAGAGTTTAGCGATCCTCCCTGCGTCAAGTAGATCATCCCCTGCGGTACGGGGTGCCGGAACCGCCGATTGCAGCCCGCTGGCGCGGATTGCACCCAGCGCCCTGGATCCCACCCCGAGCCGCACGATCGCCGCTGCCAGCGTGATCGCCACGAGCCCGCCGAAGAGGTCGAACACGTAGTGGTTGCCCGTGGCGAGCACCGCGAGGGCGGTCACGCACGGGTACAGCGCGGCCAGCGCGCGCGCCCACCGGCGTCTCGTGATCTGCCACACCGCCAGCGTGCACCACACCGCCCAGGCGATGTGCAGCGAGGGCATCGCCGCCAGCTGGTTGGCCTGCGAGGCCAGCGCACCGGTGTGCCAGGAGCCGAATGCGTGGGTGGACGCCACGACGTCGGTGAAGCCGGGGAGCATGCGCGGGGGGGCCACCGGGTACAGCCAGAAGACGACGAACGCGAGCACGTTCACGATCACGAGCGTGTTGCGCAGGGGCCGGTAGCAGTCGGCCCGCGCCCACCACAGCCAGCCCAGCAGCCCGAGGGTGACCACGAAATGGGCGTTGTCGTAGTAGTCGGACAGGAGCAGACCAAGCGTGTGATGGCCCGCCAGCCAGCGGTCCAGCGTGAGCTCCGGGTCCAGGTGCAGCCACTGCTCCATGTGCAGGATCCCGCGCGCGTGGCCGAGGGCGAGATGCACGCGCAGCGGCGCCAGGTTCGTGATCGCGTCGTACACCCAGCACAGCCAGGCGATCACGAGCACCTCGACCCACCAGCGAGCCCGGACGTGCACCTGCGCGCGAACCCTCGTCGAGTCCGCCGGGTAGCCGCGCGCCGCACCGCTCGCCGCGGCGCCGCCGATGTCGATCGAAACCGCTCCTGGCAAGACTCCGATCTTATCCGCCGGTCCAGAGGCCCACCGCGAAGCGGCCTGCAGGGCGGTCACGGAGAGCCTACGGCGCCACCGCCTGGAGACCGCGCGAGGCGAGAAGGTCGAGCACTCGCGGCAGCGCCGCCGCGGTTCGCCGCCAGGAGCCCGGGGCAGAGTAGTCGTCGGCGTCGTGCAGGAGCAGCACCGATCCCTCCCCGGCGTCCTTGGTCACGAGCGCCGCGATCGACTCGGGTGTCGCGCCGGCCTTCCAGTCCTTGCCGAAGTGGCTCCACAGAAGCGTGCGCCAGTGGTTCCGGCGCGCGACCCTCAGCGCCGAGGAGTTGAGCACCCCGTAGGGGGGACGGTAGAGCTCTATGGCGCGGTCGGTGGCCTCTTCGATCGTGTCCTGAGCGCGCGAGATGTCCTCCCTAACCTGCCACGGCGTGAGGCGGAGCTGATTTCGATGGCGATCGCAGTGCAGGCCGACGCCGTGGCCCGCCCCGACAATCTCTCGCACGAGCGAGGGGTTGCGCCGCACCTGCTCTCCCACCAGGAAGAACGTCGCGCTGATCGCATGGCTCTCAAGGATCTCGAGCACGGCCGGCGTGCCCAGCGGGTGGGGGCCGTCGTCGAACGTGAGCGCGTAGCCGGCGCCGCTCGAGGTGCGCTCCTCCAGGCCGAGCGGCGCGCGCAGGGAGGGCCAGATCCAGGCCGCGAGCCCCGGCAGCAGGTAGCTAGCCATCGCGGCCGAGGCCAGCGCGCGCGCGACGGGACTGGCGGGGCTGCCATCATCGGTGCTGGACATGGTCACTCTGGTGCTGGGCATAGGGGCGGCGGTGGGCGCGTCGGGCCTTTACAGCCTAGGCATCGCGTTGCAGGCGATGGACGCCAAGGAGGCGCCCCAGGAGGAGCACCTGCGGCTGGCATTGGCCCGCAACCTGCTCGGGCGCGCGCGCTGGCTGGCCGGCACGGGCCTGTCGATGCTGGGCTGGCCGCTGCAGGTCGTGGCCCTCCTGCTGGCTCCGCTGGTCGTCGTCCAGCCGGCACTCGCCGCGGGCCTGTTGGTGCTCCTGTTCCTCGCGCAGAGGATGCTCGGCGAGCACGCCGGACGCAACGAGCACCTGGCGATGTGCGCGATCGTGCTCGGCGTGATCGGCGCGGCGCTCACGGCTCCCCCGAAGGGCACGACCGAGGCCTCCCACCTGACGATCACGATCGTGCTGGTGGCGCTGGCGCTGACGAGCGTGCTGCCCTATCTCTTCAGCACGCTCCATCGGCACCCGCCGGCCACCGTCACGATGCTCGGGGCCGGCATGGGCTTCGC
Source organism: uncultured Solirubrobacteraceae bacterium (assembly GCA_963730575.1). Taxonomy (GTDB): domain Bacteria; phylum Actinomycetota; class Thermoleophilia; order Solirubrobacterales; family Solirubrobacteraceae; genus Palsa-744. The sequence continues at coordinate 244,679 of CAVSSG010000005.1, forward strand.
CTGGAGCGGGGTCGCGACCAAGCTGGCCTCTGACGACCTCTCGCAGGGGCACATCGGCCTGGCGGCCGTGTGGGCGCTGTCCACGGCGGCGGCCTCGGGTGTGGCCGTGCTCGCCGAGATGAGCGCGTTGCAGGTGCGCCCGGCGATCCAGGTGGCACCGGTCGTGTTCGTGACGCAGACCGTCGTTCCCGTAGCGCTCGCGCCGCTGCTGTTCGGCGAGCGCTTCAGGGACACGCCGCTCGGCGGCATCCCACTGGCGATATCGCTCATCGTGCTGATCGGCGGAGCGGCGATGCTCGCCCGCTCGCCGCTGCTGCTGGCGCTGATGGAAGGTCAGCGGACGAGCCACGAGAGCGGCTCGACGCCCAGCCCGTCAGAGCGAAGCCAGGAGACGATCCGTTCCAGCCCGAGCACCGACGAGGGCGACCCGACGACTTCGACGACCACGACGTCGCCGGCCCGCGTCGGCCGCTGAGGAAGGGCCCGGTGGCGCTCAGTCGCAGCGCGCCTGCACCGGCTTGGCGCCGGCGGTGCGCGCGAGCACCAGCTGACCCACCGACACGCCTCCGCGTCGGCTGCAGGCAATAGAAGTGATGGCGGAGCCCCAGGGCCCGCGCCTGCGCGCGAAGCGTCCCGCGCGTGCGCACCCAGCGAAGCAGCGGCCCGGAGCCCGGGGATTCCGGGCAGCATCTCGTCTCCGAGCGAGCGCAAGCTCGGCGACGTCGTCGCGCGAGGGCACATGCCCGCGTCGTCGGTGAACGAGACATGGATGCCGCGACCTGCCAGCTCGGTGGCGAGGAGCGACACGTCGCGGGCGGGTCGCGCGCACGATCACGCCCACGTCGGGCTGATCGGTGCTGACACGCGGCAGCGGGTGCACACGCAGGATCTTTGCGGCCAGGGCGCTGACCTCGTCGGTCGACATCATCCAGGTGCCGGCCGCCACGCAGGAGCACGAACTGGGGGGCGAGCGCCACCGCCGCAGCCGCCAGGCGCGGGATCGGGTGCACCCGGCGCGGGCGTGTTCAGCACCACGTCCACCGCCGAGGGCTGCCCCATCGCCCCCGGATCGCCTGCCGGAGCCCGGTCGGTCGTGCTCCCGGAACGCGGCTCGGGACCCGCGGCGAAGCTGGCCTGCACCTGCTCGCGCAGCTCGTCTGGTGTCGTTTGCGAGCCGCAGCAGCTGCAGCGCGGCCATCGCACGGGTGTTCAGGCGCGCGTGGCCGACCGGCAGCCCGTAGGAGACGACCGGCGTGCCCGTGCCGCTCTTGCCTCGAGGCAGGTGACGCCGCCGGTGGAGTGCACGAGCACGTCGGCCGCGGCCAGCAGCTCGGGCATCCGGTCGGTGAAGCCGTACACGCGAACGCGGGGCTCCCGGCGAAGTCCGAGCGCAGCTTGCTCGGCGAGCTGGTCGTTGCGCCCGGCCAGGCAGACGATGCTGCTCACCTCGGGCACCCTGATGAACTCGCGCACCGCTCCCGCGATGTCGCCCACACCCCAGCCGCCGCCCGAGACCACGACCACGCGGCCCTCCTCGGGCAGTCCGAGCGCCCGTCGTGCCGCGAGCGGGCAGCGCGGCTGCAGGAACTCCGCGGATATCAGCGGGCGTACCAGCCGCACGCTCCCGGGCCCGGCGATGCGCTCGACCGAGCGCCATCGACTCGCCGTACATCACCAGATGCATGTCGATTCCCGGCTGCGCCCAGAAGAACAGGCCCGTCAGGTCGGTGATCGTGGCCACCGTCGGGCACTGGACCTCTCCGGTGCGGCGCAGCCGCGCCAGCACCACCGTCACGGCCGGGTAGGTGGAGACGACCACGTCGGGGTCGTGCTCGGCGATGCTTGCGCGCCAGCGGGCGTGAGCCGAACAGGCACAAGCAGCCGGCGCGCGAGGATGCGGATCGGCGAGACGTGCTTGAGCAGCCAGTAGACGAGCGTGTATGTCCACGGGCAAGAAGCGCAGCTGTACGCGGTAGCCATCCTCGACCACGGGCCGCAGCAGGCGTCCCATGGCCGCGAGGCCGTCGATGACCGTGACCTCGGCCTGCTCGGGCGCGTACTCGAGACTGCTCGGCCAGCGCCCGCGCGGCGGCCGCGTGGCCCTCGCCGACGTCGGCGGAGAGGATCAGAACGCGGCGCGGCGCCGGGCGCTCGGTGCGCGGTGGGTTTGCGGTGGCGGCGTCGCATAAGAAGCTGCCCGGCTGTCGCCCGCGCAGCACGGTCGGGCGCGAACGGGCGCCACCGCGGGCGAAAGCCCCCCTGCGGGGCAACGGCAACCACAGGCTACCGGGCCGACGTCAAACACTTGCAGGTTCCCTAGACGTAACAATGGGCTCATACAGGCCGCTGGTCCCCACAGCCCGCGCCCAGACGGCCGCGCCGTCGCCTGCGAGCATGAGCCCGGCCAGCGGGTGCGCACCGCGGCGCAGGCGCGCTGCGGGCGCTCGGCGCGCTCGGCCTGCTCGGCGTGTCTCAGCGACCGTGTTCCTGCTGACGGCCGGCGCCGCCACGCGGCCCTCGCAGTACGTCCCGGCGCGCGCGGCGGCTGGCCGGGCTGGATGGCCGGCCCACTGCGAGGGCCTCGGCGTGGGCATCTCAAGCGACAGCTTCCAGACGCTCATGCTGATCATGTGCGCGAGCTATCTGCTGGTGCTGTGCGCGGCGCCAGGGCGCTGCCAGCGCGCGCTGCTCGCGGCGGCGATCGTGGCTGGCGTACGTGATTCTGCTGCTGGGCCGCCGCTGATCTCCCAGGACGTCTTCGGCTATCTGAGCTTCGCCCGCCTGGGGGCCCTGCACGGCCTCGACCCCTACACGCACGTGGCGGCCGAAGCGCCCACCGACCCGGTGTTCCGGTTCGTCGGATGGCCCTTCCTGCACTCCCCCTACGGCCCGCTGTTCACGCTCGCGAGCTACGCGACCGCGCCGCTCGGGCTCGCCGGCGGGCTGTGGGCCTTCAAGGCGGTCGCCGTCATCTCGAGCCTCGGCGCGGTCGCGCTGATCGCGCGGGCGGCCGGCCGGCTCGGTCACTCGCGCCGCTGGGCGGCGGCATTCGTGGGCCTGAACCCGGTGCTGCTCGAGCTGGCCGTCGGCGGCGCGCACAACGACACCCTGATCCTGCTGCTGCTCGCCGCCGCGCTGCCGCTGACGGCCGGGGCCGAGCCCGCGCTTTCGCGCCGCGGCTGCCACCGCTGGTCGACGGGCGTCGGGGTCAAGGTGACCGCGGGCCTGGCGCTGCCGTTCCTGATCCTCGCGCCGCGGCGCGGGCGCGAGCGTCTGGCCGTGGCCGCCAGCGCCGTGTTGAGCCTGCGGTGCTCGCGGCGCTCGGCCTGATCGGCTTCGGCGCACACGCGCTGGGCTTCCTCAGCGCGGTGGGCGAACAGCAGCAGCTGGTGGCGACCCACAGCATGCCCGCCGAGACGGCGCGCCTGGTGGGGCTGAGCGGCACGCCGAACGTGGTGGCGCCACCTGTTCCTCGGCGTCTTCGTCGCTGGTGCTCGCCTTCGCGCTGTGGCGCACCGCGCGCGGCGCCGACTGGCGCGTCGCCGCCGGATGGGCGACGCTCGCGCTGCTGCTCTCGACGGCGTGGCTGTTGCCCTGGTATGCGATCTGGCCGCTGCCGCTAGCCGCGGTCAGCGGCAATCGGCGCCTGCGGGCCGCCACGCTCGTCTTCTGCGCCTACGCGGTCCTCATCCACCTGCCGCTGGCCGAGCCCGCTGCTCAGCCCGCAGCGCCCGCCGCCACACGGCACGCGGTCGACCGCGGCCGGCCGACACGGCGTCGATCTCCCCCGTTTCAAGATCCCTGGCAACACCGCTCTCGATCTCCGCTGGTGAGGCCTCCGGGCGCAGCCGCCGCAGGCGAATCGCGTCCAGGCGCCTGAACTTGAGGATCTCGAGCACGTACACGAGGTAAACGCTCGCCGCCACGACGAGCAGCCCGAGCGCGACCATCACGAGCGTCCAGCCGGTGTGCAGGTGGCCTTTGTGGTCGCTGTAGGGGACGAACCGCAGCGCCAGCGCCAGCCCGGCGAGCAGCAGCGTCCAGGCGTACAGATAGGCGATCGTGCGCCGGCTGGAGAAGCCGATGCGGGCCATGCGATGGTGGAAGTGCTCGCTGTCGGACCGGTAGATCGGCTGCCTGTACTTCAGCCGCTTGAGCACCACGAAGGTCGTGTCCAGGAACGGCACGGCCAGCAGGATCAGCGGCAGCACGAACGACACGACGGCCGCGGTCTTGACCGCCGCCTCGACGGCGATCACGCCCATCAGCAGGCCGAGCAGGTTGCGCGCCGCAGTCGCCCATGAAGCTCGACGCCGGCGGGAAGTTGTAGATCAGGAAGCCGAGCGCCGCGCCCGCGGTGAGCGCCGCGAGCACGCCCGGCTGCTGGCGGCCCAGGTCGAACGCGATCACGGCCATCGCGGCGGCGATGATCGCGCACACGCCCGCCGCCAGGCCGTCGACGCCGTCGGAGAAGTTGACCACGTTCATCATCGCCACGAGGCCGATGACGGTGAGCACCGGCCCGGCATTCGTGACGCCCGCGTTCGGGAAGCGACAGCCGCCGACGAACGGGCAGCGTGATCGCCTTCACCGCCACCCCGAAGTGCACGACGATCACCGCCGCGAGCACCTGCCCGGCGAGCTTGAGCCAGCGGGGGCAGGTCGAAGCGGTCGTCGAGCGCGCCGACGAGCGTGATCACCGCGGCGGCGAGCAGCACGCCGTGCCACAGCTGATCGTTCCTTGTCGTAGCCGCGCGGGCAGCCAGATCAGGCCGGCAACGAGCGCTCCGGCGAAGATCGCCAGGCCGCCGAGCAGCGGCGTCGGCCGCTCGGAGAGGCCGCGCTCGCGCGGTTGGTCGATCGCGCCGACGGCCCTCGCGAGGCGCATCGTGACCGGCGTCAGCAGCGCGGTCACGACCGCGGCGACCAGGAAGGCGTAAAGCGCGTCGAGCTCGTTCGGATGCGCCATCGACTCGCGCACAGCATCGCAGGCGCCGAGGTCGCAGGCGCCGCGAGGTCCGCTCAGCGCCGTCCGGCGGGCGCTCGCGAACAGCTATGCGCGCACGGGCGTGCCCGCCGAGAGCGACTCATACAGCGGGTAGCGCTCGACGATCGCGTCCACCCGCTCGGCCAGCTCGCGCGCGCGGGACTCGTAGTCCGGCGTCGAGCGCGGCCGCGAGGATCTGGCCGACCTCGGTGAAGTCATCGTGCTGCAGGCCCCGCGTGGCCAGCGCCGGCGTGCCGATGCGCAGGCCCGAGGCCTCCATCGGCGGACGCGGGTCGAACGGCACCGCGTTGCGGTTGACGGTGATGCCGATCTCGTGCAGGCGATCCTCCGCCTGCCTGCCCGGTCAGCGCGGGCTCGGTGTCGCGCAGGTCGACGAGCACCAGGTGCACGTCGGTGCCGCCGGTGAGCACGTTGACGCCGTGGCCGGCCCCGCAGCAGCTCCCGCGCCAGCGCCCGCGCGCCGTCCACCGTGCGGCGCTGGCGCTCGGCGAACAGCTCGCTGGCGGCGATCCTGAAGCGCCACGGCCTTGGCCGCGATCACGTGCTCGAGCGGGCCGCCCTGCTGACCCGGGAACACGGCCGAGTCGATCTTCTTGGCGTACTCCTCCTTGCACAGGATCATCCCCGCGCGCGGGCCGCCGAGCGTCTTGTGCGTGGTCGTGGTGACGACGTCGGCGCCGGGCTGATCGGGTTGGGGTGCAGGCCGGCGGCGACGAGGCCGGCGAAGTGGGCCATGTCGACCATCAGCAGCGCGCCGACCTCGTCGGCGATCTCGCGAAAGCGCGCGAAGTCGAGCTGGCGCGGATAGGCCGACCAGCCGGCCAGCAGCAGCTTCGGCCGGCGCTCGCGCGCGATGCGCGCGACCTCGTCCATGTCGATCAGGCTGCTCTCGCGGTCGACCTCGTAGGGCGCGATGTCGTACAGCCGCCCGGACACGTTGATCTTCATGCCGTGCGTGAGGTGGCCGCCGTGGGCGAGCGAGAGGCCCATGATCGTGTCGCCCGGCTGCGAGCAGCGCGTGGTAGACGGCCGTGTTGGCCTGCGCGCCGGAGTGCGGCTGGACGTTCGCGTGCTCGGCGCCGAACAGCGCCTTGGCGCGGTCGATGGCCAGCTGCTCGGCGACGTCGACCCACTCGCAGCCGCCGTAGTAGCGCCGGCCCGGATAGCCCTCGGCGTACTTGTTGGTCAGCACCGAGCCCTGGCATTCGAGCACCGCCCGCGGCACGAAGTTCTCCGAGGCGATCATCTCCAGCGTGCGCTGCTGGCGCTCGAGCTCGCCGCGCAGCGACCTCGGCGATCTCCGGGTCGACCTCGGCGAGCGGTCGGTTGAAGTAGTCGGGGCTCAGCTCGGACATGGCGCTCTCCTTGGGCGGACGGTGACGACTAGGATGCCCAGGCGCGCGGCGGTGTGGCGACCGCTTCCCGGTGGTCGCTTCCACCTCTCAGCGCCAGTCGCGGCAGCCGTACGAGGCTAGCAGGAGCGGACGCCGCGTGTCCGCGGCGCGCGGCGCGGCTCAGCCAAGCGCGCGCTCGCGATCGCTCGCGCAGCGCGCCCTCGCGCACGACGCTCCAGGCGCCGTCGCGCTCGTAGCTCGCGCAGGTCGACGACGGTCGAGGCGATGCCCGGCAGCTCGCCGCCGTCGAGCACGAGATCGACGCCGCGCAGGAGGCTCGCGCGGCACATCGGCGAGCCGCCGCGCGTCGGGCGCGCCGGACAGGTTGGCGCTGGACTGCAGCAGCGGACGGGCGACCGCGCGAAGCGCCGCCAGCGCGCCGCCGAGCAGCGGGACGCGCAGGCCCAGCGTGTCGCCGGCCCGTCGCCGGCGCCGCAGGCCAGCGGGAAGCGGCGCGCGCGGTTGGGCAGCAGCAGCGTGACCGGTCCGGGCAGCAGCGCCTCGCAGCGCCGCGCGCTCGGCGGCGCTCAGCTCGGGAAGCGCCGCCAGGGCGCGCTCCAGCGTCGAAGAACATCACCGCCGCCGGGCGCTCGGCGGGGCGGCCCTTCAGCTCGTACAGCCGCCGCACCGCCCGCTCGTCGTCGGGGTCGCAGCCGAGCCCGTAGACGGTGTCGGCCGGGAACACCGCCACGCCCCCGCCCGCCAGGCACTCGCTCAGGCGCGCGCGCGTCGCTCGGCGTCATCGAGCGCTCATGCGCGTCACCGCGCTCGCCGACCACGACCCGCTCGATCCCCGCCAGGTCGCGCTCGCGGCGCACGCGAGCGAAAGCCCGCGCCGGCGCATGAGCTCGCGCGACCGCTTCGGCCTGGCCGGCGCCCACCTCGAGCGCCACCAGCCGCACCTCGCGGCGCTCCGACAGGGTCACGAGCAGCGCGCGGATGCTCGCCAGCCCGTCGGGCCCGGCGAACAGCGCCGCGGCGGGCTCGTGGCGCAGGATCTCGGGCGCGAGCGCGGCGCGCTCGGACTCGGCGACATACGGCGGGTTGGAGAGCACCGCGTCGAACTCGTCCGGGATGCCGGCGAGCAGGTCCGCGTGCAGCCAGCGCACGTCGAGGCCGAGCCGCCGCCCGTTGGCCCGGGCGAGCTGCCAGCGCGTCTGCGCTGATGTCGCTGGCGCTCACGTGCGAGGTCGGGGCGCTCGTCCTTCAGCGCGAGCGCCACCGCGCCGCTGCCCGTGCCGACGTCGAGCACGCGGGCGCCGTGCGGCCAGCGTCGAGCCCCACCTCGACCAGCAGCTCGGTCTCCGGCCGCGGGAACAGCGCGCGGCGGTCGACGGCCAGCTCCAGGCGGCGAAAGCCGCGGTGCCCGACGATGTAGGCGACCGGCTCGCGCTGCATCGCGCGGCGGCGCACGGCGTCCTGGAACGCGCGCACCGCCGGCCCCTCGACCGCCAGCTCGCGGTCGATGAGCAGGCGCTCGCGGCCGACGCCGAGCACGTCGGCGAGCAGCAGTTCGGCGTCCAGGCGGGGGGTTTCGCACCCGGCCGCCGCGATCGCCGTGATCGCGCCGTCGAGCGCGTCGCGACCGGGTGCCGGAATCGTCGGACGGCCGCTCACGCCAGCCGCCTGCGCCTCCAGGCGCCGGCGCTTCTCGTCCGCCTGCAGCGCGGCGGTGAGCTCGTCGAGCTCGCCCTCGAGCACCTGGTCGAGGTTGTGCACGGTGAGCTTGATCCGGTGGTCGGTCACCCGCCGCTCGCCGTAGTTGTAGGTGCGGATCTTCTCCGCCCGGTCGCCGGTGCCGACCTGCGAGCGGCGGTCGGCCGCGAGCTCGGCCTGCTGCTCGGCCAGCGCGCGCTCGTACAGCCGCGCGCGCAGCACGCGCAGCGCCTTCTCGCGGTTCTGCAGCTGGGACTTCTCGTCCTGCATCGAGACGACGATCCCCGACGGCTTGTGCGTGATGCGCACGGCCGAGTCGGTCGTGTTGACCGACTGCCCGCCCGGCCCCGAGGAGCGGTAGACGTCGATCTGCAGGTCGTTCGGGTCGATCTGCACGTCGACGTCCTCGGCCTCGGGCAGCACGGCGACCGTCGCCGTCGAGGTGTGGATGCGCCCCTGGGACTCGGTCTGCGGGACGCGCTGGACGCGGTGGGTGCCGCCCTCGAACTTGAACACCGAGTAGGCGCCGTCGCCCTTGATCGCGAACGTGTACTTGCCGTCGCCGATGTCCAGCGGCTCGGTCTGGAAGCCGCAGGCGCTCGGCGTACTGCGTGAGCATGCGGTAGAGGTCGCCGCGCCCACAGCCCGGCCTCGTCGCCGCCGGCGCCGCCCTGGATCTCGACGATCACGCTCTTCTCGTCGTTGGGGTCGCGCTCGACCATCGCCAGGCGGATCTCCTCCTCGAGCTCCTCGATCCGCTCGCGCGCGTCGCTCAGCTCCTCGCGCAGCTCGGCGTCCTCGCCCTCCTCGGAGAGCAGCTCCTCGGCGCCGGCCGCGTCGTCGCTGGGCGCGGCGCCATCGCGCGGCGAGCTTGCGCGGCCGGCTCGAGCTGGCTGTAGGCGCGGCCGACCTCGGCGTAGCGCTCGCGGTCGGAGATCACCTCGGGGTCGGTCATCTGCTCGCCGAGCTCGGCGAAGCGCGTCTCGATCTGCTTGACGAGGTCTTCGATCATCCTGAGGCTGCAGTCTATGGCGGACGCAGGCCGGACGCCGGGCGTCCGCTAGGCCACGACCTCCACCCCGATCAGGTCCGCCGCCGAGAGCTCGCCCGGGGTCTCGAGCGCGAGCACCGCCTGCAGCGCGGCGATCGCGACCGCGAGCTGGTCGAGGTCGGGCTCGCGCGTGGTGAGCAGCTGCAGCTTCAGTCCCGGCCACATCACCGCCTGCACCCAGCGCTTCTGCCGGTTGCGCCCGGCGAACTTGATCATCTCGAAGGAGATCCCGGCGATCAGCGGCACGCCGAGCACACGCGTGGCGAGCAGCCAGTACCAGGCGGGCAGCCCGAGCGGCGCGAACACGAAGATCGCGACGATCATCACGACGAGCAGGAAGCTCGTGCCGCAGCGCGGGTGCAGCCGCGAGAAACGCTGCGCAGTTGGCAGGCGTCAGCGGAAGCCCGGCCTCGAAGCAGGAGATCGTCTTGTGCTCCGCGCCGTGGTACTCGAACACGCGCCGCAGGTCCGACACGCGCGAGAGCAGGAACAGGTAGCCGAGGAAGATCGCGGTCCGCACCAGGCCCTCGACCACCCAGAACAGCACCGAGGAGCCCAGCTGCTGCTTGATCAGGCTCGTCAGCCCCACCGGAACCACGAAGAACAGCACGATCGCGAACACGAACGCCACGACCACGGTGCCGGCCCACACGCCCCGCGGGATCTCCTCGCCCTTCCGTCGTCCGGCAGCTGCGTCATTCGCCGCAGGCAGCTGCGCGTTCGCCGACGACCTCAGCGCGCGGAAGCCGACCACCAGCGACCCGCCCAGCGCCACGACTCCGCGGATGATCGGCAGACGCAGCACGCGGTGGCGCTGCAGCGCCGAGGACAGCGGGAAACGAGCTCACCTCGATCTCGCCCTCCTCTGCCCGCCGCGGCGAGCGCCGCGCGGTCGCTCGGCTGCTCGGCGGGCGGCTTGCGCACGGCCACCGCCCAGTTGCAGACGCCGCGCATCATCACGCCCTCGAGCACCGCCTGCCCCCCGACGCGGCGCGTCGCGCTGGGCGTTCAGCTCCGATCTCCGAACCGTCGGCTGCCGTCGAGCGACAGCGCGCGAGCGACCGTCTCGGCTCGGCCGTCGTCGTCGGCGCACCGGCGGCCAGGCGCGACGACATCGAGCTACTGGGCGGACCGGGTCTGCGCCGAGTGCAGGCGGCCTTTGGCCACCCTGCGCTGGAAGCGCTCGACGCGCCCACCGGTGTCCATGAGCTTCTGCCTGCCGGTGTAGAACGGATGGCAGTTGGAGCAGACCTCGACATGCAGCTCCTCGCGAGTCGCGCGCGTGAGGAACTCGTTGCCGCACGTGCAGCGCACGTGCGCCTGCACATAGCTCGGGTGGATCTTCTCCTTCATCGTCACGCCATTCTAGCGATCGTCCCGCGCCCGCCATGGTCGCGGCTCCGTGCGCTCAGCTCGCCGCCGACGAGAGGAGTGCGGCGGCGGCAGACGGGCTGCCCTGACGGCCGGAGCTGCCCGGCGCGGCGGACGGGTGCGCGGGCTGCCCGCACCTGGGCGTCTGGCGCTCGACGAGCTTTATCTGGCGATCCTTGGCGTTCAGCCAGCGGAAGCGCACCACCGCCCGGTAGGACGCCGGCGCTAACAGGTTCGTGACCTGCTTGATGTACCTGTAGGCCTTGACCCCCGGATCGGAGACGCGCCAGCGCCGAGCCCGGGTGCGGTGACCGTGATGGAAGACTTCTTCCCCGCGACAGCTGCTCCTGGATGTCGATCCGGATCGCCATGCGCACGCTTCTGCGGATCGCCGTCATTTCACCGGCGAACGTTGCGGTGCGTTCGCCCTGAGCCGCCGCCGCTACGCACTGCTCGAGCGTCGCCGACGCGCTCGGCACCGGCACCGCGTCGACGGGCTGCCCGTCTGGGCGCCGGCTTTGGCCGAGCCGTCACCGAGCACCGCCGCCGAGCCGGTTGGTTCGCCGCCGGCCCGGCCCATCGCCGCGTCGTGCGCGCCAGGCACGCGCACGCCAGCACGAGCGGACACGCGCACGCCAGCAGTAGGCGTCGGCGCGCAGCGTCCATGGCCGTAGCTCTGGCGAACCCCCGAATCATCGTCACACCCCGTAACACCTGGTCGGCGCGGAGGTTTCGCACGGCCTCCGGTAGGCCCGCCGCTCAGACGATCTGATATAGCGGGCCGTCGCCGCCCTCGGGCGTCGTCAGCCGACCGCCCTTCGCGGTGATGGCCCCGCACTGCACGCAGTTGGTGTAGTTCACGATCACATCGACCTCGCCGTGCTCGGGCGCGTCCTCGGGGATCTCATAGACCCCGGCCGGGCACATCCAGCGCCAGGTCTCGGCGAGCTCACGCGGAACGTGCTTCTGCACGCGGATGTGGTTGGGCGCGTCGTCGCGGGTGGCGTTGCCGGTGATGAACACCGAGGAGAGCTTGTCGAAGGTGTATTTGCCGTCGGGCTTGGGATAGCTTTCCTTGGTCTTGCCGATGAACATCGGCTGCGGCGTCGTTGCGGTGCCAAGACCAGCGCCCGCCCGGGCAGCTGCCCTTGGTGATCATCAGGATGCCGCCAGCGGACCGCCCTGCAGGAAGCCCTTCTGGAACGGCTGGCGCGTGTTGCGCACCTCCTACAGCTCTTTGCCCACGCGCGAGTCCTCGATCGCCTGCTCGTAGGGCTCGAAGCGTCCTCTCGCCGCGCTTGAGCGCCGCGTAGATCGACTCGGCGGCGAGCTTGCCCGACATGATGCGAGTGGTGGACGCCCTTGAGCGCCACCGTGTCGACCATGCCGCCGGCGTCGCCCACGAGCACCGCCCCGGGCATCGACAGCTTCGGCATCGACCAGTAGCCGCCCCCGGAAGCGCCTTGGCGCCCCACGCCACCCGCTCTCCGCCCTCGAGGATGCCCTTGACGAGCGGATGCGTCTTGAACGTCTGGAGCAGGTCGTGGGCCGAGGTCGTCGCGTCGGCGTACTCGAGGTCGACGACGAAGCCGATGCGAAACGAGGTCATCGCCGGTCTTCTCGTCCTTCATCGGGTACAGCCAGGTGCCGCCGATCTGCCCGTATTTGGAGGAGACCTTCAGCGGCCACGGGCCGATCGTGTGGATCAGGCGGTCGAGCGGCTTGGGGACCTTCCAGACCTCCTTGACGCCCGAGCTCCCAGACCTGCGGCTCGCGCCCCTCGGCGAGGTCGAACTCCCTGATCGCGGCGCCGGAGAGAGAGCCCCAGCAACCCTCGGCCAGCACGGTGGCCTGCGCCTTGATGTCGGTACCCGGCTCGAAGTTGCCCAGCGGCTCGCCGTCCTTGCCGCGGCCCTTGTCGCCCGAGCGCACGCCCACGACCCGCCCGTCCTGCACGATCAGATGCGTCGCGGAGGTCTCGGTCAGGACGTAGGCGCCGCCCTCCTCGGCCTGGCGCTGCTGAAAGCGGGCCAGCGCCGACACCGAGATGACCTCGTTGCCGTGGTTCTTGAACGAGGGAGGCGGCGGGATCCGCAGCTTGATCCTGGAGGTCGGTGTGAGGTAGACCGCCTCCTTGGTGACCTCGCCGAAGGCGAAGCCCTCCTTGCGCCACTGCTCGCGGGTCATCTCTGGAAACAGCTCTTCCAGCGCCGCCGGGCGCATGACGGCGCCTGACAGGTTGTGCCCGCCGCAGGTCTTGGCCTTCTCGACGACCGCCACCGGCACTTCGCCCAGCCGCTCCATCGTCTCGGGATCGTCGGCCAGCAGCTGCAGCAGGCGGTTGGCACACGCGAGGCCCGGCCGTGCCTCCGCCGACGATCACGACGCCCACCTCGATCAGCTCATCCTCGGGGTCCAGGCCGTTCTTGACGAACTCCCTCGGCGAGTCGACCGGGGGCGGGAAGGCCGCGGGCACGACCTTCCCGTTGTGTGAGACATCGCTCAGCTTCCCTTCTTCGCCTTCACTGCCTCGGTGAGCTTGGGCAGGATCTTGTTCAGGTCGCCGACCACGCCGAGGTCGGAGAATTCGAAGATCGGCGCGTTCGAGTCCTTGTTGATCGCGACGATGTTCTCCGAGCCCTGCATCCCCACCTTGTGCTGGATCGCGCCGGAGATGCCCGCGGCCAGATACAGCTTCGGCGCGACGGTCTTGCCCGTCTGGCCGATCTGTGCCGCGTACGGATACCAGCCGGCGTCGACCACCGCGCGGGTGGCGGCGACGGCGCTGTTGCCGCCGAAGGCCGCTGGCCAGCTCCTCGGCGAGCTGGAAGCCCTCGGCCTTGCCCAGACCGCGACCGCCGGCGATCAGGATGTCGGCGCCCTCGATGTCCACGTCGGCGCCGCGCTGTTCGCCGCGCGTGATCATCGTCGCCTGCAGCGGCGTGCGGGCTCAGCTCGAAGTCGAGCCTCTCCACCGGGGCGTCGCCGCCGCCGGACTCCCTGATCTCGAAGGCGTTCAGGCGGCCGATGATGATGCCCACCTCGAGCGATATTTGATCTCGGAGATCGCAGAATCGCCGAGGATCGGCCGCTCGGCGATCAGCTCGCCGCCCTCGGCGCGCACGGCGGTGACCTCCATCGCCACGCCGGCGCCCGAGTCGTCGCGGCGAGACCGGCGCCGATCTCGAAAGCCGAGCAGACCGCCGCCGAACAGCGCGTATGAGTAGTCGCCGTCGGTGATCGCCTTCGCCATCGCGTCGACGAGCGGCTGGGCGAGCCCTTCGGGACCCTCGGCGACGAGCACCTTCTTGGCGCCGTATTTGCCGAGCGACGCCGCCAGGTCCTCCGGCACGCCCTCGCCGAGCAGGATCGCGTGCGCCTCGCCGCCGAGCTCGGCGGCGAGCTTGGCGCCCTCCGAGACGGCGCCGAGCGAGTTCTTGTTGATCGCGCCGTCGTAGTGCAGCGCGTAGACCAGGATGTTCGCCATTTCTAGTTCAGCTCCTCTCTAGATGAGCTTGCGCTCGTCGAGCCAGGCGATGATCTTCTCGACCGTCTCGCCGGTGTCCTCGTCCTCGATGATCTCCCCGGCGGCCTTCGCCGGCGGCGCCTTCGCGGCGACCCACTGGGCGGCCGAGTTATCGCCGCCCACCTTCGCGAGGTCGATCTGAACGTCGCTCGCGGTGACGGTGTCGAGGGGCTTCTTCTTGGCGCCCATGATCGCCTTCAGCGACGGGTAGCGCGGCTCGTTGATCGCGTCGCCCACCGAGATCACCGCCGGCAGCTTGATCTGCACGGTGTCGTAGCCGTACTCGGCCTGACGCTCGCAGCGCAGCGCTTCGGCCTCGACGTCCATCTTGATCACCTGCGTCAGCGACGGCATGCCCAGGTGCTCGGCCACAACCGCTCCGATCGTGTAGCACTCGCCGTCGTCGGACTGCTGGCCCAGCAGCACCAGGTCGGGGCTCTCGCGCTCGAGCGTCTTGGCCAGCGCGTAGCCCGTCGCCGCGACGTCCGAGCCCGCGACCGCCGGATCGCTGAGGTGGACCGAGCGGTCGGCGCCGAGCGAGACGGCCTTGTGCAGCGCGCGCACGGCGCTGTCGGGGCCCATCGTCACGGCCACGATCTCCTCGACGGGCACCGCTCCGCCCTCTTTGATCTGCATCGCCGCCTCGATGGCGTGCGTGTCATAGGGATTGAGGTTCTTCTCCCCGCTGCGGTCCATGCGCCCCGTCGAGGGGTCGAGCTTCTTCTCGACGGCGGCGTCCGGGACCTCCTTCACCAGGACGCATATCTTCATTTCAGGAAACTCCTTGGGGTCTGTTGGGGGCGATCCTACCTGGTTCAGTCGTTGACTGACGCGTCAATCAGCGATCGAGATCCCGCGCTGCGGCTCCGCGGATGAAATCGACGATCGCCTGCGTGGGGGCGCCGGGCGTGAAGACCTCGGCCACGCCCAGCTCCTTCAGCTCGGGGATGTCCTCGGCCGGAATCGTGCCGCCGACGGTCACCACCACGTCGTCGACGCCCTGCGCGCGCAGCAGCTCCACGACGCGCGGCACCAGCGTCATGTGGGCGCCGGACAGGATCGACAGGCCGACGGCGTCGGCGTCCTCCTGGATGACCGTCTCCACGATCTGCTCGGGCGTCTGGTGCAGCCCGGTGTAGATCACCTCCATCCCCGCGTCGCGCAGCGCCCGGGCGATGATCTTCGCGCCGCGATCATGCCCGTCCAGGCCGGGCTTGGCGACGACGACGCGGATCTTGCTCTGGGGATCGGTGCTGGGCATTCGCTCGCCAGATTATGCCTGCGGGCCGCCGCGCACCCCCATCCGCCCCCTCGCGACCCTGCCCAGGCCACCGAGGGCGGCGGCGAGACCCAGCGCCGCGAGCATCTTCAGACGGCGACCGAGACGATCCAGGTGCAGCACCTCCCAGCCCTCCTGCAGGGCGATGCGCCTGAGGTGCGGATCGGGGTTGACGACCACCGCGTAGCGCACGGCGCGCAGCATCGGCAGATCGGACTCGGAGTCCGAGTAGGCGTAGGAGGCGCTCGAGATCGATGCCCTCGCGCTCGGCCAGATCGCGCATCGAGAGAACCTTGCCCTCGCGGTAGTTGAAGGGTCCGGCCGGCCTGCCCGTGTAGCGGCCGTCGATGATCTCCGAGCGTGAGCCGAGGCCTCCGTCGAAAGACGAGCACATGGGCGAGCAGATCGGCCATCTCCTGGGAGGCGGCGGTCAGGATGTAGACCGGCACGCCGGCGTCCTGGTGTGCGTAGGCGCGCTCGAGCATCTGCGGGTACAGCCGGGGCAGCACGCCGGCCAGCACCCGTGGGGACAGGCGCTGCAGGTCGACGGACGTGCACGCCGGCGATCATCTCGCCGACGCGCCTGCGCACGTCGTCGGCGCGATCGTCGGTCGACCCGCGCAGGCGGAAGCGCAGGTTCTCATAGGCGTCGCGGGCCAGACGGCCCCGCGAGATCATCCCCGTCTCATAGGCGGCGCGGGCAAAGAAGATGCCCGAGGACCCGGCCATCAGCGTCTTGTCCAGGTCGAAGAACGCCGCCGCGCGCCGCGGGTCGATCGGCGACCGGCCGGCACCATTCCCGCCTTCTGCCACTAGACCTTGAGGATCACCGCGTCGCCCTGGCCGCCGCCGGAGCAGATCGCCGCGCAGCCGAGGCCGCCGCCGCGCCGGCGCAGCTCGAGCACGAGGCTGCCCAGGATGCGAGCCCCGGAGGCACCGATCGGGTGGCCGAGGGCGACGGCGCCGCCGTTGACGTTGACCCTGTCCTCATCGATGTTGAGCATGCGGATCGAGTTCAGCGTGACCGAGGCGAACGCCTCGTTGATCTCCCACACGTCGATGTCCCCCGGCTGCAGACCCGCCTTGTCCAGGGCCTTCTCGCGGCGCTGGCCGGCGTGGTCGCCAGGTAGGCGAAGTCGTTGGCGCTCTGCGCGTGGGCGACGATCTCGGCCAGAGCCTCCTTGCCGTTGGCGAGCAGCCCACTCCTCGGAGGACAGCACCAGCGCGCCGGCGCCGTCGTTGACGCCGGGAGAGTTGCCCGCCGTGTGTGAGCCATCCTTGCCCACCAGCCCCGGAAGCGCAGCGAGCTTCTCAAGCGAGGTGTCGCGACGGGGTCCCTCGTCGATCTCGACGATCGTCGTCGCTCTTGCGCGACTTGACGGTGACCGGACACGATCTCCTCCGAGAGGCGACCCTCGTCGATCGCCTTCAGCGCGCAGCTCGTGGGAGCGCAGCGCCCAGCGGTCGAGGTCTGCGCGGGTCATCTCGAGCTCCTCGCCTACCTCGGTGGCCTCGACGAACATCTGCTTGCCCGAGAACGGGTTGGTGAGCCCGTCGTTGACCATCGCGTCGAGCATCTTCGCGTCACCCATGCGGTAGCCGAAGCGGGCCTGCGGGAGTAGGTATGGAGCCTTGGACATCGACTCCATTCCCCCGCCGACGCCGATCTGCATATCGCCTGCCCGGATCGCCTGGTCGAGGATGACCGACGCACGCAGCCCGGAGGCGCAGACCTTGTTGATGGTCTCGGAGGAGACCTCCTTGGGGATGTCCGCCTTGATCTGGGCCTGGCGCGAGGGGATCTGCCCCTGGCCGGCCTGCAGAACCTGCCCCATCACGACGTGCTCGACCTGCTCGGGCTCGACGCCCGCGCGCTCAAGCGCCGCCGCTGATCGCGAGCCCGCCGAGCTCGGTTGCGTCCAGCGAGGAGAGGCCGCCGCCCATCTTGCCGATGGGAGTACGTGCTGTGCCGAGGATCACGGTCTTTGACATCGAAACGGGATTCTCCCTTGGGTGGCGTTTAGGAATGGGGCCGGAGAACGAGAATGGTAGCGATCCGGATATCGTGCCCAAGCCATGCAGGTCTCGGCCACCACCCAGCCCGCCGGCGCCACCGACGCCGATACCGTCGTGGTGGGCGTCTTCGAGGGCGAGCAGCCGGGCGAACAGGCGCCTGCAGAGCTCGGCGAGCTGCTCGCCTCCGGCGAGGCCCGCCATTCGTTCAAGGCGCTCGGCCTCGCCCACGCCGAGGGCAAGCGCTGGCTGCTGGTGGGGCTCGGCAAGCGCGATGACTTCACCCCCGAGCGCGCCCGCGTCGCCGCCGCCGTGGCCTGCGAGCGCGCGAGCGAGATCGTCGGCCGTCTCGCTCTGCTGGGAGGCGCCGCGCGACAGCGACGCGCGGTGGCGGAAGCGCTCGTCGAGGGCACGATGCTGCGCGACTACCGCTTCGAGCGCCACAAGTCCGACCCCCGCCGCCGACGACGGAGTCGCGGCCGGGCGCCAAGCGCCTCGAGCGCCTGATCATCTGCTGCGCCCGCCGACTCCGCGACACCGTCGCGCGAGGCGGCGCTCGTGGCGACGGCGGTCAACGCGGCACGGGATCTGCAGAACCGGCCCGGAAACGATCTCACCCCTACGCGCGCTCGCCGAGCACGCGATCTCGCTCGGCGAGCAGATCGACGGCGCTGTCGGTCGAGGTGGAGGGACGCGACGGCATCATCGCCCGCGGGATGGGGGCCTTCGCCGCCGTGGCCCAGGGATCAGAGCAGGAGCCCGCGCTGATCACGCTGCGCTATGAGGGCTCCTGGAGCGCAGGGACCCGACGCTCGGCTTCGTGGGCAAGGCGGTGACGTTCGACAGCGGCGGAATCTCGCTGAAGCCGGGGCGAAAATGGCCGAGATGAAGTTCGACATGTCCGGCGGCGCGGCCGTCATCGAGGCCGTCGCCGCGATCGCGCGCCTGAAGCTGCCGGTCAGGCTCGTGGCGGTCGTCGGCGCCACCGAGAACCTGCCGAGCGGGCGGTCGGTGAAGCCCGGGGACATCGTCACGGCCGCCAACGGCAAGACGATCGAGGTGAACAACACCGACGCCGAGGGCCGGCTGGTGCTGGCCGACTGCCTATGTCACGCGGTCGCCGCAGGGCGCCGAGCGGATCGTCGATCTGGCCACGCTCACCGGCGCGGTGATCGTCGCGCTGGGGTCGACCTACGCCGGGCTGATGGGCAACGACGATGAGCTCGCCGCGCGGATCACCGCGCGCCGGGGAGCGGACCGGCGAGATCGTCTGGCGCCTGCCGCTGCACGCGGAGTACGACGAGCTCGTAAAGGGGACCTACGGCGACCTCGACAACGCTCCGGAAGCGCGCAAGGCAGGCACGATCGTGGGCGACAGCTTCCTGTCGAACTTCGTCGGCGAGGTGCCCTGGGCGCATCTGGACATCGCCGGCTCGGCCTGGGATCTGGGTCGGGCCTACGCGGCAAGGGCGCCTCGGGCTACGGCGTGCGCCTGCTGGTCGAGCTGGCGCGATCCTACAGCGCATAGGCCTCGCGGCACGCGCTCGGGCCGGGCAAGACGCCGTCAGCCCCGGTGCTGCTCCTGCGCGGCCAGCCACCGCGTGACCGCCGCCCACGCCGCGCCGCGCGGATCGATGTGCGCGCGGTGGCGGCCCGCCTCGCCCTCGATCTCGACGAGCTCCACCTCGCCGCCGGCCGCGAGCGCGGCGCCGGCGTAGTCGCGGCTGTGCCGCACCGAGACGGTCTCGTCGAGAACGCCGTGCACGAGCAGCGCGGGCACCTCGAGGGGGACGTTCGGCCAGCGGGTTGGCGACCGCGTAGCGCTCGGGCAGATCGCTCGGGGCGAGCCGCCCATCAGGGCCCTCACCGCGCCGCCACGCCATTCGCGGTAGCCGCCGGCGAGGTCGCACACGCCGGCCTGCGAGATGACCCGCTGCAGGCGCACCCGCGGCGCGCCGTCGATGGCGCCCGGCGCGCCCGCGGGCAGACTCGTCCCGGCCGGCCGCCCACAGCGCCAGGTGTCCGCCGGCGGAGTGGCCGAGCACGCTCACGCGGGCCAGATCCAGCGGGGCGTCGAGCCCGTCCAGATGGTCGATCGCCGCGGCCACGTCCTCGAACGTCGCCGGCCAGCCGCCGCCGTTGCCGACGCCGGCGGTACTCGATGTTCCACACCGCCCAGCCGCGGCTGCACCAGGTCGCCGGCCAGCGCCGCGCATGACGATCTTGCCGTAGCGCTTGCCTGCCAGGAGCCGCCGTGGATCAGGACCATCACCGGATGGCGGGCCCACGCCGCGCCGGCAGGTGCAGGTCGCGCGCGCTGGGAGCGATCGGGCCGTAGCGATAGGTGCGCCCGCGCGCTGAGGACGTCGAGGATGCATGCGCCGGCGGGTCATCCACGTGCAAGCGCAGTGAAGGAGCCATGGAGAATGCGCGCGCGATGGACTTCGACCTCTCCCCCGACCACGAGCTGATCAGGCGCACCGTGCGGGAGTTCGCCGAGGGCGAGGTGGCGCCGGTCGCCGAGGAGCTCGACCGCACGAAGGCGTTCCCCTACGAGATCGTCGAGAAGCTGGGGAAGCTGAACCTGATGGGGATCCCGTTCCCGCAGGAGTACGGCGGCGGCGGCGGAGACACGCTGGCCTACGCGCTCGCGGTGGAGGAGCTCACCCGCGTGGACTCCTCGGTCGCGATCACGCTGTGCGCGCACACCTCGCTGGGCACCCAGCCGGTCTACCTGTTCGGCTCAGAGGAGCAGAAGCGGGAGTGGCTGCCGCGGCTGTGCTCGGGCGAGCGGCTGGGCGCGTTCGGCCTGACCGAGCCCGAGGCCGGGTCCGATGCGGGCAACACCCGCACGCGGGCACGCCTCGAGGACGGCGAATGGGTGGTCAACGGAGCCAAGCAGTTCATCACCAACGCCGGCACGGACATCTCCGGGATCGTCTGCATCACGGCCGTCACGGGCGAGCCCGCACCGCGGACGGCGAGCACCGGGGCGGCGCGGGCGCCGGCAGGGAGATCTCGAACCTGATCGTCGCCAACGGCACGCCCGGATACACGCAGGGCGAGCCCTACCGGAAGATGGGCTGGAACGCCTCGGACACGCGTCCGCTGACGTTCAGCGACTGCCGCGTGCCGCGAGGAGAACCTGCTCGGTCCGCGCGGCGCGGGGCTGAAGCAGTTCCTGCGCAGTCCTCGACATCGGGCGCATCGGGGTGGCGGCGATGGGCGTGGGGCTGGCACAGGGCGCGCTGGAGGAGGCGCTGCGGTACGCCAAGCAGCGCATCGCGTTCGGCAAGCCGATCTCCAAGTTCCAGGCGATCCAGGGAAAGCTCGCCGACATGTCGTGCGAGATCGAGGCGGCGCGGCTGCTCGTCTACAAGGCGGCGCTCGAGAAGGACGACAAGCGCAACTTCACGCTGACCGCCGCCCAGGCCAAGCTCAAGACCGGCCGCCTGGCGGTGCGCTGCGCCGAGGAGGCCGTGCAGATACACGGCGGCTACGGCTACATCGAGGAGTACCCCGTGTGCAGGTTCTATCGCGACGCGAAGATCCTCACGATCGGCGAGGGCACCGACGAGGTCCAGCAGATGGTGATCGCCCGCGCGCTCGGCGCCTAGCGCGCGCTCGAGCGATGACGAGCCGGGATCACGAGCGGTCTCCCGCTCGGTGTGCTGCTGGTAGTTGGAGTAGCCGCCGTACATCTGCACGACCTTCGGCCACAGGCGCTTTCGCTCCGCCGCTTTGGCCACGCGCGCGTGCACAGCCCTACGCTCGGAGCCGATCTGCACGCTGGTGTCGGGGTGCGCGATGAGATTGTGAAACCACGCCGGGTTCCTCGGATGGCCACCCTTGGATGCGACGAGCACCACGTTCTCGCCGTCCCGCATGTAGAGCAGGGGGGTCGTGCGCCGCCGGCCGCTCCTCGCACCAACCTGATCGAGCAGGAGCACCGGGGGCGCCCCGGGAAAGCGGTGGCCGATCAGGCCGTGGCTCGCACGGTAGACCGCGACGTGGCCCCACATGAGCCGGCGCAACAGCGGCCAGCTGCGCTCCACCCAGTCCAGGGAGTCCATTGCCACCCGACCCTATACGGTCGGGATCGCAGACGTAGCGCCAGCCGGGCGGTGGCGTCCAGGGCGCCGAAGACGCATCCGGCCTCGCTCATCCGAGGCCCATCCGCTCCAGCAGCCGGCGTCGCCGCGCTCGCCGGGTCCAGCCGGCGCTGGACGACCTCCTCGAGCAGGCGTTGAAACTCGCGGATCCTCGCGCAGGTCCTCCTCCAGGCGCCGGCGCATGCGCGCGGTGGCGATCGAGAGCATCTCGTTGCGCAGGTTGCGCCTGCGCCGCTCGGCCAGCTGGTCCGCGGCGAGGATGTGCGCGCGGTGCTCCTCCAGGCGCTCGACCAGCTCGCCGATGCCCTTGCCGTGGACGGCCTCGGTCTTGACGATCGGCACCCGCCAGCTCGCCGCGCGCCTCCTCGGCCGTGCGGTCGAGATTGGCGAGCGACAGCACGCCGCGGATCTCGCGGACCATCGTGTCGGTCAGCGGATGGTCGGCCTTGTTGATCACGATCACGTCGGGGATCTCCATCACGCCGGCCTTGAGCGCCTGGATCGAGTCGCCCGAGCCGGGCATCAGCACGAGCACGATCGTGTCGGCGTGGTCGATGATGTCGATCTCGGCCTGGCCGACGCCGACGGTCTCCACGAACACGTCCTGGCGCCCGGCCGCGTCGAGCAGCAGCGCGGCCTGCAGCGCCGCCTCGGAGAGGCCGCCGAGCGCGCCGCGGTTGGCCATCGAGCGGATGAACACGCCCTCGTCCAGGAAATGCTCGGAGAGGCGGATGCGGTCGCCGAGCAGGGCGCCGTGGGTGAACGGCGAGGAGGGGTCGATCGACAGCACGCCGACGGTCCGGCCGGCCTCGCGGCGGGCCTTCGTGAGCGCGCCGATCAGCGTCGACTTGCCGGCGCCCGGCGGACCGGTGAAGCCGACGACGGCCGCTTTGCCGGTGTGCGGGTAGACCTCCTTGACGAGCTCCCAGCCCTCGGGGCGATCGTTCTCGACCAGCGTGATCGCGCGCGCGAGCGCGCGGCGGTCGCCGTCGAGCAGCCGCTGTGCAAGTGTCGGAGCCGCTCATCGCGGGCGCAATCATCGCAGGGCGCCCGCCGGGCAATACGATTCGTGGCGATGGAGCCGCTGCTAGCCGACCGCGCCGCGACGGCGTCCGGCGAGCCCGTCGCCGACGCCGTGCGCCGGGCTCCGGGGCCGCTGCGGGGCGGTCCGCTCGCGCTGGCCCGGTTCATGCGCGCCAACCACATGCTCAGCCTCGCCTACGCGCGCCTGCTGGCGCGCTTGGTGCTGCTGAAGCTGCGCTACCGGCGAGCGCCTGCAGACCGACGGCATCTGCTTCATCTGCCCCGGCGTGCAGCTGGAGATCGGCCGCAACGGGCGCCTTCGGATCGGCCGCTGGGCGTGGATCGGACACGGCTCGAAGATCCGCGTCCACGAGGGCGAGGTGAGCATCGGCGCGAAGACGGTGATGGGCCAGGAGTGCACGATCTCGGCCTTCCAGCACGTCTCGATCGGACGCGAGTGCATCATCGCCGACCGGGTGATGCTGATCGACTTCGACCACGGCGTGGTGGAGGTCGAGCGGCCGATCCGCCTGCAGGGGATCTACAAGCGCGACGTGCGCGTCGGGCACAACGTGTGGATCGGCTACGGCGCGTGCGTGCTGCGAGGGGTGAGCGTCGGCGACAACAGCATCGTCGGGACGAACGCAGTCGTCACGAAGGACGTGCCGGAAACGCGGTCGTCGGCCGGCGTTCCCGCCCGCGTCGATCCGCATGCGCGACGCCCCGTCCTCGATGCGCTGGGAGTGAGCGCTCAGGGCGCGAGCAACGCCGCACGGTCGGCGTGCACCGCCAGGTTGCGCAGGCCCTCCATGCCACCGGGCTCCGTGCCCGCAAAGCGCCCGCGCGAGTGCCCGGCGGTGGCCCTCGAAGCGCTCCTCGCCGTACGGGCCGCAAGATCGCGCGAGACCATGAACGCCCAGTCGCTCGCCTGCAGCGCCAGCAGCTCGCGCACCGCCGCGGTGCTCGCCCGCCCGGGAGCGGCGACGAGGGTCGAGCTCGGCCGCGCGCGCCGCGAACGCCATCTCGGCGACCGCCGGGCCCGACCAGGTCGACAGGTCGCCGTCCTGCCCCCAGCTGCTCGCCTGCCAGTCCTCCGGAGGTTCGCCGCGCCCGCTCGTGGCGAGATCCGCGCGCTCGATCGCCACCGGCTCGCACAGCTCCAGCGCGTCGTCCAGGCGCGCCAGCTCGAGGCCCTGGCTGGAGCACTCCTCCACGACGGCGCTCAGCCAGGCAAGACCCTCGTACCACCAGTGCCCGAACAGCTCGGTGTCCACGGCGAACACCGCCAGCCCGCCGCCGGGCAGGCCGGCGCCGGGTGGAGTCGCGTCGCGCAGGCGGGCGATCGTTCGCGCCACGAAGTCGGCGGCGTGCTCGCGGGCGAGCGCGAGCGCATCGGCGTGGTCGTAGACGCCGCCGTCGTTGTTCCACGGATTGCGGTGGTGGACGGTGTGATGGTGGTAGTCGCGGTAGGCACCGCTCGCCGGGTAGCCGTCGTCGCTCCAGACCAGCGAGATCGTGGCGACGGTCGATCGGCACGAGCATCACGCCCGCCTCGGTCCTGAGCGGTCGCAGGTGCTCGGCCGGCGCCCAGTCCGAACAGGTTGGTCAGCTCGACGCAGACGGCGCTCACGCCGGCGTCCTCGAGCGCTCCGGCGAGCCACGGCGCATACGCGCACTCGGGCAGCCAGAAGCCCCCCCGCCAGCCGTCCCCGAAGCGGCGCGATGGGCCGCGACCCCGCTCTGCACCTGCAGCGGCACGCCCGCGTCGGTGGCCAGCAGGGGGAGCACGGCGTGGGTCGCCGAGGAGGTCCACTGGGCGTGCGGTGCGAGCGCCCCCAGCAGGTCCCCGCCGCGCCGGCGCAGGGACTCCACGGCGCCTGCGTAGTCTCCCCACGAGCGCTCGAGCTCGCGTGCCAGCGCCTCGTGTCCGCCCGCCCGCAGCCCGGCCGCGTCGCGCTCGTGGGTCTCGCGGCGAGCCCCTTCCACGAATGCGTCGAAGCGCTCGCTCACCCCCGGGGACTCGAGCTGGTCGCACAGCACCGGGCGTCAGCGACAGCGTCAGCGCCGCGCCGCTGTCAAGCAGGTCGAGCAGCGGCAGGTAGCAGCACGCCATCGCCTCCCACAGCCACTCCTCCCCGAACGGCCAGGTGCCGAACCCCTCGACGTATGGCATGTGCGTATGCAGGACGATCGCCAGGGCGCCGCGCTCGCGGGCCGGGACCCCATCAGCGGCAGACCGCGAGGAAGTCCAGAGCGCCGATCCAGATCTGCGACCGAGGAGCTGCGCAGCACGAAGTCCGAGGCGGCGATCGCGGGCGTGAACCAGCCGTAGAAGTGCTCGGTGAGCCCGAGACGGGCATGAACCGCGTCCCAGCCCAGTCTGCAGTGCGAGCTCGTGTGCACGCAGCTTGCGCGCGTGGAACAGCCCGAACATCTCCACGCTTCCGAAGCAGCTGCGGCACAGCTCTTCGAACTCCGCGGCCCGGTACTCGTGGACGTGCCAGGGGTTGTCCGAGCGCGATGCTCCCCGCGGCGCCAGCGTGAGCACGTTCGGGGTCGAGACGAACACCGGCCCGCGCCCGCCCACGAGCGAGCCGAAGTGCTCGAGCACCGCGCCGGGATCCTCGAGATGCTCGATCGTCTGCAGGAACACGACCGCGTCGGCCTGCTCGGAGAACGTCTCGACGAGCTCGCGCGCGAAACGCAGGTTCGAGCGCCGGTAGCGCAGGCGCGCATGCTCGTAGGCCTCCGGATTGGCCTCGACGCCGACCACGCCCGCCGCCGAGCGGGCGAGCACGTCCGAGCCGTAGCCCTCGCCGCAGGCCATGTCGAGCACGCGCAGGCCGCCCACGCGCGCGGCGATCCATTCGTAGACCGCGAGATGGCGGCGGAACCAGTAGTTCTCCGTCGGGCACGTCCGGCAGCGTGCGCTCCCCGTCAGCGCCAGCGGCGGAACGCCCTCGGGCTGGTCACGCTGCAGGTGGAGGGTTCCTGTCAACGGATGAGGGGTTCGGTCGAACGGGTCGGCGTCGCGACCGCGGGTGCACCAACGGCGCGCGAGTATATGGTGCCGACCTGTGCCGCCCGCGCTCAACACCGCACCGAGATCCACGACGTCAACGTCGCGCTACCACGACCTGGCGGCCGGCCACTACGACTCCAAGTGGGGCATCGACTTCGGCGAGCTGGGCCGCGCGCAGGTGGTGGCCAAGGCGGGCAAGGCGCTCGGTCGCGCGCCCGGACGCTACCGCCGATCACTAGAGATCGGCGCCGGGACCGGCTACTTCACGCTGAACCTGCTCGCCGCCGGCGTGATCGCAGCAGGCGACC
This sequence comes from uncultured Solirubrobacteraceae bacterium, assembly GCA_963730575.1. Lineage (GTDB taxonomy): Bacteria > Actinomycetota > Thermoleophilia > Solirubrobacterales > Solirubrobacteraceae > Palsa-744. The sequence continues at coordinate 270,442 of CAVSSG010000005.1, forward strand.
TGCACCGACATCTCCCCGGGCATGCTGTCGGTGCTCGCCGAGCAACGCGCGGCGCGCGGGCCTCGAGGTCGAGACCGAGCCCGCCGAGGCCGAGAGCCTGCCGTTCCCGGACGCGAGCTTCGACCTGGTCTTCGGCCACGCCGTGCTCCATCACATCCCCGACCTCCCGCGCGCGTTCGCCGAGTTCGAGCGCGTGCTCGCGCCCGGCGGCACGCTGCTGTTCGCCGGAGAGCCCTCACGCTAGGGCGACCGCCTGGCCGCGCGTGCCCAAGCGGCTCGCCGGCGCCGTCGCACCGCTGTGGCGTCGTGCGATCGGCGCCCGCCCCGCGCCGCCAAGCCGAGGACGATGAGCCCGACGCCGCCCTGGAGCGGGTGGTCGACGTCCACGCCTTCGCACCCGCCGAGCTCGCAGGATCTCGCGCGAGGTGCACGCCTGGTGCAGGTGCGCGTGACCGGTGAGGAGCTTCTGGCCAACTGGTTCGGCTGGACCAACCGCACGCTCGAGGCCAGCGCCGAGCCGAGCGACGTGCCCTGGGCCTGGCGCCAATACGCCCACCGGGGCTATCTGCTGCTGCAGGAGCTCGACCGCAGGGTGTTCGAGCCGCGGCTGCCCGCGGCGGTCTTCTACAACCTCATGATCACCGCGCGCAAGGCCGAGGAGTAACAGGGCGCAGCCGTGTCTCACCGCACCGAGGGCACAGCCGTGTCTCACCGGACCGCAGACGTGTCGCACCGCTCGGCGGCACCGGACGGTCCACGTCGGCAGTGCACGCGCCCACCCCGGCCTAGACTTGCCGTATGCCCGACCAACTCAAGGGCTTTCCGCTGTTCCCGCTGGGCATCGTGGCGCTGCCCAGCGAGAGCGTGCCGCTGCACGTGTTCGAGGATCGCTACCGCACGATGATCGAGGAGTGCATGCTCGCCGAGGAGCGGGAGTTCGGCATCGTGTGGTCATCTGACGACGGAGCTCAAGCCCGTGGGCTGCGCGTGCCAGATCGAGGAGACGCTCGAGCGCATGGAGGACGGCCGCCTGAACATCCTCGCGCGCGGAACGCGCCCGTTCAGGCTGCTCGAGCGCCAGGACGATCTGCCCTACCCGGCCGCCGTGGTCGAGTTCCTCGACGAGCCGGCCGAGGAGACCGACGCCGAGGCTGCGCGAGCCGCGCGTGAGCTCTACAGGGAGCTCGTCGAGCAGGCCACCGACCAGAAGCTGAGCGATGAGGAGCTCGGGGAGCTGGACGCCTACGGGATGGCGGCCACGGTTGAGTTCGGCTCGGACGCCAAGCAGGAGCTGCTCGAGCTGCGCTCGGAGAACGCTCGCCTGCGCCTGCTGGCGCTGCTGCTGCAGGCCGCGATCAAGCGCCTGGAGGTCGTCGAGCGCGCCCAGACCCGTGCGCTGCTCGAACGGCAAGGTCCGCTTCGGCTAGTAGCCAGAGTGGCGACGCGGGGCGCCGATCGGCTGGGCTGGGGCCACGCCGCTCACATGCGCAGATGGCAGACCTGCTGCGCGGTCTGCAGCACGAACAGCGCCAGGTTGCGGAACACGGCGGCTGCCCGGCCGAGTTGTCGGCGAAGCTCACGCTTCCGTTTTCGTCGCGCAGGTGAGTAGCTCAGCACCGATCCCGCCCGTGCCGGCAGCGAGGTGTGCGCGGAGGCCGGTCCCTTCAGTTCTTCCTGGATCGCCCGCGCCTGCACGAGCTGCGGGTCGCTCAGCTTCAGCATCGCGTCCGCCGTTGCACTGCACGCCGCCTTCTTCGTTGACCAGCAGCGTCAACCCGGCACCCGGCACGCTGCCGGTGCGCTGGACGAGGAACAGATCGGGGGCCTCGATGCCGCCACACCCCGCGGCCGCCGCTACCGTGAGGGCCACGCAGATCATGCCCGCCAGGCGCCCTGGCGCGATGATCGCTCCGCGCCACCCGGACTCACGCGCGCAGCCGCCCGACGCACTCCGGCGCTCATACGCTGATCGCCACCCCGCCGCGGCGGGGATCACCGGCGCCGTGAAGCCCGCCGGCCAACCGCTGCACGGCCTGAACGCCGCCGAAGAAGAGGTTAGGAGCTCCGAACCGCACCACCTCGACGTCCTCCCCGGACAGCTCTTGAAGCTCGATCCCGGGCTCTGCGTAGAGAATGCCGCCCTCGAAGTGCACACGCGGGGCGTCGACCGCCGCGCGTACCGACAGGCCGTGATCGACGACGCCGACGATCGTCTGCAGGAGCGCCGAGCGGATGCGATTCGAGCCGGCGCTCCCGAGCACGAGCTCTACCTCCCCTCCGCGCATCACGACCGACGGGGCCATCATGCTCGGCATGCGCCGACCCGCGCGGATGGCGGTGAAAGCCGAACGGGTTCAGGTCCTCCTCGCCCATCACGTTGTTGAGGTGGAGTCCCGTGCCCGGCACGACGACGCCCGAGCCCTCGCCGTTGGTGCAGGTGCAGCTGCACGCGCACCCCTCGGCGTCGAGCACCGAGATGTGCGTGGTTGCAGCCCAGGCGCCTCGCCAGGAAGCGCTCGAGGAAGCCCTCCTCGCCGAGCCCCTCGAGGAACTCGGGCGTGCGCTCGGACTGGGCCGCCGCCATCGCCTCGACCACCCCCCGCAGGGTCGGCGGCGAGGGCCCACGATCGAGCAGCGCCGAGCGAGTAGGCGAGCAGGGTCCCGCCCGCCGACGGGCGGCGGGTTGGTGAGGACCTCCCGATCGCGGTAGGCCATCCTCGCGGGCTCGCGCTCGTATCGCCCGATAGCCGGCGAGGTCCTCGCCTGCTCAGCCGAGCCACCGCGCGCCCACAGCCAGTCGCATGACCGCCGCCGCCACGTCGCCCTCGTAGAACGGCTCGGCGCCCGTCCCTGCCGAGGCGCACAGAGCGCATCGCCCAGCTCGGGGTTGCGCAGCAGCTCGCCCTCCCGCAGCACATGGCCCTCCGGCGCCCACAGCGCCGCGCACTCCGGCGTCGAGGTCAGCAGGTCGCCGAGGATCTCCGCCACGTATGCCTGCCCGGCGTTGAGCAGCACGCCCTCCCGCGCCAACCGCGCCGGCCGGCGCGGCCAGCTCCTCAAGCGGCGCCGTCCCCCATCGCGCGACGGCGGCGCACACACCCGCCGGCGCACCGTACACGCCGCACGAGGCCGGTCCGATGTGGAAGACCTGCGCGGCGTCCCCGAACGACACGTCGATCGCGTGAAGCGTGGCCGCCGGGCCGTCTGCCGGGCCGTCCGCCGCGCGGTCTGCCGCGCGTCCGACAGCCTTGCGGTGGGCGCCTGCACGAAGAAGTCCAGCAGCGTCGGGCTCCTGCGCGGCCTCCCGCCACCAGCATGTACCCGCCGGCACCCAGCCCGGTGAGCAGCGGCTCGGCGACGAACGAGGTGAGCATCGCCCCCACGGCGGCGTCGACCGCATTACCGCCTTCCCGCAGCACCCGCGCGCCGGCCTCCGCCGTCAGCGGATGCCCGGCCGCCACCACACCCTTCTCAGTCGCGCCCATGCCAGAGCGATAGCACAGTGCGCACGCGGGCGACCGAGGACACGGCAATGCGACGCGTCGAGGAGACCCTGAGCCGTCTCAGAGCCGTCAACCGAGCAGTACGGGGACGCACGCGTCGTGGCGTGCTACGCACGCGAGCGACCGAGGACGCGGTTAGCGCGAAGCGCTTGACGACCCTCAGAGGTTCGGGATGAACTCCGGTACTTCTAGTTCATCCACGGAGAGACCGCCGCGACGCGGCTCCGCGGCCGCGCTCGCCCCGCTCGCTGGACCCTGACCTCCCCAGCGGGCTCCCTCAGGCGAGCGACGCTCTTGCGGGCGCCGTCCGCACCGTAGCCGGTGGCCACGACCGTCACCCACACCTGATCGTCGAGCTTCTCGTCGACCATCGCACCGAAGATGATATTCGCGTCGGGGTGGGCGGCCTCGAGACGGACTTGGCGGCCTCGTTGACCTCCCACAGCGACAGGTTGCTGCCACCGGTGATCGACAGGAGGATCGAGCGTGCGCCCTCCATCGAGGTCTCGAGCAACGGCGATGCCACGGCCTGCATCGCGGCCTCGGTCGCGCGGTTCTCGCCGACGCCCATGCCGATCCCCAGCAACGCGTTGCCAGCCTCGCTCATGATCGTGCGCACGTCGGCGAAGTCGAGATTGATCAGACCGGGAAGGGTGACCAGGTCGGAGATGCCCTGAACTCCCTGGCGCAGCACGTCGTCGGCCACGCGGAAGGCCTCGACCATCGCGGTCTGCTTGTCGAGCACCGCGAGCAGGCGGTTGTTGGGCACGACGATCAGCGTGTCGACCTCCTGGGCGAGCGCGTTGACCCCGTGCTCTGCCTGCTCTGAGCGGCGCGAGCCCTCGAACCCGAACGGCTTCGTCACGATCGCGACGGTGAGCGCCCCGATTTCTCGCGAGATGCGCGCGACGATCGGCGCGGCACCGGTGCCGGTGCCGCCGCCCGCGCCGGCCGTGATGAAGATCATGTCCGACCCCTTCAACAGCGCCTTGATGCGGTCGTAGTCCTCCATCGCCGCCTGCGCGCCCGACGTTCGCATCCGAGCCCGAGCCCAAGCCCCTGGTCAGCTCGGCGCCGATGTGCAGGGTGAGGTCGGCGGTGGACTGCTGCAGCGACTGCAGGTCGGTGTTCACGGCGAGGAACTCGACGCCCTCGACCTCGGCCTCGACCATCCTGTTGACCGCGTTCACGCCGGCGCCGCCGACGCCGACCACGCGGATCACCGGCTGCTCGACGGACCCGGCGGCACGGCCGGCGAGTGTGGTGTGTCGGATGGCCGCTCGCGCGCGTACTCGTCCATCGCCGGGCGCGCCGCCGGGCGGACCCATCGCGGTCTCGGGGATCTCCGAGGAGAAGGCGTGGCGCAGGCGCTCCCGCGGGGTGGGCAGCGGCGCCGCGGCGTCCGGCCGCTCACTCGCGTGTCGACCGACGCGTTCAGGGCGGGGTGCGGCGGGGCGCTCTCGCCGCGACGGCTCGGAGCGGCCCGATCCGCTCGGGAGCGCTCCTCTGACTCTTCGTCGGTCTTGCGGAACAGCGCCGCCAGCGGACCTTCGCGCATGCTCGCGCGGGTTTAGCGTTGTGCCATGGGTGAGAACCTCCTGCGCGAGTTGCCGGTAGGACTGAGCCGCGACGCCGTCCGGCTCGTACTTGAGCACCGACATGCCCTTGACCGGCGCCTCGGCGAAACGGACCGTCTTGCGGATACGCGAGGCGAACACGCGGTCCCCGAAGTTTTCTTCGAGGATCTCGATCGCCTCCTTGGCGTGGATCGTGCGCGAATCCACCAACGTCGGGAGGATACCCTCGATGTCAACGCCCGGGTTGAGGTTCTCCCGGATCATCGCGAGCGTGTTCTGCAGCTGGATGAGGCCGCGCATGGACAGATACTCGCACTGCACGGGGACGATCACCTTGTCGGCGGCCGTCAGCGCGTTGATCGTGAGCAGCCCGAGGCTCGGGGGAGTGTCGATGCAGATGAAGTCGTAGTCCTCGAGGATCGGCTCGAACGCCTTCTGCAGCGAGCGCTCGCGGCCGATCATCGTCGACATCGCGATCTCCGCCCCGGCCAGGTCGATCGAGGCGCACGCGATGTCGATCTCGCGCTTGCGGATCACCTCGCGGATCGAGAGCCTTGTGCACGAGCACGTCGTACATCGATCTCTCGAGGTTGTCGGGGTCGATCCCCTGGGACATCGTGAGGTTGCCCTGCGGGTCCATGTCCACGCACAGCACCCGGTGGCCCTCCTCGGCGAATGCTGCGGCCAGGTTGAGTGTTGTAGTCGTCTTGGCCACGCCGCCCTTCTGGTTGGCGAACGCGATGACCTTGGCCTTTCCTTCCACGGGGACTCCGATGCTCGATTGTGGGAAAGCCGTCCCGGTGGGTATTCGCATAGCGGGCCGGGCGATTCCTGCATGGGAACTACGATCCCGGGATGGCGGCGAGCAATACGCCACCGGGCCTCGCCGGCGCGCCTGGCCGGCAAGCGCGTCTGCATCTGCCTCGGCGCAGGCGGCGTCGGCAAGACGACCACCTCGGCCGCACTGGCGCTCGGGCTCGCCGCCCGCGGGCAGAAGGTCGCCGTGATCACGATCGACCCCGCCCGGCGCCTGGCGGCGGCGCTGGGCCTGCAGCGAGCCGTCGCGAGCGAGGGCCGAGATCGGAGCAGCATCGGATCGACCCTGCGCTGTTCGCCGCGCAGGGCATCGAGATGAAGGGCGAGCTGTGGGCGATGATGCTCGACCCCAAGCGCACGTTCGATGAGATCGTCGCGCACCTCGAGCCCGAGGCGGAGGCGCGCGAGGAATCCTCGCGAACCCCATCTACCGCGAGCTGTCGACCGCGGTCGCGGGCTCGCAGGAGCTCAGCGCGATCGCCAAGCTCTATGAGCTCCACCACGAGCGCGACTTCGACGTGATCGTGCTCGACACGCCGCCGTCTCGCAACGCCCTGGACTTCCTCGACGCCCCCACCCGGCTGCTGGGGTTCCTGGAAGGGCGCGCCCTGAAGGTGTTCCTCGCCCCCGGCGGGCTGACCGCTCGCGTGTTCGGCCGCTCCACCGCCCTGGTCTTCTCGATCTTCGCACGCGTCACCGGCGTCGACATGCTGAGCGATCTGTCGCAGTTCTTCCGCTCGGTCTCGGGCGTGATCGACGGCTTCAGCCGAGCGCACCCGCGAGCGTCGCCTCGCTGCTGCGCGAAAGACACACGACCTTCCTGATCGTCACCTCGCCCGAGCCCGAGCCGGCGGGCGAGGCGGTGTTCCTGGCGCAGACAGCTCGACGCGCGGGGCATGTCGCGCGGCGAGCTGATCGTCAACCGCGTCCAACAGTCACGGCCTCGAAGAGCCACTCGGTGCGAGGAGGTCGCAGCGCTGCTGGTGCCCGAGCTCGGCGAGCGGCTGGCCGCGCGCGTGGCCCAGAACCTGGCCGACTTCGACGTGCTCGTGCAGCGCGACCGTGAGACGATCGAGCGCCTGGCGCGGGAGCTGGGAGAGCCCAACCCGATCCTCGTTCCCCACCTCGACGAGGACATCCAGGACCTCGCGGGCCTGGCCCGGGTTGCAGAGCACCTGTTCGCGTGAGCGCGCTAACTCAGGCGGGGACCGGCTCGGAGGCCGGCGTCTGCTCGGACCACTCATCCGCGTCCGGATCCTCCTGCGCGATGAGCAGCCGATCGGCCAGGGCGGGGAGATCGGGGTCGAGGTGCCCGCAGATCACGTCGCGCAGCAGCGCCCGCAGATGGTCGGCCAGCTCCCTGCATAGCGCCTGGCCGCGAGCTCGCTTCAGCGATGATCCGGCGATGAACGCGCGCTCGAGCGCCGACCGCCCGACGACCCGCTCGGTGAGCGCCACGCGCTGCTCGGGGGTCGCGCACAGCGCCGCCAGGCGTCCGGCGAGCAGCCCGCTGGAGGGACCCTCCGGCTCGAGCAGCGCCCGCAGCGCAAGCAGGTGGTCGCTCAGGGCCTCGTAGGGGTTCTCGCGCTCGCACCCCAGCTCGAATCGCCTCAGCGCCCAGGCCAGCTCGTTGTCCGTGCGGCGCGCGCCGAGAGACGAGGTTGCAGAACGCGCGCAGCTCGTCCTCCTGCTCGGCGGTCACGACGAGCATCCCGTGCGGCCTGCCGCCGGTGCCGAGCGCCACCGGGTTCCACGGCGCCGTCAGCCGACCCGCGCCCACGCGAGCGCGCCCAGCGCCACGCGGCCGTCGCCGAACAGCCTGCAGCGCACGCAGCAGGTCGTTCAGCAGCCGCCTGCCCTGCGTGAGCGGCGTCATCGCTGTCTCCGTCGGTCGTGGCGCTCGAATCGTCGGGGATGGCCAGCAGCGACGATCAGATGATCCTCGCCGCCGTCGTCGCCGTGCCGGCACCGTCGGGCAGGCCCTTCAGGGCGTCGGGGTGGGCGATCGTCGAGACCCTTCGTCAGCGAGAGCTCATCGCGAGGCGATCGTCAGCCCGTGCAGCGTCGCGACAGCGTCACCCCCGTGCCCGCGCGCTCGGAGCGTTCGAGTCGCTCGAGCGCCGCCTGCAGATCGCGCGGGGCGGATCTCGAAGTCGGTCTGCTCGTCGAACACGTCGGCAAGCAGCGCGCCGAGCGCGGCTTTCGCGCGCGCGTCGCCCGCCGCCGGACCGGCATGTCGTGCCGCCCGTGCTCGCCAGATAGCGGTCGAGTCCGTCGAAGCCCGCCAGGAGCGCCACCGCCTCGTCGTGGCCCTGCACCCGTTCGAGCTCGCCCTCGTGCTCGGCGATGAACGCACCCGTCAGCGCGCGATAGCAGTAGAGCGGGGTCGCGCCTCGACGCCTGCCCCGGGATCCCAGCTCGAACGGGACCTCGGCACCCGCGTCGACCACGGCCTGCAGGCGGATCGCCGCGGAGTCGATGAACTCCGTGAGCGCCGTGTGAAGCCGATGCGACCGCATGGTGCGCTCACTTCGCCCTCGCCCAACGCGCTCCTGCTCGGCGCATCCCTACTTGCAGCGGCCGGCGCGGCCGACCGGGGCCTCAAGGCCCCCGATGCGACGAGCAGGGTCTCGGCCGTGGCGCGCTCGGCGCAGTCGGCGCCGAGCCAGTCTTCACCGTAGGCTCGCATGTCGTCGATGATCGGAAGCAGCGCGCGCCCCTTCTCGGTCAGCGCATACTCGACTCTGGGCGGCACCTCGGGGAAAGTCTGACGCTCGACGATCTGCTGCTCCTCAAGCGCACGCAACCGCAGCGAGAGCGTGCGGGGGCTGATTCCCGCCAGCGATCGTTCGAGCTCGCAGAAGCGCGATGTGCCCTCGGCCAGGTCCCGAACCAGCAGTAACGTCCACTTCCCGCACACGATGTCCGCCGTTCTGCACACCGGACATGTCTCATCAACGGCCATTCCAACCGTTACTTTACCAACTGAAGTACGACACCCCGGTGTGATCGCCGGGATGCGACGCTGCGACGCGGCGCGCCCTAGGCGGCGCTGAACGACGGTTTGGGTGTCGTTTCGCGCTGGCCCTCGGTGGAGGCAACGTCCTCCATCGTGGTGCCTTTGCGCCCTTCGGCCTGCATCAGCAGCTTGAAGTCGTGCGGGCTTGAGGCGACGCGCATCGCATCCTCGAACGTCACCCGTCCGGCCTTCACGTGACCGTAGAGGGCCTGGTCGAAGGTCTGCATCCCGTAGTAGCCACCCGCGGTGATCACCTCGACGAGCTTGCCCGTCTGCGACGGGTCGATGATCATGTCGCGCACCCGGCCGGTCATCCGCAGGATCTCGCACACGGCCACGCGCCCGCCGTCGGCGCCCGGCACCAGTCGCTGGGAGATGACCCCCTTGACCGTGCCCGCGATCATGCTCCGTGCCTGGCCATGCTGATGGGGAGGAAAGAAGTCGAGCATGCGGTTGATCGACTCGGTCGCGTCGACGGTGTGGATCGTCGAGAGGACCAGGTGTCCGGTCTCGGCCGCCGAGAGCGCCGTCTGCACCGTCTCCTCGTCGCGCATCTCTCCGACGAGGATCACGTCGGGGTCCTGCCGCAGCACCCTTCTCAGCGCGCGCTTGAACGAGGCGGTGTCCATTCCGACTTCGCGCTGGTTGATCACCGAGCGTTTGTCGGTGTGCACGAACTCGATCGGGTCCTCGATCGTGACGATGTGCTTGCTGGAGGTGTAGTTCATGTGGTCGATCATCGCCGCGAGCGTCGTCGACTTGCCCGAGCCGGTCGTGCCGGTGAGCAGCACGATCCCGCGCTCCTCTTCGGCCAGTTCGCTGACCACCGGGGGCAGCGCCAGCTCTTCGATCGTCGAGATCCTGTGTGGGATCGCGCGACACGCCATCGAGATCACTCCGCGCTGGTGGAACGCGTTGATCCTGTAGCGCGCGACCCCAGGGATTTCAAAGGAGAAGTCGACCTCGTGCTCATGCTCGAATTCCTGGAGCTTGCTCGGGTCGCTCAGCAGCTCGTGCAGTGCGCCCTCGGTGTCCTGCGGCGTGAGTGGATCGTCGGCCTCGTCGGAGGTCAGCTCTCCGTGCACGCGGTACAGCGGACGCGCGTCCACCTTCACGTGCAGGTCCGAGCCACCCTTCTCGACGAGTTCGCGCAGCGCATGTATGACGTCGAACATGTACGGACTGATCGACAGCTCCCGCGCGCGGCTTGAGCGGCGCGGGAGAGCACTAGACACCGCGGCACCCGTCTCGCGCGTCCGGCGGGCGCGACGGCGCGGTCGGGAGCTAGGCCACGTCTCTGAGCTTCTGCGCCTCGGCGAGGCTCTGCAGCTTCTTCAGCGACTGGTTCTCGATCTGGCGGATGCGCTCGCGGGTGACGTTGAAAGTGCGTCCCACCTCGTCCAGCGTCCTGGGATGCTCGCCGCCGAGGCCGTAGCGCAGCTCGAGCACGCGCCGTTCGCGATATGACAGGTTCTCGAGCGCCTCCCTGAGCGCCTCCTTGGTGAGGATCTCCGCGGCGCGCTCATACGGGGACTCGGCGCGCTCGTCGGCGATGAACTGCCCGAACTCCGACTCCTCCTCGTCGCCCACCGGCTTCTCGAGCGACACCGGCGCCTGCGCGGAGCGCTTGATCGAGTCCACCTCCTCCGGGTCGATGCCGGTCACCTCGGCGATCTCGTCCGCGGTGGGCTCGCGCCCGAGCTCGGTCACAAGCTTGCGCTCGGCACGACCGATCTTGTTGAGCTTCTCGACCACGTGCACGGGGATGCGAATCGTGCGCGCCTTGTCGGCCAGCGCCCGGGCGATCGCCTGGCGGATCCACCAGGTCGCATAGGTGGAGAACTTGAAGCCCTTCCTGTAGTCGAACTTCTCGGCGGCCCTCACCAACCCGAGCGTTCCCTCCTGGATCAGGTCGAGGAACGGCAGTCCCTGATTGCGGTAGTTCTTGGCGATCGACACCACGAGTCGCAGGTTCGACTCGACCATCTTCTGCTTCGCGTCGAGATCCCCGCGCTCGATCCGCTTGGCCAAGTCGACCTCCTCCTGGGCCGTCAGCAGCCGCACCTTGCCAATGTCCTTCAGGAACAGCTGTAGCGAGTCCGTCGTCATGTCGGGCTTGAGGTCCAGCTGGGCCTTTGCTTTGCGCCTTCCGCGCTTGTCGGGCGCACGCTCGACCTGCGAGGACGCGGCGGTCGCCGGGTCGATGTCCTCGACGAGCTCGATCTCCGATCGCTCGAGAAATCCGTGAAGTTCCTCGACGTCGGACTCATCCAAGTCGAGCTCGGACATCGCGGCCGTTATCTCGGCGTAGGAGAGCACGCCCACCTGCTGCCCCTTGGCGAGCAGGCCCTTGACCTCATCCAGCTCCTGCAGCTCGACTACTGACATTTGTGTCCGTTTCTTCGGTCGATCGACAATGCGGGGATGCCACTTGGTCCTGCCGTCTCATCAAGGCAACCGCTCCGGCCAACATACGGCCGGAGCTTGCCCAACGTTACAACGCAAAACTGCTTTTCAGAGAACCCATGCTAACGCCTTGCCGGTCCGCATCGCAACGCCTGAGCGTAGGCATCCAGTTCGCTCGCGAATCCTCGCCGAGCCCGCGCTTAAGTAATGATGTCCACCATGAGCGACGCCAACGGCGAGCGCCGAACGAGCGCCCCGCGCAATAACGGCGGAGTGCTGGTCAACCTGCCCAGCACCCGTCCTCAGCGCTCGAGTCCACGGCGCGCCGCGGCTCGCAAGTCCGCGCAGGAGGTTCGAGCGACGGGCGGCGCGAAGCCTCCGGCCGCCGAGCGGTCAAAGCGCGCGGCGCGCAAGCCGGCGGCGGCGGACCGGGCCGCCGCTCCCAAGCGCGCCGGAGGCCTCCCCGGACCCCCCACGGACAAGCCGCGCACCCGCTCTGCGCGCACCGGCTCCGGCCCGGGGCGCGAAGCGGCCCCCAGACAGGGGTTCGAGTCAGACAGCGAGGCCATGACCGGCTCGCTGCGGCCGCCGGGCGGCCTCGAGCTCGCCGTGTCGGCGGCGGAGCTCGTAGGCGAGCTGGCAAAGGCCGGTGTCTCGACCGGCGAGCGCCTGCTCAGGGACGCCTTCTCGCGCCTGCCCGGCACCTGAGCGCCACGCGTCGGCTGAGGGCCGGGCGCGGACTGGCGCCGGTAGGAGCTAGCTCGGCGATGAGAGCTCCTGTATACTCGTGCTCACGCCGAGCTCCGGTGACCCAGGTCACTGGAGGCGGGGGACCCAATGCGGACCGAGTTGGTCCGCTGGGGCGAATCGGCCTTTCAGGCCGTAGCGCCGCCGTTGGCCGCGCGAGCCCGTCAGCTCACCCCGTAGGCGACGCGACGACGATGATTCGACCGAACGTCATACAGAAGACCCTGCTTGCCCTGCTCACCGCGCTCGCCTTCGCGGGCGCCTTTGCGCTGGATGCGCCCGCCGACACGGGCGGCGTCGTCGCAGGCGCCCAGCCCAAGACCGCCCACGCCACCAGCATCGCCACGTGGTTCGGACCGGGCTTCTACGGCAAACAGACCGCCTGCGGACAGACACTGACGCCCAACATCGTGGGCGTCGCCAACCGCACGCTGCCATGCGGCACGCTCGTGAAGTGTCAGCTACCGGGGCCAGCGGCTGACGGTGCCCGTGATCGATCGCGGGCCCTATAGCCATATCGGCGCCGACTGGGACCTGACCGCAGAAGCTGCGCGTACGCTCGGCGTCGAAGAAACCGTGCGCATCCGCACGCGCATCGTGGGAATCACCGCCAACACGCCCACGCTCGGACTCCCGCCCGCGCCTCCCGCGAGCATCGTCGCCGGCGGCGCGGCCGCCGGCTGAGAGGCGGGCGCCCGAGCCACGCCGGGCCGGTCGTCGGGCCTCCACCGGCCGTCGATCGGATCTAGGCCGGCTCGTCGGCCGAGGCGGTCGATCGCGCTGCCGTGCGGGCCGCATAGATGCCCATGTCGGCGCAGGCGGCCAGCGCCGCCGCATCGCGCCCGTCGTCCGGGCACACCGCGGTGCCGACCATCACCTCGAGCCAGGGCCAGCGGGAGGCCGTCAGCGGCCTGATCGCGCCCACCAGAGACTCGGCCAGCCTGCCGGCGGCAATCGCGTCGGTGTCCGTGACGAGCAGCCAGTATCTGCCCGGACGCTCGCGTGTGAGCGAACCCGCCGGCCCCCCACGGTCCTCCGCGGAGGCACCCTCGTATCGGTGCAGCTGCTGTGCCAGCAGGCGCTCGACAAGGCTGGTGGCGCTCGACGGCCCGCCGGTGGGCCCTGCGTGCGTGGAGCGCTCGAGGTCACCGAGGTCGACCAGCAGCACGGCGAACGGCCGCCCATCCCGCGCGAAGCACTCGAGCTGGCGCCCGATCGACCGGATCCAGGCCGCCGGCCCCTCCTCGCCGCGTTCGTCCCTGATCGCGATGGAGGCCTGCGGGGGGTACCCGGGAGGGCTCCCACGGAAAGGGGCGCACCCGTGGCCGCCGGGCGCTCGGGGACACCGGCTGTTGCCAGTCGGCCTCGCGAGGTCTTGCCGGAGCCTCCTCACGCTCGTCGATCAGGACGCCTGCATGGCGGGCGACGGGCGGGGTGAGCGGAGCCGACGTCGGGTCCGGCTCGCTCACCACCCGAACCGAGTCCTCGAGCTCGGGCTCGCGCGGCCCCGCGGCACTGTCCGTTCGACCACCGGCCGTCTCGCTGATGGACGCGGCGAGGAGCGTCACGCAGACGTGGGCCAGCCGGTCTGAAAGATCGGCCACCAGGCGCGCCGACGGAGCCCGCAGCTCCTCGAGCAGGGCCTCCCAGATGACTCTCCGCAGCGTCTCCGCCGCCTCGACGGTCGATCGGGGGTCCCGCGCTCCTGCGATCACCGCGAGCGAGCGAGCCCGGCCGCCCTGCCCGGGGACGCCCGCCTCGCGTTGGCCGCCCATCTGCTCGAGCTCGGCGTCGGAGCCGAGCGCGCGGCTCACCTGATCGCACAGAGTCGGTGCCTCGCGCGCGAAGCTGTCGAGTGAAAGCTCGCCGATCCGCTCGAGCGGACGCGCCAGGATCATCGCGGCCGCCCAGCGTCCGGCCAGCTCCTCGCCACGCGCGAGCAGCGCATCGACGGGCGCGTCGGCGACGGGCCGCGCGCGCGGTCCGTCGCGCGTGGATGAATTGCTCACCCACCTTGAATATCAAGTACCGGGATCGCAGGCGTTGCCCCCGCCTCGCAGGGACGCCGGCGCCGGGTAGCCTGAGGGTCGGTGCAAGCGAAGCCCACAACAGCGGCGACCGGTGGGCGCATCGCGGTCGGCGCGGTCCTCGCGCTCCTGATAGCCCTGCTGATCAGACTGCGCGCGCACGGTTGGCGCGGCATCGGAGACCGCCGCAGCAGGGCACTGATCGCGAACTTCCGCGACTCGACATCGATGGACGGCAGCACGGGCGCGGTGCGTTCGGTGCAGGCGGCCGATCTGCTGCTCGACGAGGCGGCGCTCGAGGAGATCTGGTCTCCGGCCCACCTCGAGCGCCTGGCACGCACGTACTGGCGCTTCCTCACGCGGGTCACGCTGGGGTTGGTTCGCGTCCGCTACACCGATACCGGACGCTCGGTCGTGCTTCTCGCGAGCCCGCTGAAGCTGCTCACCTTCCACGCGCCCGAATACGAGATGGACCCCACGCGCGGCATCGTCCGCTGGCGTATCGCCCGGGGCGTGTTGGTGGCCCGGCGGGGACGCGACGGCGGCGGCTACCTGCAGATCGAAGTCCGACGCAGTCCCGGAGAGCGTCCCGACCAGGCCCATCTGCACGTGGAGGTCGAGGTCGCCAACTTCTACCCGTCGATCGCCTCGCGCTTCAGCCGTCGCCTCTACGACGCGACCCAGTCGCGCATCCACGTCATGATCACCCGCGGGTTCCTGCGCTCGCTCGCGCGACTGGACCTGGCGGAGTCGCGTGTCGGCCGGTTCGCCCCCTCGGATCAGTAGAGCCCGCCGGCGACCGCCCTCAGCTTCGCGCGGTCATGCGTGGCCATGATGCGCCTGACCGTCCCCGACCGCGAGCGCATCACCAGTGACTCCGTCGTCGCGCCCCCCGCGCTCGGGTAGCGCACGCCCTGCAGCACGTCGCCGTCGGTGATGCCGGTGGCCGAGAAGAACACGTCGTCGCCCGCCACGAGGTCATCGCGGGTGAGCACACGCTGCAGGTCGTAGCCGGCCTGCACGGCCGCCTGGCGCTCGGTCTCGTCCCGCGGCCACAGCCGTCCCAGCAGCTGCCCGCCCAGGCACTTGACGGCCGCGGCGGAGATGACGCCCTCGGGTGTGCCGCCGATGCCCCACAGCAGATCGACCCGGGAGCGCTCGGAGACCGCGAGCAGGGCAGCGGAGACATCGCCGTGGGCGATCAGCTGCACGCGCGCGCCCGCCTCGCGAATCGCCGCGATGCCCTGCTCGTGGCGCGGGCGGTCGAGGACGACCACCATCACATCGCCGACCGACTGGCCCTTGCGCTCGGCCACGAGCTTGACGGTCTCCCCGAGCGGGCGGTCGAGGTCGAGCAGGTCGGCGATCTCCGGAGCGCCCGCCATCTTCTCCATGTAGACGCAGGGTCCGGGGTCGAACATCGTGCCGCGGGCCGATAGCGCGATCACCGCGAGCGCGCGCGGCATGCCGTGCGCCGCCAGCGTGGTGCCCTCGAGCGGATCGACCGCTATGTCGACCTGCGGCGGCGAGCCGTCGCCGATGTGCTCGCCGTTGTAGAGCATCGGCGCCTCGTCCTTCTCGCCCTCGCCGATCACCACCAGGCCGTCCATTTGGATCGAGTGCAGCATGTAGCGCATGCCGTCGACCGCCGCCTGGTCGGCGGCCTCCTTGTCGCCGCGTCCCACCAGCGGCGCCGCCGCCAGGGCGGCGGCCTCGGTCACCCGGACGAGCTCGAGGGCCAGATTGCGGTCGGGCAGCTGAGATGTCAAGTGTCGTTCACCGAGACGATTGATGGGTGGGTCCAGAGCGAAATTCAAGATCTCGCTCGGGCAGCCCGCCGGCGACTCGAGCACCGGTCGGGTACCGGAACCGTATACCAGCGGCGCGGCGACTACGATCGTGCCGTGAGCGACGAGGAAGCTTTCGCCGTCGGGGCCGAGATCCCGGATTCACTGCGCCCGGCCGTGCACGGCAAGCTCGCCCAGGCCGCGCAGGCGCGGTTGCTCGAGCGCATCTCACCGCCCGCCGACGCGACTGTGTGGGGCCCGGCGGGCGCGCCTGAGGTCTCCAATCGCCTGGGCTGGCTGACGATCGTCGGGCGCATGGAGGGCCAGCTCACCGATCTGAGGGAGTTCGCCCGGCAGGTGCGTGCCGACGGCCTGCGCGACGTGGTCCTGCTCGGGATGGGCGGCTCCTCGCTTGCCCCCGAGGTTCTGAGGCGCTGTTTCGGCACGGTCGCCGAGGCGGCACGCCTGCACGTGCTCGACTCGACCGATGCGACCACGGTCGCGGCCGTGCAGGGAGCGGTCGACCCGGCCCGTACGCTGTTCGTCGTCTCCTCCAAGTCGGGAGGCACGATCGAGCCGCTGTCGCTGTTCGCCCACTTCTTCTCGCTGCACCCCACCGGCGCCAACTTCGCGGCGATCACCGACCCCGGCTCGGGCCTCGAGGACCTCGCGCATGAGCACGGCTTCAGGCGCGTGTTCCACGGCGACCCCGACATCGGCGGGCGCTACTCGGCGCTGTCGGCGTTCGGGATCGTGCCGGCCGCCCTGATGGGGGTGGACGTCCAGGCGCTGCTCGACGGCGCCGACGCGGCCTGGCGCACACCGGTCCGCGGCGGCGAGCTCACGGCCACCGAGCCGAACGGCGCGGCCGACGCCCCGCCGGCATGGCTATGGCTGGGAGCAGCCCTGAGCGCGCTTGCACAGCAGGCTCGGGACAAGCTCACGTTCCTGATCGACCCCTCACTGCCCGGCCTCGGCCTGTGGTTGGAGCAGCTGGTCGCGGAGTCGACGGGCAAGCAGCACACCGGCATCCTGCCCGTGGCCGAAGAGCCGGCCGGCGCGCCGGAGAGCTACGGCGAGGATCGGGTGTTCGTGTGGATCGACGACGCCAACCGCGACGGTGAGGAGCGTCCGGGCCGGAGCGACGGTGCAGGGCGCGCGCGTGCCTATGCGCAGGCCGGCCACCCGGTGATACGGATCCCAAGCGGCGGACCGGCCGATCTCGGCCGACTCTTCCTGCTCGCCGAGCTGGCCGTCGCGGTCGCCGGCTGGGGCCTTCAGATCAATCCATTCGACCAGCCCAACGTGCAGCAGGCCAAGGATGCTACCAACCGCGTGCTGTCCTCCTTCGAAGAGACGCATGCGCTGGCGCAGATCGCCGACGCCGACGAGGGCGCTCTCGAGGCCCTCCTCGCCGAGGCCTCGCCACCGGACTACGTAGCGGTCATGGGTTACGTGCAGCCCTCCGCCGACTTCGACGCGGCCGTGGCCGAGCTGCGGGCGGCGATCCGCGACGCAAGGAAGGTCACGACGACCTTCGGATATGGCCCGCGATTTCTGCACTCGACCGGCCAGTTCCACAAGGGCGGGCCTCCGACCGGGCGCTTTCTGCAGCTGCTGCACGACGGGCCAACGGATGTCGATATCCCTGGCCGCGGATACACGTTCACGACGCTGAAGAACGCCCAGGCGACCGGCGACCTGCAGACGCTGCGCCAGCTCGGGCTGCCGGCCGAGCGCGTGCGCCTGCGGGGCGATGACCCTGCGAGCGCGCTGCGCACATTTACAAAGAGGATCAAGGAGCTGCTGTGACTCAGATCGGTTTCGTCGGGCTGGGAAAGATGGGCGGCAACATGGTGCACCGCATCCGCCGCGACTCCGATCACGAGGTGGTCGCATTCGACTTCGACAAGAAGGCCGTCAAGCAGGCGGTCAGGAACGGGGCATCCGGCGCGGACTCGCTGAAGTCGCTCGTCAAGCAGCTCAAGGCGCCGAGGATCGTCTGGATCATGGTCCCGGCCGGAGATCCGACCCAGCAGACCGTCGAGAAGCTCGCCAAGCTGCTCGAGCCGGGTGACACGATCGTCGACGGCGGCAACTCGCAAGTGGACCGACGACAAGCGCCGTTCCAAGGCGTTGAAGGGGAAGGGCATCGACTACGTCGACGTCGGTGTCTCGGGCGGGGTGTGGGGGCTGCAGGTCGGCTACTGCATGATGGTCGGGGGTCCGACCAAGGCGGTCAGGAGGCTTGCTCCGATCTTGGACGTGCTGGCACCTGAGACCAACGAGCAGAGCCGGGCGGCGATCGGACCGCGCGGCTGGCTGCACTTCGGACCCTCTGGCGCGGGGCACTACGTGAAGATGGTCCACAACGGCGTCGAGTACGGCCTCATGCAGGCCTACGCCGAGGGTTTCGACCTGTTCGACAAGTGCGAGTACGCGCTCGACAACGCCAGCATCGCGCACCTGTGGGGCCAGGGCTCGGTGGTGCGCTCGTGGCTGTGCGAACTGGCGGCCCTTGCGTTCGAGAGCGACGGTAACGGCCTCGAGGCCATCGAGGGCTACACCGAGGACTCCGGCGAGGGTCGCTGGACGATCGCGGATGCGACCGCGCACGACGTCCCGACCCCCGTGATCACCGCTTCGCTGTACGCGCGGCTGCGCTCGCGCGGCAACGGTGACTTCGCCGACCGGGTGCTCGCCGCACTGCGCAACCAGTTCGGCGGCCACGCGGTGAAGAGCGCTCCGGGGCTGCTCCAGGCGACAGAAGACGAACCGGTCAGGAAGGCCGGCGCGGCGAAGTCCCAGGGCAAGCCTGTCAAGGTCGCCGGACCGCGCAAAGGAGGCTGACGGTGGCGATCGCGGCCGGTCATCCAACCGCTGAGGTGGAGCCCGAGAACCCCCTCACCGCCGGTCTCGAGCGACTGCCGGTCGCGCCCACCACGCTCGTCATCTTCGGCGCCACGGGCGACCTGGCCAGACGCAAACTGCTGCCGGCCCTTTACAACCTCGCCCACGAGGGGGCACTGCCCCAGCGCTTCCACCTGGTGGGCGTCTCAAGGCGCGAGCAGGCCCACGAGGACTACCGCTCGGACTGCGAGCAGTCGATCCGCCAGTTCTCCCGGCGCAAGCCCGACGAGGACGTGCTGAGGGGACTGCTCGACGAGCGTCAGGTACGTGCCCGGGGTATTCGACGACCACGCCGTCTACGCGGCGCTGGCGAAGGTCCTCGACGACTTCGAGAGGGACGCCGGCGAGCCGCTGAACCGCGCCTTCTACCTCTCGACGGCCCCCAGCTACTTCCCCGTGATCGTCGAGGAGCTCGGCAGCTCGAACCTCTCGCCGAGCACGATCAGGCCGAGGTGCGGGTGATCATCGAGAAGCCCTTCGGCACCACGCTCGCCGAGGCGCGCGAACTGAACCGGCGCGTGCTGGCGATCTTCGACGAGTCACAGGTGTTTCGCATCGACCACTACCTCGGCAAGGAGACCGTGCAGAACATGCTGGCGTTCCGCTTCGCCAACGGCATGTTCGAGCCGCTGTGGAACCGCAACTACATCGACAACGTCCAGATCACCGCCGCCGAGGACCTCGGCATCGGCACCCGCGCCGGCTACTACGACCACGCCGGGGCGCTGCGCGACCTGATCCAGAACCACATGCTCCAGCTGCTCTGCCACGTGGCGATGGAGCCGCCGGTGAGCTTCACCGCCGAAGAGGTGCGCAACGAGAAGGTCAAGGTGCTGCAGGCGATCCCGCAGCCCACGCTGGCCGACGATCGGCGAGATGGCCGTGCGCGCCCAGTATGCGCCGCGGGCACGCCGGCGGCGAGGACGTGCCCGGCTATCTGGAAGAGGAGGGCGTGCCCGAGGCCTCGACCACCGAGACCTACGCGGCGCTGCGTCTTGAAGTCGACAACTGGCGCTGGGCCGGCGTCCCGTTCTACCTGCGCACCGGAAAGCGGCTCGCCCGCAAGATCACCGAGATCGCCGTCACGCTCAAGCCGGTCCCCCACCTCGCCTTCAGCCAGGACGGCTCGCTGGGCGTGCAGCCCAACCAGCTCGTGCTCACGCTTCAGCCGAACGAGGGCGTCTCGCTGCGGCTCGGGCGCGAAGATTCCCGGCACGCGCATGATCATCCGCCCGGTGAACATGGAGTTCCTGTACGGCACCTCGTTCCTGTCGCAGTCGCCGGAGGCCTACGAGCGCCTGATCACCGACGCCATGCGCGGCGACGCCACGCTGTTCACGCGCAACGACGAGGTCGAGGCGCAGTGGCGCATCTGCGACCCGATCGTCGGCGCCTGGGCGCAGACTGCCCGGGCCGCTGCCGCAGTACGAAGCGGGCTCGCAGGGCCCCAGGGAGGCCGAGCTCCTGCTCGACGAGGGCCACTCCTGGCGCGCGATCTGATGGCCAGCGGGCGACGCCGTCTGGAGCGAGGAGGGCACGACGCCGGATGCGATCGAAGCGGCGCTGCGCGGGCTGCTGGTAGAGCGCCACGCCGAAAACGAGGGCTTCGTGCCCGCGCGGGTGCTCAACATGATCACCTTCGTCGACCGCGAGTGGAGCGGGGAGATCGCCAACCGCCTGCGCGGCGTCGGGCGCTATCACGCCTCGCGCACTGCTCGTGCTCTCCTTCGAGCCGGGCCGCAAGCGGATGGACGCACACGTGAGCATCGCTCGGAAGGAGAACCCGGCCCTGGAGAGCTCGCGCTCCTGCGCGAGACCGTCGTGGTGGAGATCGGCGAGCGTCATCTCGACGACCTGATCACCATCGCGGACCCCCTGGTCGTCAGCGACCTGCCCACGCTGCTGTGGTCTCCGCACGGCCACCACGAGATCGTCGACGAGCTGCTGGCGACTGGCCCAGGCGGTGCTGCTGGACTCCGTCGACGAGCCCGATGCCGGCAGAGGGCATCGACGCGCGCCTTCGCGCTGAGCGACAGGCCTATGTCGTTGACCTGGCCTGGCTGCGCTCGACCCCCTGGCGCGAGCGCGTCGCCGCGGCCTTCGATCCGCCGAGGCTGCGTCCCGAGCTGCGGACGATCGAGAGCGTCACGCTCCGCCACCATCCCGACTCGACGGTCGCCGCGATGCTGTTCGTCGGCTGGCTGGCCTCGCGCCTGGGCTGGGAGACCGACCCGCTCGAGCGCCGAGCAGGAAGCGCTCGTGGGCCGCGCCGCGACGCCGACGCAGGCGGAGGTGGCGCTGCGTCTGGAGGCGGCGCCGGAGCTGCAGGTGCGGGGTCTCGAGGGCCTCACGATGACGACGAGCCACGGACACGAGCTGCGCCTGGACCGCGGGCCGGGGCGGCCTGCACGCCTACGACCGCAACGCTGCAGGGGCGCGAGCGCGAGTGGACGATACTCGGCGCCTCTCGCGGCGAGACGGGCATCCTCGGCGAGGGCATCCGCCAGGCACTGCTGCGCGACCCCACCTACGTGCCGGCGCTGCGGTCGGCCCAGGGGCTCTTGGCGTGACCCGCCTGACGACCTGCGCCGACGCCGAGGCGGTCGCAGCGCGCGCGGCCGCCGACATCGCCCGCCATCTGGACTACCTGCGCGCCGAGCGCGGACGTGCCCACATCGCGCTCAGCGGAGGCACGACCCCGAAACGGACCTACGAGCTGCTCGCACGCGAACAGGTTGACTGGGCCGGCGTGGAGATCTGGTTCGCCGACGAGCGCTGCGTGGGGCCCGACGACGCTCGAGAGCAACTACGGCTCGCCCACGAGACCCTGCTCGCCGCGGTGGCGATCCCGCCCGTGCGGGTCCATCGCATGGAGGGAGAGCTGGGGCCCCGAGGAGGGCGCCCAGCGCTACGCGCACGGTGCTCGCCGCGCACGCTCCCGGCGCGGCGAGGGCGGTCTCCCCGTGCTCGATCTCGTGGTGCTGGGCATCGGCCCGGACGGGCACGTGGCCTCGCTGTTTCCGGGCGCCGCCACCCTCGATGCCGGCGAGCAGGCGCTGTGCCTGGGCGTGCGGGACTCGCCCAAGCCGCCGCCGGAGCGGATCACGCTCAGCCTCGCGATGCTGCGCGCCGCCAGACGCTGCCTGCTGCTGGCCACCGGCGCCGGCAAGGCCGACGCGGTCAACGCGATGCTGGCCGAGCCCAGCCGCAGCGTCCCTGCGAGCCTGCTCAGGCGGGAGCGGCTGACGGTGATCGTCGACGACGCCGCCTGCCCCACTTCCCTGAAGAGCTGAAGGTGATGTAAACAGGCTTCGGCCAAGATGCGGCCAGGTTCATACAGTGAGGGATCTGGGTAAGGATCCCACGGCGAAAGCTCATGGCCACCACCGCCGCAACCACGCTCCCGCCCCGGCTCCCGCTCCAGCGCCGGCGCAGGCCCTGGAGGACCTCGGCAGACCCGACGGGGCACGCTCGCGCTCGTGGCGGCGCTCAGCGATGAGGATCTCGAGCGGGTGCACTCGCCGATCATGAGCCCGCTCGTCTGGGACCTCGGCCACATCGCGGCCTACGAGGATCTGTGGCTCGCCCACCGGCACGGTGGGATGCCGCTGCTTGCGTCCCGAGCTGGCCGACTGCTACGACGCGTTCGAGACTCCGCGCGCGGTCCGCGGCGAGATCGAAGTACTCGGTGCTGCGGACGCGCGCGCCTACCTGCAGGCAGTGCGCGCCCGCACCGTTGAGGTGATCGCACGCGAGGGGATCGGCGACGGGGTCGTGTGCGAGATGGTTCTCCGCCACGAGCTCCAGCACACCGAGACCATGCGCCAGACGATGGCGATCGCCGACCTGCTCCCGCCGGGCGAGCGCCTGAAGGCCGACCGGCCGATCGGTCCGGCCCAGGAGGTCGAGGAGTGGATCGAGATCCCAGCCGGGCCGTTCGCCATGGGCGCGGATCCCGACGTGTTCGCCTACGACAACGAGCGCCCGCGCCACACCGTGCACACCCCCGCCTACCGCATCGCCCGTCGCCCGGTGAGCTGCGCGAGCTGGCTGCGCTTCAGCGAGGACGGCGGCTATGAGCGAGCGCGGGTGGTGGTCGCCCGAGGGCTGGGCATGGCGAGAGGGGCTCCGGGGCAGCCCTCACCCCGCGATCGCCACTAGCCACCCGCAGGCCGCCGCCTGCCACATCAGCTGGTTCGAGGCCGAGGCGTTCGCCAGGGCGAACGGCGCGCGCCTGCCGACCGAGGCCGAGTGGGAGAGGGCCGCGCGGCTCCCAGCGCAGACGCCCGGCCGGCGGGTATCCGCGGCCGGCTGCGCCGGCGCGCTCGCCGGCGTAGGTCAGGTGTGGGAGTGGACCCAGACGCGCCTTCCGCGGCTACCCCGGGTTCGTCGCGTATCCCTATCGCGAGTACTCGGAGGTCTTCTTCGGCGAGGACTACCGCGTGCTGCGAGGCGGCTCGTGGGCCACGAGCCCCCGTGTGCGCAGCCCCGCGTTTCGCAACTGGGACCTGCCCCAGCGCCGGCAGATCTTCGCCGGCCTGCGTCTCGCCCGCGATGCGTCGTGAGCGCATCGCGCCGGACACCGGACCCGCGAGGGCGCGCCTGCGCCGCCACGCGACGGCATGCCTCGAGATCGCGCTAGCGTAGGGCCCGCCGGGAACGTCTGATGAAGCCGCTGACGCCACCGGAGCCCGTCGTCGAGGCGACGATCCGCATCGACTCGCACCTGGGAGGTGCCGAGGAACGCTCGCTCGCCGAGGACGTCCTCGACGGCCTCACGCGCCCCTTCAAGGAACTGCCGCCCAAGCACTTCTACGACGCCCGCGGCGCCGAGCTGTTCGACCGCATCTGCGAGCTGCCCGAGTACTACCCCACGCGTGCCGAGCGGTCGATCCTCGAGCGGGCCGCGAATGACATTGCCGCGCTCACCAACGCCTGCGA
Organism: uncultured Solirubrobacteraceae bacterium; assembly: GCA_963730575.1. Classification (GTDB taxonomy): domain Bacteria; phylum Actinomycetota; class Thermoleophilia; order Solirubrobacterales; family Solirubrobacteraceae; genus Palsa-744. Next base: position 294,175 of record CAVSSG010000005.1, read on the forward strand.
GCTCGTCGAGCTCGGATCGGGTACCGCGGCAAAGACGCGCGTGCTGCTTGATGCCATGGATCGTGCCGGCACGCTCGAGCGCTACATACCGGTCGACGTCACCGAGAGCATGGTGCGCGACTGCGCCGACGCACTCACAAGCGAGTATCCGGGCCTCCAGGTACACGGCGTGATCGGCGACTTCGAGCGTCACCTGGACCGCGTGCCGGCCCGAGCCGGACCGCGCATCGTCGCCTTCCTCGGGGGCACAATCGGCAACTTTCCTCCCGGCAGCCGCCGGCGCGTGCTGCGCGACATCGCCAACCTGCTCGGCCCGGAGGACCACCTGCTGATGGGCACCGACCTGGTCAAGGACCCGCGGGTGCTCGAGGCCGCCTACGACGACACGCAGGGCGTCACGGCCGACTTCAACCGCAATGTTCTGCGCGTGCTCAACCGCGAGCTGGACGCCGCCTTCGACCCGGATGACTTCGACCACGTCGCCCTGTTCGACCCCCACCACGAGTGGGTCGAGATGCGCCTTCGTGCGCGGCGCGAGCACACGACGCTCGTGCGCGCCCTGGATCTGCCTGTCCACTTCGACGCCGGCGAGGAGATGCGCACCGAGATCAGCGCAAAGTTCACGCCCGAGCGCCTGGAGGGCGACCTTTCGGCAGCGGGGCTCGAGCTGGTGCGCTGGCTCACCGACCCCGATGAGATGTTCGCGCTGACCCTCTCCAGGCGCAGCTCGGTGTAGGGATGCAGATCGAGGGTTCATCGGCGATCGTGGTCGGCGGCGCATCGGGCCTCGGCGAGGCCACGGCTCGCGCGCTGCACTCCCAGGGCGCGATCGTGACGATCGCCGATGTCAACGCCGAGAAGGGCGCCGCGCTCGCGTCGGAGCTGGGCGTCGAGTTCGCGCCCTGCGACGTGCGCGATGAGGCCCAGGTGCAGGCCGCCGTGGAGAAGGCCCGGGCGGCGGGCGGGGGGCTGCAGATCGCGATCTGCTGCGCCGGCACCGGATGGGCGCAGAAGGTGGCCGGCTCCAAGGGGCCCCACCCGCTGATGCCGTTCGAGACGATCATCTCGATCAACCTGATCGGCACGTTCAACGTGCTGCGCTTCGCCGCCTTCGCGATGATCGCCAACGAGCCCCTCAACGACGGCGAACGGGGGGTGTGCGTGAACACGGCCTCGATCGCCGCGTTCGACGGGCAGGTCGGCCAGATCGCCTACTCGGCCTCCAAGGGTGGCGTCGTCGGGATGACGCTACCGGCCGCGCGCGACCTCGCCCAGTACGGGATCAGGGTCAACACGATCGCCCCCGGCCTGTTCGACACGCCGCTGCTCGCGGCCCTGCCCCAGGAGGCGCGCGACAAGCTCGGCGCGGGCGTCCCCTACCCGCAGCGCCTGGGCCAGCCCGCCGAGTACGCGCAGCTCGCGTGCCACATCGTCGAGAACCGCATGCTCAACGGCGAGACGATCCGCCTCGACGGTGCGCTGCGCATGCCTCCCCGCTGATCAGCTCAGCCGTTCGACGAGCATCGCCATTCCCTGGCCGCCGGCCACACACATCGACTCGATCCCGTAGGTCGCATCGAGCGTCTCCAGGTCGTTCAGCAGAGTGGTCATGATGCGTGCCCCGGTCATGCCGAATGGATGCCCGAGCGCGATCGCCCCGCCGAACGGGTTGAGCTTCTCATCCTCGATCCCCAGCTCCTGTTTGCAGGGGACGATCTGCGCCGCAAACGCCTCGTTGATCTCCACCACGTCGACGTCGCTCATCGACATGCCCGTGTTCGCCAGCAGTTTCTGGATCGCCGGGATCGGCCCGAGGCCCATGATCTCCGGGCGGATGGCCGCCACCGTCGAGGCGACGATGCGGGCGCGTGGCGCCAGCCCGAGGGAGCTCGCCTTCTCGTCGCTCATCACGAGCAGCGCCGCCGCGCCGTCGTTGAGGGGGCAGGAGTTACCCGCTGTCACCGACCCGCCCTGCTTGAACGCGGGCTTCAGGGCGGCGAGCTTCTCCATGGTCGTTCCCGGCCGGGGTCCGTCGTCCCTGCTCACAACCGTCTCCGGCAGTTCGACTTCGTTGCCCTCCTTGTCGGTCTCGGTGTGCGCCGGCACCGTCACGGGGACGATCTCCTTCTCGAAATGCCCGCTCTCGACCGCCGCCACCGCGCGCGTCTGGGAGATCAGCGCCCATTCGTCCTGCGCCTGGCGTGAGACGTTGCAGCGCTCGGTCACGTTCTCCGCGGTGAGGCCCATGGGGATGTAGACGTTGTAGAGCGAGCCCTCCGAGCCGTCCACCCCGTGATTGAGCTCGGGCGGCTGGCTTCTCCCCACCCGGCTGACCGACTCGACGCCCGCGGCGAGGTATGTGTCGCCCTCCCCGACCTTGATCGCGTGAAAGGCCATTCGCGTCGTCTGCAGGGACGAGGCGCAGAAGCGATTGACCGTGCACGCCGGCACGTGATGGTCGATGCCGGCCAGCAGGGAGGCCACGCGGCCCACGTTGTAGCCGGACTCCCCCTCCCCGTAGCCGCAGCCCATCATGACGTCGCCCACGCTCGAGAAGTCGACCTGCGGGTTTCGCTCCATCAGCGCCTTCAATGGGATCGCGGCCAGGTCATCTGGGCGCACGGACCTCAGCGACCCCTTCACGGCACGCCCGATCGGCGTGCGAATGGCGTCGACGATGACCGCTTCGGGCATGTGGCGATCCTATGCGATCGGCTACAGGTCCAACCGGCTGACGCCCAGCTCGTCGAACCCCACGTGGTGGGCGAGCTCGTGGCGCACCGTTCGCGTGACCTGGTCGCGCAGCGACTCGGGGTCGTGGCCGAAGTCGCGGCGCAGCGTGTCGCGGAAGATCACGATGCGGTCGTGCACGTTGTCGCGCGTGGCCCCATCACCTTCGTAGAGCCCGTATGCGCCCCTGCGTCGTCCACCGTCGGAGATGACGACGGCGACGTGCGAAAGGGCGTTGCGCAGCAAGTCCGGGAGATCGTCGAGCGCATCGCGTACGAGCTCCTCGAAGTCGGCGTCATCGAGCGGATCCAGCTCCATGAACTCACTTTCGGTGGGGTCTGCGGCCAGGCCCTGGCGAGCGAGCTCTTCGGAGTGCCGGACGATCTCTTCGAACTCCTTCTCGGACTCGGGGTCGCGCCATCCGGCCAGACGCACGGCGACGAACGCCGCCAGACCCATGAGCACTGCCGCCACGATCACCCCCAACGCGACGTCCTCCAGGGCACGCACAGCTCCGACCGCGCTGAAGCCCTGCCCGATGACGATCACCACGAGGCCCAACGACAGCGCGATCAGCGCCGCCAGCCCGACCCGGCGAAGCTGGCTCGAGGCGCCTGATGGAGTTGGCCGCGACATCGACCGCCCTACCTGAGCGTGCGGGCAACGAGTCGCGCCAGCGCGTTCGTGCCCTCGTTCTGGATGACCAGGCGACAGACCCGCTGTGAAGCCATGTTGGGCATGGTAGAGACAGAGCCTATTCGCTGGCGTCAGGTGCCCCGCCGAGCGGCGCTCAGCCGGCGCTGGGCGTCGTGGACATAGGTCCCTACCTTCGCCAGCTTCCCGTAGTCATCATTTCAGCGTGCGCGCGATCACCAGGCGCTGGATCTCGTTGGTGCCCTCGTAGATCTGGGTGATCTTCGCGTCGCGCATCATGCGCTCGACCGGGTACTCCCTGACGTAGCCGTATCCGCCCAGCACCTGGACCGCCTCGATGGTGACGGCCATCGCCGTGTCTGAGCAGAAGACCTTCGCCATCGAGGAGTACTTGCCTTTCTGCGGATGCTCCTGATCGGCCATCGCGCATGCCTTGTAGAGGAGCTCCCGGCCCGCTGCCGTGCGGATTTCCATGTCGGCCAGCTTGAACTGGATCGCCTGGAACTCGTTGATCGGCTGGCCGAACTGCCTGCGCTCGCGGGCGTAGGCGACCGCGTAGTCGGTCGCTCCCTGCGCGATGCCCACAGCCTGCGCAGCGGCACCCAGACGGGTGCGCTCGAGCGTGCCCAGCGCCACCGACAGTCCCCTGCCGACCTCGCCGATCACGTTCTCCTCTGGTACACGCACGTCCTCGAAGATCGGCTGACCGGTCGGCGAGCCGCGAATGCCGAGCTTGTGCTCGAGCTTGCCAACGCTGAAGCCCGGGCGGTCGGCCTCCACGACGAACGCGGTCATCCGCCTGCTCTCGCGATCGGTCACGGCAAAGCAGATGTAGAAGTCGGCGACACCGAGGTTCGTGATCCAGTTCTTGGTGCCGTTGATCACCCACTCCTCGCCGTCCCTGACAGCCGTGGTCTTCATCCCCGCGGGGTCCGAGCCCGCCTCGGGCTCCGACAGGGCGAACGCGGGCGACCACTCGCCCGTGGCGCACCGCGGCAGGAAGCGCTCCTTCAGCTCGTCTGTTCCGAACAGCTGTATCGGCAGCGTGCCCAGCTCCTGCACCATCAGGATCAGCGCGCACGCCGCGTCCACCTTGGCGATCTCCTCGACCGCCATGTTCAGCATCAGCGTGCCCGTGCCGGTGCCGCCGTACTCGCTCGGGAACGGCAGCCCGAGGATGTCCTGCTCTGCGAGCAGCCGCCGCACGTCCCACGGGTACTCGGCCTGCTCGTCGATCTCAGACGAGCGCGGCGCGATCCGCTCCCGCGCTATCTGACCGATCGTCGCGCAGAGGTCGAGGTTCTCCTGCGGGATCGTGTACACGTCGCTCAGCGTGTGCATCACCAGCGGATCCTAGTGATGAGAGCGTCCTCTTACATCACCGGACCGCCCACGCGAGCGGTCGGAAGGCATCGTCCCGCCGCCCGCGGGCGCTAGGCTCGTGTGCATGAGCGTCGCCGACGAAGCTTCCGAGATCGAGGTCGATCCCGGGCGGGTCGCCGAGTGGCTCGCCGAGGAGCCGCCCCCGCAGGTGATCGACGTGCGCGAGGCCTACGAGCGCGAGGCCGGCCACATCGACGGCACGAGGCACACCGAGCTCCTCGCGCTGTCCGCCGCGGCCGACTCGCTCGAGCGCGGGCGGCCCGTCATCTTCTACTGCCGGGTTGGCGCACGCTCGCAGATGGCCGCCCAGGCGTTCCGCGCCTCCGGATTCGAGGCCTATTCGATGCGCGGAGGCCTCGTGCGCTGGGCGCAGGAGGGTAGGCCGCTGTCACCCGATGGGGGCCATGTCGCCGATCACTAGCTAGCCCGCGTGGCGGCCACGCAGGCGGCCCGGCAGCCGACCACACCGGCGCACTCGGGCACACACAACCGACAGGAGGCAGCAATGGAGGCGTCAACCCGGTATTCCGGCGTGAGCAGGGGCGAGGGCTATGCGGTCGGCCATCTCGACGATCTCGGCGAGGGCCCGGGGTTTCGCAAGGTCCGCAAGGGCCTCGACGTGACGGCCTTCGGTGTCAACGCGATCGTCATGCCACCCGGGTACGAAACGGGCTTTCACGCCCACGAGGCCCAGGAGGAGCTCTACTTCGTCCACCGCGGCACGCTCGAGATGGAGTTCGGTGACGGTTCCGTCGAGCGCCTGCCGGAGGGCGCCTTCGCGCGCGTCGACGCGCCGACCGCGCGCAAGGTGCGCAACGTGGGCGAGCGCGATGCCGTGTATGTGTGCGTCGGCGGCAAGGACGGCTACGTCGGGCGCGACGGGCTCCTGCCCGACGGCCAGCGGGCCGCGGGTGGCCCTCCCGGCGCGCACGGCGCAGGCCCGATCGGGGCGTCCTGAGGAGAGCCTTCGAGATCAACCGCGGCGCGCCCGGGACCCCGATGCGCCGTGCCTGAGGGCCTTCAAGTCACGGCGACGCTGACGATTCCCCTCGCGGAGATCACGTTGCGTAGGAGCCGCTCCTCAGGACCGGGCGGACAGCACGCCAACGTGACGGCCTCGCGGGTGGAAGCGAGCTTCGATGTGCTCACCTCGCCTTCGTTGAGCGAGGCACAGCGCCGCAGGGCGCTGGCACGGGTCGGGCCTCGCATCGTGACGGTCTCCCAGGACGAGCGTTCCCAGACGCGCAACCGCGAACTGGCCCTCGCCCGCCTGAGCGAGCGACTAGCCGAAGCCGTTGCGACTCCCAAGCGCCGGCGCCCCACCCGACCGACGGCCGCCTCGCGCGAGCGGCGGCTTCAAGCCAAGCGGCGCGACGCCGAACGCAAGCGTGAGCGCCGCCCGCCGGAGGACTAGCGGCTCGACCGCGGATGAGCTAGTTCAACAGCTCCTTGACGTAGCGCTGATGAAGGCGCCCGAGAGGTGTCTTTTCCGGATGGAAGCCGATCGCATTCCACAGCAACCCCGAGGCGGGCGCCCAGGAGACGATCAGGTACACGCCCAGCACGAGCGCCGCCGCCCGCAGTCTTCGCGAGCTCGACAGCGCGGCCAGCGGCAGCACCCAGAGCACGTACCAGGGCAGCACCCAGCTGAGCGTCACCAGGAGCGCCACGCTCGCCCAGCCCGACGCCGTGATCGACTCCCCCCGGCGCCACGCCTGCAGGCAGCACAGCAGGATGGAGCCGGCCAGCACGCCGCCGAGGACGAGGCGAAGCGTTTCGGTCTCACCGCCGCTGCCCAGCGCCAGGCCGATGAGGTTGGGCACGCTCTCGCTGGTCACGAGCCGGCTCTGGGTGCTCAGGTCCGGGATGTGCAGGCCGAACGCGGCCAGGCTCGCGGCGCCGACGAGCGCGCCCACCAGGGCCATGCCGACCAGGAACTGGGTCAGCCGCCTCGGGGTCCTCAGCAACCCGGCCAGCACCACCGGTATGAGAACCGCCCCGGAGGCCTTGATCGCGGCCGCGGTCACAAACGCGCCACCGGCCCCCATTTCAAGGGCGCTGAGCGGCAACAGCCATCCGCGCAGTCTGCTGCCGATCGATGCCTGCGACTGCTCGCCGGGCAGCGGCTTTCCGGTAGTCCGCTGAGCACCGGCGGCGCCGGCCGCGAGCAGCAGATAGAAGCCGAGCACGATGAACATGACCATCAGGAAGTCGTTGTGGTCGCCCCCCAGGCCCCACACGAGCACGATCGGGTTGAGCCCGACGAGCACGATCGCGGCGACCGGGTCACGACCGAGCAGTCGCGCGCACTTCCACACCAGGAAGATGGTCGCGAGACTCGTCAGGGCCATGATGGCCTTGAGCGCCCAGAAGGATGCCGCCACGCCCAGAGGCACGACGGCGAAGGTCAGGATCGTGAACAGCGGCCCGTAGGGACTCAGCAGCTCATGCCAGTTGCTGATCGCATAGCTCGGGTCGTCGTGCGGCCCGAAGATCGGGATCGTCGTATAGGGATTGAGGCCGTGCACGACCTCCATGCGCCCATAGTTGATGTAGTTGAAGATGTCCGTCAGCGCCATCGGCGGCGCCAGCAGGAAGATCGCGTGCGCCGCCAGGATGGCCGCGATCACCCACCGGGCACGCAGCCGCCGCACATAGGCGAGTGCGACCAGATAGCTGCCGTACATGACCACGACGGCACCGGTGAAGAGGTACTTCAGCGTGGTTCCGTTGCGTGTCAGTCCCGGCCACAGCCCCCCCAGCGGACCGGCCATCCAGTGGGGGAAGAAGCTGGCGTGCGTCGTCGGCGACAGGATGCTCGGCCGATCGGCCGCCATCAGCACCAGCAGCAGGCTACAGGCGAGGATCGCAAGCAGGGCGGCCACGCCGATCCACACCTGCGCACGCGTGCCCGCGAGCCCGTCGGCACGCCCGTCCTGGAGCTTCCCCCCGCCCGCCGCCCGTGGACCGCCCACCGGCGTGTCGCGCAGGGGGAATGTGCTCGCGTCGCTGAACATGTGTGAGGGCCCGCCGACGCGGGCCCTCAGAGACTAGAGCTTCGACGGTGCGCCCCGGGGCTACCTCGCCGACCCGAAAAGCATGAGGGCCCGCCGAAGCGGGCCCTCATGGTCAAAGCCTTCGCTGCTTCAGATCGAAGCCGGCGTCGCCTTTAGATGGCCTGGACGTTTACTGCCTTGGGGCCCTTGTCGCCCTGCTCAGGGTCATAGGACACCTTCGCGCCCTCCTGAAGCGAGCGATAGCCCTCGCCGTTGATGCCGGTGTGATGGACGAACAGGTCCTTGTCGCCGTCATCAGGGGTGATGAAACCAAACCCCTTGTCGTCGCTGAACCACTTTACGGTGCCAGTTGGCATGTGGGAATCCTCCACGATATGTGCGTGCTGCTACGCGGAGGATGCTGCTCAGAGCTTCGACCTGCGAGCGCGTGCACTTCTTTCGCCGGCTCTTGGTTGCCGGCCATACAAGACGACCGTAGCAGGTCCCCACCGACGTTTGTTGCAGAGATGTTGCACCGTGCAGGTTGCGCTGTGCGGGGTCGAGCATCTGCCGGCTCGCAACGCCGCCACGGCCACTACGCTGGATCGATGGGCGCGCAGCCCGACCCAGGGCCAGGGCACGAGCGGGCCGATCCGCCGTCGGAGTTCAGGCGCCTCGTGCCGGTCGACGGAGCTGCCACTGCGGCCGAGATCGTGGATGGTCTCGGCCTTGGCGATCGCGGCGGCTCGGCGGACGAGCGCCCATACGTGATGCTGAACATGGTGAGCACCGTCGACGGCCGCGCGACGGTGGCGGGTCGCTCGGGTGCGATCGGCGGCCGCGCGGACCGCGAGCTCTTCCACGCGCTCCGCGCCGCCGTCGACGCCGTGGCCGCGGGTGCCGGCACCGTGGGCGCCGAGCACTACGGAAGGATCATCCCGCAGCGGGCGCGCAGGCGCCTGCGGCTTGAGCGTGGACTCAGCGAGGAGCCCCTCGCCTGCATCGTGTCCGGACGCCTGTCGCTCTCGCCGGAGATCCCGCTGCTCGCCGAGCCCGCGTCGCACGTGGTGATCCTGACCTCCTCGCACGCGAGCCTCCCGCAGACGGCCGCCCACGTCGACTACGTGCGCGAGGAGCGCGAGGGGCGGCTCGATCTCGTCTCCGCCCTCGGGGTGCTGCGCCGTCGCTTCGCGGTGCGGACGCTGCTGTGCGAGGGCGGCCCCCACCTGAATGGCCAGCTGCTGGCCGCCGGCCTGGTGGACGAGCTGTTCCTGTCGGTGTCGCCGAAGCTCGCCTCGGGTGAGACGCTACACGGCGATCCCGCGCTGAGGATCCTCGCCGGCCCCGAGCTCGAGCCCCCGTCGAGCTCGAGCTGAAGGGCGCCCTTCAGAGCGACTCCCACCTGTTCCTACGCTATGGCGTCCGGGCCTCGGCCCCCGAGCGGGTCTCGCGCGAGACGATTTCCAACAGCTCACTGGCCAGCTGACGCCCCTCCGCGGCGACCCGCGGCGTGGCCGAGATGCGCACCACCACCTCCTCGCCGTCGAGCTCCTCCAGCGTGATGCGCGGCGCATCTCGCAGAGGTGTCCGGAGCGACTTCTCCAGGACCTCCTGCAGGTCGCTCGGCGTCATGCCGGGACGCAGACGTGCGCGCAGGTTGACCGCCTCGGGCTCCCTGATGGGCAGCACCGCGACGTTCAGCACGACGCTGTTGGGCACCATGATCGAGTCATCGCCCCTGGCGAATGTCGTGTAGAGCAGCCCGAGCGAGCTGACGGTCCCCTCCAGCTGGCCCGCGAGCGGGCCGCCCTGCAGGCGCACCCGGTCGCCGACGCTGAACGGCCTGGCACTCAGCAGCACCGTGCCGGCGATCACGTTGCCGAGCGTCTGCTGGGCCGCGAGACCGAGGATCACCGCCGTGAATGCGCCGCCAAGGGCGAGCGTTTTCGCTTCGATCCCGGCCACGCTCAGCGCCACCAGCAGGGCCAGCCCGACCGTCGCCAGGCGAATCAGAAACCCCACAGTCCCGGCGGTGGCCGGATCCATGCGACGGAACAGCGCCGGCCCGAGCGCGCGGCCGAGGTCTCGGGCAATGGCCCAGCCGAGGGCCAGCAGCACCGCCACGGCCGCCACGCGCACGACGGTGTTGACGCCGAGCAGGCTCTCGCGGTGTTCGTAGACAAGGACGACACCAACGAACAGGGGGATCAGGAACAGAGCCTCGATGCGGGCGCGTTTCACAGCGCGCGGGTCTGTCTGCTGGGGCAGGCCGACCTCCCGCCAGGCGTGGCTTCGGGTTTCGAACATCTTCGAAGGGGTTTTGCGGACGGGCATCGTCTTCGCAAGGATGGTCGCAGGTCGAGTTCGCTGCGCCCGCAGGTGAGATCGCCCACCTGCCCGAGCGAAAGCCCCGGCGGTCCCGGCGCGAGCTTAGGTCTGCGTGTAGATGATCATCGCCCCACCGAACAGGAGGCAGTAGACGGCAAACGGGATGAGCGTCCTGGTCTTGAAGTAGCGGGTCAGGAAGCCGACCGTGAACACCGAGGCCACCGCCGCGGACGCGCATGCCACCAGCGCCTGCCCGCGGACGCCGTTGCCGAGATGACCGAGCAGGTCGGGAAGCTTGAACAGGCCGGCGGCGAGGATGATCGGCGTCGCGAGCAGAAACGCAAAGCGCGCCGAGTCGCTGTGATCCATGCCCCGGGCCAGGCCGGCGCCCATGCAGACCCCGTCGCGGCTGATGCCCGCGAGGAGCGCGGTCGACTGGGCCGTGCCGATGACGAACGCCTCGCGGTACTCGAGCGTGTCGAGTTCGCGCCCGCCGTCCGGCTTGGCGCCCTCGCGGATCGCCAGTTCGCGGACCTGCGCGCGGCGGCGAAACCACTCGGCCGCGAACAGCACGCAGCCGTTGATCGTCAGCAGGATCGCCGCGATCTCGGGCTTCGCCGTGAGCGTGCGCAGCTCATGCTCGAAAGCCAGGCCGAGAATCCCCGCCGGGATGCTCGCGATCACGATCAGCCAGGCCAGCCGCTCCGTGGGCGTCTTCGCACGGCGCGTGGACAGCGTGTGAAAGAACGCCCGCACGATCTGCACCCAGTCGCGCCGGTAGAAGTACAGAAGGCCCAGGGCGCTGCCCACGTGGAGCATCACCACGAACGCGAGCCAGAAGGACTCGGACTGCGACTGTGCGTCGACGAGCTCGTTCCATCCGAACAGCGTCGGGAACAGCACGGTGTGGCCGAGGCTCGAGATCGGGAACAGCTCTGTCACGCCCTGCAGCAGACCGAGCACGATCGCCTGGAAGTAGGTCAGGGCCGAGGCCACGTCCGTCACGGCTGCGCCGATCATCGCCGCGGGGAGCTTAGTGCGTGCGGCGGAGCGCAAATCTGAGAGAGCTCTCACAGCCGTCCCATGACAGATCCGCGCTTGTGAACAATCAGAGAGAGGGCTTCCTCTCGCCCTAGGTCGCTTGCTAGCTTGCCGTGCATGCCTCCTGACGCCCGAACGGCACGCGTCTTGCCGACGGCCGGCGTCGAGCCTAAGGCCGAGCCCTCGCGAGCCGGGGAGGCGTCCGCGCGTGCCTTCGACCTCGTGGTGTGCCTGCTGCTGCTGCCGGCGGCTCTGCTGATCGGCACGATCACGGCGCTTCTGATCTACATCGACTCACCCGGTTCGGTCTTCTATCCCTCGGTTCGGGTGGGCCGCTACGGGCGCACGTTCAAGATGCTCAAGTTCCGCAAGATGCGCCGCTCCGCCCGTGGTGGGCCGCTCACGATGTCAGACGACGAGCGCTTCACCCCGATCGGGAGCTTCCTGGCGATGACAAAGCTCGACGAGCTCCCGCAGCTGTGGAACGTCCTCAAGGGCGATATGCGCCTGGTGGGACCCCGCCCGGAGGTGCCCGAGTTCGTGCAGCGCTATCGCGCCGAGTACGCCAAGGTCCTCACCGTGCTGCCGGGCATCACCGGTCCCGCGGCCGTCGAGTACGCCAGCGAGTCGCACATCCTGAGCTTGCAGCAGGACCCGCTGCGCTTCTATGAGGACGCGCTCATGCCCCACAAGATCGAGCTCGACCTCGACTACATCCGCACGCGCACCCTGCGGGGGGATCTGCGAATCCTCCTGCAGACCATCCTGTTGCCCCTGTCGAAGATGGCCCGGCGGATGACCGGCGATCCCCGCGTGCGCCGGGTGGAGGCGGGTTTTCTGCTGGGCACATGCGCCCTGCTGCTGTTCACTTTCGCGCTCGCGAGCAGCGGCAGCGCCTAGACATGGCGTCTCGGCGCGCGACCGCGATCGTCGTGACGGTCGCCTTCTCCGGCCTCCTCGCGGCCGCGGTGCCCGCGATGACGGGCCTCGCCTTCGCGAGCGGCGGACGGCAGGCGCGCTCGACGAGTTCCCAAGGGCACCGGACCGCCCCCAAGCGCAAGTCAACCCACGCCAAGCACAAGCCCGCCAAGCGCAAGCCCGCGCTGAAGATGATCTGGGGTCCGTTGACGCTGCCAAACGGCTCCTCGGCGTTCCCGATCTACCACGAGCTCGGCGTGCAGGTGCTCGAGACGCAGCTGCTCTGGGCGAGGGTCGCGACGACGCGTCCGGGCGAACCGACCAATCCGGCCGACCCCGCCTACCGCTGGCCGCCCGAACTCGAACAGATGATCGACCAGGCGGCCCAGTACGGCATCACCGTCGCGGTGATGGTCAAAGGCGCACCCGCCTGGGCCAACGGTGGACAGGAAGAATCCTGGGCGCCCACCAACGCCTCCGACTACGCCAACTTCATGACCGCCGCCAGTCGCCGCTATCCCACCGTCCGCTACTGGATGGTCTGGGGCGAGCCCAATCTGCCGGGCAACTTCAACCCCATGCCTGCCCACTCGCCCGTGGGCCCAAGGCGCTACGCGCTTCTCCTCGATGCGGCCTACGGCGCACTGAAGGCGGTTAGAAGATCCAATGTGGTGATCGGCGGCATGACGTTCACCGCGGGGGTGGTCCTCCCGAACGAATTCATCCGCTGGATGCGCCTCCCCAACGGCGCTCCGCCGCGCCTTGATTACTACGGCCACAATCCATACTCGACGCGCTTTCCCGATCTATCAGAGGGTCCCCTGCTCCAGATCGAAGGATATGAAGGGCATGGAAAGCCCAAGACACTCGGGGACCGCGACATCAACGACATCGACACACTGCACAGCGAACTCGCCGCCGTCTACCGGCACCGCCCCGGCGGCACACCCAAGCTGTGGCTGTCGGAGTTCTCGATATCGAGCGAAAGCCCGAGCTGCGCCTTCGACTTCTTCGTCAGCCGGCCGGCTCAGGCGCACTGGCTGACCGCCGCCTTCAAGCTGGTCGATTCGGTCTCCTACGTGGCGGGCCTCGGCTGGTTTGACCTGGTGGATGAACCCGCCTCGATTCCCGGCCACCTCACCGAGGGCCTGCTCACGGAAACCGGCACACACAAGCCCGCCTTCAGCGCCTACGCACACGCGCCGTAGCCGGAGGGGCTGATCGCGCATGCGAATCGCCATGCTCCTGCACAAGTCGGTCGAGTTCGACTCGCGCGTGCGGCGCGAGGCGGGCTCGCTCGCGCGCGATGGCCACGATGTCACCGTGCTCGAGCTGGCGGCCGTGCCGGATGGCGCGCAGCTCGACGGCTTCTCACGCCGCGCGGTCCAGCCCCCCCAGTGGATGCGCCGGCGGCTTCCCTTCCACCTTTACCGGCTCGCGTTCCTGGTCGAGTTCGTCCGCGGGCTGCGGCGGCTGGGACCCGACGTCGTTCACGCACACGATGCCGCGATGCTGCTCCCCGGGATCGTCGGAGCCCGGCTCACAGGCGCCCGCCTGGTCTACGACTCGCACGAGCTGGCCACCAGCGTCCCCTACCGGGAGCGAGCGTGGGCCTGGTTCGTGGCGACGATCGAGCGGATCGTCGTGCCCCGCTGCGCCGCAGTCATCACCGTCTCCGATGGGATCGCCCGACGCCTGCGTGCGCGCTACGGGCTGGCGAGCGAACCGACCGTCGTGCGCAACGTCTCAGAGCTCTAGATCGCCGGCGAGGGCGGGCTGCGCCTGCGCATGGGCCTCGACGTGCACGCCCCGCTGGTGCTCCACCAGGGCGCACCCGCGCCGGCGCGCGGCTGCGAGGTGCTGATCGAGGCGCTGGCGCACCTGGAGGGCGTGCATCTCGCCTTCCTGGGTGATCCCGAGAGCGGCTACGAGAAAGAGCTGCGCGCGGCGGTGGCGCGGCACGGGGTGCAGGACAGGGTCGCGCTGCTGCCAAGCGTGCCGCTGTCGGAGCTGCTCGCCAACACCGCCGAGGCCGATGTGGGCGTGACGCTGTTGCAGGACACCTGCGAGAACCATCGCCTGGCGCTGCCCAACAAGCTTTTCGAGTACATCGCCGCCAGCGTGCCGGTCGTGGCCAGCGCCCTTCCCGAGACCGAGCGGCTCATCGAGAGCACGGCATAGGGTGGTGCTCGCCGCCCGATGACCCCGATGCGGTGGCGCAGGCGCTGCGCCTCGCGCTGGCGCATCGTCACGATGCCGCCCTCGCAGACCGACTCTCAAGCGCGGCACGCGGAGCTCTGCTGGCCACGCGAGCAGCATCGCCTGCTCGGTCTGTATGAGCGTCTTGAAGGCATTACCGCCGCCCATGCGGACCCGGACGCGCGCGTCCTCGCAAGCGCCTGAACAGGCGGGCACCGCGATCTGCGGACCCACGCTCAGCGACGGGCGATCACGAGACGATGCGAGCGCAGCGCCCGCACACGGGCCAGCGGCGCGTACAGCCGCCCTGCCCGACGCGCCAGGGGCGGTACGAACGTGATCGTCCGCACCGTCAGCCCCGCCCCAAGCGTCGCGCGCAGCTCTGCCAGGCGCACGAGCCGCGTGTTGCGGTTGAGGGTGGGCCAGCGTGGCTCCCACATGGCCACCGCACCCCCGGGCGCGAGCACTCGCATAGCCTCGAGCAGCGCCTTCCGCCGGTCGGCCGGTGAGACCATCGATGACAGAACGGTGAAGAGCGTCACCAGCGAGCAGCTTGCGTCCGGGAGCGCCAGGCGCCTTATATCCGCCTGCTCGATGTGCGCGCCGGGCACGCGCTGGGCGGCCGCCCGCACACGCGCCCCGAGCAGCTCGACGCCGGCCAGCCGCTCGGCGGCGACGCCCTCGCCGAGCAGGCGCGCGAGCCACCAGCCGGTCCCGCATCCCGCGTCCAGCAGCACCCCCTCGCCGCCGATCAGATCGGGCACGAGCCCGAGCATCGCCTGCACGAGCTCCTCACGGATGGCCGACGTTACCCGAGTTGCGAGCATCCCAGGCGCGGTGTCTGCGCGGATCGGCGCGGTAGCTCGCGTACACCCGGGCGATCCGCTCGTGCTCGTCGGCGCGGTTTACTTCTCGCGCATGCGCGTCCTGTTCCTCACCCACTACTACCCTCCCGAGCTCGGCGCGGCGCCCACACGCATCGCCGCGCTCGCACGGGGCCTTGCCGATCGGGGGCTCGATGTCAGCGTGCACACGGGCTTTCCACACTACCCCTCCGGCACGATCGCGGCCCCCTACCGGAACCGCCGGCTGCAGATCGAGCACGAAGGGCCCGTGCGGGTGCTGCGCAGCGTCGTCTACCCGACCGCCAACCGCGGCTTTCAGCGCCGCCTGGCCAACCACGCCGCGTTCGCGGCCGGGGCGCTGGCGAGCGCCTACGCCGCCGGACCCGTCGACGTCGTGGTCGCCGAGACCCCGCCCCTCTTCACGGCCGCGGCCGGCGTGGCCTACGCCCGCCTGAAGGGGGCCCGGCTGGCGCTCAACGTCTCAGACCTCTGGCCGGAGAGCGCCATCGAGCTCGGCGCACTCGGCGACGGGCGGGCGGCCGCCGCTGCTGCCGCGCTCGCTCGCCTGTGCTACCGGCGCGCCGCGCTGATCACCGCGCCGACGGCCGGGATCATCGCCGCGCTTGGCGACCGTCCCGAGACTAGGGGGAAGCTCGTCCAGATCCCTCCGGCGGTTGACCTCGACCGCTTCGCGTCCGTGCCCGAGAGGCGACCGCGGGCCGATGTCCCGCTGCGCGTGCTCTATGCCGGCACGCTCGGCATGGCCCAGCAGCTGCGCACCCTGGTGCAGGCGGCTGCGATCGCAGGAGGAGAGCTCGTAGAGCTCACCATCGCGGGCGACGGTCCGGACGCAATGGCGATTCGGTCGGAGATAGAGGCGGCGGGCGTCTCGAACGTGAGGATGCTCGGCTCCGTCGACGCCGAGCGGATCCCGAGCCTCTACGCGGATGTCGACGCCGGCGTCGTGCCGCTGCGCGACCGTCGCATCTTCGAAGGCGCGCTTCCGACCAAGCTCTTCGAGGTGCTCGCCGCCGGCAGACCGGCGATCGTGTGCGCCCGCGGAGAGGCGGCGGAGCTAGTGCGGGGCGCGCGGGCGGGACTGGTGGTCGCGCCCGAGGACCCGCGGGCGCTTGCGGACGCTTTCGCGCGACTACGGGCGGATACCGCAGAGGCGCTCGCGATGGGCAGGCGCGGCCGCGAGAAGGCACGGGAGTTCGACCGCGCGGCGGCCGTTCAGCGCTGGTGGGAGCTACTCAACGCCGCGCAGACGGGGCGTCATCGGTGAGGGCGATCCCGGTTGCGAGCAGAATCTCTGCCACCGCGTCCTCGGGCGGGCACTCGCCCCCTCGAATGCGAACATCGGGGTCCGCGGGAGCCTCGTAGGGGGCGTCGATTCCGGTGACCGCCCGTATCTCTCCGGCTCGCAAACTTGCATAGATGCCCTTCGGATCGCGCTCCTCGCAGACGCGCAGCGGCGTGTCGATCCAGACTTCATGGAAGTCCAGACCGGCCGCCTCGTGAATGCTGCGCGCGCGCCGGCGGTCATCGGCGTATGGCGAGATTAGCGAGACGACCGCCACCAGGCCGGCTCCGGCGATCAGCGCGGCGACGTGTGCGGTGCGCCGTGCCTGCTCGGAGCGGTCCTCCGGAGATACCCCGAGATCGCTGCTCAGGCCCCTGCGCAGCAGGTCTCCGTCGAGCAGGACAGCGACGGTGCCGAGCTCGGCGAGCCGGGACTCGAGCGCCCGGGCGATCGTCGTCTTGCCGGCCGCCGAGAGCCCGGTTATCCACACCGTGCTCCCGCCCCGGCGCGGCTGGCGGTCGTTGTCGATGATGCGTCGGCCATTGGCCATCCAGACAGACTCTAGAGCTGACCGCCGGTCCGCGCGAGCTCTTGAAGCCCCACGTCGCGCGGATCGAGGGCCAGGGCGCGCTGGTAGTAGACGCGCGCCTGCGGGTAGTCCCCGCCGCGCGCCTCGAAGTCCCCGAGCAGGCCGAGCGGCACGAGGCTTTCGGGCAACAGCCTCCGCGCGTCCTGCAGCTGGACTCGCGCGGCGGCGCGATTGCCCATGCTCTCGAGTGCCGAGGCCTCGAGATAGTGAGGTTCCACCGACCACGGATCGAGGCTCGAGGCGGTCCGGGCATCCGCGAGCTGGGTGGCCGGCGAGTGGCCGAGCTCGTCGCGTGCCTGCCGCGTGTAGAAGTCAGACAGGTATAGGCTGAGCACGAGCGCCAGGGCAACGAGCAGACCGACGGCCAGCGGCCAGCCCCGACGATCCCACGGGCCGCTCGGCATGCGCCGAAGCCTCGGCAGCGGGCTCCGGCCGCTCGTGCTCCTCGGCGCCGGAAGCCGACTCGGCCATGGCCGAGCGGGCGAGCAGCGCGGCGGCCGTGCCCAGACAGAGCACTCCCAGGGCCGTGAGCCCCGGGATCCTCCACATCCAGTCCACGAGCGACTGGCCGAGGAACGTCGCCCCCGCCGCGGTCAATCCACATGCGCTGCGGCGGGCACCGATCGGGGCAATCCGCCACCACCGTTTGAGCGACCCGACGAGCCCGACGAGGATCGCGGCGAACAGCAGCAGGCCTACGGCGCCGAGCTCGGCGCCGAGCTGGAACAGCAGACCGTGGGGATCGCTGAGATTGCGTTCGGTGCGTCGCAGGCGGTAGTAGCCGAATTCGTAGGAGCCCTCCCCCACGCCGCCCACCGGGGCCGAGCGGAACTCGAGCGCCGCGACCCGCCAGAGGTCATAGCGCTGGCCGCCGGTCGAGGTGTAGCGGACCGCGGAGCTGCTCGTGCTTTCAAGGCTCTTGAACTCGCGCCACTTCACCTGAAGCTCGTGGACCGGGTTGCCATGCACAGCGACCGCGCCTCCGAGCGCCAGCACGAGCAGCACCGCCAGAAGTCCAGCGCGAGCGAGCACGCGCACGCGCATCATCTGCGGGCTCGCGGGCCGCAGGCCGGCGTCGAACACCGCGAACAGGAAGCACAATGCGATGCTCGCCAGCACGAGCACCAACAGGGCGACGCCGGCCACGGCGATATCGCCGGCGCTGACCGGCACGTGACCGCTCGTGAAGGCGTGATAGGGCTTCAAGAGCCAGGGCGAGGCGCAGGCCAGCAGGGCCACGCTCAGGAGCGCCAGCCAAATGCGGCGCATCCGGTCGGGCCCCAGCGATCCGGCCACGAGACCGCCGCATCCCAGCCCGATCAGCACCCCGCGCGACTGCGTGAGGAAGGCGAGTCCGAGCATCAGCATCGGCCAGGCCGAAGCAGACCGCGCGCAGCGCCCGCGCGCGCTCGCGGGTGGCCGCGGTCAAGATCAGCGGCCAGTAGGCGATGCAGAACAGCAGAGCCGTGGCGTTGCGGTATTCGACCGGACCGTTGAGCCTCCCGCGAGGAAGATCGACGGTCCGTCGATCAACATCCTGGCGAGGGTGTAGAGCCCGATCAGGGCGATGCCGCCGACCACGCCGCGACCCGCCATGCGCAGGGAGCGCACGTCGCCGACCGCGACCAGCGACAGCGTGAGGATCGCGGCATACATCGCCTGGCGCCCGGCGCCTTCGAGCGCCGCCCCCGGGGCGCCCGACCAGAGGGCCGACAGCGCGGCCCAGCCGGCCAAGCCCCAGGCGCCCGCGAGCGCCAGAGCGAGCCAGCGGTCGGGCAGCCGGTGCGTACCGCCGCACAGCAGGAGCGTGATCAGCATCAAAAGGACGAACATCGTCGGCGGCGCCCACTGGGCCACGTTGAACGCTCCGGCATACGCAGTGGCCAGCAGGAGCAGGGCGAGCACCAGCACCGTCGGCGCCAGAACGGGCCAGATCGAGCCGCCCCGCGCCCCGCCCTCCGAGACCCCGGGACGCTCGGCCCCGTCACCAAAAAGCAACGACTTCGCGCTCAGCTCGTTTATATTCGTCGCCATGAGGAGGCTTGCATTCCTGGTGCCCGCTGTCGCGGCTCTTGCGCTGATGGCGCTGGCTCAGACCGCGGCGGCCAACAAGGTCAGCACGGCTGTCCAGACCGACCCCAAGGCCAGCAGCCCGGCAGGGGTCATCTACCAAATACCCCTGAATAGTGCCCGACGCAGCGCAGCGCCCGTGTTACCTGCTGGTAGCCACGGTGGCGGTCCTGGCGCTGGCGCCGGCTCGGACAACCCCTCCTCGATCCACTCCGAAAACGGCTTCGGATCCTCCTCCAGCGTTCCCGGCGTGAGCCCGGCCGCACTGCGCATAGGAGCCGGGGTCCCGGCCGCCCATGCGGCCGGCTCCTCGTTGCCGACGTTTCTGCTGATCGCGATCATCGCCGCTGCTGCGATCGCGGCCGGCGTTCTCGCAACGGCCGTCAGGCGACGCCACTCCGAGGGTACGGACTACCCTGCGAGTCCCTAACCGCAGCCGGAATGGGGTACGACCGACCATGGCGACGGAGTGCTCAGCGGTACGCAGCCTGCTGCTCGTGCGCAACGGGGTCGACCACGACGCCCGCGTGCTGCGAGCGGCTCGCGTGGCGGAGCGGACGCTTCAGGGAACCGCGCTCGTGGTCGGCGTGGCAACGGCCACCGCGCCCGCCGGTACGGCGATCGTGGAGGGCGTGCCGGTCCTCAGGCTGCCGGCGTACTCGCCGGGCCTGACGCGCCTAGCCCGGGGGTTTGAGCTGATCCGAGCGGCGGTGCGGCCGACCGCAGGCACTCAGGCTGAGCCAGCCAGGGCACAGAGCGCCGCCGGGACCCCGATCGCCGCCCCGGTGACGGGCCTAACGATGGCTGCCAAGGCGCGGCGCATCCTCGGCGGCCTGGCGTTCTCGCGGCAGGCGATCGCCGTCGCCCGCCAGACTAGACCTTCCCTTGTTCATGCCAACGACTGGAACACGATGTGGGCCGGTCTGGCCATCAAGCTCACTTGCGGAGCGCACCTGGTGTACGACAGCCACGAGCTCTGGACCGACCGTAACGGCCGCTGGGAGTGGCGACCATGGCTGCTCGGCGCCGAGGCTCTGTTCGTTCGCGCCGCGGACGAGGTGATCACCTCGAGCACGGGCTACGCGGACGCGCTCGCGCGGCGCTACCGGATCACACGACCGACGGTCGTGCGCAACATCCCCGAGCGGCTCCCCGGCGCTGTGAGGGCGACGCTCGGGCAGGCGAAGCCGAGCCCGGCGCACCCTCGCGTCGTGTATGTCGGTGGGCTCATGCCCGGCCGCGGTCTCGAGCAGATGATCGACGCCCTGGTCCACGTTCCCTGCGTGCGTCTTTGCGCAATCGGACCCGGAGCGCCGCGGTATCGCTCGAGCCTCACAGCCAGGGCCGCGTTCGCTGGGGTCGCCGAGCGAGTGGAGCTGCGCGACCCCGTCGCTCCCAGCGAGGTACAAGACGCCCTTGCCGGTGCGGCGGCAGGCCTGTGCTTGATCCAGCCGATCTGCCGGTCATATGAGCTGTCGCTCCCGAATAAGCTCTTCGAGTACGCCGCGGCCGGCGTGCCGGTGCTGGCAAGCGACATGCCGGTCATCGCGGCCGTCGTCCGCGGCGAGGGGCTGGGAGAGGTGGTCCCGGCCGGCGATCCGCGTGCCATCGCGGCGAGCCTCGAGCGCCTGCTGGCGCGGGATGGCTGGCGACTGGCAGCACAGCGATCGATCGAGTTCGCCGACGCTCACGCCTGGCCCTGCGAGGCCTCAACGCTCAGCGGGGCCTACCGGCGAGCGGCCAAACTCGCCTCATGAGCGCGCTCGCAAGCGACGCGCCCGCGGCCGACGCTGGGAAGACTCCAGTCGCGGACAGCCCTCGCGCCGTGAGCTTTTCCGGTTGGCTCATCGACGCGCGCGAGTTCGAGCCCCACCCCGAGCCGACCTCCGCCGAGCTCGACGCGATCGCCGTCGGGCTGAGCGGGGCGGCCAGCACGTGCACGGCCCTGGGGATCGGCTATCTGCCGGTGCTGGTGCCGGCCAAGCGAAACATCGTGAGAGCCGCTCCCTCGAGCGACCGCAGCTGGGTGGGCGAACTGAATGCCCGCGTGCGCGACCTCGACGACGTTGAGATCATGAACCTCGTGTCGGTGCTGCGCCACGCCGCGCGCCACGGACCTTGCTACCACCGCACAGACGCGGACTGGAACGACCTCGGCGCGTTCTTCGTCGCCCGAGCGCTCCTAAAGGAGGCCCACAAGACGGTTCCGGAGCTGCGCCCGGCACCTTTGGCCGATCTTCATCTTCGCCCCGTCCCCTCCTACCGTGGGACGCTGATCGACGCACCCAAGCTCCAGTGGCTTCACGGCGAAGTCCGCGACGGCGAGCCGGACGCCGAACCCGAGGAGGGCATCGCCGCCAACGTGAGCCGCCTTCAAGCGCGGCGAATGCCCGTCGAGCCGCAGCTCGCGCAGGCGCAACCAGTGCCCGTGCGTGCGTACGCGAGGGCCGACGGCGAGGAGCACGCGCGTCTGGCCGTCGTTGGCGATACGGCGGCGCTGCCCGTCGTCATGTGGCTCGCCGAGCGGGCGCGGCGGACCACCCTCTTTTCCTCGCAAACCCTGCCGCTGGCCCAGCTTGAGATCGAGCGCCCACCGCTCGTCATCCATCTGATCAGGGAAATCGACCTGCTGGAGAGCTCCCCCCTTTGAGCTCCGCGCCGGCGCCGAGCACGAACGGGGCATGCCCGTTCTGTGCGTCTGAAGACCTCGTGGAGTTCGCAGGACGCCCCGGCGCCCGCTGCGGGCGCTGCGACGCGCTCGAGCGCCACCGCGCGCTCGCGAGGCAGATGTCAGAGCTGCTGGCCGCCGGCGGGGGACGTCGCGCGCTCGAGGTGGGACCGGTGAGCCCGCGTGTCTACGGGGACTTTCTGCGCGAGCGCGGATGGCGTTATGAGAGCATCGATCAATCGCGGCGCGGCCATCCCAACGACCCGCGTGCGGTCGGATTCATCGACCGCGAGCTTGACCTCTGCGACCTCGCCCCGTTCGCCGAGCGCTCGCTGCATCTGATGATCGTCCAGCACGTGATCGAGGAGATCCCGGACTACGAGCGGGCGCTGGCCGAGATCGCCCGAGTGCTCGTGCCCGGGGGCACGGCGCTGCTCGAGATTCCCTTCAAGCCCTCGCTCGAGCGCTCTGAGCGCCACCCGCCAAACAACTTCGGCAACGTCTGGCGCTTCGGCGCCGATCTGCCGGGGACGGTGGGAGCGCACTTCGACAGCGTGCGCCTAGTGGAGATGCGCGAGGGCGGCTACTTCGGTCGCCTGCACGTGTGCGAGCAGCGGCCCTGAACGCGAGGGCTAGCCGCGCGTGCGATACACCGCCCATTCGTAGTTCGTCTGGAGCACGCCCGTGTCACACAGCAGAAAGTCGACCTCCATCAACGTACGCACGAGGTCGTCGTGGCCCTCGAAGTTGCCCATGATGCGGTTGAACAGCTGGTGGAAGACGGCTCCCCCATATGGTCGACGCTCCACGACCTCGAACTGGGCAGCGAGAATGCCAGGTATCTCGTCGCTGCGCACGGACTCGCTGGGGTCGGAGGCGATCATGCCCTCGACGGACGGGCGCTCCACGCGACGGCGCGGTCCCAGCGCGGGCTCGACCACGTCGGCGACCCGCTCCGGCGAGAGACGGTCGAGCAGTCGGGCGATGACTTCGAGCTGTCCGTCGGTCCACTGAAAGCGCGCCGGCCCAACGTACTCATCGACGTAGAAGAGCGACCCCGGGCGAAGCAGCCGGGTCAGCGTGTCGCATAGCTCCTCGAGCCGCGTGATGTGGTGCAGTACGTCTCTCGCGATCACCAAGTCGAAGGACCCAACGGGTCGCCAGATCTCCAGGTTGTGGCACTCGAACGACAGACGGCCGCGCAGAGCCTGCGGGATCGCGGCGTTCGCCTGCTCGACGCGAGCCTCGCTGATATCGATGCCGACGATCTCCCTGCAGACACCGAGCTCGAGCATCGATCGCTCGAGCTGGCCGCCGCCGGCCCCTAGCGAGAGGGCCCGGCCGAAGGGCCTCGTGCAATGGCGATCGCGGAAGTACTCCTCCACGCGCTTGCCCGCGTGGCCTGTTATCCGCCGCTGGACCTCCTCGAGCACGACCGGGCTCTGCCACCACGAGCGGATGGCGCTGTGTCGGCGGCCCCAGTGCGCGCCGACGCGCTGCGCATACTCGGAGCTCGTCTCGTCGTAGTCCACGTGTGCCGTCGATGCCGCGATCAAACAAGTAGACGGAATCGGCCGGATGCGTCCGTGAAGATGTTGTTACCGGGGTGCTCGCGCGCGTCCAAATTGGAGATCCGGCCTATACCCTCCGGGCATGTCGCCGTCGGCGGGCACCGTGAGCGGCGCGCCCAACGATCGGGGCGTGGGCCGCAGGCTCGTGACGCTCACGGGCGGGCGTCTTACCCGCCACACCCTCATCTACATCGCCGGGCTGCTCGCGGTCGCGCCCTTCAGCCTCGTGAGCGTGGCCGTACTCACACGCCTGTTGCTGCCGGCGCAGTACGGGGAGCTTGGCGTGCTGTTCGTGTTCGCCGGCTTCCTCACGGTCTTCTACAACACCGGCAGCCTGCACGGCACGTTCATGCTCGTGTACGGGGCTTCAGAGGGCGAAGGCGACGACGTCGGCTCAGAGACGAAGGTCACCTCGGCCCCGAGACGCGCACTGGGCACCGGGGTCGTGCTGACGCTGATGATCGTAACCGCGGGCACGGCCGTGTGCTTCGCGTTCTCTACAGAGCTCTCGCAGGCGTTGCTTCACCACCGCCCAGGCGGCTACCACCGCGGGGGCGCCTCGCTCGTGCGCTGGGCCGCGGTCTCGGCCGCAGCGGGATCGCTGTGGCGGCTGACCGTGAACGTCTTCAGGATGGAGCGCCGGCCGGGGCGGTTTGCGCTCTTCAACGCGACCAGGCCGCTGTTCGTGGTGGCCGGCGTGGTCCCGCTGGTGGCCCTCGGCTTCGGCACCAAGGGAGCGCTCGCCGGAACGGCGCTGGGTACGCTCGGCGCGACGGCCGTATGCGTCGCGATGGCCAGGCGCAGCTACGCGCTGGCGTTCTCGCCGGCCGATGTCAAGCGCATCGTGAGCCTCGGCTCGATGGTGGTCGTGCCGGTGCTGTGCCTGTACGTGGTGCACAGCTCGGACATCGTCCTGCTGTCGCGCTTCGCCTCCACCCACGAGCTCGGCATCTACCGCGTGGCCAGCCGCTTCGCGGTGGTCCCCTCCTACTTCGCGAGCGCCCTGTTGATGACGTGGGCGCCGCTCGAGCACGGCGTGCTCTTCCGCGCCACCTACAAGCACGTCGGCGAGCAGCGCGTGCGAGGCGCGATGCTCGGCTACTACCTGCTCGTCTCGATGACGATCGTCGTGCTGCTGGACGTCTTCGCGAACGTGCTCGTGCTGCTCGCGGGACGCGAGTACCGGGCAGCCGCGCCTCTGATCCCGCTGATCGGCGTGGCGTTCGTCTGCTACGGCCTCTACATCATGCTCGTTCGCACCGTCAGGGTGAAGCAGCGCATGCGGTGGTACAGCCTCGGCGCCGTTCTGGCGGTCGCGCTGCAGTTCGGGCTGAGCCCGATCACGATTCCGTGGCTCGGCGCCTACGGAGCCCCGCTGGCAGTGATCGTGGGGCTGCTGGTGGCCTGCACGATGTGGATCGGGCTCGCGAGAAGGGAGAACGCCTCGTTCGGCATCCAGGTGAGGCCGCTCGCGGGGCTCGCGGCCGCGACCGCGACCGCGGCGTGCGTGCAGGCGGTGGGGCTGGCCCTGTGGCCAAGCGGACGCGCCGTCGTGCTCGTCCTGGTGCTGGCGAGCTACATGATCGTCCTGCTCGCGTTCAGGGTCATCCCCAAGACGCACTTCCGACCGCTCGCCAGGCTGGCACGCGCTGCCCTGCACAGCGAGCTCGGTTCGAAGAGCCATGGGACGGGGCTCGCGCGCCTGGACCCGGAGCAGCGCACGGTGCTCGCGTCGATCGAGCGCGACGGGATGGGTACGGCGGCGCTGGCGGCGCAGCTGGGCCGCAGCGAGGAGGAGATCGCGATCGAGTACGTCGGTGCGCTGCGCGAGCTGATCGGCGCCGCCCGCGCGCCGGCCGGGGCGCGAGGAGCTGTACCCCCGCATCGCGCGCTATCTGCTCTCCAGGGAGCCCGAGGCCCAGCGCGACGTCGTCGGCCACGAGCTGATCGGAGCAGGGGGCCGACTCGCTCGAGCTGATCGAGATGGACGCTGCTGCCCACAGGCTGCGGACCCTCGGCGAGCAGGAGTGGACACCGTCCAGCGCCCCCGCGCGGAGCACCCGCGGCCACGCCGGGCGGCCGATCCGTGCCGGCGTGGGCGAGGCACTATGAGCGCACAGGTGTCCGGCACGGTCAGTCCCCCAGCATTCGCGCCGATCGCGCACGAGCTGCGCGACGAGATCATCGAGCACTACGAGCGCCGCGGCGAGCGACTGGACACGGCCGCCGGGCTGGTCACCCTCGACACCAACTCGATGCTCGCGGCCCACCGCGGACGCCTGCCCCTGCGGCTGCTGGCCGAAGCCGGCGGCGGCCCCGTGGAGGGACAGCGCGTGCTCGACCTCGGCGCGGGCTTCGGAGCGCTCGCGCTCTACTACGCGCACCTCGGCGCCGATGTCGTGGCGGTCGATCCCAACGAAGAGCGCGCGGACGTCGCGCTCGCGATCGCCGGGCGGCGAGGCCTCGCACTCAGGTTCGTGTGCGCGCACGCCCAGTCGCTGCCCCTGCCCGACGCGAGCGTCGACCTCGTCGTGGCCAACAACTCCCTGTGCTACATCGTCGAGCGCAGCGAGCATGAGCGCGCCCTGCGCGAGATCCGCCGCGTGCTTCGCCCCGGCGGCTGGCTGATCGTGCGCAACCCCAATCGCCTGCATCCGCGCGACCAGTTCACGGGGATCCCGCTGCTGGGCCTGTTGAGTCCCGCACTTGCCGAGCGCGTGATCGCGAGGCTCGGGCGCCACCGCTCAAATGTGCGGCTGCGAACGCCGGGCGGCGCCGTGCGCGAGCTGCGCCGAGCGGGCTTTCAAGCGGTGCACTGGCGAGCAGTGCCCGGCCACCGCCGTCCGGCTCGGCTCGCCGGCTACCACCATGTGCTCGCCCGCCGCCCGTGAAGATCGAGATCGGGGCGGGCACCAAGCCAACGCCCGGATACGTGCACGTCGACGCGGTCGCGCACGAGGGAGTGGACGTCCTCGACGATGGCCGCACGCTTGCGAGCTTCGATGCGGGCGTGGCGCAGGAGATCTACTCGCACTGGTTCCTCGAGCACGTGGCCCGTCACGAGGTCCCGCCGATGCTCGAGCAGTGGAAGCGGGTGCTCGAGCCGGGAGACGCCGTTCGCATCGTCACCAACAACCACGAGGCCCACAACCGCTGTCTCGCCGAGGGGCAGATCACCTGGAGCGAGTGGTCGTATCTGATCTACGCCGTCGAGAACAAGCGCGGCTACACCGTGTGGGACGTCCACAAGTGCGCCTGGAACCAGGAGCTGCTCACCGAGACGCTCGAGCACAGCGGCTTCGTCGAGGTAACCGTGCAGGCGCAGTGGAAGTGCCGCGAGGACGACGGCCGGCTCAAGTGCCCGGCGCTGACGGCGTGGGCGCTCAAGCCGCGCTCGAGTGCGTGAGCCTCGCAAGGGCGAGCTCGACGAGCTTGGCGGTCACGGTGGCGTCGTGGCGCCGGGCCAGGCGCAAGCGTGAGACGAAGCGCCCGTACTCGCTTCTGAGGAGGCGCTCGAGCTCCTCGCCATCGCCCGGCGCAAACCAGCGTGTGTCCTCGGGCAGATGGGAGAGCAGCGGCTCGATCGCACTGGCCGCGACGGGCGTGCCGCACGCGATCGCCTCCGTGCAGGGCATGCTCCAGCCCTCGCGGTTGGCGTTCTTGACCAACAGCCACGCGCCCTGGTAGAGCTCGCGCATCTGATCGGGCGACAGGACCGCGTCCAGCACCTCGATCTCGGCGGCCTGCGACGCCTCGAGTCCCAGCTCGTCGAGCACCGCCTCGCGCGCCGCTGCGAACGCCTGCGGCTTCCACTTCCAGGTCTTGATCAGGAGGCGCACATCGTCCTCGCGCGTGAACGTGCGCCAGGTAGGAGCGCAGCGTCTGGAGCCAGTTCTCGCGCGAGGTCTCTCCGCCGAGGTTCTCATGCACGCACAGGAACGTGCAGCGCAAACCCGTCGCCGGGTAGTAGAGCTCGGGGTCAACGCCGAGCGGGACGACCGCGATCGGGGTCGTGACACCTGCCCGCTCCCAGACCGCGCGGTTCCAGTCGTGGGGGTGATGATGAGATCCAGCCGGTTCAGAATCGCGGGCCAGTCGCTCTTGTCCGCGGGCAGGTGATCGAGCTCGTGCATCGTGATCGCGGCCGAGCGCACGGGCGGCCGAGCTTGATCTGTCCGGGCGGGCATATGAACAGGGCCACCTCCATGCCGGGATACTCCTGAAAGCGGACCTCGTGCCCGAGCGCAATCAGACCGCGCGAGAGCGCTGCGGACACCTGGCCGTAGCCGCTGCCCTCGTCAAGGCGCCTGTCGCCGTCACTGAGCCAGATGCGCATCTGTGCTCAGACCGCGGCGCGCAGACGAGCACGCCTGCGCGTGGCTGGCTCAGATGCTGCTCGACGATGGACAGCAGCCGATCGACTCTGTGCGCGAAGGTATGGCCCTCGAGCACGATCGAGCGTCCCAGCTCGCTGCGGCGGCGGCGCTCTGCGGGGTCGGCGAGCAGCCGGTCGATCCACTCGCGCAGCTGCATCCCCGGAGCGGTACACCACGACGGCGTCGCCGAAGCGCTCGGCCAGATCCCGGCACCTCGTCGCTCAGCACCAGCGCTCCACACGCGAGCGCGTCGTAGACGCGGTTTGAGATGTAGCCATAATGGCGCATGTCCTCCCAATGGTCGTTGAGCACGATGTCCGCCGAGCTGTATACCTGACGCAGCGCGGAGTTGGGCACGTGCTCGGCGATCACGCGGGAGGTGTCGATCAGCCCGTCCCAGTTGGCTCCCCAGATCGCCAGGTCGTGCTCGGTCGAGAGCAGCTCGCGGGCGATCGGGCGCAGCACGTTGCGCGAGTTGGCGACGTAGACCAGCTCGTGCGCGAGCTGCCTCGCGGGGGTCCGGGTACATGACCCAGGGGTCGGCCGCCTGCTCGAGGACGACCACCGGCGTCGTAGTCCGCTCTGCAAGCCGGGCCGCAAACAGTGGGCGAGGCGACAGCCACGAGGTCATAGCCATCGCACTCATCGCCGGTCAGCTCGGCCGGGTGGCTGATGGACCACAGCACGTTGAACTGACCCGGCTTGGGGTGAAAGCGGCTGACAGACCCTTCAGGTGAACCACGACGTCATAGAACAGCCCGGCCTCCTCCTCCCACTCATCGAGCGTCTGGATGAGCGTGCGATGCCCGCGCCGGCGCAGCTCGCGCGCGATCGCCTCGGCGAAATGCAGGTCGCCCCATCTCGGGGCTTGCCTCGCGGTCGGGCGCGCCGACCTTCAGGCAGAAGCTGAGTCGCTGCTCATGCTCGATCAGGAGCTCGCGCAGGCGCGCTGCCCGGTGGGCATAGGTGTGGCGCGCGAGCACCATCTCCCGGTAGCGCGACGGCCAGCGTGGCGCGGCGGCGACTCATCGCCGAGCAGCTCGTCGAGGCTCGACCGCTGAGCGTCTCGCGCGAGCTCCACACGGGGAAGTCCCCGTCGAACAGCTCTCGCACGCCCGACTCGCAGTTCGTGATGACGAGCGTGCCCGACGCGAGCGCGTCGAACACGCGCGCGTTGACCGCGCCGTAGGGCAGCGTCGGCCCCTGCGTATCGTCAAGCACGAGCTTCACGCTCGGATACAAGCAGCGCGAGCTCGTCGTATGAAAGCTCGCCGCGGGCATACGGCGCGAACTCGGGCACCTCCTCCCAGCCCCTGCCGTAGATCGTCCACCCGCTCATGCTCGCGCGGCGAGAGCGCGCGCTGAATGTCGCGGTCCTTGCCCCAGCGGTTGCCGGTGAACGCATAGTCGGCGCGGAATCGCTCCTCGGCCGCGCGGGGGCGAAAGCGCTCGGGGTTCACCGCCAGCGGAAAGGGCTCGCTGCGACGGCCCGTGCGCTCCTCGATCAGCTCGGCCGAGCGCCTCGAGGAGACCAGGAGCAGGTCGGCGACGCTCGAACCAGGGACGCTCGAGCCAGCGCTCGGTCCAGTTGCGAATCCACGCGATCGTGACGACGTGCGCCGGCACGCGGCTCAGGTCATAGGAGTCCATTAGCGAGAGCAGGTAGTCCAGATCCTCGGGCAGCTCATACCAGCGATCGCCCTTGCGCTCGAGGTAGCTCACGCGCCAGCCGAGCTCCTCGAGCGCCTCGCCGATCTCGTGGCCCGAGTACCAATCCCCCAGCCGTCGGACACGTCCAGGCTCGTGAGCGTGATGGCGACGTGCGCGCCCGCGCCGTCCGTCCAGAAGGGGTCGCAGCGCAGCCTGGCCAGGCGGTACTCGCGCAGCAGGCTGCGGTCCCCAGCACTCGAGGAACAGCCGCGGTTCTCGTCGCGGTTGAGCCGGCGGAAGTCGCGGCCCGCACGATTCTGGCTCGAGGACTCGCTGTGGATCAGCACCGAGCGCCCGGCACCCGCGCTCTGCGCGACCGCCGCAAGCAGCTTCAGGCCGAGGTCGACGTCCTCGGTCCCGTAGCGGTAAGCCGTGTCGAACCCGCCCACGCGCGCGAAAGCGACTCGCGCTGTGATCAGCATGCACGCCGCGGTCACCGCGGGAGCCCGCAGCTCGGCGTCCGAGCGGCACCTGCCCACAGGCTCTCGCCGTCGCCGCATTGAAGGCTTTGACGTGTCTTCCTGCCAGCGGAAGCGGATCGCGCGGTGCTGCACGAGCGGCTCGCCGCCCGGCCCGGCGAACTCTGCTCGCCATGCAGCAGCGTCGCACCCGCCGCCCCCACGCCCTCGCCATCCAGAACGCACACGAGCTCCTTCAGCCAGCCCTCCTCGAAGGGCTCGATGTCGTTGTTCAGGAACAGCAGCAGCTCGCCGGCCCGCGCGCGCGACGCCGCGCGCGTTGGCCTCCGCAAACGATAGGTTCTCGCTCGGCGGCGAGCACGTGAACCGGGAAGGGCGCCTGGAGCTCTTCGAGATAGGCAAGCGTGTCGTCGCTCGAGCCGTTGTCGATCACGACCACCTCGAACTCGGGATAGTCGGTGTGCTCGATCAGGCCCGCGAACAGCCGCTCGAGGTCGTGGCGCCCGTCGCGCGTGGGCACGATCACGCTGACCGACGGCCAGCGCTCGCGCTGCGGCGCCGCGCCCAGGCGCCGGCGCAGCTCCTTGGCCAGCGCACACGGCGCCGGCGGCGCTCGAGCACCTCCGCCTCGGAGGATCCCGCCGCTGCGGCGGGGACAGGCGCGAGCGCCGGCGCGGGGGCGAGCACGACCGGCCGGCCGTGTCGAGCCGGACGCCAGATCGATGTGGGTCGCCTGCTGAACACGCTCGATCCGAGCCAGGGCGGCCACGAGCGCGCCTTCGGTGCGAACGGTGCGCCCCGCGATTCGCGAGAGCGTCCGCGTCGTGAAGTGACCGAGCCGCCACGCGCGCGAGCCGAGCGCGCGCTCGATGTCGGCCCTGATCTGGCGCAGCGCGACCGACAGCGCGGAGACGGTCTGCTCGAGCCTGCGCGCGGTACGCGCCAGTTCGCCGCTCTGGCGAGCCAGCCGCTCGGTCAGCCGCATCACCTCGCGACGCGCGGCCTGCTCGTCGCGGTCGCGGATCTGCAGCTCGCGCTCGAGCTGTGATACTCCATGATCTCCGCCGTCCTCGGGCATGGAGCGTCGGGGTGCGCCCGAGCTCAGGGTCCAGGCTTCCTGTCGCCATCGCCTATCGCCGATCTCGAGTGGTCTGCAACGGGTGATGGCTATGATCGCGCCGGTGCGGGTGGCGTCGAGGCCATGATGTGAACGATTGTAAAGGCGCCATCCACCCATCGTCAGCCCCGATAACCAGGTGATAACCAGGACGCTCAGGCCCACGGCGGACAGGGACGCGCAGACGCTTGAGCCGCACGCTGTCGCGGTCACGCTGGGGGGAGTACCGCACGCTCCTGCGCATCGCGCTGCGAGCAGGGCTACGCGGTGCTGTCACTGGAGGCTGGCTGGCCGAGCCCGAGCTCGCGGCGCGAGCGAGCCGCGGCTGCTGCTTCGCCACGACGTCGACCAGCACCCTGCCTCGGCGCTGAGAATGGCGGAGATCGAGGGCGAGCTGGGCGTGCTCTCCACGTGGTACTTCCGCTGGCGCACAGCGCGTCCCTGGGGTGGTACGAGGCGATCCGCTCGCAGGGGCATGCCGTCGGGCTTCACTACGAGACGCTCACGCGCGAGCTGCTGCGCCGCGGCCTCGGCCCGGCCGCGGCCGAGGAGCTGATCCCCGAGGCGCGGGAGCTCCTGCGCGCAGAGCTGGCGGCGTTCGCCGAGCGCTTCGGCCCGGTCCGCTCGGCGTGTCCGCACGGTGACACGCGCATGCCCGGCGTGCACAACGGCGTGCTCCTGCTCGATCAGGACTGGGCCGACTACGGGCTTCGCTGGGACGCCAACGCGGCGATGCGCGCGCACCGACTCGACGTCTGGCTGACCGACCGCAGCGGCGCCGGAGGGCGCGCTGGAAGGAGGGGCTCGATCCGATCGACCTGCTGATCGACCGTCGCTCGCCGATCCTGGCCGTCGTGCATCCCGAACAACTGGGTCTCCGGGCCGGCGCTGTGGTGGGACCGGGCGCTGCCGGGCCGCCTGCGCGGGAGCTCGGACACGCCGCCCATCGCCTGAGCGCCGCTCAGGGCCGGCGCCGCCAGACGCCCCAGACGTAGTCGGAGCGAAGGACGCCCGTGTCGGTCAGCAGGGCGTCGACCTCCATCAGCACGCCCACGAGGTCCGGACGGTCGGCGAAGTTGCCCATGATGCGGCTGAACAGCTGGTGGACGACGGCGCCGCCGTAGGGAGCAGATCTCGACCCGCTCGAAGCGGGCGTCGAGCACCGCGAGGATCTCATCGCTCCGCACGGCCTCCTGCGAGCCGCCGGCCACGAGCCGCTCGGCAGCGAGGGTCGCTCGACCGAGCGCTTCGGACGCCCGTCGTCGGCGCTCAGGTCCGCCAAGAGCTCCGGCGGAAGGCACGCGCAGCAGGCGATTGATCGCCTCGAGCTGGGCGTCGGTCCACTGAAAGCTGCGCAGGTACCGACGAAATCCTCGACGAACAACAGGCCGCCCGGCGCGAGCATCGTCGCGAGGCGATCGAGTCACCATGCTCGAGGTCCGCGCGGCGATGCAGGAAGCTGCGACAGACGGCGGCTCCAAGCGGCTCGGGCGGCTCCCACCGATCGAGCGTCCCGAGCTGGAAGGCGACCCGGTCGCGCAGGGGCTCGGGCACGCGCCCTGCGGCGAGGGCTAGACGCGTCGCTGAGTCGTCGTCCAGCCCCGTGACATGCTCGCACGGAGCCGGCCTCCAGCGAGCGCCGACCTCGAGCTTGGCGTCGATGGCTCGCAGCGAGAGGGCGTGCGGCGCGACGATCGACGGGGCCGTGGCGGCGTGCGAAGTAGGTCTCGGGTCCGAGCTCCGGATCGCCGCTGATCCTGCGGTTGATCGCCGCGCGCGCCACCGGGCTCTGCCAGAACGCGAGCTGTGGTACCTGCGCGGACTGCCCGAGGGCGACGCCGGGGCCGGTGCCCGATGCTCGGGGCTGCCCGCTTCGGCACGTCGGCCCGCGCAGGCTCGCGGCGTGATCGCTGAGCCGCTCGACGAAATGGGCTCATGGGCCAGGAACGGCCGGCAGCGGCGGAGGATGCCCGACGGGCGCCGGCGGTCGACGACCAGGAGAACAGCTCGAGCTGGCTGCGCGCCGCCCGCTCGACCGAGAAGTCTCCGCGCGCGCGCCACGCCGGCGCAGCTCATCGCATCGAGCCGCGCCGGGTCGAGCGCGAGGCCGATCGACCGCGTCGGCGATCGCCGCCGGGCTGCCGTCGGCGAGGATCAGGGCGTTCTCGTCGTGGACTGGCGTACTCATGGACGCCGCCGAGCGCGGGCAGAAGCGGAACCGCCCCGCAGGCCATCGCCTCGAGGCCGGTGCGCCCGAACGCCTGGTAGGCCGAGGCATCGATGAACACGTCGCTGCGGCGCATCAACTCGGAGACCTCGCGCCGGCTCGAGCAGGCCGAGGTGGTCGAGACGCCCGGGACGGCGTGCCCTGGGAGCTCCACGAAGCGAGCGCTCATCACAGCCGAAGGTGATGCAGCGCCGCCGCGTCGCCGAGCGCCGCGCGATCGCCGGCGAGGGCGTCGAGCGTGGCCGCGGGGCGCCGCCGCGGCGTGCGAGGGCGG
This sequence comes from uncultured Solirubrobacteraceae bacterium, assembly GCA_963730575.1. Taxonomy (GTDB): domain Bacteria; phylum Actinomycetota; class Thermoleophilia; order Solirubrobacterales; family Solirubrobacteraceae; genus Palsa-744. The sequence continues at coordinate 327,593 of CAVSSG010000005.1, forward strand.
ACCATCGCGGCGACGCGCAGCACGCCCGCATCCGGTGAGGCGCCCGCGCTGCATGGAAGAGCTCCCGATCGAGGCTCGGTGTGACCTTCGCCACCGGCACGCCGTGCAGCTCGGAGACGACGTTGCAAAGCCAGTGGGTCTTCGCGAACAGGGTCTGTCCGGGCATCGCCCGATAGGACAACAGCGCCCGATCGGATCGGGAGCTGCCTGGCGGGGCGAACAGCGGTTCATAGTCCTGCACGTAGTAGGCGCACGCGATGCTCCGGGCGCGCGCGCTGCGAGCCTCGCGAGCAGTTCGACCGACGGGTACTCGGTCGCGACCGCCACGTCCGCGCCCGCGACCGCGTCGAGCAGCGAGGAGTCGCTCACTCCGGGGAAGGCCGGCGTCGCTGCGGTAGGTCGGCGAACAGTCCGTCCTCGTTTCCGTAGAGCGCTGCCGCCGTCGTCGAGCGAATCCACGGGAACGCAGATCCTTGCGTCTCCACCGAGCTCGCGCAGGCCGCGCGCCTCCTGCACGAGCGAGTGCGACCCACCCGATCCCTCCGGCGGAAGCCCCGGAAGCAGGTAGGCGACGGTCGGCAGCTGCTCGGCGGGCTCGGGCTGAGCGGGATCAACGCCCTTCAGCTCGGGCCGGGCGCGCCAGCACCAGGGGAACTCCTCCCCCTCGAGGGCGCCCTGCGCCCCGCGCCGCGGCGCGGGGCCGCCGGCGAGCCGGCACAGGACCGCGGCGGTCGAGTCCTGCGTCGGCTCCGCGGTCGCGGGCTGCTCAATCGGTCTCGCGCTCGGCATGGCTCGCCTCGAGGGGCAAACCTAGTCGCTCGGCCCGTGCTCTTGTGAAGATGCGGTGAATCGCCGTGCGCGCGTGGCCCGCAGCGCGATTTGCGCCCATACACTCTCGAGGGCCAAAGGTCGCCGCGCAGCGCACCGAGGCCGTCATGCACCGTTTCTGAAGCTGCTCATCTTTCCGCTGCTCGATGTGCTCGCCCCGCGGGTGATCGTCGAGGTGGGAGCCGACATCGAGGGCGTGAGCCGGCCGCTGCTCGACTGGGCGCAGGACAGCGGGGCGGTCCTGCACGTGATCGACCCCGACCCGAGCGCTGAGCGTCGAGCGACTCGAGGCCGATCACGGCGAGCACCTGCGCTTTCATCGCGCGCGGAGCCTCGAGGTTCTCGGGACGATCGAGAACGTCGATCTGGCACTGATCGACGGGGATCACAACTGGTTCACGGTGATCAACGAGCTGCGCTCGCTCGATCGTGCGCGCGCGCAGGAGGGACGCGATCCTCCCGTGATCCTCGTGCACGAGACCGGCTGGCCGTACGGGCGTCGCGACAGCTACCGCGATCCGGATGCGATCCCCGAGGCCCACCGCCAACCCCATGCCCGCCGCGGAGTCGTGCCCGGGCAGGCCGAGCTCGGCGCCGGACTGAACGAGCACCGCGAGAACGCGCTGCTCGATAACACGCCCGCAAACGGCGTGCTCAGCGCGGTGGAGGACTTCATCAGCGAGTCGGAGGGCTCGTGGCGCTCGTGGTCGGTCCCGGGCCTGGGCGGAATTGCGATCCTCGTGAGCGCCGCGATGCTCGCGTCGAACGCCGCGCTGCGCGAGCTGCTGCGACTCGATCCAGACGCCGGCGTTCCTGCTCGCCCAGTGCGAGGCGATCGAGCCGGCGCGCATCCAGTCGGAGCGCAAGCGTGCCGGCCTGCTGCGCCGCCTGGGCGAGACCCAGCTCAAGCAGATCATGCGATCTCCCGACCCGCGCGAGACGGTCGCGCTCAAACGGCGGGTGCGCGAGCTCAGCGAGCAGGTGCGCGAGCTGAGCGAGGACCTCGAGCGGGTCGAGGAGCTCGAAGAGCAGCTGCGTCTGCTCGCCGACGGGCGCTCGGGCGCGCTCTCACCGGGCGGCGGCGAGGCCTCGCTGTGAGGCTGTTCCGCTCGCGCCCCGACAGACGCGACGGCGCCCGTTCGCGGGTCGGCACGGGGAACCGCCGACGGACGCGGGGCCGGTGCCGGGGGCAGAGCGCGAGGCGTGGCGGACACTGCTCGACCTGTTACCTGCCGCTCCTCGAGGGCGCGCTGCCGTGCGAGGAGGAGCGCGACCCGCTGTCGCGTGCCGTGCCCGCCCGACACGCTGGGACTTCTCGTCGGCGCGGGGTGCGAGCAGGAGCCGGGGAGCCGAGCGTCGACGTCGTGGTGTGCGTGCACAACGCGCTCGAGGATCTGCGCCTGTGCCTGTGGTCGCTGCTGGCGAAGACCGGACGCCGTTTCCGGCTGATCCTCGTCAATGACGGCAGCGATGCGCCGACCACGCGCTTCCTGCGCGCCTTCGCCGAGCGCCACCCCGCCGCGACGCTGATCGAGCGCGAGGAGCCGCCGCACGGCTACACGCTCGCGGCGAACCGGGGGCTCGAGGCGTCGAGCAGCGACTATGTGATCCTGCTGAACAGCGACACCGTCGTCTCGGCCGGCTGGCTTGCCAGGCTCATCGCCCACGGCGAGGCGCGGGCGCGATCGGTGTCCTCGGGCCGCTCTCGAACGCCGCGAGCCACCAGTCGGTGCCTGTCGTCAGGGACGGCGGCGGCGTGGGCCGACGAACGCGCTGCCGGACTGGCTGACCGTCGACGGCATGGGCCTGATCCTCGAGCGCGGCGCGCCGCGCACCGACACGCGCCTGCCGTTCCTCAACGGCTTCTGCTACGCGATCAAGCGCGGCGTGATCGACGCCGTCGGCCCGCTCGACGAGGAGCGCTTCGCGGGCGGCTACTGCGAGGAGAACGACTACTCCCAGCGCGCGCGCGCGCGGGCTTCGAGCTCGCCGTCGCCGACGACGCCTACGTCCACCACGCCAAGTCGAGGTCGTTCGGCCCGGACGGACGCGCCGACCTCGCCAGGCGCAACTATGAGGCGTTCCTCGAGAAGCACGGCCGCAGCGAGATCGAAGGGCTCGTCTCGGCGATGGAGGCCGATCGGCGCCTGGAGGCCGTGCAGCGCGGCGGTGGCCGAGCGGAGCGCCTCACCGCAGGCGATCGCCCCGCTGCTCGCCGAGGCGATCGCGGATCCGCTGCGGATCGTGTTCCTGCTCCCGGGCCTCGCCCACGGCGGCTCGGGAGGGTCGCATTCGATCTACCAGGAGGTGCAAGGGGCTGCGCAGCCTTGGCGTACCGGCGCGCATCGCGCTTCCGCAGTGGGATCGCGAGCGGGCCGCGGCTGATCTACGAGGACGCCGATGAGATCTTCCAGACCTTCAGCGACACGGACGACCTCGTCGCTAAGACCGCCGACGCGGAGGTGATCTCGGCGACCCACTACAAGTCGGTGGCGATGCTCAAGGCGCATCCGCGCCGCCCGCACGGACTTCCTGCCCGCCTACTACGTGCAGGACTACGAGCCCTTCTTCACCGCCCCCTACATCGCCGAGGAGGCGATCGCCTCCTACACCGCGCTTGCCAGACATGCTGCTGTTCGCCAAGTCCCACTGGCTGTGCAACGTCGTCGCCGAGCGCCACGGCCTGTTCGTGGAGAAGGTCGAGGCCGAGCATCGACCGCGAGCTGTTCGCGCCGGGCGTGGGGCGTCGGCTACAGGACGGAGTCCGCTGCGGGTGCTGGCGATGGTCCGGCCCCGCACGGCGCGCCGCCAGCCGCTGGCCACGCGTCGCGGTGCTCGAGCGCCTGCGCGAGCGGTTCGCCGAGCGCGGTCGAGGTCAGCACGTTCGGCTGCTACGCGGATGAACTGCGCGAGATCCTGCCCGACGCCGAGGAGGTGCTCGAGCGCCATCTGGGCATGCTGAGCCAGCGCACAGGTGGCCGAGCAGCTGCGCGCGACGGACGTCTTCCTGGACATGTCGGTCTACCAGGCTTTCGGGCGCACGGCGCTCGAGGCGATGGCGTGCGGCGCGACCGCGGTCGTGCCCGCCGTCGGCGGGGCATGGGAGTTCGTCGAGCAGGGTCGCAACGCCCTGGCCGTGGACACATTCGGGCCCCAGGACGCGCTCGACAGCGCTCGGCTCGCTGGTAGCCGACCGCGAGCTGCTGCGACGCTGAAGCCGGGCGCCCGCGCGACGGCGCGGCGCTATTCGAACTTGCGAGCCGCCCTGTCGGAGTACCTGGCCTTCGAGCGGGCCCACCGCGATCGCTTCGGGCCCCTCGCGCGCGGAGAGGCGACTGTGCAACTGCTCGCCGGGAGTAGGGCGATCGTGCAACGGCTCGAGCGGGTCCTCAGCGAAGGGGCTTCAGCCGCGATCTGGAGGATCCCGAGGCTCCGCTGTGCCTGGACATGGCCGGTGACTCGCGCACGCTGCTGTTCGCCTTCGGCGGCATGGTCGGGAAGATCGGCATCCCGCCCTTCGAGTTCTTCTCGCTCACCGCCGGCAGCATGCCGGTCAAACGGCTGTTCGTGCGCGATCTGCGCCAGGCCTGGTATCACCGCGGCATCCCCCGCCACGGCTCGACGCTCGCCGAGGTCGCGCAGTCGCTGCGCAAGATGCTCGAGCACCATCAGGTCGAGCGGCTCGTCGTCGCGGGCTGCTCGGCCGGCGGCTATGCCGCGCTCGTGTTCGGCACGCTGCTGGGCGCGCACACGGTCATCTGCTTCGCGCCGCAGACGGTGCTCGACCTCGACATCCTGGCCGCGATGGATGACCACCGCTGGGATGAGCGACTTGGGCGCCACGCGGCGGCGGGCGTCGTGGACGCGACGCTTCACCGACATGCGCGAGCTGCTGCCCCGCGCGCGCTGCGCCGACACCGCCTACCGCATCTACTTCGCCGACTCGTTGCATGCCGACCGGCTCCACGCCGAGCGCCTGGCCGGCCTCGATGGCGTGCGGCTGTATCGCTTTGGCACAGCGGGGCCACAACATCGCGCGCTCGCTGCGCGACAGCGGCTCGCTCAGGTGCGTGCTCGATAGGGCGCTGAGCGCGCCGGCCGGGCCTCATAGCGCCGCAAAGTTCGGCCACAGGCCGACGTCTATCTCCGGGTAGTCGCGACTCAACAGAGCGACGTCGTTGGCATAGGCCTCGACCAGCGCCCTGCGGGCCTCGGGCGCGAGCTCGAGCTTCTCGGCCTGCCGGTTGGGATGCGCGTCCAGATCGGGAGGGAAGCCACTGTCGCGCAGGCCGAGGAACTCGTAGGTCCGCTGTAGCTCCGCGACGGGATCGGCGCTGCAGCGCTCGTACTGGAGGATCAGGACCTGCCCACGCGGGAAGTGCTCTAAGAGCCGCCCGAGCTGGGCGTGATAGAGGCCACGCGTGAAGGCGTCGAGCGGCGCCATCGCGTCGAGCGGCTGCCCGCTCGCGGCAGCCACCCGATGGTGGCGCTGAAGACCTGACAGATAGCGCTCGACCGGGTCGCGCAGCAGGACGAGCAGCCGCGCCGCTGGCGCGGCCCGCGCCAGCATCGCCGGCAGCCCACGGCGAGGGCAGATAGCTCGGGCTCCACTCGCCCGTGATCATGCCCTCAGGGCGCGGGAAGTAGTCGCTGTACCGGCCGCCGCGCCGCCCCCATAACGCCTCGGAGTGAAAGCGGTCGAAGTAGTGGAGCTCCTTGCGCGTCGCCACCGGGGCGAGAACCTGCGGGTGCGCGACGATCAGATCGAACCAGCGCGTCGTGCCGCTGCGCTGCGCCCCCACGCCGACGAAGTCCGGCGGGGCCGTCCGCCAGCCGGGAGGACAGGCGGGCGGCGGCGGTGGCGTCCTCACGCCGCGGCAGCTGAGCGGCGCCGGCTTCGGACTCTTCACCCCGTCGCTCATCTCGTCCAATCCTAGCCTCGGACGAGAGCCGGCCGTCCCTGGACGACAAACGGCCCGCCGCGCAACCTGCGCGACGGGCCGTTCACATCTGCCGCTCTACTCAGCGGCGTCGTGCGTATGTCAGTCGATCACGGCCCGATCTGGGCGATTGCGGCCTTGATGTACTTCGACATGGCCGTTGGCGGGCCGACGTAGTAGCCGCCTTCCTTCAGATCGGTCGCACCCGCACCGTTCATGAATTCGAAATAGTCTTTCGCTGTTGCGGCCATTTCGTTGGCGAGTTTGTTGGGTGTGTGAGCAACGTTTCCGTAGAGCTTCACGTTGCGGTAGTGATGCCAGGCGATGTCAAAGGTGATCGCGCAGGCCGGGTAGACCTCCGAGCTCACCGTGGCGGCGTCCGGATCCGATGTGAGCACACCCCGCCACGATTCGTTCCAGTGTTTGGGGAAGCTCGTGTCCCCGCCGACCAGTTTTGCCGTTTCGCAGTTGGCCTCATTCGCGATCGCTCCACCTTCGACCAGCGGCAACGCAAATTTCGCGCCTTCTCCTTTTTCGCCGGTCGGTTTCACGCCGTTGTTCTGCACGTCCGCGTACAGGATCTGATGCGAGATGCTCTTCACCGGTTCGCTTTTCACTTCGAACACTTTTTCTTTGGCGTGTGTGGTGAGGTTTTCGGCTTCGCCGTTCGCCACGACCTCCAGCAGCGTCGCCGAAGATGGCGATGACCGCTGGCTCTCCGTCGCGCGGCTAGTCGAGCCGCCGCCTTTGGCCGCGTCGGCCGTGTCGGCGTATCCCACCGACCCGGGCGTTGCCGCGGCGTTTTCCGCCAGCTGGCTGCCTTTTTTGTTTTTGATGGTTTCGTTTCCGGACGTGCTCAGGTTTTCGCGGACGACCCCGCCTTCTTCAGGCCATGTGGCCGCGTCTGTGGCGAGTGATTTCCAGACGGCCGGTTCGATCTGGTTGAAGTATGACTTCGCCGCGTAGGACGTTCCCGATTCCGAGGAACGGACCTGCGCTTTGATCGGTGCGCTGCAGCCTTCGGATTTGATTTTTTCGAACCTTGTCGGCAGTTTGACTGTTTCTTCCGGTTCGTTTTTTTCGATCTGCGCTTTGGTGTGTACTTTGTAGCTTTCTTCAGGCGCGTAGAACCGGGCGAGGGTTTCTTCCTCGGGCACCTGCCGGAAAGTCGGGTCCGCTTCTTCTGGGCCTTCTTTGTAGCCGAGTTGGGTCAGCAGCGCACACCACGTACCTTCGGCATATCCGCCCTGGGCTTTGATCGCGCTTTTGCCCCCCCACAGCTGCTGGAAAGCTTCGTTGGTCAGGTCGATCCTGCTGTTTTTCTCGACTTTGAGTCCGGCCGGCAGACTGAGGATCGCGGCGACCGGCCCCTGCGCGACCGGAATCACGACCGTGGCTCTGTGGCCTTTTTCGCCGGCGAGACTGTTCGAGAGGCCGCCTGAGGCCGTCGTCGCGTATTTCAGCTGTTCCGTGGACGGTGCGTCGTCTGAGCCGACGAACAGGTCAAGGCAGTTTTTCTCTTCGTCCAGCGCGACACATGTTTTCGATTCTTCGGCTTTTTTGGCTGTCGTGTCTTTGCCGGGCTGCAAAACTTCCTTGTTTTCCCCAGCAGCATTGCCGAAGCCGAATACTTCAAGACCTTCACCACTCGACGTCGCGGTGTAGGTGGAGGTCGGAACGCCTGCTTTGCAGTTCGTGCTGCCAGGCCAGTTCGCTTTGAATTTTTCCTGCGCCGTATTCTGGAACGAGGACCCCGATCCATACACGGGGCTCGTGACGCATTCGACCGAGGCCATCGCCGTCCCGGCGTTCGCGAGCATCGCGATCGCGGCCGTCGACCCGAGGCACGCCGCCACCCCGGCTATTCGTCGGCACCTATCGTAGCGGCTCCTCATGAACCAAACCTCCTTCGCCCCCTCAGGGAAATCGTTAAGTGTTGCCGCGACTCCCGTCCCCTTCCTGGGAGCCCGGATGGGAGGCTACGCTAGCTAGCGCAAACAGCGCTGGCAAGCCAGATCACACAATGATTCCAGGTCGGCACCCAATCCGTCACCAGCCGTTCACAATGGTAATCATCTGGTGGTCAACTGGTGAAAGGGTGGTTCCAAACCGGTCGTCAAATCGGTAGCCAAGCGGACAGATCGGTGCTTGTGCGCCAGGAACGGCGCGTCCGCGGCTAGCGGGATGTCCGCGCGTGATGTGCCGTGGCGCCCGCAGCCACGAGGGTCAGGTGCACGGTGGTCGCCCCCGGATCGCCTGCGGGGTCGCGCGCGGTGACCATGACGACCGCGGGCAGCCGGCGAAGCTTCTTGAGCAGCGAGGCGGCGCTGCCCGTGATGTGCAACGTCAGCGTCTGGCCAGCGCCTCCCGCAAGGCTGAAGTATGCCCTGCCCAGAACCAGGCGGCGCGCCTTGGATTTCCTCTTCGCGGTGCCGTGCGCGCTCGGGAAGGCCGCGTCGGTCTCGGCCAGGACGCTCCCCGCGCACGTGAGCTTCGCGAGCGGGCAAGAGATCCTCAAGCTGAGGACACCGTGGGAAAAGCTGGCGTGCGGTGAGACGCGCGTCGGGCCGGCGCTGGGCCGCACCGGCGCGGGCGGGACGATCGGCGGTCCGACCGGGAGCGGCTCGGAGGACGAGACGGGTTCGGGTGGGAGCGCGCTGACCATCACCGTCTGGACCGACTTGGCGGTCTCATATTCGGGGTTCACCACTTCCAGGGTGACTTCCTTCGCGCCGGGTTCGGCATAGGCGTGGGTGGCTTCGGGGGTGATGTCTTCTTCGCTCGTGCCGTCTCCCCAGCTCCAGCGGTAGTAGCGATCCGGTCCGCAGCTACCCGACTGGCCGGTCGATCTGAAGGTCACCTCCTGCGTGCCCGCTACGGGTTCAGCGGTAAACCGCGCTTCGGGTGCCGTCCGTTCGGAGGTGACTTCGACGGTCGCCGCCTCCAAGGTGTGCGGGCCATAGTCGTTCCACAGCGTCACGCTCACGGTGTACAGACCTTCTTTTTCGGGCTTGTATTCGATCACCGGCTGTTTTTCTTTGCCTTCCACAGGCTGAGGTTCGCCTCTGTATTCCACCTTCCATTCGTAGGCGAACGGCAGGCCGTGGGTGAGGCGTACCGTGCTGGCGTCGAACACGAGCGTTGAGTCCCGCGGCACCTTGAGCGGTTCCGTGGCCGACTGACTCGCCGCGCACCTTCCCATCCTGAACTGTTCCGAGGAGGGCTGCGGGCAGCCGCTCGTTTCGCTCGCCCCCCCCGGCTCGAGCTCGATTATTTCTCTTCCAGGCTTCAGGCCCAAGCCTTCACCCAGCGTCGCCGCCGTGGGGCCCCTGTCGAGCACCCACAGCGTGTTGCCGGCGCCTGCCGCGAGCGCCGGCTCTTCGGATCCGATGTCGCACGGAGACCCCCTCGTTTCATTGCCGAGCGTGCCGAGGATCGATTCGCCCTTCGCCCCGGAGATTCTTTCCGTCTTCGAGTCCGGTCTCAGCAGGCGGATGCCGACATTCGTTTTGTTAGCGTCGCCGGATTCCTTGCGCCATTCCGGTTCGGCGAGAGAGAGCCAGATCGGCAGCGGGCCGCCTTCCAGCTCTTCTCCGCTGCGGCGGGTTGGTTCGAAGCGCAGGTCCGCCGCATAGAGGCCGTCTTCGAGCTCGGTCACCTCGGGGCCGGCGTTCGCCAGTTCGAACGGTGGCAGCCCACCTCCTTCCCGCGGTCCTCCCTTCTTTAGCGGGAGGTTGGGGTCGGTGAAGAACGGTCCGGGATCCAGACCCATGATGGCCCGCCGTTCCTGCTGAGGGTCTTCCTCGGCATTGTTCACGACGACGGGCGCTTCGAGCTTGTCGGTCAGGCGGATGACCTCGGCACTCGTCACGTGTTCATCGGAGTCTACGCTTGCCAGGCGCGCGTTCAGCAGGATCGCGATCGAGCCGTCGGCGGTGTCGAAGATCCCGAGCGGTCCAAGTTCGCGGGCCTGCTGGCTCCCGGGTTCGCTGCTCGAGCCCGGCCAGCGCTTCAGCGGCGCGCCGATGGCCTTTCCGCCCGAGGCCTGTGTGGCCACCTGCTGCACGACGGTTTCGCCTTTTTCTTCAAGTTCAAACAGCAGTGCTCCTTCGATCCCCGCCTTTTCATTGATGGCTTCTTTGTTCGCATTGAGCCGCAGCCCCGTCGGATTCGTGGCCTCGATGAGCACGGGATTTTCCACCCCGGTTTCTTCGATGCGGTCCACGACGATCCCCTGCGGGTCATAGAGCGGGGCGCCTTCTTCGAGCTGTTTCGCCTTGCTCACCACCCCGCCGGTGCTCCCGAGCGGATCCGCATTGAGCCCGGGCGCGGCGACAATTTCACCGCCTCCGGTCTGTGCGGTGGACCAGGCGAGCACCTCCTGCGCCTGGGTGGCATGCCGGTGGTAGGTCTTGGCCTTGGCCGGGCCCATCACCAGGGCGTAGAGGCGCCCGGAGGCCTGGCCTTTTCTGTGATCCACGGCCAGGCCGGCGATCATCGAGGGTTCTTCAAGTCCCCCCGGGAGCGTGAACGTGGTCGTGCCCAGCACCGCGCCGGTCGAGCTGAGCTTCTGGATGCGCCAGTATGCGCGGGTCTGCTGTTGCTGCTGGTCCCATTCGAGCCGTCGAGGTGCGGTCGGCCACGTAGATGCTTCTTGCCTTCCTGCGGGTCAACGGCGAAGCCCGTCGGTTCATAGAACTTGCCGGGCGTGAGCGAGCCGTTGGAGCGCGTGTTGCGTCGAAGCCTCCGAAGCGGGCCGACCTGGTGGTATTCGCCGGTTGTCTGCACGCGCGGGCGCCGCCGCTGCTAGCGAGGCCATGAGACGCCAGCAACAAGCGCCGGCCGCCACGCCGATCGCTCGGGTCCAAGCTCTGCTCGACGTCGTATCGCAGCGCCCGCTCATGACGGCCATTCATAGCGCCGCGCTTGAGCCCGCGCAAGCACGGGCGCCCGGCGCGCGCGCCGGCTGCGGCTGGCGCGCCGGATCCCGGTTCCCGCGCCGGCGGCGATCACGATCAGCGCGATCAGCGAGAACCGGGCAGGGTCGGGTCATGCGGGTCGTAGGCGGCCATGCTGTTGCGGGCACTCTCGACGGCCTCCTCGTCTTCTTCTTCCGACCTTCGACGGCGGGCTCGGTTACGGCCGAGGTGCCCGACGGCGGGATCGGGCGCGCCGCCACCGGCGGCGGAAGCAGCGGCAACGCGATCAGCGCTACGAGGGGCAGCGGTTTGTGCGAAGAAGGGCGTCGCCGGCGCGGCCGGGCGCGGTGCGGGCGGCGACCGCGGGCGGCGGCGGGCGCCGCCGGCGCGACCGGCGGCGGCGGCACGGCAACCGGCGTGGGCGAGCTCGCCGGCAGGGGTGCTCGGCGGGACGGCGCGACGGGCAGGCGCCGCGCCGCGCCGCGGCGGCGGGCGGGTTCTTCACCGGCACGGTGCCGCACGGCTGCTCGACGCTGCCGGCCTGGACGGTCACCTGCTCTGAGTAGCTGAGACCACCGGTGGTGATCGTCACCGTGGTCGTCCGGGGTTGAAGGCGCAGAACAGCCCCGAGTGGGCGTCGGGGATCGGTTTTCCGTCGGGGCCCTGGAGCACCGCCGCGGGTTGTTTCGAGGTTGGCGGGTTCGCGCTCGACGAAGTTGCCGATTTCGGGGTTGGAGGAGGTGAACGTGTAGGACGGGTGCGATGAACCGCGCGCAGCCCGGCCCGATGCACGTCTCGGGGAGCGGCACGTAGGGATCGGGCCGAGCTGTCCTTCGATGAAGGCGGTCCCTCCGAATGGGCGTCGCGCGAGCCCTTGGAACAGGGCCGGCCTGGCTGCGCCGCAGCAGCGTGCCGTCGGTGGCGTTGAGCGCAAGCTGGGCGATGTTGGGGGTCAGTTCGACCGTCACCGGCGCGCGATTCGTGGCGGCGTTGCGTTGCGCGGCGTTGACGCTGGCGAGCAGGAAGCCGCTCGCGCCGAGGAATTCTTCGGGTGCGGGCGGTCGGCGGCACGTATCCCAGCGTGCCGGTCCCGAACGCGGGGATCGCGTTCGAGCCCGAGCCGATCTGCGTTGACTCGGTTTTCGTTGGGGCTGTCGAAGAGGTAGGCCGAGGCGCCGTGCTGGCCGAGCAGCACCTGTTCGACCGCGGCTTCGTCGGCGGCGGGTTGGCGTCCGGCGACGAGTCGGCGTTGCCCATGACGAGTCGCCGGGAATCGCGGCGTCCTTTGCGCCCGCCGAGCTCTCGCTTCGAGCCATCCCAGCTCGCCGCGTCGCGAGCGCCGGTCACCGAGTAGTCGAGCACGATCACGCGCACCGATGCCGCCCGCTGCCGGCGGAGTCGAAGGCGTAGGCGCCGGTGCCGCGGCAGGCTGCGGGGGAGCCTTCGCCCGCGTCGGTGCCCGAGCACACCGAGCGAAGGTGGAGAGCCCGCCTTCGGGGTCGACGTCCGAGGGCGAGGGCGCCGCGCGGACGGGCAGGCGAGCCGGCGGCGCTGAGATCGTCGGCGTAGCCCTGCAGCTCGCGCGTGAACTGTTCGGCTTCCAGGTTCCGACGGTGACCCCGAGCGCTCTTCCGTCGCACCGGCCATGCGCCCGCCCGTGTACAGGAAGGCGTGCAGGCCCGGAGATCCGCGACGCGGTCGAGACCGCGTGACGACAGCCAGGCATCGGGCCCGAGGCCCTCGTTCAGGAGCTTGGCGCAAGGTCCCTCGCACGGGCGTTGCCGCCGACGGCGAACGTCGCCTGCTCCAGCCGGGGTCGGGAATCGGCGCCCCCGTACTCTGCGGCGGCGTCGCGCCCGGACCCGAGGCGCAGCGCCGCCGCGGTCTGCAGTGGCGGTCTCCTGGGCGCCTTCCGGCAGCAGTGGTGCTGCCGGTCTGCCCGCCGACCGCCCAACCCTGCGCTGCCGCTCGGATGCGACGTCGAGCGCGAGCACGGCGTCCGGCCAGTCGGGAAGGTCCGACCTGTGACGCCGAGAGTCGTTGGCAGTCGGATAGGCCTGCTGCTCGAGATCCTGCCAGCCTTCGGCGTGTCTCCCGCAGCAGATAGCCGGTGTAGGGAAGCGGGTCGGGGCCGACCAGCGCCGAAGGGCTGGCCGAAGCCGGGCGGCGGGAAGGCGTCGATGTTCGAACAGGTCTGCCGAGGTTGGGGTTGCTCTCGGGCGCGAGGTCGATCGACACCAGCGCCCGCACTTCCGCGCCGGCGCGGATCGCAGCTAGCGCCGAGATGTTCTGTGCTTCGGGCAGCGGCTGGCGCGAGAAGCGCCAGGGGGAGTCGGCGGAGTCGCGCTCGATCACGACCCCGGGCCCGGCGGCCACGGCGCCGCCGTCGGGCAGGCCGGCAACCTTGGACAGCACGGTTGCGAGCGGGCTGTGCAGGCTTTCGAGCAGCGGCCTTCGCGCTCGGGTCGACTTCCCAGCCCGAGCCGTTGTTGACGATCAGCCCGCCGACCTCGCAGAACGACCTGGCCCCGCACAGGGCGCTGCCTTCGACCGCCTTGCGGTAGGTCGCGAGCGCCTCGGCGCCCGCGAACGCCACGGACGTGAAGTTGGCCTGTTCAAGGCCCGGCGGCAGCGCCTGCTGGGTCCAGGTCTTGTCATAGGCGAGCAGCACCCCCTGCTTTCCAACCGCGTAGCCCACCGCGGGGTCGACGGGCGAGAAGGCAATCGCGGTGAGGTTGCCGTGGAAGCCCAGCGGGGCGGCAGCGTCTTGCTCCCATAGGCCAGTTTCTGCGCGCCACAGCCACATCGCGCCTTCGTCGCCAACGGCGTAGGCGCGGCCCGGTTCGGGCCAGGCGACGCCACGCAGCCGCGGTCGTTTCGACCTTGCCCGCGCCGTTGTAGAGGAATTCCGGCGTCCACCCCTGCCCGGGAATGAAGCGTGCTATCTGGCCTTCATCGCCCACCGCGAGCGCCTGGGCGCCCGCTTCGCCGGGAGTCGTGCCCGGCTGGGCGGCGATCGCGAGCAGCGGGCGACGAAACGGCAGTGGCCAGTTCTGTGCGTCCCCGAGCGCGGGCTCGGGCGCTGCACTGGTCACCCGCTCGACGTTCGCTTCGCCCAACCCGCCCGATGCGCCCGGCCACCCAGCCTTCCGGCGGAGATTCGCCGGATTTGGTGAAGGCTCGCGTTTGCCGAGCCCTGCCCGCCGCCTCCGAGTTCGTACTCGAAGTCACCGCCGCCCTGCAAGCGCAGGAGCGCGCCGCCATTCAGACCGGCGATGATCCGCGTGCCCGCGACGCCCGGCCCCGACCAGGCGAAGCTCGAATACCTTGCCGGCAACAGGGCGCCGAGCGAGCCTTCGCACCCGGCCACGAGCGGGTAGGGGTAGCACCATCTTCCGAGCACGTTGCTCGACCACTGCCCCGCGGCGCCCGGCTGGGCTTCGACCAGCACCGACAGGTCGGCGTGTTCACCGCCCAATTCGGCATCGACCCAGACGCCCTTGCTGGTCACCGTCAGCATCTGCCCGCTGTCGAGGGCCTTGATGTCCTCGTCGTTGTCTTTCAGCCAGCTAATGGGCGACTGACTCCTGACCCAGACGAACGAGCCCGACACCGCCATCCGCTTGAACAGCATCAGCGGTTCTTCCGGACCGCTCGCCAGCAGCCACGCGTTCTGTGCCGAGGCCGCGGCGATCGCCTTCACTTCGAGCGGGCCGGCCGGAGGTTTGCAGGCTTCTTCCTCAGCGGCGAGGTAGGTCGCACAGATCGGCTCGCGCGTCCACGCCGCCGCCTGGCCCGTGCCGTCATAGCGCACCACCCCTGGATTGCTGGAGGAGAGGCCTTCCGGCACGATCAGGGCACCTGTGTGCCCGGATTGTTCGTCGATTGCGGCGAACATCACCGACCCTCCCGAGAGGGACTCCCCCTTTTCGAGCGCCGCGCCTGTCGGGCGGGTCGTGCAGGGAGAGGTAGAGCAGGCTTCGGGGACCGGCGCCTGTGCGAATGTGCCTCCCGGGTCGTGCGTGATGATCGTCGGCGAGCCGGCGCTCTGCAACGCGAGGCCCCCGTCGTATGACGCGCTGGGGATTCCCGTGAAGGGCAGGCGGGCTCCATGTTCTTCGGCCACGGGGACGATCTGCCAGCCGCCCGCCTGGTCGTGGTAGGCCAGGGCCTGTGCGTGACCTTCTGAAGGAGCTTCGGAGATCTGCTGCCCGTCGACAGCGGTCGCCGGGACCGATCCGAATATGGTGGTCGCCCACACCTCATCGGGCGCCCGACCCGGCGATGCACCGAAGAACTGAATGCTCGGGGGCGTTCCTAGCTGCGGCTGGAAGAAAAGGGCCGAGGCACCGGCCGGGCCCGCGCCGATCCCGGCCACGCCGAGCGCAATCGCCGTCGCGAGAGCGAGCAGAGCGCCACGGACGGGGCTCACGCGGACGTCCTGGCGATTCGCGGAGGGCTGCTCATAAACCTTGAAACGACCCGGTGGGGCCGTCGAGGCCACGTAATCTCCCGCAGTGGCGCGCCGGTCCTGTGAAACTGTGGTGAAGCCGTTGTCCCGGTCGCGTTCGGCCCCTTAGCATGGCCGAATCCCCCGCCAGGCGTCGTTCGCGGCGTAGCGGCGGGAGCGACTTCGTGTTATGAGCATTCGCTTCGAGCTACCGCGCTGCCTGGTGGCACCGTGTTGCATGGTGCTCGGGCTGACGGCCATTCTCCTCTCGGCGTCCAGAGCTCACGCCGCGCTTGCGCCGGCGAGCCTCATCGACGGCCCGAGCGCCACCATCCTCGACGTCGACGGCGCCGCGATGGCCCCGGACGGCAGCGGCGGGATCCTCTACCGCAAGCTCGTCGCGGGACAGGCGCACCTGTTCGTGGCCCGCTTCAGCGGCGGCGCCTGGCAGCCGCCCGTCCAGGTCGACGGCGGGCAGCCCTTCGCAGCGACGTTCCCGGCGATCGCCGCGGGCGACGGCGGCCGGCTGTTGGTCGTGTGGGCGGAGCCGTGGGCCGTCATCGGCCGGGAAACCCACTACCAGCTGATGTCATCCGAACTCGCCCCCGGCGCTCAGACCTTCACGCCGGCCCAGCAGATCGACCCGAAAGACATCGGCGACGGCAGCGCCGCCTACCCATCGCTCGCGATGGCGCCGAGCGGGGTCGCCTACGTCGCCTACCGGGTGGTGACCAACTCGCTCGTCAACAGCCCCACGGTCGTCCCGCTGCGGGCCGGAGACGAGCTGATCAGCGTCCGCGTCGCCCGCTACAACGGCCCGGGCGTGCCATGGACCTCACTGGGCTCCATCAACAACCACCCCGAACTCACCATGCGCCATCCGAACGCGACGAACGCGCCGGTCATCGGCGTCGGTCAGAGCGGCAACGCCGTGGTGGTATGGCAGGAACCCAACTCCAGCGGAGTGGCTGCAGATCTTCGCCAGGCGCGTCTTCGGCGGGCGCCTCGGCAATGCCCTGCAGGTGAGCATCGAAAGCACAAGAGGACAGCCGATCACCGCCGAAGCCGACGCCCCGACGCTGGCCGTCGGCAGGTACGGAGAGGCCAGAATCGCCTACCGCCTGGCCGGCGGCGCCGGTTCTCCGTATCGGGAGGCGCAGATCTTCCTCGACGAGCTGCCGAGCGAAGTCGACATCAAGGGCGCCAAGCTACAGGGCGCGGTGCCGGTAGCGAGCGCGCCCGCGCTCGGACCGCCGAGCGTCGCGATCGATGAAAACGGCTACTACCGGCTCACCTATGTGACCGGCGGGGTCACGCAGCTCGTGACCGGCGACGACTTTCATGCGAGCCACGCGCCCGTGACGCTCGGCCCAGCAAGCGGCGAACGCGCGCTGAGCGCCATCAACCCGGCCGGCGGCGGGGTGAGCGCATGGCAGAGCGTGAGCCCGCCGGAACGGCACGTGACCGACGCGCGCGAGGACTACACCGACGGCGCCTGGCAGCTGGCCGAGCTGGCCGCGCCGATCAGCGGAACGCTCGGGCCGCCCGTGCTCGGCGGGTCCGAACAGGGCGACGCCTTGATCTCGTTCGCCCAGGGCCCCCCCGGTGAGCAGCAGGTGATGGCTGCGGTGGCGAAGTCGCCTCCCGGCCAGTTTCTGGTGACCACGCCGATCGGGTGGGTGACGGGGGGTGCGGTGACGGTGAACTGGGAACCACCGGCGGAGGCGTTCGGGGCGACGAGCTACGCAGTCCTCGTCGACGGCCACGTCAGATTGCGTGGGCTCACCGGGCTGTCCGCACGCCTGGGCGCACGCGGGCTCGGCAACGGCGTGCACCGCGTGCAGGTGCTCGCGACCGACGCCCTGGGCCAGGAGACGATGACGCAGGCCGCGACCCTCATGGTAGACGCCAGTCCCCCCGAAGTCAGCGTGCGCCGGCTCGGGCACCGACTGGTACAGGTGCGCGTAATCGACCGCGCGTCGGGCGCGGTCGCGAGCGATACGTTCATCGCGTTCGGCGACGGCACCCGTGTTAGCCACAAGCTCGACGTCCTCCACAGCTACGCGCGCGGCGGGCGCTACGTGATCGTCGTGCAGAGCCGCAGCAGGGTCGGCCACAGCGTGACCGCTCACATACGGGTGCAGGTGAGTTGAGCACTCGTCGCCTCAGCCTCGGGCTGGTGCTCGCGACGATGGTCGCGTGCTGGCCGGCGTGCGCCTCTGCGCCCGCCGATGTCGCCTTCACCCCGTTCGAACTCGTCTCGACCGACCCCGCGCTCGGACTCCAGGCCGAATATGCATACGAACCTGCGATCTCGGCCGACGGTCGCTTCGTCGTCTTCACCGGCATCGTGGCATCGAAACACGGCATCTACCGCAAGGATCTCGCCAATCATGAACTCGAAGTCGTCGCACTCGGGAGCGGGGCCGGCTCACCCTCGATCAGCGCGGACGGCCAATACGTCAGCTTCACGAGCTCCGATGACCCGGTAACGGGCCAGGCCACCAGCAGCGGCTGCACGCAGGTGTACAGGCGCGACATGGAACAGAAGGCAGCGAAGCCGCTCGAACCAGGCCCCGAAAGCGGGTACCAGATCGTGTCGGCGCGAAGCGGCTTTGAAGAAGGGCTGAAGTACGAAGGCTCCAGTGAACGAAACTGCCCGGGCGGCGGAGCCGCCTCCGCCAACCGCGTCGCAATCAGCGCCACCGGCGGCGAGGTGGCCTTCACGGTGATCGGTAAGTCAAACCTCATAGGCGAAGCGGACAAGACCGAAACGCCGGAAAACCAGGTGGCCGTCCGCGACTTCGAAACGAGCCCTTACACCACGAGGCTCGTGAGCGTCGTTAATGGCTCGGAAAAGCCGGTCGGAGAAGGAGCCACGCTGAGCATGCAGCCGTCGATCGGGAAACTCGCGCTGTCGAGCGGGGGATTCGCAGAATTGAGCCACGACGACGGCAGCACTGCGGCCATCAGCGCCGACGGAAGCGTCGTGGCCTGGATGGGCGTGCACATCGCCGAACAGGCAACCTTCTTGTCGTCGGTGCCGGAACTGCAGCATCCCAATCCTGCCTACCAGTACGCGGAACCGCTGTGGCGGCGGATCGTCCCGCAGCCGGAAGCCACCAGACGGGTGCTCGCCGGCGAAGAGGCGCGCTGCCCGCCTTTCTGCGCCGGGGGACTTGACCTGCTCTGGGACGAACAGCGCCAACAGACCGGAGAAGAACCTGTCGGACCGGAGTTCGGAAGCTATGTCGCAGACTGGCTGCAAAACAGCTTTGGCTCCGATGTCGGCGCCGTCACCCCGCAGCTCAGCGCCAACGGAGAAAAGGTCGCAATCCTCTCGACACAGCCCGACTACGGACACCGGCCCAATTTCGGGACCTCTGCGACGGACAAAGAAAAGGCTCCGGACGCGAATGCATTCGTCGTGAACATGGCCCCAGGACTGACCCCCGAACAGGCGATCACGAGGTTGACCGAATGGGGCTCGGTGGACTTTTCAGAAACCGCCCTCGACGGCTCCATCAACCAGATCGCGATCTCCGGCGACGGCAGCCGCGTCTCGTTCGAGACCGAGCGAAACGTGTTTGCACTTGCCCCCCCCGCGCTGATCACGGCCCCGGTCAGCCAGGTCGAACCCGCCCAACTCTATGAGGACAACCTCCAGGCCGGCACGCTCGCGCTGGTGAGCGAGGGCTACAACGAAGAACCGGCCAACAAGGAAGAAGGCAGAGGCGGCGTCGCGTCGGCGGCATTGAGCGAAAACGGGAGCGTGATGGCGCTGGCATCGGGCTCGAGCAACCTGTTCTTCGGGGCGTTGAACGAAGGCAGCGCCGTGTTCGTCACCCGCGAGACGCAACCGCCCGCCGAAGTCGGGCAGCAAACCGTCAGCCCGCTGCCCCCTGGGCCGTCGGTCGAAGCGGGCTGGAGCATCAGTGCGACGGCGACGCCCTCCTCCGGGGGCTCGTTGTTGATCGACGTATCCGTGCCGGGCGCCGGGCGCCTCGCCGCCAGCGCGAGCGCACCGGTGCCGGTGACGGTTTCGCGCAGCTCAGGCAAGGGAGCAGGCGCGCACACAAGACGCACTTCGGGCCACGGTGCCCGGGCCGCCCGCGCGAGGAAGCGCACGACAACCGTGATCGAGCCTCGCGAGTTGGCACACGCCAGCGTGACGAGCGAGACCGATGGCGTGCTCGAGCTCCGCCTGGAGCCGGCGAGCCGCTACCGCTCGCTCCTCAGTGGAAGGGACGGCCTGTTCGCGACCATCACGGTCACGTTCGCCGCGCCTGGGCATCCCAAGCTCACGCAGACCCTGCAGGCCAGCTTCCCGCGCCTGCCCGCGAGCGGCAAAGCGGCCAAGCGGTCCGCACGCAGGGGCAAGCCGGGCTCTTCGGCGGCAGGCCACACATGAGGCTGCGCCCCAGCACACTTGGTGTCGTCGCGGCGATCCTGACCGTCGCGGCAGCGACCTGCCCGGGCGGCGCGCTCGCGGCCGGTGCGAGCTGGCAGTTCGCGCCGGCCAGCGCCCCTCCCCAGTCGGCCGGCGCGTCTGCCGCCGTGTCCCTGGGCAGCGTCGGTGAGATCTCGTTCTGGGCGCCCAACCGCGGGCTGCTGATCGACGAAGGGAGCCCGGGCACAAAAAAATGCACCACCACCAGCACGACCGGGACGGTGCCCTGCGGTCTTTATGCCTACAACGGCGAAGGCTGGCATTTGCTATCGACCGTCTGCGGCGGTCAGAACGGACGCATCGCGTGGGCGGGACCCGATGAGTTCTGGACGATCTCCGACCAGCGACCGGGCCAGAACACCGGCAACGAAGCCCACCAGACCCACAATGTCTCACTCTGTCACTTCCTCGACGGCGTCGTGGTCGGCTCCTACGCCACGCCCCTGGGCCTGCCCGACTCCTACAAGCAGATGCACGCGGCCGCCTGCCTGGCTCCGACCGACTGCTGGTTCGGCGGCGAGCTCGGCACGTCGCCTAACTCGGGGCGTTCCACCTGCACTGGAACGGTCAGAGCTTGACCGCGGTCTATTCGCCGCAGGACCACGCGGTGTTCTCGATGGCACTGGCCAACCGCAGCACACTGTTCGAGAGTGTCACGCTACGCGCCTCGGAGCAGCTATGAATCCGAAGACCCCGCCCACCCTGCCGTCGTGCACCAGATCGAACCATTCGGCTCGAACCTCGAATTCCCCTTCCACAACGTCTTCATGGCCGACGCAAGCTGCGAACACCCACAGAGCACCGACTGTCCGCCGCTGCCGAACTACGAAGGCGTGACGCCAAGCTCCATCGCCGGCTTCACCCTCGGCAGCGACTACAGCGAATCCAATCCGGCGTCCCAGCTGTGGGCGGTGGCGGGCCGAGAAGAAAATGAAGCACCTCATCCAATCGTCATGCGCTACGACCAGGGCGAATGGACGCAGTTCAGCCCGATCGACAAGGCGCTCAAAATGCAAGAGGAAACCGGAGAAGACAGCCTGATCACAGGCGTGGCGGCAGAACCTGGTTCGCCGGCGGCGTGGGTGGCGCTGGGCTCGAAGGACGAAGAAGCCCACGTCGACCGCCTACAAGCCGAAGGCAGCGGCAGGGGCACAATGGGCGAAGGTGCGATCACCGACGAAGAAACGCTCGGCGAAAAGCAGGGAGACGGAAAACTCGGCAGCGCCAGCGCGATCACCTGTCCGGCCCGCAATGACTGCTGGCTGGCGACCAGTCGCGGCTGGCTGTTTCACCTCACCGAAGACCCCGAAGAACCCGAGCGCACGCAGGTCTACAAGAGCCCGGGCGATTTCTACCCGGTCGACAACGAAGGCTTCGCCGAAGTGATTGCGTTTCGTCCTCCCGACGAAGGCATACCCCAGCTGCCGTCGATCGAACCGCCGCCCGAAGAATCGACCGCGCTCGAAGCCAAACTGCCGCCGCTGGAACAGATCAAGCCACCGGTCACTCGCACGAGCAAGCCGTTGGTAACCAATGTGAGCTCGCACGTCGTCGGCCGCACCCTCGAGCTGTCCTTCAGGTTGACGGTCAAGGCGCGCGTACAGCTGCTCGCCGACCGCGGGAGACGCAGCGTCGCCAAGACCGCCATGCGGACGTTGAAGCGGGGCAGGCACACGCTGATGCTGCGGTTGAATCCACGCCGCTGGCCGACCAAGCTCAACCTCAAGGCGACGCCTCTGGAACCGCTGCCCACGGTCGAAACGAAGGGCAGTCCGAGCGGCTCGAGTCCCAATGCCGTGGCGCCGCCGGTCGGCTCGAACAACGTCGAAACCTGAGGCGCGAGCCTGCCTGACGCTCGACCGAGCTCACGCTTCCGCCGCAGCGATCACCTCGCTGACCTCGGCGGGCGTGTAGAACAGCCAGTGAGCCCCCTCGCGCGCCAGCAGGCGGCGTCCGAGGTCGCGCATGTGCGCGCGGTCATAGACCTCGGCGCTGTTGCGAGAGTCAAGCGCTAGTCGCAGCCCACCCGCGCTTGCGCAGAGCGACTCGAGCGCCACGCCACCGCTCGCGACGATGTCCTCATAGCGGATGACCCGCTCGCGCGAGAGCGTCGAGGCGTAGCTCTGAAAGAACCAATCGAGCAGCGTGAACTGGCGCTCCACACGGTCCTCGATCTCCGCCAGGCGTGCGGTGAGCGCCGGCGCGATCTCATCACGCAGGCCGAGCCTCCCCTCGCGCTGGCTGAATGGCACGCTCTCCCAGGAGGCGAGCACTGCCAGCGGGTTGCGGACGATCGCGAAGACGTCGAAGCGCTCGAGGAGGATCGGTAAAAGCGCCGTGAACGCGACCGGGTGCTTGATCACGAGCGTGAAGTCGGGCGAGGCGGGCGGATCGACCGCCGTCTCGCCCCTCCTTCCAATCGGCGTGCGCAGCCCGTCGGCGCCGCGATCGTCGGAGACCCTGGCTCCGGTCACGCGCCCGCCGACGTGAAGCGTCAGCGCCACGCCGCGCTCGAGGATCGAGTGCCGCTGCTCGGCGGCGAAGCGCGCGATGCCGTCGTTGATGATCGCCGCGTCGAGCGCGCGTCCATCTTCGCGGGTGGCGGCGCGGATGAGCAGGTTCGGATCCATCGGCTCATCGAGGGCGCGAACGTCCGGCAGGCGGTTCAGCAGCTCGCACGCGAGCGTCGTTCCCCCACGGGGCACGCCCGTGAGCAGCACGCACGGATCCGCGAGGTCCCGTTCGGACAACGCAGGCAACCTACCGGCTGGCGAGCGCTGTTAGCGTTGCCGCGGTGTTACCCGCGTCCATGACGCTGATCCTGCCGCATCAGCGCGCTGCCACCGGCGGCGTTTACGTGATCGAGCAGCTCGCGCGGGCGCTGTCGGGCTCGACTGCAGATCACGCTCGCGGTGCGCAAGGAGCCGCTGCGGGCGGTGCAGGGCGTCAGCGTGGTGCATGCTCCGGCCCTCACCGGCGAGGAGCTGCCCGACGCCGAGGTGGTGATCGGGGGGATCGCACAGCCCGACCCCGAGCGTGTGCTCGAGCTGCCGCCGAGCAAGGGCGTGCCGCTGTTCTTCTTTCAGGGCTACGGCACTCCGGGGAACCCTCGGGTGGCGGGGATGCTCGGGCTCCGTCCGCGCGTGCTGGCCGTCTCCGAGTTCCTGCTCGAGCGCGCCCTGGGCCACGGCTGTGATGCGGAGCTGTTCCGGCCCGGCCTCGACCGCGGGCTGTTTCACCCGCCCGCGGTCGAGCGCAAGCGCGAGCCGGTCGTCGCGATGATGACCCACGCGACCGACTGGAAGGCGACGCGGACGGGCTGGCCGCGCTCGAGCGCGTGCGCGCGGCGCTCCCCGAGGATCGAGCTGCGCCTGTTCGGGGCGAGTCGAGCCGGAGATGCCATGCACGTTCCTGGGCGGGCTATCGCGGGGGCAGGTCGCAGAGGTGCTGGGCGAAGCCGCAGTGCTCGTGCTGCCAAGCTGGGAGGAGGGATTGGGGCTGCCCGGCATCGAGGCGCTCGCCTGCGGCGCGGCGCTCGCCTGCACCGACACGAAGGGCGGCCGCGACTATGCGCTGCCCGGCCGGACGGCGCTCGTCACGCCATCGCACCGTCCCGACCTGCTCGCCGACAGCGTGATCCGGCTGCTTGCGCGAGCCGGGGTTGCGAGACCGCCTGGCACGGCGGGGGCGTGAGCACGTGCTGGCCACCTACCCGCCCTGGCCGCAGGCCGCTGAGGCCTTTCTGGGCGCCGTCTCGCGACTGCTCAGCCGGGTGCGCCCCACGGTGCCTGAAAGCCCGTAATCGCCGCCAGCGCCGGCGCATCCTCGAGGAAGTGCTCCCGCAGCGCCGAGCGCACCCGATCGGAGATCGGCTCGGGCGCAGAGGGCAGGACGTTCCAGATCTTCCTGAGCGTGAACTCGAGGCCGATGCGCTCGCGGCGCCAGCGCTCGGGTGGGGCGGCGAGGTAGCGGTCGATGATCTGCTCGAACTCCTCGAGGCCGGCGGCATCGAGCCGGCGCTCGGCGGCCCAGGCCTGCGCGGCGGCACGCTGAGCCAGCGCCCCCGC
Source organism: uncultured Solirubrobacteraceae bacterium (assembly GCA_963730575.1). Taxonomy (GTDB): domain Bacteria; phylum Actinomycetota; class Thermoleophilia; order Solirubrobacterales; family Solirubrobacteraceae; genus Palsa-744. Next base: position 351,247 of record CAVSSG010000005.1, read on the forward strand.
CCTGCCCGGGCCCGCCACCACTCGCGCCCCGTCCAGCGCCCGCAGCAGCGCCACGAGGTCCGCGTCCTCGACGCGGGGTTCGCGCCCGCCGACGAACGAGCGCTCGAAGGGGGCCGCGGGCTCGTGGTCCTCGCCCACCCCGATGAAGCGCAGCACGCGACGCAGAACCCCAAGCGGGTCGCGTGACAGAGTCTCGCTCAGCTCGACGTGCAGCGCGGAGCGCGGCAGGAAGCTCAGGTACTCGCCGAGGACGCGCCCGTACTCGCCCTGCACGACGTAGGTGTTCGTGTCCTGAGGGGTCGAGCGCCCGCGCCGGAGCTCCTCCGGGCGCAGCGACTCGCTCATCGCGCGCTCGGCGCCCCGGCGCTCGCGCCCCCGGGCAACCATCATCGCGTGCTGGGAGCGCGCACGTGCCACCGGGTCGCGCAGCAAGGCCACGAGCCGAACGTCCGGAAGCGTGCGCCCGATGCGCTCGGCGACGGTGCGCGGTGGACGCGTCCTGCCAGCCCTGCATGTAGTGGGGCGTGACGGTGCCGCGCAGCACGCCGTCGCCCACGGGAGCGTTCAATCGCGCCATGTAGCTCGCAAGGCCGCTTTTCGTACACGTCGGTGTGCGAGAAGAAGGGCGCCTCCTTGGCATCCGGCAGCCACAGCTGCGGGTGGTCGCGAAGGAGTTTCCAGAGCGTCGTCGTGCCTCGCCTTCTGGGTGCCGATGACGAGGAACTCGAGAACGGGTGAGTTGGCAGTCACCCGATGATGCTCTCAGAGTGGGCGGCCCGCGAAGCCCGTCCGGCCGCGCGGTGTTTACACAGAGGTAACAACATCATTCCTGTCTGGTCACAAAACTGGCCGTTTTGCAGGGAATTCTGTTTGATATGGATGAGAAGAGAACGACATCAAGGATGATGGCCGGCTCGCCGACATCAAGTGTGATGGACGGCTCGCGGGTGGACATGCACTGCCACTCCACCGCCTCGCAGGAATCGCAGGCTCGGCGTGCAGCGGGCGCGTGGGACTGCCGGAGTGCGCGACGCCGCCGCAGGAGGTCTACGAGCTGGCCAAGCGACGCGGCATGGACTTCGTGACGATCACCGATCACGACACGATCGCCGGCGTCCTTCAGATCGCAGACCGACCCGACGTGTTCGTCTCCGAGGAGCTCACGGCGCACTTCCGCGGGGAGCCTCAGGCGGTGCACGTCCTCTGCTACGGCATCACCCTAGAGGACCACGAATGGCTCCAGGCGCACCGCGGCGACGTCGAGATCTGCGCCGCCTACATGTACGAGCGGGAGATCGTGTGCGCGCTGGCCCACCCCTACTACACCGTCGGCGGCACCGCTGACGGCGCGCCACCGCCGGCGGCTGGCCCAGCTGTTCGGGATCTGGGAGATCCGCAACGGCGCCCGCGCGCGCGAGCTGAACATGCCCGCGGCGACGTACATCGTCGACGCTCGACGGCGTCGGCATCGGCGGCTCCGACGATCACGCCGGGGTCGACATCGGGCGCACCTACACCGAGGCGCCCCCGGCTCGCACTCCCGCGGAGTTCCTGGCGCACGTCCGCCGGGCGACGTAGGCGTGGGCGGAGCGCAGGGCAGCGCCGCCAAGTGGGCCCACGCGGCGATCGCGCTGGCCGCCCGGGCGCTCGGGCTGGATGGCGACGGGCCCGGTGGCGCGATCCCCGACGCCCGCACCGTGATGACGATGGTGCGAGCGCCTGCTGAGCGAGGGCGACGCGCGCCAGGGACGCCGTCGGCAGCGACCTCGAGCCCGAGGACGCCCGCTGCCTGCTGCGCGCCTGGCTGCAGCGCCGTCGAACTCGACCACCTCGACGAGAGGGGCCTGATCGCCTACATGCAGGACGAGCACTTCAGCCACTCCGACCTGCTACCGGCGGGCTTGCCGCGTGCACGAGCGCAGGCTGCGCGTCGCCGTCGAGCAGGCCGTGCGCGCGGCGCGCGGGCGAGGCGGAGGTCAGGGCCGGCGGCGGCGGGGCTGTTCGACAGCTGCATCGCCGCCGTCCCCTACGCCCCGGCCACGGCGTTCCTCGCGAACGAGAAGGCCAAGCTCGACGCCCGCCGCGAGGACGGCGAGACGCCGCGCGTCGCGATGCTGGCCGACGGGATCGGCAGCACGCACGGGGTGACGCGCGCGATCGAGGAGATCCGCCAGCGCGGCGTGCCGGGCTTCGAGATCGAGGTGCTCGGCACCGACCCGAACGTCGACCGGCGGCTGTCGGCCGTGGCCGAGTTCGACGTGCCCTACTACCCCGGCCTGCAGATCGGCGTTCCGAGCCTGTCCGCGGCGGTGCAGACGCTCGCGGACGGATGCTTCGACGTGATCCACGTCTGCTCTCCGGGCCCGGTGGGGGTGGCGGGCGCGCTCGTCAGCCGCGGGCTGGGGGTGCCGCTGGTGGGCAGCTACCACACCGAGCTGACCGCCTACGCCGGGCTGCGCTCCGGCGAGCAGGGAGTGGCCGACGCGATGGCCCTGGGCGTGAGCGCCTTCTACCGGACCTGCGACCTCGTGCTCTCGCCCAGCCCCGCCTCCGACGCGGCTCTGGCCGCGATCGGCATCGCGGCGACGAAGGTCGCGCGCTGGGACCGCGGCGTGGACAGCGGCCGCTTCGATCCGGCGCTGCGCGGACAGATGGCGCTGCCCGACGCCGTCAACGTCCTGTACTCCGGGCGCATCACGTCGCGAGAAGGGCGCCGACCTGCTCGCCGACGCCTTCCTGGAGGCCCGCGCGGCGCAACCCCCGGCTGCACCTCGTGCTCGCCGGCGGCGGGCCCGAGCAGGAGCGCCTGCGCGAGCGGGTCGGCGACGCGGCCACGTTCCTCGGCTGGCTGGAGGGCGCCGAGCTGGCGCGCGCCTATGCGAGCGCCGACATCTTCCTGTTCCCAAGCCGCACCGACACGTTCGGGCAGGTGATCCTCGAGGCGCAGGCCAGCGGACTGCCGGTGGTCGCCGTCGCCGCAGGGGGCCCGCTGTCGCTGATCGAGGACCGCGTCAGCGGCCTGCTGCGCGAGCCCGACGCCGGCGCGCTGGCCGAGGCGGTGCTGGAGCTGGCGGACTCGCCGCTGCTGCGCGAGCGCCTGGCCCGGGCCGGCCTCGCCTCGGTCGCCGAGCGCACCTGGGAGCACGCGCTCGAGCGCCTCGGCGACGGGCTACCGGCGGGCACTGAGGCGCACACGGCCCCGGAGGAGGTGACACGTGCCGCCTGAGAACGCACGGAGGATCGCCGTCGCCCTGCACGACATCGAGCCGGCCACGTTCGAGCGCTGCGCGCTGATCCGCGACTGGCTCGACGACCACGGCGTGGACCGCGTCACGCTGCTCGTGATCCCCGCCCGCGACCTGCACCCGCTGGGCGAGCGCTCGCCGGAGATGGTCGAGCTGGCTGGCCGAGCGCCGGCGCGCGGGCGACTCGATCGCCCAGCACGGCTTTCAGCACGAGCAGCTGCGCCGCGGCGCCTTTTCGCGCCGGCGCGCTCGCACGCTTGCGCACTCGCCGCGCGGCGGAGTTCGTGGGCCTCGACGGCGACGAGACCCGCCGGGCGGTCGAGGCGGGCTGGCGCGTCTGAAGCTCGCCGGGCATCGAGCCCGACGGCTTCGTCGCGCCGGCCTACGCATACACGCCGGCGCTGCGCCGGGTGCTCGCCGAGCAGGTTCCGCTGGTGGGCGAGCCTCTTGCGCCTGCACCGGCCGCGGCGCGGGCTCCGACGATGATCCGCGCCAGCCGCTCGCGCCCGGCCTTGGGGATGGGCGACGGGCAGCCCGTTGCGGCGCGCTCTCTCCCCCGCGCTGATCCGCGCGGGAAGCCTCGTCGTGCGGTAACACGATGCGCCTTGACCTGCATCCCTCCGACCTTCAGCATCCCCGCCACATGCTGGCGCTCGAGTGGGTCCTCGGCCGCGCAGGGCAGCGCGCGCCAGGCGATCACCTACGACGAGCTCGTCGGTACGCCCGCCCATGAGACCGCGCCGGCCGCGCCGCTGAGGGAGCTCCCGGCGATCGGCTCGCCCGCCGCCGCCTCGTCGGCCTCCGAATCCGGCTAACCGGATTTGTAGGCCGAGTAAACCGACGGGTTGAACGAGCTCACGCCCGACGGCCCCGCGTAGCCGAGGTGCTTGAGGCCGTACAGGTCCTCGATCGTGCGCAGCAGCGAGAAGTGGTTGTACTGTTCCTGGTTGGTCGTGCCGGCCTTGACGTAGGGGGAGAGAGCAGCGCGCCGACCTCGCCGCCGCCCTTCGAGGGTAGGCCCGTGACGGTCGTGGCGGGCGCGGGCAGGTTGGGGAACTGCGGTTGACCGCAGCATGAGCTCGAGTCGGCGAACGGCGCCGGTGGACGGCGCCTCATCGACGGTGATGACGAGCAGCCCGCCTTCCTTATAGGCCTTCGAGGCGAGTGATCTCGGGAACGACCTTCTGCAGAAAGCCGTCGGCGGCCGCCGGCCCGGCCGGGGCCCCGGGCGCGCACGGCGATCGGACGATCCGTCGTGGCAGCGGTCGGGCACGATGTAGGAGAGGCTCGGGCGTGCGCTTCGGTTCGGCCAGATCGGAGCTCAGGCTGCTTCATGACCGACGTCGTCGGTGGCGCAGGCGGGCGAGTCGATGACCGAGTGGAAGTAGACGAAGGGGTTGCGAAGGTCGCGTAGATGTGGCCCGCCGGCGGCGGCTGGGCGGCGCTGGGGTCGGGCTGCCCGAGAACCGGATGGGCGCACGCGCCGCTCGCGGCGCCCGGCTTCGTCCATTCCTTCCACGTAGGCGCGCCAGCTGAGGTGCTTCGCGGTCAGCTGGCCGGCCAGCGTCTGGGTCGCTGGCCGGGTATACGCAGCCGCTGCCGCCGACCTGTCCGGCGGCGCCGACGGTGGCCGGGTTCGATGTCTGTGTAGTTGGGGCAGTTCGCGGCGGTTTCGGCCGTCGGCCCCTGGCCGCTGACGCAGCGCGATCCCGTTGGGCAGCCCTCGTGGGCGACCGCGTAGTAGCGGACGAGCAGCTCGCCGCGCTGCTCGAGCGTCTGGGACAGGTAGGGCGCGGTCGAGGCCGGCCCGAAGACCGAGGCATAGGGCTGTATCGGCGAGCATGATCACGAAGACGTGCTTGACCGGCGGAGGCTTTGCGGAACCGCTGCGAGGGCGAGCCCGAGGATCCACCTTCCGAGCCGGAGGAACCGATTCAGAGCCCGATGAGCTCGGGGAGCTGTTGCCCGCGGACTGCTTGGCCGCGGCCGACGTCGAGGTGGGTGTGGAGGACGGATTCCGCGCCGGACGCCGTAGGCGTGGCGCTTCTTCGCCGGTGGGCGGCGGCGATGAGGCGGAGGTCGAGGTCGGAGCCGGCGGAGGCCGTCGCCTGCGGGAGGATCAGCTTCAGAGGCCCATGCGAGGACGCGAGCGTCGTCGCTCACGCGCGGGCTCGGCCGCGTTTCCGACCAGCACGCCGAAACCCAGGAACACGAGCACGAGCACCGCAGAGACCCTCGGCGCGGGAAGGCGCAGGCCCGAACCCAGGGCGGCGCGCTGGGGGCTGCGGCGCGCGGCGGGCGCCGGGTCCGAACGCCGTAGCTCTGCTGCCTGCGCGTCGCGGAGGTTCCGCAGCAGCGGCGCCAGCTGGGGGCTGCGCGCTCCGGCGCGCGCGCCGCAGCTCAGGCAGTAGCGCTGGCCATGTCGAGCGCCGAGCCGCAGTCCTGCGCAGATCCGCCGGGGAATTGGCGCTCACCCCGATGCCGCCTACTCCTCCGAGGAGGTCACGGCCTCGGAGGCGAGCGCCTGCGAGCGGACCGACGCCGGTTGGGCGCCCGGCGAGCGGCCGTCATCTGTGCTGCCCTCGCGCGGGGCGATGGCCTGCGGGGGTGCCCCTGCGCGGGGGCCGGACCGGCGGGCAGCGAGTTGGCGGGGACCGCCTGCGAGGTCGGGGCGGCCTTGGGCGCGAGCAGGGCGTCCATGATCGCGGTGGAATCGCCGTCGTCGCCGATCAGCTGTGCTCGGCGAGCGCTCCATCAGCGTCGCGCCGCACTGCCAGCAGAACAGCGCGCCGCGACTGTGCGGCGCGGCGCAGTGCGGGCAGGTGCCGGCGCTGGCACTCTCCTCCAGGCGCAGCAGGCGCTCGACCTCGGCCAGCTCGGCGTCGCGCTCCTGGAGCACCGCGGCGCGGCGCACGAGCACGTCGAGGCGAAAGTGGTCGCGGATGGCCATCTCATAGGCGAGGCCCCCGAGGTCCCAGTGCAGCTCGGTTACCTGCTCGGCCAGCGCGTCGCGTCTGCGACGAAGCTCTGAACACCGTCGCCCTCGGGGGTACCGGGCGGGCTCGCGGAGAGGCTCGGCGGCGGTACGGCCCGCGCGCCTGCGTCGTTCGTATCGCCGAAGGTGCTCATCAAGCCTCCTCGGGACTAGCCGGTTTCGATCACGTCGGGGAGGTTCTTGGACTTCTGCTCGTAGCTCGACCCGCCACCCTTGCTCAGGTTCTTGAGAACCGTCGGCGGCGCGGGGTGGCTGAGACTCGAGCCGACGCCCGAGCCGCCGGAGCTCGAGCTGGATTCTTCGCTCGTGGAGGAGCCAGAGCCCCCGTTGGAGACCTGGATCACCGAGCGCCGCGGGGAAGCTCTTCTTCAGAGCGGCCGAGCGCCTTCTCGGCTTCCGCCTTCGTGTGGTAGACGCCGGAGTAGATCACGTAGTTGCCGGACGGGAGGCTGAGAATTCTTCGGACTTCAGCGCCCCCACGCTCTTGGCTCCCTTGGCGGTGGCGGCCGCCTTGGCGGCTTCCACCGCGCTCACCTGCGTTCTCGACTGGGGCAGCGTCTGCAGCTGCACCGTGTAGCCCGAGGTACCCGACGGCCAATCGCCGGTGAAGGACGCCGCGGCGGCGGCGCTGCTCGGCGCCGTGGTCGGCGTCGAGGCCACGTGACCACCTGCTGGGGCGCGACAGCCTGCTTGGAGCCACCCGAGCGTCCGATCAGCACGCCGACGCCCATGGCCAGCAGCAGCACGCCCACGCCCGCGATCACGGTGACCGCGTTGTTGCGTTGATCGCCGCCGGCACCCGGCGCCGGGTCGGTAGGCGGTGGTCGGCGGGGACGCGGTGGTCCGCGCGTGGTGGCTCCGCCGAGCAGAACGCTGCTCATCGGGGTGCACCGCTCGCCGCACTCCAGGCAGTAGCGCTGGTCCGGCGGCCAGTGGGGCGCCGCAGGCCGCACACGGACTCGGGCGGCACCGACGGGGGATGGGCTGGCGATCGATTCGGCGGACAGGGTGACTACCTTCGTGAACGTGCCCCTGCAAGAGGGCGCGACAACGGGCAGAGCTCTGGCAGCCTCCAGTTTAGAGGCTGCTGCGCTTCGCTTCATGGCATATGGTGATGCGCGGGCCATCTCAGGCGTGATGATTCGGTGAACGGGCACGGGCGTGACATGGGTGTCTTCACAATTTGTTATCCAGTCGGTCACCGCGGTTCACCGATCGTGGCTCGGGCCACGGCTAGCATTCCCCCGCCAGTGGACGGCCAGTCTGCTCAGCGCATATCAAAAGGGGGACCCTGCGAACGGGGCGCCCTCGAGCTCGCTGACCGCGCAAGCCGGGTCGGTGATCGTGCACGGCAACCTGGAGATCCGCCCCGATGAGATCCAGGTCATCGCCGACGGGCGCAGGGTCGGGCCTCACGGTGCGTGAGTTCCAGGTCTTTCTGGTGCTGGCCGAACGCGAGGACCGCGTTGTGCGGAGAGCCGAGATCTACAGTCATGTTTGGGGCGGGGAGATGAAGCGGCGCGATCGGTCCGTGGACGTGTTCGTGCGCAAGCTGCGGACCAAGCTCGCGCGGGCTCGCCGGGTTGGGACTACATCCACACCCACTTCGGGGTCGGCTATCGCTTCGCGGCCGTCCCGCCCGGCCACGCCTAGCCGGACCGGCCGCTGCGTGGCCCTCAGGCGTCGCCGATCACCGACCCCGTCGGGGCTCGACGGGACGGGCGCCGATCTCGCCGACCCGCGGGCGAGGTGCGAGTCAATCCTCATCGTCAACGCCGACGACTTCGGCGCCAACCCGAGAACGTCCGACCCGGTCGTCGAGCTGTTCGATGAGCGGGTCCTCACCTCGGCGTCCGCGATGGTGCGGATGCGAGACAGCGTGCGCGCCGCCTCGCTGGCCGCCGAGCACGGCATTCCGGTCGGGCTGCACCTGAACCTCACGCTTCCCTTCGCCGACCCCTCGGCACCCCCCGCCGTGCGCGAGCGCCAGCTCCGGCTAACCGAGGTCTTCGGCTCGGAGAGCTGGCGGGATGCAGGACGCGAGAGACCCGGCGGAAGGCTTCTGGCAGACGTCATCGAGGACCAGCTCGAATGCTTCCGCGAGAGCTTCGGCGAACCGACGCATCTCGACGGCCACCACCATGTTCACACCCATCGCGCGGTGCTCGAGCAGCTGCCAACCGACTTGCCGATACGCCCCATCCTGAGCGTCCCCTCGCACGCCGGCGCCGGCCGATCCATGCGCGAGCGCCGCCTTCATCGGCGCTTTCTCTGCCCGGAGGCCTGCTTCGCCCTCGAGGACGTCCATCCGTCGCTGGGCGGCGTCGGCCTCCAGGCACTCGACCACGCTCACCGCCAGTCGCTTGAGATCATGGTCCATCCACGCCAGGAGCGCGAGTACGCGGCGCTCCTGTCGGCCGACTGGCGGCAGGCGATCTCGACGCTTACGCTCGGCTCCTACGCCGACCTCGCGCGCGTTCGCGGCCGTTGAGGCGGACTACTGTTCGCCTTCGACGTTCGCGCCCGGCACCTTGTTGTAGGCGCAGCGGAAGTTCTCGGGTGCAGAGACCGGCTCGGAGCCCGCGAAGCCGCCCTTGGTCCCGTTGCTGTAGACCGTGACGTACTGAAGCGTCGCGGGCTCGGGCACGGCCGGCAGCGGCACCGGGTTGGGTTCGCCGGTGCGCGGGTCGCCCGTGGAGCCGACGCTTACGCCCTCGAAGCCGGCGGCGTCCGAGCCGGCGGCCGTCGTCACGAGCGTCGAGCTCATCTCCCGTTTGTCTTTCAGGCCCACGGACGGATCCAGGCCGACGGTCGCCGTGTCGCTGGTTGTCGTGAATGGTGGACTCGAGCTTGACGCGGTTGGCGGCCCCGATCAACTGCCCTGCGCTCGGCAGGTAGCCTCCGCGACTCACGCACTTCTGGTTGGCGAAGAAGTAGTTGTTCTGACCGACTTCTTGGTTGGTGAGCGGATAGGGCGAGGTTTCAAGGCACCATGTGCCCAGGTTCTCCGTCGTGGGCGGGCAGGATGAGAGATCGTCGACGGTCATGCCGCCGACCCTGCTGGCGTTGTTGACCGTGGGGATCGCCGAGGCGGGAAATTTCTTGTTCTTACCCAGCACCAGCAGCCCGTTCGCCACCGGGTGCGCGCTGATGCGGTGCCCGTCGATGGCGTCGATGACGGCCTTGCGGGCGGCGTCGGCAAGACCGCTCGCAGACAGGATGAGCGCGAGCATCGACATCACGAGCGACACGGCCGGCAGGCGGTCGGAGATGCGCCGCCTCATCAGTGTCTCTCCGCGCGGATCCTGCCCGGGCAGGATGCGGTTCGAGCGGCGCACGTCGCGACGAGCCTCAACCGTGCTCTGGAGCTCCGCGAGCGAAGCGTCCTGGACGGTCGAGAGCACGGCCTCGAGCGCCACGCCGGAGAGGGTCTCCTGCTCAAGAAGCGCGTTCGCCGTCTCCTCCACCGTGCTCCAGTTGCGATCGAGGACCAGGGCGGCCTTGGCTTCGGCGTCGCCCACGAGACGCTCGACCTCGCGGTCGATCAGATCGAGCGTCGATGGCCCGACCGAGCCCAGGTCCTGAAGCGAGGCGCCGAGGAACACCTCGCCCCCCTTCTCGCCGATCGTCACGGGCCCCAGCGCCTCGGACATCCCGAAGGAGGTGACCATGCTCCTGGCCAGGCTGGTGGCAGCGTGCAGGTCGTCTGAGACGCCGGTCGAGAGGCGACCGAAGGCGATCCGCTCGCCCGCGGCGCCCGCCACGATCACGACGAGCTGGCGCAGCAGGTCGTCCTCGCTCTGCAGGAGCTGGTCACGGTCGGAGAGCATGTGCGCGGCCGTGCCCAGGGTGCGTCCGCGCGCGACGATCGAGAGCTTGCGCGTGGACGTCGACTGGCCGATCGGCCTCGGTGACGACCGCGTGGGATGCCTCGTGGATCGAGATCAGCCAGCGCTCCTCGCGGGTGAGGATGTGCTTCTTCGCCGGTCCGGCGACCACGCGGTCGATGGCCTCCTCGAGCGTGGCCTGATCGATCGTCGTCGTGGCCGTCGCGCACGCTGAGCAGGGCGGCCTCGTTGATCACGTTCGCGAGCTCGGCACCGCTGAAGCCGGGCGTCTGGTGGGCGACCTCCTCCAGGGAGGCGTCCGGGCCGAGCGGGCGCTTGTTGCCGTGCAGGCGGAGGATCTCCAGGCGCCCGTGCACGTCGGGCACGTCGATCGTCACCTGGCGGTCGAAGCGCCCGGGCCGCAGCAGCGCCGGATCGAGGATGTCCGGGCGGTTGGTCGCGCCCATCACGACCAGCCCGCCGTCGCCGGAGAAGCCGTCCATCTCCACGAGCAGCGCGTTCAGCGTCTGCTCGCGCTCGTCGTTGCCCTGGCCGATGCCCGCGCCGCGCTTGCGCCCGGCCGCATCGAACTCGTCGATGAAGATGATCGCGGGCGCCGCCTTGCGGGCCTTGGCGAACAGGTCGCGCACGCGTGCGGCGCCGACGCCGACGAGCGACTCGACGAAGTCCGAACCCGAGAGCGAGAAGAACGACGCGTCGGCCTCGCCGGCCACCGCCTTGGCCAGCAGCGTCTTGCCCGTGCCCGGTGGACCCGACCAGCAGCACGCCCTTCGGAGCCGCCGCGCCGACTCGCAGGTACTTGCCGGGATCCTGCAGGTAGTCACGGATCTCGCGAAGCTCGGCGACCGCCTCGCCCGCACCGGCCACATCGGCGAAGGTCACGCTGTCGCGGGTCCCCTTGCCCTTGCGCTTCCCCTTTCCGGTGAACGCCGAGAAACCCGCGATCCCGCCGGCGCCCCCGTCCGTGCCGATGCGTGTCAGCAGCGCGAACAGGGTAACGAGCAGCAGGATCGGGATCAGGAACTGGACGATGATCGTGCGCAGTGGCCTTGAAGGACTGCTGGTCGACGATGACGTTCGCGCCGCTCTTGGAGAGGGCGGTGACGAGCGACTGCGTCACCGCACCCGAGCTCGGATAGGAGGTCCACAGCGCCTGGGGAGCCAACCCTTCCTGAGCACGCGTGGTCAGCTCGAAGCGGCTGTCGTGGTCGAGCAGTACAGCGGTTGCGACATCTCTATGCGCGACGAGCGATTCGGCTCGACTGAGCGGGATCTGGGTGCCGTAGCTGCTCGGGCCGATCGAATGCAAGAGCAGGGCGAACGTGACCGCCAGGCCGATCGCCGCAAAGAACAGAAAGGTGTTGAGCGGATCTTTGAAGATCAGCCGTCGCGTGCCGCCCCAGAGGTTCCCCATCGCGACGAGCGCCGGGTTGCGCCGCTTCTCCGCGAGCCCCGACCTGACCCCGAGCGCCTTCGGAGCGGGCTTCCCCTTGCCTGCGCCGTTCGGGCTCGTCTCGCCGCCGCCGAGCGGCGCCGAGTCGGGTCGGCCCTCGTTCACTGAGTCGTCTTGATCGTCGGTCATTGAGCTGGGCACAAGGCGTTGCTCGGTCCCGCGGAGACCGAGATCAGGCGGGCACCCGTGACGCGCCTGGGACGGCGAGAGTGTCACAGCGCCATCGAGGAAACACAATCCCGGTTCACAACTCCGCTACATGTGTCCACCTTTCGCTACGCACTGCGCAGGTCATTATCCAGATTTTCTCCAAGTGAACACCCGTTGTTCACGAGCCGCCACCCTCCCGCCCGCAGACTGACCCACTCCCGTCCGCGGAGTGCGATGTTCGCATCCGCCGCGAGCCACCTGCCAAACCAGCTTGCCCAAAGGAGCTTCTACGTGCGCCTGATTCGCACCGTAACCGTGTCGTCACTCGCCCTGTTCGCGTTGGCCGCGGCGCCGTCCGCAGCGAGCGCCTCGCGCGCCCTGCTGATCGACGGGTCGACCTCGATCTTCCCGCTCATGACGCAGCTGGCGGCCGCCTATCACAAGGCAACCCACCAGCCGACGCCGAAAGTGGGCCAGGGCACCTCGGGCGCCGGCATCACCGACGTCAACGCCGGGCGCGTAGATATCGCCGACGTCTCGCGCGATCCGATCTTGGGTGTCGACCCGAAAGGGCTCGTCTTCACGAAGATCGCCCGCGACGGCGTCTGCATCATCACCAGCCCCAAAAACCCCGTCCCCAACCTCAACCAGCAGCAGGTGCAGGAAATCTTCACCGGAGAGACCAGCAGCTGGAGCGAAGTCCCCGGAGCGACCGCTCAGGTCCCATCGACCTGTTCGACCGCGTGGCCTCCTCCGGTACCCAGGACGCATTCCAGAACATCTTCCTGGGCGAAAACCTGAAGATCTCACCCAGCGCCTCCCAGGAGGAATCGAACGGAGCCCTGCGCCAAGCCGTCATCCCGAACGAAAATGCGATCGGCTTCGTGTCGTTCGCGTTCACCGCGGGGACCCACACCGTGAACTACGAGGGCATCCCGTGCACGCTGCGCAACGCCAAGTCGGGCCAGTACCAGGGGGTGCGTAACTTCTGGATGGTCACCAAGCACGCCCCAAAGGCGCCGCGGCGAAATTCATCGCCTGGGTCACCAGCGGCAACAAGATCACCAAAAAAATCATCGCCTCGAGCTGGATCCCGGTTCACTGATGCGACGCTGCCCTGCCGTCCCTGTGTCGGGCGGCAGGGCAGGCGCGCCCGGATCAGATGGAAAGCGCGTGTTGAGAACGTCAAGAGCCCCCAGAGCGCTCCCGCTCGAGCCGCAACGGGGATCTGCGCACCGAGCTCCTGCTCGGTGCGTGTGCGGTGGGCGTGCTGGCGCTCATCGCGGCGCTGATGATCACCGTGTTGATCAACGCGTGGCCGTCGTTCTCGCACAACGGCTATCTACAAGTGGTTCGGCCCCGGCGGCGACGTCGATGTGCAGCTGCACGCGATCGTCACCGGCTCCACCAACCCCGGCCACTCATCTACTACTTTCGCGCGTGGCCGCTGCTTGTGGGCGAACGATCCTCACGACTGGCCTGGCGGTGCTGATCGGCCTCGTGTTCTCGGTCTTCGCAGCCATCTTCATCGTCGAGTTCGCGCCGGCGGGCTGAGGCGGATCCTCGACCCGGTCGTGCGCCTGCTCGCGGGAGTGCCGTCGGTCGTCTACGGGTTGATCGGCATACTCGTGATCGCGCCGTGGGTTGAACACAACTTCATCTCAGAGCAGCGCAAGGAGTCGGTCGCGGGTACGTCGTGCAGCTCACCGGCGCGAACCTCGGCGTCGCCGTGCTGATCCTGACAGTGATGATCACTCCGATCATGGTGGCGATCATCGTCAACGCGCTCTCCGCCGTTCCCAGATCGTGGACGGAGGGCTCGAGCGGCGCTCGGGGTCAACCGCTGGCGCACCACCTGGCGCATCTCGCTGCGCACCGCCCGCCCGGCGATCATCGCCGCCGCGGTGCTCGCCACGGCGTCGCGCGCTGGGCGAGGCGATCATGCTCGCGCTGGTCGTCCGGCGGGCGCGGGTTCGCCCCCAACCTGCTCGACGGCACGACCGCCCTGTTCGAGCCGGCGCGTCCGCTCGCAGCGACGATCATCCACTACTACGAGGACCTCTCCAACCCCGCCGATGGCGCCACGCTGTACGCGATGGCGGCCGTGCTGCTGGTCTCGAGCGCCCTGCTCTCGCTCGCCGGCTGGGCGGCCAAGCAGCCGCTGAAACGCTACGGGATCCGCACCTGACGATGGCCGCCCAACCGCAAGCGCTCAGCGCGCCGAGTCGCCCGTCCGCGCGGGCCGGCGCCGGGACTCCATCTCGGCGTGGCCGCTGATCGACCGCCTCTGCCTACGTGCTCTGCTGGGCAGCCGGGATCGGGTTGTGCGTGGTGACCGGCGCGATCGTCCTGTTCATGTTCGTGAAGGGGATCTCCTACCTGCGACCCAGCCTGTTCGTGCAGTCTCCGACCGGCTCGCTCGAACCAGAGCCAGGCAGGGGGCTTTCTTGACCCGATCGAGGGCACGCTGCTGTTGACGGCGCTCGGCGTCGGCGATCGCCGCTCCGATCGGCGTGGCGCTCGCGGCGTGGCTGTCTGAGTACCACCGCCCGGCGTGGCTGGCGCGAGCCGTGGAATCCGGCGTGGAGATGATCGCCGGGGCCCCGAGCGTGGTGCTCGCGATCTTCGGCCTGCTCGATCTTCTCCCAGGGCTTCCTCGGCTTCCTCTCCCAGCGCTCGGCGGGCGGCGCGGTGTACGGTCGTTCGTTCTTCGCCGCGGGCATGATCATGGCGCTGCTGGCCATCCCCCTGATCGTGGCCGCCACGCGCGAGGGCCTCGCCCAGCTGCCGGCGCAGCTGCGCGAGGCCTCATACGCGCTCGGCAAGACCAGCGCCACCACGATCCGCCGCGTGCTGCTGCCGGCGGTGCGCCAGGACATGGCGAGCGGGATCGCGCTCGGGATGGGACGCATCATCGGCGACACGGCGATCGTGGTGATCCTGCTGGGCGCGACGCTGCGCCTGGAAGGCGCCGGCGGCGCTGCCGGTCCTGTCGACCCTGCGCGGCACCGGATCGACGCTCACCGCCTACGTCTACCAGAACTCGCCGGCGGGCGAAGGCAACGCCGCGCAGAAGGCCTACGCGGCCGCGTTCGTGCTGCTGATGCTGGTTCTGCTCCTCAACTTCCGGTCACGCGTCTGAGCTCGCGGGCGCTTCGGGTCGGCGAGGTGAAGCCGGTGACGCCGCCGCCGGTGCGCAGGATCACGGTCGAGCGGAGCGCCGACGCGTGGCCGAGCCGGCCGCGGCCGGCCGCGACCACGTGCGCCGGTCACCGGCGGCCAGCCAGGCCGCGCGCAGGGCTGCCCGCGCCCGTCGGGCGTTCAACGCCGATCGAGCGCATGCGCATCGAGTCGGTGTCGCTGGCCTACGGCGAGCGCTGGGTGGTACGCGACGTGACGCTTCCCGTGCGCCAAGGCGAGGTGCTGGCGCTGATCGGTGCGTCGGGCTCGGGCAAGACGACGCTCCTGCGCGCGCTCAATCGCCTGACCGAGGTCACGGCGTCGGCCTCCCGCGCGGGGCGGATCACGCTCGATGGGCGGGAGATCGGGGACATCGAGGTCACCGATCTGCGCCGGCGCGTCTCGATGGTCTTCCAGCAGCCCAACCCGTTTCCGATGAGCATCTTCGAGAACGTGGCATACGCCCTGCGCGAGGAGCGCCCGGCCGGTCGCTCCTGGCTGCCGGTCGCGCCGCGGCGACCTGCGCCCGCAGGTGATCGACGCACTGCGCCGTGCCGGACTCTATGAGGAGGTGGCGAGGACATCTCGACCACCCCGCGCTGCGACTCTCCGGCGGCCAGCAGCAGCGGCTGTGCATCGCCCGCGCGCTCGCGGCCGGGCCCGACGTGCTGCTGCTCGACGAGCCGTGCTCGGCGCTCGACCCGATCTCCACCGCGACGATCGAGGAGCTGATCGTGTCGCTGCGCGAGCACGTCGCGATCGTGATCGTCACGCACAACCTCCAGCAGGCCTTTCAGGGTCGCCGACCACGTCGCCTTCATGCACCTCGGCGAGCTCGTCGAGTACGGCACCGAGCGAGCAGGTCTTCGACCGCCCCGTCCAGCAGCGCACCCGCGACTACATCAGTGGGGCCTTCGGGTGAGGCCGGCCGCCGGCCTGCTGTTGCTGGCGCTGGTATTCGCGGGCTGCGAAAACAACATCGAAAGGAGTGCCCACCTGGCCAAGCTCGCCCACCATCAACAACACCTCCAGGCGGGCCTGTCGATCACGCGCGCGAGCACCTATGTGAAGGTGGTCGAACACCGCGGTCGTGCACAGCAGCGAAGGAAGCGCGGCCGTCGTGCTCGTGCGCAACGTCTCGCGCCCACACCCTGCTCAACGTGCCGATCGCGATCACGGTCAAGGACGCGAGCGGCCGGACCCTGTTCCAGAACAACGCGCGGGGCCTGGAAGCGGGGCTGACATCGATCTCGCCTCGCTGCCGGCCCACGCCGAAGCGACGTGGATCGACGATCAGGTGCAGGCGTCGGGCACCCCGACCGCCGTCAGCGCGATCGTCGGCGAAGCGCCCGTCGCCAACGGGCGTCGCCGAAGATCGAAGTGCAGAGCGTCCACCCGACCGAAGAAGGCGGGCAGCCCGGGGGCCGCCGGCACAGTGCGAAACCGCTCGGGCGTCGCACAGCAGAGCCTCGTCGTGGATGTTCTCGCCCGCCGGGGCGGGCTCGATCGTCGCCGCCGGCCGCTCGGTGCTGCCCGAAGTGGCCGCGGGGGCATCCGTTCCGTTCCAGACGTTCCTGGTCGGGTGCGCCGACCGGCGCCACGCTGGAAGCCGGCGTCGTGCCGTCCTCGCTTTGACGGGTTCTCGCTGCGCGGTCAGCGGGGCCGGCGCCCCCGCTGCTTGAGCGTGATCCCCTCGAGCACGTGAGCGACCGTCTCGCACGCGTCCACCGCGGCCTCCAGCGACTCGAAGATGTCCTTCCAGCGGATCACCACCATCGGATCGATGCCCCCGGCGAACAGCGAGGCGACACCGTCGCGCTGCAGGCGGTCGCCCTCGTTCTCCAGGCGATGGATCTCGACCAGGTGCGGAGCGAGCTCGGTGCCGGTGCGCAGGCAGCGCAGCGCCTGGGCGATCTGCTCGCCGGCGCCGACGAGCACCTCGGTGAACTCGACGGCCTGCTCCATCGGCGCTTCCACGCCGTACAGCACCGAGCTGGGCGGCGACCTGCTCGGAGTGGTCGACGATGTCGTCCAGCGCCGTCGCCAGGGCGTAGCCGTCGCCGGCGTCGAACGGCGCCCTCACCCGTCCCCGTCCGGCGAGCCGGTGGATGATGTCGTGCGTGATGCGGTCGCCTTCCTGCTCGCAGACCTTCAGGTCCTGGGCGAGCGTGGCGTGCTCGGGATAGTCGACAAGCAGGTCGCGCAGCAGCAGGCCACAGCGCTGCACGTTGCGTCCGGCCTCCTCGACGAGGGCCATCAGGGTGCTGTCGACGCCCCGGCGCAGGAAGCTCACCGGGCGAGGATATTGCCCGCCAGGGCAACCCCGTCGCTTCACGATTTCTTCACGACTCGATTACGAGTTTGCAACCCTGGGACATGGACTTGCTGCGAGGTTCACGCATCGTGGCAGCCTCTCCCGGAAAGCGCGGCACGTCTGCACGCCGGCGAGCTTGAGATCAGGCTGAGCGAGGGGCTCGTGCTCGCCTGCGGACCGAGCGCTCATCCTGTCGGTGCGAGAGTTCGAGCTGCTGGTGGCGATGGCGGTGCGGATGGGCGCAATCGTCACACGCGAGGAGCTCTACGGGACAGTCTGGGGAGGCGAGCTGCGCCCGGGAGACCGCTCGGTCGACGTCTACGTGAGCAAACTGCGGGGCAAGCTGCAGGAGCGCCGTGCCCGACCGCAGCTTCATCCACACCCACCCGGGATTCGGCTACCGCTTCCAGCCCCAGCCGGCACGCGAGCCTCTCGACGGCGGGGCACAACCGCCCGCACAGCCCCGGCGCGGAGACGCGTTCCTCTTCACAAGATCTTCACATCGGAAGGGCCGGCGCTTGAGCAGACTCCCCGGGACCGAGCAGAGAACTGGGCTCTGGACCAGCGGGGGCCTCCACCGAGTCCCTCGCAGACCGCCAGAGCGTCGTGCCATGGGCGAGCAGAGGGCTCTCGTGAGTTCCACCGCCTTCAACCAGCAATCCAGCCAGAGGAGACGCAGTGATACCAGAACAAGATCGGCGCGCTCGCGGGCGCTTGCAGTGCTCGCGCTCGGCCTCGCCGCATGCGGCAGCAGCTCCAAATCGTCGAGCAGCTCGAGCACGAGCGCCTCCAGCGGCGTATCGGGGACGATCTCCGGAGCCGGCTCGACGTTCGCCGCACCGGTCTATGAGCAGTGGGCCTCATCGCTGCTCGCCGCCTGACCGTCAACTACCAGGCGGTCGGCTCTGGCGCGGGCATCACCGCCGTCGAGAGCAAGACCGTCGACTTCGGCGCCAGCGACCCGCCGCTGAAGCCCGCCGACGAAGAAGCGATCGCCAAGAACGGCAGCCCCGCGGTGCAGATCCCGATGTTCCTGGGCGCGATCACGGTCTCCTACAACCTGCCCGGCGTCAAGACGGGGCTGAAGCTCGAAGGCAAGACGATCGCCAACATCTTCCTCGGCAAGATCAAGACCTGGAACGACCCGGAAATCACGGCTCTGAACCCCGGCGTGACGCTGCCGAGCACCGCGATCACCGTGATCCACCGCTCGGACTCCTCGGGCACGACCTCCGGCTTCACCAGCTTCCTCGCCGCCGTCGACCCCGAATTCAAGAGCAAGGTCGGCGAAGGCAAGGACGTGCAGTGGCCGACGGGCACGGGCGCCAAGGGCAACGCGGGGGTCGCCGGCGCGGTCCAGCAGACCGTCGGCGCTGTCGGCTACGTCGAGCAGGCCTACGCGCTGCAGCACAACTTCACTGTCGCGTCGGTGAAGAACAAGTCGGGGAACTTCGTCGCGCCGACGCTGGCCTCGACGAGCGCGGCCGGCGAAGGCGTGACGGTGCCGGCCAACCTCGGGATCAAAGTCATCAACTCCCCGCAGCCCACCGCCTACCCGATCACCTCGCAGACGTTCATCGTCGTCAACAAGGACCTATGCAAGGCCGGCATCCCGGGCGGCGAAGGCGCCGCCAAGGGCGTCGTGAAGTTCCTCGAATACGGCCTCGGGCAGGGACAGTCGATCCTCTCCCAGGCCGACTACGCGGCGCTGCCCGCCGCGATCCTGTCCAAGTCCAAGGAAGCGGTGGCCGGGCTCCAATGCAACGGCACGACGATCGCGAGCTGACCGTGGCGCTGGCGCCCGGACCGGTAAGCAGGGCGTGGAGGCAGCATCGATTCCAGGCGGTGACCGCGCGACGCTCGCGCGGTCACCGCTCGCGCGCCTGCCCGACCGGGTGCTCAAGTACGGGCTGACCGCGCTCGCGGCGCTCATCCTCGCGCTGATCGTCTTCTTCTTCATCCGACTGTTCGGCGAAGCCCGACCCGCGTTCGAAAAGGAAGGCGTCTTCGGCTTCGTGTTCGGCAACGACTGGAACGTCAGCGCCGAACACTTCGGGGCGCTGCCGCTGCTGGTCGGAACGCTCATCACCTCCGCGCTGGCGCTGCTGATCGGCGTGCCGGTGGCGGTGGCCACCGCGATCTACGCGACCGAGCTGTGCCCGCTGCGCCTGCGCGCACCGCTGACGGTGCTGGTCGAGCTGCTCGCCGCCGTGCCCTCGGTCGTGTACGGCCTGTGGGGCATCTTCTTCCTCGCCCCCAAGCTGCAGCCGGCCGAGCAGTGGGTGGCCGACCGGCTGTCGTTCATCCCGTTCATCGGCGGCGGGATGGTGACGATCCCCAACTACTTCATCGCCGGGCTCGTCCTCGCGATCATGATCCTGCCGATCGTCTGCGCGATCAGCCGGGAGGTGATGACGACGGTGCCCGCCGACCACAAGGAGGCGGCGCTCGGGCTGGGGGCGACCCGCTGGGAGATGATCCGCATCGCCGTGCTGCCCTACTGCCGCTCGGGGATCGTCGGCGGGGCGATGCTCGGCCTCGGCCGCGCGATCGGCGAGACGATCGCCGTGACGATCCTGATCGGCGACGCTCCCCAGCTGGGCCACCACCTGTTCAGCCAGGGCTACAGCCTCGCCGCGGTGATCGCCAACGAGTTCGGCGAGGCCCAGGGCCTGCACCGCTCGGCGCTGTTCGCCGCCGGGCTCGTGCTGTTCGTGCTGACGCTGCTCGTCAACGGCGTTCGCGCGCCTCTTGGTCGTGAGGGCGCGCCCGCGGGAAGCCCCAGGCGCCGCCGGTCGAGCAGGGAGGCGCGGGAGGCCTGCTGGCCGACGCCGCGGCCGGCGCATGAGCACGCACGGCGCCCCGGCCGATCTGCTGGCGCAGCTTCGCGGTCAGCCCGACGCGCCGGCGCAAGGACAGGATCGCGCGCGGCGACCATCCTCGCGGCCACCCTGATCGCGCTCGTTCCGCTGGCTCTGATCGTCTACTACCTGCTGAGCAAGGGCCTCGAGCTCGTGGAGCTGGAGCTTCTTCACGACCGACCCGACCGGCAACACGTTCTTCAAGAGCTCCTCGATCGGCGGCATCAAGAGCGCGATCCTCGGCACGATCGAGATGGTCGCGCTCGCCTCGCTGATCTCGATCCCGATCGGGATCGGAGTCGCGATGTGGCTGGTCGAGTACGGCCGGACGAGCTGGTTCGCGAAGCTGGTGCGCTTCTTCGTCGACGTGCTCACCGGCGTCCCGTCGATCATGTTCGGGCTGTTCATCTACATCGTCCTGATCATCGGCACCGGCAGCACCTACGCCGCCTACAAGGGCTCGATCGCGCTCTCGCTGCTGATGCTGCCGATCGTCATCCGCTCGGCCGAGGTGATCCTGCTGCTTGTCCCCGGCGCGCTGCGCGAGTCCGCGCTGGCGCTCGGCGCACCGCGCTGGCGCGTGATCTTCAGCATCGTGCTGCCGACCGCGCTGCCGGGCATGGTCACCGGCATGCTGCTCGCGGTCGCGCGCGCAGCCGGAGAGACGGCGCCGCTGCTGTTCACCGCCGCGGCCTACACGATGAAGACCAACTTCAACCTGAGCCAGTTCATGAACTCGCTGCCTGTGCAAATCTACAACGACGTCACATCGCCGACCGCAGCCGTGGTGAAACCGGGCCTGGGGCGCGGCGCTGACCCTCGTCGTCATGATCCTGATACTCAACCTCATCGCCCGTCTGGTCTCGCGGAGGAGTCGTCTTGCATGACATCCGCCGGGCCCCCCTACCGGCTGGCTGACGTGGACTCCGACGGACCCTCCGAGCTCGAGCGCGATGAGCTGGGTGCGTCCGCACCCAGCGCCGGGCCGGCTGTCGGGGACATCGGGGCCGCGCCCTCCGCCACCGTGCCAGGCGAGGCGACGCCGGTCGCGTCCGAGGCGGGGCTCAGCGTCAGGCTCGAGAAGCTGCGCGCCTTCTACGGTGACGCCGAGCAGGTCAAGGGCATCGACCTCGAGTTCCACGCCAACGAGGTGACGGCGATCATCGGCCCCTCGGGCTGCGGCAAGTCGACGATGGTGCGCTGCATCAACCGCATGCACGAGGAGATCCCCGGCGCCCGCGCCGAGGGCCGGGTGCTGCTCGACGACCTCGACGTCTACGACCCCTCGGTCGACGTCGTCGCGGTGCGCCGCGCGATCGGCATGGTCTTCCAGAAGCCCAACCCGTTCCCGACGATGTCGATCTTCGACAACGTTGCCGCCGGGCCTGCGGCTCAGCTCGCGTCGCGCGAGGCGACCTGCGCGAGAAGGTCGAGGCGGCGCTGCGCAGCGCCGGGCTGTGGGAGCGAGGTCGCCGACCGCCTCACCGAGCCGGGGGCCGGCCTCTCCGGCGGCCAGCAGCAGCGGCTGTGCATCGCGCGCTCGCTGGCGGTCGACCCCGAGGTGATCCTGATGGACGAGCCCTGCTCGGCCCTGGACCCGATCGCGACGCTGAAGATCGAGGAGCTGATCGATGAGCTGAAGAAGCGCGTGACGATCGTGATCGTCACCCACAACATGCAGCAGGCGGCGCGCGTGGCCGACCGGACGGCCTTCATGCTCGACGGCGAGCTCGTCGAGGTCGGCCCGACGCAGGAGATCTTCACCAAGCCCGCGCGATCCGCGGACCGAGGAATATGTCACCGGCAAGTTCGGCTGACGAGGAGGCTTCGCCCGCCGGCATGGCGACGGAGTCGCTTGACGTCCCAGCTACGGCCGACAAGGCGCACGCTCAGGGACGCGCCCACTTCCAGGCAGCAGCTGCACGAGCTCGAAGCCCACGCGCTGGGCGGCCTGGACCTGATCGTCGAGCAGCTCGATCGCGTGCTCGAGGCGCTCGAGCATCAGGACGTCGAGCTCGCGCAGATGGTGATCGCGGACGACGACCGCGTGGACGGACGCTACCTGGAGGTCCACCAGGGCATCCTCTCGCTGCTCGCGCTGCAGGCGCCGGTGGCCGGAGACCTGCGGCTGGTCGCCGCGCTGCTGCACATGATCAAGCACATCGAGCGTATGGGCGATCAGTGCGTGAACATCGCCAAGCTCATCCCGCTGTCCGGGCACGAGCCGCCGGTGCGCAAGGAGATGCTCGAGGCGCTGGCGAAGATGGGGGCGTACGCGCGCTCGGAGGTCGTGCAGTGCAAGGCCGCCTTCGCCGCGCGCGACGTGGGTCTGGCCGAGGACCTCGTCCGCCAGGACCGCGAGATCAATCGCCTGAACCGCGAGATCTTCCGCATGGCGATCGAAATCGGCGACGATCCCGACACCCGCGAGTGGGCGATGCACATGATCCTCGTCGCCCGCGCGCTGGAGCGGATCGGCGACAACGCGGTGGACATCGGCGAGCAGGTGGCGTTCGTCGTCACGGGACTGTTCCGCGAGTACTCGGACTCAGCCCATGCCGTTGGCGCGCGGCCGGACTCGGCTCCGAATTAAGGCTCCGCGACACCTCGACCCAGCCCCGGTGACCGCCTCGAGGAGGGCGCCCACCTGCGAATCGTCGAGTGTGAACATCCTGTGACGATCGGGACGGGCTCACTCCGAGCTCATCCCCTTCCCCTAGACTTCGCGGCGATGACGGAGAGCATCGGCGCCAGGGACGAGGCGGCGCCAGGGAGTTCATCGGGGGGACGCATCCTCGGCCCTGCGCATCGCCGTACTGGACCGCGACAGCGGGTTCATCCAGGTCCTGAGCAAGCGCTTGGACCGGCTGGACTGGGAGCACCGGGTTCTCGCGAGCCCCGTTCCCACCGACGCGGTCGTGTCGATGCGACTGAGCGCCCTGGTCGTCGACCTGGCCGTGCTCGGTCCGCAGGCGTGGGCCTGGCTCGAGCGGCTGTGCGGCGCCCTGCCGGAGCTGGGCATCGTCGTCTGCACCGGGCCCTCCACGGTGGCGCAGCGCGTGCGGGGACTGCGCCTGGGGGCCGATGACTGGATCACGAAGCCCTGTCATCCCGAGGAGGTCATCGCCCGCGTGCAGGGCGTCGTGCGCCGCCGGCGGCGCACGATGGGCAGGGCCCAGACCAAGCCGATGCTCGCGGGAGAGGTCGAAATCCGCTCCGATCGCTTCCAGGCGTTCGTGGGCAACCAGAGCATCGACCTGACCAGGCGCGAGTTCGAGCTGATCGAGCTGCTCGCCGGCGGCGGAGGGACGGGTGCTCGAGCGCGAGGACATCTACTCGAGCCTGTGGGGCTACGCGATGGTGCGCGGCGACCGCTCGGTGGACGTGTTCGTGCGCAAGCTCCGCCAGAAGCTGGAGAAGGCCTCGCCCAAGTGGCGCTACATCCACACCCACTTCGGCATCGGCTACCGCTTCGCCGCCGAATCGCTCGAGGTCGAACGACGTCGAAGTGCCCTCCTCACTTCCCGCCGGCTGGGAGGCTCGCGGAGCCGAGGGGCCGGCCGGCGATCAGGGCAAGCTCGCGGGGACGCATAAGGACCACGAGCTCGCCACCGACGCCCTCTAGGCGCACCACCGCCAAGCCGCCCTTCTTCAGGTCCGCGCGTCCGCCGGTCAGCTCTCCGATCAGGCGAGAGAGGTCGGGCTCGTGCCCGACGAGCAGGACGCGCCCGTCGGCCGGCACGGCGCGCAGCGCGTCCAGCGCCTGCGCGGCATCGAAGCCCTGGCCAGTGGCGGATGCTCCCGCAACGCTTCGCGCTGCTGCTCGCTCCAGGACTCGGCGGCCAATTCGGCGGTCTGGCGCGCACGCGCCTTGGGGCTGAACAGCACGACGTCGAAGGTCAGCATCGAGCCGCACCAGGGCTACGCCCGCGGTGCGTGCCTGAGCCTCGCCCCGAGCGGTCAGCCTGCGCTCGGCATCCGAGCGCGCGCCGTGCGGCTCGGCCTCTGCATGACGTAGTAGCCAGAGCTGACGAGCCATTGCCTCTTCCCCCACCAGCCTACAGGGTGACACCCTAGGTGCGGGAACGCGTCCGAGGGTGTTAGCTTCAGAGCGCATGAGCAGCTATCCCGAGCCCCAGGAGCACGGCCGAGCGGCGGTGAGCGGTACGGACGGACGGCTGGGGGGCGCCGCGGGCGAGGACGCCCGTCCCGACCCGTCGCTCTACCTGAACCGGGAGCTCTCGTGGCTCGACTTCAACGAGCGCGTGCTCCAGCTGGCCGAGGACGAGCGGGTACCGCTGCTGGAGCGCGTGAAGTTCTGCGCTATCTACACCACCAACCTCGACGAGTTCTACATGGTGCGGGTGGCGGGCCTGCGCGACCAGATCGACGCCGGAGTCGAGAACCCGAGTCAGGACGGACTCCTGCCCTCGGAGACGATCGCGCTGATTCGCGAGCGCGCACTGGAGCTCGGCGGGCGGCTGACCGACTGCTTTGAAGGACGCCTGCGGGGGGCCCTCGCCGACCACGGCATTCACGTCGTCGACGTGCGCGAGCTCGACGAGGACCGCCGCCTGGAGCTCGCCAGGCACTTCCAGAAGGCGATCTTCCCGGCGCTCACGCCACTCGCGGTAGCGCCCGGCCGGCCCTTCCCCTACATCTCGAACCTGTCGTTGAGCCTGGCCGTGCTGGTTCGCGACCCGGTTACCGATCAGACGGTGTTTGCCCGGGTGAAGGTCCCGACCGAGATCCTGCCCCGCTTCGTGACGCTGCGGGTGTCGGCGCATGCCCCGACGCTGCTGGTGCCGCTGGAGGACGTGATCGCACATCACCTCGGCGCGCTGTTCCCGGGAATGGAAATCGCCGACTACGACTTCTTCCGGGTCACCCGCGACGCGGACCTCGAGGTCTCCGATGACGCCGCCGACCTGCTTCAGGCGGTCGAGGACGAGCTGCGCCGCCGGCGCTTCGGCGAGGTCGTGCGGGTCGAGGTCGGCACCCACTGCTCAGAGCGCCTGCGAGACGAGCTGACGGGACTGCTGGGCGTCGAGGACGACGAGGTCTACCCGGTCGACGGCCTGCTCGACATGGGTGCGTTGTGGCAGCTCGTCAGGTTGCCCGGCCACGCGGAGCTGCGCGAAGAGCCGGTCGTCGGGATCACGCACCCGCGCCTGCTGCGCCAGGAGGGC
This sequence comes from uncultured Solirubrobacteraceae bacterium, assembly GCA_963730575.1. Classification (GTDB taxonomy): domain Bacteria; phylum Actinomycetota; class Thermoleophilia; order Solirubrobacterales; family Solirubrobacteraceae; genus Palsa-744. The sequence goes on from CAVSSG010000005.1 coordinate 376,482, forward strand.
GAGCGCACGGACGTGCTGGGCGCGATGCGCGAAGGCGACGTGCTCGTGCATCACCCGTACGTGTCCTTCGCCACCTCGGTCGAGCGGTTCGTCGAGCAGGCGGTGGCCGACCCCAACGTGCTGGCGATAAAGCAGACCGTGTACCGCACGAGCGACGACTCGCCGCTCGTGCCGGCGCTGATCGACGCCACCGAGCGGGGCAAGCAGGCGGTGGCGCTGGTCGAGTTGAAGGCCCGCTTCGACGAGCGCATGAACATCCATTGGGCCAAGGCCATGGAGGAGGCCGGTGTGCATGTCGTCTACGGGCAGCCCGCGCTGAAGACGCACGCCAAGTGCGTGCTGGTCGTGCGCCGCGAGGGCGACGGCGTGCGCAACTACGTGCACATCGGCACTGGCAACTACCACTCGGCCACCGCGAGGCTGTACACGGATTTCGGCCTTTTCACGACCGACGAGCAGATCGGCGCGGACGTGGCCGACATGTTCAACTACCTCACCGGCTACGGCCGTCCACTGCACTATCGCAAGGTTCTGATGGCGCCCGACGCCCTGCGCGACGGCATCATCGCCCAGATCGAGCAGACGGTCGCGGCCCACTCGCCGGACTCGCCGTCGGCGATCGCGATGAAGATGAACTCGCTCGTCGACGGTCGCTGCATCCGCGCTCTGTACGAGGCCTCGCAGGCCGGCGTGCGGGTCGATCTGAACGTCCGCGGCATCTGCTGTCTGCGACCGGGCGTCCCGGGACTGTCAGAGAACATCCGCGTCGTGTCGATCGTGGGGCGGCTGCTCGAGCACTCGCGCGTCTACGCCTTCGAACGGGGCGGAGAGCACACCATCTACATCGCCTCGGCCGACCTGATGCCCCGCAATCTCGACCACCGCGTCGAGCTTGCCGTGCCGATCGAGTCCCCCGAGCTGCGCGCCGAGCTGCTCGACACGCTCGAGCGCGGCTTCGCCGACAACCAGAACTCGTGGGAGCTCGACGGCGACGGCATCTGGCATCGGAGCTCACCGGGGCCGGGCGAGCCGCCTCGCAACCTGCAGCTGGAGCTGGCTGAGCTGTACGCCAGGCGTGCCGGGGAGGACCGGCCGAGCGGCGAGCGCGAGACGAGCGCCACGCTCGGCCACTAGGACGCAACTGCCGGCAGGCCCTCGAGCGCCGACGTGTGCTCGTCCACGGACTGCTGAGGCCGTGCGTGACGACGAACGCCGCGTGCGAGTCGCGATCCTGCGAGCAGATGCCCACGACCGTGGCGTCTTGTTCGATGGCCAAGCGCAGTCCGGGCCCGAGCGTTAGTGTTCCCCTATGCCCGGCACAGCCGCCACGCCCACAGCCGCCACGCCCACAGCCGCTACCCCTCAGGACGCGCTCGACGCGGCGGACTACGCCTATGGCACGCATCCTGGTCACCGCGCGCTCCACGCGAAGGGCACGGTGCTAACCGGCACCTTCACAGCAAGCGGCGAGGCGGCCGGCCTCTCGCGAGCGGTGCACATGCAGGGCGGCACCTATCCGGTCACCGCGCGCGTCTCCAACGGCTCCGGCAACCCCGGCGACCCCGACGCAGCGCCGGGCGTCCGCGGACTCGCCGTCAAGTTCCAGCTGCCGGACGGGTCACGGACCGACATCCTCGCGCAGACCATCGAACGCCTTCCGGCACACAATCCGGGGCAGTTCCTACAGCTGATTCTCACGGAGAGGCGCACCGCGACCGCTTGGAGGATGCCGCTGTTCGTGGCCCAGCACCCGAGTGCCGCGAGGGCGATGCCCAAGGTCCTGTACGGGCTGGTGCCGCCGCTGAGCTACGCCACCTGCAACTACTTCGCGATTCACGCGTTTCGTTTCATCGACGCGAACAGCGACTCGCGGTATGTCCGCTACACGTTCGTGCCGGAGGCGGGCGTGCGGCATCTCCGCCCCTGGGAGATGGTGCGCCGGGATCCCGACTACCTGCAGCAGGAGATCCGCGCGCGGCTGGAGCGCGAACCGGTCCGCTTCAGGCTCGAGCTTCAGGTGGCGGCCGACGGTGATCCCGTCGATGATCTCGCCGTCGCCTGGCCGAAGGATCGCCGCCGCGTGACAGCGGGAACGCTCGAGCTCACGGGACTCGACACCGAGCGCGAGCAGGGCGGTAACGTGCTGGCGTTCGATCCGACGCGCCTGACCGACGGAATCGAGCTGTCCGGCGACTCGGTGCTGCGATTCAGGCCGGCGGTGTACAGCGAGTCGGTCGGTCGCCGGACAACCTGACGTCGCGCCGCGACTTCGTGAGCTGCCCGAGCCGAGCGGTGAGCTTCGAGGCATCTACCGGCAGCCGCGCCTTACTCGAGGGCGGGGGCAACGTGCGGGCATCCGCCGCATCGGATCGCGCACTTGTGTGCCATTTTCACGCGAGGCGCGGCGCGGGCTCGATCCCGGCAAGCGCGGCCCGTAGCTCATCGACGGTCTGGAAGTCCAGACCGAGCAGGTGATCGTGGCGGTGGCGAACGATGCCCTCGCCGTCAACGATGATCACCGCCCGCGCCGTGCGCCCGAACGATCGCGCGCTGTAGAGCTGCGCCACCTTTCCCCCCTCATCGGCCAGCAATGGCACGTTCAGCCCATGCTTTGCAGTGAACGCCTCGTGCGAGGCTACATCCTGCGCCGAGATACCGACCACCGTCGCCCCGAGCGCGGCGAAGTCGTCGGGCCGGTCCCGGTAGGAGCAGAATTGCCTCTTACACACGGGCGCGTTGTCGCCGGGGTAGAACAGCAGGACGACTCTCTCACCGCGATGGCCTGAGAGCCGAAAGGTGCCCCTGGTGCCCTCGAGCTCGAGGTCCGGTGCCTGCTCTCCCACCGCTGGGGTCCTCGCCATGCTGCATCCCTCCTGGTCGGTGTGAACTCCCCCGCGAGTCGAGCTCGCGCTCGGCCCAGGATAACGCCGCATGGCGGGGTCGATGCGCTAGAACATCGACCGATGCGAATTCTCCGCCTCCCGCGCGGCCTCCCCCGCGCGGCGCTCGCCTCCTGTGCCTGCGCGTTCGTCGCCGCGTGCGGGGGACATGCGCAGTCGGCCAGCTCCGCCCCGAGGACCTCCTCCGCGGCGATCCCCGAAACCGTAGCCACCTCCGCCCAACAGCACCTGACGGACTGGCCCGAGTTCGGGCTCAACCCCCAGCGCAGCGACTCGAGCGAAGCGGCGACGGGCATCACGAGCGCCGACGTCTCGCATTTGCGCCACATCACGGTGGCGCTTCCGGGCACCGTCGACTCCTCGCCGGCCTACCTTCATGGCGCGCTCGTCGACGGGGCCACGCACAACGTCGTGGTGGTCACGACGACGTATGGCAGGACCCTCGCGATCGACGCCGCCAGCGGCCACATCCTGTGGACGTTCGTCCCGCCGGGTTACGAGACATGGGCCGGCAGCGCGCAGATCACGACCGCCAGCCCGCTCGTGGACCCGGATCGGCAGTTCGTGTATGCGTCCTCACCCAACGGGCTCATCCACAAGCTCTCACTGGCCGACGGCCGGGAGGATCCCGACGGCAGCTGGCCGGTGAGCATCACGCGCGACGCCACGCGCGAGAAGATCGCCGCTGCGCTCAACATCGATGGCCCGGACATACTTGCGGCGACGGGTGGTTACATCGGGGATGCGCCGGTCTATCAGGGCCATCTCGTTCTGATCGACCGCACGAGCGGACGCATCCAGGGGGTCTTCAACACGCTCTGCGCCAACCGCCGCACGGTGATCGTGCCGCGGAGCTGTCCGGCGAGCGACTCGGCGATCCTGTCGCGCGGCGGGCCGGTGGTCGAGCCGGGCGGAGCGCGCATCCTGCTCGACACCGGCAATGGCCCGTGGAACGGCACCACGAACTTCGGTGACAGCGTCCTCGAGCTGACGTTTCCCGGCCTCATCCTCCGCCAGTCGTTCACGCCCACCGACCAGGAACACCTCAACGACACCGACACCGACCTCGGCTCGAGCGCCCCGGCCCTGCTCGGCGATGACCGCATCGTGCTGGCCGGCAAGGACGGGATCATGCGCGTGCTCGCGCTGTCCCGCCTGGACGGGCATCCCCCGTCCAGCGCCGCGGCGAGCCGCCATCCGCTCGGCGGCGAAGTCCAGCGTCTTCCGATACCAGGCGGAGGTCAGCTGTTCACGGCGCCGGCCGTGTGGCGAAGGGGCACGCGCACGACAATGTTCGTGGCCGACGAAAACGGTACCGCCGCCTATGTGCTGCGCCGCGGCCTTCTCTACGAAGCGTGGTCGAACGGCACGCCCGGCACGAGCCCCGTGATGGCCGGCGGCCTGCTCTACGTCTATGACCCCTCATCCGGCGGGATCAACGTCTACCGCCCGGGCTCGCCGCGGCCGATCGCGAAGCTCCCGGGCATGCCGGGTCATTGGAACAGCCCGATCGTCGTCGACGGACACATCGTCGAGCCCGAGGGCAACGCCAACGACCACAGGCTGACGGGTACGCTCGAGCTGTTCTCGACCGGCTAGCGTGCGGGCGCTCGACCGTCCCGCCCCGGCCGGCGCCGTACGCGGGCGGTAGCCTCAGTGCAGACATGGCGGATTCGCTCACCGGCCAGCTCCTGCTCGCCTCGCCGACGCTGCATGACCCCAACTTCGCGCGCACGGTCGTGCTCGTCGGCGCGCACAGCGAGGAGGGCGCGATGGGCGTGGTGCTCAACCGCCCTTCGGAGGTGACCGTCGGAGAGGCGGTGCCCGCACTCGAGCGGGCCGTCTCAGAGCAGGAGCCGGTATACCTCGGTGGCCCGGTGCAGCCGAGCTCGATCGTGTTCCTGGCCGAGTTCCTCGACCCGTCACCGGCCGGGCTGCTGGTGCTCGGCCGCATCGGCTTCCCCGCGCCGGACGCCGGCATCGACGAGCTGACCGAGGCCACCGCGCGAAGGCGCATCTTCGCCGGCTATGCCGGCTGGGGCGAGGGACAGCTCGACAGCGAGATCGAGCGCGGGGACTGGATCGCGCACACCGCGCTGGCGGAGGACGTCTTCACCGATATGCCGGGCGAGCTGTGGAGCTCGGTGCTCAGGCGCAAGGGCGGCAGCTATGCGCTGCTCGCGCGCATGCCCGAGGACCCGAACCTCAATTGAGCGAATGCGCGCGATAGTCCTGGCCGGCGGCCGCGGCTCACGCCTGCGGCCCTACACCGTGGTTCTGCCGAAGCCGCTCATGCCGGTGGGCGATCGCCCCGTGCTCGACATCGTGGTGCGTCAGCTGCGCCACGCCGGCTTCGAGCGCCTGACGGTGGCCACCGGCTATCTGGCCGAGCTGATCGAGGCCTTCTTCGGCGACGGGAGCTCCTACGGGATCGCGATCGACTACTTCCGCGAGACGCGCCCGCTCGGCACGGCCGGGTCGCTGGCCCTGATCGACGGGCTCGATGATCCCTTCCTGGTGATGAACGGCGACGTCCTCACCGACCTCGACTACCGCCAGCTCCTCGACGATCACGCGGCGAGCGGCGCGATCGCAACGATCGCCACGCGCCGACGCACGGTGCACGTGCCGCTCGGGGTGCTGCGTTTCGCCGATGCGCGGGACACGACTCGCCTGACCGACTTCGAGGAGAAGCCCAGCATCAACTACGAGGCGAGCATGGGCGTCTACTGCTTCTCACCGAAGGTGATCGAGCACATCGAGCCGGGCGAGCCGCTCGACTTCCCGGACCTGATCCTCAGGCTGCTGGCCGCCGGCGAGATCGTGAGGGGATGGCGCTCGGATAGCTACTGGCTCGACATCGGAAGCCACGAGGACTACGAGCAGGCCCAGGAGGAGTTCGAGCGGGTCGGCCACCGGCTGCTGCCCGAGGGAGGTCCGCCGTGACGGCCCGTCGGTGCCGGGAGGGTGGCTAGCCGGGAACCTCCGCCCACACCGCGTCGATCACACGGTCGAACTGAGCGTCGCTCATGTGCGCGAACAGCGGGAGCGTGAGCTCGCGAGCGCTGACGGCCTCCGTCCGCGGGAGACGCACGTCGGGAAAGCGCTCACGGTAGGCGCTGAAGCGGTGCACCGGCGGGAAGTGCACGCTCGTCTGGATCCCGTATCGCTCGCGCAGGGCGCCGCGGAGCTCGTCGCGGCGGGCACCGTCGCGCAGCAGCACCGCCATCATGTTGCAGCTCGCCTGCGCCACCGCCTCGTCAGCGTAGGGCACGCTCAGCCCGGTGTGTCCTTGCAGCCGCTCGCGATACGCACGGGTCAGGCGACGGCGCGAGCGGATGTCGGACTCGAGCTGGTCCAGGCGCGAGTGTGCGAGCGCGCTGCGCGGCTCGTCGATGCGGTAGTTGAAGCCGGTGGCGAGCACGTCATAGCCGTCGGCTACGCCGCTGTGACGCTCCCAGGTGCCGCTGCTCATGGCGTGGGATCGCAGGCTGCGGGCCAGCTCGGCCACCTCGTCGTCGTCGGTGACGAGCAGGCCGCCCTCGCCGACGGAGAGGATCTTGTTGGCGAACAGGCTGAACACCCCGACCCTGCCCCACGTGCCGAGTCCGCGTCCGTGAAGCGTGGCTCCGGGAGCGTGCGCGGCGTCCTCGATCAGGGCGACGCCCGCCTCGGCGCAGAGCTCGGCCAGCGTGTCGGCCGGAGCCGGGAAGCCCGCGAAGTGGACGCACGCGACGGCCTTGGTGCGCGGCGAGAGCAGGCGGCGCACATGCTCGGGATCCAGGGACAGGTCATCCTCTCCGATGATGTCGGCGAACACCGGCGTCGCGCCGCAGTAGAGCACGGCCGCCGCGGTGGCCACGAATGTGTAGGAGGGCACGATCACCTCGTCGCCGGCACCCACGCCCGCGGCTAGGTAGGCGAGATGGAGACCCGCCGTAGCGCTCGACAACGCCACCGCGTGGCGGACGCCGAGCTCCCCGGCGAACGCCTCCTCGAAGGCGCGGGTGCAGGGACCCATGGTCAGCCAGCCCGAGCGCAGGCACCGCGCTACGGCCTCGACGTCCCGCTCTCGCAGGCGCAGGTCAAAGAACGGGATCGGCGGCGCGCCGTCACCTGTCGGCGGGGCGGCATCCAGTCGTGCGCTGGCCGCGTCGGTCATGCGCGGTCAATTGCAGCAGCTGGAGGTGAAGATGATGTGACCAACCTGGGCTGAACGTCCACGGCGCGGGATCTCGGGCTGCGCCGCCGGGAGTGCATCGTATCCTCTAGCCATGCTCACGCTCGCACGCTGGTCGACGACGCACCGCAAGTACGTCGTCATCGGCTGGATCGTCCTGCTGCTCGGGGTCAATGCGCTCGCCCAATCGGCCGGCACCACGTACTCGAACAACTTCACCATTCCCAACTCCGGTGCGCAGCACGCCGCGGACCTGCTCCAGCAGAGCTTCCCGACCCAGGCCGGCGACCGCGACTCGATCGTCTACGCGGTCAGCACGGGAAGCGTGCTCGATCCGGCCGTGCGCGCGCGTATGAGCGCGACGTTCGCCGAAGTGGCGAAGCTGCCGCACGTCGTGGCTGTCGTGAGTCCCTACGCCGGCACCTCGGCCGGCAAGGCCATCTCGGCCGACCGGAAGATCGCGTTCGCGACCGTCGTCTTCGACGAGAAAGCCAACCTGTTGCCCAAGAGCGCCGCCGAACGCGTGGTCAAGGTCGCGCGCGCGGCTGGGCGCCCCGGCCTTCAGGTGGAGCTCGGGGGGCAGGCGATCGAGCAGACCGAGCAGGAAGGCTTCGGCATCGCCACCGGGGTCGGTCTGCTCGCGGCGGTAGTCGTGCTGCTGCTGACGTTCGGGTCGCTGATGGCGATGGGGCTGCCGATCGTCACGGCACTGTTCGGCCTGGGCACCGGTCTCGGCCTGATCGCGCTCTTCACCCACGTCATCAACACGCCGAACTTCTCCTCCGAGCTCGCGGCGATGATCGGGCTCGGCGTGGGCATCGACTACGCGCTCTTCATTCTCACCCGCTTCCGTGAGGCCTACCGGACGGCGGGACCGACCTTCCACAACACGCACGAGTCGGTCCTCGTGGCGATCGACACGGCCGGGCGCGCCGTGCTGTTCGCGGGCACGACTGTGGTCATCGCCCTGCTCGGCATGATGCTGCTCGGCGTCGAATTCCTCTACGGGGTCGCGATCTCGGCCTCGATCGCCGTGCTGATGATGATGCTCGCGTCAATGACCCTGCTCCCGGCCCTGTTGACGTTGGCCGGGACCCGTCTGGCGAGGCCCGGCAGGCGCGCGCGGCGTCGCGCCGAGGCCCATCCCGCCCCGACTTCAACGATGGACGGCGACGGCGCCTGGGTGCGCTGGAGCAGGTTCGTGCAGCGCAGGCCGTGGGCCATCGCGGCCGCCGCGACGCTGACGATGCTCCTGTTCGCCGCGCCCGCCCTCGCACTGCGGCTCGGCTCAAGCGACGCGGCGAACGACCCGGCCAGCCAGACCACCCACCGCGCCTATGAGCTACTTGCGAAGGGCTTCGGCGAAGGCTTCAACGGGCCGCTGCTGATCGTGGCCAAGGTCCCGAACCCGGCCCGCGAAGCGGCCCAACACGGGGTGCTCCAGCTCGCCCCCCCGAATGCAGGCAGGGCGGTGGAACGGCTGCGCACGGCGGTCGCGGCGACACCCGGCGTCGCGGCGGTCGAACCGGCGAGGCTCAACCCCGCCGGGAACGTCGCGACGATCACCGCCTACCCGAGCTCATCCCCCCAGGCATACGCGACGACGCAGCTCGTCTCGCACCTGCGCGACAGCGTGATCCCGCCCGTGGCGGAGGGCACCGGAATGACCGTGTACGTCGGCGGTGTGACGGCGGGCGGCGTGGACTTCGCCGCCGTCCTCGCCCACAAGCTGCCCCTGTTCATCGGGGTTGTCGTGCTGCTGAGCGCGCTGCTCTTGATGATCGTGTTCCGCTCGCTAGTCATCCCGGTGCAGGCGGCGGTGATGAACCTGCTGAGCATCGGCGCCGCACTCGGGGTGATCGTGGCGATCTTCCAGTGGGGCTGGCTGGGGGGATTGATGGGCGTGCAGAAGGGACCGATCGAGTCGTTCATCCCGGTGATGCTGTTCGCGATCGTGTTCGGGCTGTCGATGGACTACGAGGTGTTCCTCATCTCGCGCATCCACGAACGGTGGACCCTGACGCGCGACAACTCGCGCGCGGTCGCCGAGGGACTGGCGCTGACAGGGCGCGTGGTGACGGCGGCCGCCGCGATCATGGTGTGCGTGTTTCTGTCGTTCATGCTGCTCAACGGGCGCATCATCAAAGAGTTCGGCCTGAGCCTGGCAACCGCTGTGTTCCTCGACGCGCTGATCGTGCGCTGCCTGCTGCTGCCGGCGGTGCTGCACATCGTCGGCCCCCGCACCTGGCAGATCCCGGCGTGGCTGGAGCGGAGCCTGCCGAAATTCAACATCGAGGGAACATCGCTGCCGGTGCAGCCGGCCGGAGAGGACGGGCGGGCCGATGTCATCCAGCCGGGCCCCGCCCCTCGCGCGCGCCAGGGCGTCGCGACCGAGGGAGCGGAGGGCTGAGCCCACTGATGCGGCGGGCGGCGCTCGCCCTCCCGCTCCTGGCCGTCGCGACGAGCGCTCTCGCATGTTGGTCGCCGGCGGCAGCCGACGCTTCAACCACGGGTGCAGGCTCGGTGCTGCTCGTCTTCCTGCCGTCACCGCCCGCCTCTTCCGCCCGCGGCGGGGGGCCCGGCGCGTCCACCGGCGCCTTCGAGGCCCAGCTCGCCGGAGTCGGTGGCCTGTCCGTCGGGATCATGTCCGCCACGCAGGGCCGCTATACGACCGCCCAGTTCCTGCTCGACATCACACAGGGGGGGAGGGTCGCCTCCTCGGCCTACCCGACCGCGACCCCACCGGCGCTGTCGCTGAGGCAGGCGGGCGAAGGTGCGGTGGTCGAAGGCTGGCAGACGGCGCGCACACGTGCCGAAGAAGCCCCCCAGCTCCTTCAACCGGGCCTGCTCGCCGCGCAGATCCCGGGCGGCGGCGCCTACGCGGGTATCACGGGGCTCGATGACCTCGACGGCGTGGCCGCGGCCGACCGTGCAGGACGCGTCGCCGCGTTCTCGCTCGGACCGGCGCAAACGCTACTTGCTCGTGTCGCCGCCCTTCGCCGCAGCCGGCGCTTCGTCGTCGCCGATCTGCCCGCCGGTGCGGACGGCCTCGAGGATCTGCGCGTGCTGAGCACCGGGCGCACCGCGAGCGAGCTCCTGATCGTCCTCGAGCGCACTCCGGATACCCCCGGTCACGAGCTTCTGTGGTCAGCCGTTGGCGGGCTGGCCGGCGGCGCGGGCAAGGAGCTGAGCTCTGCGACGACCAACCAGCGCGGCCTGATCGCCGCCATCGACGTCGCGCCGACCGTCCTTCACCGTCTCGGGCTGACGATCCCCGCCGACGTGCGCGGCGCCCCGATCCACACCGACGGGCGCCTGCGCTCGGCGAGCCTCACCGGGCTTCTGGCACGACTGCGTGTGATCGGCGGCAGGCGACTCGAGGCACTCGGCTTCCTTTTGTGCGCGTGGGCCCTCTTGCTCCTCATGTCGGCGCCGTGGCCCCGTGCACGCGCCTGGGCGATGCGCACCGGCGGGCTCGGTGTGCTGTGGGCGCCCGTCGCGGTGCTGGTTCCCGCGGCGCTCGAGCCGTCCGCGCCCGTCGAGTTCGCGACGCTCGCCCTCGCGTGCCTCGGGCTCGGAGCGCTGACCGACCTGCTCGTGCCCTGGCCACGCGCGCCCCTCGCGCCGGCCGTCACGGCCGTCGTTCTGCTCGTCGCCGACGCCCTCGCGGGCACGCAGCTGCTCATGCGCTCTCTCCTGGGACCCGATCCGATCCTCGGCGCGCGCTTCTACGGCATCGGCAACGAGCTCAAGTCCGGCCTGGCCGTGCTCGTGCTCGCCGCGGTCGCCGCCGCGCTCTACCCGGTCGCCGCACAGGGCCCGGCGCAAACGGGTCAGCGCCGGCGTGCGGCGATCGCAATGGCGGGCACGGGCGTCCTCTTGGCCGCGGTCGAGGGCTCGGCCCGACTCGGCGCGGGGGTGGGGGGCGTGATCCTCGTCAGCGCCGGATTCGCGGTTGCCACCGTGCTCCTTCTGCCGGGGGCGATCAACAGAAGGCGGGCCCTGATCGTGCTGGTGGCGCCGGTCCTCGGCCTGGTCGCGCTCGCCCTGCTCGACCTCGCCACGGCCCACGGCGCGGGCCACTACACCGGGAGCATCCTGCATGCCCGCTCGGCGGGCGACCTTCGCGATGTCATCGTACGCCGCTACAGGGCGGCCTGGGATGAGCTCCACAATCACGCAATGCCGTTCGCCACGGTGCTCGCGCTGCTCGCGGCCGCCCTCGGCGTGCGCCGGCAGGAGCGCCTGCTGGCCCCGGTCGCCAACGACGCAGTCTGGCGGGCCGCCCTCGCCGGCGGCCTTGCCGCGGGCGTGGTAGGGGCCCTCGTCGAGGACTCGGGACCGGTGCTGCTCGTCGTCGCAGTCTTCGCCCTCGGCTGTGTCCTCAGCTACCTGTGGGGCCGCCCGGCCGAGCGTCCTGCGCAAGCGCCGGCGCGCACTCCTCGCAGGACCCGTGCAACACGATCTCGTGCTCGGACACTTTCAGCGGGACCCGCTCGCTGAGCCTGTCGATCACCCGCTCGAGCACCGGATCGGAGAACGGCATGACCAGCCCGCAGCCGTCGCACACGAGGTGGTGGTGGTGCTCCTCCTCCCTCACGCGCTCGTAGCGGACCATCGCCTGGCCGGTCTCCACGCGCTGGACTAGTCCCAGCTGCTCCAGCTCGTCGAGGATCCGGTAGACGCTCGCCCTGCTCACGCGCCTCCTGCCCTCGGCGCCACGAAGGGCGTCCTCGATCTGAAGAGCGGTGAGCGCGCACTCCTGCAGATCCAGCAGCTCGAGCACCGCGCGCCGGGCGCCGCCGCGCTTGTGCCCGGCCGCCGCCAGCACGGCCTCGGCCTGCTCGGCCCAGACGACTGTCCGCGACTCGGTCATCGGTCGATCCTAGTCGCACCGGCGCCGGCATTCGCGGCCGCGGGACCACGCGGCGCCTCGCCGGACCGCGCGCGCCGGGGCCGCCGAGCACCGGCCGCCGCCGCAGCGGCGTAGCAGCCGACGGCCAGCGTGACGATCGCGCTGCTGGGGGGCAGGGAGGGCACCACGTAAGCGATCAGCAGGCCACCCCACATCGAGCCCACCGCAAGCGCGGCGGCGAGCGCGATGCCCGGGAACGGGCTGCCCGTCAGGCGGTGCGCCGCCGCCGCGGGCCCGGTCGAACAGGCCCAGCAGCAGAAGCGCTCCGATCGCCTCCGTCGCTCCGGCCGCGACGACGCCCAGCAGGGCCACGAAACCCACGCTCAGCAGCCTCGCGGGCACGCCTTTCGCGATCGCGACTTCAGGCGCCAGCGAGATGAACAGCAGTGGCCGCGCGAGCGCCAGCGTGGCCCCCGTGGCGAGGATGGCGACGAGCGCCGCCAGGCGCGCTTCGCCGGCCCCGAGCCCGAAGATCGAGCCGAACAGCGTACGCGCCGCCTGGACGCCGGCGCCGCCGCCCGTGCTCAGGCTGAACAGCGTCAGGAAGAAGACCCCCAATCCGAGCACGAACGTGAAGACCGTGCCGATCGCCGTGTCCTGTGCCGGGGAGCCCCGGCGCGCAGCTGTCCCCCGCCGCTGCCGGACCGAAGGCCGAGCAGGCCGATCGCAATGCCGACGAGCACAGTCGTCGCGAGCAGCCCGATGCGCTCGTCGATGCCCGCGGCAGCCGCCGCCAGCGCGCCCGGGAAGGCGACGTGGCTGAGCGCGTCACCCGCGAACACCTGGCCCCTCAGCACGACGAACCAGCCGCTCACGCCGCAGGCCAGCGCGACGAACGTTCCTGCGAGCAGGGCGTTGCGCATGAATGCCTGACCGAGCATCAGTCGATCACGCCCCCGACGCGTCCCGAGCCCGCCTCGGAGCGCTCGAGCTCGAGCGCCGTCCTGCGCGCGGACTTCCCCCTCGCACGGGCCAGCAGGCGCGCGAGCACGTAGATGGCAAACGAGATCATGGTGATGAAGAAGCCGGCCGGATACACCGAGAAGTAGGAGACCCCGAGCCCGACCCACACGGTCAGCAGGCCTATGGCCAGGGTGAGGGCGAGGCTGGCGGCCGGACGCACCGCGAGCGCCTGAGCTGCCGCGGGCGGGGCCACGAGCAGCGCGAACACCAGCAGCACGCCGGTGATCTGGCACGTAGCCGCGACCGCGAGCCCGAGGAGCAGGAGGAACGCGATCGAGAGCGTGCGTACCGGCACGCCGCGCGCGGCCGCGAGGTCCGGATCGACGCTGACCAGCAACAGCCGCCGCCCGAGCACCAACAGCGCGAGGAGGGCACCGGCTGCGACCGCCGCGAGCGTCAGCACCTGGCCGTTGGAGATGCCCAGAAACGTGCCGAACAGCAGGTTCTCCAGATCGCCGAGCACGCCGTCGTAGAGGCTCAGGAACAGGAACCCAAGCGCGAGCGCGAACGCCTGCACGGCACCGATGCTCGCCGACTGCTCTCCGAGGCCGCGCCGCTGCCCACCGGTCGAGCGGCCGATCGCCAGTGCCCCGGCACCGCAGAACGCGAAGTAACCCCAGCTCGCCGGAACGCCGATCAACGCCGCGCCCGTCGCCCCGGGCAGGGCCATCATCGCAAGCGTGTGCCCTGCGAAGGTCTCGCTCGCGCAGCACCATGAACCAGCCCAACAGCCCCGCCATCACCGCGACGAGCGAGCCCGCGATTAGCGCATTGACCATGAAGTGGTATTCGAGCACCTCGCCGACGTCACGGACGAGGTTGAAGCTCAGGGTCGGTTCAGCCTGCATCGGCGTGGCCATGCAGATGCGCGTGGCGGTCGTGGTGGTGTGCCGGCGCCTCGGGCTGACCGACGACCACGAGCCGTCCGTCACGCGTCTTGAGGACCTCCACCGGCACGCCGTAGAGCCGCGTCAGGGTTGCCGTGTCGATCACCTCCTGCACCGTTCCCGTGACCGCCCTTGCCGGCCAGGTACACGACCCGGTCCAGATAGGGCAGCAGCGGATTGACGTCGTGGGCCACGAGCAGCACGGCGACGCCCTCGTTCCGGCAGATCTTCGCGACGAGCGCGACCACCGCCGCCTGGTTGGGAAGGTCAAGGCTGTCGAGTGGCTCATCCAGCAACAGGAGCCGCGGGCGTTGCACGAGCGCCTGGGCGATCAGGAGCCGTTGCTGCTCTCCGCCGGAGAACTCCCCGATCGGCCGCTCCGCGTAGGCGCTCGCGCCGACCAGTGCGATCACCTGCTCCACCCGGTCGGCCTCCGCGCGGCGGCGCGCACCCGCCGCGCTCCAGCGCGGCGCGGGCAGCGGCACGCCCCAACGGGTCCCATCGAGCCCCAGCCGCACGATGTCCAGACCGCGCAGCCTGCGTGCCCGCGTCGAACGCCCGACGCTGCGGCAGGTAGCCGATCTGGGCGTTCGCGGTCCCCGGCGGACTGCCCAGCACGGAGATCTGCCCGGCTGACGGCTTTAGCATCCCCAATGCCGCCTTCAGGAGGGTCGACTTGCCCGAGCCGTTGGCTCCGAGCAGCGCAACGAACTCTCCTTCGGCCACGCTCACGCTCACATCGGCCCAGATCGTGCGCCCGCCGACGCGCACGCTCGCACCGCGCAGCTCAAGCGCGGTGGACTGCGCGGGCGCCGCCGCGCTCGTGGGCGAGCGCGGCGTGCGATCGCGGCTCGCGTGGGCGCTCATCTCCCGGTCGCCGCGTGCAGCGCCTTCATCAGGCCTTCCAGCTCGGCCACCTGCCACTGCTGGAAGCTATCGCTTGCAGGCGAGAGCGTCTCGGTGACGGTGGCGATCGGGATGCCCTCTGGCCCTGGCGATTTCGTTCACCCTCTGCACGTCCGGTGTCACGTTCTGGCTGTTGAAGACCCACACCCTGATCTGCTTGTCTTCAGCCTGACGGTCAACGGTCCGCTTGTCTTCCGCGCTCACTTCCGCACCCTCTGCGATCGCCTTCGCAAAGCTGTATGGGGTCAAGAGCCTCAGGTGGAGGTCTTCGCCGAGGCCCTGGAAGATGCTCTCGCTGTAGCCGACCGGCACGCCTGCATACCTCAGGGCGATCTGCGCGCGCAGTTCGTCGTAGCGCGCGAGGCCCCTGGCTTCGAATTCCCTCCTGCGGGCGGCGAAGTATTCCGCGCTCGCCGGGTCGAGCTCCTGATAATCGGCGGTGACCCTCGCGATGACCGCTCGCACGTCAGCCGGGAAGTACCAGCGATGCGGATTCTCGCCCTCGCCGAGGCCCAGCAGATCGCCCACGTTGAGCACCACACGCCCGTTCACCGGGCTCGCTTCGAGCAGCTTGCCCGCCCAGTTGTCGTAGCCGAGGCCGTTCACGATCACAAGCTGCGCACCCGCCATCGTGCGTGCGTCCCCGGCGGTCGGCTCGTAGCTGTGCGGGTCGGTATTCGGGTTCACGATGATGCTCTGCACCCGCACCCGACTACCGCCGAGCTGACTCGCGATGCTGCCCCAGAAGTTCTCTGCGGCGACCACCCTCAAGGGACCGCCTCCCTTGCCACCCGACGCGCTCTGCCCGCTGCTGTTGCACCCAGCCGCGAGCGCGACCAGCGACATCAGGATCGCCGCGGCGCCCATACGCGACCGTGTGGACAGACCGAGACGTTTCATCGAGCGGGGGCTCCTCTCCGGGCGCGGTCGTCAATAACGCTCCTCGGAGCGAGAACATATCATAAGACTGAGTCTTGTTCTCAGTTTATCGGCGTGACGCCCAGCGCCCCAAGCAGCGCCGCCGCGTCGATCCCCTCGACGTGCACGACCTTCTCTCGCGCGCTCGCTCCATGCACGATCGACACCCAGCGCACCCCCACGCGCGCCCGCTTGGCGATCAGACGGCAAAGCGCGTCGTTGGCCCGTCCGTCGACCGGCGGAGCGGTGACCCGCACGAGCAGCACGCCGCCGCGCTCGCCCACGATCTCGTTGGTGCGCGCGCGGGGCTGCAGGCGCACGACGATGTCACACCCCTCCATCAGACGGGCCTGCAGACCCCCATGACTCTACGTTGGCTCGCCCGCCGATGGCGTCGACTGCTCGCCCGCCGCCGGCGAGACGGAGGCGCCGTCCGCGGCTCGATCATCCTCGCCTGCTTCGCCCAGCTTGCGCCGGCGGTCGACGAGCAGCACGGCGGCGACCACGATTATCACCACCACGAGGATCCCGGCGGCGATGTAGCGCAGTTTGTGGTGGGCCGGTTTCGCTGCGGCTTTCGGTTTGGCCGCGGCGATAAGCACGCGCGCGCCGTCCGATCGCCCGAGCGCGACAAGCGCGGCCTGTTCGGAGGTCGAGTAGACGACCGTGAAGTGCCTGCCGTCGTTCATCGAGACGTGGATGTGCCCTTCGGTCGCCGCGGGATGGAAGGTCAGCGCGTGCACTTCATGATGCGCCAGCTGTCCCTTCAGAGCGGGCAGGCTCTCGGGTTCGAAGTGGATCGCGGTCGCCGCGAGCGTGGTCGTGCTCGCGAGCAGAAACGCACAGCCCACGGTCACGGCGGATACGGCGGCCCTTCTGATGAGGAGTGCTCTCCTGGTTGAGATCATCCGCGGCAGCTTACCGTTGCGAGCAGAGCGACCGCTACTTGCGCGCACTCCGGATCGCCTTCAAGCGCTCCACCCTCCCAAGCTCGAGCTTGCGCAGACGCACCGACACCGGCGTGACTTCGAGCTGCTCGTCCTCGCGCACGAAGTCCAGGGCCTCGTCGAGGGTGAGTTTGCGATGGGTGTCCAGGCGAACCAGGACGTCGGCGGTGGATGAGCGCATGTTCGTGAGGTGCTTCTCCTTGCAGGGATTGACGTCGAGGTCCTCCGAACGTGAGTTCTCGCCGATGATCATCCCCTCATAGACCTCCTCACCCGGCCCCACGAACAGCGTGCCGCGCTCCTGCAGGGTCATCAGCGAATACGTCGCCGTCGCGCCCCGGCGGTCCGCCACCAGGACGCCGGACGTCCGCGTCAGGAGCTCGCCCGCCCAGGGCTCCCAGCGGTCGAACACGTGGTGCATCAGCCCGGTGCCGCGCGTCTCGGTGAGGAACTCCGTGCGAAAGCCGATCAGCCCCCGCGCGGGCACGAGGTACTCCATCCGCACCCACCCGGTGCCGTGATTGGTCATGTGCTCCAGACGACCCTTGCGCGCCGCCAGAAGCTGGGTGACGGTGCCGACGTGCTCCTCGGGCACGTCGATCGACAGGCGCTCGACGGGCTCGTGGCGCTTGCCGTCGATCACCCGCTCGAGAACCCGCGGCTGTCCCACGGTCAGCTCGAAGCCCTCGCGCCGCATCATCTCCACGAGCACTCCGAGCTGCAGCTCGCCGCGGCCCTGCACCTCATAGGTGTCCGGCCGGTCAGTGTCGCGCACGCGCAGGGAAACGTTGCCCACGAGCTCCTGCTCGAGGCGTGCCCGGATCTGCCTCGCGGTCATCTTGTCGCCGTCCTTGCCCGCGAGCGGCGAGGTGTTCACGCCGATCGTGATCGACATCGCGGGCTCGTCCACGGTGATCACCGGCAACGGCCGCGGGTCGTCCGGATCGGCGAGCGTCTCGCCGATCGTTACCTCGGCGATCCCCGCCACCGCGATGATCTCGCCCGGACCCGCCTCGGGCGCGTCGACGCGGCTGAGCGCATCGGTAACGTAGAGCTCGGCCACCTGCACGCGCCGGATCGAGCCGTCGGCGCGACACCAGGCGATCTGCTGGCCCTTCCTGATGTGCCCGTTGCGTACCCGACAGATCGCCAGCCGGCCGACGTAGGGGGATGCATCGAGATTGGTCACGAGCGCCTGCAGCGGGTGCTCAGGGTCATACATGGGCGCCGGTATCCGCGCGAGCAGCAGGTCCAGCAGCGGCGCCAGGTCACCCTGCTCGAACGCCTTGCCGGGCTCGTACTCGAGCGAGGCCACCCCGGCCTTGGCATTGCAGTAGACGATCGGGAACTCGATCTGCTGCTCGTCGGCGTCGAGATCGAGGAACAGCTCATACACCTCGTCGATGACCTCCGCGACGCGCGCGTCCGGCCTGTCCACCTTGTTGACCACCAGGATCACCGGCAGATGGGCCTCGAGGGCCTTGCGCAGCACGAACCGCGTCTGCGGCAACGGGCCCTCGGAGGCGTCGACGAGCAGCAGCACCCCGTCGACCATCGTCAGCCCGCGCTCCACCTCCCCCCCGAAGTCGGCGTGCCCGGGGGTGTCCACGATGTTCAGCTTCACGTCTTTGTAGCGCAGCGAGGTGTTCTTCGCGAGGATCGTGATCCCCTTCTCGCGCTCGAGGTCCATCGAGTCGAGCACGCGTGTGGCCACGTCCTGCCCGACGCGGAACGCGCCCGACTGCCACAGCATCGCGTCCACGAGCGTGGTCTTCCCGTGGTCTACGTGCGCGACGATTGCCACGTTGCGTATGTCGTCTCTTCGGACCAGCACAGCCCGACTAGGCTAGCGTCGCGCTCTCGCGGCCCCGGCCCTGGGCAGCATCCGCAGGCCGAATCGCGCCAGCGCCGTCGGGTAGCGACCGGCGGCGGCGATCGTCTCCTCGAGCGCCGCGGCGAACCGCCGGATGTCCTGTTCGTCGATCGTCAGCGCCGGCAGCGCCTTGATCGTGTTCATGCGGTGGCCCGCGACCTGGCAGAGGATCTTGTGGTCCTGGAACAGCGGGACGGTGATCAGCTGGGAGAAGAGGCCGGCCTGGCGGCGCTCGACGGCATCCCACAGCGAACGCCGCACACGCCCGTCCGGCGGTCCGAACTCGATCGCCCACATCAGCCCCAGGCCGCGCACCTCGCGCACGACCTCGTAGCGATCGACCAGCGGCTCGGTCAGCTCGAGCAGCAGCGCACCCATCCGCTCGGCGCGGGCCACGAGGCCCTCCCGGTCGAGCAGCCGCAGCGTAGCCAGGCCGGCGGCCGCCGCCAGGTCGTTACCCCCGAACGTCGAACCGTGGCGGACCGCCCGCTCCATCCCGTCGAACACCCGCTCGAACGCCGCACGCGATACGAGCACGGCTCCGATCGGCACCAGGCCTCCCGAGAGGGCCTTCGCGAGGCAGATCATGTCCGGTTGGAGCTCTGAGTGCTCGAGCGCCAGGAAGCGCCCGGTGCGCCCGATGCCCGTCTGGACCTCGTCGCACACGAACAGGGAGCCGGCTTCGCGGCACAGACGCTGCGCGCCGAGCAGATAGCCGGCCGGAGGGAGGTTCACGCCCTTGCCCTGTACCGGCTCGACCACGAACGCGGCGACGTCCCCGTGCGCGAGCTCGCCTGCGAGCGCATCAAGATCGCCGAATGCCACCGCGTCGCAGCCGGGCAGCAGCGGGCCGAAGCCATCGCGAAACTCGTCGTTGCCGTTGAGCGACAGCGAGCCGAGCGTGAGGCCGTGAAAGGCGTGCTCGGCATAAAGCACTCGCGGGCGTCCCGTGGCCGCGCGGGCGACCTTGATCGCCGCCTCCACCGCCTCGGTTCCGCTGTTGGCGGGGATCATCGCCGACACGCTCCCCGGCGCACGCGAGAGCAGCTGCTCGGCGAGCACGCCGCTGAGCAGGGTGACGCCGAGCTGCGGCATGTTGCCGGTGCGCGCGGCCATCACCTCCCCGATCGCGGCGATCGCCTCGGGGTGGTTGCGCCCGATCGCAAACACCCCGTACCCACCGAACAGATCTAGGTAGCGCTCCCCCTCGGAGTCGATCAGATGGGCCCCCTCCCCGCCCGTCCACACCCGGTCGAAGCCCAGCGTGCGCAGGATCCGCCCCATCTGCGGGTTCAGAAAGCGGTCGTTCAACGCCATCTCCTCGCCTGTCCGGCCGGCGATGATCTCCGAGATCGTGGGCGGAGTCGAGGCGGGCATCAGCTAAGCGTACGTCCGAGCCACCCAGGAGCAGCGGGCCCCCTACGTGAAGATGATCTGCCCGCCGCCCGCCAGGCCGTAGAACTCGCCGACGGTGATGATGTCCTGGACCTGCGGGATGAAGTCCTCCTTCTCCAGCTTGAACAGGTCCACCGACGCCTTGCAGGCGTAAAGCCCCGCACCGGAGTCGGAGATCATCTCGACGAACTCCGGGATCGGCGGGATGTCGAGCCTCTCCATCTCCCCTGCGAGCTGGCGGGTGACGAGCGCCGATATGCCCGGGACGCCGCCGGCCCAGGTGGCGAGGTGCAGGCCGGGGTTGCCGACCGTGGCCACCTTCACGTGGTCGTGCTTGGCCTTGTTGATCGCGTCGAGTCCGAAGAAGGTGAAGAAGACGTTGGCCTCGATGCCCTCCATGCGGGCTCCGTTGGCCATGATGAGCCCCGGATATATCCCCTCCAGTGACCCCTTGGAGACGATGATGGAGACCTTCTCGATGGTGTCGCTCATTGCTACCCCGATCTGTGGTGTTGCCTAGATGCAGCCGCGCGGCTTGGGGATGCCGCCTATCTTCGCGGCGAGCTTCGCCGGGCCCTTGGGGAACAGCTCGTACAGCTCCTTGATCGGGACTCCGGAGGTCTTGCCCAGGCTGCGGATGGACGGCGCCGAGCCAGTCTCAAGGAAGGTGTTGCGCATGAAGTTGATGACCTGCCAGTGGCGATCGGTGAGCTCATCGATGCCGTTCTCGCGCGCGATCTCCTGCGCGATCTGCTCGTTCCACTGCTCCTCGTGCACGAGGAATCCCTCGGCATCGACCTCGACGGGCATGCCGGCGAGTGTCACGGTCGTCATCGAGAGCCTCCGGATCGCGCGACCGCCGAGTGTCCTGCGCTCGCATGGAACGGCGCGCCGACGCCGGGGATGTCGTGTCCGGGCAAGAGCACCTGCCAGTAGAGCGGCTGGAATGCGAGCTTTGCCAGATGGTTCAGTCGCGACTCGGCCAGCAGTGGAAGCGGGCCGAGGTGCGCGTCGGGAAAGCGGCCGGGGAGCGGTTCGTGCTCGTAGTCGAAATCGATCAACAGCGCCCTGTGAAAGCCGGTCTCGATGAAGCAGTTCGCGTGGCCGTCGTAGGAGGGCTCGAGCGGTTCACCGTTGAGAAAGCGCTGGATGTTCCCCACGACGGTCTCGCCCTCGAAATGCGTGACCGAGCCCGCCTTCGAGGTCGGAACATCGCTCGCGTCGCCGATCACGAAGACGTTCGGCGCGGACCGCGACTGAAGCGTGTGTCGATCAGTGGGTATGAAGCCCAGGGCATCCCCGAGTCCCGGAGAGGCGCCGACGTACTCGGGCCCGCCGTGCACCGGGATCGTGACGAGGAGGTCGTATCCGATCTCCCGCTCGTCCCAGCTGTGAAGACGCCGGGCGCCCTGGTCCACGCGACCGGTTGCGAACTCCGACTCCACGTTGATGCCCTTCTCGCTCAGCAATGCCCCGAGGCGCTCGGAGGCAGCGGGCTTCGTGAAGGCTTCGTCCAACGGAGTGACGAAAGTGAGCTCGACCTCGTCGCGAAGCCCCCGCCGGTGAAGCTGCCAGTCGGCCAGGAAGCAGAACTCGAGCGGCGCGACCGGACACTTGATCGGCATGTCGATCACGTTGACCACGAGCCGGCCCTTCTTGAACCCCTCGAGGGCGCCGCGCAGGGCGCTGGCCCCCTCCAGCGAGTAGAAGGTGTGGATCGAGTGTCCCCACTCGGGTCCGCTCAGCCCCTCCGTTTCCTGCGGCTGAAGCGATGCGCCGGTGGCGATCAGGAGCACGTCATAGTCCAGGGTCGAGCCATCGTCCAGGTCGACGCGGTTGGCGGCGACATCCACGCTTCGCACCTCGCCGATCCGGAAGTCGACGCCCTCGCGAAGCTGCGCGTGGCGGGGCCGCACGATCTCCTCCGGCCGCGTGAGCCCGAAGGGAATGAACAGGAGCCCGGGCTGGTAGACGTGGACGTCGTCACGGTCGACGACCGTGATGCTCGCGTGATCGCCATGCAGACGGTCGAGCCGGTTGGCAACGAGCGTGCCGCCGGTGCCGCCCCCGAGGATGACGATCCTGTGTTCCACCGCTCCACCCATCCTCGCTCGCGCCGGCCGCCGATTCAAGCGGGAAGGCCGCTCACCTGTTGCGGGATACTGCGTAGCCCTGCCTGCGGCCCTCGCCGCCTGCACCTCGACGATGATCGCGCTGTACGCGTCCAGGCGCGGCTAGGGATCTCGGTGAGCTCGCCGTGGACGGCGACTCCGATCCCTACGCGGTGTCACGCCGCTTCGAGGTCAGCCTGCACCTACCCGAGGGTCTATCTGCCGAGCAGGTCAAGCGCCTGCAGCGCGTCGCAGCGACATGCCCGGTCAGACGCGCGCTCCAGAGTGGCTGCGCGTTGGAGGAGCGCCTCCTCGCACCGGCGCCGCCGGGGCACGAAGATGCCGCCTGACGCCCCACGCCACGCGCGTGCGGGCGCTGATCACGGCGGGCAGTAAGTCGGCTCGCATCCGGCGGCCGGCCGAGCGGGCCGTCCTCGACACCCATGCCCCCGCGGGCCACGTCAGACTGCAGCGAACGTGTCACGCTCTGCCCAGCCCAACGTGCCCGACCGCGGGATCCTCGCCAGCTACAGCCTCCGGTTCTGGGCGATGGTGCTGCTCGTCGGACTGGGCGCCGGCCTTGGCGGCGCGGCGCTGCTCGAGTTGCTGGGCGCCGTGCAGCATCTCGTGTGGGACTACCAGTCGGGCGAATTCCTGGCGGCGGTGGAACGTGCCTCCTCGGCCCACAGGGTGCTCGCGCTCGCCGCCGGCGGAGTGCTCGCGGGTGTGGCGGCGGTGGGCCTTGCGCGTGTCGGAGGCGGTGGCGAGGTCTCCGAGGCGATATGGCTGCGCCGCGCCCGGCTTCCGCTGTGGGCGAGCCTTGCCCGCGCTGTTGACTCGATCGTGATCGTCGGCTTCGGAGCCTCGCTCGGCCTGGAGGGCGCGCCCCAGCAGACAGGCGCCGCGGTGGCCAGCGCGCTCAGCGAGTGGGCCCGCCTGCCCGACTGGCAGCGGCGTCTGCTCGTCGCCTGCGGCGCCGGCGCCGGCATGGCAGCGGTGTACAACGTGCCGCTCGGCGGGGCGCTGTTCGCGCTCGAGGTGCTGCTCGGCACGCTGACCCTGCCGCTGGTGATCCCGGCGCTCGCGACCAGCCTGATCGCAACCGCCATTGCGTGGATAGCGCTCCCCACCCACCCGTACTACAGCGTCCCCAGCTACGAGCTCACCGGCTCGCAGCTCGCCTGGGCCGTGCTGGTGGGGCCGATCGCCGGCCTCGCCGCGGTCGCCTGGATACGCCTCATCGCCCGCACGCACTCGATGCGACCCACCGGGGCGGTGCGGGTACTCGCACCGGTCGCCGTGTTCAGCGCCCTGGGAGCGCTCGCGATCGCCTATCCGCAGCTGCTGGGCAACGGCAAGGGCATCGTGCAGATGACGCTTCTGGACCAACTCGCGGTGGCCGTGCTGGCGGCACTGTTGGTGCTCAAGCCGCTCGTCACCGCTGCATGCCTCGGTAGCGGGGCGCCGGGCGGGCTGTTCACCCCGACGCTCGCCTACGGCGTGCTGCTGGGTGGGCTGCTGGGCACGGGCTGGTCGGAAATCTGGCCGGCAGCGCCGGCCGGCAGCTACGCCATCATCGGCGGGGCCGCGGTGCTCGGTGCCGCGATGCAGGGACCGCTCGCAGCGGTCGTGCTGGTGCTGGAGCTCACCCGCCACTCCGACGCCCTGATGGTTCCCATCCTGCTCGCAGTCGTCGAGGCCACCGTCGTCACCAGGCTGCTGCGCGCCCCCTCGATCTACTCGGCGCGACTCTCCGCGCCGACGGACGACGACGCTAGGGGTCCCGGCGACTCCTTCCCCGGGCTCCCGGACGAGCGGGTTCCGGGTCCGCCGATATAGCCGCACGACAACGGCGGGCGAGGGCCTGCGAGGACCGCCCGCCTACCCTCCGGCGGGCTTGATGGTCGCCGAGCTGCCGAGCGTCCTGCCGGCGGCGCTCAGCGCCCGGATCTGCACATAGGGTCTGGTGGGGATCGTGACGTTCGTCTGAAAGCCCTCGCGAGGGGTGCTCAAGACGGGCGTGAGACTCCTCGGGCTCGGCCCGGACAGCAGCTGCCAGCGGCTCACGCGCGTCGCACCGTTCCAGCTCGCATACACGGTCGTGCTCGCCCCGCTGGCCGTCGCCGCGATCGCCGGCGCTTCGGTCGGCGCACCACTCCACGCCTCCCGGTAGACGCGGTAGCTGCTCTCCCCTGGCGGGAACTGGCCGTCGAAGACGATCTCGCCCCCGGCGTTGAATTCCGTGAAGTTGGGCAGGCCGCCCCACCCGACCATCCAGTTGCCGTCCGCCAGCTGCTGCACGTTGCCCTGGCTTCCGGTGCTGAGGGGACCGCTGCTGCGTACGAGCTGCCCGGCGAGGGTGGCGGTCCTGGAGCGGGGGTCGAGCTTGATGAACTCGCCGCGCGATGGTGGGTGGATCGGCGGGGCACCCTCGTCGTCGAAGATGCTGATCTCGCCGTCGGGCAGTTCGCGAGCGTTGTGCTGCCAGGCGAACGGCACGCCCGGACCGAGGGTGAAGGTGCTGCGCTTGCCGCCGAGTCGCCAGATGATCGCGCCCGTGTGCGAGTCGAGCTCGTAGGCGGTCCAGGTGTTGCGAGCTGAGATCAGGAAGTTCCCGTTCGCGAGCAGCTGGACGGAGTTGAGGTGGAAGTAGTCGTAGGGGGTTTCGCTGCCCGTCGGCGCTTTGGAATGGGATTCGGACACGTCGACGTGGCCGAGGCTGTGCCATTCCCACATCACGAGGCCCGTCCTGATGTCGATCTCCTGCACCGCGCAATCCACGGCGATCCCGCTCGCGGGTCCGCCGGCCGAGGAGAGGTTCGCCTGCACCGGGCTGTAGGCGGTGATGAGCGCCGTGCCCTGTGGCGTCACGGTGAACTCGTGCTCGTCGGCCATCAGGCCGTTGCCGGCCTTCACGACGGCAACGGTGTGATAGGCGCTGTTGGCGATGACATCCTCGCCGAGCCCGTAGCCGAGGATGATCGTCCGTCCCTGCCACCACGTCAGGTCCCTGGCGCCTTTGTAGCTCTGGACCTGGAGGTCGGCGGCGTCCTGGCCCTCGGGCAGCGGGCGGAACCACACGAGATCACCGGCGTCGTCGAAGATCATCGGGCCATACTGGCCGGGACCTATGAACGGCGTGGCGAAGAGGTAGCCGGGGCTGGCGCTCGCGGTGGACTGGTTGATCGTGACGACCGGGGGATGAAGGTCCGGGCGTGACTGAAAGCTCTGTATCTCTGACGGGGTGCCCGAGACAGTCGGGAACTCGGCATTCGTGACGCGCTCGGGACGAGCGATCGTGAAGTGGGTCGACAGCGCCCGCGTACCCCCCCTTGCGATGAGGGTCACATGGACGGTGACCTGCTCGCCGGGCGTGAACGGCCTGCTGGGAAGGAAGCTCGCACCGGCGGCGGAAGCGTAGGGTCGTAGCCGCCCGGAGTGGCTACCTGAGGAGGAGCCGACGACCGAGATCCCGCGCAGATCGCCGACCGGGGCGCCCAGGAAGCTGATCTGCGCCTGCGGCATCACCACCGAGGTCCCGGGGAAGGGCGACACGGTCACCGACGCTCGCACGGATGCCGCCGCGCCACCCGCCATGATCAGTGTCAGCGAGAGGGCTCCGCTCGTGATCGCGCCCGCGCGCCCGAGCGCAGGTACGTATCTCGCCCCACCCCTACGTCTGATGCCTGCCACGCCCACTAACGCCTCCGGTCTTAGGCCCGGCAGACCGAGCACGGTGCCCCCATCGGAGTGCAAGGCTATCGCGCCGGCCGGCAGCGGTGCGCCGGCCATTAGGCTCGGGCGGCTCTGCGCCGAGCGGTGTCCGCGCTCGCGCGGTGGGCTTGGAAACCTTCGCCCTAGAGATGATCACCGAAGAAGCTGAACACGCGCTCCCACGCGTCCGCCGCGGCGGACGGTTCGTAGCCGATGCGCATCGGCAGAAAGACGAGTCGCCCGATCGGATGACTGGCGGGTGTCATGAAGCTGTGGCCGGCTCCGTCATAGACCTTCACGTCGTGCTCGATGCCGAGCTGCTCGAGATGCTCGCGCAGGCGGCGGGCGTGGCTGCGCGTGACCAGGTCCCGGCCGCCGTAGGAGGCCACGATCGGGCACGCCGAGCGCAACGCGTCAGCGCGCTTGGGGACTTCCCCGTAGTTGACCGCCGCCACCTTCACCGCCGCCGACGGCTCCCCGATGTACGCGAGCGCGAAGCTTCCGCCCATACAGAAGCCGATTACACCGACACGCTCGCGGTCGACGTCATCACGGGCGAGGAGCCACTCATGTGCCCCCGCCACGTAGCCGAGGGCCCGCCCGGGCCTACCCCGTGCGAGGTCCATCATCGTTCGCGCAACGCACAGGAACCTGGGTCCGCCCGCGCTGAAGAGGTCCGGCATCACGGCGACATAGCCGCGGCGGGCGAACTCATCGCAGACCTCCCGCATCTCGGGCCGGTCGCCGAAGACCTCGTGGATGACCACGACCCCCGGATGGGTACCCGGGGTCTCGGGGATCGCGCCCGCGCCCCTCACGGTTCCTCCGCCCGGCAGGGCTATCTGTAGATCCGAGGCCACGACGCCGGATGTTCTCACGAAGTACCGCGGGGCCGGCGCCGCGACCGCGAGACGCTCGCATGCGCGTGTCGCTCGACCTCCCCGGGGCAGGTGCACACACGTCGGCATCCTGCACGAACCCGAGAGGGGCGGAGCTCCCGACCGCCGCTCGAGGCGTACGGGACGGGCGTCCATCTGCACGTCGGGCGGGTGATGGCCCGGGCCGACATGCCCGCCGTCCTTGAACTGGTCACGGCCGGGGGCTTTGACCCCTCCCGCGTGGCCGACAGGGTACTCTCGTTCTCCGACGCGCAGACCGCACTGCTCGAACCCCACACAAAGCTCGTGTTCGACAACCGGGCATGAGCGCGCGGCAGGGCGACCGGCGACCCGTCCAGGCGCCTGGTCGGCGGCGACGCGGCGCCGGCTCCCGGCGCGACCGACCCGAACGGCTGGACTACCATCCCAAGAGATGACGACCATGCCCTCCATCGCCCGCAGCGAGGACGTATTCGTGCTCACGCTCGGCGACGGCGAGAACCGCTTCAACAAGGACTCGCTCGACGCGCTCGATGCATGCCTGGACGAGGTCGAGGCCGCGCCGGCGCCACGCGCGCTCGTCACGACGGCCGACGGCAAGTTCTGGTCGAACGGGCTGGATCTCGAATGGCTGGCGACCCAGGGTGACGGAGTGCTGCCGTTCGTGTCGCGTCTGCACGAGCTGCTGGCACGGATGCTCGAACTGGGAGTTCCCAGCGTCGCCGCCCTGCAGGGTCACACGTTCGCGGGCGGCGCGATGCTGGCGCTGACGCACGACCAGCTCATCATGCGCGCCGATCGCGGATTCTTCTGCCTGCCCGAGATCGACCTCAACATCCCCTTCACGCCTGGCATGAGCGCCCTCATCGCGGCACGCCTGCCGACACGCACCGCGCACGAGGTGATGACCACCGGCCGACGCTACGGCGGCACCGACGCCGCCGCCGCCGGCATCGTCCACGAGACCGCCGGCGAGGGCGAGCTGCTGGCGAGGGCGCTCGAGCTGGCAGGCGCACAGACAGGGAAGGACCCGGGCACCCTCAGGACGATCAAGCAGCGCCTCTACCACGAGACCCTCGCCGCGCTCCGCGGACCGCAGGGCCTCTAGCCAGGGTGGCTCGCCGGGGATCTTCGGTTCGCCGGGCTCGAATCCCCGGACGCCTGGCCCGCGCGCTCCCCGAGCTCCGACCGACCGTCTGAGACATGCGCCAGGTCGTCCTGCTCCGGGGAGTAAACGTCGGCGCCCACAACCGGATCCCGATGCCATCGCTTCGTGAGCTGCTCACCGAGGCCGGGTTTGCCGACGTGCGAACCTACGTGCAGAGCGGCAACATCGTCCTCTCGAGTGATGCCCCGCCAGCCGCGCTGGCGCAGGAGTGCGAACGACTGATCACCAAGGGCTTCGGGCTGGACATCGACGTGTTGGCGCGCACCCGCGACGAGCTCGCAACTGTCGTGCGCAACAACCCGCTGGGGCCGGTCGCAGTCAATCCGAAGCGCTATCAGGTGAGCTTCTGCTCCGCCGAGCCCGCTCCTGAGCTAATCCAGAGGCTCGATTCCCTCGCCGCGCCGCCGGAGCAGCTCGTCGCGGTCGGTCGCGAGCTCTACGCCTGGCACCCCGATGGCATCGCCCGGTCGCGGCTGTGGGCGGAGCTGGGCGGACGCAGGCTGGGGGTGACCGCCACGGCCCGCAACTGGGCCACTGTCACGACCTTGCTGGCGATGGCGGACGACTAGATCCGAGCGGGCCTCGGCCCCGCGGCCGGTGCCCGTAAACAGTATTGTTTTTAGTTGTAGTAGGAGAGAGGGAGGGGAGGGGAGCGCCGCCGGCTCCCCTCCCGATTTCTCCGGTCCTCCCCGCCGCCCCGGCCGCGCGGAGTGCGCGGCGTCGCTCATCGCCCGCCGATGCCGTCGCGGCCGAACTCCCGCTCGGGCGAGAATCCGCCGGCGAAGTAAGCCTCGAGCTCGTCAAGCGAGCGGAACGGCCCTGCCCAGACCTCGTCGCTGGACGGCGCGTCCAGCCCGTCCTGGACGGCCCAACGCTCGAGCCATATATGGCCATAGTCGAGCGCACCCGGATCGCGGCGACGGGACCTGTGCACTGAAAGCCCGCGCCGCTCGGCCATTCTCCGCAGTCGATTCTCGCGGACCTTCTCACCGGTAGTCATGGCCATCGTCCGCCAGCCCCCTTCGTGTTGATACTGGATGCCATGCTTAGAGATATACCAGAAGATACGCCAGACGAGGGCGCCGATATCTGAGCGTGTGGCTTCGCCTGCGGTCCACGTGGCCCCGGGGCTCTGTCCAGGAGGACGTGCACGCCACACATCTCTGACCCCACCCGCCATCCGAAGGGGGACTCATGAAACGCGTCGTCGCATTGGTCGTCGGATCCTTCCTGCTCGCCTCGCCCGCCCTCGCCCAGCACCGCAAGCGGTCTCACGCCCGGTCGCACCGCGTCCTCGCCCAGTATCAGGCTCCCAAACACAAGCTCAGCACTTCTGCTCGGAGCGACCGGCGCCGTCACGGCAAAGGACACGTCCCCACCGGTCCGACCGGGACCACGGGGCCGACCGGACCCACCGGACAGACCGGACCGACCGGACCCACCGGACCCACCGGACCGACTAGCTCGACGGGACCGACCGGCTTGACCGGTCCGACCGGTTCGACGGGGACCAGTGGCTCCGCGGAAGTAGCCGGCGCGGCCGGCAGGCCCAACTATCGGCTGGACGCCGCGAGCTACTTCGACCCCTTCGCCGGCGACACCAGTTGGCTTCAAGAGCACGTCGCCACGATCAAGGGCTACCCCCCGTTCTCGGATCGATACATCTCGACGGGAGTGCCTGTCATCGGCTACCACGACCCGGCCACCGAAGGCTTCTCGCCGCTGAACCCGGCCGAGATCAGCGCCTTCGTCGCCAAGGTCATCCGCGACAAGGAACACGGCTATGCCGGCGTGTTCGTGGACGACGTGAACTGGGGTACGGGCTATCGCGACGGCTCGCAGAGCCACACGCTCGAACCCGAAGCACACGAAGAGGCCGACCTGCTCGAAGCGATCCGCGCGGCGTGGCCGACGGCCGAGATCGAGATGAACAGCCAGTGGCACGACCTGAAGGCCAACCTCTCAAACCCCAACGTGCAGCGCGGCCTGGCCGCGGCCAGCGTGGTCACCAAGGAGTTCGGCGTCGGCCCCACAGCGGGTGTCGGGGCGGGCGACTACCGCGAACTGCTCGAATTCGACGAGGGTCTGCACGCCCGCGGCAAACACATGGTCTTCACCGGCGACTACCACAACACCGGCGTGGCCTACATGGAATACAACCTCGCCACGATGCTGCTCGTCAACGACGGCGGGGACGCCGTTTCCGCCACCAACCAGACGCCCGAAAGCTGGTGGGAAGGCTTCAACGTGAACCTCGGAGAAGCGCTCGGACCCTGCGAACGCCAGGCCAGCGGCCTGTGGGTCCGTCACTTCACAGACGGCGTCGTCTACACGGTCGAACCGGGCTCGGGCACGCAGACCGTGACGCTCCCCACGACCATGCACAGCGCGCAGTGGGGAACGGTGAGCTCCATCACGCTGGCGGCCGGGCAGGGGGCCGTGCTGGAGGCCTCCACCTAGGCGGGGGCCCACAGGGCATCGGCGCGAACGAGAAGGCGAAGACCCCCCATTCCGACGGGGGGTCTTCGCTATCGGGGCGCCGGATTCAACCGCAGTAAGCGGGCCAGTCGGGCGATATCCCCCATATTTGTTGGGCTCAGGTGCGCTCAGATCACTCAGATCAGCCAGGGTTCGCTCGCTCGTTACTGTCGCTGTTGCACAAAGCCCCGGCGAGCTCACTAAGGCCCTTCTAAGGGTGGGGTCCAAAGAGCTGGAGGTCGTTCCGCTAGCGTGGTTCGCCTCCAGAATCGCCCCGGCCAGCTTCGCGAGGGCAACCATCCGGGTCGGCTTGCTCGATTCTTATCGACGGCTTATCGGTTCGTTAGCGACGCAAGCCACAATCTACGGCCATGACAGCAGAATCTCCCACACCCGCCGCCGGCACGGTAGAGCCGGCCCCGCTTCCCGCAACCGCCGAGGCCCCCGAAGCCACACTCTCCGCCATCGCCGGGGCTCCCCCGACCCCTCTCGAGGAGGAATCCGCCCGCGCTCCGGGCGACGTCAGCTCCACGCCGGCCGACGACGCCTACGAGCACAACGAGCCCGCGGCTCCACAGGCCCGTGCCACCACAGACGACCTCACACAGACGCTTTCACCGGCACCGGCGCCAGCACCGCCGTCGCCGGTCAGCGCCCGATCCCCCGTGGTCGTGATTGGGCAGGTGCTCCCGATCTACTTCGTCGGCGATGAGTCCCACTCGATGTCCGGCGACCCGATCGGAGCCGTCAACCAGGGCCTTGCCGACCTACGGGACGAGGTTGCAAAGCATCCGCTTATCGGCAAGAAGGTCCGCTTCGGCATCGTCACGTTCGCTCACTCGGCCGAGATCCGGCTGGAGCTGTCCGAGCTGACCGAGGATCTGGCGCTGCCGACGCTGTCGCCGAGAGGGAGGGGGACGAGCTACGCGAGCGCCTTCGCCCTCTTGCGCCAGACGATCCCGGGTGACATCGCTGCACTGAAGGCAAGCGGCTTTCAAGTGCATCGCCCGGTGGTCTTCTTCCTCTCCGACGGCCAGCCGACGGAGCGCGATAAGAAGTGGCGCTCAGCGTTGTCGGAGCTGGGCGACGACGGCTTCAGGGAGCGTCCCAACATCCTCGCATTCGGGGTCGGGGAGGCAGATCCCGAGGTGATTCGCCAGATCGCGAGTTCTCCCCGCTATGCGTTCATGATGCGTGACGGCGCGTCCACCGCGGGCGCCATCTCCGAGTTCGCGACATCGATGCTGAACTCGATGGTCGCGTCCGCCGAGCGGCTCGACCGCGGAGAGCAGACGATCGAGTTCGAGAAGCCCGAGGGCTTCGTCCAGCTGGACGCGCCGCTGCTGTAGCCGGGCTACCGTGGGCCGCAATGGTCAGCCGCACCGCACCACCGGCGCTAGCGGCCCGGCGATGCCGCCGTCCGCGAGGGCAGCGACGGCGCGCAGCCGACGCAGACGACTGGTCCGCGGGCCGGTCGTGATCGGCGATGCATCCCCCCACGTCGAGCCCCGACTGGGGAGCGGCGATCCCTACAGGAGCGACACGCTCGTGGACGGTGGGCTGGCATTCGGGCTGACAGTGAGGGCCGCCTCGGTCCGCGGACTCGCCAAGAGATGGGCGGGCGGGCCGCGCCAGGACGACCTCTGCCTCGGACTCCACGAGCCGTCGCGGACACTGGTAGCGGCGGTCGCCGACGGCGTCTCCGGGGCGGCAAGGTCACAGCTCGGGGCGGCGCTGGCCGTCCGCCACGCGGTCGCGACGGTCATCCGTCAGCTCGATGCGGGTGAGGAGCTCGACTGGAGGGCGGTGTTCCAGCAGGCGGGCTGGGCGCTTGTGGAGGCCCACCGCGCAGCGACCGGCGATCAGGGTGCAGGTCCCGACGAGGCGGCAGAGATGCTCGCCACGACGCTGCTGGTGGCGGCCGTCTCGGCGACGGCCGAGGAGGCTTCCCCACCGACCGTCGGTGGCCCGCGGCCCGCCCGCGACCGCCCGGTAACGATCGAGCTGGCATCGATCGGGGACTCCTCCGCCCTGCTGCTCTCGGACTGGCGCTTCACGGAGCTACAGGGCGGGGGACCCTCCGGGGAGGAGCTGATCGGCGGCCCCGTGCAGGCACTTCCGCGCGCTGCAGCCGAGTTCTCTTCCACGCAGCTCGAGCTCGCAGCCGGCCAGGTGCTGCTGCTCGCAACGGACGGATTCACCATGCCCCTCGCCGGAGGGATGAGCGAGGTCGGCGCCATGTTCGCGCGTGAGCTGCGTCGTGCACCGGGGCTGCTCGACTTCGCACGGATGCTGGACTTCAGCCGCAGCACCTACGACGACGATCGCACCCTGGTAGCGATATGGCCCCCGCGCGAGCCGTGAGGGCCGTGTGCGCCCGCGCCGGCGGAGGCGTGGACGTCGAGCTGCGCTCGCTCGGCGCGCTCGCGCCCGTCTCTCGCCCCGGCGGTCAGGGCCGAGTGTACGCACCGAGCGATTGGGCCCGGCTGTCCAGCGTACCGCTGGTTGTCAAGCTGTACCGGATGGGCTCGGCCGTCGGATCCGGGATGCTCGGCGAGATGGTCGCATGGGGACGTGGGCTTCCCATAGCGGAGCGGCGGAGGCTTTACCGGCTGTCCGCCTGGCCGCTCGCGACCGTGAGCTCGAACGGGACGCTCGCCGGCATCCTCATGCAGGACCTCCGCGAGCGGTTCGAGCTGCCGTTCGTGATGCCCAGCGGGCGAGTGTCCCCGGTCATGCTCCAGCTCGAACACCTTCTCGGTCCCGACGACTACCTCCAGCAGCGAGGACGGCCGCAGCGGCTGGATACGCGGGTGCGGGCTGCCGTCGCTGAACGAATCGCCTCGGCCTTCGCGTTCCTCCACGGTCACGGCGTGGTCGTCAGCGACGTGTCGCCGAGCAACTTGCTGATCGCGCTGGGGAGCGCCGGCCCCGAGGCGGCGCTCATCGACTGCGACTCGATGGTGTTTCGCGGAAGCCAGGCGCTACCCTCAGTCGAGACCGCGGACTGGCAGATCCCCGCGCACTTCGCGGAGCGGCCCCTGACGCGAGCCGCCGACGCCTACAAGCTCGGCTTGATAGTCCTGCGGGTGTTCGCGCGCTCGAGCGATGCCCGGGAGCTCGAAGGCCACCGCGCGCACCTACCGGCGAGGCTGCACAGGATGCTGGAGCGCGCCCTCTCCCCCGTGGCCGCCAACCGTCCCGCGGCCCGCGAGTGGGAGCTGGCGCTCCGCCAAGTCCGAGCAGACGAGCACCTGACGCGCCGCCATCCCGGCCCGCGGCCCCCGCTACGGCAGCCCGCCCGCCGCGGGAGCCACGGCGCGCCCAGCAGCCATGACGGGACAAACCAGCGGACACCTCCACTCGGCGCACCCTCCGCTCCGCGGCCGGCTTACGCGGGCGGAGGCGCCGGACGGTTGGAAGGCGGGCCCGGGAGCGTCTTCACCGCTGTATGGCTGGTGGCGGGGATCCTCTCGCTGATCCTGTTCTTCCACCTGCTCCAGGTCGCCGCGTCGCCCGCCCGAGTCAGCCCCGGGGCCGTGGAATCTCGCCCCGGCCAGACCGAATACCGCCTGCTCGGGCCGGGCCGGGAAACGAGAGGGTCCGCACCCGTACAGGGAGAAGAACGCGTCGGGGGAGAATCAAACGAACGCTGAGGTGGTGGTGGGTCCTGGGCTTGCACCGGCGTCGCCCGCGCGCTGTCTACGCACGGCATGTGCGAGCCGGCGGGCCGCTGTGCATCCCGACCTCGAGCTGCCCTCCACAGCCAGGGCCTCACGGCGAGGAACGAGGAGCATCGGGCACGCAGAGATCGTCGCTCCAGGGCCGCTCGGTTGCCTTGCCCGGTCAGATTCATAACTGAATGGTTTGGTATCGTCTGGGGCGTGCCAAGTGCGCTTCCCGTCATCTCCCAGCGTGAGCGTCAACCTGGAGGGTGCTGCACACCGCTCGTAGAGCCAGACCTGTCGGCTGAGCAGGCGCTCAGCTTGGCGGCTCTCACTAAGGCGCTGGCAGACCCCACGCGACTGCGGATCATCGACGCAGTGCGTAAGGCATTCCCCGAGGCTGTCTGTCAGTGCGAGTTGCTCCCGCTGTTTGACATGTCCCAGCCCGCTCTCGCCAAGCATCTGAAGGTCCTCGTCCGCGCTGGCGTCCTCGGCACGGAGCGCCGTGGGCTTTGGGCCTACTACTACGCCAACCCCGAAGGGCTGAAGGAGCTAACGGCATGGCTGAGCTAGACACGACCACCAATGACTGCTGCGCGCCGGAGGAGCAGGCCACCTGCTGCGAGCCAAGGGATAAGGCGGCCTGCTGTAGCCACAGCGAGGGTTGCGACTGCAACGTGGGCGAGGAGGAGGCAATTGTGTCCGGCGTGCGCGAGGAGGTTCGCGAGCGTTATGCCGCTGCCGCTGCCGCTGCGCAGGTGGTCGAATCTCCAACGGGCTGTTGTGGGCCGAGCGAGACGCTGGACACCGACAGCGCGGTCTTTGGTGCTGCTCTGTATGCCATCAGCGACCAGGAGCAGCTCCCCGACACGGCGACCCTGGCCTCACTGGGCTGCGGCAACCCGACCGCTGTTGCGGAGCTCCATGAGGGCGAGACGGTGCTCGATCTCGGGTCGGGGGGTGGCATCGACGTGCTGCTCTCGGCGCGGCGTGTTGGCCCGACCGGGAAGGCACACGGTCTCGACATGACTGACGAGATGCTGGATCTCGCTCGCGCCAACGCCGCAAAGGCAGGCGTTGAGAACGTCGAGTTCCACAAGGGCTTCATCGAGGCCATCCCCCTGCCGGACGCGAGCGTCGATGTGGTCATCTCCAACTGCGTGATCAACCTGTCCGGTGACAAGCCGCAGGTGCTCCGCGAGGTCGCTCGGGTACTCAGGCCCGGTGGGCGTTTTGCGGTGTCGGACGTGATTGCTGACGAAGAGATGGACGAGGCTACCCGTGCCGACATGGCGCAGTGGACGGGCTGCATCGCGGGAGCGCTTACGCGAAGCGAGTTCGAGACGGCGCTCAGGGACGCTGGACTCGTGGACGTAGACATCCACGAGACGCACCGCGTCCACGACCAAGCCGCCTCCGCGATAGTGCGCGCTCGCAAGCCGAGCGATCAACCGGCATGAGCCAAACGAGCGAGGTCCACCTGCACGACCCGCAGACGCTCTACCGGCACTGGGAGGAGAGTCAGTGGAGTCCGTGGGAGATCGATCTGTCCACCGACCGCGAGCAGTGGGCGGCGATGGAGGATCGCGCGCTCGTGTCCTTTGTCCTCGGCTCGCTGATGGTGGCCGAGGAGCGGATCACGACGAAGTTCTCCGGGCTGGTTGGCGCTGAGGGGAGCGAGGAGGAAATCACCCTCCTCGCCACGCAGCAGGTGGACGAGGCCAGGCACATGCAGTTCTACGCACGCTTCCAGGACGAGGTCGTCTCCGAGCCTGCGCTGATCGCAGCCCACGTTGAGCGTGCCAGGATGCAGGTGTCGCCCGCGTTCAAGACGATCTTCGATGAGAAGCTCGTCGCAGCCCACGAGCGGCTCCTGGCCAAACCGGGCGATGTAGCCGCGAAGGTCGCGTTCGTGACGATCTACCACCTGACGTTGGAGGCGACTCTCGGGCTGACGACCTTCGAGTTCTCCACGCGCTTCATGGAGCGTGAGGGGTTGCTGCCCGGTTTCGTCGCGGGCTACAGCAAGATCCACCACGACGAGCACCGGCACATCGGATACGGAATCTGGTTTCTCCGCAGTGCCGTCGCGAATGCCCCGGCGATGGGCGATGTCGTCCGCGCCACACTGCGCGAACTGCTCCCTGCCGTCGCGGAGTCCCTGACACCACCCGAGGGAGCCGACTCGTCGGTCCTGGGGGCGTCGGCAGAGGAGATCCGGGCGTTCGCTCTTGACGGTTTGAAGCGCAGACTGGACATCATCGGCGTTCCCCTCGACACGCTATGAGCGACCAGCCGTGCCTAACCCGCCGAGCTACCGCCGAGGCTCTCGGCGCATTCGCACTGGTGTTCGCCGGTTGCGGCGCGATCATCACCAACACCGAAAGGGCCGGGACGCTCGGCAGCGTGGGAGTCAGCCTCGTGTTCGGTCTGGTGATCCTTGCCGGGATAGCGGCGTTCGGCCACATCTCGGGCGCGCACTTCAACCCGGCCGTCACGACGAGCTTCTTCCTGACCCGACACCTACCGGGGCGTGACGCGATCACCTACGTCGCGGCGCAACTCGCAGGAGCCACGGCAGCCGCACTCCTGCTCTGGTTCATCTGGCCGGGCAAGCCAGCCGACCTCGGAGCGACCGTGCCGACCATCGCGGTGGGGCGGGCGGTGATCCTAGAGGCCGTGATGAGCGCTCTGCTGATGCTTGTCATCCTCAGCGTGGCGACCGACACGAGGGCCGCTGGTGCGCCTGCCGCCATCGCCATCGGTGCCACCATCGCCCTGGACGCCCTCTTCGGTGGCCCGCTCACAGGGGCGTCCATGAACCCCGCCAGGTCCTTTGCGCCCGCTCTGGTATCCGGCCAGTGGAAGGACTTCTGGGTCTATCTCGTCGGGCCTCTGATAGGAGCACCGCTGGGCGCGTTCGCCTACCAGTTCGTCCGAGGCGAGCACACTCGGCTTCCACGCCCAGTTCCAGCCCCTGAGGAGGGTTGATGGCAACGGTCCTGTTCGTCTGCCTGCACAACGCTGGGCGCTCGCAGATGAGCGCGGCCCTGCTCGACCAGGAGGCTCGCGGACGCCACGCCGCTCTTTCGGCAGGCACGACGCCCGCCGACCAAGTTCACCCCGAGGTTGTCGAGGTCATGCGCGAGATCGGGATCGATCTGTCAGACCGCCAGCCAAGACTCCTGACCCACGACCTTGCCGAGCACGCCGACATCCTTGTGACGATGGGCTGCGGCGACAAGTGCCCGTACATACCCGGCAAGCGGTACATCGACTGGGACCTCCCAGACCCCAAGGGCAAGCCCATAGCCCAGATCCGAGCACTCCGCGAAGACATCGCTCACCGCGTCGGCGGCCTGCTGGAAGAGCTAGACCGCCCCGCAGCCACCGGCACCGACGCCGGCTGAAACCGCCCACGGGGGAGACGGGATTGGAACCTGCGGCCGCCGTTGATTGCAAGGCCGTGCGAGCGCTCTCGGGCCCAACGGCGATTTCGGGAGCAGGTTGCTCCCGAAATGCTCCCGAGCGGTACCACGCAGATCGATTCGGGCTGGATCTGCGTGCCGCCCGCTGCACCCTATTTCAACCTAATTTGCAGCGTATCTTGGAGTTCGCTGAACCCTGGTGCATCAATCCTCTAATAATCGGGGCGCCCGGATTCGAACCGGGGACCTCACCGACCCGAACGGTGCGCGCTACCAGGCTGCGCTACGCCCCGACGCGCCTGCCAGTATTCCACACGACCGCGGCGCGGGACGGTCGAGGCGGTATCGTCGCCCGGTGCCCGTGGCCCTTCAGGAGATACTCGAGGAGATCGACGGGCTGCTCGAACCGGCGCGCTTTGAGGACTACGGCCCCAACGGCCTTCAGGTCGTCGGTGCCGACCACGTGAGGACCGTCGCCAGCGGCGTGTCGGCTCACGCCGAGCTGTTCGAACTGGCCGCCGCCGAGCGCGCCGAGCTGTTGATCGTGCATCACGGCCTCTTCTGGGGCGCCGGCGTGGACTCGGTCGACGCCACGCTCAAGCGTCGCCTCCAGCTCCTCTTCGATGCCGACATCGCCTCGCCGCCTACCACCTGCCGCTCGACGCCCACCGCGAGATCGGCAACAACGCGCTGCTCGCCCGCGCGCTGGGCGCAGCGGCGCTGGAGCCGTTCGCGCTGCACCGCGGTGAGCCGATCGGCCTGCTGGCGAGCCTGCCGGGCGACGGGCTGTCCTTGGGCGAACTGGCCTCGAGCGTCCGCGGCATCACCTCGCGCGTGCCGCTCGTGTTCGACTCGGGGCCCGCCCTGGTTCAGCGATTGGCGATCGTCTCGGGCGCCGGCGCCGACTTCCTCGCCGAGGCAGCCGCCGCCGGAGCGGACGCGCTCTTGACCGGCGAGGCGGCCGAGCGCACGATGGCGCAGGCGCGCGAATGGGGACTCCATCTGATCGCCGCCGGTCACTACGCGACGGAGACATTCGGGATCAGGCGACTCGGCGAGCACCTCGCGGAGCGCTTCGGCCTGCGCCACGTGTTTCTGGACGTGCCCAACCCGGTCTGAGTCCGTCGGGCAGCGACGGCGAGCGCCCGACCCTCAGCGACGAGAGCCGGCGCAAAGAAAGCCGATCGCGCATGTAAAAGCGGCTGGCAACGTCTAAGATCAGGCGATTACCTAGTCCAAATCAAGAGGAGAGACCAATGGAGGTCACGGAGGCGAGCACCGTGGTGAAGGCGACAGGATCGCGCGTCATTGCCGACCTGATTCCCAACGCGGCCGCCGCGCACGCCGAGCACGTCGCCGTGCGCTACAAGCGCGACGGCGCCTGGCACGACGTGACCTACGCTCAGCTCGCCGAGATCGTGGACTCGATCGGCCTCGGGCTGATCGACCTCGGTGTGCAGCCCGGCGAGCGTGTCTGCATCCTCGCCAACACGCGCCCGGAGTGGTCCTACGTGGACCTCGCCGCGAGCTCGGCGGGCGCCGTGGTCGTGCCGATCTACCCCACCAACTCTCCGGAGGAGTGCCTGTGGGTGATCTCGGACTCGGGGGCCAGCACGATCGTCTGCGAGAACGAGGAACAGCTCGCGAAGGTCGCCGCCATACGCGAGCGGCTACCGGACCTGAGCACGATCATCATCATCGATCCCGTCGAGGCCTCGCAGGCGAACGGCTCCTCATCCGCGATCACGCTCGATGAGGTCCGCGAGCGCGGGAGCGCCCGCCCCGCCGAGGAGCTGGCCGCACGTCGCGCCGAGGTCGCCCCCGAGGACTCGTTCACGTTCATCTACACCTCGGGGACCACCGGGCCACCGAAGGGATGCGTGCTCACGCACGGCAACTACCGCTCGATCATCGACATGGTCTGCGAGGCCGGCGAGATCGAGCGGCGACGAGGTCACCTACCTCTACCTGCCGCTCGCCCACTCCTTCGCCCTGCTCGTGCAGCTCGCGGCGTTCGACCTCGGCAGCACGCTCGCCTACTTCGGCGGCGACACCAAGCAGATCGTCGCCGAGCTGACCGAGGTCAAGCCGACCTACCTTCCCTCGGTGCCGCGCATCTTCGAGAAGGTCTACACGCTCGCCCACGGCGCGATCGAGGCCCAGCCGCCCGAGGAGCGCGAGCCGTACCGCAGGCGATGCTCAAGCTCGGCATGAGGGTGCGCGATCTGATGAGCCGCGGCGAACCGATGCCGGAGGAGCTGCAGAAGCCGTTCGAGGAAGCCGAGGAGGCGCTGTTCAAGAACGTGCGCGCGATCTTCGGCGGGCGCATTCGTCACGGCACGAGCGGCGCCGCGCCGATCGCCCGCGAGATCCTCGAGTTCTTCTGGGCGTGCGGCGTGCCGGTGCTCGAGGGCTACGGCATGACCGAGACCGCCACCGCGGCGACGATCTCGACCGTCGAGAACCATCGCTTCGGCACCGTCGGGCGCGCGCTTCCCGGAGTCGAGCTGAGGATCGCCGAGGACGGCGAGATCCTGATCAAGGGCCCGAACATCTTCAAGGGCTACCACAACCAGGCATCCACGAGCTTCGGCGCGGTCGAGGACGGCTGGCTGCACACCGGCGACCTCGGGTCGATCGACGAGGACGGCTATCTCTCGATCACCGGGCGCAAGAAGGACATCATCATCACCGCCGGGGGCAAGAACCTCACGCCCGGCCAACATCGAGAACGACCTCAAACAGTGCCGCTGGATCTCCCAGGCGGTCATGCACGGCGACCAGCGCCCCTACCCGGTCGTGCTGATCACGCTCGACGAGGAAGAGATCCCGATCTACGCGCGCGAACACGGCTTGCCGGAGGACATGCACGTCGCTCGCCGCGCGACCCCGCGATCCATGCGCTCATCCAGCAGGAGATCGACCGCGTCAACGCCAAATACGCGCAGGTCGAGCAGGTCAAGAAGTTCGCGATCCTCGACCACGACCTCTCCCAGGCCACAGGCGAGCTGACGCCGACGCTGAAGGTCAAGCGCAACGTGGTCAACGAGCGATACGCGGAGCTGTTCGACTCGCTGTACGCGAGCTAGCGTGGTCTCACCGGCACAGCTGCGAACATAGCGAAGCGATGCGCACCGACCCAACCGAC
Source organism: uncultured Solirubrobacteraceae bacterium (assembly GCA_963730575.1). GTDB lineage: Bacteria > Actinomycetota > Thermoleophilia > Solirubrobacterales > Solirubrobacteraceae > Palsa-744. Next base: position 416,956 of record CAVSSG010000005.1, read on the forward strand.
AACGGCGGGCTGTTCGTCGGGCGTCGGCCCGGCACGGCTCCGGTCCGCTTTCGCACGCTGCCCAAGCGCGGCAGCGAGCTGCGACAGCGATTCGACGGCTCCCTCGCCGGCAGCTGCTGCGCCGGGATGATCCTCCTCAGCCTGCTCTGCTGGGGACCGATCCCGCTCGCCTGCCTGTGGCTCGGCTCACAGGCCGACTATCTGTCAGGCAGCGTGAGCCTCGGCATCCTCGTCTCCTTCATCGGGCTGTTCACGCTCCTGTTCGGCGCGCTCTCGATCCTGAAACGCATGGACCAGGCATGGATCCTCGTGCGCCGCGCCGCCGGGCACGACCAGCGCACGGGTGCGCTCGGGCGGGTCTTCGCGGTCACGGTCGCGATGTGCGCCCTCGGCTTCGTGCTCTGGTTCCTGGTCCTCCACGGCCCGGGCGCCAGCCTGGCCGGGCCCGGCGAACACCAGATGTGAGCGCCGCCGAGGCGCTCCGGGCGCCTCGCCGCTCGCGCCGCGCCCGAACATCGCTGCTAGAACAGGCCTTACCGTGGGGCTACTCGACTACTACCGTCAATTCGAAGGCATGTCCGAGGAGGAGGTCAACGCGGGGCTGCGCGAGCAGGCCGCCGAGCGCCGGCGCAAGGCGCTCGCCCGCGTCGAGACGCTCGATCTCTCCCTGACGACCTGGCCGCAGCTCCCCCACCCGCGCATCGTCAACACGATCGCGTTCGTCGCCCTGCAGCGGCCTGCATCGCTACCCGCACCTGCACGCCTCGGACCTGCGCAACGAGCTGGCCGAGCGCCACGACAGGTCGACCCCGCCCGCCTGATCCTCGGCAACGGTGCCGCCGAGCTCTTAGCTCGGCCACGCGCGCGCTGATCGCGCCCGGCCAGCAGCTGCTCACCTCCTGGCCCTCCTACCCGCTGTACCCGATCATGGCCCGCCGCGCTCACGGCCGTGCCGTGCCGGTCATCGGGCGGGGTGGACGCACTGCTCGCGGCCGCGCAGCGAGGACGACACGCGCGTCGTGGCACTGGCGAGCCCGAACGACCCCACCGGGGAGCTCCTGCCGACGGCCGAGCTCGAGCGCCTGCTCGAGGGACTGCCCGATGGCGTCGCGGTTCTGCTGGACGAGTCGCTCGTCGAGTTCGCCGACGCCCAGCCGACCAACGCCTCGCTCGAAGCTGCTCGAGGACCATCCCCGCCTGCTCGTGTTCCGCAGCTTCTCCAAGGCCTGGGGGCTCGCCGGCCTGCGCGTCGGCTACGCGCATCGGCGGACCCGGCTCGGAGGATCTCCTGGCCGAGCTCGAGCCCGACCTGGGCGTCTCTGAGATCTCCCAGGCCGGCGCCCTGGAGGCGCTTCGCAGCTGCTCGGAGCTGCTCGCCAGCCACGTCCGCGAGATCTGCCGGGAGCGCGTGCGTCTGACCGCCGCGCTGCGCGAGCGCGATTCGACGTCACCGACAGCCAGGCCAACTTCCTGTGGGCCGCCCACTCCTCTGCTCGAGGGCGACGAGCTGGCCGCGCGCCTGGCTCGCGCCGGCGTGCTGATCGCCGGCGGAGCCGCGCTCGGCGAGCCACGTCACGTGCGCATCGGCCTGCGCAACGCCGCCGCCTCGGATCGCCTGCTGGCGGCGATCGACAAGGCCTAGCCCACCGTCAACCCCGTCTCAGCCGGCGGAGCCCGCCTGGCGCAGCAGCGCGCCGGTCGTTCCCTCGAGGATCTTGCGCCAGGCGCTCACCTCCTACCGGGTTGGATGGCGTCGAAGTGCTGGACGACCTTGCGCACGCGCTTGGCCGAGATCTCGATCCCGTGACGCTCGGCGACCTCCCGGTAGCGCTCGAACTCGCCGACCAGGTGCTTGGTCACCGACTCAAAGCCGTGCCGGGCGATCTCGACGCGCGAGGCGAAGTTCATCATCGAGGTCTGGAACATCAGCTCGTCGGTCGGTTCTGGCTCGATCAGCACGATATCCACGCCCGGATAGCGCTCCTCCCAGTGCTTGGCGAGCTCGTGCAGGCGCTGGTGGGCGACCAGCTTGAACGCCTGGTAGCCGATCTGCGGGAAAGCCCATGTCGGAGACCCGCCGCGCGCGCGTCCCGCGCAGCGTCTTGACCGTTCCGGCGAAGTCGTTGACAAACGGCACGATCGGGTTGATCACGATCACGAGGTGCGCGCCGGCCTCGACCGCGATGTCGAGGTTGGTCGTCGAGACGATCCCGCCGTCGATCAGCTCCCGGCCGTTGATCTCGCACCGGCGCATACACCATCGGCAGCGCCCCGGACGCGCGCACCGCCGTGGAGATCGGCACGTCTTCGGTGCCGTCGGCTCCGAACACGATCCGCTCACAGGTGTCGAGGTCGGTGGCCGTGAGATAGAGCTCGCAGGCCAGGTCCCTGAAGTCGTCGGTGCGGCCGGGCTCGCAGAGCACCTTGTGCAGGTAGCCCTCGATCCCCGCGCCGGTGTACAGGCCGGAGGGCAGCCCGTCAGCGAGCCCGAGCAGGACGTCCATCAGCGATACCGCCCCGCTCTGGGAGATCACCTGGCGGGCGAGCGAGAGCGTGCGCAGCGGCAAGCAGCGCGCCCTTGCGCGCGAACTCGACGCAGGTTGAGGTTGCAGCAGGTCGCCGATGTCGATGTCTTTGAAGGGCGCCTTGCCCTGGCGGGTGACCACTCTCATCATCTCCTCCGGGGTCACGCCGTTGGCGCAGAGCGCGGCGATGAACGACCCGGCGGAGGTGCCCAGGTAGACGTCGAACTGGTTGACCGTGCTGTTGACCGCCAGCAGGTCGAGCGCGCGCAGGGCACCGATCTCATACACGCCCCCGGTGAATCCGCCACCGCCGAGCACGAGCGCGGTCTTGTTGCGTCTGGGCCGGCGTCGGCGGTCGATCGATCCCGGCCGCCCCACGCCACGAGGCGCAATGCGCGAGCCCGCTTCTTCGCCGCAGACTCCCTTTGCGCGGGTTCCAACTTGACAACCTTGCCCATGCCCGAAACATTTTAGGGCACGTGCGGCCACCACGCCTGCCAACAACCCCCGCCTCCACGCGCGGTGCCCGGGGAAACGCGGCTCGCGGTGTACGCCGCGCGGCGCGTGACACCCTGACGAGCGCATTGTGCGCCTGCTGCATCTGGGTCGCGGCGGCTCCCGGCGCCGCGAGCGCCGCGGGCAGCCTGGCCGGACTGCAGACCGATCTTGGCCATCAGCTCGCGCTCGCCGGATCGTGCTCGGGCGCCTACGTCTATGACCTGACCGCCAAACAGGCGCTGTTCTCCGAACGCGCCACCAGCTGCACCCGCCGGCCTCGGTGGAGAAGCTCTACACGGCCGTGACGGCGCTCGAGGACATGGGCCCCTCGGCGCGCCTGGCGACGACCGTGCTCGGTGCCGGCCACCTCGCGCCGGGCGGTGTGTGGGCAGGGCAACCTGTACCTGCGCGGAGGCGGAGACCCGACCTTCGGCAGCACCTCCTTCATCCGCGCCCACTACGGCGGCGAGGGCGCGAGCGTCTCGGCACTGGCCAGACAGCTCGTGCAGGTCGACGGCATCCACCGCGTGACCGGCTCGATCGAGGGCGACGAGTCCTACTTCGACTCCCTGCGCGGCGAGCCCTCGAGCGAATACGCGCCCGATCCCTTCCTCGAAGGCACGCTCAGCGCGCTCGCCTTCAACCGCGGGGCAGACCGGCTCAGAACGGGGGCCCCACGCCCCCGCCGCCTACGCCGCGCACGAGCTGTGGCCGCTCTGAAGGGCGACGGCGTGACCATCCAGGGCTCGAGCGGCGCGGCGCGCACGCCGGCGCGGGGCGACGCGGCTCGCGCAGGTGCAATCCCCCACCGTCGCCCAGCTGCTCGGCCTGACGCTCCCGCCCTCTGACAACTTCTTCGCCGAGACGCTCGTCAAGGATCTCGGCGCGCGCTTCGCCGGCGCCGGCACGACCGCAGCCGGGGCCTCCGTCGGTGAGCCGGACGATCTCCGCGCTGCTCGGCATCCACCCGCACGTCGTCGACGGCTCGGGCCTGTCGCCGGCCGACCGCACCTCCCCCTACCAGGTCGTCGATCTCCTGGTCGAGCTCGCTCCGACGCCCCGACTCGGCGCGGTCCTGCGCGAGCGACATGGCGGTGGCCGGGAGAACCGGCACGCTCGCCACGCGCATGCGCGACACCGGCGCCGCAGGGCGCTGTCAGGGAAAGACCGGCACGCTCACCGGCGTCTCGAACCTGGTCGGCTACTGCCAGGCCGCGGACGGGCATCTGCTCGCCTTCGCCATCTTCAACGACGGCATCCCCACCGAAGCCGCCCACACCTTCCAGGACCACATGGCGATCACGATCGCCGACTACTGATCGAGCAGCCGCGCAGGGCGGCCTCGTCGAGACCGCCACGCCCAGCCGCTCTGCCTTCTGAAGCTTGGACCCGGTGCTCTCGCCCGCGACCACGTAGTCGGTGTTCTTCGACACCGAGCCGGTCACCCGGCCACCGGCGGCCATGATCAGCTCGGTCGCCTGCTCGCGCGAGAGGTGGGGCAGGGTGCCGGTGAGCACCAGCGTCCTGCCGGCCAGCGGCCCCTCCGAGGGCGCCGGGCCCTCCTCGGAAAGCGCAGCCCCAGGTGGCGCAGGTCGTCGATCAGGGCGGTCATGCGCTCGCCCTTGAGCTGCGCAGAGATGAGGCGGCCATCTTCTCGCCCACACCCGGCGTCTGCGCGATCTCCTCGGGCGTGGCGCCCAGCAGCGAATCGATGTCGCGAAAGCGCTGGGCCAGGTTGCGCCCGGTGACCTCGCCGACCTCCTCGATCCCGAGCGCGAACAGCACGCGCGCGAACGGTCGCTCGCTTGGACGCCTCGATCGCCTCCAGCAGGTTCTTCACAGACAGCTCGCCGAAGCCCTCGAGCTCGATCAGCTGCTCGCTCTGTCAGGCGGTAGAAGTCGCCGGCGGTCCCCACCAGGCCGTGCTCCTGCAGCATCGCGACCTGCTTCTCGCCGAGACCCTCGATGTCCATCGCGCCCCGCGAGACGAAGTGCTTCAAGAGCTGCCATGCACGGGCGGGACAGACGAGCGTTGGGACACTTCGTGAACACGCCGTCCTTCGGCTTGATCGTCTTCGTGTCGCAGAAGGGGCATCGCACCGGCGGTCGTGGCCTGGGCGGGCGCGTCCTGTGCTCGGCCACGTGCGGCGCCGGTGAGACCACCTGCGGGATCACGTCCCCCGCACGCAGCGACGATCACCTCCTCGCCCGGCCCTGATGTCCTTGCGCGCGAGATCCTCCTCGTTGTGCAACGTCGCAAGCCCGATCGTCACGCCGCCCACCTCCACGGGCTCGAGCACCGCGTAGGGGTGCAGGGCGCCGAACTTGCCGACGTTCCACATCACCTTCTCAGGCGCGTGACCGCGGTGGTGGGCGGGAACTTCCAGGCGACGGCCCAGCGCGGCTCGCGGCCCACCGTGCCGAGGCGGCGCTGGAGCTCCAGATCGTTGACCTTGACCACCGCCCCGTCGATCTCGAAGTCGAGCTCGCCCCTTCGCTCCTGCCATTGAAGGCACTGGGCGATCACCTCATCCTCGCTGTCGAGCAGCCTGATGTCGCGGTTGACCCGGAAGCCCCGCTCGCGCAGCCATTCGAGCGCCTGCCAGTGCGCCGTGAACGAGAGGCCTCGTCGGTCACGCCCACCTGGTAGCACCAGATCGAGAGCGGGCGCTCGGCGGCGTCCGCCGGGTTCAGCTGGCGGATCGTGCCGGCGGCCGAGTTCCGTGGATTCATGAACGTCGACTGCCCGTCCTGCGCCCTGCGCTCGTTCAGCGCCGTGAAGTCCTTCAGCGACATGTACACCTCGCCTCGCACCTCGAGCAGCGCGGGAGCTCCCTTGACGTGCAGCGGTATCGCGCCGATCGTGCGAAGGTTGTGGGTGACGTCCTCGCCCACGACGCCGTTGCCACGCGTGGCGCCGTGCTCGAGCGCGCCGTCGCGATACACCAGGCTGATCGCCAGCCCGTCGATCTTCGGCTCGACCACGAACTCGAACCGCGGGTCGTCGATGCCCTCGCGTGCGAGATGGCTGCGCATCCGCTCCACCCACGCGCGCAGCTCCCCCTCCGAGCGAACGTTGCCCAGCGACAGCATCGGCTCCAGGTGCTCGACCTTCTCAAGGCGCCCGACCGGCTCGCCTCCCACCCGCTGGGTCGGCGAGTCCGGCGTGGCGAGCTGCGGATGGGCCTCCTCGATGCGCCGCAGCTCATCGAGCAGACTGTCGTACTCGTCGTCGCCGATAACAGGATCGTCGAGAACGTAGTAGCGCATGGCGTGATACTCGAGCTGCTCGCGCAGCTCACGCGTCCGAGCGGCGACGTCCGCCGGCGCCTTGCCGTCCCTCCCCTGCGCTGGCGCGGGCGCGGCCCTGGCGCCCGGCCCCGGCCCGGCCTTCCCGCCGGCGCTCACGGGGCTGCGTCTTGCGCGGCCGGCGCGAGCAGCCCCTCCAGGTCGAAGCGCCGCAGCGCGTCGAGGCTCGGACGGTCGGTCAGGTCGAAGTGGATCGGCGTGACGGCTATCCGTCCCGCCGCCACGGCGGCCAGGTCGGTCCCGGGCTCGTCGTGGAAACCCGGGTCGGCCCCGTAGACCCAGAAGCGGCGCCGATGCTCCTCCTCGCGCTCGAGCTTCAGCTCGTCGCGGTAGATCCGCTTGCCCAGGTGCGTCACCTCCACTCCATTCGGTTCGCCCGCGGGCACGTTCACGTTGAGCAGCGTTCTCGCCGGCAGCGGCACCTCCTCGATCCGCTCGACCAGGCGCGCGACGAAGATGGCGGCCGTGTCGAATGCGAAGCCCCCATCGAAGCGGTAGTCGAGCGCGCCCGCACCGGACTGCTGGGAGACGGCGATCGCCGGCAGGCCCAAGACCACGCCCTCGAGCGCCGCCGCGACCGTGCCCGAGTAGGTGATGTCGTCTCCGAGATTGGCTCCGTGGTTGATGCCCGAGACGACCAGGTCGAGGTGGAAGTCCTCGATGACCCCGAGGTTCGCGAGTCGCACGCAGTCGACCGGCGTGCCGTCGGTCGCGTAGCCGACGCTTCCGTCGGAGAACGGGACCTCCTGGACCCACAGCGGCCTGCGCGTGGTGATCGAGCGGGCCATCGCCGAGCGGTTGCCGTCGGGGGCGATCACCGCCAGGCGCACGCCCTCGAGCTCCATCAGCGCGTGCCTCATCCGCTGCAGCCCCTCGGCCTCGATCCCGTCGTCGTTTGTCAGCAGAACACTCAGCATCGTCCTGCTGTCCAGCATAGGGGGCGCCTCGGTCCCCCTCGGTGACGCGCCCGTTACCGGTCGCCGCCGGGCGCCGGCGCGGCCGATCGCACTCGATCGGCGGCATAGGACACGTGCGCCAGCGAAAGCCCGTGGGCCGGTGCCGTCCTGCCGGCGTGCGCGCGCGGGCGGCCCTCGAGCAGCTCTGCGAACTCATCAACGCTGCGCAGGCCGCTGGCAACGTCGAGCATCGTTCCCACGAGCACGCGATTCATGTGGCGCAGGAAGGTGTCCGCCTCGATCCAGAACTCCAGCATCTCGCCGTCGCCATGCCACTCGGCCCGCATCACCTCGCGCCTGAAGTGCGAGTGCTCCGTCTCACTCGGCGTGAACGCCGTGAAGTCGTGCCTTCCGGGCAGCAGGCCCGCGCACTGCTCGAGCGCTTCCCTGTCGATGCTCGCCGTCCACCAGAGGGCGCGCTTGCGCTCGAACACGCTGCGCGTTCGGCGGGTGAGAACGCGGTAGCAGTAGGTCCGACTGGTCGCGTCGCGACGGGCATCGAACGAGTCGTGCGCCGGCTCGGAGGCGAGCACCGCGACGTCGGCGGGCAGAAGGCCGTTCAGCCGCAGCGGGTCGACCGCCTCGTGCGCATAGCTGCCCACCTGCCCCCATGCGTGCACGCCGCTGTCGGTGCGCCCGGCGACCACGATCCGCAGCGGCCTGCCGTCCGAGCCGGTCTCGCCGTGCACAGTGCGAAGGGCGCGCTCGAGCTCCTCCTGTACGGTCCGCCGGCCCGGCTGGCGCAACCAACCGGCGAAGTCGGTCCCGTCGTACTCGATCGTCAGCTTGGTGATCATCCCCACGCGGCGCGGCCGCGACTGCGCGAGCTCAGACGAGCTCTATGAAGACCATCTCGGTGGAGTCGCTGCGGCGCGGTCCGAGCTTGAGGATGCGCGTGTAGCCGCCGGGGCGCTCCTGATAGCGAGGGGCGACCTCGGCGAACAGCTTGTGCACGGCGAACTTGTCCTGCGACAGCGTCGACAGCGCCTGGCGGCGCGCGTGCAGATCTCCCCGCTTGGCGAGCGTGATCAGCTTCTCGATCTCCGGCTTGACCGCCTTGGCCTTGGCCTCGGTCGTCTTGATCCGCTCGTGCTCGATCAGCTCCTTGCTCAGGTTCATCAGCAGCGCCTTGCGGTGCGCGGAGTCGCGGCTCAGCTTGTTTCTCGTCCTCTGGTGGCGCATGCTCGGTTGAAGTCTAGTCCTGGCGCAGGCTCAGGCCGCGTGCGTGAAGGGTTTCGATGACCTCGTCGATCGACTTCTTGCCGAAGTTGGGGATCGCGTTCAGCTCGGCCTCGGACTTGGAGATCAGGTCGCCGACCGTCTGGATGCCCGCCCGCTTCAGGCAGTTGTAGGAGCGCACCCCGAGCTCGAGCTCCTCGATCAGGATGCCCCACTCCTCGCCCTGCAGCGCCGCAGGGGCGCCGCCGCCGACGGCCAGGCCGTGGCCGTCGAGCTGTCCTCCGGGTGCGGCGCGCAGCTCCTGGATGCGATCCGCGTCTGTGAAGATGGCCAACTGGGAGATCAACAGCTCGGCCGCCTCACGCAGCGCCGCCTGCGGGTCGACCGAGCCGTCGGTCTCGATGTCGAGCGTCAGCTTGTCGAAGTCCGTCTTCTGCCCCACGCGCGCCTGCTCGACCGCATAGGCCACCCGCCGCACCGGCGAGAAGATCGAGTCGATCGGTATCACCCCGATCGGCTGGTCGGCGGACTTGTTCTCATCGGCCGGCCGATACCCGCGCCCGCGTCCGATCGTCATGTACAGCTCGAGCTTGGTTTTCTTCTCGAGTGTCGCGATGTGAAGGTCGGGGTTGAGGATCTCGACGCCCGCGGGCAGGTCGATGTCCTTCGCCGTGATCTCACCGGGCCCGCTCACGACCAGCGGAGCCTCGACCTCCGTGGCGTCGGAGTGCATGCGGCAGACGATCCCCTTCAGGTTCAGAACGATGTCCGTGACGTCCTCCTTGACCCCGTTGATAGTCGAGAACTCGTGCGCCACGCCCTCGATGCGCACGCTCGTCACGGCCGCCCCCGCCAGGGAGGAGAGCAGCACCCGCCGCAGCGAGTTGCCGAACGTGTAGCCGAACCCGCGGTCCAGTGGCTCGATGGTGAAGGTGCCACGGTTCTGCTCCGCGGACTCGCTGGTGATCCGGGGGATTTGGAAGTCGAGCATCATGAGTCCTAACGTCGTTTTGGTGTCTCACCGCCGTCGCCAGGACGCCGGCTGAAGCCACGACCCGGATGGGTCGTGGTGCGGGAAAGCTCCAACTACTTCGAGTACAGCTCGACGATGAGCTGCTCCTGCACCGGTGCGGCAACCTCGCGTCGCTCCGGCTTGCGCAGCACCTTGGCCGTGAGCGACTCGTGATCGGCCTGCAGCCACGCGGGGATCTGCCCGGTGAGCTCGGTGGCGTCTCTCACCACCTGCGTGGCCGGAGTGTCCGCCTTGATCGCGATCACCTCACCCGGCCGCACCTGATAACTGGGGATGTTGACCCGGCGGCCGTTGACGGTCCAATGGCCATGGCGGATCAGCTGGCGTGCCTGACGGCGCGAGGCCGCGAAGCCAAGCCGCACGAGCACGTTGTCCAGACGGCACTCGAGCAGCGCGAGCAGGTTCTCGCCGGTGATTCCCGGCTGGCGCGACGCCTTTTCGTAGTAGCCGTGGAACTGGCGCTCGAGCACGCCGTAGTAGCGGCGCGCCTTCTGCTTCTCGCGCAGCTGCACCCGGTACTCGCTCTGTTTCATCCGTCCGCGTCCGTGCTCGCCGGGTGGATAGGAGCGGCGCTCAACGCCGCACTTGTCGGTCAGGCAGCGCTCGCCCTTGAGGAACAGCTTCTGTCCCTCGCGGCGGCATTGCTTGCATTGTGGTCCTGTGTCTCGTGCCATTCGTCGTCGTTCTTGTCAGTGCGTGGTCGCTGCGCCGTTCGCTCGCTGGATGAGGCCTATACGCGCCGGCGCTTGCGGGGCCGGCAGCCATTGTGGGCCTGCGGGGTGACGTCCTTGACGCCCGTGACCTCGAGGCCCGCCGCCTGCAGCGAGCGGATCGCCGTCTCCCGGCCGGAGCCCGGACCCTTGACGTAGACCTCGACCTTCTGTAGGCCCTGCTCGAGGCCCTTGCGCGCGGCTGCGTCGGCGGTCACCTGGGCGGCGAACGGGGTCGACTTGCGGGATCCCTTGAAGCCGGCACCACCCGCGGACTCCCAGGCGATGACGTTGCCCGTCGGGTCGGTCAGCGAGACGATCGTGTTGTTGAAGGAGGTCTTGATGTGGGCCTGTCCGATCGGGATGTTCTTTTTCGGCTTGCGCCGTCCGCGGGCACGTTTGGGAGCGGGAGGCACTACTTCTTACCCGCCCTCTTCTTGCCGGCCACCTGCATCCGCTTGGGTCCCTTGCGGGTGCGCGCGTTGGTCTTCGTCTTCTGCCCCCGCACCGGCAGGCCACGACGGTGGCGCAAGCCGCGGTAGCAGGCGATCTCCTGGAGCCGTTTGATGTCCTGCGAGCGCTCGCGCCGCAGGTCTCCCTCGACCGACAGCCCCTCGTCGATGGCGTCGCGCAGCTTGGCCACCTCGTCCTCGGTGAGGTCGCGGACGTACGTGTCGGGGTTCACCCCGACCTGCTTGAGGATGCGGTTCGACGTCGAGCGCCCGATGCCGTAGATGTAGGTGAGGCCGATCTCCGAGCGCTTGTTCAGAGGCAGGTTGACTCCCGCGATGCGTGCCACCTAGCCGATCACCCCTGGCGCTGCTTGTGGCGCTTGTTCTGGCAGATCACCAGCACCACCCCGTGGCGGCGGATGATCTTGCACTTCTCGCACATCGGCTTGACCGAGGGTCTTACCTTCATGATCCCTTTGCGGCTGGTTCCGTCGGCTCGGCTCTGGCTGCCGTTGCGGCCGCCGCTACCGGGTCGTGGACTTACTCGCGTGCGTGCGTAGCCCCGCGCATCGAGCAGGACCCCGTATGGTAGCAACAACCGTCCCATTAGGACTGCATGTGCGCCGTGCGCCGTGCCGCTCGAGCCATGGCCGCCACGAGTGGCGGACCCGCGCCCCGGCCACGGCCTCAGCCGGCGCGCACAGCGCCCGCTCTCAACGAACCGGCGACCGGCGATTCCTCACGCAGATGCCACGGCGTGAGCACCCGTGGACCCTCGCGGGTGATCGCGACGGTGAACTCGAAGTGGGCCGCCGGAGAGGAGTCCTGGGAGAAGATCGCCCAGCCGTCGCCCCCCACGCGCACCGCCGGGCTCCCCGCCGTGGTCATCGGCTCGACGGCGATCACCATGCCCTCCTCGAGCAGCGTGCCCTTGCCCGGCTTGCCGTAGTTGGGCACCTGCGGGTCCTCGTGCATGCTCCGGCCCACCCCGTGCCCGACGAGCGAGCGCACGACCGACAGCCCGGCGCCCTCCACCACGCGCTGGATGGCGCTGGAGACGTCGCCCATGCGATTGCCGGGCCGGCACTGCTCGACACCGGCGTGCAGCGACTCCTCGGTGGCCCGCAGCAGGTTCTGAGCCTGCGGCGCCGATCTCCCCCACCGGGAACGTCCGCGCGGCGTCGGCGACCCACCCGTCGAGCGTCACGCCGACGTCGATCGAGATGATGTCGCCGTGCTTGAGCCGGTAGGGCCCGGGGATCCCGTGCACGACCATCGCGTTGGGCGAGGCGCAGATCGAGCCGGGAAAGCCGCGATAGCCCTTGAAGGTCGGCATCGCGCCCTGGGAGCGGATGAAGCGCTCGGCGATCTCGTCGAGCTCTGCGGTGCTGACACCGGGGCGGACGTTGCTTGCGAGCAGTTCGAGCGTCGACACCAGGATCGCCCCCGCACGCGCCATCTTCTCGATCTCGCTCGGGGGACTTCTTGATTATCACCAGCGGAGCTTAGCTAGCCGCAGCCGATCCCGATCGACGGGCGGGCCGCACGACCCCGTCGGCGTGAGCCCGCGGGGCGCCCCACGGCCCTACAGCTCCTCCTCCAGGCGCAGCGTGGCGACGGTGGCCCTGATGTGGGCGTGCACCTCGTCGGGATCGCGCGTGCCGTCGAACCGGCGCAGGAGACCCGTGCGATCGTAGTAGTCGATCAGCGGCTCGGTCTGGGAGTGGTAGACCTCCAGGCGGCGGCGGATGGTCTGCTCGCTGTCGTCCTCGCGCTGCATCAGTCGCGAGCCGTCCTGATCGCACACGCCCTCGTGCTTGGGTGGATCGAACTCGACGTGGTAGATGTGCCCCGGGTTCTTCACGCACACGCGCCGGCCGGCCAGGCGGCGCACCAGCTCATCGTCCCCCACGTCGATCAGGAGCGCCGCCGTCAGCCGCCGATCGAGCTCGCGAAGCGCCTCGTCCAGGGCATCGGCCTGCTGCTCGTTGCGGGGGAAGCCGTCCAGCAGGAACCCGTCGCGGGCGTCACCCTCGCTGATGCGCCCGGTGATCATCCCGACGATCACCGCGTCCGGCACGAGCTCGCCCGCATCCATGTACCGCTTCGCCTCGCTGCCCAGATCGCTGCCCTCGGCCACCTGCTGGCGGAGGATGTCGCCGGTGGAGATGTGGGGCAGCGCGAAGTCTTCGCGCAGGCGATCGGCCTGCGTGCCCTTACCTGCGCCCGGAGGACCGAGCAGGATCAGGTTGAGCTCGGACACGACCGAAGCAGCCTACATCCTGTGGATGCAAACGCACTGCGCGAAACCCGCCTTGCACGCGCCGGCGTGCTCGCCGGGCCCGGCGGCTACTTCAGGAAGCCCTCGTAACTTCGCATCATCAGCTGGGCCTCGAGCTGCTTCATCGTTTCGAGCGCCACGCCGATCACGATCAGGATCGAGGTTCCGCCCAGCTGGATGTTCTGGTGCGTGCGATCGAGCAGGATCGTCGGCAGGGCGGCCACCGCCGCGAGGAACAGCGCGCCCGGGAAGGTCAGGCGCGCGAGCACGCGGTCCAGGAATTCGGCGGTCGGACGCCCGGGTCGGACGCCCGGGATGAAGCCCCCGTACTTCTTCAGGTTGTCGGCCTGGTCGACCGGGTTGAACGTCACCGCCGTGTAGAAGTAGGTGAAGATGATGATGAAGATCGACTCGCCGACGATGTAGTGCCAGCCGCTGGGCGAGAAGAAGTCTGAGATTTCCTGGCCCCAGTGGGTTTTCACGAGCTGCCCGACGGTCGGCGGGAAGGCCATGATGCTGGCGGCGAAGATCACCGGGATCACGCCCGCCATGTTCACGCGCAGCGGCAGGTAGGTCTGGCCGCCCTCGGTCATGCGCCGGCCGATCACCCGCTTCGCGTACTGCACGGGAATCCGCCGCTGACCCTCCTGCACGAACACGATCCCCGCCACGACCGCGAGCACGAGGAACGGCATCATCACCTTGAAGACCTGGTCGTTGCTGGTCCACCAGACCTGTATGCCACTGGGCAGGCGCGAGACGATCGAGGCGAAGATCAACAGCGAGATGCCGTTGCCTATGCCCCGCTGGGTGATCAGCTCGCCGATCCACATCAACAGGACGCAGCCCGTCGTGAGGCACACGACGATCAGGAAGATGTGCGGCGCGTCGAAGTGGGTGACGATCGATTCGCCCGCTTTGGCCTGCAGGCTGTGGAACAGGAACACGTAGCCGACCGACTGCGCGAACGCCAGCCCCACGGTCAGGTAGCGCGTGTACTGGGTGATGCGCGCCTGGCCGACCTCGCCTTCCTTGGAGAGCTTCTCGAGCGACGGCAGCGCCACCTGCAACAGCTGCAGGATGATCGAGGAGGTGATGTAGGGCATGATGCCCAGCGCGAAGATCGCGATTCGCGACAGTCCGCCGCCGGAGAACAGGTTCAGGAGGCCGAGGATGTTCGAGCCGCCGAACTGCTTCTGGATGTTGTCGACGGCGCTCAGGTTGACGCCCGGCACCGGGATGTGCGAGCCGAAGCGGTAGATCAGCAACATGGCCGCCGTGAAGGCGATCTTCTTGCGGATGTCCGCTACCTGAAAGGCATTGAGGATGGTCGAGAGCATGGGCTGATGGTTCCGTGCCTGACGCTGCCGGGCAGCTCACGTACGGACGGAACCGACGATTCTAGTGGATGTGCCCGTGAGCGCTACCGACTTCACGGGCGGCGGATCCCTCAGCCGTCGACGATCTGGCAGCTGCCGCCGGCTGCCTCGATGCGCTCGCGCGCGCCGGCGCTGAACGCGTGCGCATGCACTGTGAGCGCCTTGGTCAGCTCACCCTTGGCGAGCACCTTCACCGGCACGTCCCTGCGGGTGCCGAGACCGTGGGCCCGCATCAGCTCGATCGTCACCTCGGTGCCCGCGTCGAAGCGGCTCTCGAGCGCGGAGATGTTCACGGGCTGGGTGTGCGTGCGGAAGGGCTCGAACGGCATCGACTTCTTCATGTGCGGTCCGCGCAGCTTTCGCATGCGCATGTGAATCGGCATCTGCCCACCCTCGAAGCGGGCCCTGCGCTTGGAGCCCGACCGCGCGCCCGCGCCCTTCTGCCCACGGCCAGAGGTCTTGCCGGTGCCCGAGCCTTCTCCGCGCCCGACGCGCTTGCGCTGGCGCCTGCTGCCGGGGGCCGGTGCCAGGCTGTGCAGCCCGATGCGCTCCGCTGCTGGGTCCTCGACGCTCACTTGCCGTCCCTCACCTCGACCAGGTGGCGGACGGCGTGCAGCATGCCCCGCGCCTGCTCGGAGTCCTTGACCGTGACCGTGTGACCGATCCGGCGCAGGCCGAGCGAGCGCAGCGTGTCGCGCTGTTTCGGGTTCGCGCCGTTGCGCGAGCGGCGCTGGGTGACGCTCAGCTCGCCCATCAGCCGGGTGCCTGTCCGGCGGCGACGGTCGGAGTCTCGGTCTGCGCCGCTGCCGCCTCGCCGCCCGCCTGCTCGACGGCCGCCTGCTCACCGCCCGCGCCCTCGGCGTCCACGTGCTCTCCCTGCTCGCCGCCGCCCAGACCGAGAACCTGGCTGATCGACAGGCCGCGCAGCTCGGCGACCTCCTCGGGTGTGCGCAGACCACGCAGACCGGCGACCGTGGCCTTGACCAGGTTGATCGGGTTCTGCGTGCCGAGGCTCTTGGAGAGGATGTCGTGGATGCCGGCGAGCTCGAGCACCGCGCGCACGCCTCCGCCGGCGATCACGCCCGTACCCGGGGAGGCCGGCTTGAGCAGCACGCGCCCGGCCCCGAAGATGCCGGTGGTCTGGTGGGTGATGGTGCTGCCGTGCTTGGGCACGCGGAACAGATCCTTCTTGGCGCGCTCGACGCCCTTCTGGATGGCCAGCGGAACCTCGTTGGCCTTGCCGTATCCGACGCCGACGACTTCGCGTTCGTCACCGACCACGACGAGGGCGGTGAACGAGAAGCGCCGGCCGCCCTTCACGACCTTGGCGACGCGGTTGATCTCGACCACGCGCTCCTGGAGGTCGAGGCCCGACTGGTTGACTGATCGGTCTGCTGGTATGGACATGGGCTCAGAGAGGGTAGCGCCGGCGGGACACTAGACGGTGATGCCGGCCTCACGGACGGCTTCGGCAAAGGCGCGGACATGGCCGTGGTAGCGATAGCCGCCGCGATCGAACACGGCCTCGGAGACGCCGGCCGCCCTGGCACGCTCTGCCAGAGCCTCTCCGGCGCGCCTGGTGCGCTCGGGCTTGGACAGCGACTGCAGCCCGGGCTCGTACCAGTGGACCGCTGCGAGCGTGCGCCCGGAGGAGTCGTCGACCAGCTGGGCGGACAGCCCCCTGTTGGAGCGGAACACCGAGATCCGGGGACGGCTCGCGGTCCCCGCGACCTTCGCGCGTACCCGACGGCGCCGTTTGAGCCGCCGCTCTCCCTTCGTGAGCGTGCTCATGCGCGCTTGCCGACCTTTCGCTGGACGTACTCGCCCTCATAGCGGATGCCCTTGCCCTTGTAGGGCTCCGGCGGGCGCTGCTTGCGGATGATCGCGGCCGTCTCCCCCACGAGCTGCTTGGAGATGCCCTTGACCACGATGCGGGTCGGCTGTGGCACTTCGAACTCGATGCCCGCCGGCGCCGGTATCGGGACCGGATGGGAGTACCCGACGGCGAGCTCCAGGTTCTTGCCCTTCAGCTGCGCGCGATACCCGACCCCCTGGATCTCCAGCCGCTTCTCGTAGCCGGCGGTCACGCCCTCGACCATGTTCGCCACCAACGAGCGGGTCAGTCCGTGCAGGGCACGGTGTTCACCGCGGTCGGTCGGCCGGCTCACGAGCAGCTGCTCGCCGTCCTGCTTGACCTCGATGTCGCGGTGGACGCGCTCGGAGAGCTCTCCCCTGGGTCCGTTCACGCGCACCGACCCGGGCTCGATCGCGACCGTCACGCCGGCCGGCACTGGAATGGGCTGTCTACCGATTCTCGACATGACTCGATCCGCTCCTCACCACACCTGTGCGAGGACCTCGCCCCCGACGCCCGCCGCGCGGGCGTCGTGGCCGGTCATCACGCCGTGGGAGGTCGACACGATCGAGGTGCCCATGCCGCCGAGCACCTTGGGTATGTGCTTGGCGTCGACGTAGGTACGCCGTCCGGGTCGTGAGACGCGCCGCAACCCGGAGATCGCCGAGCGCCTGTCCTCGGTGTACTTCAGCCGGATCT
The DNA here is from genome assembly GCA_963730575.1 of uncultured Solirubrobacteraceae bacterium. GTDB lineage: Bacteria > Actinomycetota > Thermoleophilia > Solirubrobacterales > Solirubrobacteraceae > Palsa-744. The sequence continues at coordinate 433,832 of CAVSSG010000005.1, forward strand.
CGATCAGCTGTCCGGCCCCGTTGTCGGGCGCCGGGGTGACCGACCACGAGTCGATGTAGCCCTGCTCGGCGAGTATCCGGGCAAGCTCCGCCTTCACTTTGGATGCCGGGATCTCGACGGTCTCATGCGCGGCGTGGATCGCGTTGCGCACCCGCGTGAGGAAATCGGCTATGGGATCGGTCATTGACATGGGTTGGTTCTCGGAAGCTCGTTGAGTTCTGGTTCTCTGAGGCCGCTCGACCCGCGCCTACCAGGAGGCCTTCGTCATCCCGGGGATCTGGCCGTTGTGAGCGAGCTCACGCAGGCAGATGCGGCACACCCCGAACTTGCGGTATACGGCGCGTGGGCGCCCGCAGCGCCTGCAGCGAGTATAGGCCTGCGTTTTGTATTTCGGCTTTCGCGTCTGCTTGACGCGCAGCGATGTCTTGGCCATCAGTCGGTGCTCTCCTTCTCGGCGGTGTCTGCGTCCTCGGTATCGGGGACGTCCTTGCCCTCTTCGCTTGAAACCTCGCCGTCCTGTTCGGCGGTCGGATCGCTCCCATTCGCAGATGCGGTCTCTGCCTGCTCGGCCGCCCCGGTCTGCTCGGCCGCCCCGGTCTGCTCGGCGGTCTCGGCCTGCTCGGCGGTCTCGCTGGGCGCGGCAGCCTCCGGCTGCTCGGCGGTCTCGCCCGCCTCTGTTGCCTCGCGCTGCTCGGCGGTCTCGCCCGGCTCGGCCGCCCCATCCTGCTCGGCGGTCTCGCCCGGCGCGGCAGCCTCAGGCTGCTCGGCGGTGTCCCCGGGCGCCTTGGGAGCCACTGCGTCGAAGGCGCCCGGCCGTCCCTGCGTGGCGAACGGCATGCCGAGCGCCGAAAGGAGCGCAAAGGCCTCGACATCGGTGGACGCGCTGGTCGTGATTGTGATGTCCAGCCCGCGCACCTCGTCGATCGCGTCGTAGTCGATCTCGGGGAAGATGATCTGCTCGCGCACCCCAAGCGAGTAGTTGCCCCGGCCGTCGAACGAGCGGGGGTTCAGCCCGCGGAAGTCGCGAATGCGCGGGATCGCGATCGAGATCAGCCGATCGAGGAACTCATAGGCGCGCTCGGCGCGCAGCGTGACCGATACGCCAACGGGCATGCCCTCGCGCAGTTTGAACGCCGCGATCGACTTACGCGCGTGCCGCACGCTCGGCTGCTGGCCGGCGATCGTCGCGAGCTGGTCGCGCGCGGCCCTCAGCACTTTGGCGTCCTGCTTGGCCAGGCCCACGCCCATGTTCAGGGTGATCTTCTCGATCTTCGGCGCCTGCATCACCGAGGAGTAGCCGAAGCGCGAGAGCAGATCCGGGCGGATCTCCTCCAGGTAACGGATCTTCAGGCGAGCTGGGGGGGCGGCGGTGGTCGTCATCGGCTAACCCTCAGTCGAGCCTTGCGCCGGTGCTCTTGGATACGCGCACGCGCGCGCCGGCCTCACGCTCTATGCCGACGCGCGTCGGGTGCCCTTTGCCGTCGAGCAGCATCACGTTGGAGATGTGAATCGGGCCCTCGCGCTCGATCACCCCGCCGGCGATGGTCCCCCCCGACCCTCCGAGGTAGCTCGAGTCGCGCAGCTGCTCCGGGCGCATGTGGCGCTTGACCATGTTCATGTGCTCGACGTACACGCGTTCCTTGGCGGGCTCCACGCGCAGCACGCGTCCGGTCTTGCCGCGATCCTTGCCGGCCGTCACCTTCACCTGATCGCCCGAGCGGATCTTCAGCGGGCGCCGCCTGGTCGCCGTCCTGCCGGCGCTGCCCTTGGCCATGGCTAGAGGACCTCCGGCGCCAGGGAGACGATCTTCATGAAGTTGCGCTCGCGCAGTTCGCGCGCCACCGGCCCGAACACGCGCGTCCCGCGCGGGTTGTTCTGATCGTCGATGATCACCGCTGCGTTCTCGTCGAACGCGATGTACGTGCCGTCGTCACGGCCGATCGGCTTGCGCGTGCGCACGACCACGGCGGTCACCACGTCGCCCTTTTTCACGGCCCCCTGCGGGTTGGCCTGCTTGACCGTCGCCGTGATGATGTCCCCGACGAAGGCGTAGCGCCGCCTGGAGCCGCCCTTCACGCGAATGCACAGGATCTCGCGCGCACCGGTGTTGTCGGCGACACGCAGTCTGGTCTCGTTCTGGATCATCGCGCCCGCTCCACTACGTCGACGAGCTTCCAGCGCTTGGTCCTTGAGAGCGGACGGCTCTCGATCACCCGCACGACGTCGCCCTCGTGCGCATCGTTGTTCTCGTCATGGGCGTGCAGCGTGCTGGAGCTGCGCACGATCTTCTCGTAGCGCCGATGGCGGCGCGCGACGTCGATACGCACCGTGATCGTCTTCTCGGCCTTGTCGGAGACGACGATCCCCTGACGCACCCTGCGCGTACCTTCGACCGGCGCGTGCACCGGTGCCAGCGGCTCGGGCGCGGGAGCTGCCGCACGGCGCTCCGCTGCCTTCGCGCGTTCCTTCAGCCGTCGCGCCCGGCGACTCACGGCCTTCATACGGCGCTCGGCCACGCGATCGGCATGGCGCTCCTCGGGAGTTCGCGCCGGCCTGGGCGCGCTCGTTCGGCGAGATCGCTTCCGGCGACGGCGCTCCTTGGGTGTGAGCTCCTCGGCGGGCTCGGCGGCCGGGCGCGGCGCGGGAGCGCCGCTGCCGGAGGGCTCCTCCGGCTGGACGGCCTCCGGCGCAGCAGCCTCGGTCTCGGCGGCCTGATCGCCGGCGGCGTCGGGCTCCGCGGACTGTCCGTCGGTGTCGGGGGGTGTCTCGTCGTCGTGTTCGTCGGCCATGTTCGCTCGCTTCGCAGTCTTCTCTGGTCTCAGTTGTCCTGCCTGCGTCGCTGCCGGAGCGTCCGCTCCCGTGCGACGGTCAGCGCCCGCGCGAGGTCGCGCCTTGCGCGTCCAATTCCCGACGTGTCATCCAGTTCGCCGGTGGCGTTGGAGAAGCGCAGACCGAACACCTCTTTGCGCAGCGTCGCCACATGCTCGAGCAGTTCGCTCTCGTCCATGTCCCTGATCTGCCTGGCCTTCATCGCAGTCGAGCCTCAGTCCTCGCGCAGCACGAACTTGGACTTCACCGGCAGCTTGTGCGCGGCCAGTCGGATCGCATCGCGGGCGAGCGGCTCGGAGACCCCGGCCAGCTCGAACATCACCCGCCCGGGCTTGACCACCGCGACCCAGCCTTCGGGCGAACCCTTGCCGGAGCCCATGCGGGTCTCGGCCGGCTTCTTGGTGATCGGCTTGTCCGGGAACACGTTGATCCACACCTTGCCGCCACGCTTGATCTTGCGCGTCATCGCGACTCGCGCGGCCTCGATCTGGCGGTTGGTCAGCCAGCCGCCCTCGAGCGCCTTCAGCCCGTACTCGCCGAACTGGACCTTCACCTGCCCACGCGAGACGCCACCACGGCGGCCGCGGTGCTGCTTGCGATGCTTGACGCGCTTCGGGGACAGCATCAGCGCCCCTCTCCGCCCGTGGACGGACCGCCGCCGGAACGAGGACCCCGGCCGCCGCCACGCTGTCCGGCGCCCGGGCCACTCGACCCTCGCCCGCGCCCGCCGCCGGCGCCGCCCGGACCTCGGCCGCCCGCCTCCCCGTCCCCGGCCGCGGCGCGCCGCGACCCTCGCGTGCGCCGCGACCGTCGCGCTCGGAGCTCGGTGCCGCGGGCGCGGTCATGTCGGTCAGATCGGCTCCCGTGTAGCCCTCGGGCATGATCTCGCCCTTGTTCACCCAGCACTTCACGCCGATCCGGCCAAACGTCGTGCGTGCCTCATAGAAGCCGTAGTCGATGTCGGCGCGCATCGTGTGCAGCGGCACGCGGCCGTCGGAGTAGCTTTCGGTGCGAGCCATCTCGGCGCCACCCAGCCGGCCCGCCACCTGCACCTTCACGCCCTTTGCGCCCGAGCGCATCGCGCTGGTCAGCGCCCGCTTCATCGCCCGGCGGAACGCCACGCGGTTCTGCAGCTGCTCGGCGATCGACTGTGCGACCAGTCGCGCATCGAGCTCTGGGCGCTTGATCTCGAGGATGTTCACCTTGATCTGCTTGTTGGTCATCCGGTGCAGGTCGCGGCGCAGGGCATCCACTTCGGTGCCGGACTTGCCGATCACGATGCCGGGCCGGGCCGTGTGGATGTTGACCTCGAGCTCGTTGGCGTCCTTGCGGATCGTGATGTCCGAAAGGCCGGCGTGAGAGAGCTTGGACACGATGTGCTCGCGGACGCGCACATCCTCGGCCAGATAGTCCGCGAAGTTGCGCTCGTTGAACCAGTTCGACTTCCAGTCGTGGATGTAGCCCACGCGCATCGCCTCTGGATGAACCTTCTGTCCCATGTCCTTCTTCAGCTCCGTCTGTTGGTGGCCCGTTGCTCCGAGCCCGTCGTCAGCGTGATCGTGAGGTGGCTCGTGCGCTTGCGTATCGGCGTGGCGCGACCCATGGCGCGGGGCCGGAAGCGCTTGATGGTCGGCCCCTCGTCGGCATATGCCTCCCGGACGATCAGATCGTCCTCGAGCAGCTCGTGGTTGCTTTCGGCGTTAGCCACGGCCGACTCGAGCAGCTTGCTCCAGGCACCCGCCACCTCACGAGGGGTGAACGCCAGGATAGCGCGCGCCTCCTGCACCGACTTGCCACGCAGATGCCCGCACACCATGCGGGCCTTGCGCGCCGACGTGCGAACGTAGCGGGCGTGGGCGCGCACCACCCTCCGCCGCGATGTGCTCCGGGCCTGCGGTTTGGGCCGCGCGGGCGCCTTCTCAGGCGCGGCGGGCTGCTCGGCGGCCTTCGGCTCCTTGGCGGGGGTCTTGGGCTCCTTCTCGGCGGCCTTCTGCTCTTTGCCGGCGGCCTTCGACTCCTTGGCGGCCGGTTTTTTCGCGCGGGCACGTTTCCTTGGAGCGGGCTCCTTCTCCCCGGGAGCGTCTTCAGTCGGCGCATCGGCCTTGGCGCTCGCCTTGGCGGCCGGCTTCTCCAACGCCTTGGCCTCCTCCGTGGTCGCGTTTGCCTGCTCGGCGTTCGGCTCCCCGACGGGCGTCTCGCCCGTCGTGTCCTTGTCCTCCTCGGCGCTCATCTGACCTTCCCCGAGCCCGCGTGTCCGCGAAAGACCCTCGTCGGCGCGAACTCGCCGAGCTTGTGACCGACCATCGACTCGCTGATGAACACCGGGACGTGCCTGCGGCCGTCGTGCACGGCGATCGTGTGACCCACCATCTCGGGGAATATCGTCGAGGCGCGCGACCAGGTTCTGAGCATTTTCTTGTTGTTGGCCGCGTTCAGCGCCTCGATGCGAGCCATCAGCCGCTCTTCGACCCACGGGCCCTTCTTGCTCGAGCGGCTCATCGGCCCCTGCCCTTGCCGCGACGGCGGCCGCGCACGATGTTCGCGTCCGAGGCCTTGTTCTGCTTGCGCGTGCGATACCCGAGCGTGGGCACACCCCACGGTGTAACGGGATGACGACCGGCCGTGGTGGAGCCCTCGCCGCCGCCGTGCGGGTGGTCGACGGGATTCATCGCCACTCCCCGCGTCTGTGGGCGCACGCCCATGTGGCGCTTGCGTCCGGCCTTGCCGACCTTCACGTTCTGGTGGTCGGCGTTGCCGATCGTGCCCACCGTCGCCCGGCACTCGGCCCGCACCAGCCGCATCTCGCCGGAGGGCAGACGGAGGGTCGCCATGTCCCCGTCCTTGGCCATCAGCTGTACCGCGGCGCCGGCCGAGCGCGCCATCTGGCCGCCCCGGCCCGGCTGCAGCTCGACGTTGTGCACGACCGTGCCCACCGGCATCCGCGCCAGTTCCAGGCAGTTGCCCACGGCTATGTCGGCGCTCTCGCCGGACGCGACCGTCATCCCGACCGTCAACCGCTGCGGGGCCAGGATGTAGCGCTTCTCACCGTCCGCGTAGTGCAGCAGAGCGATGTAGGCGGAGCGGTTGGGGTCGTACTCGATCGCGGCCACCTTGGCCTCCACGCCGTCCTTGCGACGCTTGAAGTCGATCCGCCGATAGGCGCGCTTGGCCCCGCCGCCGCGGTGGCGGGAGGTCTTGCGTCCGTGCGCGTTGCGCCCGCCGCTCTTCTTGAGCCCTTCGACGAGCGTCTTCTCCGGCTCGGACTTGGTGATCTCGGCGAAGTCCGGATAGGAGACGAACCGCATTCCAGGGCTCGTGGGCTTGGGCTTGCGTATGGCCATCGTCCTCGCGCCCCCTAGTCCAGAGCCGCCAGGCCGTGGAAGATCGGGATGTTCTCGCCCTCACGCACCTGCACGATCGCCTTCTTCCACGCGCGGGTGGCGCCCCGCGTCGTGCCCCGGCGCTTGGGCTTGGGCTTCACGCTCATGGTCCGCACGTCCACCACATGCACGCCGAACAGCTCCTGCACCGCCTGGCGGATGTGGGTCTTGTGCGCATCGGCATGGACCCGGAACGTGTACCGGTTGGCGGCCGAGAGCACGTAGCTCTTCTCGGACACGACCGGGCGGATCAGCACCTGCGTGTGCTCCATCAGACCTTCGCCTCCTCGGCGCCGCGGCGGGCGCCCCGGGGGCTCTGCGCACGCGCGGTGAGCTCGTTGAGCGACCCCTCCGAGACGAGGAGCGAGGCAGCACCCAGCAGGTCGGTGACGCCCACGTCCTCGGCGCTCAGCACGGACACGCGGGAGAGATTGCGGAAGGACAGCGCGGCGGCCGACTCCTCCGCGGCGAGCACGACGAGCGTCGGGCGCCGCTCGGCGGTCGGCCCCCAATCGTCCAGCAGATCGTGCGCCTGGCGCGTGCGCGGCGCCTGGAAGACGGCACCGTCGAGGATCGCCAGCGTCCCGCGCTCGGCGTGCAGCGAGAGCGCGCTGCGCAGGGCGGCGCGCTGCTCCTTGCGATTCACCTTGAACGTGTAGGAGCGCGGCTGAGGCCCGAACACCGTGCCCCCGCCCGTCCAGATCGGGGAGCGGTTGGAGCCGGCGCGTGCGCGACCCGTGCCCTTCTGGCGCCAGGGCTTGGCGCCTCCGCCGGAGACCATGCCACGCGTCTTTGTGGCCGCGGTCCCGCGCCGGCGGGCGGCCTGCTCGGCGCGCACGCTCTGGTGCACCAGCGGGCCCGAGAAGCGCGCGCCGAAGGCGCCGTCGTCCAGCTTGACCTTTCTGCTCGCGCCGAGCACCGGGGCCTCAGGCATCGCTGCGCACCTCCACCACGGCGCCGGAGGGACCCGGCACCGAGCCACGCACGAGCAGCAGGTTCTTCTTCTCATCGACGCCGACTACCTCGAGGCCCTTCTGGGTGACGCGCTTGGCCCCCATCTGGCCCGGACCGCGAATGCCCTTCAGCACGCGCGCGGGCGTGGCCGACGCGCCGATCGAGCCCGGAGCGCGCACGTTGTGCGAGCCGTGCGACTTGGGCCCGCTACTGAAGTTGTGACGCTTGATCGTGCCCTGGAAGCCCTTTCCCTTCGAGGTGCCGGAGATCTTCACGCGAGCGCCGACCTCGAACGCCTCGACGGTCACGCTCTCGCCGAGCTTGAGCTCTGCGCCCTCGGCGCGGAACTCGGCCAGATGGCGCATCGGCGGCGCGTCGGCCTTCTTCAGATGACCCAGCTCGGGCTTTGAGATGTGCTTCTCCTTGGACTGGCCGAAGGCCAGCTGCACCGCGTCATAGCCGTCGCGCTCGGATGTGCGGATCGCGGTCACCGGACACGGTCCCGCGTGCAGGACCGTGACCCGCGCGACGCTTCCGTCCTCCTGGAACACCTGGGTCATACCGAGCTTCGTGGCGAGGATGGCGGACATGTGGCAGCGGGGTCGAGTCGGTGGCGGACGGTGTCGGGGGCGTGCGTCTCAGGTGGCCAGACGGATCTCGATGTCCACGCCCGCCGGGAGATGGTCCAGGCGCTGCAGGGAGTCGACCGTCTTGGGCGTCGGCTGGTGGATGTCGATCAGCCGCTTGTGTGTGCGGATCTCGAAGTGCTCGCGCGAGTCCTTGTCCTTGAAGGGCGAGCGGATCACGCAGTACACGTTCTTCTCCGTGGGCAGGGGCACGGGTCCGGACACCCTCGCGCCGGTACGCGTGGCCGTCTCGACGATCTCCTTCGCCGCCGACTCGATGGCGGAGGTGTCGTAGGCCTTCAACCGTATGCGGATCTTGTTCTGGGTGGCCGATGCCATCGTGGTTCTTGTGCCTATCGTCTCTCTGGTCTTGGTGTCTGGTCTGCCTGTTGCGTCTGCGTTCGGTGCGTCTGTCTTCGCTCGCTGCCGGTCTGCGCTCGCTGGGCGACCCCGGCGGGGAGCGGCTCCCGCCGGGCCCCTCCCGGGGAGGCGAGGGAGGCAGCGAATCCCGCGTCGGGTCATTCGCCCCGCTCGCCACCACCGCGCCTTTCGGGCGGAGCGGACCTAGTCGTATCGGACTGCCAATTGCGCCCCCGACTGATTCGCCGGCGGCGGTGTTACTGGATGATCTCTGTCACCACACCTGAGCCGACCGTGCGACCGCCCTCCCTGATGGCGAAGCGCAGGCCCTGATCCATCGCGATCGGCTGGATGAGCTCGATCTCCATCTGCACGTTGTCGCCGGGCATGACCATCTCGACGCCGTCGGGCAGCTTGGCCACGCCGGTGACGTCGGTGGTGCGGAAGTAGAACTGTGGCCGGTAGCCCGTGAAGAACGGAGTGTGGCGACCCCCCTCCTCCTTCTTGAGCACGTAGACCTCCGCCTTGTACTTGGTGTGTGGGGTGATCGAGCCCGGCTTGCAGAGCACCTGGCCGCGCTCGATCTCCTCGCGCTTGGTTCCCCGCAACAGGCAGCCGACGTTGTCGCCCGCCTGCCCCTGGTCGAGGATCTTGCGGAACATCTCAACACCCGTGACCACGGTGGAGGTGGTGTCGTGGACCCCCACGATCTCGACCGTGTCGCCGGTGTTGACGATGCCCTGCTCGACGCGGCCGGTGGCCACCGTGCCACGGCCGGTGATCGAGAAGACATCCTCGATCGGCATCAGGAACGGCTTGTCGAGCTCGCGTACGGGCTCCGGGATGTAGGTGTCGAGCGCGGCGGCGAGCTCGATGATCTTCTCCTTGTACTTCTCGTCGCCTTCGAGCGCCTTCAGCGCCGAGCCGGTGATGAACGGGATGTCGTCACCGGGGAAGTCGTATTCGCTGAGGAGCTCGCGCACCTCGACCTCGACGAGCTCCAAGAGCTCCTCGTCGTCGACCATGTCGGCCTTGTTGAGGAACACGACGATGTAGGGGACGCCGACCTGGCGCGCCAGCAGGATGTGCTCACGCGTCTGCGGCATCGGCCCGTCCGCCGCGGAGACCACGAGGATCGCGCCGTCCATCTGCGCGGCGCCGGTGATCATGTTCTTCACGTAGTCGGCGTGACCGGGGCAGTCCACGTGGGCGTAGTGGCGGTTCTCGGTCTGGTACTCGACATGAGAGGTGGCGATCGTGATCCCGCGTTCCTTCTCCTCAGGAGCGTTGTCGATCTCCTCGAAGCTGCGCGCTTCGGCGCCTCCCTTCTCTGCCAGCACGGTCGTGATGGCAGCGGTCAGCGTCGTCTTGCCATGATCGATGTGACCGATGGTCCCGACGTTGACGTGCGGCTTGTCGCGCTCGAACTTCTCCTTCGCCACTTTCGTTAGCTCCTGTATCGACTTGTATGTTCGCCTCTGTGATGGCGAACCGGGGAAATCTATCTGAATGCGCTCTTCCGTGACTGCTGCCTGCTGCTCCGACCTCGCTCTGCCTGCGCCCGCCTAGTCCGAGCCGCCTAGGCGGGGACCGGTTCGCCCGTGCGCTGTTCGACGATCTTCTCCGCGATGTTGGGCGGAACCTCCTCGTAGGCCTCGAACTGCATCGTGTAGGTGGCACGCCCCTGCGTGTTCGAGCGCAGGTCGGTCGCGTAGCCGAACATCTCGCTCAGCGGGACCCGCGCGGTCACCGCGAGCGCGTTGCCGCGGCGCTCCTGGCCCTCCACGCGGCCGCGCCGGCGGCTGAGGTCACCGATCACATCGCCGAGGAAGTCCTCGGGGGTGACCACCTCGACCGCGAAGATCGGCTCGAGCAGCACCGGCTTGGCGCGTTTTGCGGCCTCTTTGATCGCGTAGGACCCCGCGACTTTGAAGGCGATCTCCGAGGAGTCCACATCGTGGTACTTGCCGTCGACGAGCGTCACGCGCACGTCAACCATCGGGTAGCCGGCCTTGACGCCGTTCTCGAGCGCCTCCTCGATGCCCTTCTTGACCGCCGGGATGTATTCGGAGGGGATCGCGCCGCCCTTGATCTTGTTCACGAACTCGAAGCCCTCGCCGGGCGCCGGCTCGACATCGATGTAGACGACCCCGAACTGGCCCGAGCCGCCGGTCTGGCGCACGAACTTGCCCTCGACCTTCGCGACGTTGCCGCGCACGGTCTCGCGGTAGGAAACCTGGGGGCGCCCGACGTTCGCCTCGACCCCGAACTCCCGCTTCATGCGGTCAACGAGGACCTCGAGGTGCAGCTCGCCCATGCCCGAGATCTCGGTCTGGCCCGTCTCCTCGTTGGTACGCACCTGGAAGGTGGGGTCCTCCTCGGCGAGACGGCCGAGTGCGGTCGACATCTTCTCCTGGTCGACCTTCGTCTTGGGCTCGACAGCGACCTTGATGACCGGCTCGGGGAAGACGATGTTCTCGAGGTGGATCGGGTGATCGGGCGCGGCGAGCGTGTCGCCGGTGATGACCTGCTTGATCCCCACCGCGGCGGCGATGTCGCCCGCGTAGACCTCCTCGACCTCCTCGCGCTCGTTCGCGTGCATCATCAGGATGCGCCCGATCCGCTCGGTGCGCCCCGAACCGACGTTCAGCACGCGCGCACCGGCCTCGAGGCGTCCGGAGTACACGCGGAAGTAGGTCAGCTTGCCCACGTAGGGATCGGCGGCGATCTTGAATGCCAGCGCCGCGAACGGCTCGGAGTCATCGGCCTTGCGCACGACCTCGCGCTCGTGCTCCTCGCCCTTGATCAGTTCGGTACCGACGACAGGTGGGACGTCCAGCGGCGAGGGGAGATAGTCGATGACCGCGTCCAGGAGCGGCTGCACGCCCTTGTTCTTGAACGACGAGCCGCACAGCACGGGCGTCAGTTTCGTGGACAGGGTCGCCTTGCGGATCGCCTGCTTGAGCGTCTCCTCGGAGACCTCGGCTTCCTCGAGGATCAATTCGAGCAGCGTGTCGTCGTAGTGGGAGATCTCCTCGAGCAGGTGCTCGCGCGCGGCGGTGGCCGCTTCCATGTGGGCCTCCGGGATATCGATCACGTCCTGTTCCTTGCCCATCTCGTCCCTGTAGACGATCGCCTTCATCGCCACGAGGTCGATGACGCCTTCGAAGTCGCCCTCCGCGCCGATCGGCAGCTGGATCGGCACCGGGTGGGCGCCCAGGCGGTCGATCATCGTCTGCACGCCCTTCTCGAAGTCGGCGCCGATGCGGTCCATCTTGTTGATGTAGGCGATGCGCGGCACGTGGTACTTGTCGGCCTGGCGCCACACCGTCTCGGACTGCGGCTCGACGCCGGCGACCGAGTCGAACAGGGCGATCGCCCCGTCGAGCACGCGCAGGGAGCGCTCGACCTCGACGGTGAAGTCGACGTGGCCGGGCGTGTCGATGATGTTGATGCGGTGGCCCTTCCACTGCGCGGTGGTCGCGGCGGAGGTGATCGTGATGCCCCGCTCCTGCTCCTGCTCCATCCAGTCCATCACCGCCGCACCCTCGTGGACCTCGCCGATCTTGTAGGTGCGGCCGGTGTAGTAGAGGATGCGCTCGGTCGTCGTCGTCTTACCGGCGTCGATGTGCGCCATGATCCCGATGTTCCGGGTGTTCTGGAGGCTGAACTTGCGTGGCATAGATCTGGTGGTGTAGGCGATCCGGTCGGGGTTGGGGCAAACGGCGGGAGCGAGTCTGGATGACAGGTGCGCTCGAGTTGCTGCGGGTGGTCTAGGGCAAAAAAATGGGCCCCTCGGGCCCACGCACGCATCTGGTCTTCTCTGGACCGGTCCGCGTCGTTATCTGCTCGAGGCCTCCATCGTGGTTGGAGCTCCGCGGGTGGACCTGCTTCCACTGCGGCATCCACCTGCGGCGCGAGCCCGACTATAGCAGAGGATTTCTACGCTCAAGCGGTGAATCCTGCGTGGGAGGGGCCGGATCTCAGCCCTCACGGACCGCCGGCGACGGGTCGTCCTCGAAGGCCCTGCCCAACAGCTCGAGCACGCGTGTGGCGGCACGCAGATCCCTCTCGTCCACTCCCGTCAGTGCCTGCTCCCAACGAGCGCGCCACGCCCGGCGCTTGGCCTCGATCTGACGGCGTCCCTTGGGGGTCAGCCGGGAGACGACCACCCGCCGATCGGTCTGCGAGCGGACCCGTTCGACATGGCCGGAGCCGGCGAGGTGATCGAGCATCGGGGTTACCGTCGCGGGCGTAAGCCGCGCCGCGGCCGCGAGCTCCCGGCCGACAGCTCGCCGCGCTCGTCGAGCTCGATCAGCAGCTCGAACTGGGCATGGCTCAGCTCGCCCCCGCCGAGGTGCGTGTCGCGCCCGCGCAGGCGGCTCAGCGTACGGAACACCCGGCGAAAGGCGACGCCGAGCTCGGTCAGCTGCTCGCCCCACTGCGGTCGGGCCTCGGCGGGGCTCTGCTGGACGGTTCCGGCTGCTCATCTGCGGCCCCCTACGCGCCGATCGGCTCGGCGTTCGTCTCGGCGCTGGCGTTGATCCCGCGAAGGCGCGCGCGCGGATTCTCCGCCCGCAGCAGCACGACGCACGGGACAAGCGCCCACACGGCGATTCCCAACGACCACCAGTAGGCGACGTCGAACGCCCCGGCCAGCTTGGCGTGCGAGGGCGAGACCCCGCTCGCGCGCTGCAGCACCACCGCGAGCACCGCCGTCCCGATCGCCCCACCGATGCGCTGCAGGACGTTCAGCTGGGGCGTGGCGTCCGACAGCTGATCGGGCCGCAGCGAGGCGAAGGCGGCGGTCATGGCCGGCATGAACGCAGGAGCCCGATGCCCACGCCCCGCAGCAGCAGCACGGCCGATATGCGCCGCGATCGAACTGGTCGGGCCCACGAACCCGAGCGGGATCGTGCCGAGGCACAGGACCGAGACCCCGAACAGGGCGACGCGGCCGCCACCGAACCGATCGGTCAGGCGGCCGGCCACCGGCATCGCGAACAGCATTCCCAGACCCTGCGGACCGACGAGCAGTCCCGTGGTGATCAGGCTCTCGCCACGTACCTCCTGGTAGTAGAGGGGCACGAGGATCATCGCGCCGAACAGGGCCGCGCCCAGGCCGAACGTCGTGAACGACGCGGCGGCGAACACCCGATTGGCATACAGCCGGACATCGAGCAGCGGGCGCTCCACACGCAGCGCATGCCAGCAGAACACACCCGTCAGCACGAGCCCCGCGAGGATCGGCACGAGGACCCCGGGAGCGACGAGGCTGCTGTTCGAGCCCAGCTGGCTGAGGCCGTAGACGACCGCGGTCGAGGCCGTGGAGAGCAGGACCAGGCCCAGTCACGTCCAGGCGCCCGGCCCGACCGGACTGGGTATGCGGAATCGTGCGCCAGCCGGCGATGAACGCGACGATGCCGATGGGAACGTTCACGAGGAAGATCCAAGACCAGTGCAGGCTCTGGAGGATCGTGCCGCCGAGCACAGGTCCGAGGATCGGACCGAGCATCGCGGGCATCGACACGATCCCCATCACCCGACCCATCCGCCTGGGCCCTGCGACCTGGGCCATGATGAGCTGCGCCACCGGCATGATCATTCCGCCGCCGGCCCCCTGCAGCACGCGGAAGAACACCAGCTCGGTGGTCGTGGTGGCGAACGCGCACAGGGCCGAGCCCAGCGTGAACAGGACCAGCGAGGTCATGTACACGCGCTTGGCCCCGAACCGCCGCGCGGCCCAGCCCGTGATCGGGATGACGGCGGCCAGCGACAGCAGATAGCCGGTGACCACCCACTGGATCTGGGCGATCGAGCTGTGCAGGTCGTGCCCGAGCGTTCGCAGCGCCACGTTCACGATGGTCGTGTCGAGGATCGACATGATCATCCCGAGGATCACGACCCCGGCGATGCGCCACACGTGGGCCTCGATCCGGTCGGAGGCCGCCGGGCCGGAGGTGGTCTCGGTTACGCTGGTCGAAGACATTCGGTACCAAAATATTAGGCACCAAACCTTTCTCCTTCAACCCCGTGCGAGCACAATCACACATCATCGGGCCCGACACGGCCGCGACCGCGGCACGGCCCCGAGGGCGCGTCCGCCGCTCGGACGGAGGCCCCGAGGGGGCCGTCATCATCAGGACCGGCCGCGGCGGGAGCGAACTACCAGCGGTAGTGCGCGAAGGCCTTGTTGGCCTGGGCCATCCTGTAGATGTCGTCCTTGCGCTTGTAGGCGCCGCCCTGCTGGGACTGGGCGTCCATCAGCTCGTTGGCCAGCCGCTGGGCCATCGTCTTCTCGCGCCTGCTGCGCGCGAACTCGACGAGCCAGCGAACGGCCAGCGTGCGTGCACGCCTGGGGGCCACCTCGACCGGAACCTGGTAGGTGGCGCCGCCGACCCTGCGTGATTTGACCTCGAGCGTGGGCGTCAGCGTCCTGATCGACGTCTCGAGCAGCTCCAGCGGGTCCTTGTCGCTGCGCTCGGCCAGCAGGGCGAGCGCGTCATAGACGATTCGCTCGGCGGTCGACTTCTTGCCGTCGAGCATCACCTTGTTGATGACCTGCTGAACCAGTTTCGAGCGATGTATCTGATCCGCCTCCACGGGGCGAATCTGGGCGGCTGCGCGTCTGGGCATGCGTTCCTATTTCTTCTTCACGCCGTACTGCGAGCGCGCCTTCTTGCGATCGCTCACGCCGGCCGCGTCGAGCGTGCCGCGCACGACCTTGTAGCGAACCCCCGGCAGATCCTTCACGCGGCCGCCACGCACGAGCACCACGGAGTGCTCCTGCAGGTTGTGCCCCTCGCCGGGGATGTACGCCGTCACCTCGATCGAGCCGGAGATCCGCACGCGGGCGACCTTCCGCAGGGCGGAGTTAGGCTTCTTCGGCGTCGTCGTGTACACGCGCGTGCACACCCCGCGGCGCTGCGGTGCGGCGGTCTTCTTCTTGCGTCCGCTGCCGGACTTCAGGCCCGGGGTGGCGAGCTTCTTCTTGGGCGAGACGCGGCCCTTGCGTACAAGCTGGGAGGTTGTCGGCATCGAGCGCTGATCCTAGCAGCGCTACGCCCCCGCCGGGACGCCGGCGGGGATACCGGCCGCGCGCACGGGCGCTGGCATCATCGCCGAGGCCACCACCACGAGCACGAGCGCGAGCGCTTGGAGCACGACGCCCGAGGGGCTCGCCGCCATCGGATCGCCGAACACGACGATCCCGCCGGCGATACCGGCGATATTGGCCGCGGTCCCGGTCACCGCGATCACCGGGACGGCCTCGCCGTCCTGCAGCCCGCGCGCGGAGGCGTAGAAGGCGACGATCGAGGCCAGCACCGCCACCGCCAGCCACGGGCTCAACAGGAGACCCGCGAGGCCGTGCGCACCGGTGATCCCGGTGAGTGCCTTGATCGCGGTGTCGGAGACGCCGAACAGGATGCCCGCCGCGGCCCCCAGCATCACACCGTGGTGCTGGGCCGTACCGCCCATCCGCCGTCCCATCAAAAGCAGGCCCCCGAGCGCGAACAGGCCTGCCTCGAAGCAGATCATCGCGACCTGTGAGAACTGCGAATGCGCGCCGTGCATCGCCGGCAGCGTCACCCCCAGAAGCACCAGCGCAACGGCGGTCAGCGTCAACCCGACCCACTGACGGCGCCCGACCTGAAAGCCGAACATCCGCTCGGCCATCACCGCGATGAACACCATCCCGGCGGCCAGCGAGACCTGGATCACCGACATCGGCGCCAGCGCGAGCGCCGCCACGTGCAGAGCCCAGCTGGCGCAGGCGATCAGCATGCCCAGCGCGAACCACTTCGAGGAGTACAGCGCCCTGGCCGAGCGCAGCGGGTGGCGGGGGCACACCTGAGCCACGCTGTTGGCGCCCCTGTACTTGTAGAAGAAGCCGAGGTTCGCGACGAACGCGCACGCGAGGGCTGCCAGTATGCCGAGGTCAAGGTTCATGGTTACGGGTGTGACGAGCGCATCCATCGGCAGCAGTCGCTGAGTGCTTTACTGCGCCGGTGCGACCTCGGCGGATTGGCCGTTCAAGCACGATAACCGACGCAACCTCTGTGCAAGCTAAAGACGACGCCCATCGACCACAGGGGCCAAGGCCGCTGCTGATGGTCGACATCGACGGCGTGCTGTCGCTGTTCGGAGTGCCCGATCTCGCCACAGGAGCGCGCGCGCCGGCGGCTCGGGCCCGGTCGGGCGCTCCGCCGAGCGGCGAGGCGATCCAAGGGTCGCTGCACTCGATCGACGGCATGCTCCACTTCCTTTCGTCCACCGCCGCCGCTCACCTGCTGTCCCTCGCGGACTCCTTCGAGCTCGTCTGGGCGAGCGGCTGGGAGGAGAAGGCCGACGAACACCTGCCCCATCTGCTGGGAGTGCCCGCGCGGCTGCCATTCCTTCGCTTCTCGCGCGATGTGGGCGGGCGCGGCCCGGCATATCCGCACTGGAAGCTCGAGGCCATCGAGGCATACGCCGGGCAGCGTCCGCTGGCGTGGGTCGACGACGCCTTCAACGCCGCCTGCCACGAATGGGCCGGTGCGCGTCGGGCGCCGACGCTGTTGGTCCAGACCGAGCCGACACGGGGCCTCACCGCACACGAGACGAAGGCGCTCAGGAGCTGGGCGCTTGAGCTGGGCCGGGGCTCGTCGGGACGGGCGCCGTCGAGCCGGGCACGGGAGCCGCGGGCGGGCTGACCGGGGAGCTCAGCCGCACGTGCAGCGGATCGGAGAGCACCGCGCCGGTGCCGGGGGCGCCCGTGCACAGGGCCCTCAGCCACAGCCCGCTGCGCCCCGTCGCGAACGTGGCCGGCAGCGACCACTGCCCCTGTGGGTCGCTCGTCACTTCGGCGACCGTCCGCTCCCTCACAACTTCCCCCCGCTGGCTCACCGCTCGCGCCTGCAGCACGATCGGGGCCCCGGCGATCGGCGTGCCGTCGAGGAACCGGAGGGTGCCCGCGAGCGTGGGCCCTTGCGCCGTCGGTGCACCGGTGGTGGGCGCCGCTGCGCCCTGTTCGCCCGCGGGGGCGGGCGCGGCCAGGGCGAGCGTCGCGCGTGCCGGGCGCGGCGCCAGCCTGCGCACGCCCGAGCGGATGCCCGGCAATTCCCCGTAGAGCACGTTTCCGGGGCAGTCGGTCGAGTCCCCGTCGCGGTGACCGGCGACCCGCGGCAGCGGCACGCGGGCGTTGGCGGGAAAGCGGCTGAAGCGGGCTCCCGCCGCGCTGACCCTCACCGTCAAGCTCCCCTCGCCGGGCACCCCGTGCAGCGACAGCTTCCACGCGAGCAGCCGTTCCAGCGCCGTGCGCGCGGGTGCCGAGACGGGGACGCTCATGAACGAGCCGAGCACCGCGACGCCGCTCGAGGCGTAGTTGTAGCCGCCCGCGTGCGCTCCCACGACCGGCTCGTCGATGCCGCCGGCGCGCGCCTCGAAGATGCGCCCGTACAGATCGACGACGAAGTTGTAGCCGATGTCGTCCCAGCCGTTCACATAGCGGTGGAAGGCGTAGATCGCCAGCAGCATCGCCGGCACCTCGCCGGGGGAGTACCCGTTCGGGTTCTCGGTGTGGTGCACGAACGCCATCCTCACCGCGCCGTATGCGGGCGCGACGCTCGGCGGCGCCATCCCCCGGGCCCACGCGCGGCGCGCGATGATCGGCGGCTGGCCGGGCCCGGCATCCAGCACGGGCGTCGCCTGCTCGAGCGCGGCTCCGTGGGCGAGCGCGCCGATCCGCATCGCCATCCGCTGCGCGCCCACGCCGGCGCTCACGTCAACCAGATGCAGACGCACCCCGATCAGCGCCGGCGCGCAGCGCAGCTGTACGGCCGTGGCTCCCCCGGTCCACACCGGGTCGCCGACGCGCCGCGCGGGCGATTCGGGCTCGTCGGGGCCGTGACCGTGGGAGGCGGCCGACACCCACCGGCTCCAGCTCCCCTCGCCGTCGCGGAAACGCAGCTCGACCTGCGCACGGGCGGGGCCCTGCCACTCCACGCCGAGCAGATCGGCAACGCCCGCCAGCTCGACGGTCCTCGGCCGCGAGGAGAGCATTCCCACCCAGCGCCCTTCGAGCACCGGCGGCGGGGACGGGTCGAGCGCCGCGAGGGCACGTCCCGGGCGAAGGAGCCCGCCGGCCGCCACGCCTGCGACCGAGGCGAGTAGGGACCTGCGCGTCAGCCGGTGCGCGCTCATATCCGCTCAGTACACGCGAGCGCGGCGAATGTCTCGCCGTGACTGGATGAGAATCGGCTCACCACGACCCCTGCCGCACGGCCGCCGGCGCCGCGCACGTGCGCGCGGCGCCCGGGCGGAGCACCCGCTCCGCTACAGCTAGTCCCCGAGCGGCTCGTCCGGGATCTCGAGATCGGCCAGCTCCTCGACGAACCCCGGATCAGAGCCGCCGGCGCCGATCTTCTCGAGCGAGGCCAGATCGGCGTCGAACTCCTGCCCGTAGGCGCCGCCGAAGCCCTCGCCGCCCGACAGGCCCAGCTCGGCCGCGATCTCGTCCTGGTCGAGCAGCCCGACGTCGTCGATCGCGCGGGGCAGCGGCTCGGACGGTTCGATCTCGATCCGCCGGTAGCGCTTCAGCCCGGTCGCCGCCGGGATCAGCTTGCCGATGATCACGTTCTCCTTCAGGCCGCTCAGCCGATCGGTCTTGCCCTCGAGGGCCGCGTCGGTGAGCACCTTCGTCGTCTCCTGGAAGGAGGCCGCCGACAGGAACGAGTCGGTGTTCAGCGACGCCTTGGTGATGCCGAGGATGATGTCCTCGAACTGGGCGGCCTCGTCACCGTTCTCGATCACCGCGTCGTTGGTCTTGGCGAACTCGAAACGGTCGACGAACTGGCCGGGCAGGTAGTCGGTGTCGCCCTTCTGGTCCACCCGAACCTTCTTCAGCATCTGGCGCACGATCAGCTCGATGTGCTTGTCGTTGATGTCCACGCCCTGGGACTTGTAGACCTCCTGAACCTCCTTCACCAGGTACTGCTCGGTCTCGGTCCGACCGCGGATGGCCAGCAGCTCGTGCGGGTACACCGACCCCTCGTTGAGCTGCCTGCCGGCCGTGATCTTCTCGCCGGCGCTCACGAACAGCCGCGTGCGCCGCGGGAAGGCATGGCGGTGCTCCTCGCCCGACTTGTCGGTGATGACCACCGTGAGCGCCTTGTCGGTCTCCTCGATCGACACCACCCCGTCCTGCTCGGCGATCTTGGCCAGGCCCTTCGGCTTGCGCGCCTCGAACAGCTCCACCACGCGCGGCAGTCCGTGGGTGATGTCCGCCCCGGCGACCCCACCGGTGTGGAACGTGCGCATCGTCAGCTGCGTGCCGGGCTCGCCGATCGACTGGGCCGCGATGATGCCCACCGCGTCGCCGATCTGGGCGAGCGCGCCCGTGGCCATCGCCCGCCCGTAGCAAGCCTGACAGACACCGCTCTGCGCCTCGCACTTGAGCACCGAGCGCACCGGCACGGTGATCTCGTTGCCCTTCTCGTGGTCGTCGGCGAACGCCTGCACCATGTCGGCCAGCTGTTCACGGGCGATTTCCGTGCCCTGCTCGGCCAGCATCCGCCCGCGCTTGGTCGTGATCGGCCTGGCCGCGACCCGCCCGAGGAGCCCGTCGTTGGGTTCACCGGCCTTGAACACGGGCATCTCGATGTACTCCTCGGTCCCGCAGTCGGCCTCACGGACGATCACGTCCTGGGCAACGTCGACGAGCCGTCGCGTCAGATAGCCGGAGTCGGCGGTCCGCAGGGCCGTGTCGGCCAGGCCCTTTCGTGCCCCGTGGGTGGAGATGAAGTACTCGAGCACCGACAGGCCCTCCATGAAGTTGGCCTTGATCGGACGCTCGATGATCTCGCCCTTGGGGTTGGCCATCAGACCGCGCATGCCGGCGAGCTGGCGGATCTGCTTGAACGAGCCACGAGCACCCGAGTTGGCCATCATGAAGATCGGGTTCAACGTCGCCAGGTTCGCGACCATCGCCTCGGCCACCTCGTCGGTCGCCGCGTTCCACTTCTCGACCACGGCCTCGTGACGCTCCTCCTGGGTGATCAGGCCCATGTCGTACTGGTCGGAGATCTCCGCCACCAGCTTCTCGTACTTCTCGATGATCGACTGCTTCTCGGGCGGGATCACGACGTCGTTCTTGGAGATCGTGATCCCGGCCTGGGTCGCGTACTTGAAGCCCAGGTCCTTGAACGCGTCGAGCACCAGCGAGATCGTCGTCGCCCCGTAGGTCTGCACGAGCATCTCGATCAGCCGGGTCGTGTCGCGCTTCTTCATCGACTGGTTGACGAAGGTGTACTTGGAGGCGTCGAAGGCGTCCCCGAGCGCCTCCGCGAGCGCCCGCTCGATGCGGTCGTTGTAGATGATCCGCCCGATCGTCGTCAGCACGTGTCCGCCCTCACGCCCGTAGGGACGGAACTCGGCGAGGTCGTGCAGCTTCACCACGCCCCCCTCGTAGGAGAGCTCGGCCTCCTGTGCGGTGCGGAACACGTGCGGACGAGGCTCGTGCGTGGCCCTGTCGATCTTCGCGAGCTCGTCGGCCTCCGGACCATATGTCAGGTAGTAGGCCCCCAGGATCATGTCCTGGGTGGGGGTCGCCAGCGGCGCCCCGTGGGCTGGGGACAGGATGTTGTTGGACGAGAGCATCAGGATGCGCGCCTCGGCCTGCGCCTCGGCGGACAGCGGCAGGTGCACCGCCATCTGGTCGCCGTCGAAGTCGGCGTTGAACGCGTGGCACACCAGCGGATGGACCTGGATGGCCTTGCCCTCGACGAGCAGCGGCTCGAATGCCTGGATGCCCAGGCGGTGTAGCGTCGGCGCGCGGTTCAGGAGCACGGGGTGCTCGTGGATGACCTCCTCGAGCACGTCCCACACCTCGCCGATCATCGAGTCGACCATCTTCTTGGCGGCCTTGATGTTCTGAGCGGACTTGCGCTCGACGAGCCGGGCCATGATGAACGGCTTGAACAGCTCGAGCGCCATGATCTTCGGCAGGCCGCACTGGTGGAGCTTCAGGTAGGGGCCGGCCACGATCACCGAGCGCCCGGAGTAGTCCACACGCTTGCCGAGCAGGTTCTGGCGGAAGCGACCCTGCTTGCCCTTGAGCATGTCCGACAGCGACTTCAGCGGGCGATTGCCCGGTCCGGTCACCGGACGGCCCCGCCGTCCGTTGTCGAACAGCGCGTCGACCGCCTCCTGCAGCATGCGCTTCTCGTTGTTGACGATGATCTCGGGCGCGCCCAGGTCGAGCAGCCGCTTGAGGCGGTTGTTGCGGTTGATCACCCTGCGGTACAGGTCGTTCAGGTCGGAGGTCGCGAAGCGGCCGCCGTCGAGCTGCACCATCGGACGCAGCTCCGGCGGGATCACGGGCACGGCGTCGACGACCATCATCTCGGGCTTGTTGCCCGACTGGATGAAAGCGGAGACCACCTTCAGGCGCTTGACGGCGCGCGTCTGCTTCTGGCCTTTGCCGGTCTTGACCAGATCCTCGAGCTCAACCCGTTCGGCCTGCAGGTCGACCTGCTGGAGCAGGTCGCGCACGGCCTCGGCGCCCATGCCGCCGCGGAAGTACTCGCCGAAGCCGTACGAGGATCCGAAGCGCTCCTTGAGCTCGCGAAACGTCGTCTCGTCGTGCTCGATCTGCTTGGGCTCCATCGTCTTGAACAGCTCCCACACGTTGCGCATCCGCTCGGCCGCATCCTCGATGTAGGCCTCGGTGTCGGCAATGTCGGCGTCGAACGCCTTGCGCAGCTCCTTCACGAGCTTCTCGCGCTCCTCGTCTGAGATCTTCGACAGGTTCACGTCGAGCGAGTCCGCCCACAGGTGGTCCTCGTCGCTGAAGTTGGTCTGCTTGGCGCTCTGCAGGTACTTCTCCCTGCGCTTGAGCGACTCCTGCAGTTCGAGCACCCGCTGCTCGCGCTCGGCCGTGTAGGAGTCAAGGACCTTGTTGACCTCCTTCTCGAGCGTGTCGAGGTCCTTGGTGCGCGCCTCGTCGTCCACCCACGTGATGATCGACGCCGCGAAGTACAGGACCTTCTCGAGTTCCTTGGGCGCCATGTCGAGCAGGTAGCCGATGCGACTCGGCACCCCCTTGAAGAACCATATGTGGCTCACCGGGGCGGCCAGATCGACGTGTCCCATGCGTTCGCGGCGCACCTTCGAGCGCGTCACCTCGACGCCGCAGCGCTCGCACACGATGCCCTTGTAGCGCACGCGCTTGTACTTGCCGCAGTAGCACTCCCAGTCCTTGGTCGGTCCGAAGATGCGCTCGCAGAACAGGCCGTCCTTCTCGGGCTTCAGGGTGCGGTAGTTGATGGTCTCCGGCTTGATCACCTCGCCCGAGCTCCAGCTGCGGATCTGCTTGGAGGAGGCGAGACTGATCTCGATCGCGTCGAAGTTGTTAATGTCGATCATCTGGTTCTAGCTTTCGCTCGCGGGTGAAACGGACTTGGCCTGTGGCGAATCTGGCGTGCGGCCGGCCTTGGATCTGCGACACGCGCTCGGCGTTCCCCAACGCCGATGCTTCGGCCGATCCCGCCGCGGTCCGTGCGGCGGCATCGGACACCCTGGCCTATGTCTCGGCCACCTTCTCCTCGGGCTCTCCATCGCCGAGTCCCTCGATATCCCCGATGTCGAGCTCCTCCTCGGCGAGCACCTCCTCGCCCTCGACGAATCCCTCGTCCTCGGCCTCGGAGCCGTTTGAACTGGTCTCGGCGCCGCCGGGCGACTCCTCGCCCTCAAGCGCCTCGTCGGCCGCGTCGCCGGCGAGGGCGCGTACGCCGGAGAGGTCGATGCCGAGCTCCTCGGCCGCCCGCAGCAGGTCGTCGTCTTCGTCGCGCATCTCGGTGCGCTGGCCTTCGTCGGAGACGACGTTCACGTCGAGCGCCAGCGACTGCATCTCCTTGAGCAGCACTTTGAATGACTCCGGCACCGACGGCTCGGCGATGTTCTCGCCCTTGACGATCGCCTCGTATGCCTTCACGCGCCCGATCGTGTCATCGGACTTGATCGTCAGCATCTCCTGCAGGGTGTACGCGGCGCCGAACGCCTCCAGCGCCCACACCTCCATCTCGCCGAACCGCTGACCGCCGAACTGCGCCTTGCCGCCCAGCGGCTGCTGGGTGACCAGCGAGTAGGGGCCCGTCGAGCGGGCGTGGATCTTGTCGTCGACGAGGTGCAGTAGCTTCAGGATGTACATGTAGCCGACGGTCACCTGTTCGGCGAAGGGCTCGCCCGTGCGGCCGTTGAACAGCGTCATCTTGCCCGAGGCCTGCTCGCCGGCGCGGCGGGACTTGTCGACGTCCATGCGGATGCGCCCGGTGTGCGCGTCCTGCCAGCTGACGAGCGCCTCGTCGACATCGGCGACCGTGGCCCCGTCGAACACCGGCGTGGCCACGTACACGCGCCCGGCCGTTGCCGTGCCGTTGCCGTTGGGCCTCGGCTGTGTAGGCGTCCGAGCCGTCGTCGTACCAGCCCTGTGCGGCGACCCAGCCGAGGTGGGTCTCGAGGATCTGCCCGACGTTCATGCGCGAGGGCACGCCCAGCGGGTTGAGGATCACGTCCACCGGCGTGCCGTCCTCGAGGAACGGCATGTCCTGCTGGTCGACGATCTTGGAGATGACACCCTTGTTGCCGTGACGACCCGCGAGCTTGTCGCCCTCGGAGATCTTGCGCTTCTTGGCCACGAACACGCGCACGAGGTCGTTCACGCCCGGCGGCAGGTCGTCGCCGGCGTCACGGCTGAACGTCTTCACGTCGATCACCACGCCGCCCTCGCCGTGGGGGACCTTCAGCGAGGTGTCGCGCACCTCGCGCGCCTTCTCCTTGAAGATCGCGCGGATCAGCTTCTCCTCGGCGGTCAGCTCGGTCTCGCCCTTGGGCGTGACCTTGCCGACCAGCAGGTCGCCGGAGATGACCTCGGCGCCCACGCGCACGATCCCGCGGTCGTCGAGGTTGCGCAGCGACTCCTCCGAGCGGTTGGGGATGTCGCGCGTGATCTCCTCCTCGCCGAGCTTGGTCGTGCGGGCGTCGATCTCGTACTCCTCGATGTGGATCGAGGTAAGCTCGTCGTCCTGCACGAGGCGCTTGGACAGGATGATCGCGTCCTCGAAGTTGTAGCCCTCCCAGGACATGAAGGCGACCATCAGGTTCTTGCCCAGCGCCATCTCGCCCCGGTCGGTCGAGGAGCCGTCGGCGAGCACGTCGCCGGCCTTGACCTTCTGGCCGGTCTTCACGCGCGGCTTGTGGTGGATCAGGGTGCCCTGGTTGGAGCGCATGAACTTCTGCAGCTCGTACTCGTCGCTTGGCGCCGCCGCTGCCCTGCACGACGATCTGGTCGGCGTCGACGTACTCGACCGTGCCACGCCTCCTCGGCCAGCAGCACGTCGCCCGTGTCGAGCGCCGCGCGGCGCTCCATGCCCGTGCCGACCAGCGGCGCGTCCGCCTTCAGCAGGGGAACCGCCTGGCGCTGCATGTTCGAGCCCATCAGCGCGCGGTTGGCGTCGTCGTGCTCGAGGAACGGGATCATCGCGGTCGCCACCGACCAGATCTGCTCCGGCGAGACGTCCACCAGGTCGACGTCCTTGGGCCCGACCGTCACGTACTGGCCGGCCTGCGTGCGGCACAGGATCTCCGACCCCTTCAGGCGGCCGGTCTTGGGGTCGACCGGCGTGTTCGCCTGCGCGATCAGGAGCTCCTCTTCCTGGGTGGCGTCGAGCCGCTCGACCTTGCTCGGTGACCACGCCGTCCTTGACGACCCGGTAGGGGGTCGTCACGAACCCGTACTCGGAGACCTCCGCGAAGGAGGACAGCGAGCCGATCAGGCCGATGTTCGGTCCCTCGGGCGTCTCGATCGGGCACATGCGCCCGTAGTGGGTCGGGTGCACGTCGCGCACCTCGATCGGCGCGCGCTCGCGCGTGAGCCCGCCGGCGCCCAGCGCGGACAGGCGGCGGCGGTGGGTGAGCCCGGCCAGCGAGTTGGTCTGGTCCATGAACTGGGACAGCTGGGAGGAGCCGAAGAACTCCTTCAGCGCCGCCACCACCGGGCGGATGTTGATGATCGTCTGCGGCGTGATCGTGTCGGCGTCCTCGGTCGTCAGGCGCTCGCGCACGACGCGCTCCATGCGGTAGAGCCCGATGCGGAAGGCCTCCTGGATCAGCTCGCCGACGGTGCGCAGGCGGCGGTTGCCGAAGTGCTCGTACTCGTCGAGGTGCTCGGCGACCGGCTCGCGCGGCATGCTCGTCGGCCTCGGCCGCGTAGTCCTTGATCTCGATCTCGCCGTCCTCGGGCAGGCCGAGGCGCTTGGGCAGCAGCACGAGCTCGCGCACCAGCGCGAGGATGTCGTCGTGGGTGAGCGTGCGCGTGTCGATGTCGACGTCGAGGCCCAGGCGCGAGTTGAGCTTGTAGCGCCCCACGCGCGTGAGGTCGTAGCGCTTGGGGTCGAAGAACAGCTGGTTGAGCAGCGCCTTGGCGTTGTCCACGCTCGGCGGCTCGCCGGGGCGCTGCTTCTTGAACAGCTCGATCAGCGCGCCCTCTTCGGTGCGCGTGATCTCGGTGTCGGACTCGATCGTGTTGCGGATGTACAGCGAGTTCTCGAACAGCCGCAGGATCTCCTCGTCGCTGGCGTAGCCCATCGCGCGCAGCAGCACGGTCACCGGCAGCTTGCGCTTGCGGTCGATGCGGACGAAGACCTTGCCTTTCTTGTCGATCTCGAGCTCGAGCCACGACCCGCGCGCGGGCATCAGGTTGGCGATGAACACCTGCTTCTCGCGGTCCTTCGGCTCCATCAGGTAGGCCCCGGGCGAGCGCACGAGCTGCGTGACCACCACGCGCTCGGTGCCGTTGATCACGAACGTGCCCGCGCTCGGTCATCCACGGGAAGTCGCCCATGAACACCGACTGCTCGCGTATCTCTCCCGTCTCGCGGTTGATGAAGGCGACCGTCACGGTCAGCGGGCGGGCGTAGGTCAGGTCCTTCTCGCGGCACTGGTCGAGCGATGCGACGGGCTCATCGAAGGTGAACTCGCCGAACTGGACCGCCAGGTTGCCGGTGTAGTCCTCGATCGGCGAGATGTCGTCGATCGTCTCGCGCAGACCGCCCTTGTCGGGGTCGGTCAGCCACGTGAACGAGCGGCGCTGGATGTCGATCAGGTTGGGGACGTCAACGGTCTTATTGAGGCGCGCGAAGCTTCGGCGCGTCCGGAGAGCATCTGCAGCAGCCAAGAAACGACTCCTTCGGAGGGCGATGAAACGGGCAGAGGAGGGCGCCGAAGCGCGACTAGCAAAGATAGCACAGACCAGCGACGCCCTGAAGGGCCGCCGGCGCTCACGGACCCCGCCCTCGACCTCGCGTATGTGGCGCGACGTCGTACGCTCCGGGCGGCTGCGGCTATCGGCCAGCGGGCGACACTTTACCGGAAAATCCGCCCAATTGTTAGCGGTGCATAAAGACGGGCCCGCGATGGCGGACCCGTCCCTCGCACGCCGTGTCCCGCGGCGCATCGCGGCGCCTACTTGAGCTCCACCGTGGCGCCGGCCTCCTCGAGTTCCTGCTTGAGCTTGTCGGCCTCCTCGCGGTCGATGCCCTCCTTGACCGGCTTGGGGGCCTCGTCGACGAGTGCCTTGGCCTCTTTCAGGCCCGAGGCCCGTGGCGGCGCGCACGACCTTGATCACCTGGATCTTCTTGTCGCCGGCCCCGGCGAGCAGCACGTCGAACGTGCTCTGCTCTTCGGCCTCGCTCGCCGCCGCCGTCGCCGCCGCCGGCGGCGGCAGCCGCCGCGGCCGGGGCGGCAACGGCCGCCGCCGATACGCCGAACTCCTCCTCGAGCGCTTTGATCCGCTCGGCGAGCTCGAGCACCGAGATGCCCTTCAGCTCCTCGATCCAGTCCTGTGTGCTGGTAGCCATCTTCGTCAGTCCTCCTTGGTGGGATTCGCATCGGCGGCATCGGACTGCTCCTCAGCCGAAGCGTCCGCCTGGTTGCATCGTCGTCTTGCGCCGGCTCCTGCGCCGGCTCAGCTTTGTTCTCGGGCTCCGCGTCGGTGCTCGCCCCGGCCTGAGGCTCCTCGGCCGCGGGCTCCTCTGCGGCCGGCTCCTCGGCCGTCGGCTCCTCGGCTGCGGACTCCTCGGCTGCGGGCTCCTCGGCTGCGGGCTCCTCGGCTGCGGGCTCCTCGGCTGCCGGTGCCTCTGTGACCGCGGGCTCCTCCGCGGCGGGCGGCGCGCCCGCGGGGATCTCTCCGGACTCCTTCTTGTCGCGCACCTGGCCGAGCGCCGAGGCGAGGCCGCCGACGAGCGCGCTGAGCGTGCGCACGAGGCCGCTGACGGGAGAGGCGACGACGCCGACGAGCTGGCCGTAGAGCACTTCGCGGGAGGGCAGGCGCGAGAGCGAGCGGATCTGATCGACGTCGAGCGTGTCGCCGTCCATCAGCCCGCCCTTGAAGGGCAGCAGCTGCGTCGCGCGGGCGTAGTCGGCGATCGCCTTGGCGGCCGTGGCGACGTCGCCGCGCACGAACGTCAGCGCGGTCGGTCCGGCCAGGAACGCCTTGAGCGGCTCGGCGCCGACCTGGTCGGCGGCGCGTTCGGTGAGCGAGTTCTTGACCACCTTGAAGGTGGCGTCGGCCTCGCGCAGCTTGGTGCGCAGCTCGGCCGCCTGGGCGACCGATGATGCCCCGGTAGTCGACGGCGAAGATCGCCTGCGATTCGTCTATCTGGGCGGCGATCTCGGCGATCGCCGCTGCCTTCTGGTCTCGGTTCATTGGGGCTCCTGTCCCGGTCTTACGTGCGCCGATCGGATCGGCGCCGCCGGGGGTCTCTGGTGGCCTGTGGGGGTGCGCTAAGCGGCGATCGTCGCCGCGGGCGCCTCCTCGATGATGTCACGTGTGCGGCTCGGGTCGACCTTCACTCCCGGACCCATCGTCGAGGTCAGGGTGATCGTGCGCAGGTAGCGGCCCTTGGCGGCCGCGGGCTTGGCGCGGATCAGCTCTTCGATCACGGCCGCGTAGTTCTCGAGCAGCTGACGCTCGTGAAAGCTCGCCTTGCCGATCACCAGGTGCACGATCGCCGTGCGGTCGGTGCGGTACTCGACCTTGCCCGACTTGGACTCTTCGACGGCCTTGGCGACATCCATCGTCACCGTGCCGACCTTGGGGTTGGGCATCTTGCCCGAGGGCCCGAGCACGCGTCCGAGCCGCCCGACCACCGACATCATGTCGGGCGTGGCGATGACGACGTCGAAGTCGTCGAAGCCCTCCTCGATCCGTTTGGCGAGGTCCTCGCCGCCGACCACGTCGGCGCCCGCCTGCTCGGCCTCGCGCACCTTCTCGCCCTGGGCGAACACGGCGATCTTGACGTCCTTGCCGAGTCCGTTGGGCAGGGCGATGGTGCCGCGCAGCTGCTCGTCGGCGTGGCGCACGTTCAGGCCCGTGCGCACGTGGACCTCGATCGACTCGTCGAACTTGGCGCTCGCCAGGCTGCGGACGAGCGCGACCGCCTCGGCCGGCTGATACTCGCGCTCGCGGTCCACCTTCGCCAGACCCTCTGCGTAACGCCGCCCGTGCGAGCTCACGAGGCCACCTCCACGCCCATCGAGCGCGCCGTGCCCGCGATGATCTTCGCCGCCTGCTCGACGTCGTGCGCGTTCAGGTCCTCGAGCTTTCGCTCGGCGATCTCGCGCAGCTGCTCCTGGGTGATGGTGCCGACCTTCATGCGGTTGGGCTCGCCGGAGCCCTTGCTGATCTTGAGCGCCTGGCGGATCAGCACGGCGGCGGGCGGGGTCTTCGTGATGAACGTGAACGAGCGGTCCTCATAGACGGTGATCACGACCGGGATCACCGTGCCCGTTTCGCTCTGCGTCTGGGCGTTGAAGGCCTTGCAGAACTCCATGATGTTGATCCCGTGCTGGCCCAGCGCAGGACCGACCGGCGGGGCCGGACTCGCCTGCCCGGCGTTCGCCTGCAGCTTGATCGTTGTCAGGACCTTCTTGGCCATTAGAGCTTCTTCACCTGGTCGAATCCCACCTCAACAGGGGTCTCCCTGCCGAAGATTGATACCAGCACCTTGAGCCTGGCCGCGTCCTCGTTGATCTCGGAGATCTCCCCGGAGAAGTCCGACAGCGGGCCGGAGACGACCTTGACGGACTCGCCGATGGTGAACTGCGCCCGCGTGCGCGTGGCAGTCGCGACCTCCTTGTGCAGCAGCCGGTCGACCTCGCCCTGGGTGAGCGGCACGGGCTCCTGGGAGGCGCCCACGAAGCCGGTCACGCCGGGGGTGCCCTTGACGACCCCCCAGGAGTCCTCGTTGAGCTCCATGTTGACGAGCACGTAGCCGGGCATCGTGCGCTTCTCGACGGTGACCTTCTGGTTGTCCTTCATCTCCGAGACGGCTTCGGTGGGGACGACCACGTTGCGCACCGCGCGCTGCTGGCCGAGCGAGACGACCCGGTGTTCGAGGTTGTCCTTGACCTTGTTCTCGTGGCCGGAATAGGTGTTGACGACGTACCAGCGAAACATTCAGGCCTCAGAGGATGAGTTCGACGATTTCCTTGGCCACGTAGTCGGCCAGGCCCAGATACAGCGCCGGCGATGGCCACGAAGCCCAGCACGACGGCCGTCGCCTGCGTGACCTGGCGGCGGTCGGGCCACTGCACGCGCTGCAGCTCGGCCCAGCTGGCGCGCAGGAAGCCGATCGCGCGGTTGCCGCCCCGCAGGGGAGCACCCGAGGCCTGCTCGGGGCTGACGCCACCTCGCCACCGTCGGCACCGCCGCCCCCGGTCCCCGACCCACCACGCCCGGTCCCTCCGGGTCCCGACGGGCGGCCGGGCTCTTGCAGTTCGTCCCCACTGAGGTCGCCCTCGAGCTCGGCCTCGGCATCGATTTCGCCTTCGGAGAGCGTCTCGGGCGCGGCGGGAGCGTCTGCGGCCCTCGCGGCGACGGCGGCGTCGAACTCAGCGTCCCCGTTCGAGCGCTCGAGCGCCGGCGGGAGCATCGACGGCCGGCCGGTTTGGTGGGCAGGATCGCGGGGAGCATCGGCGGCCGGGCCCTGATCGGCCGGCTGGCCGGGCAGGACCGCGGGAGCGCTCTCCCGGGCGCGGCCTGCGGCGGATGAGCCGCGGCGGTCGCGGCGCTGCTTTGCGCGTTTACGGTCACGGGCCACGGCAGCGCTCCCGCGCTAGCGGGTCTCCCGATGGCTGGTGTGCTTGCGGCACCAGCGACAGTACTTGCGCAGGGTAACCCGGTCAGGGTTGTTGCGCTTGCTCTTGTTGGTCTGGTAGTTGCGATGCTTGCACTCCTCGCACGCGAGGGTGATAGCGATTCGAACGTCTCCGCGGGCCATTTGAGAAATCCCTGCGTAGTTGATGGACAGCGGCCCAGGGCGAAGAAAAACCCCGCCCAGGCGCGAGGTCCAAGCAGTCTAGCGCGCTTGCGCCGCCGGGGCCACCGTCGATCCGATCGCAGCCGGCCTTGACGCGGCGCGCGCCAGCGGCGAAGCTCGCGGCTGCCAGCCGATCCACACGGCGATTCATCTCAAGCGAGGAGCCACCCAGCCATGCACCTGCCCGAGCCGATCCCCCCGAGCGTTCACGACGAGACGTTCGCCGGGCGTCACCTACCACATCCGCGGCGAACTGGTACCCGAGTTGCAGATCGAGATAGGCGGGCGCGCGGTGATGTTCGAGCACCACGTGCTGCTGTGGAAGGAGACCCAGCTGGACATCGAGGTCAAGAAGCTGACGGGCGGGGTCAAACGCAAGATCGCGGGCCTCGAGTTCTTCGTGACCCGTACCTCGGGCTCCGGGCGGATCGCCTTCTCGCGGGACTCGCCCGGCCAGTGCGTGCCCATGCACCTGCGCCAGGGCGAAGGCCTGGACGTGCGTGAGCACCAGTTCGTCGCCGCCACCGACAACCTCGACTACAGCTTCGAACGGATCAAGGGGGTCCAGAACATGGTGCTGGGCGGCTCGGGCTTCTTCATGGACAAGTTCCGCGCCGCCGACGGGCGACGCGCTGGTGTGGCTGCACGGCCACGGCAACGTGTTCCTGGTCGATCTCGACGACGGCGAGCAGCTCGACGTCGAGGCGGGGGCGTGGCTGTACAAGGACCCCACGGTCAAGCTCGAGGCGATCACGATGGGGCTGAAGACCGGGATCATGGGCGGCGGGGGCAAGCTCACCTGGAACCGCTTCACCGGCCCCGGGCGCCTGGCCATCCAGACGATGTTCATCGCCCCCCTGGAGGGCTCGGAAATGAGCAATGCCCAGGCCGCCACGGCCGGCGGCCTGGCAGGGGCGCTGATCGGCGGGCTGACGCGCGGGTGAGGCCGCCCGCGCGAGCGCCGGCCGGTCACTCATACAGCGTGAACGCCGCGAGGATCACGTACAGCGCGACGAGCGCCCAGCCCTCGAACGCGGCGGCCTCGCCGTCGCCGGTGATCTGCCAGACGCAGCGTCGTCAGCAGCCAGCGCGCCGATGTAGACCGGCGCGAGCGCGAACGTGAGCGTGGTGGCCAGGGCGAAGGAGACGAGCACGAGCAGCGGGAACAGGAAGGCGGCGATCTGGGCGACCGAGTTCTTGACGACCGAGATCGCCAGGTCCGAGCGGCCCTTCGAGGCGAGCACCAGGCCGGCGACGTTCTCGACGGCGTTGCCCGCGATCGCGACGATCACGAGGCCGGCGAACGCCTGGGAGAGGTGGAGCTTGACGATCGCCGGCGCGAGCGCCGTTGATGAACCAGTCCGAGACGAACGCCGACGCCGCCCCGGCGATCAACAGCAGCACGAGCGTGAACGCAGCGAGAGCCGCAGGCGCCGGCTCCTCGGCGGCGCGCGGACGTCCGCGCGCGTCGCTCATCGCCCGGGGCGGGCGTCCGAGCGCAGGTAGGGCACGACCCAGGCCACGTAGACGACCAGCAGGCAGATCGCCCCGACGATCGAGATCGACTTGACGTGATGGCTCGCAGGGTCGTGCGCGCGCGAGCGAGAGGCCGAGCAGCACGATGATGAACACCGTCACCTGCAGCAGCGTCGCCGTGTCGCGCGGGCAGGCGCGTGGAGAAGCGCATGATGCCGTCCGGCGCCCGCGCGCGCGCCGACGACGATCACGAGGCCGAGCACGAGCAGCGCGTTGGCGAGGATCGAGCCGACGATCGCCGTCTGCGCGACCACGAGCTCGCCCTTCTGCAGGGCGAAGATCACGACGAACAGCTCCGGCAGGTTGCCGAGCGTCGACTGCAGCATGCCCGTGACGCCCGGGCCGAAGCGCTCGCCGAGCTGCTCGGTGGCGAACGACACGACCCACGCCAGGCCCGCCAGCGCGAGCGTGGCGATCGCGAAGCGGGGCACGACCGCCCAGGCCTGGTAGTTGGCCACACCGGCCAGCGCCGTGAGAACGCGGTCGCAGCAGCGCCGAGCGCTCAAGCGGGTCAGGCCGGCCATCGCGGCGAGCATAGTCCCGGCCAGGACCCGGCGGGTCCACGGCCGCGCGCACCGAGCCGCCGCGGCGCCCTGGGCCGGAGGTCGCTCAGTGGACTGTCGAGCACGCGGTCGATCAGGCCGTACTCGAGCGCCTGCTCGGCCGAGAAGAAGCGGTCGCGCTCCATGTCCGCGCGCACCTCCTCGTCGGCTTGCCGGTGTGCTCGGCGTAGATCTCGTCGATCCGCTCGCGCACCTTGAGGATCTCGCGCGCGTGGATCTCGATGTCGGTCGACTGCCCTTCAAAGCCCGCCGAGGGCTGGTGGATGAGGATCCTCGAGTTCGGCAGCGCCGCGCGCTTGCCCTTGGTGCCGGCCGCCAGCAGCAGCGAGCCCATCGACATCGCCACGCCCGACGCACATCGTGTGCGATGTCGGGCTTGACGAACTTCATCGTGTCGTAGATCGCCAGGCCCGAGTAGATGCTGCCGCCGGGCGAGTTGATGTAGATCGAGATGTCCTTTTCGGGGTCCTCGCTCTCGAGGTGCAGGAGCTGCGCCACGACCAGGTTGGCGACCTGATCGTCGATCGGCGTGCCGAGGAAGATGATCCGCTCGTTCAGCAGCCGCGAGTAGATGTCGAACTCGCGCTCGCCCCGCGCGGTTCGCTCGATGACCATGGGGATCAGCGGCATTGACGCACCCTAGCGCGGCACCCGGGCGTAGCCGGCTGGCGGCAGCCCCTCGGCTGGCGCTAGACCAGTCGGGCGACGATGCACGGCATGTTCACGAGCTGACCAGCTCTGGCCCTCGCCGCCGTCGCTGCTGCTCGTGCGCGCTGCTGCCGTCCCGGCCGGCGATGACCAGCCACGCCGGCTGGCCTCCCGACCAGCACCTGGTCATGGACAGGGGCCCGGCCGGGCGCCACCACATGCTCGTGGGCGTCGCGCGACCGGCACAACTACCTGCTCGGCGGCTACGGCGACGACACGATCTACGGGGGCAACGCGGGCGATGTCATCTGGGGCGACTACCACCCGAGCGGCGAGTCCACCCAGACGGCCGTCATCCACGCCGGCAACGGCCAGAACTTCATCTACGCAAACGACACCCTCAACTACGTGTGGACGGGCACGAACCCCGACGACCGTCGTGCACGCGCACGAGGACTCGGGCGTGATCCACTGCGAAAGCCCCGGCATCGTGGTGTTCACGAGCCACCACGCGCTGCCCCACTACAAGCTCCACGGCTGCCGGCGCATCAGCTTCTACTCGGTCGGCTACTGACCCGCGGCCGGCCGGGCGCCGTGCGCGGCTCAGAGGTTGACGCCCCGCATGCCCGCCTCGTCGTAGCGGTCGCCCGGCGGCCGCGGGCACGGCCTCGGCGATCCGCTCGACCTCCTCCTCGCTCAGCGCGACATCGGCGGCGGCGAGGTTCTCCTCCAGGTAGGAGACGCGCTTGGTGCCGGGGATCGGCACGATGTGCTCGCCGCGGTGGAGCACCCACGCGAGCGCCAGCTGGCCCGGCGGTGATGCCCTTCTCGCCGGCCAGCTCCTTCACGCGCTCGGCGAGCTTCAGGTTGCTGGTCGAGGTTCTCGCCGGTGAAGCGCGGCCCGTAGCGGCGGAAGTCGCCCTCGTCGAGCTCCTCGGGCGAGGTGAAGCGCCCCGACAGGAAGCCCCGCCCGAGCGGCGAGTAGGCGACGAGCGCGATCCCGAGCTCGTTCAGCGTCGGCAGGATCTCGTCGCTCGACGTCGCGGGTCCACAGCGAGTACTCGGTCTGCACCGCGGTGATCGGGTGCACGGCGTGCGCCCGGCGGATCGTCTGCCGCGCTGGCCTCGGACAGGCCGAGGTGGGCGACCTTGCCCTCGGCGACGAGCTCGGCCATCGCGCCGACGGTCTCCTCGATCGGCGTGTTCGGGTCGACGCGGTGCTGGTAGTAGAGGTCGATGTGATCGACGCCCAGCCGCTGCAGCGAGCCCTCGCAGGCCGCGCGCACGTAGGCGGGGCTGCCGTCGATCGACCGCCGCGGCGGGTCGCCCGGCTCGAGCTTGATGCCGAACTTGGTCGCCAGGAACACCTCGTCGCGGCGGCCGGCGATCGCGCGGCCGACGAGTTCCTCGTTGGTGTGCGGCCCGTACATGTCGGAGGTGTCGAGGAAGTTGCAGCCGAGATCCAGGGCGCGGTGGATCGTGCGCAGCGCCTCGGGTTCGTCGGTGGCGCCCGTAGAAGGCCGACATGCCCATGCAGCCGAGGCCGATCGCCGAGACCTCGGGGCCGTCGGGTCCGAGCGTGCGTTTGCGCATGGCTGTGCTCCTTTCCGGTGGAAGTCGGTCGCGGGTGCGCCAGCCGCGACGGCCCGGGTATACCAGCCTCGAGCGCCGGCAGCGATAATGTCCGAAGCCGTGTTCCCGCTGAACCTCCCCAACGTGCTGACGGTGCTGCGCATCATGCTCGTGCCGGTGCTGGTGGTCGCCCTGCTCGGCAACACGCCCGACGGCGACGTGCTCGCGGCGGTCGTGTTCGCGCTGGCCTCGCTGACCGACTTCGTCGACGGCTACCTCGCGCGCGCGCGCGGGACTCGATCACGACGTTCGGCAAGCTGATGGACCCGCTGGCCGACAAGCTGCTGATCGTCGCCGCGCTGATCTCGCTCGTGTCGCTGCACCGGCTCGCCGCGTGGGTCGCGATGGTGATCATCACGCGCGAGCTCGCCGTGACGGTGCTGCGCCTCGGCGCCACCCAGGCGGGCGTGGTGATGGCCGCGAGCATGTTCGGCAAGGTCAAGACCTGCCTTCAGATCGCCGCCGATCCTCGCGATCATCGCCGTGCACGGGCAGCCGCTGTGGGTCTCGGCGCTGCTGTACGTGACGGTCGCTCGTCACCGTGCTGTCGGGCCTTGACTACTTCTTCGGGCTTCGCCGCCGCATGCAGCAGGCGCAGAGCGCGCTCGCCGAGCTGAGCGGCCGGCTGAGCGCCTCTCAGCCGGCGCGGCCAGCCACTGCTCGAGGGTCGTCTGATGCGCGGCCGGCGCGCCCGAGTCGAGCTCGGCGCGCAGCTCCGCAGAGCAGGCCGTGGCGCTCGGCGACCACGTTGTGCTGGTGGATCGTCTCGAGGTTCTCCTGGCGGGCCGAGACGAAGCTCTCGCCGTCCAGCTGCGGAAAGCCGCGACCACGCCCGCGATCATCTCGCGCACGCAGTCCTCGACGAAGCGCGGGCGGCGATGGGCCTTTTCCACGACCTCGACCTCGTCGGAGCGCTTCATCAGCTCGTAGATCTCCGAGGACATGCTCGCCTCCGCGATCGCCAGCAGCGCCGAGGCGTCGATCTCGGCGGCGCAGTCCTCGACGCAGCCGATGTGCAGCGTGGCCAGGCCGCGCTGGTTGTGGGTGGCGACCGGCACGCGCGCGAGGATGCGCTCGATCTGCTCCTCGCTGAAACCGTCGCTCGACGAGGCGCTCGCGGGCGCGGGCGGCGACGAGCTCCTGTGCGCACGGGCAGGCGGTCATGCCCGTGGCCGAGACCCCGACCATGCGCCGGGTGCCGTGCTCGAAGGCCACCGCGCGCCCGTACAGCGTGTAGATCTCCTGCGTCCGCACGCCCGAGACCGGCGCGGGCTTGTGCTCGGGGTAGCGCGCCGCGATCGTCACCTCGGCGCGCTCGGCACCCTGGCGGGAGCGCACCAGCTCGGCGATGTGCTGGGCCAGCGTCTCGGCGCGGAACGGCGACTCGCTGAGCACGACCTCCCCGATCGCCTCGTTGACGACCTCGTCGAAGCGCGACATGTGCGCGCCCTTCTGGTCGCGGCTGAGGTCGACGAAGCAGTCCAGCCGTGCGAAGAACAGCTCGTCGCGGATGCGCACGACCTTCTCGACGCCCGTGACGCCGACGCGCGAGAGCCCGACCGGGACCTCCGGCCGGCGCGCCTGCACGTCGTCACCGTGCCCGAGCGCGCGGAAGACGGTGTCGGTGGATGTCGCCTGCACCGCGATCTAGCCTAGCGCGCAGCAGCCGCCCTGAAGGGCGGCGGGGAGCCAGGGCCGACCCCGATCCCCACCTACCCTCTGAAGCGCCCCCCGACCGCGGCTTCTGGTATCACTTCGCGCTGCATCGGTCGAGGCCGAGCCGGAGGAGGGCCAGGGCTTCGAGGATGATTTCCGATTGAGCCCTGGGGGGTGACAGTTGAGGGAGAACCAGGAGGGTCTGTTGCTCACCGCCGATACGCCCGCGATCGAGATGGAGGGGCTCAGGGGCATGATCGCGCTGGGCCAGGAGCGGGGGTCCCTGGCCGCCGAGGCCATCGCCACGGCGCTCGAGGAGGCCGAGCTGAGCGGCGAGCAGGCCCACAGCGTCTACGGCTACCTGGAGGAGCACGGCATCGAGGTGCTCGACGGCGCCGAGGATCCCGCGCTCGCCCTGGCCGCCCACGGCGAGGGCGGGCAGGCACACGATCGCGCCGTGCCGCTGCGCTCGCGCCTTGAGGAGATGAAGCGCACCGACGTCGATCTGACGGTCGAGCCGAGCCTCGACTCACTGCGCCTGTACCTGCGCTCGATCGGCCGCGTCCCCCTGCTGAGCCCCGAGGAGGAGGTCCTGCTCGCCAAGCGCATCGAGCGCGGCGACATGGCGGCCAAGGAGCACATGGTCGAGGCCAACCTGCGCCTGGTCGTGTCCATCGCCAAGGGCTACGTCGGGCGCGGCCTGACGTTCCTGGACCTGATCCAGGAGGGTTCGCTGGGGCTGATCAGGGCGGTCGAGAAGTTCGACTACCGCCGCGGCTACAAGTTCTCGACCTACGCGACCTGGTGGATACGCCAGGCGGTCACCCGCGCGATCGCCGACAAGGGGCGCACGATCCGCATCCCGGTGCACATGGTCGAGCGGCTGAACAAGCTCATCCACGCCGAGCGCCGGCTGATCCAGCGGCTCGGGCGCGAACCGAGCACCGCCGAGATCGCCGCGGAGCTGGAATGCCCCGTGCGCGAGGTGCGCGACGTCATGCGCCTGGCCCAGCAACCGATCTCCCTGGAGAAACCGGTCGGCGAGGAGGACGACTCGGCGCTCGCCGACTTCATCGAGGACGTCTCCGCGGAATCGCCCTTCGAGATCGCCTCCGAGGCGCTCCGCCGCGAGAACATCACACGCGTGCTCGCATCGCTGCCGGTGCGCGAGCGCGAGGTCATCGAGCTGCGCTACGGGATCGTGGGCGGACGCCAGCGCACGTTGGAGGAAGTCGGTCGCGCATTCAACATCACCCGCGAGCGCGTCCGCCAGATCGAGAGCCGCACGCTGAAGAAGCTGCAACAGCTGCCCGCCGCGCAGCTGCTGCGCGAGGCCTCATAGCCGCAGATAGTGCCACGCCGTCCCGGACCGCGCCGGCAGGCCCTAGACTGACGGGCGCCCCGGCGGGGTTCCCGAGCGGTCAAAGGGGACGCGCTGTAAACGCGTTGGCTCTGCCTTCGCAGGTTCGAATCCTGCCCCCGCCATAGTCGGTCGGCGTGTGCCGCCTGAAGGCACGGCCCGAGCCCCATTCGTCCGGCGCCGGCACGCCGGCAGGCAAGGAGCGACAGAGTTGGCAGCGCTAACCCGCAGTGCAGCATGAGCGACCAGGAGAGCACACCGCACAACGGCATCGAGGTCGAGGGGCTGGTGCGCGACTTCAAGGGGGGCGTGCGCGCCGTCGACGGCATCGATCTGCAGGTCGCGCCCGGTGAGATCTACGGCTTCCTCGGACCGAACGGCGCGGGCAAGTCGACGACCGTGCTCGTGCTCACCACGCTGCTTCCGCCGACCTCCGGCACCGCTCGCGTGGCGGGGCTCGACGTCGTCCACCGTGGTGCGGAGGTGCGGCGCGCGATCGGTGCCTCCCTGCAGGAGTCCGCGCTCGACCCGTTCCTTACCGGCCGCGAGCACATTCGCCTGCAGAGCGCGCTGCACGGCGTGGGCAAGGCCGAGGGGATCAAGCGGGGCAGCGAACTGCTCGAGCGCGTCGGCCTGACCGAGGCCGCCGACCGCAAGGTCGGCGGCTACTCCGGCGGGATGAAGCGAAGGCTCGACCTAGGCCTCGCGCTCGTGCACCGCCCGCGGCTCCTGTTCCTCGACGAGCCGACCACCGGCCTCGATCCCCAGAGCCGGGCGGCGCTGTGGGACGAGGTCCGACGGCTGGCCGGCGACGGCGTGACGGTGTTCCTGACCACGCAGTACCTCGAGGAGGCCGACGTGCTCGCCCATCGCGTCGGCATCATCCACCGCGGCAGGATCGTCGCCGAGGGCACGCCCGCGGAGCTCAAGGCGGCGATCGGGCGCCCGAGTGTTGAGGCGGTGCCCGCCGATCCGGGCGACCGCGAGCGGCTCGCGGCGGTCCTTCACCGGTTCGGCGATGAGGCCGCGGCCTCGCCCAACGCGGTCGCCGCACAGCTGCCCGAGGGGGTCAGCGATCTCGCCGAGATAGTCCGCACCCTCGACGCCGAGAACGTTCCGATCGCCGACCTGAGACTGCACGCGCCGACGCTCGACGACGTCTTCCTGGCCAAGACCGGACGCTCCCTGGAGGGTGCCAGCGGCGGTGGACGGGAGGGCCCCGGCGCGGGCGCGACCGCACAGGGCGATCAGGTGGGCGCGGCAGCCTCACGCGTATGAAGGGCGAACTGTCGATGCAGATCGGCACGCTGGCCAGGCGGGCGATGCGCAAGACCCTGCGCCAGCCCTTTCAGCTGTTCCCGATCATCTTCTTCCCGATCATCCTGCTCGCCGTCAACGCAAGCGGGCTGCGGGCCGCCACTCGCCTGGCGGGCTTCCCCACGCACTCCTACGTGTCGTTCGCGATCGCCGTGGCGTTCATCCAGGGGGCGATGTTCGCGCTAATCAACAGCGGCACCAACCTCGCCGAGGACATCGAGACGGGCTTCTTCAACCGCCTCGCCCTGACCCCGATGCGGCGCGTCGCGCTGATCGGCGGGCTGCTCGTCGGCGTGGCGGCCATCGGAGCGCTGCAGTCGGCCGTCTACATCCTGATCGGCCTGATCGCGGGCGCCCACCTGGACGCCGGCTTCGCGGGCGCGCTCGTGATCATCGTCCTCGGTGCGCTGACGACCGTCGCGTTCGGGGCGCTCGGCTGCGCCGCGGCGCTGCGCACCGGCTCCGGTGAAGCGGTGCAGGGCCTTTTCCCGCTGTTCTTCGTGTTCATCTTCCTGTCCTCGAGCAACCTGCCGCGCAACCTACTGGGGACCGGCTGGTTCCACACGGTGGCCAACTGGAATCCCATCTCCTACCTGATCGAGGCCTTCCGCAGCCTGTTCATCTTCGGCTGGGATCCAGCCGCGCTGTGGCGGGGCTTCGCGGTGGCGATCGGCCTGATGATCCTCGGCCTGCTCGCCGTCGCGGTCACCATGCGCGGAAGGCTCCAGCGCACATGAGCTCGACGCGCGAGAGCGGCGGCGGCCTGTGGCGGGTGGCGATGACGATCGCGTGGCGAGGCCTGCACACCTATGTGCGAAGGCCCGACCTGTTCGTCCCCTCGCTCGTGTTCCCGCTCGTCTTCTTCGCCAGCTTCGCCGGCGGCCTGTCGGCCCTGGGAACGATCCCGGGCTTTCACTTCCCGGCGGGCTACACGGCCTTCCAGTTCGTGTTCGTGCTGTGCCAGTCGGCGATGTTCGCCGGGCTGTTCACGGGCTTCACGGTCGCATTCGACTTCGAGAGCGGGTTCGCGCGGCGGCTGATGATGGCCGCCGAGGACCGCAGGGGCATCGCGCTCGGCTACGCCCTCGTGGCGCTCTGCCGCGCCGTGATCACGATGATCGTGATCACGGGCGTGGCGCTGCTCTCGGGCATGCAGATCACCGGCGGCGGCGTGGACGTGTTCGGCCTTTACGCCCTGGCCGCGCTGCTCGTCCTCGTCGGCTACGGCTGGGCGGCCGGGGTGGCGTTCCGCTTCCGCTCGATCCAGGCCGGTCCGCTGATGCAGACCCCGGTCTTCCTGATCCTGTTCCTCGCCCCCGTCTACGTTCCGCTCAAGCTGCTCACGGGCTGGATTCACGCCCTCGCGAGCATCAACCCGGCCACCTCCTTCCTGGACGCCGGCCGGGGGCTCATCTCCGGCGCGCACAACCACACCGCGCTCGCATTCGCCTGCGCCGTGGCGCTCGTGCTCCTGTTCGCGGTCTGGACGCTCCGCGGACTTCGCAACGCGGAATCCTCGCCGTAGGGGATCTCAGGAGGGCTTGAGCCGGCGCGCGAGCTCCTCGGCGCGAGGCGTGCTCGCGAGCACCCTCCTCAGCGCCCCGTGGTTGCTGACGGCGAACGACAGCGCCGGCGTCCCCCGGCGCACCACGAACGCCTGATCCAGGCGAATGGTGCGGGCCACGTAGTAGAGCCATGGCACGCGCAGCCCGACCTTCAGCCCGCTTCCCATCACCTCACGCAAAGGATCCTCGACCACCTCGACCTCGCTCACGTCAGCGCGCGCCACGTTGATGTCCGCGAGCAGGCCGAGCACCTTCTCCCACCACGACAAGCGCACCTCCACGAAGTCCTCGGTCAGCTCCACGCGCACGCTCGACAGACTAGCCGCGGGGAGCGTCGAGGGCGCAACGTGGCCGGAAAACGGACACGCTGGAGCTTCTGCTGCCGGCGCACAGCTGCGATCATGATCGTGGCAAATCGCACAGAAAGGAGTCCTACCGTGGAGTCCTCCGAAGCACCCACACGAGTGCTCGTGGTGGCGCACAGGACCGCCGCCACCCAGGCCCTGCTCGAGGCGGTCACAGAGCGGGCAGCACGCGGGCCGTGCAGCTTCACGCTGCTCGTCCCGAACACAGCCCACGGGCTGCACAGGATCATCGACCCCGAGGACCAGGACGCGGGCGCGGCCCGCGCCGTCATCGACCAGGCGCTGCCGCTGCTCGAGGAGGCCGCCGCGGGCCCCGTCCGGGGCATCGTCGGCGATCCCGATCCCGCCGCGGCGGTGCAGGACGCGATCAACCTGTACGGCTTCGACGAGGTCATCATCTCGACGCTCCCGGCACGGCTGTCGCGATGGCTGCGACTGGACCTTCCCAGCAAGGTGTCAGGCATGGGACTGCCGGTCAGCACCGTCACGCCCACGGAGGTGCCGGTGGCGTAGGGTCATCCAAGCCTTCCGCGTCCATCACCGAGACGCCCCGGATGTCCTCCGGCGGCTGCGCGGACGACGAGCTTCTGTGGAACTTTCGTCTGCACTTCGCGAAGCTCAAGGGAATCCGCTGATGACGAACGGCGGGTCTCGCGGCGAGCCAAGCGCGCAAGCCCTCGCCGCCGGCAAGCCTCGCTCCCTGGGTAGGACCGGCGAGTTGGTCGACCGCGTGCTCGGGGCACCGGAGCAACTCGATGAGCTCTTCGCTTGTCTCTTCGACGCCGACGAGGTCGTGCGCATGCGCGCAGCCGACGCCCTCGAGCAGGTCTGCAGGGCGCAGCCCGGCCGCCTCGAGCCCTACGTCGGGCGCCTGCTGGGCGAGGCGTCGAAGATCGACCAGCCGTCGGTGCGATGGCACCTGGCACAGATGCTCGCCGAGACGGACCTCACGGGCGCCGACCGCGACCGGGCGGTCGCGATCCTGTTGGGCAACCTCGATCAGAGCGACGACTGCGTCGTCATCAACTGCACACTCGACTCGCTCGCCGCCTTCGCGCGCGAGGGCTGGATCACGCGGCGCCGGATCACATCCGCGCTGCGCCGGTTCGAGGGCGACCGGCGAAAGTCGCTCGCCTCCCGCGCCCGCAGGCTCCTTGCGGAGTTCTCCGTATAGGAGACACGGGCTTCGCGGCCGCACGAGGGCGCACGCTAGGATGACGCCGCGAAGCAACGCCCAGCTAGCTCAGTTGGTAGAGCACTTCCATGGTAAGGAAGGGGTCGCCGGTTCGAGTCCGGCGCTGGGCTCTAAAGTCCCTGCAAATCGGTGGTTTCACTTTCGCCGCCGACCCGTTCTACAGATGGGAAGTGGTCGCAGGGGACCCTCAGCACCAAAAAAGCTCGGAGCGACTGGGTTGTTCGCTTAGGTCGTTGCTCGCTC
The DNA here is from genome assembly GCA_963730575.1 of uncultured Solirubrobacteraceae bacterium. Lineage (GTDB taxonomy): Bacteria > Actinomycetota > Thermoleophilia > Solirubrobacterales > Solirubrobacteraceae > Palsa-744. Next base: position 476,416 of record CAVSSG010000005.1, read on the forward strand.
CATGCCGATCGGGGCCGTTGGAACCAGACCGAGGGAACTCAGAGGGCACATGCTCTGGGCTAAAGACCAGGATCAGCGCGGGAGACGCAGCTGCGGAACCGTCCAAAGTGGTCGGTACGGCCAGGCCGGGGGCGGGCCCGAAAGGCCTACTCCGGCACGACCGGCGCCCATGTTTCTGCCGTGGCCGGTCGATGTTGAGCCCCCGGCGAGACCGGTCTTGGGCTGTCGCCCCAAGTGCTCGTGGCCTTGTCTTGGAGCCGCTCCCGTGACGACCCCTTCCCCCTCGCGGAAGGGGGCTTCCCATCGCCGCACCCAGGCGGCGCTTCCTCGTTCTTGTAGCACCTAGTTGACTGGCGTGCATGCCGGCACGTCCACCTCGTCGCGCCGCTGTTCGGGGCCGAGGTCAACGCGGAGATCGAGCGCGCGAAGGAGATCTCCGAAGGGGTACCGGAGCAACAGACGCTCAGCCTGCCAAGGGGACGAACACGCAACGATACAGTCGCCGAACATAAACGATGAAGACCCTCGAGCGACACCCTCGCAGGCGCTGGTTTCCTGACCTCAAGGCCGAGGCGCTTGCTTGGTGGGTGAGCAGGGCCTCAGACCAGAGGCTCCAGTCGGTCATGCGCAGTCGCCTTCGCGGCGTCCTGTTGCGGCAGATTTTCCGCACGATCCGTCAGCGCGCACAGCCCGATGCCCGCCTCAACGCGGTCGTGGAGTTCAGGATCACCGGACGGCGAGACGGCGGCATCGACCGCTACCAGCTCATGCTCACCGACGGACGGTGTAGGACATCAAGACGCGGCGGACACACGCCGGCGTTGACGCTCGAGCTTGAACCGGTGGCGTTCCTGCGGCTGGTCGGCGCTACCGCCAGCGCCACCCGACTCTTGATCACGGGCAAGCTCAGGCTGCGCGGTGACCTCATGTTGGCCCTGGCCCTGCCCGCGGCGCTCCGGCTCCCCAGACACCGCCCGCAAGGGCTGTGGTCGAAGCGCTGAGCTCGATTCCGCTCTTAGCCAAATGAGTAGCAGACAACCGCGTCGCCGCTCGAGGTGAGACTGCCGCATTCGTCGGCAACACAAGCGTGTCAAGGACGCCCACCGAGGATGCCCGGATCGTCCAGAGCGACACCGTCGAGGGTCACCCACACGCCTGTATGTGCGAGGAAGCGGCAGTGACGGGCTCGGCCTCGGCGCTCTCACCTGCTGATGAGCGTTTGCCAGGCATCGCGCTTCTCCAGATAGCCCTCGGGCAGCACTCCGTCGAGTCGCTCGAGGACCTCGAGCCAGCTAAGCGCTGACCGGAAGTCCCCACCACGAGCGTCGGCCTCGGCAAAGACCAGCGCCAGCTCGCGAGCCTCGCCGTGGGCTGCTTGCAGCGCGCCGGGATCGCGCGTCGCGGTGGGACGGTCCTCGAGCGTGCTGCCGTAGCTCAGGTGGCTGGTGCGGGCGAGATAGGGGCCCAGGTAGCGGCCGGCGATCTTGGTCGGGGGCCACCAGAGAGGGCTGGCCAAAACCTCGCCGGTCTTGGGGGCCGTGGCGCCGACGCTGGCGCGCAGGTAGATCGGAGCGACCCCGGTCAGCAGCATCCCCCTTAGCAGTGGCTCAAATACGGATGGCCGCAAAGCAGCGCCTAGGCGGGCGGCGACCGATTCGGCGGCGACGTCGGCCTGTTGCGTGGCGATACCACCCTGCTTAATCGGGAAGGCGGTCCCATCGCCGGCCGCGCAGACGTCCTCCAAGCCGACGACCCGACAGTGATCGTCTATGACGATGAACCCGTCGGCGTCGGCTGGCAGCCCCTTCACGCGTGGTCCCTCGAGCCGTGGCACCGCGACCACCTCATCGACCTCGATCGCTTCACCCGAGCTCAGCTCGAGCCGACCGGAGATGAGCTTCTCCGCAGTTGTACCCACCCGCAGACGGATCCCGCGATCGGCGAGCTCGCCGCGCAGCATTCGGCTCGCCGCGAGCCCGAAGATCACCAGCGGGTCCGCCTCGGGCGTGATGATCGTCAGCTCCACTCCGGTTACGGCTCGCTCGGCGAGCCGCGACGCGGTCAGCAACGCCAGCTCGTAGAGCGGCAGCGTCCAGCTCATCCCTGGCGGGGCGGTGAACGCCAGTCGAGCGAGGCCGCCTTCCTCCAGCCGCTTCAACAGGGCGGCGAACGCACCAACGTCGTCGGCACCCCCGAAAGGCATCGCGCCCTTCAGCCACGTGCGGCGCCGGGCTCCAACGGCGACGATCACGGCGTCATACGGCAAGCGCGTGCCGCTGGCGAGCTCAATGCAGCGGCCCGCGCTGTCCACCTGCGCCAGCGAGCCGACATGCAACTCGGCGCCGAGCTCCTCGGAAATCTCGGCGATGTCAAACAGCCGGGTTCGGGCAAGACCAAAAGGCTCCGCGACAGCCATCGGTTGGTAGATGAACTTTCGGTTGGGCGCGATGAGATCGATGTGCGGGTGCATCGGAAGAATCTCGCGCAGCGCCAACAGAGCCTCCAACGCAGCAACGCCTCCCCCGCAGATGGCCACACGGGTGAGTGCCCTCATGTCCAGCCTTGAGATCGCCTCATTGCCTCACTCCCCTATTGCGCCCAGCGTAGGTCGTCGCTCGGGTGCTGACATCCGTTGTAGCGCGCCGTGGGATGCGGGCGAACTACCCAGGGTCGGCGTAGTCCACGACTCAATGGCGTGGACACGCACAGCACGACTTCCGACTGCGCCGAATGACGAGCGGCTGACGCTCGCTCCTGGCCCATATTCTCCGGATGTCCGGATCGCGACGCCTGAGCTGTGCTGCCGCGAGTCTTGCGGCCCGCGTGAAGCTTCTACGCCGTGACATCACGCATCGCCCCCTTCCAGATCATGTACTCCAATCGCTCGTCTGAGCGCAGGCGTGTGCTCGACCGTCACCTTGTCCGCTGAGGTCGCTAGGCCCTCGTCAAGTTCGCGGAGCAGCATGTGGGTTTCGTGCATTTCGCTCAGTAAGCCGTCGAACTCTGTCGGCCCCGGCCACACGGGATGATCGATAAGCAGGCGGTACGCATGCTCGATCTGCCTCCCAAGGTCTTTGTACGCATACATTTGCGCCGCTTCCGCGGGCCCGCGTTCAAGTCTGCAAGGGTTTGTCATGCTGTCACCGCCTCGCGGGCCTCGGCACCACCGACCCGAAGAACGCCGCCTCCTGCCGGCCGAGCTCCCCCGACGGCTCGAGCCCGCTTAGCAATTCGCCCATGATCCGGTACCAGTTGGCCGTCGTCTCGAGTTGTCCGAGGACACCGAGCGTCATCATCTCGAGGCGCCGTACGAATAGCGCCTCCGCGGGCATGCCGAGGCGCTTCTCCAGCTCCCAGTTTCGCGATCCAGGCGCGGCGGTCGAGATCAGCTCGCTCACGTAGCTGCGGGTGATCGTGAACGGGCGATCATCAGCATGCCAGTCGTGGAACGCGCGGACGTAGGCGAGTAGCTGCTTCGAGTCGACGCCGGAGTCATCGAGCCCAAAGAAGCCGAGCGCCGCGAGTTCCGCGCGCACGCCCGCGGCGTCGCCTGCGATGGTGGCCCGGATAGCCGCCTTCTCCCGCTCGAGCCCCTCGGGCCGGATGCGCTTGGTCATGCCGAAGTCCAGAAATGCGACGCGATGGTCGTCCATCAGCAGGTAATTGCCCGGGTGGGGATCGCCGGAAAAATGGCCGTCGCGGTATAGCGATCCGAAGAAGAAGCGGAACACGATCTCCCCGAAGCGGTCCCGTGTCGGGCGATCGAGACGCTTTACCTCTTCGAAGCCGACACCGTCGACCCAGTCGCTGACCAGCACGCGGTCGCTCGAGAGATCGGTCATGACGTCTGGCACCACGATGAACGGGTGGCCATCGAAGCGCCGCGCGAACGCCCGTTGCGCCTGCGCCTCGTGCTCGTAGTCGAGCTCCTCGGTGAGGCGCTCGCGAAGCTCGGCGGCGACGGCTTTCGCGTCGAGCGCGGGCGCCATCCGCTTCGCCGCCCGCAGCAGAAGCCCGATGTTCTGCAGGTCGGCGCGAACCGCCGCCGCCACGCGCGGATACTGGACCTTCACCGCGACCCGCCGGCCGTCAGCGAGGCGAGCGCGATAGACCTGTCCGATCGACGCAGCGGCGACCGCGTCGGGCTCGAACTCGTCAAAGACGTCCTCGAGGCGCTGTTCGAGGTCGTCCTCGATCACCTTACGCATCTGCTTGAAGCCGACCCTAGGCGCCGAGTCACGCAGCGCCGCGAGCTTCGCCTGAAAGCTATCCCGAGCCTCCGGCGGCAGGCCGGTGGGATCGATGAACGAGGCGAGCTGACCCACCTTCATCGCGACGCCCTTCATGTGCCCGAGGACGTCGACGATCTGTTCGGCCGCCTCGATCTGGCGCCGATCGGCCGCCGCTCGGCGGGCATCCGCGGGGCGCGTAAGGTTCGCGGCCCATGTGGCGTAGCCGCGGACCGCCTGGCCGCCGACTAGCCCGCCGACCTCCGCAGTCCGCCGCAGCCGTCCGGTCGGGATCGACTCGTCGCGTTCCGCCGTGTTAGGTCTACTGCGAGCCATGCTCGCTCCGCCTCAATGGTCGGTGTTCCTCGTTTCCGGCATGGCGCCGGTGTTCGCGGCCGATTGCTGTTCAGCATCAGCCCAGTCATCATGGTACGCCGGTGGCGTCATCACATCTCCCGACTCCGACTCCCCGGTCTGCCCGGTCCGACCGTTCGGTGTCGCGAGACGCGGGCTGAGCGCCTTGGGCTTCATCAACCCGCGCTGCGCGCGTGATACGTAGCCCGGGCTCACGATCGCACGCGCGCTCGGCGTCCCGCTTCGCCACTCGCACGCGAGTGGCGAGAGCATCGCCTGCTGCAGCGCCGGAGTGGCGGGCAGGGTGCACGCCACTGGGCAATCGCGAGCCTGCACGGCACGTGGCGGCTTGGGCCTCGGGCCTTATGCTCCCTGAAACAGCTAAAGGAGCGTCGATCATGACCAAGTCAAAGTACGTCCGCTTCTTCGAGGAGCTCGGCATCGACGACGTCCCGCTGGTGGGGGGAAAGAACGCCTCGCTCGGCGAGATGTACAGCAACCTCTCGAGCGAGGGCGTGCGTGTGCCAAACGGCTTCGCAATCACGGCCGAGGGATACCGCTACATGCTCGAAGCCGCCGGCGCGTCGGACGCACTGCGTCACACGCTGGACGACCTGGACCCGGCCGACGTCTCCGATCTGGCCCGGCGGGCAAAACGGGCGCGGGAAATCATCTACGGCGCGACCCTGCCCGACGACCTCAAGCGCGAGATCATCGGCGGCTACCAGCTCCTTCAGGAGCAGTACGGGGAAGCGATCAGCCTCGCGGTGCGCAGCTCAGCGACGGCTGAGGACCTGCCCACCGCGAGCTTCGCCGGCCAGCAGGACACGTATCTGAACATCCACGGCGACGAGAGCCTGCTCGACGCGTGTCGTCGCTGCTTCGCGAGCCTGTTCACCGACCGCGCGATCCACTACCGCATCGACCAGGGATTCGACCACTTCGCAGTCGCACTGTCCATCGGCGTGATGAAGATGATCCGCTCCGACCTGGCTGCTTCGGGGGTGTTCTTCTCGCTGGACACAGAGTCGGGCTTCCGTGACGTGGTGTTTATCACCGGCGCCTACGGCCTCGGTGAGAACGTGGTGCAGGGAGCCGTGGACCCGGACGAGTTCTACGTCCACAAGCCGACCTTCGCCGCAGGCCACAGGGCCGTGCTGCGCCGCCTGCTCGGCGACAAGGCGGTGAAGATGATCTTCGTCGAAGGCGAGACCAAGCACACCACCCGCAACGTCCCCACGCCCAAGGCCGCCCGCGAGCGCTACTGCATCACCGACGAGGACGTGCTGGAGCTGGCCGACTACGCGATCAAGATCGAGCGCCATTACGGGCGGCCGATGGACATGGAGTGGGCGAAGGACGGCCTCGACGGCCAGCTGTACATCGTCCAGGCGCGGCCCGAGACGGTGGCGTCCCAGCGCGTGGCCACGACGCTCGAGAGCTACGTCCTTGACGGACGCGGCGAGGTGCTAACCGAAGGTCGGTCCGTTGGCGAGAGAATCGCCTCGGGCAATGCGCGCCTGATCGAGAACGTCTCGCACCTGTCCGAGTTCCAGCCCGGCGAGGTGCTGGTGGCGGACATCACCACCCCCGACTGGGAGCCGGTTATGAAGACCGCCGCGGCGATCGTCACCAACCGCGGCGGGCGCACCTGCCACGCCGCGATCATCGCCCGCGAGCTCGGCATTGCCGCGGTCGTAGGCGCTGGAGACGCGACAACGACCCTGGCCGGCGGCGGCACGGTCACGGTGTCCTGCTGCGAGGGTGACACCGGCCGCATCTATCGTGGTGAGGTGCCGTTCCACGTCGAGCGCACCGAAGTGGGCGAGATGGCGCGCCCGAACACGAAGATCATGATCAACCTCGGCAACCCGGATCTCGCGTTCAAGACTTCGTTCCTACCCAGCGACGGCGTCGGGCTGGCGCGGATGGAGTTCATCATCGGCGAGTACATCAAAGCCCACCCGCTCGCCCTCGCGTATCCCGAGCACGTCACCGACCCGCAGGCACGCGAGACGCTCGCGCGGCTGATCCGCGGCTACCCCGATGGCGAGAGCTTCTTCGTAGAGTGCCTGTCGGAGGGCATCGGCACGATCGCGGCCGCGTTCTGGCCCAAACCGGTCGTGGTGCGGATGTCCGACTTCAAGACCAACGAGTACGCGAGCCTCGTCGGCGGCGCCGACTTCGAGCCCCAAGAGGCCAACCCGATGCTCGGCTTCCGCGGCGCCTCGCGCTATGCACATCCCGCCTACGCCGAGGGCTTCGCGCTCGAGTGCCGGGCTATGAAGCGCGTGCGCGAGGAGATGGGCCTGACGAACGTGATCCTGATGATCCCGTTTGTTCGCCGCCTCGAGGAGGCCGATCGCGTCCTGCAGCGTATGGCCGAGCTCGGACTCGAGCGCGGCAAGGATGGACTCGAGATCTACGCGATGTGCGAGATCCCCAATAACGTGCTGCTCATCGACCAGTTCGCGCAGCGGTTCGACGGCTTCTCGATCGGCTCCAACGATCTCACCCAGCTCACGCTCGGTGTCGACCGCGACTCGGAGATCGTGGCGTTCGACTACGACGAGCGCGACGAGGGCGTCTTGGAGATGCTCCGTCTGGCGGTCGAGGGATGCGCCCGCAACGGGATCCACTCGGGACTGTGCGGGCAGGCGCCTTCGGACTACCCCGACATGGCCGAGTACCTCGTCAAGCTGGGCATCGACTCGATCAGCCTCAACCCCGACACGGTGCTAAAGACGACGCAGCAGATCCTCGAGCTCGAGCGGCGCCTGGACGGGGGGCCGAGCAGCGCTGCGGGTGCCATCAAGGACGTGCCTGTCCCTCGTCTGAGTAAGTTGCTCAGTCGTCTACGGTGAGCGCGTACAGCGGCGACGTCGCGAGCCGCACTTGACGCGTTGTAGAACACGACGAGGTTGCGGCGCCGAATCCGTGGATCCCCGGACCAGCGTGCGGGATACTCCGGATGACACAAGCAGCCCCGGCAGGTAGCGTTCTCGTCGAGACTGGCCGGTTCGCCTCAACCGACGGCCACTCGTTTTCTGTTGGGTAGCCGTGGCCCGCCCGTCTTGTCCCCCATGATGAGCGAGCACCTCACACCCTTGGACGCGACGTTCCTCGAGCTCGAACAGGCCGACGAGAGCGCGCACATGCACATCGGCGGGGTCCTGGTCTTCGACCCTCTGCCGCACGGCGGCCCGCCCTCGCGCGCGGAGCTGTGCCAGCACCTCGCGAGCCGGCTCGGACAGCTGCCGCGCTATGGACAGCGCCTGTCGGAGCCGCACACCGGCGGGCTTTCGTGGCCTGAATGGGAAGACGATCCCGCGTTTGACATAGGCAGGCACGTCACCCGCGCGGCACTCCCGGCACCGGGAGGTTATGACGAGCTCCAGGAGTGGGCATCGGGTTTCTTCTCCCAGCGCCTGGATCGTCATCGGCCGCTGTGGGAGATGGCGATGGTAGAGGGACTCGCCGACGGTCGTTGGGCCCTCGCACACAAGACCCACCACTCCATGGTCGATGGCGTCGGCTCGGTCGACGTCGGCCACCTGCTGCTCGACGCAACGGCGGACGCGGGGCCAGCCACTCCGTCGTCGCCGTCCTCCGTGAGTGGTGCGAGCGGCGGCCACCCGCCTTCCTCTTTCGATGCCCGCCCGACGCCTCTCTCTCAGCCCACCGCCCCCGGCCCGCTGGCTTCTCTGGCGCACGCGTGGGCGGGGTTGATACCGGTTGACACGATCGTCCATGCGACCCAGATGGGAGCCCATGGCGTGCTTCACCCGCGTGATGCGCTGCGCAGCGCCCGATCGGCGCTCGCCATGATCGTGAGCGAGGAGCTGCACGCGGCGCCGCACACGAGCCTCAACGTGCCGATCGGTACCAGGCGCCGTTTCGATGTCGTGCGCATCCCGCTTGCCGACCTGAAGGAGATCAAGGACTCTCTCGGCGGCACGCTCAACGACGTCGTGCTCACGGTCACCACAAGCGGGCTTAGGGCGCTGCTTCAGTCCCGCGGCGAGCCACTGCCGGCCGGGGGGCTGCGCGCGATGGTCCCGATGAACGTCCGTGTCGCGAGTGAGCACCTCGCGCTGGGAAATCGGATCTCCTCGCTCTTTCTGGAGCTGCCCGTCGCGCAGGCCGATCCGGAGCGCCGATATCACGAAACCGTGGCCCGCTCGGAGTCGCTGAAGTCCGAGGGGCAGCAAGCCGCAGGCACCACCGCCGTGATCGAGATTGCGGGACTGGCGCCGCCGGTCATCCATGCCACCATCGCACAGGCTCTCTACGCCACGCGGCTGTTCAATGTCACCATCACAAATGTGCCCGGTCCGAAGCAGACGCTCTACGCCTTCGGAGCGCCGCTGCGCGAGATCCATCCGCTTGTGCCGCTCGCCGCCGAGCACGCCGTCGGCGTTGCGGCGCTGAGCTACGACGGCAACGTGTTCTTCGGCGTGGTCGCCGACCGCGACACCGTGCCGGACCTCGATGTGTTGCTGAGCGCCCTGGGTGCCTCGGTCAAGGAGCTTCTGTCTGCGGCGCGGGCGGATCGAGTACATCCCAAGGACGGCGTTCCTCGCACCTCGCGGCCCCACCGGCAACCCTCGGCGCGCGATGCGGGCCGCGCGCGCTGATCACTCAGGTCTGCTGGTAGGGCAGAACGTGGGCCGATCGAGGGCCTCGCCGTGGATGATGCAGGAGGAGGCTGCAGGACGAGGCCTCGATCGTGCGCTGACGCCGCTGCGGATAGCCTCAACGCACGTCGCGCGGCGAGCCGGCTGCTGAGGCGTGGCGGCTCAAGACGCTCTCGAGCTTCTCGACGTACTGGCCGAGGTGCCGCCTGAAGCCCCATCGTGCGAGCGTACTGCTACCAGCCTCGTGAGCCCAGCTGCCGCGGCGGGCCAGGCGGCGGCTCGCCCGCGATCGTCATCACGCACCCGGGCTCGGCGCGCCACCACCCGGCCGTCGGCTGCCGAGCATCTCTCCAGTCCACGCGTAGCGCCTGCCATGCCCCGGCTTGAGCGCCGGCGTTCGTCGGCGTCACGACCGCGTGGCGGACGTCGAGCCGCAGCCCCTCCCGGCGCACCTTGGTGGCCGCCTCCTTGGCCGTCCACATCAGGTTGGCGAGCCGCGCGCGCTCACCCTCGCCGTACGCGGCCAGCAGTCCCTGCTCTGCCGGCGTTAGCCACTCGCGCACGAAGGCGCCGCTGCGTGGCTCGACGAGCTCCAGGTCGCAGCCGACGACGTTTGGGGCGTCCGCAACGACGGCCAGCGACCGGCCGGCCCGATGGCTGAGCGACACCGACACAGGCGCGCGCTCCTCGTCGAGCCAGGCCTCGGGCGCGCCGTCGGGCGCGGCGAGGATCTCCACGCGTCCCGGCGGCACGGACAGCCATATGCCTACGGCCATCTTGGCCGTCCAGCGCCCGAGGCGCCAGTCGCTGCGGCGCCGCTCCATGTGCAGCTCGGCCAGCACACGCCGCTCGGCAGTCCCCAGCCAGCCCTCGCCCGCCGGCACGTCAGCGAGACAGCGGCTGAGCCAGCCCGGCGCGGCCATCGGTGGAGGTGGGTCGGTCAAGGACGCGGCGCATCCCGCGCTCGACGGCCTCGATCAGAAACGGACGCAGCGATGAAGGCGCGATGATGCGGCTCACGGACCCCATCCGCACGGCGCGCTCCACGCTGTGGACGGCGTCGAACTGCGCCGCGAACTCCCCGCGCTTGCGCGCGAGGACCTCGGTCCACAACGCAGCGCGCTCGCCACGTAGGCGCTGTCGCTCGGCCCCATCGGCATCGGCGATGCGCTTGTCGAGCGCCATGATCTGCTCGTCCGCGCGCGCTGCCTGCTCGACCTCGCGGGCGAAGACGACTGCGGCGGCCGGCGCTCCCCCGATCACCGAGGCGTGCGCCCCCTCAAGCGCGACCGCCTCGAGGTTAGGGTTCAGCTTCTGCGAGAACACCACGAACGCACCGCCGTGGTAGCGCGACACGACGCAGAACACGATCGGCCCGTCGAAGTTGACAACCGCCCGGCCGATCTCGGCGCCGAACTCGAGTTGCCACTCGCGCATTGACTCGGGCGAGCCGTCGAAGCCGACGAGATTGGCCAGCACGACGAGCGGGCGGCGACCGCCGGCCGCGTTGATCGCGCGCGCTATCTTCTTCGAGGCGCGGGGGAAGAGCGTGCCCGACGTCCACTGCTCGGGCCCGTCGGCGGGGATCGCGCCGTGCCTAGGCAACGGTCGCGCCTCGATCCCGATGAGTGATGCGGGCCAGCCCCCCAGATGCGCGTCCCACACCACGGCGATCTCGGCCTCGTGCATCGCTGCCCAGCGGGCGAGCGGACGATGATCACGATCGATCACCGCCCGCATGACCGAGCGGATGTCGAACGGCTTCTTGCGCCCCGGGTTGGTCGCGTCGGAGAAGACCTCGCCGACTCGAAGCAGATCCGAGCCGGGGGCACGGTGCTCCTCGTCGCTGATGTCGCGCTCGGCGGCATCGGTGGTGTGCGCGCGCCGCGGGAAACGCTCGCCGGGCGCAACATAGGCGTGCTCGTAGTAGGCGAGCAGCACGCGGCAGGCTCCTGCCAGATCGGGGGCCCAGTACTGCGCCTGGCCGTTCGGGCCCATGATGCGCTCGTAGCCGCCGATGCCCAGGTTGTCCTCCGCCGAGACCCCCCCCGAGTAGTCGAGCGCCTGCTTGCCGGTGAGGACCATTGTGCTCTCGGGCGTCATGATGAGCACGCCGCGCGTGTGCATGAGCATCGTCGCCTCGGCGTTCCAGTATGGCTGGGCGCCGACATTGACGCCCGCCACGACGACGTTGAGCTCCCCCCCGGCCTGCGTGAACAGAACAATCCGCCGAAGCACGGCTGCGATCCAATCCATGTTCTCGGTGCCGCTGTCCATCGCGATCTTCGCTCCCGCGGAGAGGGCAAACCACTCGAGTGGGACTCCGAGCTCCTCCGCGAGGTCGAGCGCGGCGATGATCCGGAGACACTCGGGCTCGGCGAGGGAGCCGAGCGCGCGTGTGGGATCGCCGAGGACGATCACCCGCTCCATACCCTCCGGGTAGCGTTCGGTGAAGTTGCGGATCGTGCCCACCACCAGGCCCGCGGAGTTGGTCGCCGGCGGCCGGTCGACGGGTACGAGCCGCCCGGACTGCCCCAGATCGTGCTCGGCGAACGTTCCCGCCGACTGGTCCGTCGCGCCGTGACCGGAGGCAAGCAGCCGCACGATCTCCGCCGGGTGCAGGGTTCCCCGCCGGCGCGCCGAGACGATCCGCTGAGCGCTCTCGTCGAGTAGCTGCAGTGGCTGCATGGGTGGGTCGTCGACCTGGACGACCACACCACGTCCGGCGGGCGTGTAGAAGCGCAGCAAGCGGTCGCGCGTGCGTCCGTCCGGTTCGCGCAGGCGCCCGCGGACGAGCAGCGTCTCGATACCCAGTCCGCTCGTCGCTTGGCGCCAGACGGGTGACGAACGAGTGGATCTCCTCGGGGCTCAGCTCGATCGTGGGCCACACGTGCAGCAGCACACGGTTCCATTGCAGGCGGCTGCTCGGCTTGCGGTGCGCCTGGAAGCCGCGGATCGTCTCGAGCACCCCAACGAGCATCCGCTCGAACTCCGGGATGGCGACGACGCACCCGTCGTCGTCGCGGATCGGGGTGAGGTCGCGCACCTCAGCGAGGGCGAACAGCCGCTCGTCCTTGGAATTTGTCCGAGCGACGCCATGGAAGACGTAGATGTCCTCGGCGGAGGGAAGCCGCTCGAGGGCGAAGTTGGAAAGTCGCCACAGGTCCAGCCGGTAGGCCATCATCGGATGCAGCCCGCGCAGGACCACATCCTCCACGAGGCCCCCCGGCCCAGGACGGAACGTGAACAGGTCGATCGCGGACATACCGCGGCCGCGGCTCGGCTCGGCAATCCCGACGACGATCCGATGCAGGGCCGGTGAGAGAGGGACGGCAGCGAAGGCAGCGAGCAGCGTCTCGGCCAGCTCCTCGTGGGCGGGGGCCTGGCCGGCATGCTCTGCGTAAAGGTCCAGGACGGCGAGGTCGCCGTCGGGGAGAGCCGCGGCGTGGCGCGCGAACGCCGCGGCCGCGGCCGCCACGTCCGTCAGCTCGACGTACGCCACGACGAGGTGGCGCTGCTGCTGCTCGAACGGGATAGCGGCCGATCAGGAAGACGTGGCCGTCGAGCTGGATCTCCTCGAAGCCTTCGAGTGAGCGGACGCGGTAGTAGCGGCGCGCCAGCGCCTCGACCAGCAGACCGTCGCAGCGGCGGCTCGGCGGCGCGCATCGCGCGCGCTCAGCAGCGCGGCCAGCGGCCAGGGGCAGTCAACGAGCGCAGCCAGGCGCTCGTCGCGGTCGGGGCGCGCAGGGTCGGCGGCGAGCGCGGCGACGTGGCCTCCATCTCGGAGTAGACGCGCTCGCGCGCCTCCGCGATGACCGGCTCGTCGAAGTAGCGGAAGCGAACCTCGCGGGCGAGGTCGGCGAGCACCGGGTCGCGATCCGTCGAGCGCGATCACCAGGCGGTCGAGCGCCTCGCGGAAGTCCGTCGCCGACGTGTCCGTGCGAGCTCCTCGGTCTGCTCGAGCCGCCGGTCGAGGATCGCCAGGATCGCGCAGCGAGCCGTTTCGGCACGCTGCTCGGAGAGGAACAGGCGATAGCACGCCTCCTCGAGCGCGGGCGTGCGGTCCAGGCTGTCCACCCCGTAGTGCGCGAGCGCGCGCTGCAGCTGCTCGATGAACGTGGCGGGCCAGGCTCTTCGGCCTCCGCGTCGAGCGAGCCCAGCCAGGCATAGCAGGTGCTCCTGGGGGCTGGCAGCAGGGGCCTCCGGGCATCGGCCTCGTCGCTGGCGCCGGACTCGTCAGCGCCAGCAGGTCGGCGAACATCTCAGCAGGCGGTGCTCGCCGGGGACGAGCGCCGGGTCGCAGGCCAGCAGGTCGGCGCACTCGCCGCTGCAGGTCGGCGATCGTCCGCGTCGACGTCGGCGGCGTCGATGTCATAGCCGAGCACCAGCCACTCCATCCGTCGCAGGTTCTCGTGGCAGCGGCTCGGGCGCGACGAGCTCCGGCGGGCTCCGGCGCAGCGAAGCGACGACCCGCTCGCCCGCCGGCTGCGGGCGTCCCGCCGTCCAGCGGCTCGAGCGCCAGCAGCGGCGCCTGCGCCGCGACGTGCACGTTTGCGCCGACGAGCACCTGCTCGACGCGGCCGCGGAACGGGGCGGTCAGCGACGACTCCATCTTCATCGCCTCGACGACGGCCACCACGTCGCCGGCCTCGACCACGTCGCCCGGCGCGCGACCGGGATCGAGACGACGACCGCCGGGGACAGGTTGCGCACGATGCCGCCGTCGTCGCGCGAGACCCGGTGCGGCACGCCGTCGACCTCGACGAGCAGGTCCGTCGCCCTGCGATCGAGATGAGCGTGCGATAGCGCTGCCCCCGCAGCTCGCAGGCGCCGCTCGTGACGGCCGAGCCGCTGGGTGCCGACCTCGATCGCCTGGCCGTCGACCGTGACGCGGTATGGCGGCCGGCGCGATCTGCGCGACGGCGAGGCGGTAGGACTGCCCGCGGTGGCGCAGCTCGACGGTGCGCGCGAGGCTCGCGTCGACCTGCGGGCGCCCGCGTCGGGCGAAGGCGTAGAAGCGGGCGCGGTCGGCCGCCGTGTCCGCGTCCGCGAGCTCGATCGCCGCCTGCAGCAGCGCGACCTCGCCGTGGCGCGACGGGCACCGCCTCGCCGCTGAGGTACAGCCGGTCGAGCCAGGTCGTGTCGACGTCGCCGGTGCGGCACCTCCGGACGGTCGAGCAGCTCGAGCAGGAAGCCCTGGTTGGTCGTCCCGCCGTCGACGACGACCACCGTGTCGGCGAGCGCGCGGCGCAGGCGGGCGAGCGCCTCCTCGCGGTCGCTGGCCCCAGGCGATCAGCTTGGCGATCATCGAGTCGAACTCGGCGGGGATGACGTCGCCCTCGGCGACGCCCGTGTCGACGCGCAGCCCGGGTCCGGTCGGGCAGGCGCAGCAGGACGACGCGGCCGGGCGCGGGCGCGAAGCCGAGCGCCGGGATCCTCGGCGTTGAGCCGCGCCTCGATCGCGTGGCCGACGGGCGCAGGGGGCTCTCCCTCGAGGCGGCCGCCGGCGGCGACGTGGAGCTGGAGCTTGACGAGGTCGAGGCCCGGTGACCGCCTCGGTCACCGGGTGCTCGACCTGCAGCCGCGCGTTGACCTCCATGAACGAGAAGCGGCGCGCCGCGGGCTCGTAGAGGAACTCCACCGTGCCCGCGTTCGGTATCCGGCGCGCAGCGCGAGCCGCGCGCGCCGCGTGCATGACCTCGCGTTCCTGCTCGGCGGTGAGCGCCGGGACTGGCGGACTCCTCGATCACCTTCTGGTTGCGGCGCTGGTAGGAGCAGTCGCGCACGCCGACCGCCCAGGCGCGTGCCGTGGCCATCGGCGATGATCTGCACCTCGACGTGCCGCGCGCCGGTGACAGCCTCTCCAGCAGCAGCGTCCCGTCGCCGAACGCCTGAAGCGCCTCGGCCTGGGCGCTCGGCGAAGGCGGCCGGGAGCGCGTTCGGATCGTCGACCGCGCCGGATGCCGCGGCCGCCGCCGCCGGCGGCGGCCTTGATCATCAGCGGGAAGCCGATCCGCTCGGCGTGGCGCGAGCGCCTCGTCGGCCGTCTCGACGGGCCCGCCGCTCCAGGGCGCGACCGGGACGTCGGCCTCCTCGGCGAGCCGCTTGGCGGCGATCTTGTCGCCGACGACGCGCATCACCGCGGCGTCGGGGCCGACGAAGACGATCCCGAGCCGCTCGCACAGCTCCGCGAACTCGCGGCGCTCGGCGACGAAGCCCCACCCGACCCAGGCGGCGTCGGCGCCGGCCGCACCGAGCGCGCGCTCGAGCGACGCCGATAGTCGAGATAGGCGCTCCGGCGCGCGCCGTCGCCGTCGCCGCTCGGCGCCGGGCCCAGGCAGAGCGCCTCGTCGGCGTGGCGTACGAACATCGCGTCCCGCTCGGGCTCGGTGTAGAGCGCGATCAGGCGGATCGGCTCGGCGCGCTGCTCGTTGAGCTCGCGCACGGCGTGGATGACCCGCATCGCGGCCTCGCCGCGATTTACGATCGCCAGGCGCGAGAAGGGGCGCTGCATCGTCTTGGCCTCACCTCGAGCCCATGGCCGTGCGGATCGGCGCGAGCGCTTCGGCGTCAAGGCCGCCCGGCAGCTCGATCGTGCGGTAGCCCTCGAGCCGAACCCGCACGCGCCCGGCCTCGTCGACCACCTCGGCGTCGACGCCCCCGTCGTCTTCGCGCGGCCTCACGACCGCCCACAGGCGGCCAGGCGCGTCCGCTCCGGCGAAGCGCACGACGCGGTCCACATGCGTGGGCAGCGCCATGCGGCCGGCGGTGCCGAGCTCCCAGACGCCTGCTGTCTGGAAGCACAGCTCGATTAGCCGGGGCACGAACTCGGTCGGCTGGGTGTCGGGCTCGTGATCGGTCGGCAGCTCGCCCGCTAGTCGGCCGACAACGTAGCCGTCGTCGCGCCACACACGGTCGAGCACCTGGTAGGCGGGGCCGTGAAAGTACACGCCGTAAACCACCTCGCGACCGACGCCGTCGTCGCCCGCGTCCGCAGGCGGCGTGACCTGTGGCGCCGCCGGCAGCTCGCGGGCCAGGCGAGCGCGTCCGCGGACGTGGCACGTCTCGTGCTCGGCCTGGCCGCGCAGCGTGCGCCGACCGATCAGCTCGCAGTCGGCCACAAGCGTGCTGTCACCGCCGTCGCACACCTGTGCGCGTAGCTCCAGCGTGCGCGGCTCATCGCGGTAGAACTTGAACGGTGCGAGCAGGTCGACCTCCTCGAGCGCAACGACCTTCCAGCCGGGCAGCAGCGCGCCCGCGGCCTCGACGAAGCCCTCCATGGCCATCGCGCCGGGGAGCACGGGAATGCCTTCGATGCGGTGGTCATGCAGGAAGGCCTGTCGGCTCGGGTCGAGCTCGGTGACCACGCGCAGTCCGCCGCTGATTGTTAGCTCGGAGATTCGGCCCGTCATCGGTCCTGAGCGCTCGGCGAGGACCTCCGTGGCACGCTCGGCATCCAGGCCGCCGCTCGGGTGGCGTTCCTCGAGCAGCACTCCGAGCGAGCCGGCCACCAGCACCTCGCCCCCCGCGCCGGAAGCGGTCAGCTCGCGGCGCACGGCGGGCACGCCGATCTCGGGCGGCAGCGTGTCGATGCCGGCCAGTTGCATCATCTTCGGGATCGAGCCGCGGCTCGCCATACCAATACTCGCCCACGCAGTCCAGTCGATCGCGATGCCGCGCGTGCCGCCCGAGCGCCGACGCATGTTCGAGACGCTCTTGCACAGCAGGTCGTTGGCCGCGGCATAGTCGGTCTGGCCGGCGTTGCCGAGGCGCCCGGCGATCGAGCTGAACACGATCGCGGTCCCGGGCGCCGCGTCGCCGAGCGCGTCCAGCACATTCAGCCAGCCCTCGACCTTGACGTCGAATACGAGGTCGAACTCGCGCTGGGGCTTGTCGGGGAGGCAGTGGCTTATCTCCAAGCCCGCGCAGTGCAGCAGCACGTCGATGCGACCGGTGTCCTCGAGCGCAGCCGACACCGCAGCGGACACCTGCCGCGCGTCGGTCAGGTCGACCCGGTGCCAGCGGACGCTGCCTCCGGCAGCCTGGATCGCCTCGATCGCGTCAAGTGCCGCGCGGGCCCGCTCGATTCGCTGCCAGCTCGCGCTCAACGAGCTTGGGTGTCGGGCGCTCGCCGCGCTGGCGAACGCGGTCGGCGAGCTCCTGCTTGAGACCGTCGCGATCGGTCATGAAGCGAGCCAGATCCGAATCGGAGGGATCGGGCTCGGGCACGAGGTCGAGCAGATGAAAAGAGCCGCCGGATGCCGCGGCCAGATCGGCGGTGATGGCGGACACGATGCTACCCGCGGCGCCCGTCACCAGAAACACCGTGTCGGCGGTGGGCTCGCGCGACGCGTCGTGCAGGGCGGGCTGCTCGACCAGGCCGACCGACCAGCGCAATTCGTCGGCGTGGCCGACCTCGACGGCGCCCGGATCGCGCAGCGTCTCCTCCAGGAGCAGGTCGGCCAGCGCCGCGGTCTTGCGGCTGGGAGCGAAGTCGACGGCCTTCACGAGCGCGTCGGGCCGCTCGCGCGAGAGTGCCTTGGTGAAGCCCGTGACCGCGCCGCCGAGGACGGATGCCGCGCCGTCGACGTCGTAGCCGTGGCGCCCGCCCAGGCGGGTGCCCGAGACGAGGAACGTTCCGGCTGTGCCAACCTGCTCCGCGAGCGCGCGCATGGCGGTGGCGAGCAGCTTGACCCGCACACGCAGGGCCTCGCGCCGCTCGCCCGGGTCGAGCGTCGTGAGCGACCCCTCGTCGTCCAGCGCGGGCAGCCAGTAAACGCCCTGAATCGGGGCGGCTGCCGTCCACTCTCCGATTAGCGCCTCGAGCGCCTCGCCGTCGGGGGCGCCCTCGATCGGGAGCACCTCCACGCCCCGCTTGCTCAGCCGGTCCGCGAGCGCGGCACCGACGCCGCCGGTATCGGGCATGAGCACGACCCTGCTGCCCTCCGCGAGTGTTACCCCAGTCGCTACACAGCCTTCCAGCGGCGGGCGCAGTACCGGAACGGGCACGCGGCGTGGAAAGCCCTCGGTGTCCGCCGCCTCGAGTGGCGCCGCCCCAGGCGCGGCAGCCGACGGCGCGGCTGCGGCTGGCTCGGCGGCGGGTTGGGCGGGCTCTCCTGCACGATCGCGCACGAACGCGACGACGTGGTTGATGGTGGGGTAGTCGCGCAGCTTGAGCGTGTCGTCGCGCTCGATCCCGTAGGCCTCGCGGATGGCGGCGAAGACCTCGGCCTGCTTGACGGTGTCGATGCCCAGGTCGGCCTCGAGGTCGAGGTCCATGTCGAGCAGGTCCTGCGGGTAGCCGGTCTGATCCGCGATGATCGTAAGCACGCGGCCCTCGATGCCGTCCGCCTGTGCCGCCTCAGGCGCGGCAGCCGACGGCGCGGCTGCGGCCGGCTCGGCGGCGGCCGGTTGGGTGGGTTCTCCCCCACGATCGCGAACGAACGCCACGACATGGTTGATGGTGGGGTAGTCGCGTAGCTTGAGCGTGTCGTCGCGCTCGATCCCGTAGGCCTCGCGGATGGCGGCGAAGACCTCGGCCTGCTTGACCGTGTCGATGCCCAGGTCGGCCTCGAGGTCGAGGTCCATGTCGAGCAGGTCCTGCGGGTAGCCGGTCTGATCGGCGATGATCGTAAGCACGCGGCCCTCGATGCCATCGGCCAGCGCCGCCCGAGGCGCGGCAGCCGACGGCGCGGGTGCGGCCGGCGCGGCGGCGGCCGGTTGGGTGGGTTCTCCCCCACGATCGCGAACGAACGCCACGACATGGTTGATGGTGGGGTAGTCGCGTAGCTTGAGCGTGTCGTCGCGCTCGATCCCGTAGGCCTCGCGGATGGCGGCGAAGACCTCGGCCTGCTTGACCGTGTCGATGCCCAGGTCGGCCTCGAGGTCGAGGTCCATGTCGAGCAGGTCCTGCGGGTAGCCGGTCTGATCGGCGATGATCGTAAGCACGCGGCCCTCGATGCCATCGGCCAGCGCCGCCCGAGGCGCGGCAGCCGACGGCGCGGGTGCGGCCGGCGCGGCGACCGGCACTGCCGGCTGCCGGGCGGACGCCGTCAGGGGCTCGGCCACGGACTCGTGCGGCGCGCCCAGGTGCTCGGATTCACGCGTCGCGGCCGCCGCCAGTCCCTGGTCGACGACGCGTAGCCGGTGTTGGACTACCTCGAGCTTCGGGTCCTCATAGCCGCTCACCCGCCGCAGCCAGGCCGTCCACGCGGTGCGGTCGGCGATTCGGTAGGCGTAGCCGAGATCCTCGGGATTGCGCCGCCGACCGTCTGGCGCCGGCGTCCAGCGGAGCAGCAGCAGACTGATCTGCGAACCGAAGCCGGCAGCGAGCCGCAGCGCGTAACGCACCGGATAGGCCCCACCATGCGAGAGGTTGAGCAGGCCGAGCTCGGGGTCGGGGTCGCGGAAGTTGGGCACAGGTGGGACTACGCCGGTCTCGAGCGCCTTGACCGCTACGACGTCCTCGATGCCGACGCCCATCGGGTGACCCGTAAAGCCCTTGGTGTTCGCGATCACGATGTGGTCGGCGTCCTCGCCGAAGACCGCCCGCAGCGCGTGTATCTCCGCGGCGGCACTGCCGCCGCGCGCCGGCGTGTACGTCTCGTGCGAGACGAACATCGTCTCGCACGCCATGTCGTGCCGGCGCACGCCACGCGCCTCCGCCTGGGCGACGACCTGCTCCATCACCGCGCCGATGTGGCCGACGTCGAGGCGCGTGCCGTGGAACGCAGAGTTCGCCGTGACTGACCCAAGCACCTCGCAGATCGGCGTGAAGCCGCGCTCACGCGCCGCTTCGCCGCTCTCCACCACGAGGCCGGCGGCACCCATCCCGAGGATCATCCCGTGGCGGCGCCGGTCAAAGGGCAGCGCAGCGTCCTCGACCACGTCGTCGGTGGCGGCAGCGCCGGATGCCAGGAAGCCTGTGCCGATCCAGCCGAGCATCGTGTCCGAGGTCGCATCGTCGGCTGCCACGATGACCACGCGCCGGCAGCGGCCAACGCGGATCCAGTCCTCGGCGAGCGCCACGGCCTGCGTCGTGCTCGCGCACGCCGAGTTGATCTGGGTGTTGGGCCCGCGCGCCCCGATCAGCTCGGCGAGCTGTGAGTGCCCCATAGACAGCACACGGAAGATGAAGCGGCGGTCGAACGTGTATGGCTCCTCCTCGAGCTGTTGTCGCACGTCGTGAATGCGCCGCTCCACCTCGGTGAGTACGACCGCGTCGGTGTCCCCATGGTCGAGCATGCGCGCACGCAGCGACTCGAGTGCCGCGAGCCGCTCGCGGCGCATCTTCTCGACGGTGAAGCGGGATACCTCATCGGTCATCTCCTCAAGGCCCGGGAAGGCCGAGGCGAAGATCACCCCCGTGTCGTCGCGGAGCTCCTCGGGCAGCGACCAGCCGTCGGGAAGTTGCGTGCCCGTCGTCGTGGTCTTGTAGCGCGGGACTAGCGGGATCCCCGCGTCGCGCAGCGCGTCGATGCCCGTGGCGATAGCCAGCTGCGTCGCACGCCCAAGAGCCGGCAGGCGCTCGGGATCGATCCCGAACTCCTCCTGCGGGTCGAAGGCGCCCGCGCGCGCCGCCAACTTAATCACATCGTCGAGCGTGTCGATCGCCTCGAAAGTGGCGCCCTCGTCGCGCTTGACCAAACGCGTGACATGCTTGTCGAGGATCTCGCGGCGTAGGCGACCGGGAATCACATCGATGCCCTGCTCACCGTGGAGCACCCGTGCGAGGTTCGCGTCATCGAACAGTCGCTCGGTGCCGGGCAGCCCGAGCGCTGCGCCGGTGATCACGACAGGCTCGGTGGGCAGCGCGCGCTCATCGCCGCGCCCGCCGATCAGCTCGCGGCCGCGCTCGAGAAACTCGGCGAACAGGCGCCCGAGATCGTTGTACACGGCGTCGTTTAGAGCGATGCCGGCGCGCGCCGGCGCACGGGCGACGGGTGCGCGTGCGACCGGTGCGAAGCTCGCGGGCTTGGACGCGCGCGGCTGCGCCGTGGCTCCGTAACGCAGCGCAGCCCCCTCTCGCGCTTGCGACTCGATGCCGACGCCAAGGCCCGCGGCCCACAGACCACACAGCGCACCGTTCAACGAGGCGATATCGCCGGACTTGGGATGATTGGTGGCTAGGCTAAGCACCTCGTCCTCGCCCACCACGTCGGAGGCGAAACCCTGCAGCGCGTGCTTGGGGCCAACCTCGACGAACACCCTCACACCCTCGTCGTAGAGCGTGCGCAGGCCCTTGACGAACTGCACCGGCGAGGCGACCTGACGCGCGAGGATGTCGAGCATCTGCTCCTCGACGCCGTCGCCGGACGGGTAGAGCTCGCCGTCGACGTTGGCCACGATCGGCAGCCGCGGGGGCCGGAGGCCTAGCCGCTGCAGCGTCGCCCGCAGGGGGCCGCTGACCGGAGCCACGATCTCCGTGTGGAATGCGTGGCTGACGGGCAGCGGGACTGCCTGGTGCCCGCGCTCCTGCAGCGTGGCAACGACCTGGCCAACGGTCTCGGTGGCACCGCCGAGCACGACCTGGTGGGTTGAGTTGACATTGGCGAGCACTACGTAGCCGTCGGCCTCCGCGACGATCTCTTCGATCTCCGAGAGCGGCGCCATCACCGCGGCCATGGCCCCGGTGTCCCCGACATTCAGGCTGGCCATCTCGTGCCCGCGCGCGCTGACCGCCTCGAGTGCAGCGTCGAACGAGAGCGCTCCGGCTGCGACCAGCGCGGCGTACTCACCGAGCGAGTGACCCATCACCAGGTCCGGAGCGATCCCATACTCGCCAAGCAGTCGGTGAAGGGCGATGTCGACTGTGAGCACCGCGGGCTGGGTGACCTCGGTGCGGCGCAACTCCTCCTCTGCGCGCTCCACCGCGGCCGCGTCGGCCGGGTCGACGAAAACGATCTCTGACAGCCGGCGGCCCTCCAGCAGCGGCGCCATGATCGCGTCGGCCTCGTCGAATACCTCGGCGACGACCGGCTCACGTCGGCGCAGCTCGCCGAGCATGTTGGTGTACTGGGAGCCCTGTCCCGTGTATAGGAAGGCAACCTTGCCCGGCGAGCCGCTGCCGCGGTAGATTCCGCGCGCGCGGAGCGCCGGCCAGGCGGCGGGGTTGCCGGCCTGCAGCGCACGCAGCCCGAGCTCGGCCTTGGCGACCAGATCCTCGCCGTCGACGTAGTCGATCGCGAGTCGCTCGGGCGCGCGCAGCGCCACGGCGCTTGGGGGAGCCGGGTCCAGATGGCGCCCCTGGCGGGCATCGCCAAGAACAGCGCGCAGCTCGTTGGCGAGCTCCGCCTCGTCGGTCGCTCCGAGCACGAGCGCGCCACGCAGGGGCGGCTTCGTGCCCGCCGGTGTCGGGGCAAGCGTCGGCCTGCGTTGGTTGCGCTCGGCTGGGACCTGCGCTCCACGGGGCGCCGACAGCTCAGACGGCACGGCCGTCGACGCGCGCTTGCCGTTGCTGTGCAGGTGGCCAGGAACGTGCTCCTCCATGACGATGTGGAAGTTCGTGCCGCCGAAGCCGAAGGCGCTTACACCCGCCACGCGCGCGTGGCCGGGTGCGACTTCCCACTCGCGCAGCTCGGTGTTGACGGCGAACGGGGACTGGGCCCAGTCCACGTTGGGATTGGGCCGCTCGAAGTTGAGGCTAGGAGGCAGCACCTTGTCGTGCAGCGCGAGGGCGGTCTTGAGGATGCCGGCCGCGCCGGCCGCCGCCTTGAGATGACCGATGTTGGACTTGACCGACCCGAGCGCGACCGAGCCGCGTGCGAGCTGCGCGCCCGAGAACGCCTCGGCCAGGCTGCCAACCTCCACCACGTCGCCCACGCGCGTCGATGTCCCGTGGCCCTCCACCAGCGTGCAATCGGCGGGCGACAGGCCGGCATTGCGCCAGGCGCGCTCGATGGCGAGCCGCTGGCCGACGGGGTTGGGTGCGGTGATGCCCTTGCCCTTCCCGTCGCTGGCGCCACCCACGCCGCGCACAACGGCGTAGATCCGGTCGCCGTCACGCTCGGCATCGGGGAGTCGCTTCAGCACGAACAGACCAGCGCCCTCGCCCATCACGAAGCCGTCGGCGCCGTCGGCGTACGGGCGCGTGCCGGTCGGCGACAGCGCGCCTATCGCGCAGAACTTCACGAAAGTCGAAGCGCCCATGTTGCGATCGACGCCGCCGACGATCGCCACGTTGAATTCACGCTCGATCAAGCCCTGAATCGCTGCGTCCATCGCGGCCATCGCTGAGGCGCAGGCCGCGTCCACCGTAAAGTTGGGCCCGCGGAGGTTGAAGAGGTTCGCGATCCGCCCGGCGATGCAGTTAGTCAGCTCGCCCGGCATCGTGTCCTCGCTGATCTTCGGCAGCCAGGCCTCGAAGTTGCCGCGCAGCTCGCGCTCGATTGCGGCCCGTACGTCGCTGGGCAAAGCTGCGAAGCTCGCGCCGCGCTCGAGCTCGCGCGCCAGCTCGGGGAAAGTGATGCGCAGCGTGGTCAGGTAGTGCTGCTCGCCCGAGAGGGCGTTGCCCACGATCACGGCAGTGCGGTCGAGGTCCAGTGGCCGGTCAGGCCAGCCGCAGTCGCGTAGCGCCATTCGCGTGCAGGCGATGGCCCACTTCTGCGCGCCATCCATCGCGTCGGTCACCTTTGGCGGCATCGCGAGCTTCCAGCCGAGCGGATCCCACTCGAAGTCGCACACCCACCCGCCGATCTTGGAGTACGTCTTCTCCGGGGCAAGCGGGTCTGGGTCGTAGTACAGCGCGGGGTCCCAGCGGGCGGGATCGACCTCGCTGATCGAATAGCGACCCTCGCGCACGTTGCGCCAGAAGGTGCCGACGTCTGGGGCATCCGGAAGAATCGCGCCAACGCCGATGATGGCAGCGGCACGATCGGCGTCGAAGCTCATGGCTGATTCCGGTGGTTGTACGGGCAACGGATCATCTCCGGCCATAGATTCCGTTGGCGACCGCATCAAGGTCGGCTAGGAGGCCCGCCTGCGCCGCCTGGATTGCGGGCAATCCGAGGCTGGCAATGAGCTCCTGCACACGGTCGCCCTCACCAGCGCCCACCACCCAGCGCACGGCCTCGGTTCCCACCGTCATCGCCACGTCCCGGGCATTCGCGCGGCTCATCGCCGCGAGCAGGTCCGCATCGAAGCGGTGGGAGGCCTTCTGGACCAGCCCAGTCTCCGCTGCGCGGGCAGCACGGCGCACTAGCGCTGCCGCGCCCTCCGCGAGCGAGGCGAGTTGCCCGACGCGCAGCAGCACGTGCTGGTGGCGGGTGAGCCGGGCCACGCGGCACGCCTCCAACAGCTCGGCGAGCGCGTGGTACGCAAGCGCCGTGACGTCCGCCCCGATCCCCGGCGCGAGCGCACATAGAGCCTCGAGATCGCGCGCCGCGGCGTGGTAGTGGTCGCCGCGCGTCTTGAGGTGATGCTGCCAACGGTCGCGTGCGACCGTCATCTCCATGATCTCCGAAGTGCCCTCATATATCGTGGTGATCCGAACGTCGCGCTTGATCTTCTCCACCATGTACTCGTGTGTGTAGCCGTAGCCGCCGAGCGCCTGGATGGCAGCGTCTGCAGCCGCGTTGCCCGCCTCGGTGGCGAGATACTTGGCGATCGCGCCCTCGGTGTTCAGCGCTCCCTCGCCGGCGTCGATGCGTTCGGCGGTCTCCTCGATCGCGGCGCGTGCAGCCTCGAGGCGCACTGCGTTGGGAACGATCAGCTTGTGGGTGTACCCCTGCTTGGTGGAAAGCGGTCCGCCGGCCTGGACACGCTCGGTCGAATACGGGATCGCGCGGTCCAGTGCCGCCCACCCGGCTCCAAGTCCGAATGCGGCGACCATCAGACGGGTGTAGCCGAAAACCTGCTGGGCCTGGACCAGCCCCTCGCCCTCGACGCCGCCCACGAGCCGGTCGGCAGGGACTCGGACGTCGTCGAGGAACAGCGCCGCGGTGTTGCTCAGGCGGATGCCGTGCTTGTGCTCCGGGTCCCCGTGCGTGAGCCCGGGCGCGTCGCCGTCGACGACGAACCACGTCGGCCCCCCCGGCGCGAGCGCAAGCACTGTTGCCGCCTCGGCCACGCCGCCGTTGGAGATCCACTGCTTGGCGCCGTTGAGGAGGTAGGCAACAGCCGCGCCCTCCTCCAGGACCGGCTTGGCGGTCGTCTTCAACGCGGCGAGGTCGGAGCCAGCATCGGGCTCGGTGGCGCCGTAGGCCATCAGGATGCCCTCGTTGGCAATCCGTCCCAGCCACAGGGCCCGTTGCTCGGGCGTGCCGCCGACCGTGATCGGGTCGCTCCCGAGGAAGGTGGCGAGCACCGCGGTGGCGATGCCGACATCGATCGCGGCCATGCGCTCGCAGACCCGGTAGACGTCAAGCGCCGAGCCGCCCATTCCACCGTACTGCTCGGGCACGAAGAGCAACTGCACACCGAGCTCCTCGCCGCACATTCTCCGCACGAGTCCCTCCGGGAACTCGTCACGGTCGTCCAGTTTGATCAGCAACTCGTCGGACAGCTCGCGCTGGGCGAACTCGTCGATCGATTCAAGCGTGAACGCCAGGCTCTCGGAGTCGAGCCCGGTGGTGGCGGTCACCGCAGTCACTGCTTGAGCACCCTCTCCACCCGTCATCCCGTACCTTCGCCCGGACATGCCTCGGTACGATCGGCTGACTACCGCTATAGCAGGTCTCGGCTCCTACTGGGCGCACGAGTAATCGGTGCATGCCCCTCCTCCCGAGACGAGGACCGAGCACGCGAGCCGGACCGACGATCGCGGCTCACTCGCGCGCACAGCGAGGGCGCAAACGCCTGAGCTGCCTGAGGCTCAAGAGGCCGCGGATGCGCTACTTCGACCACCCTTCACGGCTCACGACCGCCACTTGCAGCGCAGGCTCCCGCACCAAACCTGCGCGAACATCGGGGAAATTCCCCCAGCCAGCCGGGGGCTGCCCGGGGCTAGGCTGAGGAAGCACCGTTCGCCGGCGCCGGCGCGTGCCGCCGTCGTTGTCGGCGTCTCGGTCGCGTTTAGCAGTCTGACGCAGTTCCCGCACTGCGGCAGTTGCCACGCTACGGTGCAGGGCGGCATGCGGTGATACCTTGCGTTCAGCGGGGTCGTCCGCGATGAGCATGAGCGAGGAGAGGTGACGATGGCCTTTGAGGCGGGTAAGCGCGTTGTAGCGGAGTCCGAGTCAACGGATCGCCGGCCCCGCTTGGGTGTCGTTGAGGAGGTGCTCCGAGGGGATCCCTCGCCTCGGTATCGGATCCGCTGGGACGACGGCCACGAGAGCATCTACACGCCCGCGAGCGGCGCGCTTCGAGCTGGACGTGGTCGCGAGCGGGCGAAGCAGGCGACACAACGCAGGCGCTCGTCCCGAGCGGCCGACGAGCAAGCTAGCAGCTTGGAGTCTCTGGGTGATCAGAAGGTCAGAAGCAACACCGAGCCGGAAGCCGACGTCCTCACGCAGTACTACCGCGAGGAGGATGGGCACATTCACCTCCTTGAGTAGCGGCCGGGAGCCGTCGCGTGGCCGGCGATCGGCACCGAGAGGAGGCCGGGTGGCCGCCGCTCGCACACGAGGTCCAGGTTCGCCGAGGACATTACGAGTCGTCCTCCGGCGTGAGGCCCAGGTCGGCGAACGCGAGGTTGCAGTCCCAGTAGATGATGAGTCGTGCCACTTTGCCGTCGCGGATGTGGAAGAGGAGCGCTGCCTCTGTCGGCATAACCTCCTGTCCAGCCAGACGGTCGCGCCCGCCGTAGTGCAGGAGCGTGAGCACACGCTCGACGTCGACCTCGCGGCACCCGTCCGCGTCTATGTGGAAGCCGTTCCATGCGCGCAGCCAGTTGCCCCAGACCTTCCCCAACTCGGCGACCCCAGTCGCGTCGAGTGGTATGAGCGGCTCGTTGCTCACGCACTCGATCTCCGCGTGCGCCCACTCGACCGAGCTGAAGTCGCCACGTTCCCAAGCGGCGTAGATCGAACGCACGAGGTCCAGGTTCGCCGAGGACATGAGCCGAGTATCGCGCAGGACCATGCGAGCACATACCCATCATCAGGTTGATGCGCGCGAAGCCTGAGTACTGTGCATTTCCAAGACCGACAGGCCGTTTCGACCGTGGGTGGCGAGCAGCCACCGAGCGCCGCCAGGATGGCGTCGGCCTGGTCACGTCCGCGATCAGCTGATTACCGCGTGGTCGCTGCCGCAGTCCTGGCAGCCGCGGTTGTCCCTCCGAGTCGACGCCGCGTCTACGAGCTCCTGGCAGTTCACGCACAACCTAAGTAAGCCGCCTCGGCAAACGGCGCGAGCCGCTCGTCGGGTTTGCTTGGCGTCATTTCCACTTCCATCCTTTCGGTTTCAATCGAGCCGCTGCGGTGTTCACTGTCAAACCCGCCTTCAACCTTCCTGCTCGACCTGAAAGTCTGAGGTGCCGGGCGGCGGCGCGATTGAAGCGGGGACGGCAGGGATTTCGGAGAGAGCCATCGGCGCTCGAAACGATCAAGCAGGCAACAGTCGCCTACGGACCGGCCTTTGGAGCGTGGCCGAGGCCGGTGAAGTCGTAGTAGACGCTGAGCCTCGTCACCCTGCCGCTGCGGATGTGGAACAGACACGTTCCTCCCCTTTTTCCCATCTGCCCGAACTCCCGTCCGGTCGCCTTGTTGCGCCCGCTCGCGTGGACGAGCACGAGCACACGTTCGTCGTCGAGCTCGCGGTACTCGTCGGCGAAGTTGCGCCAGTCATCCCAGGCGCGCAGAAACTCGCCCCAGGCCTCTGCCATCCCGGCCAGCCCCGTCCGACTGTCGGCCTCGGGCCCTTCGACGACTACGTACTCGATCCCGGGGTGCGCCCACTCGGCCGAGCTGTAGTCGCCATGTTCCCAAGCCTCAAAGATCGACCGCACAAGCTCCACGTTCGCTGAGGCCATCGATCAAGCCTGGCATACCCGCCCATCTTGAGGGCCGTGCCAGCCCTGGGCGTACTGCAATTCACGTGTTAGTTCTTCGGAGGCCCTCCGGTGGGAAGCCGACATCGGCCAAGTAGCCGAGCGTCAGCGAATCTCGTTGGATCGCCGACGCCGCGCTCTGGGATCCGCGATCGTAACCGCACCTTCGCGCCGTTCGTCAGGACATGTAGATGCTCGTCCAGCTGCCGGCATGCTTGCTTGAGCGACTCGAACGAGACGCCTCGTCTGGCTGAGCTCCGCCACGACCTTCGCTTGGTTCTGCACTTCGACGACTGGGATGCACGGGCGAGCGAGGGGCACATCAGCTGCCCGCGAGCTCCGCCTCTATGCGCCCGCGCACCTTGCGCGCAGTCGCCTTGGTGATGGGTCCGACGGCGGGAAGGTCGTGCTCCTCGACGCGGCTCACCGCCATCACCTCGTAAACGCTCGATGCGACGAAAACCTCCTCCGCGGCCTCGAGATCGGCCGGCGTGGTGGCTGCCTCCTTCGCGTCGCCAACCTCGATCACGATCCCCCGCGTGATCGAGTCGAGTATGTGATCTGAGAGCGGCGGCGTGCGCACCTCTCCGTTGGCTACCCAGAAGAACGAGGCGGTCGGCAGCTCGAGCACGCGGCCGTGCGGCGTCACGAGCAGCGCCTCGTCGAAGCCGCGCTCGCGCGCGAGCCGCGTCGCGAGCACATTGGCCCCATAGGAGAGCGACTTCACGCCGTCGAGCACGCGCACCGGCGCGAAGGTTATGTAGCCGAGCGTGAGCACCTCCGGCAGCACCGGCAACGGCTCGATCAGGACGATGCGGTGGCCCCCGCGCGTAGCGAGGACACGCAGCAGCGCATCGCCGGGCTGGGCCGCCGCGAGCAACGCGTTGATATCGCGAGCGATGCCGCCGATGTCAAGCTCGAGGCGCATGTTCTGCCCCGAGCGTGCCATCCGTTCGAGATGGCGCTGGCGCGCGAACGGTACGCCGTCGTAGATGCGCATGACCTCAAAGACGCCGTCGCCGCGCAGCAGTCCTTCGTCGGTTACCGGGATGCGAGCCTCTGCAAGCGGCACGAGCGCGCCATCGACGCAGGCGATGTCCACGGGCCCAAACCTATTCGATCGTCCGACGTATCCGGGCGACGCGGCTCGCTCGACGCAAGACTCAGGCGGCGGAGCGAGCGCAGCCGCGAGCCGTCACGTCCCCGGTGGCGCAGTCAACGCTCGCCGCCGCCTGGTCCGCTCAGCGCCGCCGCCTTGGTCAGTGCGTCCGCCTCGACCGTCGTCGGCGCGAGCGCGGTGACTGGACGACGTCAGTGAAGGCGGCCAGCCCGCTCGCCGGGTCGAGCGGGTGGTGCGCTGGCGCGCCAGGCGCATCGAGCCAGCCGCGCCTTGCGATCCCGCTCGTGGCGAGGCCTCACCGTCGGCACGCCTGCTCATCGTCGCGAGCGCTAGCGTCGCTCATCACGACCGCTGACGCGACGGAGCAGAACTCTGGCACTCGGCTCGGCGGATCAGCGGTGACTGCTGCTCTTGGCCGAGACGGCAAGTTTCGCGAGCACTGCCGGACATGATTGTGTCGCCTACCGGTCGGACCGTAGTCGGAGGTCAAGCGGATCGCGCGCGCGATCCGCTTGAAAGGTAGTAGTGTGGTTGTTGAGCTGGCCCTGCGGCCGGCATCCTCAGCCCAAGCCCGAATGCCACCAAACGGCGCGACAGCGCTGCGAGGCGGGGAGCGGGGGCCACTGGTTGCGACTGCGGGGTCGGTCCACTACTTCTGGGGCGCCGCCCACCGGCCCGCGGGTAGCTCGCCTCACCTGCGCTCGCCAGGTCGAGCCCTCTTCCTGCCGCGCGACTCTCCACCAGAGGGACGGAAGGTTGGAGGACCATGACAAGCAGGCAACGCGACCGCCCAGCGCGCAGGCGGGGCGAACTCAATCGCGATAGCGTCGAGCGCCGGCTGTCGCGGGCAATCAATGCCCGACGGCGCCTAATAGCCGGCGAGCAGGAGGTCCCTGGACCAAGCGGACGCGCAGTCGGTCGCAGCGATCGCCGCTACGCGCACCTCACGCGATCACACGACTAACAGGGGGCAGTAAGTAGTCACGCGGCTCCGGTGCTCCCGACGGGAACGGAATCAGATGTCAGTAGTCGAACTGCAGGAACTCGAAGAGGTGAAGGGCCTGATTGCCAAGGGCCGGCGGGTCGGCGTGCTCTCCTACGCTGAGATCGCGACGGCCACGGCCGGGCTCGACGTCGATGAGGCCGACGTCGGGGAGCTGCATGGGTTCTTCGAGCGATCGGAGATCGAGCTGGTCGAGGACATCGACCCGGCCACGGCCGTCGCCAACGAGGTGCAGCGCGCCCCGGACAGGCGCGAACGCTACAAGGCCAAGGTTCCGCTCGACCTCAAGCCAGACGTGACGACCGACTCGCTGCAACTGTTCCTCAAGGACATCGGCAGGGTCCGGCTGCTCACCGCCCGGGAGGAGCTCGACCTGGCCAGACGCATCGAGCGCGGCGACCTCGTCGCGAAGCAGAAGATGGTCGAGTCCAACCTGCGCCTGGTGGTCTCGATCGCCAAGAACTACCGCAACCAGGGGCTGCCGTTCCTTGACCTGATCCAGGAGGGCACGCTCGGCCTCGTGCGCGCCGCCGAGAAGTTTGACTACCGCAGGGGCTTCAAGTTCTCCACCTACGCGACTTGGTGGATCCGCCAGGCGGAGGCGCGCGCGCTGGCCGACAAGGCGCGCACGGTCCGCATCCCCGTGCACATCGTGGAAAAGCTCAACAAGATCGGCCGCGCCGAGCGCAAGCTCGTCACCCAGCTCGGGCACGAGCCGACAGCCGAGGAGATCGCCGACGCCACGGGCATCGAGCCCGAGGAAGTCGACTCGATCAAGCGCTCCGCGCAGGCCCCGGTGTCGCTGGAGAAGCCGGTGGGCGATGAGGAGGATTCCGAGTTCGGCCAGTTCGTCGCCGATGAACACGCCGAGTCACCTTACGAGCGCGCCGCGGAGATCCTCACCAAGGAGGCCCTGAGAGAGGCGCTGGAGAACCTGTCCTACCGGGAACGTCGCGTGCTCGAACTGCGCTACGGGCTCGGCGGCGAGCACCCGCGCACCCTGGACGAGGTGGGACGCACGTTCAACGTCACCCGTGAGCGGATCCGCCAGATCGAGAAGCAGTCGCTGGAGAAGCTCCAGAGCCTTCCCGAGACCCAGAAGCTGCGCGACATCGCCTAGATGCTCCTCGCGCTTACTCGTGCAGCAAGCCTGCCGAGGCGGTCCCTTCGGCGCACGTGCGCCGGGGTGGGGTTCGGGAGCGCAATCAGCTGACGGGCGGGTCTGGCGCCGTGAGGCCGAGCGCCCGGTGCGGGCGCTGGCGGTTGTAGTGGTCCGTGTAGGTGTGGAGCGTTCGCTCTAGCTGCCGTTTGCTGAAGATCAGCAGCCAGTCCAGACACTCATCGTGACCACCCGGGTGCGGTGGCTGGCCGCTTGGCTTGAAGTGAGCAGTACCGCTCGCGTTACGGCGCATGTTGGCTTCAAGGGCCCGTTTAGACCGGCCGAGGTATTTGACGTCATCCTGACGCTGCTGCTGGACGGCCTGGGACACCTGGCCA
Organism: uncultured Solirubrobacteraceae bacterium; assembly: GCA_963730575.1. Lineage (GTDB taxonomy): Bacteria > Actinomycetota > Thermoleophilia > Solirubrobacterales > Solirubrobacteraceae > Palsa-744. The sequence continues at coordinate 508,181 of CAVSSG010000005.1, forward strand.
CCGCAGAGATCCGAACGTCCGTGGACGCTGGCTCGGAATCCTGCGCGCTTTCGTGCCAAGCGTCATCCCTCGCGCAGGCGACGTCGAGGAGCTCCTTGGCTTCCGCGCGGCGGACAAGGAGCACGGTCAGCTCGAGAATGCGACGCAGCGCCGGTTCCTCAAGTGGCCCGGGACCGCGTCGATTCCGTTCGCCGTCGCTCGGCTGGCAGGTCTCGGCCTTGGTTCGCCGGCTGGGTCCTGTATAGGCTGGTTTCTTCCCGTTCCCGAGCTAGGACGTAACCGTGACCGACTTCCTTGACGGGATGTGCTCAAAGGACCGCCCTCATCGTTGGTGACATTCATACCGGCTGCACTGCGCGGCGCCCCAGTGGCTCTGCCCCCCACCCGACTGCCCGGTATCGGGTTCGGCTGCCACTCGTCGGCCCCACTGCAGACTGACGCCAGACCGCGATGGCCGCGACCTCACCAGTGTGCAGAGACACGCCGGCTGATGGCCTGCGCCGCGCGATCACGGTCCCAATGATCGCGAACGCGATCAGCAGAAACAGAACAACACGTGAGCCCGACAGCCCGCCGAAGATGATCGCGAGCATGAGCGTGCCGATGAACGACCCCCGTGTTTGCGGATCCAGAGTTTGCGCGCCCAGCGGTATTCGGCCGACGTCTTGTAGTCCTCCGGCTGGGGGCGTCCTCGGGGGATGTCGGGTTGAGTCACCTGGACTCCCTGCAGCTAACTTGCCTGCACGGGTGATGTCGACGCAACCCGTGGACCAGTGTGCCGCGTTGAGAACCACGTCTCACCACGTCCGTCGCAAATGACGACGCGCTTTTCATCGTTGGGGTCCACGCTGCTGTCCTCATAAATTGTTGGCTTCTCAACCGGCACCACGGCTAGGCTAGTCGGCCAGTCCGGATGAGACCTGACACTGGCCACGTCCGGGGACCCATTGCCGACCGACTACGGTCTGCCGATAACCGTCAACGACTCGGCGAGGTCGCGCGCCGCGAGAAGGTTTAGACGCTTCGGTACGACAAGGACGAAGATCGTCTCTATGCGGAATCTTGACTTGCCAGGGCTCGGAGCAGCAAGCTGATCGCCGTGCTCTCCGCGACCGGCTTCTGTGGCTTACCGGCTCAACAGATGTAGGGTCAAGGCATGCGTCCTCTGACGGAGATCGGCGGTCGGCGCCTGCCGTTGCTTCGCTGGTCGGTCTTGCGCATGGCCGTCGGTTTCAGGCGCATGAGCACGCAAGGGCAGGTCGGCGACGGGCGAGAGGAAGCGCTCGCCCAGTATGTCGAAGCCCGAGCCCGGCCCGGTGACGTCGACGACGCCATCCGAGTGATCGACGAGTTCTGCTACCGGCACAGCGCGATGATGCATGTCGGCGACGAGAAGGGTGAGGTTCTGGACCGAGCGGTCAGGCGAGCGCAACCGCGTCGACTGCTGGAGCTGGGCACCTACTGCGGCTACAGCGCACTTCGAATGGCCCGCGTGATGCCGAAGAACGCGCGGCTCCGGTCCGTCGAGCTCAACCCGGCCAACGCCGCCATCGCCTGCCGCATCTGGAACCATGCCGGCCTCGGCGAGCGCGTGAGCGTTGTGGTGGGGTCACTCGGCGACGGTGGGGAAACGCTCGCACGGCTCGTCGGCGAACACGACTTCAGCGACGGCGGGCTGGACTTCGTGTTCATAGACCACGACAAGGCTGCCTACCTCCACGACCTCCAGCACATACTCGATTGCCGATGGCTACACCCGGGGTCGGTCGTGGTGGCCGACAACGTCCGGCTGCCCGGCGCCCCGAAGTACCGCGCCTACATGCAGGCGCAGGAAGGCCAGCACTGGCGCACCACCGAGCACCACCCCCACCTCGAGTACCAGTCCCTCATCAGGGATCTCATGCTCGAATCCGAGTACCTCGGAGACTGAGACCGTCGCCGCTTCGGCGGTCAAGACACGACGTGAAGCAGTCGTCCGGCAACTTGGTGGCCTCTCGGTTCGAGACTAGTGCCTTCAGCAGATAGCGGAAGTCGATGTTGGTATCACGCCGAGGTGTGTCTCTCCCGGATCGCGCGGCTCGGACTCGCGTACGGGCAGCGGTCGGAGTAGGGTGGCGTCCTTGAGGCGAGCCGCCGTCTCCGCCGCTCTGAGTACGGGCCTACTGCTGCTAACAGGCGCGGCAATCGCCGCGCGTTCCCCGTCTGGGCTGCTGTACTCGACAGCCGGCAACAACGTGGTGCAACCGCAGCCGCCGCCGAGGTCGTGCCACGCGATCGGCTCCGGGCTGTATTCAAGGCCGGATCCACGATGCACACCTGGTGCCCTGAACCCGCAGGTCACACAGGCGACGATCGGCCGCACGATTTGCCGGAGCGGATGGACGTCGAGGGTCCGGCCGCCCGAGAGCATCACCGAGCCGGAGAAGCTGGCGAGCATGGCCGCCTACGGTGACCATCGGTCGCCGAGCTACTACGAGTACGACCATTTCGTGCCGCTAGAGCTGGGCGGGGCGACCAACGACCCGCGGAACCTGTGGCCGGAGCCGGGGGCGTCGCCGAACCCCAAGGACGCGGTCGAGGACGAGCTGAACCACAAGGTCTGCGACGGGCTGATGAAGCTCGCCAGCGCGCAGCGAGCTATCGTCGCGAATTGGGTGTCGCTGGCGTCAAATGGTGCGCGGCAACCGCATCACGGGGCACCGACTCCCTCGACGCCGGCCGCTAGATGCTCGGCCACGGCCGACTACAACAGCACCTATGACGACTACGACGTGTACATCGAATCGAACCAGCCGGAGGAGTCGGTGACGGTCACGGGGTCCGGTGGGCGAACCGCGAGCTACTACACGAACAGCTCCGGGTACGCCGACGTGTACTTCCACGCCGGCCGGTCAGCCGCCGGAGAGCAAGTGACGGTGCGCGTCGGCGGGGCTAGCTGCTCGACAACGCTATGAGCAGCCGTCTGACGGCGCGGACTGTCTGAGCGCGGTCGGCACTTTTCAATTTGGCAGCCGTGCCAATATCGCCAACAAAAGGGCGCAATTTACAGCGATTTGAGGAGTAGCCTAGTGACTCCGTACAAAGGCTGAAACCCCAGTATCCATGCGGGATTCCGGTGGAAAATTCACCTCCCAACGCGGGCTATGGTAAGGAAGGGGTCGCCGGTTCGAGTCCGGCGCTGGGCTTGGCTCTACAGAGCCGTTTTTACCCTGCCGGCGGCCTCGTCGCGACCGGCCATGGAAGCGCTTTGGAAGCGTGCATCGCCGATGCGCGGGGCTTCTCGGCGACCCGATCTGGACCCTGAATCAGGACAGACATACGGCGGGACAGACCGCGCGAGGACAGGTGCCGTGCTAGGACTGGCCGCGGGCGCGACCGAGTCCAGCCAAGGAGCACCAGCTTGCCGACTCATGGCCTAGATTTTAGCCGTGAGTTGGACGGCTTTCGGCCGGCTCAGAAGCTGCATCGCGGGCTTCGAGGCGGCGTCCGCGCCTCCGAGGCCGAGGCCTCATGAACGCCGCTGCGCGTGCTCGAGGCCCGCGACGACATCGGCGCCGAGCACCGCGTCGACCTCGAGCTGAGCGGTCGCCATGACGCGCCCGAGCGCCATGTAGTGCCCGATCACCAGCAGCAGCTGCGTGATCTTCGCGGGCGTGAAGCGCGCGCTCATCGACGCGAACGTCTCCTCGTCGGGCGTAGCGTTGAGGACCACCTGGCTCGTGAAGCGCACGACGAGCCGCCCGTCCTCGCCGAGCGCTGCCGCGTCGAGGTCGTCGGCCTCGAGCGCGTCGGCCTGCTCCTGCGAGCCGCCGACCGCGAGCAGGATCGGCACATGCTGGGCCCACTCGTATTCGGCGCCGGGGGTCAGGCGCGCGACGCGCAGGATCGCGAGCTCGCGCAGCACCGGATCGAAGAGCTCCGGATCGAGGCAGTCGCGCCCGAAGCGAAGCCAGTTGATGAAGGAACCCTGGGCGTTGGCGACCGTGCGGAACACGGCGAGCGGCGGCAGGCGCTCGAGAGCTTTGCGCACGCGCGGCTCGGCATCGGCGGGGTCGAGCTCGGGGATGCGGGCCATGCGCGCACCCTACCGGCGCGCACCCAAACGCCGATCGGACGCCGGCGCCGGTCGCGACGCCGGCCCTGCGAACATGACTGTCGTGACGGCCACCGCGACCACGACTATGCCCCCGGGGCCGACCCTGCCGCGCTTGCTACAGACGCTCGGCTTTATCCTCGTCCCGGCCCGGTTCATCGACGCGTGTCGCCGTCGCTACGGCGACGTCGTGACGTTCAGCAGCCTGTTCGATTCCGGCTTCGTGATGGTCTTCGAGCCCGAACTGGTCAAGCAGGTGTTCCGCGGCTCCCCGGACGTGCTGCGCGCGGGAGAGGCCAACGCCGTGCTCGGCCCCGTGGTGGGGGACCGCTCCGTGTTGCTGTTCGACGGCACCGAGCACCTGCGCGAGCGCAAGCTCATGCTGCCGGCCTTTCACGGCGAGCGGATGCGTGCGTACGAGGAGGTCATCCGCGAGGCCGCCGACCGCTCGATCGAGTCGTGGCCGGTGGGCGAGCCGTTCACCCTGCTTCCGCAGATGCAGTCGCTGACGCTCGATGTGATCATGCGCGCGGTCTTCGGGGTCGAGGCGGGGCCGCGACAGGACGAGCTCAAGGCGCGCATCCGGGCACTGCTCGACCCGGTCTCACGCCTCAGCGTGCTCGTGTTCGCGCTCTCCCGCGGGCGCTTCGGTGCGGGTGTCGGGGGGCGGTTCGAGGAGAGCCGGCGCGTGCTCGACGAGCTGATCTACGAGGAGATCACCCGGCGCCGTGGCGCAGAGGACCTCGAGCAGCGCGAGGACGTCCTCTCCATGCTCCTGCTCGCGCGCGACGAGGCCGGCGAGTCGATGACCGACCGCGAGCTTCGCGACGAGCTCGTCACCCTCCTGGTCGCCGGCCACGAGACGACCGCGACCGGACTCGCCTGGGCCTTCGAGCTGCTGCTCCGCACCCCGCGGGTGCTCGAGCGACTCAGGGCGGAGCTCGCCGACAGGGATGACGACTACCTCGAGGCGGTGGTCAAGGAGACTCTGCGACTGCGCCCCGTGATCATGGGCGTCGGCCGGGTGGTCCGCGGTGAGCCCTTCGAGCTCGGCGGCTATGGGATCCCGCCCGGGATCGAGATCAACCCGTCGATCGCGACGATCCATCGTCGCGAGGACTGCTACCCGGATGCGCGTGCATTTCGCCCCGAGCGCTTCCTCGACCCCGACGCGCCCGACACCTACACCTGGCTGCCCTTCGGCGGCGGCACACGCCGCTGCCTGGGCGCGAGCTTCGCCACGTTCGAGATGCAGCTCGTCATCCGCCGGGTGCTGGAGAGGACCCGTTTGACGCCCGTGGGCCGCCGCCCCGAAAAGGGCGTCCGTCGAGGGATCACGTTCGTGCCCGCCGGGGGCGTTCGGGTCCGGCTGACCGCGCCTCCCACCCGCGGGACCGCCCGCGGGGCGACCGGCGCCGCTCGGCACGCGGCGGGTCACCTGGCTGAGGCCGGGGCCGCGACGGCCTAGCGCACCGGGTGAGGCGCGAGCCGAGGCGCGCGGCAGGCGGTGGCCCGTGCTGTGAGGCACAGGCCACCACGCTGGCTAGGAGCGCCCTATCGGTCTAGTAGCGGAACTTCACCTGCCATTGCTTGTTCCTGGCGCTGGACCCGGTCGTGGTCACCTCGACCTCGATCTTGTCGCCAGTCGCCGCAGTGCCCGACCCGCTGGAGTTCGAGCAACTGCTCCTGTTCGTCGAGTTGACCGTGCAGGAGAGCAGCGTCGCCCCGGTCGTGTTGTCGATGACCGCGACGAGCGCGCTTGAGGAGCCGCCCAGCGACCCGCTTGTTTCGGCATACAGGTCGGTCACCGTCGCCCCGCCTGCGGGCATCCCACCCGACAACAGGTTGCCGTAGGAGAAGCCGGTTGTTTTTGGAGGACATGGACCGGTGCCCTGGCCGCCCAGCTCCGTGTAGGCCAGACAGGAGCCGCTCGACACGCCCTGGAAGCTGGCGAATGTCGCGATCGCGGCGTTGCCAGCCTGGCCTGTGGCACCGGTGGAGCCAGTCGCGCCGGTCGCGCCGGTGACTCCGGTCGCACCATCGGCTCCTTCCTGACCGGTCGGGCCGGTTGAACCCGTCACACCCGTAGCGCCCGTTGCTCCAGTCGGCCCGGTTGCTCCGGTCGGCCCGGTTGCTCCGGTCGGGCCGGTCGGGCCGGTCGGGCCGGTCGGGCCACCTTGAACCGGAGTAGCGGTGAATACCCAGGCCGCGCCAAGGCCGCCGTTGTCAAAGGCGCCGGTGACAAGCGCGGTGTCGCCTTCGGAGGAGAGGGCTGCGCCGATGCCGAAGTAGCCTTCCCCGACCTCACCGCTCCCGGTGAGCTTTGCGCCCTGCTGGGTCCAGGTTTCGCCCGAGCGCGTGAACACCCACGCCCCGCCAAGGCAGCCCGACGATCAGCGCGGTGTTGCCGTCGGCGGAGAGCGCGTCGCTGAGGCCGAGATAGCCCGTCGAGCAAGTCTTCGCCGCCTTTGGGAGTGAGCTTTGGCCCCTGCTGGGTCCAGGTTTCGCCTGAGCGCGTGAACACAAAAGCCGCACCTGCAGTGCCGTTGTCGCGCTGGGCGCCGATCAACGCCGTGTTGCCGTCGGAGGAGAGCGCCAATGTGGTCCCGAACTCGCCAGCCCCGATCTCGCCGCTCCCGGTGAGCTTTGAACCCTGCTGGGTCCAGGTTTCGCCGGAGCGGGTGAACACCCAAGCGGCGCCGACTTGACTGTTGTCGCCCAGGCTGCCGATCAGCGCCGTGTTGCCGTCGGAGGAGAGCGCCACGCCTCCGCCGAATTCGCCTGCCCCGATCTCTTCCCCGCTTCTTGGGGTGAGCTTTTCGCCCTGCTGGGTCCAGGTCGAGCCCGAGCGCGTGAACACCCACGCGGCCCCGAGATGGCCGTTGTCAAACTGGCCGCCGATCAGCGCGGTGTTGCCGTCGGAGGAGAGCGCGACGCTCAAGCTGAACTCGCCAGCCCCGATCTCGCCGCCGCCGGTGAGCTTTCCACCCTGCTGGGTCCAGGTCGAGCCCGAGCGTGTGAACACCCACGCCGCGCCTTTCAGACCGTTGTCGCCTTCGCCGGCCCCGATCAGCGCGGTGTTGCCGTCGGCGGAGAGGGCCACGCCACGGCCGAACCGACCTTCCCCGATCTCTTCCCCGCTTTTCGCGGTGAGCTTTGGCCCCTGCTGGGTCCAGGTGGAGCCGGAGCGCGTGAATACCCAAGCGGCACCCACACCGCCATTGTCATAGGGGGCCCCGACCAGCGCCGTGTTGCCATCGGAGGAGAGCGCAGCGCTGTAGTAGCCGAAGTAGCCTGCCCCGATCTCTTCCCCGCTCTTTGGGGTCAGCTTTTCCCCCTGCTGGATGAAGGGGTCGATCCCCAGCGGGTAGCGCGCGCCGCGCGTATCGACGCGCAAGAGCACTCGCCCCGCAGAGAGAGAAAGCGAGCTGTGCAGCACGCGCCCGCTGGCGTCGGTCGCGATAAGGCTGCCGTAGCGCAACGATGGCCCGCCCGCGCGGCTGAGCGTGATGCTCTGCCCGCCGGCACCGAGCGAGGCATGCGCATTGCCGGAGAGCGCCATCGAGAGCGTCAGTGCTGCTGTCGGGTGCCCCGATGGGGCCCTTGCAATCATGAAGCCCTGCTCAAGACCGAGCGGCCCATTCGCATACCACTCGCTGAGACCCGCGCGTTCGTAGAGGACACGGTTGGCCTTCATGCGCGGTGTGGCCTGGCCGAGCGCGCTTAGCGAGGTCCCGTAGCCGATGGCGCGCAGGCTCAACCCCACGTGTGTCGCGCCCGAGCGGAGGGATACCCCCGTGCGGGAAAAGCGGATACTCAGACGTTGCGCGGGACTCGCTGCTGCAAACCCGCCATCGACAGCGCTGACCCGGTAGGCCCGGCTGTCGCCACCCAATGCTGTCGAGATCGGGCCCTGCGCCGTCAGGGGAAGGCCGGAGAGTCCTGTGTGCGAGGAGGCGCCGGGGCGCACCGCGGGCGCCACCCTGGAGTGCTCACCAACCAACCCTTGGTAAAGCCCCGCCCCCAGCAGCAGCGAGAGCAGCGCGCCTGCCATCAGAGAGCGCCACGGGGCCGAGACTTTGTGTGGCAGCGCAATCCGATCGATCGCTGAGAGGTCCGTGCTCGCATCGGCGCCCAGCGCGAAATGCGTGATTAGTCGCTGCCGCTTGAGTCTCATTTCCATCTCCTCTTTTGCTTGGCGTCGCGTTGGCGAGCAACCCGGATCGGTCCTTGCCACGTGTCCTGTTCGATTGAGCTGCCTGCTCCTGCCGAGATGCCATTTCCATCGGCGACAGGCACTCGCTGTGTGTCACCCCACCTCGATGCTCCTGGAGAGCGGGCGACCCTCCTGTCGTCCGCAGCCGTGCACGGAGGTCTACGGCGCCGCAGCGCGCGGCGCATCGGTGTACGACCACACGCCGCCTGTGTAGAACTACGTTGACCCTGCCAGTGCGACCGAGCTCGACCACGTCACGACGGGAGACACGGTTGCGCACCGAGAGCGCTACGAGCGCTGCCTGAAGGCGGGGACCGAAGGAGCTCGCAGTGAGCTCCCGCGGCAGCTGCGCACGAGATCTGCGCCCACAGCGCGGGCAGCAAAGGCGCTGGGCACGGTGCTCGATCACTCTCACGGTCAGCTCGGGTAGCTCTTCGATCTGGTGAACGACTGGCTCTCCAGCCCGGTCGTGCTCCTGCTCGCCGAAGACGTGTCCGCAACCGCAGCGCGAGGGCCAGTGCTCGATCACCTCGTCCACCGCCAACGCCGGCAACAGATCCCGTCCGCGCCCCTCGTGACCGGGCTGGCCACCGCGTTTGCGCCCGGATGGGTCCTTGCCGCGCTCGGACGCCCGGTTGGGCGGATCTGAGCTCGGCGGAGACGAGGAGTTCCGCGAGCTGCAGTTCAGCCGCCGCTCGAGCTGGGCGATCCGCTCGTCTTGACGAGCGACACGGGCCTCCAGCCTGCGGATCTGCTCGTCCATCCGCAGCAGCACCTCGACCACGACCTCGCGTCCGGCGTCGTAGATCGCCTCCGCTTCAGAGCGCTCCACGCATAGGGATTCGACGCGCCGGGATCATGTCCCCCAACCAACTGAACGCTTACGGTTTCACTTTCGTGGCTGACCCCTTCCTTATTGGGGAAGTGTCCACCGGAGGGAGTATCCGGAGTTGGGCGCTCGAGAAGCCCGCTACGACTGGGTTACGCGATTGTTCGCGGCCCCGCCGGTGCTGAGCGGAGCCCGGGAACCAGCCGAGGGTACTCAGAGGGCACAGGCGCCGGGCGAACGTGCCCCCTCTCGGAAGGGGGCTTCCCATCGCCGCAGCCGGGCGGCGTACCTCGTTCTTGTAGCGCCTAGTTGACTGGCGTGCATGCACGGCACGTCCACCTCGTCGCGCCGCTATTCGGCCCGAGGTCAACGCGGAGATCGAGCGCGCGAAGGAGATCGCGGGGGTACCGGAGCAACAGACGCTCAGCCTGCCAAGGGGACGAACACGCAACGATACAGTCGCCGAACATAAACGATGAAGACCCTCGAGCGACACCCTCGCAGGCGCTGGTTTCCTGACCTCAAGGCCGAGGCGCTTGCTTGGTGGGTGAGCAGGGCCTCAGACCAGAGGCTCCAGTCGGTCATGCGCAGTCGCCTTCGCGGCGTCCTGTTGCGGCAGATTTTCCGCACGATCCGTCAGCGCGCACAGCCCGATGCCCGCCTCAACGCGGTCGTGGAGTTCAGGATCACCGGACGGCGAGACGGCGGCATCGACCGCTACCAGCTCATGCTCACCGACGGACGGTGTGGGGCATCAAGACGCGGCGGACACACGCCGGCGTTGACGCTCGAGCTTGAACCGGTGGCGTTCCTGCGGCTGGTCGGCGCTACCGCCAGCGCCACCCGACTCTTGATCACGGGCAAGCTCAGGCTGCGCGGTGACCTCATATTGGCCCTGGGTCTGCCCGCGGCGCTCCGGCTCCCCAGACACCGCCCGCAAGCGCTGTGGTCGAAGCGCTGAGCTCGATTCCGCTCTTAGCCAAATGAGTAGCAGACAACCGCGTCGCCGCTCGAGGTGAGACTAGCGAGTCACTGTCATCGTCCTTGGGGTTTGGACGGTGACGTCCGACTTGTCCGGTTGGTTCTCGGGCTGGCGGCGGGCTGACTCTCGACGCCTCTGTCGACTGCTTGGCCTGACCGGCAAAGCTTGTGTCGCCCGCCGCCGCCCGAGGACCGCCGGCGTGACTTGATAGGAGCGTGGCATTCGCCCCGAGTGAGAGTTGTCCGCCGGAGATCCGCTTCATCGGTGGTCAACCAACGAAGGGACGGTGCATATGATCGTGATCGGTGCGGACACGCACAAGGGCTCGCACGCTTTGGCGGCGGTGGATGAGGGGACCGGCCGGGTTCGCGCCAGCCGCGAGATCAAGGCTGAGGAGCTGGGGCATCTGGCCGCGGTCCGGTGGGCTCGGAGCCTTGATGAGGAGTGCGTGTGGGCGCTTGAGGACTGCCGGCCCGTCTCGCGCCGGCTCGAGCAGGCGCTGTTGGCCGCAGGCGAGCGGGTCGTGAGGGTCCCACCGCACCGGATGGGCGCCTCCCGCAAGGGCGAGCGCGAGCGTGGCAAGTCCGATCAGATCGACGCGTTGGCGGTCGCTCGCGCGGTCGTCAAGGACGGCGTGGAGCAGTTCCCGGTCGTGTATCTGAACGAGCAGGCGATGGAGATCCGGCTGTTGCTCGATCACCGAGGCGACTTGGTCGCCGAGCGCACCCGGACTGTGAATCGGTTGCGCTGGCATCTGCTTGAGCTGTGTCCCGAGCTCGAGCAGTCCCTCAAGCGCGGGGCTCTGAACCAGGCTCGCGTGCTGGACCGGATCGACCGGCGGTTGCGGAAGCGGTCCGTTAGCGCGCGGGTCAGGGTCGCGCGCGAGCAGGTCTCCCATCTGCGCACCCTCAACCGCGAAATCGACGCGGTGCAATGCGGGCTGTTGGAGCTTGTCAAGGTTCACCGCCCGGCGCTGCTCGCCGAGCAGGGGTGTGGAGCGCTGACCGCGGCGATCCTGATCGGCCACACCGCCGGCGTCAAGCGCTTCGGTAGCGAGTCGAGCTTCGCGCTGCTGACCGGGACCGCGCCGATCCCATGCTCCTCCGGGCAGCGCACGCAGCACCGCCTCAACCGCGGCGGGGACCGTCAGCTCAACCACGCGCTGCACATCATCGCGCTCACCCGCGCCCAACATGACCCCGCCACCAAGGAGTATCTCGCGCGCAAGGAAGCCGAAGGCAAGACAAAGAAGGGAGCGCTGCGCTGCCTCAAGCGACACCTCGCGCGCCGCTTCTACCACCTCCTCGCCGAACCACCCGCCGACCAGCAACAAGCAGCTGACCGTAACCCGATCGCCGAGTCCGAGCTGCCCGTGATCGCCGCGCGCGAGATACAGCAGACCGGCACAGCGCCCTTCCCAATGGTCTGCATCAGCTAGAGCGCCCGACTCACGATCCCGACACGACGCTCACCCGCCACTCACTATCAACCGTTTCAGAAATACCCAAATAGCGACCGACCCTTGACATAGGAGCGAGCATTAGTCGGCAACGCAAGCGTGTCAACGACGCCCACGCCGGCTGCTGCTGATCGTCCGATGCGACAGCGCGTTGAGCGACATCGGTGACGCCTGCTTCCGTGAGAGGCTGTTTCGCAAACGTTCCCGCAGCCCTCAGCGCGGGCATGCGTAGTGGGTTTCGAGCTGTGAGGGGCGTAGTAGTAAGGGCGGTGGTGCGCAACAGCGGCCCAGTCGGGCCTTCCGGGCCCCTCTCAGGCCCCGGCGGCCGCCATCTGGTGCTTGTGGAGCTTCAGCAGGTTGTGCGTCGCGGTGATTAACCGCCATTCAGACCTTGCTGCGGCTCGTCCTCGGCGTTGAAAGCGATCGATGCCGCGGTTGAACTTCGTATGTCCGAAGACCGGCTCGATCATCGCCTGGCGTCTTCGATAAAGCGCGCTTCCGAAGTCGGTCTGAAGCACGCGGCGCATGTGCGCGTAGGCGCCGCCGTTCCAGCCGGGACGGGTGCCCTTGCGCTTGCCCGCGTCGGGCGGGATCAGTACCGGGATTCCGCGGTTGACGATGTTCTGCATCTGCTCCTTGTGCCAGTAGCCAGCGTCGGCGAGCACTACCGCGGGCGTGTCGCTCACCCCCGCCTGCTCGAGTTCTTCTTGGGCGGCATCGACGATCGGCTCGAGGTGTCCGAAGTCCCCTGGGTCCACCGTGACCTCGGCGGCGATAACGATCTGCTCCTCGTTGACGGCGGCCTGGGCGTTATAGCCCTGGATGTAGCCGCGTGTGGCCTTCAACAGGCGCGAGTCGGGGTCGGTCAGGTTCACCTTCCCCGCAGGAGTCTCGGGCGGCTCGTATGGCTCTGCTGGGCGGCCGAGCCTTCGGCCCTTCGTGTCGCGTCCGTTGACCCGGTAGGCCTCATAGGCAGCGTTCGCGCGGGACTCCACCCACAACTCCTCCTGTAGACGGCGCTTTGCCTCTTTCAAGCGTGCCGGGCGAGACCGCGGGATCGGCTTGACTTCATTGGCGCGTTCCTCATCGAGCTGGCGTTTGGCCTCGCGCAGCCAGCCGCGACGGCCCTGGCTGCTAGAGAGGTGCTCAGGCAGCTCGTCACCGCGCTTCTCGCCGTAGAGCTCGTCCTCGGCGGCGTCAACTTCGGCGGCTTCTTTGAGGATCTCCCGCGCGATCTGATCGAAGTCGGCGTTCTGCTCGCGGCTCGCGTTCGCGTGGACCTTCGTGCCGTCCACAGCGATCGTGCCGACCTTGACCATCCCCGCCCGCGCGCACAAGCTCAGCACGCTGCTGAACAGCCCGGCCAGCGCGTCTGAGTGCTCTGAGCGAAAGCGGTTGATCGTCACGTGGTCAGGGGCGAGGTTCGCCGCGATCACACGGTAGGCGACGTCCTCTAGGCAGGCGCGCTCGATGCCCCGCGATGAGCGCTGCCCCTTGCAATAGGCGTATAGGACGATCGCCACCAGGTGGATTCAACTGGTTCTCGCAACGCCCAACGTTGAGGAGTTGCGATGGCCAAGAAAAGCCGTGCTACAGATCGTGCCGCTGCAGCAGGGACGCGTTCCGGGGGACGTCCGTCTGCTGGGCGCCGAGAACATCGGGAGCGTTTTTGGGCAGCGATCGCTCGAGGGGCATCAAGCGTCGACGCTGCCACGGAGGCGGGTGTGTTGCCGAGCGTTGGTGTCCGGTGGTTCCGCAAGGGTGGCGGGATGCCGTTTCTCACGCTCGCGCCGGTGTCTGGGCGTTATCTGTCCTTCACCGAGCGGGAGGAGATCGCGGTCCTGCTCGCTCGTGGTTCTGGGGTGCGAGAGATCGCGCGTCAGCTGGGTCGTGCGCCGTCGACGATCTCCAGGGAGCTGCAACGGAACGCTGCGATCCGCACCGGCCGGCCGGAGTATCGGGCCTCGACCGCGCAAACGCATGCCGACCGTCGCGCTCGACGACCGAAGCCGGCGAAGCTCGCTGTCAACCCGGAGTTGCGTCGCTATGTGCAGGACCGGCTCGCCGGGTCTGTGCAGCGGCCCGACGGGAGCGTCGCGGGTCCGCAGGTCGGCTGGGGCGGGCGGCGTCACGGACCGCGAAAGGACCGGCGCTGGGGGAAGTCTTGGAGCCCGGCTCAGATCGCTGGTCGACTACGCGTTGACTTCCCCGATGATGAGTCGATGCGGGTTTCCCATGAGGCGATCTATCAGTCGCTCTATGTGCAGGGCCGCGGAGCGCTGCGCCGGGAGCTGACAGCTTGTCTTCGGACAGGTCGGGCGCTGCGGGTTCCCAGGGCCAGGACGATGAGGCGGAACAGGAGCTTCGTGACTGACGAGCTGTTGATCAGTGAGCGGCCTGCTGAGGTTGATGACCGTGCTGTTCCGGGTCACTGGGAGGGCGATTTGATCCTCGGTCTGGACCGGTCTGCAATCGGCACTCTGGTCGAGCGCTCAAGCCGGTTCACGATGCTGCTGCATCTCCCGCCGATGGAAGGTCACAACAGCCCAAGAGCGAAGAGCAGCCCGGCGCTCACGGGTGCTGGTGCTGCGGCCGTTCGTGACGCGATCGCCGACACGATCACGACCCTCCCCGAACAACTTCGGCGGTCCTTGACCTGGGACCAGGGAGTCGAGATGGCCCAGCACGTGCAACTACGGCTCGACACCGGTCTGCAGATCTACTTCTGTGATCCACGAAGCCCGTGGCAGCGCGGGTCGAACGAGAACACCAACGGGCTGCTGCGCCAGTATTTCCCGAGAGGCACCAACCTCGCCAGGCACAGCGCCGAGGAGCTCGTCGCTGTCGCGGCGGCGTTGAACGGTCGACCGCGAAAGACACTCGCGTGGAGGACACCCGCCGAGGCGCTCACCGACTACTTGAGCGCCGCGGCCTGACCGCCGCCTGCAGCATCCAACGCACGTGACAACTGCTCGACTGCGGCATCCCAGCCACTGGGGTGTCCGACGGTCGCGCGCGGCTGTCGCCGCTCCGGCCCGCCCTCCGGGCGAGCCTCCACGACGACAGCCGCAACACCAGGCAGGCGTCTGTCATCAGCCCTTGCCTTTACAGTCATCCACCACACCGCGTTGCGACGACCGGTTGAGCCCAAGCCATCATCGACGAGTCATACGCCGCGCGACCATGGCCGTCCTCGCGGTAGCGAGCGTAGAAGGGCGAGAGGTCGATGTCCTTGACCGCGTCGATCACGAACCACGCCAGGTGGTTCTCTGGCAGCCACTCGCGCAGCGAGGGGGACATCAACAGCAACTGCTCACGATCACATTCGATGAAGTTCTGAGCCATGCTCGAAGCTTCTTAAACCCGCCGGACGGACCCGGGTTTGCGAAACAGCCTCTTGCGGGAGCGCTAGTCAGGAGCTGTTCGACCGGACTGAAGCTGCTTTGTTCCCGATGTGTGGGTGTCAAAGGGAGCGGGTGCGGCAAGTCCCGGTCCGTTCTCTCGTCTCTCGGATGGATCGCATCACCAACGCCCGCTCGGTGAGCGAGACACCCAGCGGACGCCGCCGGGTCGTCGATGGTTCGGCTTGGTCGTGCGCCGCTGGTTATCGCTGTCGCCACAGCCATAGGCGACGCCGGTGTGCTGCGGATGTGTAGCGAGGTTCCGGCTCGAGCAGGCGCATGCCGACCAGCCTCCCGCGATCATAGACACGCGCGATCGCGTATCCGTTCAGCTGGAGCTCGCTCGCACGGCGGCCGGGAAGTCAATCCCAGCGGCACGCAGCTCGGCGAAAGCGACCGGCTGATCGCCGGCCTGGCGCAGTCGCTCGAGCATTCGCTGCTGCTGGGTGTCAGCGAGCGTCATCGAGGGGATTCTCGCTCTTCAGCGCGCCGCCGCGCCGGCGCCGCCGCTTGTGGTCGTGGCCGCAGACCGTGCCCTGACCCAAGCGTTCGGCTAGGCGGTTTCTACTCCCGGTGGAGGTCCACCGTTCGCGCCCCGGTGACCCGTAGGATGTCGGTGGGATCGAGCCGCAGCGAGTGCTCGTGGTCGCCCGCTGGGCATAGCACGTGCCCGTAGTCGAGCAGGCGCGGATCGATCAGCTCCACGGGCGTGTCCGGGCCGAGCGGCGGGAGCGCCCCCACCTCGTAGGCAGGGAAGTCGGCCGCCATGTCCGCCTCGCTCGCGAAGCGGAGCTCGTGCCGGCTCACCTCGAGCGCATCGGCCGCCTTGTGCAGGTCGAGCCGATCCGAAGCGGGGATGACCGCGAACCGATAGCCACCGGGCGTGCGCAGCACAACCGTCTTCGCGGTCTGCTCGGCCGGGAGGTGCGCCGCGCGCGCCTCGGCCACAGCAGACTCGCTGTGTGGGTGCTCGATCACATCAAAGCTCACGTCGTGATCGCGGAGGTAGGCCTCGAGTTGCACGCCCATGCCGGCTGACATCCAGATTAGACTACTCGCCCAAACGCACTTGCCAGTGCGGGCGACTGTCGGCAGCGCGGTCACCAACCACGGTCCCTCATGAGCCGCCGGCGACCGACTCGAGATGCCTGGTATGTACGGAGAGGAGTAACGACGTGGATGTGCCGTCAAGCTCGGAGCAGCCGCGCAATCGGCGCGAGCTCAGCCACCGCGTCGTCTCCGAATCGCTTGCTGAACCCGGGAAGTCGAGCGCTGAGCCATCGCCAGCGCACGCTCAGCGCGACTACCCGCCTGGGGCATCAGTCCGAGCTGGCGCGAAGCGGACATCATGTCGAGGGCGATCCGCAGCCTGCAGATGCGTCCGTCCCGGTACTCGTGGAAATCGGCGCCGTCGAGCTCCAAGCGGCGGCCTGTGGGCGCAAAGCCCGGCGGGTCGAGCAGGCCAGTGTGCGTACCCCAGCCGCGCCAGTGCAACGCGGCGCGCGGCTCACCAGGAATCACATAGGGCCCGGCGAGCAGCTCGAACGTAAAATCCGGGGTTGCCCGCCACAGGGCCTCAATGAACTCCCGCACATCAGCGTGTCCATGCATCGCCTTTGGCCAGGCATCGTCGCGGTACTCGACGTCCTCTGTCATCAGCGCCAATATGCGATCCGGCTCGTGCGAGTTCCACGCCTGCAGCCATCGCTCTGCGAAATCGCGCATCCACTCGATCGACGTCGTTGCCTCGCTCACCGTCTCAGGTTCGATGCTCGTCTCTGAAACGGCGGTTGGAGTCTCGGTCTCTGACATGCCCTCTCCTCGCTCTCGCCCTTTTGCCAAGAGTAACGCGCTGAGGCCCTCTCGAACAATCCTGGCAGGAGCTGCCTGCGGCTTTGCAGAGGGGCCGGAAGGGTGACTCGCGCACTCCGGATTGGCGCCGCAGATCGTGCGTAGGAGCGGGCGGACCCGGCCCTTGGAGCTAGGCTAGGCGCCGTTGCCGGCCTGCAGCCATACTCCGCAGCCGCGTCCGCCCGCGCGAAGTTGCGCCAGCGATGGTGGGTCCTGCTCGGCGAGTTCCGGGATGGTCACGGCGCGCAGATGATCGTGCGCGAGCGCTGCGAAGATCGTCAACAGCGCCCGGATCGTTTGGCCGCGGTTCTCGTGCATCAGGATGATCGAGCCGGGGTGAAGGCCGGCGAGCACGTTGCGTTCGATCCCGGCGTAGTTGGCGCCGACCGAGTCTCCGCTGTCTACGTTCCACAGCACCTCGAGCATTCCCAGAGCCCTCACCTCACGTTCGATCGCTGGCGTGCGGCCCTCGTACGGCGGCCGAAACAGGACGACCTGCTGGGCGGTCACGTGTTCGATCAGCGCCTTGGCGCCCGCAATCTCCTGCACCATTTCGGCGAGCGGCAGAGCCGGCAGGAACGGGTGCGTCATGGTGTGATCGCCGACCGCGGCGACCGGGTTCTCGAGCGGCGCCAATCCTGGGTAGGCGCGGATCTGCTTGCCGACGAGGAAGAACGTGGCGCGCAGATGGTGCTTGCGCAGCTTGCCGATCGCAAGCCGCGTGTACGGGCCTGGGCCGTCGTCGAACGTCAGCGCGACCATCCGCTTGGAGCGCCCGCCGCAGAACAGCGGCAGTCCGTATGCAGCTAGTCGCCGGACCGCCGCGAGCTGGGGC
The DNA here is from genome assembly GCA_963730575.1 of uncultured Solirubrobacteraceae bacterium. Taxonomy (GTDB): domain Bacteria; phylum Actinomycetota; class Thermoleophilia; order Solirubrobacterales; family Solirubrobacteraceae; genus Palsa-744. The sequence continues at coordinate 525,847 of CAVSSG010000005.1, forward strand.
TTCATTTGCGACTCTCGCGTGACCGGAGGTGGGGGAGCGGCTGCCACGGACGGAGCAGTCGCATGAGCCGCCGAGTGGCCCGCTGAGCGGCGTGCGACGAGGCTGCCCAGCAGCGCGGCGAGAGCGAGCGCCACTACGAGCGCGGCTAGCCTCACGCGGCGACGGCGACGCAGTGCTCTGGCACGAGCGGCGCGGCGCGCTTTCAGTTGCGCGGCAGTCAGTTGCGCGGCACGAGCCTCCACGATGGAGGCGTCCGCTTCCTCCTGGCGGCGGGACCCTCGGCGGCGCAGAGCGGCAAGGCCGACGAGGACGAGCAGGGCGGCCGGAATGGCGAACAGGATGTTTGGTGATCCTCCAGCGGAGGAGTTGGGTGGTATTGACGGTGTGGCGATCGTCCCTCCGTTGGCGCGCACTAGTGAGACCACAGCGAGGATCGCTGAGCGGACGAGACCATAGGAGCTGTGCCGCGTATCGACCTTCAGCCCAGCAAGTGCGTTCGGCGGGCCGGCCGCGACGATGCCGAAGCCCGCGGGCATCACGACCAGCAGCGGCGGCCGGTTGTTGTAGGAGATCTCTTTGTCCAGGAACTGCGCGTACTGCTGCGGGTGCCCAAAGAAATCGGGGACCGCGCCGAGGTCCTCGCGCGAGCCAATAACGGCGACCTTCAGAGGGAGGCCTGCGCGTGCGGCGGCGCGCAGAACCGTTTCCGTTGCCGCTTCGAGGGCGTGGGAGACAGGTGGCTGGTAGGGATAGAAGGCATTCTGGGCGAGCAGTATGTCGCTGGCCGGATCGGCATCAGCGAGCGCCGAGGGCGGGTACACAGCGACCATTACCACGACCACGATGACCAGCGCGCAGCGAAAGACCTCACGAGCGCGCCTGCCGTTGAGAGAGGCTCGGATGCGCTTCAACTCAGCGCGCATGTGCGGAGGCCACGGAAGACCTTTGGCTGCGAGGACGACGAGTCATTTCATCGGCACGACAGACTCGAGCGGTGGGAACGTGTAGCGGGTGTGAGGAGGGACGTACGGGCCCACCTCGATCGTGATCTGCGCGCCAGGGGAGATGGGCGCGGAGTCCGGACTTCCGCGCCAGAGCGTGCCGTCAATGAACACCGACACACCCTGTTCGGCGGGCGCGCGGAAACCGGCCACCTCGTGGTTGCTCAGGGGCTGTCCCCAGAGATCGAAGAATTGACCGAGCTTCCGGATGGGACCGGCCGCGAGCAGCACAAGCCCGGTGGGTTCAACGGTGCGTATCGGATAGACGCACCTCCCAGCTCGCACGTAAGCCCCGTGTCGCCCTAGCGGTGGCGCGAAGCCGATCCCGGCAGGGACCCGGACGACGTGACCGGCGGCGAACACTTCGAGGTGCGCTAGCGACGCAGCTCGATACATGGGCCGGCAGCTCATGCCGTCCAGGGGCGCCGCGCGGGCAACGAACGCACCTGTGGGGCTCGGGCGAAATCCTGGCCCGGGGCCGACCGTGCGCGGGCCTGTGGGATAGGTGATAGGCGAAGAGCTCCGACTGAGCGCGGGTCGCGGCGCTCTCGCGCAGCCCGCAGCAAACCACCCACACAGGAGAACCGCTACGGCTCCAGCCGTCAGCAAACGCCGTCTGGGGCATGGCGCGAGGTTCGACCTATCGGTGGCGCGGCGAGGCCCCTGGGGATGACGCACGGCTGCCCGGGATGGCGACCCGCACTCCCGATCTGGAGACCACGTGAAGGCTCGTGAGCGCAGGATCTGCATGCGTCGATGCTTGTGGACCTATGCCCGGTACCCTCTACGACGCCTAGGCGAACGCTCTACCAGCAGGCCGAGCGCACCCTGGGCGATCCGCTGATCTCAGCCCATCCTGAGCCGTCCTCGCTTTGGTCTCGGCACATTAGGGACGCGGAATGATGCACCGGTAGGGAGGTGGACGAAGCCAAGCCGCATACGGCAGCGGTCAACAACGACCAGGCAGAGACAGACAGGCTACTACGGCTTGATGCATGCCGCCGCGGCGGCCGCTAAACGGGACACCGCTTCTGCTTTCGGGCGCGAGCAGGCACGTCGACGGTCCAAAGCGGCGTGCCCCCGATGGACGACAGGGAGGCGTCAATGCTGCCGCTCAGCTCACGCCTGCTTCTGTATGCGATAGCGCTAGCGCCGGCCCGGCCATCGCCTGAGAAGCCGAAGCGCTGAAGGTCGCGCTCAGGCGACTGCTGCGTAGATGGCCCAGCGGTCGGGGATGCCTTTGAGTTCGTGCTCGCCGCGCTCGGTGAAACTGAGCTCGCTGCCGATGACCAGGTCGCGCACGGTGCGCGAGACGAGGATCTCGCCGGCATGGGCCAGGCCCGTGATGCGGGCGGCGAGGTGGACGGCCACTCCGGCGACGTCGTCGCGGGTGCGTTCGACCTCGCCGGTGTGCAGGCCAGTGCGGACGTCGAGCCCGAGGTCGTGGGCGTCGGCGATGACCTGCTCCGCGCAGCGCACGCCCTGTGCGGGACCGGTGAATAAAGCGAGCACGCCATCGCCGGTCGTCTTGATGGTCTGGCCACCATGTGCCTCGACGGCGGCGCGCGTCGCGGCGAGGTGGCGCTCGAGGCTGTTCGCCCAGGCGCGGTCTCCCGATTGCGCGGCCCGCTTGGTGGAGTCGACCAGGTCGGTGAACATGACGGTCGCCAGGATGCGGTTCGTCGGTGGGACGGGCGCGGCGCCCGTGACGAACTCCTCGACGATGTCGGCGATGAGATCCACGTCGAGCGCAAAGATCGCGGCTGCGTCGCCGGGGATCTCGCGCAGGCGGGCGCCGGGGATGAGATCGGTGAACTCGCGCACGGCATCACCCGGAACGAGCTGAAGGTCGCGCGGGTGCAGCGCGAGCGTCGGCGCCTGGACTAGGGGGAGTGCCTCGCTGATGTCGCTCGTGAGCGACATGCGCAGCAGCCTCCTGCCCTGTCTCGGGCTCACCGTCGTCTGGAAGTAGCGCGTGAGGCGGTCATTGCGAACCGGATCGGCCGCCCACTCTGGAGCGTAGAGCCCGGTCAACGGCCCGGGCCAGTCGGCAAGGTGGTCCGCGGCCTGCGCGGCCGAGTCCGCGAACTCCGGGGAGCTGGCCGCGGCGCCGCGCGCGGACGGTGAGATCGCGATGAGGCCCCCGACGCGCTCGGGGCGGGTAGCCGCAAGGAGCGCCAACGACCGCGCCCCGTCAAGGCTTCCCATGAGAACCGGACGCCGAGCACTGACCGCGTCCATCACCGCAAGCGCGTCGTTCGCGTGGGCCTCCAGCGTCAGGTCGTCCTTGATCGGGTCCGACAGTCCTGAGTCGCGGCGGTCGTAGCGGATCACGCGCGCGAACTGACCCAGGCGCTCGTACAGTCGGGCCGCCTCGGGGATGCTCCACACGGTCTCGATGTTCGACGCGGTCCCGCTGCTCAGCAACAGGTCGCGATCACCGGCGCCGTGCACCTGGTAGGCGATGGCGAGCTCGCCACTATGCGCGTAGTAGGTCCTCGGTCGATCCACAACGCGACAATACCCGCGGCCGCACCCCGCCCCAAAGGCCGACTGCGGCACTTGGCAGTCATGCCCTACCTCCCTCGCCGGTGTGTTGGTCTGCTAGCCCGCGAGAGACGCCCGGCGCCAGACGCCCAAACCCTGTGTGTCCAACTGGAAGGCCGTTGGCGCTGCGCTTCGATAGACATTCCCCGCGTGCACTGCGCTGTATTACGGATGCTGCGGCGTGGAGCGTCGAATACCGTGGCGACGCTACTCATCCTTATGGAATCGTCTCTCGGATCACCCGAGACCAAGGAGGACCCATGGCTGAGAATCAAGTAGCTCTCTACACCGCGGTGTACGAGAACGTCACGAGCGCCTTGGCCGATCTCGACGGCCTCGAGCAACTGCACAAGGACGAGATGATTGGGAAGTACGACGCGGCCGTGATCGATAAGCAGAACGGCAAGCCCCACATCGTCAAGCGGATGGATCGCCCGCGCGTTCGCGTCATCCCTGAGGTACTAGGGCTCGGAACATTGCGTCGCAAGGAACTCAAGGAAGCGGCTGAGGAGCTCACCTCTGACCAAGCAGGGCTGATCGTGGTTGGCGAACCGACAATCGAGAAGGGCTTCGACAAGGCGATTACGGGCGCCGCCAAGATCGTGAAGCGCGTCGTGGACGCCACGACCGACGAAATCGCCAGTGAGCTGCAGGAGGCCATCAAGAGTTAGCGAACGAACGTGCGATCCCTTGGCAACGGCCTCCGGATCCGCGCGCTCGTCGAAACGCTCGCAAGGACCCCGCTTCGGCGGGCTCCTTGCTTGCTCCAGAGCAACGGCCAGACTGCGGAACGGCCACGGAGGCAGCCGTCCCAGAGACCGAATCCGAATTTCTACCTCATGCCGGGGGGACACGGCGGTGCTTCAGACACGCGGCTCGCCGAATGCGAGGCACCCTGGCGCGCTACGCTTCGGACGTGCTCAAGGTGGTCACCTCGGTCAGCCGCGAGCCGGAGGCGCCACAAGCGCGGATTCTGCTGCAAGATCCGGGCTAGGGGTGCGGATGGTGGCGGTGGGTATCCGGCCACCCGGAGGCCGCTGGCAGCGCGAACAGCGCCTCGTACTCGTCCGGCAGTTGCGCGCGAACCTTCTGCAGCTCGTGCCCGGTGACCGCCTCTCTGAGTGCGTCCATCACGGCGCGTGCGCGGTCGAACGCTTCGGACGTCGAGACGCCCTCGAGGTTGGCGAGGCGCTCGAGGAATCCTGTGAGCGAGAGCGCCTCCGGCCGCGCAGCCGTGTGGGTAAGGTATCCCTTCGCCTCGAGGGGTAGCTGGTCGGCGAGGTTGCGCGCAGCGTCCTCGGGAAGACAGCGGGCGAGAATCGTAAGCGTGCCGGCGATCGCGCGCTCGGCGCCCTCGTACCCAAGCCCCCCTGCGGCGATCTGCTCCACGTAGCGGACGAGCACCTCGTATTCCATCGCGACTCCTAACCCCAGCCCTGAGTCGTCCCATGATCGACAGTCGAGCTTACGCGCCCCATGCGGTCATTTTGTCAGATCGTCATCGCGACGCCATCGTGAGCACTCCGGTCAGCGGCCCCCCGCAGGCCTGTTCACTGCCCGGGACTCGCGGTCGAGATAGCCGGAACGGGCATGAGCAGACTCCCGCCTTCGGTGACGAGCGAGCGTCTCGCGACCGTCAAACCAGACGCTCGGAGTGGACGACGTCCAAGCGCGCCGGCCGAGGACCAGCAGACGCTCGCTTCCTCGGCGCATTGCAGAAGTCTCGGGACGCACGAGCGTCCATGCTCCTGCTCGTCCAAAGCAGCCACGCCGTCAGCGCGGCACGAGACGCTCGCTAAGCCCGCAGAGCAGTAGCGTCGGCGACGCTTTTCATCGCCCGTCAGCCTCCGCCGCTGACTTGGGTGCGACGAGCGCGGCAGCTCGCTCCTCAAAGAGACCGTAGCCGTGCTCGCGCGCGAGCTCGAGCGCGCGGGCTGCGTGCTCACGTGCTCCCGCAGAATCGCCTCGCACGGTGAGCGCCTCCGCCCAGCCCAGGTGCGCGCGGGCAGCCCACAGAGGCAGGTCGTTCGCTTCCTGGAACTCGCACGCGAACGCCAGGTGCTGATCGGCTTGTTCGTGTTTGCCCAGCACGGCGGCGAGCAGGCCTACGTACATGCGAGCATGGCCGTAACCGGTGGCGCCGTTCCAGGCGATTTGGTCCGCCCACGGCTCAATGAGCTCATGGAGGATCGCGGCGGCGTTGGAGTCGCCGGTCTGCACTGCGACGTCGCCGAAGAGCACCAGCGCGGTGAGCTCTCCGCCTCCTGGGAGAATGTGCTCGAAGCGGTCGCTCGCAGCCTCCCTCAGGATCGCCGCGGCCTCTGCGCGGCGATCGAGCCAGCACAGGGTCCAGGCGAGGCCGGCGCGAAGGGCCACGATGCCCGGTGAGGCGCTTGCCCTCTCCTCGAGCACCGCAATGATCTCCTGGCCGCGGCCCTGGGCCCGGAGAGCAAAGGAAAGCTGGATACCGTAGATCAGGATCGCGTCGGGCTCTCCCGCCTCCTGCCCGATCTGAAACGCGCGCTGCGCCAGGTGCTCTGCGGCCGCCAGATCGACCGCGCAGGAGCTCCAACGCGGCGTGCTCGAATGTTCCAAACCAGTTCAGCGTCGGCTGGCCGAGCTCCTCCGCGATTCGTTGCTCATGCTCCAGCGCTGCCTGCGCCAGGGGCAACTCGCCACGCTCGAGGTAGACGTGAAATTCGATCCGGTGCGCCCAGAACTGGAGCGCGGGATCTCGAATGGCGGCGACGCATTCTGAGAGCTCTCTGGAGAGTTCGGTTCGGGTCTCGAGCGTCTGCACAGACCAGTAGGGGTAGAACGCATGATGGAGAATCTCGGCAAGCGCCCTGTGATCCCCTGTCTTTCGAGCCAGCGCGACCGCTTCGTCGGCGAGCGCCCGGCGACGCCGGAAGTCAGGGTCCCACGTGAGCTCCATCGCCTGGAGCGCGAGCAGGCGTGCCCGGCGGCCCGGGTGCGGCGGGTCGTCAAGCTCGATCGCTCGCTCGATCGCGGCGAGCCGCTCCTCGTCGGTCTCGCCGATCACGCTCGCATAGCCACGGTTGTTCGCCAGCGCCGCTCGGGCGGCGAGCTCCGCCTCGGCGAGAACGGAGGCGATCCGGGAGGCCTCGAGCAGCGTCTCGCGGTAGCCTGCGTCGCCGGTCTGGCGCTGGCCCTCGCCGAGCCCGATCAGCACCTCACAGCGCTCGGCGCTGTCGGCGTCGCCCATCAGCTCGACGGCGTCGGTGAACAGCTTCACGGCCTCGGTGGGAGCGAGGCTGTCGAGCGCGCGTTTCCCGGCGCGCAGGGCGTAGTCGGCTGCCTTGGCCTTGTCGACCGAGACTGCTGCGAGGCGCCAGTGCAGCGCGAGCTCCGAGAGGCGATCGCCAGGGTCCTCGCCATAGAGCTGCTCGAGCGCTTGGGCGACACGCTGGTGCATCCGCGCACGGCGCGTGGCGCCGAGGCCCTCATACAGCGTCTGGTTGATGAGCGAGTGGGCGAAGCGAAACTGCCCGACCCGGTCGCTGGACTCGGCCAGCAGCGAGGCGGCAACGGCTGCCTCTAGATGGTCCAGCAGGCGGTCCTCCGGTAGCTCTGAGCTCGCGGCGAGCAGCTCGATGTCGAACACGCGGCCGACCACCGCCGCGAGCCGCAGGACCTCGACGGTCTCGTCGCCAAGGCGCTCCACGCGCCGCTCGATCACCTCGCGCACGCTCTCGGGCAGCGCGAGCCCCGCGGAGCGTGTCCACGTGCCAACGCCCCGCTGTCTCGTCGAAAACGAGCGCTCCGGACTCTGAGAGGCCGCGCAGGATCTCCCCAACGAAGAAGGGGTTGCCGTCGGTCTCCTGCGCGATCTCGCCTGCCAGCTCCAGCCCGTCCTGATCGAGCTCGTGCCCTGCTGCTGCCGTCATCATCTGCGCCACCTCATCGACACCGAGGCCGCGCAGGGAGACGCGCTGCACCCCTGCGACGGAACGTAGGTCGGCGAGCACCCCGGTCAGCGGGTGGTCCTTACCCAGATCAGAGTCGCGGTAGGTCGCTATCACCTCAAGCGCCCCGTGCTCGACAGTGCGCACCAGGTGCTTCAGAAGCGCCAACGACTGCCCGTCGCCCCAGTGCAGGTCGTCGAGCACCACGCACACCGGCATGCTCTCTGCAACTTCTCCGAGCAGCCCCGCGACGGCCGAGAACAGCAGATATCGCTCGGTCTCAGCGTCTGAGGACTGCGGCTCGGGCAGGCCCTGCACACGCGCAGGGAGCTTGCGCGCGAGGCGGCCGAGCTCGCCGCCGTGGCGCTCGACATGCTCGTGAAGGAGCTGCGCCGGGGCATGCTCGACAAGCTGCGAGCACACCGCGATCCACGGCTCATACGGCACCGCGAGCTCTTCCGAGCACCCACCCCAGCACACCGCGATTCCCTCCGCGTGCGCACGGTGAGCGACATAACTGGCGAGCCTGGTCTTGCCGATCCCCGGCTCGCCGCACAGCAGCACCACCTGGCGCGCCCCATCGCGCGCGAGCACCATCGCCTCCTCGAGCAGAGCGCGCTCCTCGATGCGTCCCACATAGGAGACCGGTGGCACGGAGCGAAGCGCCGCCGGCAAGGGCCAGCCCCCGGCCCCGGAGGCCTCCTCGCCGAGCGGCGACCAGGAGACCGAGAACGCCTCCACCGGCTCGGGGAAACCCTTCAGCTCGAGCTCGCCCACCGAGTGAAACTCCGCGCCCTCGCAGCGCCCAGCCAGCGTCCTGGTGAGCGCTGAGATGAGAATCCCATCGGAGGGAGCCTGCGCGCATAGACGTGCGGCCTCGACCGTAGGCATTCCGAAGTAGTCCCCGTCCTCGATCGTGGACTCTCCCGCGCCGAGGCCGATGCGCACGTGCAGGGCCTGTTCGGCGCGCCGGTAGTGACGCTCAGAGAGCTGCTGTATCGCCACCGCGCACTTCACCGCCGCAGAGGCCGAGGCGAAGGCGACCATCAGCCCATCGCCCGTGTTCTTTACCTCCCGACCACCGCCGGAGGCGATCGCCTGACGCAACAAGGCGAAATGCTCCTCCCGCAGCTCATCCGCACGCACCGGACCCACCGAAGTAGCCAGCCGCGTAGAGCCGACCAGGTCGGTAAACAGGATCGTCGCAAGCTCAACGGACTCCGCCACCTACGTCCCCCGCAAACACGGCGTCAAACCGGCCAAAAAGGCTACCAGTTTGATGAGGCCTCGGCCTCAGACAGCACGGCTGCGGCGGTTCGCGACTGCCGGGCAACGGCCCTGGACTGCTGGTCTCAGAGACGAGCGAGCGTCCGAGCAACGGCCGCGCTCACGCTCGGTTCGGACGACGGATGAAAAACAAGGGGGCCGGGGCTACGTTTCGCTCGCACTTTGCGACGATCTCGGCCAGCGGATCGGTCGCGGACCCTTCTCTCAGGGCGTCAGATCGGCTCCTGTGGCTCCGGATCAGGCTGATCGTGACTGGACGGGGCCCATGCGAAGAGTTTGCGCCCGCGCGGGGTCGGAGCCGGCGCGCTTGGCGCTGGCTTGTAGGAGCAACCGGTATGTGAGATCGTTGCTCTGGGCGCGAGCCGATGACGTAGCGAAGCGCAGACGTCAGGGGCTTGTGGTCTGCCGCGCAGCTTCACCCTTTGTGGGTTTCTTTGATGCGCGCCCCGGTGTCACACTCGCGCCCACCTTCACCGCCTGGATGGCATGCCAGTCGCGAACGCTCCGCGCATAGGCGACCTCGGCCTGGCGGGCGAGCTCGCGCTCGGCCTCGCGCACCGCATCGTTGGCACTCCAGATGCCGGCAGCCTTCGCGGTGTAGCGCTCTGAGCCGGCGGCGATCTCAAGGCGCCTGAGCTTCTTCTTCGTCAGCGAGGGCTGCTGGTAGGCGTAGTCCTCCTCGCGGGTGAGCAGACACCAGAACAGGCTCGCGAGCTTGCGCGCGGCGGCGACGATCGCGACAGAGTGCCCACGCCGTGCCCGGATGCGCTGATAGAAGGCGTGCAGCGGGCCGGGCTGGCGCACCGTCGTCCAGCACGCCTCCACCAGCGCGTGACGCGCCCTGGTGGAGGCGCGCTTTGAAATGTGCCCGTGCGTCGCGGGTGAGACGCCTGACTGGCGCACCCGCGGATCCAGACCGAGGTAGCCGACGAGCTTGCGCGGGTTCTGGAAGCGGTGAATGTCGCCGATCGCCGCCATGAAGCTCGCGGCGACGATCACGTTGACACCCGGCACGCTCATCAAGCGCTTGATCTGTGCCGATTCGAGGGCCGCACCCGCGATCAGCCGCTCAACCTCAGCGATCTCTTTCTCGAGGAACTCGATCTGGCGCATCGCGGCGCCGACTGTCTCTGACTCCTCGGGCGCCAACCGAAGCCCTGAGAGCCACCTCCGGCCCTTGACGCCGAACAGGTCTGAGAACGGTGGGCGGCCGATGAGCTGGCGCATCAGCACCGCGTGGATCTGATTCTTGGACCGGTTGCGCGCCCAGACGAGCTGTGAGCGACGCGACAGGCGCCGGCGCATCATCCACGTCCACCGATCGGGCATCCACACCCCGTCCAGGGACCCCGCCGCCAAGAGCCTCGCGAGCGTCCTTGCGTCGAGGCGGTCGGTCTTCGCGCGGGCCTGGCGTATACCCGTATCGCTCGGGCTGACGACCAGCACCTGCGCGACGTGCGGCTCAAGCAGCCGTGCGATCTCCCACGCGTTCCCCGTGACCTCGAGCGCCACCCGGTCATCGGGGCCAAGGCTCCGTGCGAACAGCTCGATCTGCTCGGGCTTGGTCTCGATCCGACCGGCCGAGCGGAGCTCACCATCCTCGACGATCGCTACCTCGCAGAAATCCAGGTGCACATCCAACGCGACTGATCTCATCGCTGTCTCCTTCGACGCACTTGACAGGACGGGAGACGCCGTGGGCACAACGACACCAACGGATCCGCGCTCGGAGCGCAACCGGACAAGTCGCAGGGGCGGCCAATGAAACTCCCGGGCTCAACACGCCCATCGTCCAAGAATCGGCCTGCCCAGCATGCGTTCTCCCTGAGAGCCCCTGTCCCGGTCACCGGACCCTAACGGCCGGGGTCAGAACAACGGCGCTCGAGAGTCATTTTCATGCCCCGAAACTCGACAGTGTTCCGCCTCAGCCGGCCACTATCGCTCTGCGGGGGAAGCCAGTAGTCCCGCGGTCCGGAGACGCGCAGTTGAAGAGGAGGTCCTCGGCCCTTCCGTCGTGGTGCTGGCAATGATCGAGCGGAAGCGTGACCCAGACTATGCTTCCGCGCCGAGCTCGAGCACGGAGCGGATCCCGTCCTGGGCCCCCATGAGCTCGAAGGCTCGGTTGACCTCCTCCAGAGGCATGCGATGCGAGATGAACGGGTCGACGTCGAGCTCTCCGCTGAGGTACAGCTCGACGAGCTCGGGCACCTGGTCGCGTCCCTTGACACCGCCGAACGACGACCCACAAACGCGTCGTCCAGTGATGAGTAGGCGCGGGACGACATCTAGAGTCTCGCCCTTGCCCGCCACCCCGCACACCGTGCAAAGACCCCAGCCCATGCGTGCGGCTTCGAGCGCTTCCCGCATGACCGAGACGCGACCGGTGGCCTCGAAGGTGTAGTCGGCGCCGAACCCCGCCGTGGCCTCGAGCGTCCGCTCAACCGCGTGCCCGTCCGCGTGCCAGCAGTCGGTGGCTCCTTGACCGCGGGCGAGCTTCAACCGATCCGCCGAGAGGTCAACACAGATGATCCGCTCGGCGCCCTGCAGACGACATCCGGCTACGGCGCCGAGGCCAACCATTCCCGCGCCGAACACGACACAACTCGCCCCCGGCTGCACTTTGGCGGTGAACATGGCCGCCCCCAGCCCCGTTGAGAGCCCGCACGCGAACAGGCAGGCGCGGTCGAGGGGCGTCTCCGGGCTGACGTGGGCCAACGCGATCTCCGGGATGACGGCATAATCGGCGAAGGTCGAGGTGCCCATGAAGTGCCGGATCGGCTCACCGGATCGAGACAGCCGCGTCGTGCCGTCCGGGAGGTAGCCCTTGTTCTGCTGCTCGCGGATGGCGAGACATAGATTGGTACGGGGGCTGACGCAGTGAACGCACTCCCGGCATTGGGGCGAGAACAGCGTTACGACCTTGTCGCCGTGCTTGAGCGTCTTGACCCCCTCACCAAGGGCCTCCACGACGCCTGCGCCCTCGTGTCCGAGGACCGTGGGCGCGTAGCCGGATGGATCGGACCCGGATGCCGTGTACATGTCGGTGTGGCACACGCCAGAGGCGCAGAGCCTGACCAGCACCTCGCCCGGGCGTGGATCGGCCAGGTCCAGCTCCTGAACCACGAGCGGGCGGGCGAACTCCTCAAGGACTGCGGCGCGCACCTTCACGTATCAAGCGTACCCTCGCTTTGACCTCCCAGCCGGCTCGGATGGGGCGAAGGCGGCAGACAACGCGAGCGACGACGATCACGCGCCGCGCCGCAGTCGGATCGAGCATCAGCAAGCCCATGCCAGCCCGAACGATTGCGAGGCGAGGCGCCCGCACAGGACCTCCGAACGGCCCGGCTCCGAAACGGTATTCAGAGCCCGGCCGCGACGAGTCCGGCATTCCAGCTACCGGGGATAAGCGGTAAGGGGTCCTCGAACCGAACGCCGGCCGACTAGACTCGTGTGACTATGCGAAGGCCCGACCTCGAGTGGGTGGAGCGCAGCTGGGGACTGCTCGGCCGGCTAATCCAGGGTCACGTCGTGGTCTACCGCGCTAGCCATGGCCTCGTCGGTCACCGCGTTCCCGGAGCGCCGCCGATGCTGCTGCTCGATCATGTGGGGGCCAAGAGCGGGAGGGCACGCACGACCCCGCTCGTCTACATCAGGGACGGCGAGAACCTCGTGCTCGTCGCGTCAAAGGGCGGCTATCCGAAGAACCCCGCCTGGTTTCACAATCTCCGTGCGAACCCGGACACGACCGTCCAGGTCGGTTCGCGCCGTATCGGGGTGAGGGCGCGCGTTGCCAACGTCAAAGAACGTAAACGCCTGTGGCCAAAGGTGGTCAAGGCCTACAGCGGCTATGAGAGCTACCAGCGGCGCACCGAGCGCGAGATCCCACTCGTGATCCTCGAGCCACATTAGGCGCCCAGGCCGCGCCGAACACGGCGCCTGGGGTCGGCATTCAGGTCGCGGTCAGCTCGCGCTAGGCAGCCGCCGAGCCATTGGATCGGCGTGGGCGCGGCGACATCTACCTTGTTGCCCCGCGCGACCAGTGGTCCCGTGCGAACGAGATTCTCCAGAACCTCGAGTGAAAGCGTCAAGCAGCGCTTCCGAGAGGGAAAAGGGGTCTCGAGTTGTGGCCCATCCCGTATCGATCAAGGGGTCGCGACCTTCACAAAGAGGCCTACTTGCAGATCGAAAGGGATCGTCGCATAGGGCAAGCGTCGATGTCGAGCCGACTACGGCGCATGGCACGTCATTCACCGCCTCCCGGTCTTCCCCCAGGGGATCCCAGGCGGCCATCTCCGATCCGCAGGAGCGCGACGGCTCAGCGCGCCTCGTGGCGCAGCACTGGTGTGCAAACACGACGGAGAGCGAGCGGTACGTGTTGACCACCGCCGGGTCGATGGCGACGCGGCTTGCGGCAGACGAATCCGGCGTGGAGAACCTGATGCTCGCCGGAGACTGGACGCGTAACGGTATCGACGGCGGCTGCGTCGAGGCGGCGGTCACATCAGGCATGCAGGCGGCGCGTGCGCTGATCGGCTACGATCGCCCAATCATCGGCGAGAATCCAACCTGGCTGTGAACTCGGAGCTTCCGTCCTATGCGCAATTCGGCGCTCGCGAGACGGCCCCGGCGCCCTTCGAATGCAAGGGAGGCAGCTTCCATGGTTTCCTACTCGCAGGCGACACGCGGAGGATCAAAAATCTCTGCCGGCGGATGCTCAACGACCCAGCGAAGGGCGAGGTGGAATACAGGCCGCTGAGTCGCTACGTCGTGATGGTCGTCGGTCCGTTCGCCGAACTGCGCTCGAAGGTAAAGCGTTTCAACGCTGAGGGGTTTGTCAAAGAGACCCAGCTCTCACTGTTGCTGCCGCTCGAGGCGAGAACTTCCGACGGCAAGGGGAACCGCCGCCGCCGGCTGGTAATGGCCGCGCCGTACGTCTTCGTGGACAACCCGATGTCACTGCTCAACGGGCGCGAGGAGTTCGGTTACGCCAAGGCGCTGGGCAGGTTTAACCCGAAGACCGGGCGGGCCAAGAAGACGAAGATCACGGTGTTCGGCGGAGACTACGCAAAAGACAGCAGGGCTGGCTGGACGCAGCTGCTGCAGGTTGAACAGCTGGGAACGACTCATAGCCTGATGCGCCTAGTGCCGACTATTAGGGACGTCCCGACCATCTTCAAGGAGATCCCGGACCTCGCCAAGGACGTCCCGGACATCGTCAAACTGCTGGCCCGTGGCGACGGTCGCCGATTCCTCGAAGCTCTCGAGAAGCAGGAGGTCAAGCAGGTCGGGCTCAAGCAGTTCCGCGACGCGGCCGACAGCACTCGCGCCTGCTATCAGAAGGTCGTGGAGGTGCCCGTTCGGCTGCGCAACGTGACTGTCCATATTTGTAGCCCGTGGCACGTGAGGGTGACGCGGCTGGACAGCTATCCGATCGGCGAGGAGCTGGGGGTGGGCACGCAGACGGCGCGCCTATCATTCAAGTTCACAGCGGACATGACCCTCGACGCGGGCGAGGTCGTTGCCCCGCTGTAGCTCTTGGCCGATGTAGCGCGGAGTGAGCATGCTCCTTCGAGGCGGTAGACCGAATGCCGGGCCGCCCTGAAGTGCTGAACTAGAGTCTGGGTAAACAGAGCATGCTGGCCGAGCGGCCCTACGACATCGTCCTGGACGGTGCCACCGGTTTCACGGGCGGCCTCACCGGCGAGTACCTTGCAAATCACGCTCCCACGCGAGCACGCTGGGCGCTCGCGGGTGGCAGTGCAGCCAAGCCCGAGGCTCTGCGTACCCGGCTCAGCGTCATCAACACAAATCGCTGTAAATTGCGTTCGATTGTTGGCGATATTGGCAGCGCTGCCAATTGAAAAGTGCCAGCCGCGAAGCAGACAAGGCGTCGCGCTTTGCGGATGCGAGGATACAGTGAAAGAGTGCTGCTTGGAGTCGAAAGCGGAGGCTTCCACTGCGGCATGCGAGACGCTCGCAGCTCGTCCAAACTGGGCACGCTCGCGGAGCGGACTCACGCCCTCGCATCCAGGCGAAACGGGTGTCTCCGCTGCTAGTGGCCCTGCGATCCCTGGGCGCGGTCGACCATTTTGATCAACTTTCCCGAGCTGCGGATTCCCCGGAAGCCGCTCTTGCAACGGAAAACGAAAGCGCGATACTGCCGTACATGTCAGCGACACGCTTCGAGCTAATCAGAGCCGGCATCGCTGCCATGACTGAAGGCGACTACGATCGCGCGGCGGACATGTTCGCTGTCGACGCCGAGGTCCAGAGGGTCGACCAATTCGGGATCGTGCGGGGGAGGGAAGCCATCCGAAGGTGGCTCGCGCCGGACGCGATCGAACCGGTCCAGGCAGCCGTGACCGCGTTAGAGGAGAGCGGGGACCATGTTTTGGCGACGTGCGACTTGCGCATCCGTGGGACCAGCAGCGGCGTTGAGGTGGCGAACACGTTCTATATGGTGTTCACGTTTCGAGGCACGCAAGTGAGTCGACTGAAGGTCTATCTCCAGCAGGCCGAAGCCGCGGCCGCGGCGGGGCTAGGGGCACACTGAACTCGACTTCCTCGGGTACATGTCGCGCCAGCCCCAGGGCGTACCCGACAACTTTGATCAATTTTCCGGAGCTGCGGATCCCGCGTGTCTAGCGCCGAGCTCGGGCCCGAACGCGGTGCATTGTGGCTGCGCGATAATGGCGTGGAGATGTCGCGAGACAAAGTGGACGTTGCCAAGCGAGTGACCGATGCCTACAACCGCCGTGACGTCGATGGCTTGTTCGCCGAGCTCGCGACCCCCGACTTCGAGTACTACCCGGGCATCGTCAGGGCCCTCGACGGGCGCGGCTACCGTGGACGCGAGGGCGTCGAGCGGTTCGCCGTCGACACCAGCGAAAACTGGGAGGAGCTCCAAAGCATCCCTGAGGAGTTTCGTGATCTCGGCGATCGGGTCCTCGTGCTGGGTAGGATGCAAGGACGCGGCAGGGGCAGCGGGGTCCCGGTCGATCAGCCGTACGTGGCCATCCTCGATTTTCGCGGCGACAGGATCTGGCGTAGCCGGATCTATCTCGACCACGCCGAAGGAATGCGGGCAGCGGGGCTGTCGGAGTAGGCGGCCGCACGCTTGCGGCGCCTGCCAGCCCTGGGCGTAGCAGGCGTCGAGCCCAGCTCTGCGGCCAGACGCTCGAGTCGCTCGACCCGGGTTCGGGATCGGTGCGAAGCGGTCTGCGTACGCCACGCGCACGTTCGCGAGCCTATGAGCCTGATCGGGGTTCTACGGCGCCCGGGGGCCGCTGCTCGGCTGCGGCTCTGTACCGATGCACTCAACGGGCAAAGAGGGTACAACCGAACCTATGGGCGCAAACCTGCGCGGATTCAGCGACGGCCCGGTTGTCGTACGGCCCCTCGACGAGGAGCAGGCTCGCCTCGTTGAGATCCTGCACGCCGCCGGTGGGACGCCGGTGAGCTTCGAGCAGCTGCGCGCGCTCGGGATCGAGAATCCGGCGACGCTCGCCTACGAGCTGGAGATCGCAGGCCTTTCCATCATGCATGTCCAGCGTGCGGTGGTCGGAGGAGAGACCGTGCACGCAGGCATACAGCTCGAGTCCGTATACGCGGAGGTGAGCGCGCTCGGCGCGCCCCGCGCTGGACGCGGGCATTTCGCGACGGCGCTCGTGAGACTGAGCACAGCGAGCGCTGGCTGGGCGGCGAAGTCGCTCGAGAAGGCGCGCGTTGCCGGACGGCCGGTGCGCGGAACCCGCCGGCAACGGGCGAGACAGGCTGATCAGCAGGGCGGCGCACCGGGAGGAACGGGTGCGCCGCGGGCGCTCGGGAGGAGGTGCGTGGCGCACCTGTCGGGGGCTATTCCGCGCCCCGGCTTGCACGCTGGCCCTCTCCTCAGCGGCCTCGCCGCTCTGCTGGCGCTCGGCGCGGTGACGGCTGGGCTGGTCAGCGGCCTGGGCGGATCGCGGGCTTCGCGCAGAACTGACTACGTCGGCCCGGCCAGGTCACGCTCAGCGCAGCCCAGGGCACCAGGGCGCTCTCCAAACGGCCAGATGAGCGCTGCTCTCCACCCCGCGGCGCGTTCGCCAGCCAGCCCCACGCCGGCGGCTCGCGCCATCGGCACAGCCACGTCGACCAGTCCGCGCCGCGCCGCGAGCGTCGCCGAACTGCAGGCTGAAGGGCACCGGCTGCTCGAAGCGGGCAACTACAGTGCGGCCGTCAGCGACCTGCGCGCGGCGATCAGAGCAAGCGGCCAGTCCTCGCAGGGCTGCGCCGAGGCAGCCAGCAGCGCCTGCCTGACCTATGCCTACGCGCTCTACGACCTCGGCCGCACGCTGCAGCTGGACAACCATCCGGCTGCCGCCGTCAGCGTCCTGCGTGAACGCCTGCTGATCGACTATCAGCGCCCCGTCGTGCGACAGGAGCTCGCAGTGGCTCGCCACGGGCTGCAGCGCCGCTCACCCGATCGATCACCGGCGCGAGCGTCGCCGCACCCCTCCGTTTCGCCAAGCAGCGGAGCCGGGGCAAAGAGCAGCCAGCCGCAACCGGTGAGCCCACCCGGCCAGCCAAAAGGACCAGCAGCCGGTGGGCGCAGCTCCACCCCGCGCGAAGGCGAGGGGCAGCATGTAAGCGCCACCGGCGGGCTGCAGGCACCGAGCGGCGAAGACGCTCCGAGCGAACAGGGCTGATTCGCTACGGACCGCTCGCGGACGATCCGCATGCGATGCGGCACAAGAGTCGCCGACAGCGCTCTATCGTCTTCAGCTCGGACAGCGAGGCGCGCACGATCCCGAACGGACGCGTTGCGCCGATCGGCACGCTGGTCACGATCGAAACCTGACCGCGGGCGATTCGTCGCGCTGCCTTGACTGGCGCGAGGCGTCGACGATAGACCGCGGAGACGGCGATCGACCCGGCCGCGAGCAGCTGCGCGCCGCGCTCGCCGCCGAGAAGGCGGGTGATCGCCCCGGTCAGCGGCACGATCGCCGCCGCAACGACTGCCGACGGCAGCCGCAGCACCACCACCGACCCGGGGGCTAGGTCGTTCATCAGCCTCGCCAACAGCGGCACCAACGGCGGCTGATCCGGATACCCCCACGCCAGGTGCCGCCCAGCATCGAGGAAGTACAGCTCGTCGCGGTGGTAGCCATACCGCCCCGCGACGGCTACCAAGACCGAAAACACGCACACGCCGAACGCGAGCGACGCCCAGGCGAATCGCGCACGCGCCAGAGGCATACCCCCCACGCCGACACGCGCCACAGCCACCGCGGTAGTCACATCGCCATCATTCCACGCAAGCGAGCGAGCCGTTGGAGCGACTGTCGAGAGGACTGGGAGCGGATTTGGGACCACCGTCCAGTGCGCATGCGGCCCGGACCCGCGAGCATCTGCGTTGGGTGGATGGCAGCCAGTGCTGGCGAGCTACACATCGACTCTGAGGAGCCGCGACATGCCCGAGATCGAGTTCCCGACCGGCGCCGGCGCTACGCCGGGCTACCTGGCAATACCCGCCGCTCAGCATGGTCCAGCAACGATCGTCATACAGGAGCAGTGGGGCCTTGACGATCACATCCGCTCGGTCTGCGATCGCCTGGCCGATGAGGGGCTCTTCGCGCTCGCCCCCGATCTCTGCCACGGCGACAGCACCACCCAGCCAGGCGAAACGCAGCAGAAGATAATGGCGCTCTCGATGGACCAGGCCGAGCAGGACATGCGCAGCGCCGCCGAGTTTCTGGCCTCCCAGCCCGGTGTGGAGGGACCAGGCGTCGGAGCGGTCGGCTTCGACATTGGCGGGGAGCTCGCTGTGTGGGCTGCAGCCACCTGCCCGCAGATCGCCGCCGCGGTGACCTACTACTACATGATGCCCCACGGCACACCTGAGCCGGACCGGGTTTGACGGAGACCAGATTTGGTGGTTTCCATCTTTCATCTGATGGGGATCGAGTTGGTCTGTCTTTCGCAGCGTAAAGGGCTTCGAACTCAGCGGGTGGCAGGTCGCCGAGCGACTCGTGCAGACGTGTGTGGTTGAACCAGCCGACGTACTCGACGACGGCGAGCTCGAGCTGCGATCGCGTTGCGCCACACCCGGTCTGCGATCAGCTTAGTCTTGAAGCTGTCCAGGAAGCTCTGGGCCATCGCGTTGTCGTAGGCATCACCGACCGAGCCAACGGACGCGAGGACGCGATTGTCTTTATGAGCATCTGGGCGTACTCGATGCTCGTGTACTGGCTGCCGCGATCTGAATGGTGGATGAGCTCGACGTCGGCGCCCGGGGCGCTGTCCCAGTGCCATCCGCAACGCGTCCAAGACGAGATCCGTGCGCATGTGGGAGGCGAACTGCCAGCCGACGATCCAGCGGCTGAAGGCGTCGATAATGAACGCGAAGAAGACGACCCCCTCCCAGCAGCGCAGATAGGACAGATCGGCCAGCCAGAGCTGAATCGGGCCCCTCCGCGCTGAAGTCACGTTCCACGAGGTCCGCTCGGCGCTTGGCCTGCGGATCGGGCTTCGTCGTCCGCCACGGCTTGCCGCGCCGCTTGGCGCCTTGGATCCCGTCCACGCTCATCAGTCGCTGAACAGTGCCGCGCGCCGCCGGTTCGCCGGCCCGCTAGAAGCGCCTTCCACATGCGCCGATACCCGTAGGCGTAGTAGTTGGCCGCGTGGATTCTCCTTGGATCTGACCGAGCAGCTGCTCGTCCTTGAGCGATCGCTCAGAGCGCCGCCCGCTTGAGCGCTCGTAGTAGGCGGACGCCGACACGCCCAAGACGTTGCAGATCGGCTCGACCCCGAAGCGGCCACGATGCTCATCGACGTAGCGGCTCACTTCGGTCGGTCTGGGTCGAGTTCCTTGGCCGAAAAAAACCGAGGCGGACTTCGATTATCTCATTCGCGCGGCAGGCAACTCAAAGTTCTCACGGCGCAGGCTTCTTTGATCTCCTCGTGCTCCTGGCTGATAAGACCCTCCCGTCGAGCGGTGTCGGTCTCGGCCTGGCGCACGCGCTTGCGCAACACCTCGGGGTGCATTCCCCAGGTCAGCTGCGACCTGCGCTATCGGACGCCCGGATTCGAACACGAGCCGAACTCCGCGGTCGACCAACTCCTGTGGGTACTTCCTTCCTCTTGGCATCGCCGGAGCGTCTCCCTTCAGCAGGACAGAATGCCCTGCATCGAAGGTCTCCGTCAAACCCGGCCCGGCTCACACCCGACCTCACGGGCATCAAAGGCCGCATCCTCGGGCACTTCGGGACCGCTGACGCGCTCATCACGCTCAAGGACGCCAAGGCACTTGAAGCGGAACTTCGCGCCGCCGGGGTTGACGTCATCTTCGACAAATACACGGGCTCGGGGCACGCCTTCTTCAACGACACCGACCGCCTGGGCAACTACGACGCACAAGCCGCACAGCGCTCCTGGGAGCGCACCGTCGGCTTCCTACACGCCGAGCTCGCAACTCCCGCGCCCGGACCCTAACGGCAGCTCCCTCACGAGGCTAAGCTCACACCCGAGTGGTGCAAATCGCGGCTCACAGGTCGGGAGACCAGATCGAGGTCAAGGTGACGGCGCCCAGTAGCATCTGCAACAACAGGTCGTGGCGGGTGACGTTCCTGTCAGACCATTAGACCGATCACAGCCAGGCACGTGGCCCGTGCCTCGCGGCATGGGTCAGTGCTCGGCTTGCTAGTGCTTTCCGAGCCGGCGAGCGTCAGGGCAAGGGCCGCGCAGACGACTGGTTCGGACGACAGCCGGCGTCGCGTTCGACCGATACCGTGTTACTGCTTTCCTTGAAAGCGAGTATCAGCTCTCTTCCGCCTAAGTCGGTTCGAGTCGACTCGGGACCCCTTTCGCTCTGTAATGGAGTCGTTGCTCACAAAAGAATGCTATTGGCAGGGACCTTTCTAGGTCAGGGAAGGACACCGACTGGCTCCTCTTCCTATTTGGATGACACCGCAGTGGGCCCAAATGTCGTAAGCGTTCAGTGGGTCGCTGGTCAGGCGAGCAGTGGCAGTGGGTCGCCACGTGCGTGGGCGGTGAGGAGCTCGCTGAGGTAGTCGTAGAGCGAGCGGTGTTGTAGGCGGCAGGTGGTGTGGGCGGAGAGCAGTCGCTCGATGCGCCGCTCGCCGCCCTGGGATTGGGTGCCGAGGGAGAGCTTGCGGTAGATGACTGCGCCGCGAAGGCCACGCTCAGCGTGGTTGTTCGTTGGCTCCACGCCGTCGTGTTTAGCGAAGCTCCAGAGCGCGGGCCAGGCCTTGAGAAGGTTGCGCGCCATGCCGCGACAGCGTTTGTTGCGAGCTCGCTTAGCGGCGTAGCTGGCGATGATCGGCTTGTAGGTGCGTGCCAGCCGGGTGATCGTGCGCTTGAGCTCGCGCCGGTCGTGGGTGTGTTGGAAGGTCTCCCAAGCCGAGAACACTTCGTGTGAGAGCTCAAGGCCGTGCTCGCCGAACTCTTTCTCGGCGGCGAGTCCTTCGGCATGGGCAACGAAGTCGCGCTGCAAATGAGACCAGCAGAGCTGGCGGCGGCGCAAAGGCAGGTTGCGGTATGCCCACCAGCGGTCAGAGGTGACGACCGCCTGGGTGTCGGCGAGCAGGCTCTTGGCGTGGTCCTCGTGACGGTCCCGCGCGACCTGGAAGAAGGCGTGACGGCTGGTGAAAAGGCCCCACAGCGCGCGGCGCTCTCCGGCGGTGCGCCAGCCCGTCTCATCCGCGTTGAGCGCCCCCGCATCGCGAACCCGCCCGAGCAGGTCCTCATAGGGCTCGGCGAGCGCTTCGCTGGCGCGGGTGAGGAGGGTATCGACGCTTCCCGTCGACAGGCGGGCACCGAAAAGCTCTTCGCCGAGCTCGACCACGTCACGACGGGAGACACGGTTGCGCACCGAGAGCGCTACGAGCGCTGCCTGAAGGCGGGGACCGAAGGAGCTCGCAGTGAGCTCCCGCGGCAGCTGCGCACGAGATTCTGCGCCCACAGCGCGGGCAGCAAAGGCGCTGGGCACGGTGCTCGATCACTCTCACGGTCAGCTCGGGTAGCTCTTCGATCTGGTGAACGACTGGCTCTCCAGCCCGGTCGTGCTCCTGCTCGCCGAAGACGTGTCCGCAACCGCAGCGCGAGGGCCAGTGCTCGATCACCTCGTCCACCGCCAACGCCGGCAACAGATCCCGTCCGCGCCCCTCGTGACCGGGCTGGCCACCGCGTTTGCGCCCGGATGGGTCCTTGCCGCGCTCGGACGTCCGGTTGGGCGGATCTGAGCTCGGCGGAGACGAGGAGTTCCGCGAGCTGCGGTTCAGCCGCCGCTCGAGCTGGGCGATCCGCTCGTCTTGACGAGCGACACGGGCCTCCAGCCTGCGGATCTGCTCGTCCATCCGCAGCAGCACCTCGACCACGACCTCGCGTCCGGCGTCGTAGATCGCCTCCGCTTCAGAGCGCTCCACGCATAGGGATTCGACGCGCCGGGATCATGTCCCCCAACCAACTGAACGCTTACCAAATGTCACTGGTTTGCAGGAACTTTAAAGCCCAGCGCCGGACTCGAACTGGCGGCCCCTTCCTTGCCATGGTGGTTTTGCCGTTATTGGCCCAGGCGAGAATCGCCGCAAATCTGCTAATCCCCTGCACATAGCCCGGTTAGTGACGTCACCACCATAAGCGCGAATTAGCCCAGAAATGTGCTCGCGGGCGGAGAGATGTGCCCTCTGAGTACCCTCGGCGCCTTGCGGAGGAGGATCAAATCCGGCCCACTCCCATCGTCTCGAGGTCGCTTAGCACGGGTACTGCTTGCGGTGCAAAGCAGCATTCCAGATCTCGCCGAACGTCCCCGATCACCTCCGCCCGCGGAGCAGATCACGGTTCATGCACGACCCGCACAATGTGGCCCTGGGCGTCGCGCCAGATGATCGTTGTGCGCTGCACTGCGACGGCCGCATCGCGCGGAACCCGCGGGAAGATAAAAGTGTTGGCGGTCACCTGCGCCGTTGCGGCGTAGGGCTCTGGATAGCGCTCGTGGTAGCCGCGGGTGACGTGCGCGGGCAGCTCGAGGGACACGCTCACGACGCCGTCAGGCACCAGGCCGTAGACGACGGAGCTGTACGGCTTCAGCGACGAGAACTGCCCTGAGCCGAGCATGCCTGAGCGCCGGAACTGCCGTGCGTTGAAGGGTCCGAAGCCTCCTCCTCCGATGCCGGGCTTGTGCGAGACGGTGTAGCTCAGCCAGGGATGCACCCCGGTGAACTGCGCCCCGAGCTTGAACTGGCTGTCAACGTGGCGGGCGTCACGCTTGACATCGCCGGGCTGCCCGCGCAGCAGACCGTCGAGGTAGATGCTCACGTCGCGCTGGCAGGCGGGTAGTGCGATGGCCGGCCTTGAGGAGCGCCCTTCGCCCACCACGATGGTGGTGAGGAAGCCGTCGGGTCCGTGCACGATGCGGGTATAGCGCCGAAACACCGTGTAGATGCCGGGCCACCCGAGCGCCCCGCGTGCGCTGGGCGTGAGCGCGAGCTCGTCCGGGGTCGGCGGGCGATCGAGCACCCCGAGCGAAGCCAGCAGGACGGAGCTTGGCGTGCCTTCGCTGACCTTGACGGGCTGCGGCGCCGGCACCATGCGCTGCATGCTGCAGGACGCGACCGTCCGCGTCACATGCACTCTGGCCGCGTTGATCAGCTCGATTGCCCACATGTTCGGGCTCTCGCCTGGGCGCCGCCGCAGCGGCGCTTCGTTGTACTCGACCCTGATGAAGTGGTTAGACGAGACAGCGTCCGCGGCTCGCGCGGCGCAACGTGAGAAGCGTCCAGCGAACAGCCTCTGTTCATGCCGGCGACCGCGCGCGTCCAGGTACTCGAGCGTGAGCGGAAGGCGCGATGGCTGCCTGGCCGTGAGCAGGAACGCGTAGCGGCCTTCGCGAACAGCGGCCTGGATAGAGGCCCCACTCGCGTACAGGAGATATGCCGCATCAACACCCTGCGGGACGCGGCCCGTTAGCCAGAGCATCGAGTCTCCCGGGCCGGTGCACGCGACGCTGATCGGAGTCCCGCTGGTGCGAGCTCGGGTTGACGCGAGCGCGTAGCCGGCGGCGGCGAGTGCCGCGAGGACGGCCATCAGGATGATGAGGCGAGCGCGTCTCATGGCCTCGCGCACCGCTGTTCTGTGCAGTCGAGCAGGAGCTCCCCTTCGGAGTTGAAAGCGGTCAACGCGGTCACAATCCGTTGGCGCGGCACCGCCACGACGTAGACGGCGCTGCCACTCGGAAGGGTCGCTGCCGCCAGTGCGCGCGAGGGGACAGCGCTCGGTCGCGCGTCCAGATGTCCCCGGTCGAGCGCCAGCTCCACGCGTGCGGTGCCCGAGGGGACCACACCGAAGGCGAGCGCCTCGCCGCCCTGGGGTTCATAGAACGTGGTCGGCGGCTGAAGCGCCGAGCCGCACGCGCTACCGGCGCCACCTGTTGCGGTGCTCAGCAGCACGCTGACGCTACCCGCGGGCCGCTCGCAACGGCTCAGCTGGAGCTCCCATTCTTTCCCGGCGCTGACGCCGGCGGCAAGATCGACACCGAACGGCGCCAGACGCGGAACGGGTGGCGAGGGAGAGAAGATCGAGCTCGTCGCGGCGGCGGTCGACGCGCACGCCACGACCACCCCGCAGAGCAGCACGATGCCGCGGCGTGGGCGGCGTAAAGCCCGCCGGTACCGCCGTGGCTGCGGCTCGGCGGCAAATGCCCGCGCCAGATCTCGCTCGAGCACGGCGAGCACCTGCTGTGGTGTTCGCGCAGGCGTGCTCATCGCGCTCCATCCACGCCGTCGAGCGCCACGGTCAGCGCCCGCAGCCCGCGTGAGACTCGTGCGCGTGCCGTCGCCTGCGACACGCCGAGGCGGGAGGCGACGGTCGCGTAGTCGAGCTCCTGCACGACCCGCAGACGAAGGGCCTCGCGCTGCGCCGGCGCCAAGCGCTCGAGCGCCTCGCTGAGCGCCGCGCGCAGATCCTCGAGCCCCGCGAGCTGCTCGATGCGTGCGAGCTCCTCCTCCGTCAGTTGCGGCGGCTCGATGCCAAGGCGAGACAGCGCACGCCGCTCGGCCAGGCCCCGCCGCAGCGCATCGCGCAAGGCGTTGCGCGCGATCGCCCAGATCCAGGCCATCGCATCGGCCTCGCCCTGGCCCCGGAAGCGCGCTCGTCCGGCATGCGCCCGGGCAAACGTCTCCGCAACCAGGTCAAGCGCGAGCTGCGCGTCATAGCAGCGGCGCGTGAAGTACACGAGCAGCGTCTCCGCATGTGCCCGATACAGGGCCGCCAACTCATCTGCGTCAAGCTCGTAGGACATCTCTCTGCCTGATTAAGACGCACGGGGGCCGAAGCTGTGACGACGCGCATGCGAGCTGAGCTCATACCGCCCCTCGGCGACTGGTGATCTTTCAGGGGCGGACGGGGAGCCTAGAACCCGGGCATGTCTGGCCTCGGCCTTGAGCCATGCTCTTTGACGGAGACTGGTGAGCTGTCCCCTGCCCGGCGTCAGTGAGATGGCGGCGTGACGGTGAGGGCTTTGAGGAGGGCTTCCTGTTGGAGTGTGGTGGCTCCGGTGATCTGGAGCCAGGCGCCGCGGACCTCTTGCCAGATGCCGGCGCGTTCGCCTTCTGCGCCCTGGCGCCTGAGGAAGGCCGTCTTGCCGTCGATGGGTGTTGTGCCCTTCAGCTGGACGGGGAGTCCCTTGCCGACGGTGAGCTGCACGGTTGCTTCCAGCGTCCAGTCGCCCATCAGGAACGTGGCGGTTGCGCAAGGGGGTCGCGCGAGGAATGCCTGGGGCTTTCGCGACAGGATATAGGTGGTGTGCCCGATCGTGAGTTCCTTCAGGGGGCCGTGGATGTGCCATCCGCTGCGGCGCTTGAGGATCGCGAGCACCGGCGGCGGGCTCGTGGCCGCGGTCTGTGAGAGGGCGCGAAGGCCGCTGGCGGGGTGGTAGGCGATCCAGCACAGCGCGTTGCTCGGCGGCTGGGCCGATGGGCTGGGCCGGTTCAGATCGACCGGTCCGACGGTGAGCGCGTTCAGCGCAGCCGTCCGCTGTGTGCTGGTCGCGCCGCCGGCGACGACGAGCCAGGTGCTCCTGATGCGCCGCGCTGCGATGTCGAGATTGTTCGCCTCATCGTTGAAGAGATTGGTCATCGCGCGGTGACGCGCGAACATCCCCGGGTGCCCGGCGAGGGGCTGCATGTCGGGCAGTTCCGCGGGCACCTGCCCCGGCTGTTTGGCATCGAGCAGCACGGCTGCGGCGAAGCGTGTCCCGTGGAGGGTGAAGGACGCGTCGAGGCACGGCAGGAACGCGTGCCCGAGGATGCCGGGGTCTCCTATGGCGGCGCTCAGCACGGACCCGGACTCAAGGACGACGGGTGAGCCCCGTCGAGGCGAGAGCGAGCATGCTCCCGAAGCGGGTGGGCCCGGAGCCCTCCAGGATCGCGTGGCCTCGGTGACCGGCTCGGCGTAGGAGTCGCCCGGGATCACCTGGTCGGTGCTGTCCAGAGCGCTGAGCGCTACGCCGGGCTCGTGTGCCAGCAATCGCTCGGGCAGCGAGAAGACCGCGGCCCTGAACCCAAAGGGCAGACGCGGGTCGGGGCGCGTGAGGATCGTCGGCCCGCCCGCGACCCGCACGGCGGCGACCTGGGGGGCGGTGAACACGTATGAGAGGTCCGGTGAGCCGATCCCGTCCTGGGCCCCGAAGATCGGTGCGCCGACGGCGGGCGGTGCTCCGTTGCATCCGCCGGTGCCGAGGTCGAAGTTCTCGGTGCCGCGATAGGTCACGACCGAGGTGCACCAGCCGATGACGCCTGCCTGCATGGACGGTGAGATCGAGATGCTGTACGTCGATCCGGGCGGACCGTAGCCAGTCTGGCTCCCTGGACTCCCTGGCTGAAAGACGGCCGTGAGTGGGCGTGAGCGCTGCCCCGAGAGTAGCCCCGCCGCCAGAGCCGAGCCGCCAGCAACGATGAGCGCCGCGAGCACCAGCCCCAGCCGAGTCCCCGTGCGTGGCCAGCGCCGTCGCCGCGTCGCGAGCTTGACCGGGGGCGCCGCGGACTGGAACCGTGCTTGTAGCTGGTCGCGGAGCTCGCCGAGTATCGGGAGATCGCGAAAGTCGTCTCGGCCTGTGCTGGTGCTCATCGCTGCTCCTTGGCCTCTCTTGCTGTTGCGCGCCGCAGCGCCCTGATGCCGCGGCTCACTCGGGCCCTCGCGGCGGGCTCGCTGATCTGGAGCGCGTGTGACACCTCCGCGTAGGAGCGCTCTTGGATCACGTGCAGATCAAGTGCCGCCTGCTGCTCAGAGCTCAACTGGTCCAACGCAGCCTGCACACGCTGCTCGACCTCGCTTGAGCCGGCCAGCCGCTCGACGGCTGATACCTCCGCGTGTGTCAGTGCGCGCAGTTCGCTGTCAAGACGCGCAACCACACGCCGCTCGCGCTCCTGGCTGCGGAAGTGATCGGCGAGCTTGCTGGCGGCGATCCGATACACCCACGCGGCACGCTGATCCTGGGTCCTCGCACGACAGCGCGCCCTCTGCTCGAATGCGACGAGGAAAGTGGCCCCGAGCAGGTCCATCGCCAACTGTGGGTCACCGGTCCGCCGCGCGAAGAAGCCAACCAGATCCCTCGCAACCAGTTCATAGCAGTCGAGAAACTCGCCCTCATCCACCGGGGTAGCCTGACCGTTCGGTCGATCTCACGCAGATACAGACGCAGGGACAGCTCTCGATGTGACGCACGGCAGCTCGCTACGCCGACCGGCCGCACGGGCGCCATGGGCCGCGCGGGGTCATGCGTGAGCTGGGGGACCCTGACGCTACAGCTTGATCGTCGCCGTGAGGTGGCGCAGGACCTGGATACGTTGGGCGAGGCTGCTGCCGCCGGCTACGACGAGCCATGAGTTGCCGAAGCGGGTCGCGGTGAGTTCGCCTTTGAAGTCGCCCGGACCGTTGAAGAAGCCAGCGCTTTCCCGCACGGGCGCAAGCCCGGGTATCGCTGCTGGGGTCGTTCCCGGGTGTGCGGCGTCGAGCAGAACTGCGGCATCCAGCGGCCAGCCCTTCAGGTAGTACTCGGTATCGATGCAGGAGAAGAACGCGCGGCCGACGAGCTTTCCGGGGAAGGGCCTGATTGCGTTGGCGACATGACTCCACTGCGGCGCGAGCCCAGGTAGCCCGCTGGAATGCAGCGTGCAGGGACCACGCCCTGAGACGTTGGCTGGTTCAGCTCGTTCGCGCGCGATCCGGTTAGGAATAGGCTGCCCTTGGGCGTCGAGGGCCACAAGTGTCGGTTCGGTCGGAAGGTCAAGCTTGGGTCTGCCAGGCGCCGAGGGCCCGGGCTGAATTGGGATCAGGATGCGCGCGGCTCGCAGACCGTAAGGCAGTTGCGCTAGCGCGACCGTCGGCACGCGCCGGCCACCGTTCACCAAGATTGCAGCGACGGGCGGAGTGGTCACGATGACGATGGACTCCTGGCGTGTTCTGCGGCTCCCAATGCTCAGGTCGATCGCCAGCGGCATCGAGGTCACCGGTGTCATCGAGCACCCCCCGCCGCCGATCGCGCCCGCGCGTTCTTCGACACCGACGCACCACCCGTACTGGCCGCCGTTGAGCGCCGGCGAGAGACGCACATTGAACCCTGCCGCAGCTGGTGCCCTGCCCTGCCCGGCCCCACCACGCCCCGCTTGGTGGGAGTGCCGGGGTGATCCTCCAGCGGCGAGCGCCCAGGCAAAGCCTGTGACGATGACTGCCGCTAGCAGCCCGCCGATCGTGGCGCGTATTCGTCGCTGGCGCTGGCGGCGCCTGGCCTCTTCGATAACACCCTGCTCTGGCCCGCTGGCCGAGGACAGCGGCGCGTCGGCAACGGGGGGATGCTGGGTCATGAGTCCCGGCATCGGTCAGCGGAGTCCCTGAATGATGGTGATCAGCTCGTCGCGCTGGTAGCCCTGCTCGCGGGCATAGGCCACCAGGTCGCGTGCACGTGCGGTGACAGCGCTGCGTTGGGGAGTCCCGCTCACGCGGATGCCGTGCCCGCGGCGGAAGTCCAGCAGGCCTTCGTCCCGCAGCACGCGCAGGGCACGAAGAACGGTGTTCGTGTTCACTGCCATCACTGCCGCGAGGTCGCGTGCCGGCGGCAGCCGCTCCCCGGGCTTTGCCTCGCCTTCGGCAATCGCGCGGCGGACCTGTGCGGCTACCTGGTCGTGCAGAGCGGTTGGGTCCGAGCGATCGGTCATCTCGAGCATTGTGCTAGTCATACTAGCGCCATCGACTTCAACGTGAAGGAACCCAGCGTGCCTGCGAGCGTGTGGGGTTCACATATTCGATCGCGCGCGTACGCCGCCGTGCTTCAAGCGCGCTTCTCAAGTCCGAGCCTTCAGTCGTGCTCAGCTACCGCTCCTAGACGTCAGACAGCGTCGATCTCGCGTCACAAACTGCCGGCCTTCACGATGTACTGGTTGTGGGCGTCGATGATGACCGTGCTGATGAGGCGCTTCTTGTTGCGGGCAGGAGCGACGCGGAGGCGTTTGGGCTCTTCTACGGACGGCGCGTGGACGCCGTGCTCGCCTTCTTCCTGCGGCGCACGGGCGACCGCGAGCTCGCCGCCGACCTGACCGCGGAGACGTTCGCCGCGGCGCTGTCCGCCCTGCCGCGTTACAGCCCGCAGCGGAGCTCGGCGCTCGCGTGGCTGTTCACGATCGCACACCACAAGATGGCGGACTCGATCCGCCGCGGACAGGTCGAGGACCGGGCGCGCAGGCGCCTGGGCCTCGAGCCGCTCGTATTCAGCGACGAGGACATCGAGCGCGTGGAGCAGCGGGCGGCGGCGGCGGACGGCGGCGCTGCGCTGCTCGAGCTCGAGCGGCTGTCAGCTGAGCAGCGCGGCGCGATCGAAGGACGGGTACTCCAAGAAACCGAATACGACGAGCTGGCCCGACGCCTGAGGTGCTCGGAGTCGGTGGTCCGCAAGCGCGTGAGCCGCGGGCTCGCTGAGCTCCGCACGAGAATGAAGGAGGCCTGAGGATGGACGCGATGGACAGGTTCGGGCAGGAGCTGGTGCTGGCCGGGCGGCGCCGACACGCCGGGCGGCGGCCGCTGCCGGCGCTCTTCGGCACACGCTTCGCGCGTACATCACCGCGACGCCGCGCATCCGCGCATGTGCGCGTCGCACTCCTCGTGCTCGTGCTCGTGCTCGCCACCGCCGCGATCACGCTCGCGGCGACCGGAGTGATCCTCACGGGCTCGCCGGTCGGCACGGTGCGTGCTCCGATCGCCACCGCCGGCGAGGGCATCCCGGTGGCGGGCGGCGCGCGGCTGCTCCCCCTGCGAGCGCCAGACCCGGCGGGCGGCCTGCCGTGGGGAATGCGGATCATCCACACCACGCGCGGCCTCATCTGCGTGCAGATCGGCCGCGTCTATGACGACCAGCTCGGACAGCTCGGCGTCGACGGCGCGTTTCACGACGACGGGCGCTTCCACCCGCTGCCCACAGACGCGCTCCCAGACGTCCTCGCGAACGCAGGCGGATGGATGGCCGGAAACTGCGCGAGTCCGGGAGAAATCTACGCGGGCGACAGCGTGGGGCTCGAGCTCAGCGCGGCCACCAGCCCGCGCCAGGGCGCCGGGGTGCCCGCCGACCGCCGCGAGATCTCCTTCGGGCTGCTCGGAGTGCACGCGGTGAGCGTCACCTACCGCGAAGGCTCGCAGACACGCACCCAGCCGGTGCTCCCGGGTTTGGGCGCGTATCTGATCGTGCAGCGCTACACCAGCGGCAGGCCGCTGGGAAGCGTCAGCGAGACCGACGGCAGAGACGAACCGGGCAACTACAGCTCACCGGCCGGCCCCAACGGAGCGCTGACCGCGATCACCTACAGCTACGCGGGACGGTCGTGCGTCGACCGGGGCAACCTGCGCCTGGCCTCATGCGGACTCTCGGAAGTGCCGCCACCCCGCCCGGCTGCGCTGCCCATCGTGCACGAGCCGCTGCGCGCACACCTGCAGATCCACAACCACGTGATCACGAGCGCGCAGATCAGCTTCCACGCGCCCTACCCCGTCACGAATGCCGACGAGAACTACTCGGTGACGGCGCCGGTCTGCCCCCGCGGCCTCGCCGGAGGAGGCTCTCAGCGCCGACGTCGCGCGCGGCGCACTCGTGACCATACCCGTCGGGGGAGTTCTCTCCGAGGCATGCGGCCGGGCGGTGAGGTTCACCGTCGAATACGTCAGCTTCGCGGGCGGCCTGCCACAACCCACGCCCCTCGGCAGCATCACGATCCACGAGCCGCCCGGCACGCACCCCGCACCACTTCCGAGGCGCGTCGTCGAACTCAGGAGACGGTTCAACCCGACACGCAGCCTGCACGCGAGGATTCATCTCACGCTCCTACCCCAGCCCCGCGCAGCGTGCAACGCCGCGTTCCTGCTCTACCCCTGCTACAAGGGCGAGGTCGGCTTCACGGCTCCCTACGCCGTCACCTCTGCGGCCGCCGCCTACTCCATCAACGGGTTCGCCACATGCAAGGCCGGTGGCCGCCCCGAAACCAGCTGGGACCTACAACGCAACGTCAGGGCGCACGAAACACTCAGAACCACCTCGCTCGGGCTCTTCGTGCTCACGCCCTCCTGCGCATCGAGCGAGGGGTTCGAAGTCACTTACCTGAACCAGCAGGGCCCCTCGGCCGGCGCACCCCACGAATCGGTCATCGTCGGCACCGTGACCCTGAGCAAGGCGACACTACCCAACGGGCAGAACCCGAAGCCGCCTGCGGGATGAGGCCGCCGCCGTGGCGCCTCTCGATCGGCAATGGGTTTTCGGGCACCGCCCCGCACGGGGTTGCGAGCTGGGCAAAGGCGCTGAGCGCTGCGCGACGCGGCGATCCGCTGGGATGGCTCAATTAGCGATCAGCCTGGCGAGATACATACGCGCATTCACCCGCGGTCAGGTCGTCGTAAGGGCGCGAACAGCATGATTTCGACGCTGCATGTAATTCGTGCTGCGCTGCCGGCCATAGTGAGGGTATGACCGGCGATGAGCTGCAGGCCGTGACTCGCCTGTATGAGCGCCATGCGGGCGCGGTGCATCGCTATGCGCTTCGTCGATCCGATCCTGAGACCGCCGAGGAGATCACGGCGCAGGTATTCATGGTCGCTTGGCGCCGGCGCTCTGCACTTCCAGAGGACGCGCTTCCGTGGCTCTACGGGGTTGCGAGGCGCGCGCTCGCAGAACAGCGTCGTGGAGCAGCGAGACGCAAACGCTTGGGCGAGCGGCTCCGCGGCGAGGCGATCGAAGAGACGCCCGGGCCCAAACTGCTCGATGACGAACTAGCCGGAGCGCTGCGGCGACTCTCGCAGGGCGATCGCGAAGCGCTGCTGCTGCGCTACTGGGAGGAGCTCGAGCCTGCGCAAGTAGCAAAGGCAATGGGCTGCTCGCGGGCGACAATGGCCGTCCGGCTGCACCGCGCACGACTGCGACTGCGCCGAGAACTCGAAGCCGGGGGCGATCAGCAACTCGAAGACCAAGAGCACGAAGACTCGTGCGTGACGCGAACGGAGCCGACATGAGCACACTCAAAGACATCGAGCAACGCCTCCGCGCAGCACGCCCCGTAACGGAGGTCCCCTGCCCTCCCGTGTCGAGGCTGGTCAAGCGGATCGAACAGGCTGCGGACGAACCGCGGCCTCGCCGTTGGTCACGCCGCGGCGGGTTGGCGCTGCCAATCGCGATCGGCGCCCTGGTCCTCGCGGCCGCCAGCGCCGGTGCAGCGCTCCTGCTCAGCTCCGGCGAAACTGTCGCGCCGGCATTCGTGCTCCCCGCGACGCCCGCGGCAGGACTCGGCGAGCCCGTGCCTCAGACGTTGGCTCTCCTGCCGATGCGCGTGGCCGACACCGAAGGGGGCCCACCTTGGGGGATGCGCGTGATCCGCACCACAAGGGGTCTGTTGTGTCTCCAGGCGGGCCGCGTCGTTGACGACCAGCTGGGGGCTCTCGGTACCGGGTACGCGTTCCATGCCGACAAACGCTTCCACCCGTTCCTCGCCGACGACGCCATCTCCACGGATGCCTGTCCCGCCGTAGGGGCCAGCGGCACCGCGTTTCTGCCCGGGCCCCCGGTGATAGTGCCCGCCAACGGGCTGGCGCTCGCCGGCGAAAACGTCTCCCAGAGCGATCAGGTCCATTGCGATCTCCCCGGCCAGCAAAACTGGGGCGTGCGCTGCCCGCAGGCCGAACTACGCCAGGTAGCAGTCGGGCTGCTCGGCCCCAACGCCAGGAGCATCGAAGTGACCAACCCCGACGGAAGCAGCTTCTCGATCGACCCATACGGCCCGGAAGGCGCATATCTCATCGTCCTGTCGGCACAGGCAAACGCCAACGCCAGCATGTCCTCAGGTGGCTACGACGGCCCGTTCGGGAACGTGAGCAACGCAGCCGGAGGCGCCGTCTTGAAAGTCACCTACAAGGACGGCGTCCAATGCCAGATCCCGGCCAGCGGCCCGGGTCGGCAGTGTCACGCACAGAGCAAGGCCGGGTCAGGGCTGCTGCCCGCCAGCGAGCTCAAGAGCGTCGTGCAGGCGAGCTACCTGCCGCTCGAGGAGCACCCCGAATCGCCACTGTTGATGGAAGCCGCCGCAGGAAAGGGCTCGTTCCCTGGCAGGACAGGGTCCAATGGCCACGACGCGCCGGGTCCCGCGTTGGCGATCACCTTCAAGGCACCGGTTGCGGCCGCAAATGCCTCCAGCGCCTACGTCGTCGAACTGAAGCCCCAGCCGGTCTCGCGCTGCGCGACACCCTCGGTGATCGTCAGTCAGCCGACCAGCGAGACGCTGCAGGCCGGAGCCCAGGTCAACATCACGGTGCCGCTTGAAACCAGCTGCGCCACGAGCTACTCCGGGCGGGTGTTCTATGCGACCTCATCGAGCATCGGAGGGGAAAGCGGTGGCGGAGGGCCGCTCTATGAGGTCATCGCCGCCCAGTTTGGGGCTCCTGGCTCGGGACGAAACCCAATGAACTTCCCCACCGTTGGCAGCTTCAACATCTCCGTACCGTAGGTCGGAGGAAACGAGTCATCAAGAGCTCGCGACTTGGCCACGTGCGCCGCGGCGGACGCGGACCGCTCTGCCCGGTCCGGCTGCGGCGCAGACCGCTCACATGAGCGCTCAGCTTCCCGCGGTCACGTTTTGCTGGCCTGAGCGTAGGTACTGTCATGCAGGCCCGTGAGCGCGTCAGGAGCGATGCAGAGCTGCTCGCTCGTACGCCGGTGGATGCTGAGGCTTTTGGTTTGTTCTACAGGCGCTACGAGCGGCCGATCCTGGGATATCTGCTGACGCGGGTGCGCGATGGGGAGATCGCGGCTGATCTGACGAGCGAGGTGTTTGCAGCTGCTCTGGAGGCGGCGGGCTCGTTTGATCCGGGTCGTGGCGGGTCGGGGAGTGCGAGCGGCTGGCTGTTCACGATCGCCCACAACACGTTGGTGAGCAGCTTCCGGCGCGGACGTGTCGCGGAGGCAGCACGCAGACGGTTGGGCGCCCTGGAGCCGCTGGCTCTCGACGATGAGGACATCGAGCGGGTCCTCACCCTCGGCTCGAGCAACTCCTGGCTCGAGCTGCTGGCCGAGCTGCCCGCGGGCGAGAGGGACGCGATCTTGGGCCGCGTCGTCGACGAGCGTGACTATGCCGAGCTCGCCGGTGACCTGGGGTGCTCGACGCTCGTGGTGCGCAAGCGCGTGAGCCGCGGTCTTGCACGGCTCAGAAACGCAGGCGAACGGAGCGAGCTGAACCTATGAGCCCATCACCAATCCAAGATGACGTGACGATCCTCCCACAGCTCGAGCGGCTGCTGGTCACGACGGCACGAGACCGGACCGACACGACCGCCGGGGGAGACACGGTCGCCGCCGACGCGCCCTCGTCCGGCGACTTCAGTTCTGGGCGCCCGCGACGTCAGCTGCGTTCGCGAACACCGTTGCTGATCGCTGTGCTGATCATCCTGATGGTGCTGCTGGCGGCTGCGGGGGCGGCCGCCGTGCTCTTGATCAGTGAAGGGAGCCCGTTGCCGGCGCCGAACGCGGCCGACGTCGCGCCGTGGGAACACCCTGTGCCCAACAGCGTGATGCTGGCCGGCCTTGACGCGCCCGACCCGGAAGGCGGCCCGCCGTGGGACGTGCGGATCTTCCAGAGCAGCTCCGGGGAGACGTGCACAGCCGTCGGGCAGATCTTCAACGGCAAGTTCGGGATAGTGGGCCTGGATCACGTCTTCCGTGCCCTGCCGGTCACCGGGGTTGACGCGTGTGGGTTGCCCGGGATCGCCGGGCCCGTCCTGGCGGGTGCGCGCCAATTCGCCGGTCGCACCGCCGGAGAAACACGGACAGTCGTCAACGGCATCGCCGGGGCGGGAGCACGGTCCGTTACCGCGTACGGGCCGGGAGGGGAACGCAGGCTCACGCTTGGCCCGCAGGGAAGCTTCATCACGGTCTACCAAGGGCTGCTCGGCGAAGTACGCCCCCGGATAGTCGTGACCACGGCAGACGGCCGCACCGATGCGATCTCGTTCGCCGCATCGGCAGCGTTCGAAACCGGTGATCCCGATGGCGGCGCTCCCTGGCAGGTCAGCGGCGGCTCGGCGATCGGCACTCCGGGTGCGAGCGGCGATGAGAACTGCGCACAGGCAGCTCAGGAGCTCGGCCCCGGCAGCCCTGGCGGCCCGTCGACCGAGGCGGAAACCCCCTCAATATGCGGACGACTCGGATCCGAGGCGCTCTTCGTACGGTTCCGCCGGTTCGACCCCGGCGACGGCGAAGGCACGGGAAACCCATGGGGCAACAACCCGGCACGCACGCTCGTGTACGGCGGCGCGTCACTGCGCGTGCGGACCCTCACCCTGCTCGGTGCAGGCCGTCCGCGTGCGGTTGCGATCGACCCGCACGGCGGCGCGTTCCTCGCGGTCCTGGACGGGCACGTCGACCCGGGCGCCCTGACGCTCATTGCAAGGCTCACGGACGGGCACACCGTGCGCTTCACTCATTCCACGGCCCTCTTCTACGGTCTGACGGGCAAGCCCGTTCACGAAGGCGCAGTCGAGCCGTACCGGTCGGTTGTCGATCACGGCGTGTTCTTCGCGCCGCTCGAGTACCCAATACGCAACACCGTTGTGCAGACTCAGCACGCCGCGGACCCGGCGGGCGGACCCGACTGGAGCCTTCGCAGCTGGCAGGGGCACGTCGACCCAAGGGCAAAATTCGGTGGCGAAAAGCACCCTTCAATCTTTGACTGCTGGCAGGCGGGCGTCATCCAGGAAGCTCGTCTCCTGCAGCCAGACCCTGGCGGAACGCCAATTCCCCTGAACGTCTCGACCGCGTCACCCGGCGAACCGGGTACCCACTGCACCGGAGCCGAAACGCCCACAGCTGAAAACCTCACACCCACCATCGCCGCCTACCCGAAGAACGCGGGCGAATACGTGCCGGTGCCCGTGAGGACCGTCATCGCGGGAGTCATCGAGCCGCCGGCAACCCACGCGCTTCTCCTCGGAGCGGGCGCTCCGCGGCCAATCACCATCGACGCCAACGATGCCTACCTGCTCGTTCTCCCGGGCAGCTACTGGGCCAGTCCCATGAAGGTCAGCGCGCGCCTACCGGACGGGCGGACCGTGATGTCGTATGCCCCATCCACTCCCCCGGACCTGCGACCACAGGTTCGGGCGCCTTCCCCCGAGGGTTCGGCGCCGTGGGGATTCACGCAGACATCGCTGTGCCCCAGCTTCTGGGAGATCTCCGAGATCGGCCGCGTCATCAACGACCGCTTCGCGCACATCTCAGAAACCACAGGACAGGTGGCTCCCGGGCCCGAAGGAAACTCGAGCGGCTCACCGTGCGGCAGCCGAAACGCCCGCGCGCAAGAACGCGACGAACCCCTCGGAGGAGACGAGGGCGGGCAGCACAAAGCGCCGCTTGGGATCACCGTCGACCAGCCCCTCGCAGAACGCATCCAGCCACCGACCGAGGCAGAAATCCAGCGGCGTACCCTGCCCGGCAGCACCGTCATCGCCGGTGCCGCGGCAGCCGACGTGAAGTCGATCACCCTGACCACACCAGCCGACGTTCGCACAGTCGAGCCGACCGGCCCGCACCACGTCTTCATCGTCGTCTACGACGGCGTCTTTTACCGCGGAACCTTCACAGCCACCGCTTTGCTCGCGAACGGCAAGACCGTGACCCAGCTCATCCGCGGTGGCCCGGACAACCGATACGCCGCACCGGAGCCCTCACCGCGCCCCCTTGCCACACGGCTGCGCGCCGACGAGCGCACCCTCCGCGGAATGAACGCCCAGGTCGCCGCCGTCCTGCACGCCAAGCCAACGCAGCGCGCGACGCTGCTGGATGGCGTCCAACTGTCGCAGCTCCTGCAGGGCCTGCACCAAATTCGCGCCGTTGTTGCGGGCGAGCAGGCACGCATCGCCTTTCTGCAGAACCATTCCGGGA
This sequence comes from uncultured Solirubrobacteraceae bacterium, assembly GCA_963730575.1. Taxonomy (GTDB): domain Bacteria; phylum Actinomycetota; class Thermoleophilia; order Solirubrobacterales; family Solirubrobacteraceae; genus Palsa-744. The sequence continues at coordinate 563,055 of CAVSSG010000005.1, forward strand.
TCCTGCCGCCGGAATAGCCGACGATGACCCGCCAGCCTGGGGAGCGATCTCCTCTATCGGGGGAAAGGCTTACTTCCCGCCCGCATTCCCGTATCGGCTCGCGGTCCGGACACGCCGCGGGAGCTGCAGGATCGCCGGTGCGTCGGCTGACCGAAATCACACCGCAGCGCGAGGCACCGTGCGTCACAGATCTCGACGCTCGCGGCACTCTATGTCCGATGGACGATGCGGATGCGTTTTCTGAGCTCTATCGACTGGAGGGCGAAGCGGTGCTGGTGTTTCTAGCGCAGCGTACCCTCGACGTCGAGTTGGCGCTCGACTTGACGGCTGAGACTTTCGCGATCGCGCTGAGCTCGTGGAGGAAGCTGTCCGGCTTGGCCGATGAGCAGCGGCGAGCGTGGCTGTTCACCGTTGCGGCACGGCGCTTCGGCCGCTACCTGCGCCGCGCGAGCGTAGAGCGCCGGGTCGTGGCCCGGCTCGGGATCGACGTTCCGCAGGCCGGACCGGAGGACATCGCGCTGATCGAGGAGCGCGCCGGGCTCGGCGAGCTGCGGACCGCGCTCGGGCGCGAGCTCTCGCTACTCAGCAGCGAGCAGCAACAGGCACTGCATCTGAGGGTGGTGGAAGAGCGCCCGTACGATGAGGTCGCGGCGACCCTCGGGGTTTCAGAGCAGGCCGCCCGAGCTCGGGTCTCCCGTGGAGAGCGTGGTCAGCGGGCGCCGGCCCAGACGAGGAGCGCCTGGTAATCGATATCGATTCGTTCGTGGGCGAGGTCCACGGGCACGCAAAGCAGGGTGCTGGCTATGGCTACACCGGTCAGCTTGGTTATCACCCGTTGATGGCCAGCCGGGGCGACACCGCCGAGGTGCTGCACGTCCGCCAGCGCAAGGGGCAGGCCAACACCCAGCGCGGCGCGCTGCGGTTCGTCCAAGAGCTCATCCCCAGGGTCCGCCGCGCCGGCGCGAGTGCTGAGATCCTGCTGCGCGGCGACTCGGGATTCTGGAACAAGAAGGTCTGCGCCTATCTCAAGAAGCAGGGCTGCCGCTTCTCGATCGGCGTGAACATGCACCCGGCTGTCGCGGCGCGGATCGCCCAGATCCCGGATGAGGACTGGCAGCCCGTCGAGGACTATCCGGACACGGGGGTCTGTGAGCTGGCCGAGACGACCCTCGGCGATGAGCGGCTGATCGTGCGCCGGGTGCACCTGCGCGTCCAGGAGGACCAAGGCGAGCTGTTTACCTACTGGCGACACCACTCGTTCATCACCAACCGCTCAGAGCCGATGCATCTCGTCGATGCTGAGCATCGCCAGCACGCCGTCGTTGAGCTGGTCATCCGCGACCTCAAAGACCAAGCCCTCGCGCACTTCCCCTCCGGTCACTTCAGCGCCAACAGCGCCTGGACGGTCATCGCCTGCCTAGCGCACAACCTCTCGCGCTGGAGCGCCCTGCTCGGACTCAGCGACCCGACACCCAGAACGGCGGCCACCACCCGCCGGCGACTGTTCAGCCTGCCCGGAAGGATCACCCGCACCGCACGACGATCAACGATTCACCTGCCCGCCCGCTGGCCCTGGCAGACCGACTTCACCCAAGCGCTCACGCGCATCCGAGCGCTCCCCGCCATCGCCTGAGCCGCCTCGAAGACAAACGCAGGAGCACACGCCACCGGCGAAGCTCCCGCCTTGTCGAAACACCCGCATCCTGAGCGTCTCTGCTTCGCCCGAGACCTCCAAGCCGAGCGCTTCCGCGCCCAACACGCATCACCGACGGCCTCAACTGGCCTCAGCCCGTGCAAAGCCGCCGCCAGCTGCCACGCCCTCTACAAACGGTGGATCAAGGCTAAGAGCGCTCGCCAGAACCCTGGAGCCCTATCGGGCGGCGGGGGAGGGATCCTCGTGAACGAGCGGGTCCGTGTCCTTGACGAGCTCGGCGTCGAGCTGGATCGCGCCGCCAGGCGCCGATTCGCGAGCCGCACGCGCCCGGTCCGGGGGCCGCGCCGGCTGAGTCTTCTGGCGCTGATCGTCGTGCTTCTGGTGCTCGCGGCTGCAGCCGCGGCAGCCGTGGTCATCTCATCCGGTTCACCGCTGTCGGCGCCGCAGGCTCAGGACCTGGAGTCCGGCGGGATTCCGCTGCCCTCTACGGTGCATCTCGCGGGGCTTGATGTCGCCGATCCTGAAGCCGGTGCGCCGCCGTGGGATCTGCGGCTCTCTCGCAGCAGCTCGGGTGAGACGTGCGCCGCTGTCGGCCAGGTACTCAACGGTCAGTTCGGGATCGTGGGGCTCGACCATGTCTTCCGGGTGCTGCCGCTCGGCGGGGTTGATGTGTGCGGCTTCGGTTCGGTGGACGGGCCGGTCCTCGCGGGTGCGCGGGTGTTCTCAGGCTCGAGCTCGATGGAAGCCAGGACCGTCGTGGATGGGGTTGCGGGAGCCGGCACCAGGTCGGTCACCGCGTACGGGCCGGAAGGCGCACGCGCGCTGGCGCTCGGGCCTGACGGGAGCTTCCTTGCCGTCTACCGGGGATATGTCGAAGACGTCCGTCCGCGTGTGGTCATCGTGAGCCGCCGGGGCACGACGCGAACGGTGTCCTTTGCCCAGTCATCGGCGCTTGAAGTCCCGGACCCGCAGGGCGGCGCACCGTGGCAGGTGAGCGGCGGGCCCCAGATCGAAAAGGGCGCCTATCTGGATGAGAACTGCGTGCAGGCGAGCCGGGTGCTGGACCATGCCAACCCGTTGTTCGGCGACACAGCTAACGCGCCGGAGATCTGCGGGCGGCTCGCCGCGAACCCGCTCTTCGTGATGATGCGCCGGTTCGTCCCTGGCCAGGACGAAAGCAGCGGATTCCCATGGGGTAACAACCCCGCTCGGACGCTCATCTACGGTGCGGCCGCGCCGCGAGTGACCTCGCTTTCCCTCGCGGGCACCGGGCCCGCCCGCGCACTCCAGATAGACCCTCACGGCGGCGTGTTCATGGTGGTGCTCGACGGACACGTGGACCCGCAAGCGCTGACCCTCACCGCCCACCTAAAGGACGGCAGCAGCGTCACATACACAAGGTCGGCGAACGTCTTGAACTGGCGGACGGACAGGCCACTCGTCGAACCCCCTGTCCCGGCGTACCGCCAACCTGTGCCGGCGGCGCAGATCACACCGCCTTCGGAGGGCACGCCGATCGCAGCGACACTTAAGGAAAGCGTGCGCGCGTCCGACCCGGCGGGCGGACCGCCGTGGGTTCTGCACAGCTGGCGCTCGATTTACCGCGCCTCTGGCTCCACGGCCTCAGGGCACGGGGTGCTCCAGTACTGCTTCCAGTTCGGCGTAATCGACAAAGGACGCCTTGTGCTGCCCCGGACCGGGGCTGCCCCGGTCCCTCTAAACCCACCCGGGCATCCGAGCAGCGAGTCAAACGAAGAACGATGCAACAGCACGCAGGTACTCACACGAAATGCGACGCACTTCAGCGTCGAAAGCTATCTCGCCGACCCCTACGCATACAGCCCCACGGTCGTGCGCACCCTCGTCAGCGGACAGGCTCCTATCGGCTCAACACACGCGACGCTGATCGGCGCGGGCGCTCCAAGGACGCTCACGGTGGACGCCAACGACGCGTTCCTGATCGTGCTGCCCGGCCGCTACTGGGCGAACCAGCTACACCTCGCATACACCCTGGACGGCCGCACCTACGGCCTCCCCGCTCGCAGCGGGATGTCCCAGCGCGGCCCCGGCCTGCGGGCGGAAGCACGCGCACCGGACCCCGACGGAGGAGCGCCGTGGGGGTTCGCGGAGCGCGGCAGCAGCTTCAACGGTTTCGGGCGGATCGTCGAAGGGCGCCTCGTCGACATCGAAGAAGCACGCGGCACCGTCACCGACGGGCCGGGGTTCTTTGAAGAGGGCGCCGGGCTCCAGCTCGGCCGCACGCCGCAGGTCCAGTTCCACGAACAGCGCGTCGAAGAAAACGAAGGAATCGCGGGACACGTCGCGCCTCTGACGCGCGCGGAGATCGAGCGCCGCACCCTTCCCGGACGAACGGTGATCACCGGCATCGCGCTCCCCGATGTCGTCTCGGTGACGCTCACGACACCGTCCGATGTGCGGACACTCCGCCCCAGCGGCCGACACCACGTGATCATCGCCGTCTATCCCGGCGTCTTCTACCAGGCAAATCCAACCGCGACGATCCTCCTGCGAGACGGCCAAACCATCACAGAGCCCGTGTTGGGATTCGCATCGCAATCTGTCCGCACATCGACGCCCCGCCAGCAGCTCCAGGACGCATATCGTTCAGAGGCAGCCATCCAACACGACCCGAAGCTGACCGAAACCCAGAAAACAAGGCTGAGCGCCGGCCTGCCGGCGCGGGCACAACTCATCAAGCGCCGCATCGCGTACGAAGAAGCCCATCCCGGGCTCCTGCCAGCGCCATAGCCCGCGAGCTGGGCGTTTTGTTGTCGGCGGCGCAAGATGACACTGGGCGGGTGACCGGTGATCGGTCACAAACTGAACGGCTGGATCGTTATGGATGATGTGGGCAGCTCTGGAGGCGCGATCACCGACGGCGAGCTGCTAAAGCGCACCCGCTGCGGTGACCGCGAGGCATTCGGGGTCCTCTACGAGCGCCGGCACGAGCTCGTGCTGGCGTTCTTGCTCAAGCGCACTCACGATCCGGAGGTCGCGATGGACCTGATGGCTGAGACGTTCGCCGCAGCGCTCCTCGCGCTCGCTGACCAGCCACCCGAGATCGACGGGTCGGCCGCGCCATGGCTGCTCGCGATCGCGCGCAACGCGATGGTCGATAGCTTCCGTCGCGGGACCGTCGAGAGCGCCGCCCGCCGCCGGCTGGCGCTCGAGCCCGTCCAGATCGACGAGAGCGACATCGACCGTGTCCTGCGCGTGGCGGCGGAGACCGATCTGCTGATCGCGCTCGCAGAGGAGCTTCCGACTGACCAGTTCGACGCGCTGCGCGCCCGTGTCCTTGACGAACAGGGCTACGAGCAGATCGCCCGGCGATTGCGGTGCTCGGAAGCTGTCGCGCGCAAGCGCGTTAGCCGCGCGATCGGGGCCCTCAGGGAGAAGGGAACGGTGCGAACATGAGCGACTTTCACGAGCAGCTCAAGGGGCAGCTCACCGACTCCGCGGCAGCGTTGTTCCCCCCGACCACGCGACCCGTCAAGCGGGAGCGCAGGGCGCGGCGAATGCCGCTTCTGGCCGCCATCGTGGCGAGCGGGCTGCTGTTTGCAGCGGCCGCGTTTGCCGCAAGCCAGATCATCGGTGTCGGCGCGCCCGTCACGGCTTCCTCCGGTCAGGAACGGCCGACCAAGACGACAGGCGTCGGCGTCCCGGTGTCGGGACCCCGACGGTTAGCGATCTCAGCTCAACTACTGCCGATCTCCGTCGCTGATCCCGCCGGCGGCCTGCCCTGGGGCGCCAGGCTCGTGCGCACCACGCGCGGGCTCGTGTGCGTACAGGTGGGAAGACTCCTCGACGGCCGCCTCGGGGTCCTCGGTCAGGACGGCGCCTTCAAGGACGACGGGCTGTTCCACGAACTGCCATCGAGTGTCCTCAGCCCCGACACGTGCAGTCAGCCCGGCTACGCCGTGGTCTATGACTCGGAAGGGCTGCCCGCGGCCGGAGCCATGCCGGGGCCGGTGCAGACTTGCCTGTACCCGGGCGCGGCGCAGACCCGAGACCTGCGGCTGCCTCACTGCCCGGCGGGCGATGAGCGGTTCCTCGCATTCGGGGTGCTTGGGCCAGATGCCCTGAGCGTGTCCTACAAGGCCGAAGGTGTCTTGCACACGATCCCGACGATCGGTGGTCATGGGGCATACCTGATCGTGCTGCGCCAGCCGACGATACGTCCCGGCACCGCCGAACTTTCCGCGATGCGCCACCTGGTGCCGGGCACAACGACGACGACGCTACTCGATCGCTATCCGGGTCTCGGGTCTTCCTCCATGCCTCTGGGACATTTTCCGATCTCCTACCAGCCCTCGCCCGTTGCGGCGCTGGAGTTCCGCTTCGGCGGTCAGCTCTGTCAGGCGGGCTCGGAACCTCTCAGGGTCGGCCCGCCCATCTGCACGTCGGCTCTAGCCCGTGGGGGGCACTTCGCACCCGAGATCCCGGCCGGGCTGCACACCGACGTGGCGGTGAGGGCGAGGAAAGCTGCGTTTGGATACGAACTCACGATCGAATTCGCAGCTCCGGCGGCGGTCCACGACGCGAGCACCGCCTACGCCGTTCAATACTCGATGCCCGATACGCCGGCCTGCGGCGATGGCGCCACGGCCGGACAGCCGATCGAGCGCGACGTCCGCAGGGGGCAGGTGATCCGCCAGACGATCCTCGTCAGTCGGCGGGCCGGATGCCGCGGGTCGATCCACGGCGAGATCCTGTTCGGACGCCAATCCGACGCGCTCACCGGCCCTTCGCCGGGAGAGGCGGTCGGCGGCTTCGTCTTCAATCTTCCGTAAGCACCTCGCGGTGGCTTACAAGGAGAGCGGACGCACGGACGGGCCGTTCGCGGACCTCGTAGGCAGGGGGCTCCTAGCGGCCAGGACGCGATCGGTATCGTGCAGGGCTAGCGCCGTGGGCGCGATTACTGCTCGACGCGCGGTGATCCCTCTTGACGGAACACGTGTTGGGTCGCCTGGCTCTGTGGGCCGTCGGACAACTGCTCCGCGGTGAAGATCACCTGGGCGCGATCGGCCGCCTCGAGGAGTATTTTGGAGTCGATCTGGCGCAACGTGAGTGGAATAGCGGCATCGGTCCATTCCGCGGCGAACGTGAGTGGTCCGGGCGGCGGTAGAGGCCAGACCCACATGTCCTGGCGCCAGCTGCCTCCCCCGCCTGCTCCCCCGCCAGGATTCATAACCGGTCCCTGAGGGGCGTCTTCGTCCTTCTCGGGGAAGCGGTGGCCGGCGTTCGTCGCCTTTGACCCATCGGCGAACTGAACGCCGAAGCGGAGTGTCCCGTCAGGGATCTCGCGCGAGGGTCGGCCACGGCGATGCATCCGATGGGGCCCGAACAGCATCGGGTCAAGGTCGCTGTCCTCTCCGGCGATCATGGTCAACAGCTGGATCTCGAACCCTGTCGGGTACGCGCCGATGCGCGTCAGACACACGGCTGCGTGGTCGGTCTTGGCGAGCACGAGCTCGAGCGGGACCATGCCCGGCAGCATGCCCTCGGGGGCGCTCAACCACGGCGGTGGACGGTAGCGGGGCTCTCGCGACTCGTCCTGTGGCGGGATAGGTTCAAAGAACACGCGCAGCCGATCCTACGTCGGGCGGGCGGTCACGGCAAGATGCGATTCCGGCGCGGAGGTGGCGCTCATGTATTGCGATACGAGCGCTTCGATTTCAGAGCGAGCCTCTTGACGCTCTGAAACGAGACGACCTGATCGGCCGGCGCCCAAGCGCGTCAGCCGCGGGCGGCGAGACTATTGCTTCGCCCGGAGCGCAAGCGAGCGTGTGCGGGGCCTAAGCTCGCACGACCTAGCCTCCTCATGTGCGACAGCCCGGGCCATGGCACCCGAGACGATCGCCTTACGGGCGAATGCGGGTGCGTCACAGCCCGCCGCTCGCGCAGGCAGCTCATCCGGGGCGATCGAGCCTTCGGGCAGTCGGGGCCGTCGCGCTGTAGCTCCATTCGGCCGAAGGCGGCGCTTCCCGGCAGTAGAGGCGTCGCGCCAGTCCTGCAGCTCGAGGGTCTCCTGGAGTTCAATGTTCGGCGACGCGGTGCAGCAGGTCGGCTAACGGGCCAGGCAGGGAGAGCATCGCCCAGTGCCCAGTGGGGAGGTCGTAGAGCTCCCAGTCGCTGTCCGCAAACGTCGTGGCGCGGGGGTCGCCCCTCCCGATGAGCTCGCGTATTCCCGCTACGTCGATGCCACCGGCGGTGCAAAAGATCGCTGCACGTCGAACACCGGGCGGCCGGTCGTGCTCGAGGCGCAATGGCGAGGTCATCGTCGCGTAGGGATGAGGAGTGCTGCGTTGCGCGATCAGCTGCAGATGCTCCTCGTCCAGGCCGCTCGCGCTACCGAACGTGCCGACGATGAGCGTCTCGCGGTCGGGGACCGGCCATAGCCAGCCTTCTCCGTGCTCCTCGACAGCGCGAAACTGGCGCTCGCGCTGCTCCGGCTGCTGAACGTCAGCGATCGCCGTTCCATCGGGGAGCGGCGAGGTATCGAGATACACGACGGCATTCAGCCTCTGTGGTCTGCGGTCGGCGACGGCCGTGACGACCGTGCCGGCGTAGCTGTGCCCAACAAGAACGGCGTCTTCAATCGCCTCGTAGTCGAGCAGGTTCACAACGTCCGCGATGTGCGTCTCAAGGTCGACGTCTGGCCGGGCGAGGTGCACACGATCGCCCAATCCCGTCAGGGTTACCGGGTAAACCTCGTGCCCCTGCACCCGTAACCGTGCTGCGACGTCCCGCCACGCCCAGCCGCCGAGGCACGCTCCGGGGACGAGCACGATCGTGCGGGGCACGACGCTAGCCATCTTCGCCCTTCGCTTTGCCCCCGGTTTCGCGCTGTGGGGCTTCGCCATCGGCGAGCCAGGCAAGCAGCGCCGCCCGCGAGAGCCGCCATTCATCCCCAAACGCCCTGCCGGGCAGATCACCACTCAATGCCCTGGCGCGGACAGCCTCGATCGGCAGCCGCAGCAAGGCGGCAGCCTCCTCCAGCGTGAGGACCTCTTCGACACCCGCACGCTCCGCAAGCTCTATGTGGCCCACCGCGAGTTGGTCGGCGAGCATTTCGCTCACGACTTGCTGCTTACGCCGGCCAGTCGTACTGACCAGTTGGTCGAGCGCCGCCGACTGCTCTCGGGGCAACCTGACAAACAGCGGGACACGGTCCTCGGACACGCCAGGCACGATAGCATATTGCTATCAGGCGATATCCTGGCGCAGCATGACACCGAGTGCTGCCTTCCACGCGAGGGAGCGAGCGTCTCCATGACCGGGGGTCGTGCAGCCGCTCTGCACGAGGCCCAGGCGCGTGGGCCGAGGGCAGCCAGACGCTCGCTTTCGCCTGGGCGATGCAGAAGTCTGGGCGCAGTCCGCGGCAGCAGCTCCAGGTCGTTCCTGTCGACTGCCGCCCGGACTGGGCAACGACGCCTGCTTCGCCCTGCGATGGGGAACCTGGCGCGCAACCTTTGCCGTGCGTGCGCATCATACCTGGCATGACGCCCAACGATGACTTGACAAAGAGGGTCGCCGCCGGCGACGGTGAGGCCTTTGCCGAGCTGGTGACGCCGCACCGGGCAGAGTTGCTGCGTTACGCAATCAGGATGGTCGGTGGCGACGGGCAGGCTGGCGAGGAAGTCGTGCAGGAGTCGATGCTGAACGCCTACCGCGCCCTGGAGCAGGGCGCCCATCCGGAGAGCTTGCGCCCGTGGCTATTTGCGATTGTGCGCAACTGTGCGCTCAACACCCGGCGGCGGTCCCAGCCGACCTACGCGCTAGCCGACGAGGACGGCCACGAGGTTCAGCGGACGCCGAACGACGCGGCCGAGCAGGGCGAGTGGATCGACTGGCTGATGGGCGCCATCGCCGACCTGCCGTCTCGCCAGCGCCAGGCGCTGATCGGGCGCGAGCTCGAGGGCCGTAGCCACGCTGAACTGGCCGCGAGCCTCGGCACGTCGGTGCTGGCGGTAAAAACACTTCTGCACCGTGCCCGCGGGAGACTGCGCAGGCTGCGAGCGGAGTCGATGCTGTCGGTGCCGTTGCTAGCCAAGGATCGCGCAGCGGGCCTCAAGGCCGGACTCGGTGTTCTCGGCCAAGCGCTCGCTGCCGCGGCGGTGACTACCTTGCTCGTCCTGGCCGTGCACGACGGAGGAGTCGGCTCTGTTCGCGCCGCGGGCCTGCCGGCAGTAGGCGCACGTGCGTCCACCATGCCGCGCCGTCTGTTATCGGCCGCATCCGCGCAGGCGCCCGACTCAAGGGCAGATCGAGCACGAAGGGCAGCAGGCGATCACGCGATGCAACCACGGCCTTTCGGTACGGGGCACTTCGCCGGCAGGTCTTAGGTACGCGATCGGCCACCTGTCGGCAGACGAACTCGAGTACACGGATTGCGAACAGGTGTTGAGAAACGCAGCCCTCGACGCAGTCCTCGATCCGGCCCGGTCGAACGACGCCTCGCGGGCAAAGGTCTACTTCTCGCAATCGCCAGGAGGTCTCCTCCTAGAAGCAGCCCATGGCGACCGGCTGGTCGTCAAGCCGGCAGTCATCGTCGTCTTTCCCCACAGTGGCTGGTCGATCATCGGACTGCACTGGGCGAGCTGGGGCAAGGCAACGGCTCAGGCCACCGGTACGAGCCTCGAGAACCAGTGTGAGCCGGGCTGCACGGACGGACCGCCGGCTGGGTCGCCGGCCGAGTCCTTTCAGAGATCATCCGCCAGGGTCATCCTTTGGAGCCCCGGACCGTTCGACGGCCATATCGTCTACCGCTGCTTTCGCGTCACCGTAGACAGCAGCGTGCCGAGTATGGTCGGCGGCTGCTCCAGCCGAAACCGGCCGCTCCACGAGCCGGCGGGGCGCGGATGAGCCCGTGCTGATGACCGGCACGCTGCTGGGACCCGAGGGTTCGCCTCGGGGATGACAGGGCTCGGATGGGCGACGGTGCTATCCCTGGCAGGAAGGCAGCTAGTCTCGTTTCGCCGGGGCCAAGCGGTAGGCCGCCGCGCTGTAGACATCTCAGGCGCCGCCGGTTGGAGAAAGGCCTGCGTCTGTCTCGTCACAAAGTTTGGGCCGCCGGCAATCTAGGTGTGATGGCTGATCCCGAGGGGTTCCTGCCCTTTTACCAAGCTGAGGCTGAGGCGGTCTTGATGTTTCTGACGAGACGGACGATGGATGGCGAGCTTGCGCTGGAACTGACGGCCGAGACCTTTGCTCAGGCATGGCTCGGCTGGCCTCGCGTGCGCACTGACAGCGAGGAGGAGATGCGGGCGTGGCTCTTTACGATCGCCCGCCGACAGCTTGGGCGGTATCTGCGCCGAGGCCATGCACAGCGCGATGCGCTGCATCGCCTGGGTATGCGGACGCCGGTCGCGCATGAGGATGACCTCGCGGCGATCGAGGCGGCAGCCGGGGTTGAGGCCGTCCGACCGGAGCTGGCCGCGGAGCTACAGCGGCTCACCGCGGATCAGCGGGCCGCACTCCAGCTGCGCGTGATCGAGGAGATGCCGTATGAGGAGGTCGCTGTGCGCCTGGGGATCTCCGAGCCAACGGCCCGCGCGCGCGTCTCGCGTGCGCTCAGGGCCATGCAGCGTTCGCTTGCCGTGACTTGGGGAGGCGCCCGATGAGCTACAGATTTCGTGCATTGGAGACGCTCGAGAACGAGCTGCGACGGGTCGTGGAGGAACCGTCGAAACGCGCGCATCGCAGAATCAGCCGGCTACCGGCCCCTCGACGCGCCCGGTGGGGGCTGCTCTTGCCGATCGCGTGCGTTCTGCTCGCGGGCGGGACGCTCGCCCTCGCGGCCACGGGAGTCATCCTCACCGGGTCTGCGGTGCCCGCCGCGGCGCCTGTCGGCCCTTCGGAAGGCATCGGCGTCCCGGTCTCATCCCGTCTGCTCCCCGTGCGAGCACAGGACCCCGATGGGGGGCTGCCATGGGGGATGCGGATCGTTGAAACCTCGCGCGGTCTGGTCTGTGCTCAGGTCGGGAGGATCGACAACGGACGGCTAGGGGAGCTCGGGATAGACGGGGCCTTCAACAACGACGGCCTCTTCCACCCGTTCCCGGCCGGGGTCGTCCAGTCCTTCCCGGGCGGCTCGACAGAAGACGGCACCGAGATAGAAGGAGGCACCTGCACGCTCGCGGGAAGCGCCGCGTGGGGTAGCGCCGTCGCCGCCGAACTCTGGGGCGTTGACCGGAACGCCGCCTTTGCCCATGGGCATTTCAGCCCGAAGAGCCCGCAGGCGCGGGACATCAGCTACGGGCTGCTCGGTCCGCATGCGTTGCGTGTTGGCTATTCCGAAGGCTCCTCGCAGCACAGCGAGGCTGTGGTACCGGGTGTCGGCGCCTATCTGATTGTGCAGCCTGCTGCCCCTAACAGCGACCACGAAGGCTCCGGAGAGGCGCCCGGGACGCAGATACCCGGGGAGGGACCGGGGGCCGTCGGCGCTGTGACGACCATCACCTACGCCGAGAACGGCACGAGCTGCGAAAACGGCTACGACGCCCGCAACGGTGCCATGGTCCCGGTCGCCCACTCCTGCCCACCGGCCGGCGCACCGGTTCCGCCGGTGCAGGCCACGCAGGCGGGCCTCTCCCAGCTGCATCCGTCGATCCACTTCGAGGTCCGCGCGGGTCGAGTGACGGCCGCGGAGATCTCCTTCGCGGCGCCTTTCCCGGTCCGCGGCGCCGCCCAAAACTACGCCGTGTGGAGCAAGGGCTGCGGGACACGAGGCGAAGGCGCCGAGGCAGCCGTCTTCAACCATGACGTGGTCAAGGGAGGGATGGTGCATCTCGTCCTCAAGTACCCCTTCGCGGCACGCTGCTCAGGCACGGAGCGATCCGTCGAAATCCTCTTCGACTCATCGGCTGCCGATGCGAAGCGAACCCCCGGAAGGCCGCCGGGTCAGCTCGCGCTCGCCACCGCGACGCTCCGACTCCCCAGGGGGGACGAAGGGGCAGCCACCCCTCACTGAAACCAGCATCGATAACGAAGTGACCCTGCTTGCTTCCGGAGCTAAGCGAGCGTCTGACGAGCCTCGCCTCGGGCTAGCGGGCGAGTGGCCGGGGGGAGTTGCACCCCCCGGCTCTCTCAGAACCCGGCGTGAACGTCTCCGCTCACCGGGCTCCCATCGTCCAGCCGTCTGGGCGCACGCCGAATTGCCAGTGGGCGAACAGGGCGGGTTGGCGTCGGTAGACGTCGACCAGGTACCTGCGTGCCTTGGCCGGGTGACGCCGCAGCCGCTTGTACTTGCATTGGGCCCAACGCACGAGGTATGCGTTGATGCGTCTGAGGACCTTCTTCAACACCGAGCGGTAGAAGCGCCCGTAGTAGTTGATCCAGCCCCGGATGATCGGGTTGAAGATCCGGGCTAGGTCGCTGATGGTCTTGTCCGGACGCAGATGCAGGCGCCAGCGGCGGACCTCCCGCCGCATCCGCTTGCGCGCGTCGTCGCTGGCTGCCGGGAGAAAGTTGACGAACTGCCCGCCAACCTTGTTCCGCGACAGTCGCGGGCGGAACGTGTACCCCAGGAAATCAAACGAGGTGTGCTCGTGCGAGCCACCTCGCGTGGAGTCCTTGCAGTACACGATGCGGGTCTTCTGCTCGTTGAGCTGTAGCCCGCATTCCGCCAGCCTCTGGGCGATCGCGTCCCGCAACATGCGGGCTTGGCGTTCGCTCGAGGCGTGGACAATGATGTCATCGCAGTAGCGCTCGAACAGGACACCCGGGTAGACCCGGGCCATCCACATGTCGAACGCGTAGTGCAAGAACATGTTCGCCAGCAAGGGCGAGATCGCCGAACCCTGAGGGGTCCCGCGATCACGCTCGATGAGGCTGCCGTCCTCGTGCTGCAGCGGCGCTTTCAGCCACCGCTCCACGTACAAAAGGACCCAGCGCTCCTCGGTGTGGGCAGCTACCGCCTCGAGAACGAGATCGTGAGGGACGCTGTCGAAGAACGACCGGATGTCCAGATCGAGCACCCAGTCAGACCTCCAGCAGCGCTCCCGGCCGACCCCGACCGCGTCCAGCGCCGACCGTCCCGGCCTGTACCCATAGGAGTCCTGGTGGAAATACAGCTCCACGCTGGGCTCCAGGACCAGACGCACGACGGTCTGAGCGACCCTGTCGGCGACCGTCGGCACCCCGAGCACCCTCGGGCTGCCGTCCCGCTTCGGTATCTGCACCGCGCGCACCGGCGGCGGGAAATAGCTCCCCGACGACAGCCGGTTCCAGAGCTTGTAGAGGTTCCCCTTCAGGTCCCTCTCGAACTCCAGGATCGACTGCTCGTCAACGCCGGCCGCGCCCTTGTTGGCCTTGACCCTCAGCCAGGCCTCCCAAACGGCCCGCTTCGAGATGTCAAACGACTTCGGCTTCGGCTCGCTCACCCGGCTCCTCCCACCCGAAGGCGGTTGACCGCCGAACAAGCCCGGACGACCCGTCCCCTTCGCTCCAGCCCCATTACAGGACCTTCACCGCTACTACAAGACGGTCCGCCCCTGTGCCCCGCACCGGTACTCAGCCCCTCGCAGTTCCGCTGCTTGGGGATCTCCCGTGCGCGATCGACCGCAGGCCAGAACAGCACCACTGGTCCGATCGCCCTGTCGGGGCGACAGGTTCCCACGTTCCATGCAAGAGCCAAGACCACGCTCGCGCCACCTCCATGCCGGACACCACCTGGCCAATCAACAGGCACCCGCCAGGCTCATCCCGGAGCTCCAACTCGTCCCCGGTTTCGATGTCAACCTATTTCTTACGACACGTCATCAGTGGTTCGCTTGCGCTCGCCTTCGTGATCCACACCTGCCGCGCTCATCGGCGCGACTTTTCCCGTGACGCTCACCACCACGGCTCTTGACCGCAGCAGCTCACGGTGGTTTGCGGCCTCCGCCTGCACGGCGGCCGCGGAGGGCCACCAGGCCAACAACGCCCGGCTCCCCCATCTCCTGCACAGCACCGCATTCAGAATCTGGGTCTTCTACATCCAGCCTCCTTCAACGTTCGTGGCACACCTTCGGACGAGCTCCAGTCGTGCGTGCTCCGGCGTGGCAGACGCTCGCTTAGCCATGGCGAAGGGGGCGTCGCCCAGCAGGGGTTTGGGGCGGAACGGAACAGGATTTAGGATTCGTCCGATCGCGGTCAGCGAGCCGCCAAATCAAAGGAGAGACGATGCCAGCAAAGGGGAGCGCGGAATGGAAGGGCGATCTGAAGGCCGGCAGCGGGACCTTCACCGCGGGTGAGCGCATCAATGGCGACTATTCGTTCAAGTCGCGGTTCGAGGATGGCCCAGGAGCCAACCCCGAGCAGCTGATCGCGGCGGCACACGCGGCGTGCTTCTCGATGGCGCTCTCGGCTGGGCTAGCCGACGCCGGCACCCCGGTCGAGTCCGTCAAGACCGACGCGACGGTGACGCTGCGTTTCGTCGACGGCGCGCCGACGATCACGGCGATCGCGCTTCACACAGTCGGGAGCGTCCCTGGAATCGACGAGGCCACCTTCAAGGCTGCCGCGCAAGGCGCGAAGGAAGGCTGCGTGGTGAGTCGCGCGCTGGCCGGTGTCGGGGAGATCACGCTGGAGGCGTCGCTCGCCTGAGCGGCGCGCGGACCTCGCTGCGCCGGCAGGCCGCGATGGCGGGCGGCCTGCTGCTCAGCGGCCGAGCGCCATCTTGCGCAGGTCGAGCGCCTCGTCCAGGATCTTGGGGTAGCGATCATTCACCGCGTCATGACCGACCGACCGCATCACCGGAACTCAGCGCCACCCGTACTCCCAGTGCCCACCGATGTTTGACGCCCCACTCTGGCGCGACTACTTCGTGATGGTCGGCGGCGGGGGAGCCGCCCTGACCGGCCTCGTGTTCGTCGCGATGTCGCAGCACCTCTCAGACATCGCCTCCGATCCGACGCACCGCCACCGCGCCCGCACGATCCTCACCGCGCTCACTGCCGTATTCGTCCGCTGCGGCCTCGTCCTGATGGGTGGCCAAACCGCGCGCGCCGTGGGCGTCGAGATCTTCGTTGTGCTCGTCGGCGTCGAGGTCGTCGTGCTCCGAAGTCTCAACGAAGCGCTCCGCGGCAGCGGCGCGGCACAGCGCGGCGTTCTATTCCGAAGTCTCAACGAAGCGCTCCGCAGCAGCGGCGCGGCACAGCGCGGCGTTCTATTCCGAACGCTCGGTTACGCGGCTTGCCTGATCATCGAGCAGACCGGCGCTGCGATCCTGTTCTTCGGACACACATGGGGCCTGTACGCGGTCGGGGTGGGAATGATGGCGTCGTTCCTGTTCATAGTGTCCGGGGCATGGCTTCTGCTCGTCGGCGTCGAGTCGCCGGCCCGGCGTCCGACCCCGTAGACGGCTCTAGCGCGCGAGTCGCGTGCCGCGCACGCCGCGCCGACCCAGCCAGAACCGCCCGCTCCGACCCTCCAGCCCCAGTGGAGGGCACCACCGTTGAGCCCGCGACGTCGTTTCCAATCGCCGGCTGATGGCCCGAGGGTGTCCCGGCTTCTGTGTAGACGCTGATCTGCCCCGGGTTTAGCGGAGTCGGGGGTCTGGAATCAGGCGGCGATGTCGTGTTGGTGTTGGTTCTCGAACTCGTTGGGTGTGAGCATCTGTAGAGCGCTGTGGCGTCTGCGGGTGTTGTGCCAGATCTCGATGTAGTCGTGGATCGCGGTGGCGAGCTCGACCCTTGTCTTCCATCTTCTGGCGGTTGAGCAGCTCGACCTGCATGCGGGCCCAGAACGCCTCAACCATCGCGTTGTCGAACGGAGCGCCGACGGCACCGACTGACGGCGCGAGACCGGCTTCTGTGACCTTCTGGCTGAAGACCCAGGATGCGAATTGCACGCCCTGGTCGGAGTGAATGATTCCGCCCTCCCGTCGGCGCCCTGCGGTTCAGCGCCATCCCGAGCGCGTTCGTGACCAGCAGCCCGGTCTGGCGGCTGTCGATCGACCAGCCGACGACCATCCGTGAGAACGCGTCGATCACCGCACAGCAGTAGATCTTGCCCTCTCTGGTTGGGTGCTCGGTGATGTCGGTCATCCACAGCCGGTCAGGGCCCGTCGGCTTTGAAGCGGCGGCGAACGAGATCGAGCGAGTTCGGCTTGCCGATCCTCGCGCCCCGCGGCAGCCGGCGCTTCGGTAGCCCGTGAGATCCCGAGGCGTCTCATGAGCAGGTGCGACCTGTTCCTTGCCGACATGGATCCCGCGGCCGTATCTGAGCTCGGCGGTGACGCGCAGCGTCCCGTAGGTGCCGCCGGAGTCCTTGTGCACCTGGGCGATCTCGCCGGCAAGCCAAGCGTGTCTGAGCGTTCTCGCCGATGGCGGACGCAGCTTCCAGTCGTAATAGCCCGAGACAGACACGCCGAGCATCGTGCAGGCCCTCTGCACATCGAACCCCTGCCCGGTCAGGGAGGCGATCACCGGGAAGAGGCTTTTGGGGGCAGGTTCTGCTCGAGGAACACCTCGTTGACCTTCCTAGAGACCGCCAGTTCCGTCTCGAGCTGGCGAATCCGCCTCTTAGCGGCGGCGAGCTCCATCTGCCCCTCGGTGCTCAACCCCGGCGCTCACCACGGTCGATGCGCTCCTGCTTCAGCCAGCCATAGATCACGGCCTCGCTCATGCCGAACGTCTCGGCGAGCTGCGCGACCTTCGTGCCAGAGCGCGCCAAGCTCGACGACCTGCTTGCGCGACCTCGACTGGAAACCTGCTGGGCATTACTTCCTCCTCGCTGAACGCCGGAGGATTCCAGAAACACAACTCCACTAAACCCGGGGTAGATCACGCTTGACCGACGCTCGCTCCCAACTCGTTCCGGGAGTGTGCCCCGACAGCACGCACGTGCCCCCTCTGGACGACGCTCGACAGCCCAGGCCGGCCAAGCTCAGGCTGCTGCATCGCGTCATCAAAGCAGTCGTCTTCCGGTCGTCAGCGCCGGCGCCCGCAGGTCGTCCCAAGCAGGCGCCTGCCGCACACTGCTGAAGACTCTCGCTGAGACGACAGAGGGGAGCCGGACCAGTCTTCGACGCAGGCACCAAGACGGTCGGCACTCTCAGGGTCACAGAGCGTGTCTTGATGTCCTAGTCATGGCGGAGGTCACTGGTCCCGAGAGCATCCGGGTACACGGCCCTCGATTGAAGGCGCACGCAGGTGTCTTTCGAGCAGTGGCCCGCCTTTATCGGCCTACAGCGATGCCTCTATTGTCACCGGCTTGCGACCGAGGTCGCGAAGCGCGTGCTCGATGCTCAAGATCACCAGCTCAAGCGCCCTGACCCGAGCGTACGCCTTAGACTCGGCAGCGACGACGTGCCACGGGGCAGCGGGGTGGTCGGTCTGCATGAGCATATCCTCCGCCGCCTCCTCGTAATCGGCGCGGTGGGAGAGGTTGCGCCAGTCTTCGCCCGTCAACTTCCAACGCTTGAGCGGGTCACGCTCGCGGGCGCGGAAGCGGCGCAGCTGCTCATCCTCAGAGATCTCAAGCCAGAGCTTGACGATGACCGCGCCCTCGGCTGAGAGGCCCTCCTCCCATTGCACGATCTGGGGATAGGCGCGCCGCCACTCCGCCTCGCTGGCAAGTCCCTCGACGCGCTCTGCCAGCACGCGCCCGTACCAAGATCGGTCGAGCACCGCCATTCCACCCCAACCCGGCATCGCCGACGAGAACCGATGCAGGAAGTGGTGGCGACGCTCGTCGGCGCTTGGCGCTCCGAATTGCCGCACTCGCACATGTCGCGGATCGAGCGGGCTGACCAGGCGCCGGATGATGCCGCCCTTTCCCGAGGCATCCCAGCCCTCGAAGAGCACGCAGAGCGGTGGCCCAAACTCTGTGCCTGCGATGAGTCCCCCGAGCTGCAGCCGCAGGGCGAGCAGCCTTTGCTGGGCTTTGAGGAGGCGCTGTTGGCTCTCGCGCACGCTCATCTTGAGCTCCAGATCTGCATCTCCCAAAGAAGCCACGTCCACATCCTCTCAGCAGGTGCAAGTGCAACTGCTGGCTGGACGCCGAGGCTGAGCACGGCGGTCGGTCGAGCCGCAGCACGGCGCTCGGATGTCGTCGCTGCGTCTGTGGGTCCGTGGCCTCGGTTAGGCTGCGAGCCGGTTGCGCAGGACCTGGCGCAGCGAGGATGCCAATGGCCACAGTCACCGACGTAACCCAAGTGCCCGTCGTGACCTGTTCGCGGAGTCGGCGCTATGTCGGCTGAGAACGTTGACCTTGTCCGGTCGGTGTACCCCGGCCCCGAGGTCGATGTTGTGGCCCTCATGACCGATGAGGAGGCGGCTGCCCGTTGGATCAAGACCGTCGCGCCGCACTTCGACCCTTCGCTGGAAGGCACGGTACGGCTGCCGGGGATGGCGGCACCGGTGATCTTTGTGGAGCTCCAGGGTCTACGCCAAGTCTGGCGAGGTTGGATCGGTAACTGGAAGAGTTTCTACGTCGAGATCGAGGAGATGATCGACGGCGGGGAGCGCATCGTGACGGTCGATCGAGTGCACGGCCACCACAGGCCGAACGAACCCGAGGACACGCTCAGGCGCACCTCGATCTGGGTCGTGCGCGACCGGCGCATCGTGCGCGCGGACTACAACGTCTCGCATGCCGAGGCGCTCGCGGCCGTCGGAGCGGCGACTAGCTGTAGAACCTGAGCACGTTGTTCATCCGGGCCTCCTTGGAGGCTGGGGGTGTCTAGCCACCCAGTACCAAGGAGGACACCGGATGAAGCTGCACGCTAACGCGCGTCTCAGCGTCAAGGGGCGCGCGCTGCTGGTTGATCGTTTGCTCACGCAGGGCTGGTCGCTGGCGGCGGCGGCCGAGGCCGCTGGGGTCAGCGACCGCACGGCCTGCAAGTGGGTCGCTCGTTTTCGTTCGGAAGGCGAGCGGGGCCTATTTGACCGCTCCTCGGCGCCGAAGAGCTGCCCCTCTCGCACGCCCGATGAGCGTGTCCAGGTGATCGCTGCGTTGCGGCGTCTGCGGATGACTGGCGCTGAGATCGCGGAGTGCCTGGACATGGCCGTAACGACCGTCTCGGGGATCTTGACCAGGATTGGGATGGGCAGGCTCGGCCGGCTGGGCTTGGAGCCTGCCGTCCGTTATGAGCGCGAACGTCCCGGCGAGCTGATCCACATCGACGTCAAGAAGCTCGGGCGTATCCATTCCGGTGCAGGACACCGCGTGACCGGTCGACGTGGGCGCTATACGGGCCGACTCCAAGATGCAGCGGGTGTGCCCCGCAGCACCGTTGGCTGGGAGTGTGTTCACATCGCGATCGACGACGCTACCCGCCTGGCCTACGTCGAGGTCCTCGCCGATGAGAAGGCGACCACGGCCATCGGGTTTCTGCGCCGCGCCGTCGCGTTCTACGCCAGCCACGGCATCACCGTCGAGCGACTGCTGACCGACAACGGCTCGCCCTACCGCTCGAGCATCCACGCGATCGCCTGTCGGGCCCTGCACATCAAGCACCTACGCACCCGGCCTTACCGGCCCCAGACCAACGGGAAGGCCGAGAGATTCATCCGCACGATGCTCGGCGGCTGGGCCTACGGCGCCATCTACCGCGACAGCACCGAGCGAACCGCAGCGCTACCCGGCTGGTTAGAGATCTATAACTGGCGACGACCACACGGCGCTCTCAACCACAAGCCGCCCGGAACTCGCCTACACGAGCTGAACAACCTCCTCGGGTCTTACAGCTAGCTGAGCCGTGTATCACGTGCCGGTCAGCGATTGGCGCGGAATCCGCAGCTCCGGGAAGTTGACAACAACTATTCGCCTCGCCCACGGCTGGCAGCGCCTCGAGGCATCCTTGTCCGACGTTGAGCTGCAACGCCAGGCAGTTTCTGCGCATTTCTACCGAGAGCGCCTGTGGCCGCATACGGATGCACCGCCAGCGGCTATGCCATACACCCCATACACGGGCGAACTTGCGGATGCAGGGCAGCATCCTCAGAAGGGAAGGGACACCACATGAGGGCCGACAGGACGATGGTTGAGCGTGCGGTGTATGCCCGGGCCGAGCGCTTGGCCGACATCGATCGGCGAGACTATCGGCACTGGCACCACCACCACTGTTACGCATGCGGCGGCGGGCAGCTCGCGCCATTTGCGGAGGACGGCTTACTGCTGTGCGTGAACTGCCAGGAGCTCGTTGACGCGGCATCGAGTCGGGGAGATCAACGCGGCTGCTAAGGGCGCGCAGCGCGACGCTCCGCTCATGGCCTCGGCAAACCTCGATCTCGTGCAGTCGATCTACGCGGCCTGGGAATGCGGCGACTTCAGCTCGGTTGATTGGGCGCACCCTGAGATCGAGTGCGTGAGCACCGAACCGCTCATTCCCCTCGACGCGACCGGGACCGCCGAGTTGGGACGGGTGTGGGGCAACTGGCTGCACGCATGGAACGGCTTCCACATCGACGCGGATGGGCACCGCGAACTCGACGGCGAGCGTGTGCTCACGCTCCTGCGCTACGGCGGGCGCGACCGCCTGAACGGCAAGGAGGTCATGCCGACGGAGGCAGCGACCCTCTTTCACGTCCGCGACGGCAAAGTCGCACGACTCGTCATCTACTGGGACCGCGACCGTGCGTTAGCCGAGCTCGGCCTCACGGCGGAAACCGACTGACGTCCTCGGCGAGCCTGGATCTGGTGCGCTCGATCTACGCGGAATGGAGAACGTGGCGATTTCAGCTCGGCTGGGTGGGCAGACCCCGAGATCGAGTACATGGTCGGCGATGAACCCACACCCAGCAGCGGGTCAGGCCCACTATGAACAGAGGCTGGGCGCGACTGACCACCCTTTCTTGGCGCTACTCCGCGGGTTTGACCTTCGGACTAGCCAGTCCGTGCTTGCGTGCGTAGCCGACCAGTTCGGCGCGGCTGTTCAGCAGCAGCTTCTCTTGGACGTGTTTGCGGTGTGACTCGATCGTGCGCTGTGACAGGACCAGCAACTCAGCGATTTCGGCGGAGGTGTGACCGAGTGCGATCAGCGTGAGCACTTCGGTCTCCCGCACCGAGAGGTCGTCGGGTCGTCCGGATGGAGGCAGAGCCGCCATGCGGGCGCCGACGCTGGGGGCCAGGTAGCTTTCGCCGGCCGCCGCGCGGCGCACGGCTTCCACGAGCTCGTAATCGGCAGACTCCTTGAGCACATAGCCCAACGCACCCAGGCCAAGTGCCTCGCGTGCAAACGCCGGCTCCCGCTCCATGGTCAGCACGACGACCCGCGTCTCAGGAGACTCCTTGCGGATGTGCGGGATCGCCTCGAGACTCGGCCCGCCCGGCATGTTGAGATCGAGCACGAGCACGGTCGGGCGGTGGTCGCGGACTAGGTTCGCGGCGCTTTCGGCGTCTCCGGCCTCGGCGACGACCTCGAAGTCGCTCTGGCCATCGAGCAGAATGCGCAGACCGCTGCGCACAACCACATGGTCATCTGCAAGTACGATGCGGATGATCTCTCCGGCGGGCGCGCCGCCGTCGGCGCTGGCCCTCTCGGTGGGATCCGACTCGGCCACACTCATGAAGGTACGCGAGTGTCTCCCCGGATGGGCGCAGATGGCCAAGGTCGTCTGAGGCCGCAAGTTGGCGCCGTGTTGGCAACCTCCGATCGGTCATCGATGGTCCGCCAGGCGCCACGAGAGAGCGCTCCTTTCCGGCGGGAGCAGAAGCGGCAGGCTTCGGGCCCGACGCCGTCGCTCCGGACGAGCTGCGAGAGCCCAGTCCGACCGACCTCAGACTGCTGCTCTCCCCGGGGCGAAGATGGCATGAACAGGGCCTCCCTCGGTTCAGCGCGAGACACTCGCGCGAGTTGGTAATTGCCGGAACTCGAAGGAGGCCCCGAGATGACGATCGTAGCTGGCTTTGACGTGCACCGCAGACAGATCACATTCGACGCTTTGGACACTGAGACAGGCGAACTGACGCGTGGGCGGATCGACGCGACCCCGGCCGCGGTGGAGCGCTGGGTCGCACGCTTCGAGGGTCGCGAAGTGCAGGTCGCGCTCGAGGCGTGCACCGGCTGGCTGTTCGTCTCCCGTGCGCTCGAGCGTGCCGGTGCGCTCGCGCATCTGGCCGAGCCGGTGGAGACGAGCGCGCTGCGCGGGCGCAAGCGCCGGGCGAAGACCGATCGCGAGGACGCGCGCTGGCTGCGCACCCTGCTTAGCGAGGGGCGGCTGCCGGAATCCTGGATCCCGCCGGAACACGTCCGGGCATGGCGCTCGCGCGCGCGACTGCGCAAGACGCTCGTCGACGAGCGCACGCAGTGGCTGCAGCGCGTACAGGCGACGCTGTTTCACCACGGCATCAGTGGCGCTCCCGCCGAGCTGCACTCAGGCGCCGGGACGCGAGTTCCTCAAGGAGCTGGAGCTGCCCGCTGACGCGCGCGAGCGGATCGCGATCGCACTGGCAATGGTCGACTCACTCGACGGCCAATTGCGCCCATTGGAGTCAGAGCTGCGCAAACTCGCACGCCGGCAGACCGGCTGCCGTGCATTGATGGGCCAGTTCGGCATGGGCGAGCTGACCGCGCTGATGACCCTGTGCGAGCTCGGCGACGTCCAGCGCCTCTCGGCGTCGCGCAAGGCGGTGCGGATGGCCGGGATCGACATCGGCGTGCACCGCTCCGATCGACGCTCACGCGTGGGCAAGCTCAACCGCCAGGGCTCACCGCACCTGCGCTGGGCGCTCTATGAGCCAGCCCTGTCGGCGACTCGCCCGAAGAGCCCCGACCACGAGGACTATCTCGCGCTGAAGGCGCGCGGGCTAACACACACCCGCGCGTCGATAACGATCGCGCGCAAGCTCGCGCGGCGCTCCTTCCACATCCTGCGCGAGCTCGGGCCCGCCGCGCTCGAGCCGATCACGACCACCTGAGCACTACCTGACACCACAGTTTGCTCCGCTACGCCCACAACTCCAAGATGGCACCCAAGCTTCCGGCTAGCTCCAAGAACGCTCGTGGCTCCCACGCCCGCGTGGCGGCCCAACGAAGACCGAGCGGCCGGAGTCGCTCCACCCGGAACGACCGATCAACGATCACGTCACCGACCATCAAGTCGCGGACCCAGATAAGCCAGGGCATCCACGGAGCGAGCCATGACCCCACCACCAACCACAACCACTCACCACCCACCCCGCCACTTGACGGGAGGCCCAGTTCAGATAAGCGAGCGTCTACCGAGCCTCAGTCGGCGCGATCGAGTTTCGGGGCATGAAAATGACTCTCGAGCGCCGTTGTTCTGACCCCGGCCGTTAGGGTCCGGTGACCGGGACAGGGGCTCTCAGGGAGAACGCATGCTGGGCAGGCCGATTCTTGGACGATGGGCGTGTTGAGCCCGGGAGTTTCATTGGCCGCCCCTGCGACTTGTCCGGTTGCGCTCCGAGCGCGGATCCGTTGGTGTCGTTGTGCCCACGGCGTCTCCCGTCCTGTCAAGTGCGTCGAAGGAGACAGCGATGAGATCAGTCGCGTTGGATGTGCGCCTGGATTTCTGCGAGGTAGCGATCGTCGAGGATGGTGAGCTCCGCTCGGCCGGTCGGATCGAGACCAAGCCCGAGCAGATCGAGCTGTTCGCACGGAGCCTTGGCCCCGATGACCGGGTGGCGCTCGAGGTCACGGGGAACGCGTGGGAGATCGCACGGCTGCTTGAGCCGCACGTCGCGCAGGTGCTGGTCGTCAGCCCGAGCGATACGGGTATACGCCAGGCCCGCGCGAAGACCGACCGCCTCGACGCAAGGACGCTCGCGAGGCTCTTGGCGGCGGGGTCCCTGGACGGGGTGTGGATGCCCGATCGGTGGACGTGGATGATGCGCCGGCGCCTGTCGCGTCGCTCACAGCTCGTCTGGGCGCGCAACCGGTCCAAGAATCAGATCCACGCGGTGCTGATGCGCCAGCTCATCGGCCGCCCACCGTTCTCAGACCTGTTCGGCGTCAAGGGCCGGAGGTGGCTCTCAGGGCTTCGGTTGGCGCCCGAGGAGTCAGAGACAGTCGGCGCCGCGATGCGCCAGATCGAGTTCCTCGAGAAAGAGATCGCTGAGGTTGAGCGGCTGATCGCGGGTGCGGCCCTCGAATCGGCACAGATCAAGCGCTTGATGAGCGTGCCGGGTGTCAACGTGATCGTCGCCGCGAGCTTCATGGCGGCGATCGGCGACATTCACCGCTTCCAGAACCCGCGCAAGCTCGTCGGCTACCTCGGTCTGGATCCGCGGGTGCGCCAGTCAGGCGTCTCACCCGCGACGCACGGGCACATTTCAAAGCGCGCCTCCACCAGGGCGCGTCACGCGCTGGTGGAGGCGTGCTGGACGACGGTGCGCCAGCCCGGCCCGCTGCACGCCTTCTATCAGCGCATCCGGGCACGGCGTGGGCACTCTGTCGCGATCGTCGCCGCCGCGCGCAAGCTCGCGAGCCTGTTCTGGTGTCTGCTCACCCGCGAGGAGGACTACGCCTACCAGCAGCCCTCGCTGACGAAGAAGAAGCTCAGGCGCCTTGAGATCGCCGCCGGCTCAGAGCGCTACACCGCGAAGGCTGCCGGCATCTGGAGTGCCAACGATGCGGTGCGCGAGGCCGAGCGCGAGCTCGCCCGCCAGGCCGAGGTCGCCTATGCGCGGAGCGTTCGCGACTGGCATGCCATCCAGGCGGTGAAGGTGGGCGCGAGTGTGACACCGGGGCGCGCATCAAAGAAACCCACAAAGGGTGAAGCTGCGCGGCAGACCACAAGCCCCTGACGTCTGCGCTTCGCTACGTCATCGGCTCGCGCCCAGAGCAACGATCTCACATACCGGTTGCTCCTACAAGCCAGCGCCAAGCGCGCCGGCTCCGACCCCGCGCGGGCGCAAACTCTTCGCATGGGCCCCGTCCAGTCAGCATCAGCCTGATCCGGAGCCACAGGAGCCGATCTGACGCCCTGAGAGAAGGGTCCGCGACCGATCCGCTGGCCGAGATCGTCGCAAAGTGCGAGCGAAACGTAGCCCCGGCCCCCTTGTTTTTCATCCGTCGTCCGATCCGAGCGTCTGCTGGGCGCTAGCTCGGACGCCCGCTCAGCCACGAAAGCAACAATGCGCCGCCTGCTCCGCGGTATCCGTGTTACCCGCCGATGACACCATCGATCAGGCCGTCGATGCCCGCGAGTCTCGCTGCCAGTTCCTGGCTGAGGCCGTAGCGAGAGGCCAGCGTTGTTGGCGCGGTGTAGGTGACCTTCGTCTGCCCGTCGTCAGACCAGATGAGCACCTTGAGTGGCATGTCGAGCGCGGCGAGCGGGGCGGCCGCCATCACCGGTGTACCTGCTTGCGGGCTGCCGAAGATGACGACTTTGGTCTCGCGCAGCTCAAGGCCCACCTTCTTGGCCTCACCACTGTGGTCGATCACTGCGAAGACCTTCATCCCCTTCCCTTCTGCGAGCGACTGGAGACGGGCAACGGTCTCGGCAACCGAGCGCGGACTCATCTTCGTAGTGAGCGCCGTGGCTTCCTTGGAGTTCACCGGACCGTCAACCGGCATAGCATGAGACGGCTGGTCCGTCATCACAACTCCTTTCGCGCATAGCGTTGCGGCATCTTCGTTAGCCGGCGATCCGCGCCAGTTCAATTGACACGATGAAGAACCACGCAATCGAGGAGACATAGAAGAGTCGCTCGATAAGCCCGTATCTTTCCTTCAGCCGCGGGGCTCTGAGGCCCACGAGGAGGCCGATCGCCGCGCCGGTCATCACCCATGGAAGGGCCGTAAGCCAGCCCTTGACGCTGTGCCAGGCGGCCTCGTGTTCGACCGCGGAACCGAATTTCGATGCCGCGATGATCAGCGACGCGAATATCACGATCGCCAGAATCATGTGGATGGTCCCCGGTACAGTCTGAAAGCGGCTGCCGTTCTGGTCGGTCGGGAACAACGGGATCAGGAAGCGCGCCACGACCGAGACCAGCAGCATGACCACAACCAGCGTGGGTATGGACGGGGTGGTTTCGGCGAGCGCGATCGCGAGCGCCAGCCCGGCCACACCCCCGGCTAGGGCCTGCGCCCAGAACCAAGCGCGGTATCGCCCGATACCGTAGTCGCTGACCGCGTCGCGTCGCGGGTTGTAGCCGGTGGGAAGCAGGTGCAGGGCGATCAGGGCACCAGTCTGTGCGGCGGTCGCGATTGCAGCGACGATGCTCAGCGTCTGAACGATCTCTCAGCCCCCAATACGCGTGGACAGAATCGCCTGCGTCCATGGGAGCGTAGTGGACCCGGTGGCCCGCTGCACGCCGCACGATCGGTCCGTCGCGAGCTAGTGCCTTGCGTGGATTCCGACACTCTCGGTGGCGACTCGCGTGGCTAGCGCATCGGACGAGCTGGGGCTGTCGACGACGACTGGGCCCAGGCTTCTGCTTTGCCCAGGCGGAAGCGATCGTCTCGTCGGCCTCCGCCGACACGCCTGGACGTCGTCCGAACCAGCAGCGTGAGCGGCGTCCGCCCACACGCTCGCATCCGAGGCAAAACCGGCGGTGTGGATCTGTTCGCCTACCCGCTGATCGCCGCGAGGACGGCGCGGTACTCTCCTGCGACCCCACGTGGGGCACGGCTCCCAGCTCCCAGCTCCCAGCTCCAGCTCCCAGCTCCCAGCTCCCAGCTCCCAGCCTGCATACTTGCTCGGTGCCCTCGGCGAAGGCGGATGGCAAATTAGTGTCCATCCGCCTGAATCCCATTCTCACAGGCGGGATCGGGAATGTACACCGTTGGCACGCCTCCACAACCCGGCGAAGAAGGCGTGAGTCGACGGCAACCGTTTCATCGCATTTTGCGAGGTTTCTGCGAAGAGTCCTCTCGCATTTTGCGAAGTCGGAGTACCCTCGGCGGTGTGGCGGTGGTGCAGGGCGTGCCCAACTCGCTGAAGGGCCTTCCCAAGACGCAGGCCGCACTCGACTACGCCCGACAGCTGCACGCCGGCCAGGTGCGGAAGGCCGATGGCGCGCCGTTCATCGTTCACCCGCGCGAGGTTGCATCACTGCTCTACGAGGCGGGCGCGCCGGACCACCTGATCGCCGCGGGAGCGTTGCACGACGTCATCGAGAAGACGCCCGCCACCGCCTTCGACCTGCGCCGGCGCTTCGGAAGCGAGGTCGCGGCGCTCGTGCTGGCCGTCAGCGAGGACGAGCACATCTCCCGATACACCGCGCGCAAGGCGGCGCTGCGTGCTCAAGTGGGCGACGCCGGGGAAGAGGCGCTCATGCTGTTCGCTGCCGACAAGATCTCGAAGGTGCGTGAGCTGCGCCTCGAAGGGGCTCGTCGATCACGCCACCGACGACTAGCGCACTACCAACGATGCCTGGCCCTCCTGCAGGAGCGTCTGCCCGACTCGTCGCTCGTCACGCAGCTCGACTTGGAGCTTAGGATCCACAGCACGTCAGGCGTAGCCTGACAACAAGCGCACGGATTGTCGACGAGAAGAGCGCGACGATCGAGATCCCGTCCGAGGCCGAGAATCCAATGCTCTGCGGGGAGGATGGGGTTGGAACACGCTTGCTTACGCCAGGCTTTGCAGGCGTGATGGCGTCGTCGGCGCCGGCACCTCGAAATCGTCCGATGCGAGCGTCAGCGAGGACTCACTTCAGACGCTCGCTCAGCCGCAAGAGCGGGTGCGATGCGTCTCCCCTCCTCTTGGCCGGACGCTCGCCGCCCATCGGCGACCTCGACGCCGGTACCGTTGAGCGTCTCTTCCAGCCAGTCGAGAATACGGGCGCAGGCGATCCGCTCCGCGCCGCTCTGGCAGTGCGCGTCGGCTCCCTCGACAGCGGTGAACTCCAGCAGCGTCTTCGGGCAGGTGAGGTGCTCGTACAGCTCCTGCGGCTGACCGGGCAGGAACGTGTCGCCCGTCCCGGCGCAGACGAGGGTGGGGCACTGAATCTTCTCCGCAACACCGTCGCGCACGTTGTACTTCAGGTACTCGGCGGCGAAGGCGCGCGGCGTCGGCTGCCCGGTCACCCACATACCGTGGCTGAACGCCCAGGCCTGCGTCGGGTCTGCGGCTGCTGCTTCGGCCAGCATGGCGTCCAGATCGGGGTTCTCGGGCGCGCTGAGCTGACGTTCGGCGCTGTCGCGGTCGCCCGGCCAGTGCGCGAGAACTGTGGCGCCCATGTCATAGACGCCGTCCCAGGCGATGACGGCCGCCAGGCGCCGCTCGAACGCCGCGGCTCGTGGTGCGAGCACGCCACCCATGCTCACGCCCATCAGGGCCACACGCTCTGGATCGACCTCGGATAGCTTCAGCGCGAAGTCGAGCACCGGCGCGGCCACGTTCTCCCAGTCCGGGCGGAACACCAGGCCGCGCCGATGCAGCGGGCCCGGCTGTCCCGGTCCGTCGAAGGTGAGCACCGTGAAGCCACGTTCAGCGGCGGCCGCTGCCCCGAAGAAGTGCATCTCCTCAGCGCTGCCGTCGAATCCGTTGTGCGCGACGAGGGTGGGCGACGGGACGCCCGGCGGGCCGCCGCGGTAGACGTAGCCGGGAAGCGTCGTCCCCTCGAAGGGGATCTCGACCGGCTCGATCGCCGGCTTGAACAACGCCGCAGCCTGCCGGAAGCACTCAACCTGACGGTCGTAAGCCCGCCGGATGCGTGGGTCATCCGGCTCCCCGTGCAGGAAGAACTCGGCGTTGCGGTAGTAGTTGGCCGCTCGCAGCAAGCCGTCCCGCGCACTGACGTGGTGCCCGCGCGTCAGTGCCGCTTCGGCCTCTGCAGCTACGCGGTCCGCGGTGGCGAGCCACTCGTCGTGCCAGCTGTCGTAATCGCGCGACTTGATCTGCTCCGCGGTCATCGCAACCTCGCCGAAGTCGGCACCGCCGTAGGCGACGTGACCGAAGCTGCGCAGCGTCTCAAACCAGAACTGCTCGTCGTCGGGGAAGTACACGGGCCGCACGATGGAACTCCCTTCATCTTTCGCCTGGGACGACCACAGACTACGAGGCGACGTTAGACGCCCACGGTGAGGGCGGTCGTCAGTACGCCGCCGCAGACTTCGTGTGGCTTTCCGCGCCGCCGACGCTCGTCGAACACCCGTCGGCGTCCCCAGAGTGGGCGTCTAGCTTGGTGTGATCCGGAACGCCGGATGGTCCGACACGATCCGGCGGAGCTCCTCGTCTGAGGAGTCAGGCCCAACACCGTCGAAGAACACCCCGACCTCGAACTTCCACTTCTTCAAATAGGCACGCAGCACCGGCGGCTTCTCATCGTCGGGGAGCTCGACCGCCGTGAAGGGCTCTGTCCGGCGCCCTACGCGCAGGCGGCCCCTACCACTCGCACGCAGGTTCTTGACCCACTGCGTTTGGCCGCGCGGCGCGACCAAATAGTCGGCGCCTTCGTAGCGAAGCAGGTTCACCGGCGTCTGTCGCCACTCGCCGGACTTGCGGCCCTGCACCTCGAGCACGCGCGAGCCGTACACGCTCACGCCCAAGCGCGTCAGCGCGCCCACAAGCCGATTGAAGACGTTGGTGGTGAACCACCCCGGACGCTGGTAGTGCTCGGCCATCGGACATCATTCTGCCAGGGCGAGTTGCGCGAGCCGCGCGACCGACCACTGAGCCTCCCGCCGCAGCATGTCGCCTAGGAACAACCGCGCAACCGCGCGGGCGCACCGCCCGCGCGGTCCTCAATCTGGACAGAGCTCCCCCTTGCCAAAGGCAGGGCGGGTGCGCCTGCTTTGCCTCGACGTGCCGAGCCGCCCATGTCGCTGATCGCGTGACCGCTCCGGACGACCACTAGGCGTCTCGGCGGGCGCTCGCCAGACGCTCGCTTTGCCCCGGCGATAGCAGCAGTGTCGCGCACAGACGCGCGTCAGTCGATCTGAATCGCTTGGTTTCCTAGCGAGACCACGTCTCCGGCGTGTAGCGTGACGCGCCCCACGCGCTTACCGTTCACGCTGGTCCCGTTCTTCGAGGCGAGATCCTGCAGCACCCATACACCGCCGCGAAGGGTGAGCTGTGCGTGCCGACGCGACACGGTTGGATCGGCAACAACCACGTCGCATGCGGGATGGCGCCCGACGAGCAGCCGGTCGCGCTCGACCGCGTCCAACGCGAGCAGCAGCGGTTCTACCCCCGATCCACTGAGCGATCGAGCGCCTGGATCTGGGACTTCTCATCGACGCACAGCACCACGGCGGCATCGGGCGGGTTCAGGTAGAGCCCGACGATGTCGCGGACCTTGTCGATGAACTGTGGGTCGGGAGAGAGCTTGAACGTCTCGCTCTGGTGGGGCTTGAGCCCAAAGGCCCGCCAGATGCGGCTGACCGCGGTCTGGCTCATCCCGGTCGCGGCCGCCATCGAGCGCGTCGACCAGTGCGTAGCGTTTGGCGGGGACTCCTCGAGCGTCTTGACGATCACGCGCTCGACATCCTCGTCGCCGATCGAGCGCGGCTTGCCCGGACGCGGCTCGTCATGCAGTCCGTCAACACCACGCCTGGCAAACCGACCCCGCCACTTACCGACCGTGTCGGTGCTGCAGCCCAAGCGTGCCGCGATCTCCTTGCTCGGCTCGCCGTCGGCTGCCGCCAGCACGATCCGGCAACGGAGCGCCAGCGCCTGCGCGCTCTTCGGGCGCCGAGCCCACCGCTCGAGCACCTCACGCTCCTGGTCGCTGAGCACGACCTCCACACGCTGCGCCATGATCGCCTCCAATCGTCGTCGATGACGAAGGAGTTCGCCGTCAGATCCAATATGCCTACGAACTAACGACTCAGGTCACTAGTCCCGCGGCAGTGCGCACACTGGCGGCCAGGGCACCGCAGGCCTCCCGTACCACGGCCGTCGGCCGCGAGCGGCCACGGCGGAGGGTGAGGTCACCGATCAGCCGCTGCGGGTCGATCAGACGAGGAGCAAACAGCAGGCCGAGCCGGTAGGAATGTGTCTGCTCGCTCAACAGACCCTCGGCGAACGCCGAGTTCAAGACCCCCGCAAGACGCTGGCGTGAACGACCGAGCGCAGACACGATGCGAGTATCCCGCGCGCGAGCCCACGTGTCCATCCCACTGATCGATGCGACGGCTTACTGGCCACTCGTTCCGGTGGTATCCGCCTCGACGGGCCAATGCAGATGCCCAAGCCTAACGGCGTGTTGGTCAAGGACTTGATCTCCGGCAAGATCCATTAGGCCGGGCTGGGTCGCGAACCCCGGGGTTGGCTGTGCCACCCGCGCCTCCCGCGTCACGCGCTCATCGCTGCGGCCAGCCCGAGGACCTCGAACGCGCGGCATACGCTCGAGCAGGCTGGGCAGACCTCCGGGTGTCTTGGCGGGGGACTTGTCACGCGGGAGTCTCAGAGTGCCACGCCGCCCTCGCGGCGATCAGCGGGTAGCCGGAAGAACAGGCCGCGCACTGCTGGTTTCGTGGCGAAGCGGTCACCGCTCAACGGGCCGCAACAGTGTCGCTCCGGACGACCTGGGGGTGCCGGCGCTCACGATGCCCACACGCCTGCTTCGCCCCGGCGTAAGCGATAGTCTCGCCGTCCTCAGCCGACGCGCCTCGAAGTCGTCCAACTCGACAGTCCGGGATGCGAG
Source organism: uncultured Solirubrobacteraceae bacterium (assembly GCA_963730575.1). Taxonomy (GTDB): domain Bacteria; phylum Actinomycetota; class Thermoleophilia; order Solirubrobacterales; family Solirubrobacteraceae; genus Palsa-744. The sequence goes on from CAVSSG010000005.1 coordinate 595,219, forward strand.
GATGGTCGCCCCCGCCTGCCCGCGGCTGCGATCGTCAGCAGGGGACGCTCCTGAGGAGGAGCTCCTACGATGACGGGAAGCTTGGGAACGAGAACGTCGACGGACCTGGTGATTAGACGGGCATTGCCGGGCGACCGCACCGGCGTGGTGGCGACGGTCGCGGCAGCCTTCGCTCAGGACCCAGGGTGGGCGTTTGTCCTCGGTGAGGAGTACGAGGCACTGGTAGCTCATTTCGTCGGGGCGTTGTTCGATATAAGGGCCTGCATCCCACAATGTGTGGGTCACCGATGACCTAGCCGCGGTCGCGATGTGGGACTCCCCTGGCAAGAGCGATGCCGAGCCAGCGCATGCCGAAGGCGCGTGGGCTCACTACCGGGCAACCGCCGGCGAGGACGCGTTCGAACGCTTGGCGCTCTACAACGGCGCCGTCGGCGCTGCCTCACCGGCAGAGCCCCACTGGTATCTCGGCGTCCTAGCGACGCATCCGCAGCGTCGGCGCGAGGGACTCGCGACCGCGTTGCTGACCCCTACCCTCGACGAGGCCGACCAACTCGGGCTCGCATGCTGTCTCGAGACATCGACTGCGGACAATCGACGCTTCTACGAACGGCGTGGTTTCACCCAGGCAACGGAGATCCTTCTCCCGGGCGGCCCTCCGACATGGTGGCTACGCAGACCCCCAACGCGGTGAACGGGCCACGCGCATCTCGCGAGTGCCGCTCCCGCGGCCGCTCGCCAGACTTCCGTTTCGCTCGCGAAAGATGGCATGAACAGGGCCTCCCTCGGCTCAGCGCGAGACACTCGCGCGACAAGGCAATTGCCGGAACTCGAAGGAGGCCCCGAGATGACGATCGTAGCTGGGTTCGACGTGCACCGCAGACAGATCACATTCGACACACTTGACACCGAAACGGGCGAGCTGACGCGCGGGAGCATCGACGCGACAGCGGCGGCAGTGGAGCGCTGGGCGGGAAGCTTTGAGGATCGCGAGGTGTGCGTCGCGCTGGAGGCGTGCACGGGTTGGTTGTTCGTCTCCCAGGCACTGCAGCGTGCCGGTGCAGTCCCCCATCTCGCCGAGCCGGTCGAGACGAGCGCGCTGCGCGGGCGCAAGCGGCGCGCGAAGACCGATCGCGAGGACGCGCGCTGGCTGCGCACGCTGCTCGGCGAGGGGCGGCTGCCGGAATCCTGGATCCCGCCGGAACACGTGCGGGCAGTGGCGCTCGCGCGCGCGGCTGCGCAAGACGCTCATCGATGAGCGCACGCAGTGGCTGCAGCGCATCCAGGCCACGCTGTTTCACCACGGCATCAGTGGCGCTGCCCGCCGAGCTGCGCTCAGGCGCCGCGGACGCGAGTTCCTCAAGGAGCTGGAACTGTCCGCTGACGCGCGCGAGCGAATCGAGATCGCACTGGCAATGGTCGACTCACTCGACGGCCAATTGCGCCCGTTGGAGTCAGAGCTGCGCAAACTCGCACGCCGGCAGACCGGCTGCCGTGCGTTGATGGCGCAGTTCGGCATGGGTGAGCTCACCTCGCTGATGACGCTCACAGAGCTGGGAGACGTGCAGCGCCTCTCGGCCTCGCGCAAGGCGGTGCGGATGGCCGGGATCGACATCGGCGTGCACCGCTCCGATCGGCGCTCACGCGTGGGCAAGCTGAACCGCCAGGGCTCACCGCACCTGCGCTGGGCGCTCTATGAGGCGGCCCTGTCGGCGTGTCGACCCACGAGCCCCGACCACCAGGACTACCTCGCGCTGAAGGCGCGTGGCCTCTCGCACACGCGCGCGTCGCTGACGATCGCGCGCAAGCTCGCGCGACGCTCCTTCCACATCCTGCGCGCACTCGGGCCCGCCGCGCTCGAGCCGATCACGACCACCTGAGCGCACTCCGCTCCAGCGCTCCACTGCCCACCACTCCAAGATGGCACCCAAGCTTCCGACCAGCTCCCACAACGCCTGTGGCTCCCACGCCAGCGTGGCGGCCCACGAAAGACCGAGCGGCCGGAATCGCTCCACCCGGAACGACCGATCAACCATCACGTCACCGACCACCAGGTCGCGGACCCAGATAAGCCCGGGCATCCACGGAGCGCACCACGACCCCACCAAACACAACCACTCACCCCCAGACCCCGCCACTTGACGGGAGGCCACAGTTCAGATAAGCGGGCGTGTCGAGCACAGCGGCGCCGGCTGCCCTTGGTCGTCCAACTCAGGCGTCTGCTGGGGTGCTCGTGAGACGCTCGCTCACCGCCAAGACCAGGCGTCTCGCGAGCCTTGCCGAGGCGCGGCGCCCTTGGCTGATGCAGAAAGCTAGATTGGGCGAGACCATGAATCGCGCACACGCCCTCATCTGTTCATCCGGCTGGTGGGCGCGAACAGTTGAGCGTGAGCTGGTCCCTTGGGGCCTCAAAGGAGTGGCGCTCGGCGAGGATGTATTGGAGATCGGTCCAGGCTTCGGGGCCACCACGCGCGTGCTTGCCCGCCGCGACGGTGACCTGAGCGTGCTCGAGCTCGACCAGGACTACTGCGAGCGGCTGCGTCGCGTGCTGCCCGAGCGCGTCACCGTCGAGCAGGGCGACGCGACCCAGATGCCCTTCCCCGACGGCCGGTTCTCTGGAGTCGTGTGCTTCACCATGCTCCATCACCTGCCGTCGGCGGAGCTCCAGGATCGCCTGTTGGCAGAGGCTGCGAGGGTGCTGCGCGATGGGGGCGTCTTCGCGGGAACCGACAGCCTCGCCACGGGGCGGTTTTTCAAGGTGCTCCATGTCCATGACACGCTTGTTCCGGTCTCCCCAGACGGACTACCCGAGCGCCTGGAAGGTGCCGGTCTGGCCGACCCGAGCGTCCAAATAGGTGGAAGCTCGTTTCGCTTTAGCGCTCGCAAGCCAGCCTGATCGCCGGCCAACGGGTCGCCGTCAGACTAACCTCGCACCGCTGGTTTGCTCGGGTAAGCGAGTGCGCCCGCAGACGCCACGCTCGCACCTGCAAGGGACGAGCTGCAGTCGTCGCGCATCTAGACGTTTGAGCGCACGAGCTTGAACTTGTTGGCGTGCGTGGCCGCGCGGGGGATCTCATCGACCGAGTGGACCACGAGGATGGCCGGGTCGACACCGACCACGGCGAGCTTGTCGGCAACGGCGCGGCGCACGACGTCGACGGCGTCAGCTCCGTTGGCATCTGGAAGGAGGACGACGAGCAGGTGCAGTCCGTCTGCCTCCTGGACGAACTGGTACTGGCGGATCCCGGACAGGGTGGCCATAGGGCTGCGCAGATGAAGGGGATGAACGGTCACCGGCCTGCCGCGCTCGCCGGGCAGCTCAAGCAGGTCGTCGCTTCTGCCCTCGACGTCTTCGATCAGGCGGAACGGTCGCCCACACGGGCAGGGGTCCGGCGCGATCGTGAGCAGGTCGGAGACCTCGTAGCGGATGAGGGGCTGGGTGAAGTTGTAGAGGCTCGTAATCAGCACCTTGTAGCCCGTGATCCCGGGCTCGACGGCGCGTCCGTCCTCGTCGACAATCTCGACGATCACGAGGTCTTCGAAGGGATGGATGCCCGCGTGGTGCTCGTCGTCGCAGCCGAAGACGCCGATCTCGGTCATCCCGTAGCAGTTGAAGGGGTCGGTGCCCCACGCATCCCGAATGCGGCTGGTCATCTCCTGCGTTCGGACCTCGCCTAGCGTGCACACGGCCCGCGGCGAGATCTCCAGGCGACCGGCGATCTGCTCGAGCGCGAGCAGCGAGGCGATCGATGGATACGCGTTTATCACCTCGGGCTGGAAGTCGTTGAGGGCCTTGACCAGGTCCCCGATCGGGACCGTCGCATCCAGCCGCTTCAGCTTGGTCATGCCGACGTCGAGCGCGGCGCTCATCAGGCTCGTGGTGTGTATTGGGCTGCTAGCGGCGATCGACGCCACGCGGGTGCGGCTGCGGACCGCGGGGCGAGCGCCGATGAATGCGCTGTAGCGCAGCACCGTGGCCAGCGCCGTGCTCCACTCGCGCCGATTCCAGGCGAAGACTCCCTTGCGGCCCGTACTGCCGGCGGTCGCGCAGATCCGGTACTCGCCGAGATGGTGATCGTCGCGCTTGGTGTGCTCGATGTAGTACTCGGCTTGAGCGATCCTCAGGCGCCGATCCGTGACGATGTCGTCCCAGTTGTCCATCATCGTCCGCTTGTCGAGCGTTGGCAGTTCCTCGAGCCGGACGCCCCGCTCCGCGATCCCGGAGAGCGCTCGACCGTAGAACGGCGACTTCTCCCGGGCGTGGGTCACGAGCCGCTCGAGCGAGGCTTGCTGATGCTGCTCTAGCCGCTCGCGCGTCCAGCGCTCATGCTGCTGAAGCGACCGCTCGAGCGCGATCGCGCGGGCGGCATCCTGCAGACGCTTGGCCGTGTAGATCGGACGCATCAGAGTACTTCTGTCACGCCCGACGCACGCCGGAATCCGAAGAAACCCGCAGCGGCAGTCGTCGGGCCGGGTGTGGTGTCACACCCCGGCTACTCCGGTGTGATCTCGACGAGCGCGGGGACGTGCGACCGACAGCACCGCGCTGAGCTGCCCGTGGTGGAGGCAGCTCATCGACGCGACGAGGTCGCGCAACAGACGCCGCACTGACGGTTTCGCGGACGAGCGAGCGTCCGAGCAAGGACCGACGCTTACGCTTGGTCCTCGCGCAAACCAGAAGCGGGCCGCGGGTGCGTTGACTCGCTCCGCATAAGCCGGAGGCATCGCGGTGCAGAGCTCACCGCGACAGTGGCGCGAACAGCACGATCCATACGGCGGCCGCTCCCGTAGGCGGCTCTTTAGCCTTTTGGCAGGTGCAGTCCGGCGATCCTGTTGATCATGCTCACGAGAGCCGGTTCTACGCTCAATTCGAGCGAAGGATGTCCTGGCACGGAGATGATGGGTAGGAACCTGTCGCCGCATGCGTAAGGTTGGCCTTCGAGCGTCGCAAGCGCAGGCGCGCCTGGTTGTTCACCGAACCTGACCGCGAAGGTTCCCGAGGTTTCTCCCGGCTTCTCCGATGGGCAGCTGAACTCTGCGCCTTTGTCTTCGAAGATCGGTATCGCGTTGACGAGTGCGACGAGTTCTTGCACGAGTGAGGGATTGGAGACGACCGTGGGGCTTGGGCCGACGTGGCGGGAAGTCGGGAACGTGTTTGTGATCGTGATCACGTGAACGTCTGCGCCGAGGAGCGAGTAGCTGGGCCGGACTCCCTCCCAAACGGCGGCGCCTTCCAAGCGGATCACGAATCGGCCGTGCGTCGCCTGCGCGATGAACACCGTCAGGGCCTGGCGACGTAGCACGTCGTTGACCGGAGGGACCGTGAATTCCTCCCTCCAGAGTTCGGGCTTGTAGTGGCGTTCGATTTCCGTGCTCGTGTGCGGCCCGATCGGGCCGGGCGGCGCAGACGAGGTGCCGGAGCTTGATTCCCCATGCGCTGTCGCGTCCCGGGGCAGCTGGGAGCGGACGTAGGTCAGGATCGTTCGCGGTGTCGCCTTGGTGACCCATATCGTCGCGTGCGACTGGAGCTTCGCGCGTTCTTCGCGACTCAGGTCGTCGTTTTCCGTCGCAGTCGAGCCGATCAGCCGCCGCTCACGGGCAGGGACACTCGCCAGACGAGTCCAGCTTCGCGCGGGCTTGATCAGCCGCAGCGTCGATTCGGCTGCCTTCAGAGCGATCCCGGCGCGCATGCCAGCCGGCTGTCCCGGCGTTTCCGCGGCGGTGAGTGCAACGGTCGCTCCGCCCGCTAGGACCACCACGGTGGCGAGCACGACGAGTGCCTTGATTCCCCGCACGCGATTCATGGTGGCAGAGGTCACGTGGTCAGGCGACACGCGCCGGATCCTGATCGCTGCTCCTCCTCGCGCGAAGCACAAGCCACCATCCAGATGTACGCTGCCGCGGATGTCGCTTCCGCCCCCGACCCCGGGTTCGACCTGCCTGGTCACCGGTGCCTCCTCCGGCATCGGCGTCGAGTTCGCGCGCCAGATTGCCTCACGTGGCCATGATCTGTTCCTCGTTGCGCGACGGGAGGGCAGGCTGCGCGAGCTAGCCGGCGAACTCGAGCACGATCACCGGGTCAGCGTCGAGGTCGCACGCTGCGATCTGAGCAGCCCCGCCGCGCGTAAGCGCCTCTTGCAGCAGGTCGCCGCGAGCGGGCTGGTGGTCGAGACGCTCGTCAACAACGCTGGCTTCGCCCAAGTCGGCGACGTACACGAGCATCCGGCCGAGCAGCTCGGCATGGTGCAGGTCAACGTCGAGGCGCTGGTCGCCCTGACGACGGCCTTCCTGCCGGCGATGGTCGAGCGCGGGCGGGGCGCGATCATCAACGTCGCCTCGATGGCTGCCTTTCAACCCATCCCTTCCCAAGCCACCTACGCTGCCACCAAGGCATTCGTGCTGAGCTTCTCGGAGGCCGTTGCGGCCGAGGTCCGCGGGTCGGGCGTGGGCGTCACGGCGCTGTGCCCGGGCCCGGTCGCGACGGAGTTCGTCGAGGTTGGGGGATTCAATCGCACGATGGAGGAAATGGGACCGTCATTCGTATGGGCCTCTCCCGCCGACATGGCACGAGCGGGGATCGCCGGCGCCGAACGCGGTAAGCGGGTGGTGGTGCCTGGGGTGGCGCAGCGCACGCTCGCGCTCGCGGCCCAGCACAGTCCCCATTCGCTGCTGCTCGGGCCGCTGGCTTCGCTCTACCGGCGAACGATCGGCGAGTAGCACACGGTGATCGATGGCCTCCGCGAACCTGGAGGTCGTGTGCTCGATCTACACGGGCATGTCGCTTCCCAGGTGGTGGACTTGGAGCACGCACGAGCGCAGTGATGCGCTGGCATGAGGGAGCCAACGGCCGGGTTCGCTGGCCACCGCGAGCGAGGGTGCACATCGCATCTAGCGCCCCTCACCACGCTCGCGTCGCAGTTCGGTCTTGACCACCTTCCCGGTCGGGTTGCGAGGCACCTCGTCCACGAACACCACCTCGCGCGGCACCTTGAAACGGGCGAGGTTGTCTCTGGCGTACCGCTTCAGCTCGTCCTCGGACAAATGCACACCCTCGGCGGTGACCACGAAGGCGCTGAGGCGCTGCCCAAACTCCTCGTCGTCGACCCCGATCACGGCTGCGTCCTCCACTCCGGGGTGGCGGCACAGGAGTTCCTCGACCTCGCCCGGGAAGACGTTCTCGCCGCCCGAGACGATCATGTCGTCCTCTCGCCCGTCGATGAACAGGCGACCGCTGGCGTCGAGGTGGCCGAGGTCGCCCGTGTTCATCAGTCCGCCCGCTGTCTGTTTGGAGCCACCGCCCGAGTAGCCCTCGAAGATCAGCGGGCCACCAACGAACACGTGGCCGGTTTCACCCGGCGGGAGCTCGCGGCCAGCGTTGTCCAGGATCCTGAGCTCGGTGCCGAATGGCACCTGGCCCACAGTCCCCGGCGCGGCGCGCAGGTCCTCGGGACCGGCGATCGCCCCGAAGCCCGTCTCTGTCGTACCGTAGATGTTGTAGAGGACGTCGCCGAACGCGTCCATCAGGCTTTCTGCCAGCGCGGGAGTGAGCGGCGCGGCGGCGGAGATAAGGACCCGCAGCGAGGAGATGTCATGACGACGGGCCGAGCTGTGGAAGGCTCGCAGGATTCGCTGGTGCATCACCGGGACGGCGACCAGCGTCCTTATGCGGTAGCGCTCGAGATCGTCAAGAACGGCGTCGGGGTCAAAGCGCCGGCGGATGACGATCGTCGCGCCCAGCACCAGGCCCAGCGCCAGGTAAGCGAAGCCGAAGCCGTGGAACAGGGGAGGCGCAATGAGCATTGGTTTGCGGGCTCGCAAGGGGACCTGACCGGCGAGCGCCGCCCACGGGCCGACAAGCGCGAGCAACGACGGGGCCCGCGGCGCACCCTTGGGTGTGCCGGTGGTCCCCGAGGTCAGGAGCACCAATCGCGCGGCGCGATAGGTCGCCGGAGTACGGCCGTCTTGTTCGATCAGCGTGTCGAGTGTGGGGGCCTGCGGATCCCGCTCCTGCCAGGCCACGACGTGCCGATCTCCAAAACCCGCACGCTCGACCGCGTCGGTGTACTCCTGATCGTGGATCACGACGCTCGGACCTTCGCGCTCGACCACCTCGGCGAGCTGGGGTCCCGAGAAGTCGGTGTTCAGGAGCAGGAGGTCGGCGCCGCAGCGAGAGCCGGCCAGCAGAGCGTCGAAGAACCCGCGGTGGTTGCGACACATCACAGCAAGCGCCCGGTCGGGGCCGACGCCGAAGTCGCGGCGCAGCCCCGCCGCGACCGCAGCGGCGCGGCGGTCGAGCTCGCCGTATGTGAGCGTGCCCCGCTCATCGACCAGCGCTGGGTGATCGGGATGGCGAGCCGCGCCCAGCGCCACCACGGTGCCTAGTCCCAGGCCGGCTTGCAATGGGGCAAGCGCCATGCGAACCATGCGATCGGGGCGAACGGGATTCAGCAGGCCGGTGGTGGCGAGCGACCCCAGCGCTCGAATCCCCAGCTGGGCGTGGAAGAGCGGACTGGGCACGTCAGGGCTCGGGCGTCCCGGCGCCGCGGGCGGCGCTCGAGGTGTCACCACTCACCCGGCTCCAGATGCCCATCGCCGTCTCCCACGGCCAGCGGGTGACTGCCGAGCCGGCCTCGACGGCGCTCGCCCACCAGGGACTGATTACTGTCGGCCTCTCGGCGATCGCCTTGCAGACTAGGTCGGCGGCCTCCTCAGCGCTGAGCCCGGGCACGTAGCGAAGGGCGGGGGTTGGGGCACTCATCCTCGTGTGGACGAGCGGCATGTAGACCGAGCTGACGGTGACGCCGTCACGAGCCACCTCCAGGGCAACGGTGCGGATGAACACGTCGAAGGCGCTCTTGGAGGCCACGTAGGCCGACCAGCGGGGCGCCGGCGGCATGCGCACACCGCTCGTCGAGACGTTGACGATGTGGCCCTGCCCGCACGCACGCATAGATGGCAGCAGAGCGAGCACGAGCTTGACTGGGCCGAGGTAGTTGACCCAGGTCGTGCGCTCGAAATCGTGGAAGCGATCGTAGGAGAGCTCAATCGAGCGCCGGATCGACTTGCCTGCATTGTTGACCAAGACGTCGATGTGGTCGTGGCGCTCGAGGGCCTCGGCCGCAAGCGCATCGACGCTCTCGGGGTCGGAAAGGTCGGTCGTATAGGCGTGCGCCCTGCCCCCGGCCTTCGAGATCTGTTGCTTTAGCTCCTCGAGCCGGTCGCCTGAGCGGGCTACGAGCAGCACCGTCGCCCCGGCAGCGGCCAGCTTGCGGGCTGTCGCCTCCCCGATCCCGTAGGAGGCGCCCGTCACCAGCACCACCTTGCCGTCAACGGCGTCGCGCAGCGCCTTCTTGCTGGGATGCCCTCCCGGGTTCATGAATCGAGATGCCACGTGCGAGGCGGCCCGCAGCGGCAGCAAACCGCGATCCTCAGTCATGCCCACAGGCTACGCCCTGAGTAAAGGCCAATCGAGGTCGGCGATGCCAAAGTAGCCGAGAACGGAGCTCTGGCAGAACGTCGCTCCGCGGGCGCCGCTTCTGGAATGGTGGGGAAGCAGCAGCGAAGGTGCTCGCTTCTGCATTCGCGTGAAGGCAGTCGTCTCTGCTGGGCTGCACGTGGCTCCTGCTGCGGACGACCGATGAAAGTCAAGGGGTTGGCGGTTAATTTAGGAACGAATTTCGGACATCGGATCGGTCGCGGGTAACCCTTCGATGGCCACGAACGCCTCTGTGGTGTTGTTATCGTCCGAACCCTGGTCGAGAAGCGTGACTTCAGCCGCTTTTTGACACGCGGAGTCGCCGCCGGAGCTGGCCGGCGTGTTGCCGAGGCGCTGTGAGGGCGTTAGGATTCTGGTGGGCGCGAGTCGATGACGAGTCGAAGCGCAGACGTCAGGGGCTCGTGGTCTGCCGCGTGACTTTGCCCTTCGAGGGCTTCTGTAATGCGCGCCCCGGTGTCACGCTCGCGCCCACCTTCTTCGGTGCACCTGCCTGCCAGTCGCGGACCGTCTGCTCATAGGAGGCCTCAGCCTGCTCGGCGAGCCTGCGCTCGCCCTCGCGCATCGCCTGCCTGGTGGCCCACACGCCGGTCGGCGTGCCCTTCAGCGTCGGGGCGCCGGCGCGGATCTCGAGCAGCCGGAGCTTCTTGGCGGTCAGCGATGGCTGCTGGTGGGCGTAGTCCTCACCGCGGGTGAGCATGAACCAGAACAGGCATGCGAGCTTGCGTGCGACCGCGACCGCAGCGACCTGGCCGCAGCGCCGGGAGCGGATGCGCGCGTAGAAGGCGTGCAACGGGCCGGGCTGGTGGACCACTGACCAGGCCGCCTCGACCAGCGCCCAGCGAGCCGAAGGAGAACCCTGCTTTGAGATCCGCCCGCCCTGCGCCGGCGCTGAGCCTGACTGGTAGACGCGCGGGTCAAGGCCCAGGTAGCCGGTGAGCGCGCGGGGGTCTTGAAAGCGGCGGATCTCCCCGACCGCGGCCATGAACGTGGCCGCGCAGATCACGTTGACCCCGGGCACCGTCATCAGACGCCTGATCTCCGCCGAGTCAAGCGCCTGCGCTGCGATGTGGCGCTCCACCGCGGCAATCTCTGAGTCGAGAAACTCGATGTGGCGCATGCACGCCTCGATCGTCTCTGACTCCTCGGGCGGCAGCTCGAGCTCGGCCAGCCAGCGACGCCCCTTCACCCCGAACAGGTCAGACACGGGCGGGCGGCCCACGAGCCGGCGCACAAGCACCGCGTGGATCTCGTTCTTCGCGCGCGAGCGCCCACGCACCAGCTGCTCACGCCGCGACAGTCGACGGCGCATCACCCGGCAGCGCTCATCCGGTGACCAGACCGCGTCCAGCTGGCCGGCCGCCAACAGCCTGGCTAGCGTGCGCGCGTCCAAGCGGTCGGTCTTCGCGCGCGCCTGGCGGATTCCCGTATCGGCGGGGCTCACGACCACCACCCGCGCGACGTGGCGTTCAAGGATCCGCGCGACCTCCCACGCGCCGCCTGACACCTCGAGCGCCACCCGATCCTGTGGGTGAAGGCTCGCACCAAACAGCTCCAGTCTCTCGGGTGTCGTGTCGATCCGACCTGAGGAGCGCACCTCACCATCCTGCGCAATCGCGACCTCACAGAAATCGCGGTGCACGTCCAACCCAATCGCTCTACCGACCGATCTCACCTCGTCCTCCTATTGGTTGTTGAACTCGCGGAGAAGCAGCGGGCTAACGACAACGACCGATACGAGCTCACGGCTCACCCGGGCAAGTCGCAGGGGCGGCCACCGAGAATGCTCGGGCTCGAAGCCCATCGTCCACAAACGGCCTGCCCTGCTGCGTTCTCCCTGAAAGCCCCTGACCCGGTCGGACCACCCTAACCCGGTGGACCCCGAACAGCAGCCTTCAGTCCCGCAGTTTCATGCCCCGAGGAGGAGGCGTCGGGCTCGGCCGACGCGCGCTACTGCATTTCCGCGAAAGCGGGCATCAGCTTTCCTGCGTCCGAGCCGGGTCGAGTCGACTCCGGTCCCCTTCCGAGAGGGGGAACGTTCGCCCGGCTCCTGTGCCCTCTGAGTACCCTCGGCGCGGTTCCAGGTTCCGCTCAGCACCGCTGGGGCGGCGAACAATCGCGTAACCCAGTCGTTACGGGCTTCTTGACCTTTCGCCTGCGACTCCCCTCGCTCTCCCACGCTCATCATCGTCTCCTCGGGCGTGGCCAACGCCACTGGTGTTTCCCGGACAGATGGGGTGCTCACCCCATTCCGAGAGGGTGTAGTGCGTGCGAGTCTGTTGAGCATGAACGACGACCAAGGAGTAACCATGCTGACCATAACGCGAGCAGTCGAACGTGATTTAGCCGGTCGCAGCGGTGTGACCGATTCGCAGCTCCGTCAGATCCGCCTGCTGGTGGTGGAGGATCATCCAGTAGTTCGGCTGGGGCTGGTGCAGCTGCTGGAGGGGCAGCATGACTTCAGCGTTGACGCGGTGTGTACCAATGCTGAGGGTGCCGTGGCCGAGGCGGAGCTGCTGGGCATCGACGTCGCAATAGTGGACTACCACCTCGGTGGGCGCAACGGCCTGTGGGCTTGTCGGCGGCTGAGGCAGTTGGCTGAGCCGCCTCGCGTGATCATCTTCTCGGCGTTTGCCAACGACCATCTCGCGACGTGCTGCGCTGTAGCGGGGGCCGATGGCGTGCTCAACAAGGGAGGTCTCGGCTCAGAGCTCTGCGACGCCGTCCGATCGGTCAACCGTGGCAGGCGCCTGTTGCCGAAGCCGTCTCAGCCGATCGCCGACATGCTGCGTCGCAGGCTGGACGAAACTGAGCAGCCCATCTTCGGGATGCTGATGGCGGGAATACCGCGCTTCGAGATCGGGCAGACGTTGGGCATGTCGGCGCGCGAGCTGTCGTCTCGTGAGGCCGTGATGTTGCGAAAGCTCGAGGTGTTGCCCGGCGAGGCGTCCGGCCCTGCTCACCGTCGAACCCAACGCAATGTGGAACGACCGACCCCACCGGAGTTCTCGTCAACCGCGGATCGCCGCTGACCAACTTCGACCGACAAGGCTAAGGAACTGACCATGGCAAGAATCATCGTGATAGCTGACACTCCCCGACGAGCGAACATCGACGCCCCCGTGCTGATGGACCAGGAGATACGGCCCGCGCATCTCGCCGACGAGCATGCCTCGCAGCAGATCATCGAGCGCATGGCGTGGGCCGTCATTGATGCCCAGGAGGTCTCAAGACCATGGGCGTCTTGACCCAGAGCCAGATCGCGCGACTGGCGAAGCTCCCCGACGACCACAGAGTCGTCGGGGAGCGAGAAGGATCGCCCGTCCTCGAGCGTCCCAACGGCCGGCTGGTGTGTGTGCATCAGAACGACCAGTTGGCCGCGACAACGCTCGTGTCGAGGGTGCAGTCCTACCTGCACGTGGCGCGCTGTTGAGGCAGGCAGTCGCTCCGCGCAAGAATGCTGTCATGACGTCATCCTCCAAGGATCACGCGCGAAGCCAGCCTGGGCGGAAGAGCTACCGGTCGCTGCGTCAACGGCTCGTTGTGGCCAACGCCGTGCTGGTCGTCGCGTCATGTCTTCTCACGGCCCTGCTTCTCGACCCGCGGAAGCTCTCGACATCCGACGTGGATGACGCGGTCATTCTGGTGGTCACGCTCACGCTGGTCACGCTGATAAACGTGGTCGTGGTGCACCGCTTCCTCGCGCCACTGCAGGCATTGACAGCTCTCGCTCGCCGGGTTGACCTCGGCAAGCCCGGACAGCGGATCCCCGACGCGCGAGCGACATCGGAGGCCGGCGAGCTTGCCGTGACGTTCAACGAGATGCTCGCGCGGCTGGAACTGGAGCGGCGTGACGCAGCCCGCCGCATTGTTGACGCGCATGAGTCAGAACGGCTGCGTATAGCCCAGGAACTGCACGACGAAGTCGGGCAGACGCTGACCGCCGTGCTGCTCCAGCTGAGCCGACTGCAGGAGCGCCTGCCAGCCGACCTGAGCCACGAACTGAATGAAGCACAGGACGCGGCGCGCGCAAGCCTCGAGGACGTCAGACGGATCGCGACCGACCTACGGCCCGAGGCGCTCAGGGACCTCGGACTTGCCAGCGCGCTGGCTGCACTCAGCGATGGATTCGGGAGGCGTGCCGGGTTGCGCGTTGACCGGCACATCCAGACCCCGATGCCTCAGCTCAGCAGCGAAGCGGAGCTCGTCGTGTATCGAGTCGCTCAAGAGGCGCTCACGAACGTGGCGCGCCACGCTGGCTCGGACACAGCAAAGCTGACGGTCGAAAGCGACGCCGATCGGCTCACGCTCACCGTACGAGACCATGGTCGCGGCCTGCCGAACGGGCACGCGACAGACGGAAACGGGATGCGCGGAATGCAGGAGCGAGCCGGGCTGATCGGCGCGAACCTCAGGATCAAAACGCCAAACGACGGGCCCGGGACCGAGCTGCGTCTCGAGCTACCGCTGAACGGTGCGCCGTGCCACGCCTGAAGACAAGGATCCTGCTCGCTGATGACCACAGTCTGGTGCGGCGCGGACTACGCCTCATCCTCGACGCCCAGCCCGACCTGGAAGTCGTCGCCGAAGCCGGCGATGGCGCCGAGGCCGTCAAGCTCGCGTTGGCCACAGATATCGACTTGGCGATACTGGACATTTCGATGCCTCGCATGACCGGACTCCAGGCCACAAGAGAGCTCCATCAGCGCCGCCCAGAGCTGCGCATTCTCATCCTCTCGATGCACGAGAGCGAGCAGTACCTCTACGAGGCGCTCAGAGCGGGGGCGTCAGGATACGTCGTCAAGAGGGCCGCAGACCGCGACCTCGTGGAGGCCTGCCGCGCCACCATCCGAGGCGAGCCATTTCTCTATCCCGGTGCGGTCACCGCGTTGATCAACGACTATCTACGGCGCGCGCGCAACGGCGAGACGCCACGCGAGCCCCTAACCCCTCGAGAGACCGAAGTGATCAAGCTCGTGGCAGAGAGCTACACCAACCGGCAAATCGCAGAGGCACTAGTGATCAGCGAGAAGACGGTCGACCGCCACCGCGCGAACATCCTTGAGAAGCTCGGCATGCGCGACCGCGTCGAGCTAACCCGCTACGCAATCCGCAACGGGCTCGTGGAAGCGTGAGCGTGTCGCCGCTATTGCGGCCTTGACAGTCTGTTTGGCACCGAGCATGTTTGAGAGGCGGCTGCGATGCGGGTAAGCAGTGGTGCCCGAATGGATTCCGAGCGTCGCGCGCCGCCAGACGCTTCGCGGCCCGGCTCGAGTGGCCTTGTCGGGTCGAGCGAGGGTGAGGCGGCCCTGCGGCTGGCCGCTCGTGCTGGCATGCCAGGGGAACATCCCCGAATACTGGGTTGGGGCCAACGACCCTCGAATTCGTGGCTGACGGTGCGGACTCGGATGACTGCTTTCGCGTGACAGCGAGCGTCCGAGCAAGGGCAGCTCACGCGCTCGCCTTGGACGAGGTCGAGGCGTCCCGGCGCCCGCTGGCGACGCGATCGCTTTCGCCAGGGCGATGCAGAAGTCTGGGCGCGGTCGGCGCCCCGCGCCGGCGGAGATAGGATTCAACGAGCCGTCGATCCCGGATACCCATCGAGCGCAGCCACGACATCGTCCTGTTCGGCGCGACCGGGTTCACCGGAGCTTTGACGGCGGAGCATCTGGCAGCCCACGCCCCGCCCGGCAGCCGATGGGCGCTCGCCGGCCGCAGCGGTGTGCGCCTCCAGGAGCTGCGCGCGCGACTGGCCGCGATTGACGCCAGGTGCGCCGAGCTGCCGCTGGCGGTCCTCGACGCCGCCGATCGGCCGGCGCTGCGCAGGATAGCCGCCACCACCCGCGTGCTCGTGAATGCCGTGGGCCCCTACACGACGCACGGCGACGCGGTGGTGGCGGCGTGCGCAGAACAGGGAACCGACTACGTGGACCTCGCCGGAGAGGCTGAGTTCGTGGATCTGAGCTACGTCAGGCACCACGACCGGGCGGTACACACGCACGCACGCCTGGTGCACAGCTGCGGCTTCGACTCGATTCCCTTCGACCTCGGCACTCTGCACACGCTGATGCAGCTGCCCGAAGGGGTGCCGGTCCGGGTTAGGGCGTTCGCACAGCTCCATCTGGGAGGAATGCGGAGCGCGGCGCGCGGCTTCTCCACGGGAAGCGTTCGCTCAGCCCTGGTGATGCTCTCGCGGCCTCGCCGACGCTCGCGGGCAAGGTCGGCCCGTCTCGCGCTGGAGGCTTTGCCGGAGCACCGGACGGTTGAGGTGCCCCTGTGCCGACCCCACCGCCCTCGCGAGATGGAAGGCTGGGCGCTGCCGGCACCCCGGTTCGATTCGCAGGTCGTCAGTCGCTCGGCGGCAGCGCTCGACCGGTACGGGCCGAACTTCTCATACGAGCAGTACGTCCTCGTGCGCCGGCTCGGGACCGCGGCGGGGGCCGTGGGGTTCGGCGGAGTCATGCTCACACTCGCTCGGCTGCGGCCGGTCCGCGAGCTGATCCTGGCGCGCCTCCCGTCGCGGGCCGGGCCGACTGCGTCCGAGCGGGAGCGCAGGCGGTTCACCGTCACGCTCATCGGCGATGGCGGTGGCCGTCGGGTCCTGACCGAGGTCTGCGGCGGCGACCCCGGTTATGGGGAGAGCGCGAAGATGCTGGCGGAGGCGGCGCTATGCCTGGCGCACGACGAGCTGCCGCGCTGCAGCGGGCAGGTGACGCCCGCGACGGCGATGGGGGAGATCCTCATCGACCGCCTTGAGCGGCAGGGGATCACCTTCACGTCCCGAGGCGAGTGAGCCCCCCGGCGCGTACCGTCTGCTCAGGCGGCGGCGGCTGCGCGCGCGTCGGCTTCTGTCAGGAACCCGCGCATGACCGTGACACGTCCGTCCGCCACCTTCCATAGCTGCCAGACCGGCATTTCGACGGCCTGCCCGTTGCGGGCCGTGACTACGACGTCGCCTTTGGTCAACACCCATTCCCCCAAGTCCTGCGTGTCCTTCACGCTGTATTCGTAACTGCTCCATGCGGCGATCCAGGTCGACCACCACTGGAACAGCTCACTGGCGCCGTGAGCGACCACGCCCAGACCGGTCGGGGTCATGTCCCATACGATCTCGGGGCTGCAAAGTTTCCAGGCGTCATCTTCTCCGAGCACCCTGGCCGCTTCCGTGCGGGCCGCTTCCGTCCCGGCGGCTTCCGTCGACGGTTCAGGACTCAAGCTTTTCAAGGTCTCTTCGATGGACGGCAGCACGCTCTTGCCGTCGTGGACGGCGAGCAGTTCGCCTACGACCTGAAGCCCTTCTTCCGACACAGCCTCAACCGTACAGGAGTCAGACCGCCTGTGTCTACCCTCGCGACCACGCGGGCTAGACGATGATCTTCCCGGGTGCGAGGCTCAGGCCCGATTGCAGTTCAAATGCGAACGGAGTGATGAGCGTGTCGACTCCGAGATCTTCGGTGATCGGATGGCTGCTGTGAGAGGGAAGCTGGATGTCAACGTACCACGTGCCCAGTTTGAGCTTGACGTGGGGTTGCTTGAACCTGACAGCAGCCTCGACGAGATGCTGGTAGCACGCCTTTTCCGCTTCCTTCGCGTCGCGGAACTGCTTGAGGAACACCTGATTCACGCCGTTGCTCAGGATATTGCCGAGCACGGGTGCCGGAAAGGCACTGCCCCCCAGAGGCGGTATGGGCTCCTGCGGCGCGGAGGCAGCCACTGGGTCGACACGAAGCACGTTCACCCAGCCGGCGGTGTGCCCGGCGCCGAAGACGCCGCCGAACGCTTCCACGGCCACGGAATCGGGTGCGGTCGAAGTTATCCCCGGCAAGGGGCTGGGCTGCAGCTTGCCGTACGCCTTCTGATAGCCATAGTCCTCGCGCCCGTTGAGCAGTGACATGGGGTTGTCCACGAACATGTAGGGGACCATCATGCAGACCTCGGGCTCCTGGTCATCCTGCTTTTGGTCGTTTCTGTACTTCTTCAGAGGCACCCACAGAGACACCTGGTCCTCGCTCGCGCTCCCCTTGTAGAGCTGCTTCGTGGAGGTCAGGCTTTCCCACCTGCCGGCGAACAGGAGCACCACATCGCTGAACGGCTTGTACGTGAAGGGGCTTCGCGGCAAGCCCGGGATCTTGCCGTCGAAAGGCTTGTTGAGCACCCGGTCGCAGAGTTCCTGCATGACCTCGGTATCGCCCTTGAGGATCAGGCCGAGGAAGTTGCCGGCGCCCGACGAGAAGGGCGGCGGGGCGGTTTCGCGTGGACCGTATTCGACGTATTCTGGCAGCGGGGAGCTCATGCGTGTGACCTCTCGTTCTCGATCTTGCGCTCAGGGGCGAAGTTGGGTGTGTCGGTGGCTCCTCACCGAGCATACGCTTGTATCAGCGCGTGGGCTGCCTGCGCGCCGGAGCGGATCGCGGCCTCGACGCAGCCGCCGTCGATCCCGTTGCGAGTCCAGTCTCCGGCGAGCAAGAGGTGATCAACACCGGACTCATCGGCGGCCAGCCGATGTCGCACCGCGCCCGCCGGGGTGAGCACGTAGCGCTCGCTGCCGGCGGTGTTCGCGCGCCAGTACTGGGAGTCCAGCCGCGCCCCACCCGCCCGACGCATACGATCCGCGAGCAGGCGCCACTCCAGCGAGCGATCATCCTCGGCGGGGCGTACGCCCGGCCAGACATCGCCCAGGTGCTCTTCCAGGAAGGATCGGGCGCAGTCCTTCACGCGCCGATCGGCCTCAGCACAGGTCTCTCCGCGACGGTCGTCGAGCACGCCGCAGAAGTAGGCCAGACCACGCACCCCGTCCTCGGGCCCCCATCCCTCATGGGCGAGCAGATAGCTCATGTCACACCAGGTGTACGGGGCCTCCGCGCGCGCACCCGCGACGCTGCTCGGCCCGTGCGTCCACCCGAGCTCCCCGGGAGATCGCGTAACCCAGAGCTGGAACGCCTGCGTGGCGACGGTCTGGGCCGAGGAGACCATCCGTGCAAAGCGCGGATGCCGTGCGACGATCTCGGTGCTGATCTCCGGGAGCGCCCCGACGGGGATCCCGAGGACGACCTCGTCGTAGTCACGGCCGCGCTCGAGGGTTACGGGGGAACGCCGCAGCGGGTTCGATTCGCGCTCGAAGTCGACGCCGCTGCCCGCCAACTCCCCGCCGTCACGTAACTGCTCCCACAGGGGCTCGGAGGGCCAGCAGCTCAGGCCTTCGACGGGGATGAGCGGGTCGTAGGAGTCACCCAGGAGCTCGACTTGGGGCACCACCTCGATCGCGTCCAGACTGCACCCGTCGCCCGAGAGACGTAGGTCCGTCACCGAACTGAAGTAGTTGAAGGTCACGCCGCGTCGAGCGAGCAGTTCATACATCGGGGCGATCACCGTGTCGCCCATCCCGGCGCGCATGCGATAGAGCACCGAGCCGCGGTAGGAGAACATAAGCCGCAGCAGGTTGCCCATGGCCGTGCCGGCGGCCGCGCTTGCGGCCGAGAGATCTCCGCCGGGATAGGCGAAGGCGAGATCGTAGACCGCTCTGAGGACCGGGGCTCGCTGCGCATGGATGGAGCCCACCGTGACCTCCTTGGCCCCGTGTCGAGCCAGCCACTCGCACAGGTCGAGATCGTCGATGGCGGCCCAGCCCCGCTCCAGTACCCGGTCGGCGACGATGCCTGCTATCGCCGAGGCGAAAGTGTCGAAGGTCGTGAAGAACAGCCGCAGCCGCGGGTCTTCCGAGCCGCGCCTCTCGACTTGGTACTCCCACATCCAATCCCGCACCCGCGTCAACAGCCGCGCCAGGAGGCGGGCGCGCAGCCCCGTCCGCCGGCTCCCGCGGGCCAGATCGTGGGAGCGCGTAGGGAGATCGTTCGCGAGCAGCAGCCCTCCCTCGAGGCTTCCTCGAAAGGCGAGACGGCGGGCGAGGCGCAGGAGCGTTTCGCTGCCCCGCGGGCTGTGACCGCCGACGGCCACGGCGAGCGCCTTCGCAAGATCGCCCAGCGGACCGGACCCCGCATGCATCGGTTCGCCCACGGCGCTGCCTGGACGCTCTTCGCCAAGGGCGAACGCCTGCCATTCTCTGATGGCCCAGCCGCACAGCCGTGTGCCGACATCCCAAAAGTCCGGGAGGCCGGTGCCGTCTCCGGCCGTCAGATCGTTGCGCGGGAAGGTAATCGGAAACTCATGCCAGCGACAGCCCTGGCGGTCATACAGCACGAGCCGATCGCAACCCTCGAAGGCCTGCTCGAATGTGGCCAGAGGATGCTCTGGTGGCCGGTCTAGCTCCTGAAGCGCCGCGCGGACCATCCTGAAGGCGCTGTCGTAGAAGCCGAACCACACATGCAGTCCGTGCTCCTCGATGCGTCCTGCCTGCCCGCGGTTGCGCCCGCTCGCACACTTGCCACCGAGTCGCCAGCCGCGCTGGTAGACGGTCACCTCGAAGCGTTGGCCCAATTCGGGAGCGGTCAGCTCGAATGCTGCGGCGATCGCCGCAGGCCCGCCGCCCAGCACGGCAACTTTCGTGCGCTTCGGCAGTGCCAACGGCATCTCCTCAGTTGGGCTCGATGGGCGTACTGTAACCGGACACGATCGCCGGGCGAAGCCTCCCCCCCTCGTACGTCCCTCGGATCGTCCCGCACCAGTTAGTTGCGGCGCCATGTCGCGCGAGACGATCGACTGCTGCTACCCGTAACGGACGCGAGAAACTTGGGTTCCGGGACATACCGTGCTGCCTCGAGGGTGCGTTCGCGCCGCGACCTGATTGCGCCACGGGCTCTTGCGCTGCTGCAGTGCCCGCCGGCTGCCCTTAAGGGCGTAGGCGGTATGCGTAGTTCCAGCGGCGAGTGCGTGGTGAACAACCGATGGCGGCGGACTCATGATCACCTAGGTTTGCGATCTTGGAGTTGGAAGGCGACGCCGCCGGCGCCGATATGCGCGAAGGGGGGAGACACTGAGGTCGACTAGTACTCAACGAGCCACACCGAGTCTCTCGGGAAAGGATGCATGTGGCCGCGACGTCGCTCCCTTGGGAGGGTGATGGCGAGTGAGGCCCACTGCAACAGAGACCGTGTCAGTGTTGATGACCGATCTGGTGGGCTCGACGGCGACGGCCGACCGGGTTGGCCCTGCCGCGGCGGAGGAGCTGCGCCAAGAGCACTTCGCCCTGCTGCGGGGTGCGCTCGAGCGCACCGGCGGCCGGGAGGTCAAGAGCCTCGGCGACGGGCTGATGGTGGTGTTCACAAGCGCCTCCCACGCGTTGGCTTGTGCGGTTCAGATGCAGCAGGCGGTGGAGGCGCGCAACCGCCGCGCCCAGGAGAAGCTCGGTGTGCGAATCGGCGTGAGCCTCGGTGAGGCCACCGTCGAGAACGGCGACTACTTCGGTGAGCCGGTGGTGCAGGCGGCGCGGCTGTGCGCGTACGCTCCCGGCGGGCAGATCGTGGTGAACGATTTGGTCCGCCAGGTGGCGGGCGCACACGAGCGTCACAGCTTCCAGTCGCTCGGCGATTTGGAGCTGAAGGGCATCTCCGAGCCGCTGCCTGCGTTCGAACTCCAGTGGGAGCCGCTGCTCGCAACCGGGATCACGTTGCCGGAGCGGCTTCGAGGACTGCCTGCGACCGCCTTTGTGGGGCGGCTGGCCGAGCGCGAGCGGCTCATGGAGCTGTGGGGGCAGGCGCGCGAAGGGGCGCTGCGCCTGGCGCTCATCAGCGGCGAGGCGGGTGTCGGCAAGACGCGCCTGGCAACGCACCTGGCGCTGCAGGCGCATTGGGAGGGTGCGACGGTGCTCTACGGGCGTTGCGATGAGGACCTCGGGGTGCCTTACCAGCCGTGGGGACAGGCCCTGGATCACCTGGTCAAAGAGGCACCCGAGATCATCCTGAATGCCCATGTGAAGCGTCACGGCGGCGAACTGGCACGCCTTGTGCCGGTCCTCGACGACCGCATGCCCGGACTTCCTCCTCCACGCCAAAGTGATCCCGAGACCGAGCGCTACCTGTTGTACGCAGCCGTCGCGGGTCTGCTCGAGGGGGCGGGTGAAGAGGAGCCGGTGCTGCTGATCCTCGACGACCTGCAGTGGGCCGATCAGCCGACGCTGTCGCTGCTCCACTACGTGGTGGCGCAAGGCTCCCTGACGGATGTGATGGTGGTGGGCAGCTACCGTGACGCCGGTCTCGCTCAAGATCATCCGCTGGCGGCGCTGCTGGCCGACCTTCACCGCGAGCAGGGCGTCGAGCGACTGAAGCTGGCGGGCCTCCAGGCCGACGAGGTGGTGGAGCTGATGGAAGCCGCGGCGGGGCGCGAGCTGGACGAGGATGGGCGGGCGCTAGCCGCAGAGATCACACGCGAGACGGACGGCAACCCATTCTTTGCCGGCGAGATCTTGCGCCACCTCGCGGAGACCGGGGTAATCGTGCATCGGGACGCCGGCCGCTGGCATCTGGTGGGCGAGGCGTCCGGGGTGGGCCTGCCCCAGAGCGTGCGCGAGGTCATCGGCCGGCGGGTGGATCGTCTGGGCTCCGACGCGCGCGCCGCGCTGAGCGCCGCCGCGGTCATAGGCCGCGACTTCGCGATTGATCTGCTGCTCACGGTTGTGGGGCTGGCAGAGGCGCCGCTGCTTGACCTGCTCGAGCAGGCGGTGGCGGCATCGTTGCTACAAGAGAGCAGAGAGCGAGTCGGCCGCTTCACGTTCGCTCACGCATTGGTGCAGCATGCGCTGTACGAGGATCTCGGGCGCACTCGCCGCGCCCAGCTTCACCGACAGGTAGCCGAAACGCTGGAGGAGCAGTGCGGGGATGAACCCGGTGAGCGCACAGGTGAGCTTGCCGCCCACTGGGCCGCAGCCGTCGTCGGCGCCGACACCGCCAAGGCCATGCACTATGCCCGGCGGGCCGCCGAACGCGCGCTGACCCAGCTCGCGCCCGATGAGGCCGTGCGTTGGTATCGCCGCGCGCTCGAGTTCTACAACCAAGCGCCCGGCGACGATCGCAGCGAGCGCTGTGAGCTGTTGATCGGCTTGGGAGAGGCTCAGCGCCAGACCGGGAGTCCGGCGTATCGGAAGATTCTGCTCGACGCCGCAGGGCTCGCCCGAGAGCTGGACGACACCGATGGGCTCTGCCGCGCCGTGCTCGCCAACAGCCGGGGATGCGACCAGTCAGGTCGGCGCGGTGGACTCCGAGCGCGTGCAGGCACTCGAGGCCGCCGGGCAAGCCCTCCCCGATAGGGACCCGCGTCGCGCGCGGGTCCTTGCCCTGCTGGCGAGCGAGCTTCACCACGCTGGCGACCCGGCGCGGTGCCGGGCACTGGCCAGCGAGGCAATCGAGATAGGCCAAGCCGCCGACGATCCGGCCGCGCTTGCGCATACGCTCAACGACGCCATTTGGGCCATCTCGGCGCCCGATACGCTGGATGAGCGCCGACGGCTGAGCGACGAGCTGGTCGAGCTCGCGCAGCATTTGGACGATCCCCGGCTGAGCTTCTGGGCGGCCAACCGACGCGTGATAGTCGGCATTGAGGCCGGCGACCGTTCGCGGGTCGAATCCGGCCTCGCAACTTTGCGAGCGCTGGCCGCCTCCGTGCCGCAACCGTCGATCGCCTGGGTGTGGCTGATGTTTGAGTTCAGCTGGGCTCTTGTTCACGGCGACCATGAGGCATCTGAGCAATGGGCGATGCGGGCGTACGAGGTCGGCAGCGCATCAGGTCAGCCCGACGCCCAGTTGCTGTTTGGCGGGATGCTGTCCCGGTTGCGCTACTCACAGGGCCGGTCGCGGGAGCTTGTCGAGCAGCTCGTGGAGTTTGCGAGCGAACCGGACAGCGTCGCGGCGTGGCGCGCGGCGGCGGCGCTCGCCCTGATCGAGAGCGGCCGCGCCGCCGAGGCGCGCGAGCTCGCGCTCGCCGAGGACCTCCAGAGTGTGCCGCGGGACTGGATGTGGTCGGTGACCGTTTTCCTCTGGGCCGAGGTCTGTTCTCGTCTAGGCCTCCGAGATCGCGCGGACGAGCTTTACACGCTCTTGGCCCCCTTCTCCGGTCAGCTCGCCGCCGGCGCTGCCCTCGTCTACGGTTCGATCGCCTGGGCGCTCGGCACACTCGCCGCGACCCTCGAGCGCTACGAGCAGGCGGAGAGCCACTTCGTCGCCGCCGCTGAGATCGAGGGGCGGCTAGGTGCGCCGGTGTTTCTCGCCCGCACCCGCGCCAGCTGGGCTCGCGCACTAATCGCCCGCGACCGTCCTCAAGACCTCGACCGCGCACAGCACATGCTCGAGCAGGCCGAGCATACTGCCGCACGTCTGGGTGCAGAGGGAATCACACGAGAAGTCGCGGAGTGCCGCGCCGCCCTAGCGGCGATCAGCAGCTAGCTGGCATACAGACTCCGACTGCCGGCTTCGCCTGGATGCGAGCGCGTGAGCGCGCGCCGCGGTCGCGTCTCCCAAGTGCTGGGCGGATCGGAGATGGCCGTCTGGGATCCCCTCGTAGGAAGACCGGGAGGCGGTGAACGACGTGCGATGGGTCTTAGTCGGACTCGACGTCGACGCTTGTCCTATCCGACGACCCCTTTCGATCTGCAAGGAGGTCTCATTGTGAAGGTCGCGACCCCTTCCCGATACGGGATGGGCCGCAACGCAAGACCCCTTTCCCCTCTCGGAAGGGATCCGAAGTCGACTCGACCCGGATCGGACGGAGGAAAGCTGATGCTCGCTTTCGCGGCGATCCGAGCGCCTCGCCGCGCTCCCCCGGTGGCACCCTCACTTTGGCATGTGAGGGACAGTCCCACCGGCAGGTGCGGCTCAGGGCGCGGATAGGATTGCCTTATGCCGCGCCCACAGCCGGAGGACTTCAAGACGGGCGCCGAATACCGCTGGGCGAAGAAACTCTGGCTCCGCAAGCACGGTGGCTACCTGATCACGACGCTCGCGATCGCCGTGTTCTTCGGCGCGCTTACCGGCTCAGCGGTGCTGATGGTGCTGCTCATCATCGCCACGCTAATCATGACTGCCTACGCCCGCTCGCGGCCGTGACAGCATGGGCTGCCGGCCAGGAGTCGCCAGCACATCGAGCCGGACGTAAAGCTGGTGAGGCTGGGACGACACAAGCTAATCCCGACCACCGAGCTACAAGCGTGGCTCGATCGCCACGCGAAAAGGATCCTTCCGTTAGAGCTGCCTCGATCCGCCTCGACGACGATCAGCTCGAGCACTTAGCGGATCACCCGCAGACGACGCTTGAGTCGCCAGAATCGTCCTCGGCGGTGAGGCGAAGGTCGGGCTGCCCGTACACAAGGGAGGGGTTGTGTACTGCTCGGGGGCGGGGACCAAGCGTCCGATTGCCGTACGACGAGCCCGGAAGACGCATCTTGCTGCCCCGCCCCAGAGAGTGAGATGAAGCGCGCCCGGTCCTAGCCCCCCGTAGACTCGGAGGTGTGGATCAGGCCACGCTGGACGGATGCACCGCGAAGGCCGACCGGGCCGAAGTACTGGCGCAAGCCTTCACGGACGAATGGCGCATCTTCCGCGGATCGAACCCCTATCCCTCCTGGGTGGAGGTGGAGGAACAGACTGGATGGCATCATGTCTGGTTCGACTTCTCGACACCAGCGCCGCCAAGTATCCCCGTCATCGTTGGGGAGTTCGCCCACGACCTTCGGTCGGCGCTCGATCACCTCATGTGGCGCGAGGCTGTAGAGCGGATCGGGTTCGCTCGGGCGGATGCCCTCGGCAACGCAATCAAATTTCCCATCGCCAAGCGAAGCGCCGACTTCAAGTCGGCGCAGTCTCTTCAATATGTCAGCAACGACGCCGGGGCAATCATGGAGCGCCACCAGCCGTACAAGCGAGAGAACAGCAACGCCCTTCGACTCCTGCACTGGTTCAACCGGGAGGACAAGCACCGCACCGTGCAGGTCGCCTCCGTATCCCTGCTTCCCCAGTTGGGCATGCCGCCAGACTTCTTAGAGCGCAACCCGTTTGCGCCGATCATTGACTGGAATATGATCGGGCCGATCCCCTATCGTCGCCTCAAAGGCAAAAATAAGGTCGTGAGCCTTCGCTTCGACCCGGCCGGGCCTGATCCCCAGGTGCGCGTGAAGGGCACACCGTACCTCGATATTGGCTTTCGTAATATCCCTCAGCCACTTAGGGGGATTCAGCTTGAGCAGACGATCCATGCAGTCCGCGCGGTCATCGCAAACTTCGCCGACCTCCTGCCATCGGGGCCGGATCATCCGTCACCGGACGATGGCCCTCGGCTTTTCGCCAATCCTTTCGTCAACCCCTCCTAGTCGCGACCCCTCGCCCCTCGTCAAGACAGAGCTGGCCTGAAGCGACGCATGCGTCCACCTTCCGATTACGTCGATGGAGACGGATTTGATGACCGTCCGCGATACGTTCGGGGAGATCGCCCCCATTACTCGGGGAGGTGAAAGTGGGGCCGCGACGTGTAAGCGCCCGGCCCCGTGGCACCGAGAGTCGAGGACTCCGTGCCCGCCGCGAACCTCTACGCCAGCACGCGGGGGTTGTGTTCGACCGTTTCCGCGTCCTCGATTCCCCAGCTCAGTCGCTCCATCAGGTGTCGGGCGACATGCTTGTCGCCGATGAGCATCGCTGACACGTCCTCGTCAAACGTAACGCGTGCCTCGTCGTCGTGGATGTCGCTGCTTGCAATGATGATGATCCGGGGCATGACGCCCCTCTCTGCCTTCCGGCCTTCGTTGCAGGAGGCCGAACCAGCGCTGTCGTCGGGTCGGCCTGCCCTTGATCATGGCAGGTGGGGCGGACGCGGTCCGCGCGCCGCCGCCGCTATTTGCGAACGAAAGCTCGGTGGGCGACCATGCGCCAGATCATCGGCGCGCTGGCGTCGCCAGACGTGGCCCGATACCTGGACTGAGGGCGCGAGAGAAACCGCTTGGCTAGTCAGCCGCGTCGGCCCGCTGACGCCTCGTTTGCAGCGTCGTAGCAGGCGCGGTGGTAGTGCGGCACTCCCTGCACGCGTAAGAGTTCGAACGCTCAGCGGTCCGCCGAGGTCGCTGTCCACGAAGGTCGTGAGGACGGTCTCACGCGCGCTTTATCCCGCCCTCAAAGAGGTGTGGAAGCCTCTCGCGGTGGGGGATCGAACATCACCACAAGACCCAACGGAGAGGATTGACGATCTCATGGCCCGAATCCTTGTCACCACCGAACAAAGTGGACGACCGCATGCCTCCGTACTGCTCGACGAGCGCGTCTGCTCAGAACATCTCTGCGACGGCCACTCCGCCGCGCAACTTGTCGAGCGGCTCGGTTGGGCGATCAACGACGCCGAGAACGCCGAGGGACGCACAGTGGGCGTCATCAGCCGCTGAACGGCGGGCGGTCGCCGACGCCCAGGACGCCTACCCATGACTCCTCGACACACCACGTGTTCTTCATCCTGATCCCTCTGATCTGGCTGGCCGTCACGGCGCTCGTCATGACGGCCTGTCAGTTGGCCGCCCGCACCGACCGCCGCACCGACGCCGAGCTCAAACGCCTGGGCGTGCTTCGCCCGGTCGAGTGGTCCAGGTCCACCGTCCGGCCGCCGAGGCCAGACACTGGGAACGCCCGGCGTGTTGGCTCACGTCAGGCACGCTCGACGCTTCAAGACGCAACCCGATCGAGGGCCACGGGCACGAGTTGACCGCGTGAGCGTCTGCGATCACGACGGCAGAGCGACAGGCACGCTCAGACTCAACCCCCTGCGAGCTGCGGTCACGTGCGAGCACTGTGGGTCGATCTTGCAGGTCGATCCGCCGAGCGTGACGGTGAGATTCTGCGACGTGACCGCGTTTGCCCAGGCGTACCGGCAGGCGCAGATGGGGTTGGACGACGATCTGATGCTCGACAACGCTCGCGTGCCTTACCAGTAAGCCACCGTCACGACTGGCGGGACACCTGCTTGGGGTCACGACCGGGCGATCGGGCGTGGACGCGACCGCGCTGGGCGGTCGTCTCGGGGAGCCGCCGCCGGTCGTCATGGCGCAGATGGGGCACACGTCGCCGAACCTCGCGCTCGCCATCTACGCGACGGCGATGGACCGCCGCGACAGTGAGCGTCACCTCATCGCCGGGCGTGCGCTGCCGCGGGAGGCTGCACCGCTTGCGCCGTCAGGTAGATCGGCCCGGCGCGCGAGCATGCGCGGAACGGGAACGGGACCACCTTCGACGCACTGTGATGTGGCGGGAAGACGCGCAGGCCCGCGGCGGTCACCGGGCGACAGGCGGAGGCCGAGAAGTTGCTTACGTCGAGAATCTCAAGCACCACTGACGCGGCGGCTCGGTTGGCGAGCGTGACAAGTGGCTTGTGGGAGACATAGCGGCTCGACCCGCTGCCGAGTTGGCGGCCGCCGAGGTCGACCGCCGCGACTCTCGGATAGCCGGCCAGGGTGCACGCGTGCCCGGACAGGTTGGTGAGCTTGAGTCTGTAGTAGACGCTGCCCGCCGCCCCGGAGCCTTGGGTGTCCAGCCAGATGACGAGCCCTCGTGTCGCGCACATAGGCGTGCTAGTCGCGGTGGCTGCTCGTGGACGCGCCGAAGAGGCCGTCGCGGAGAGTGGAATCACTAGTGCCAGCGCGACAACGCAGGCTGACACAACGGCGGCGACGATCGCATAGCTGAAATATCTACGCATCGGACGGAGGGGCCTCCTCGTTACTGATCGTTCTGAGGGAGCCTACCCCCGCCGTTGTGCGGTTGCGCCGCACCCACGCGGCCTCTCTCGCCAAGCCCGCTCGGTGGGGAGATTCCGGCTTCAACACTCGCCGTTATGCACCGGACCGCGACGACTGTCTTACGCAAGCCAGGTCCGTAGTTCTCGGCCCAGCAACCTACCGCCACCAAAAGGGTGTGTGTCGAACCTCCGCCGCTGATGCTCGCCCGACGGCTGGGGGTGTTAGGGCGTCTCGGACCGTGGGAAAGCTGCCCGGTGCCGTAAAGGCCCGTTCCCCCGTTTACAAGGTGGCCTCGAAACGAAGCCTTGGTTTTGGCTCCACAATGACGATTAGGCCATGTGCGGCGACTCGTAACGGCCAATCTCGCGCACCGGGAAAGCGCCAGATCGAGTGGCAAGCCAGGTGGTGGCCCATGCTGTGACGCACAGGCCGCCACCCTCGCTACTTCACCTACCTATCGCTAAGGCGATTCGCCATACTTGCCGGTCACCGTGATGTTTTTGTTTCCGAGGATTGAGGACCATTCCCCTTCGGCTTTGTCTTTTTCGCCTCCGCTTATCGAGGACAAAAGTGCGCTTGCCACATTGAAGGAGCCTCCACCGACCCAGCCTTGCGTTGCTTTGGCATCGTTTTGGTAGCCGCCACTCACCGAGCCAAACTCGCCTTCGGCTCTGTTTTGCGCGCCGCCGCTCACTGAAGCGTTCTTTTCGAGCGCGAGGTTGCTATAGCCACCGCTCACCGACGCGGACCGGGCCGTCGCGATGTTATATTCGCCGCCGCTCACCGAGGAGAAGAAGCCTAAGGCGAGGTTTAGGAGGCCACCGGTCACCGACGCGTAAATGAGGCCGGCCGTATTCTTGGCGCCACCGCTGGCCGAGGCAAAATCCCCACTTTCCCCGGCCCCGCCAGCCGTGTTTTCGAAGCCTCCGGTCACCGAGGTGTACTGTCCGATGGCGTCGTTTACCTCGCCGCCGCTCACCGAGGACGATTCGCCCTCCGCGTGGCTCTCTCTGCCGCCACTCACCGAGGACGATTCGCCGTCCGCGTCGTTTTCTCTGCCGCCGCTCACGGACGACCACTGGGCCGTGGCGGAGTTGCGAAGGCCACCGGTCACCGAGGACTCCTGGCCTGCGGCTAGGTTCGCATTACCGAACACGTCGCTGTATGGGCCTGAGACGGTGTTGGAGACGCCGCCGAGGATCGACCCGAAGCTGGTGAAGGTCTGGAGGGACCCGAGCACGAGGTTTTTCTCGCCGGTCTGTTCGTCCTTTGGCGACGCTTCTCTTTCGTCGTCGCCGATGACGAGGTTTCCCGATCCTCTACCGTCGTTCTCTTTGCCTGTGGCGTCGGCGACGACCTGCACTTTGGCGGCTGACACCTGGATCGTCGGCTTGCCATCAATACCGGAAGCCGGTAAAGACGACGTCACCCTCGACGCCGAAGCCTCCCTGGCCGACCGACATCGGCAGCTACGCAGTCACAGCCGGCTGAGGCGCTGCACGGCCGCGACCTAGGCTGTCCGCGAGCTCACGGCCCGCGCTCGGCTCACGGCGGGCTGGAGATTTCTCCAGTGGCGCTGAAGGGCCCTCCGCCCGCGCAGTCGACCCGCGTGCGTGCTCGTGCTTCAGAGAGTGCGACAGCTCAGCGACCGCGTTCGCCCAGCCGAAGTCGGCTTGATCGATGCACGTGCGGCGCTGAGCTATGGGCGGTTGATAGGGCATGGAGTAAGCGGTTGGAGCGAGGGTCGCTTGGGACCGACCCCCGCTCCAACGGAATGCTGGGGGCTCTCGGGCCGTTCCCTTGACCGATTCCAACCGTCGGCACATCCGTCGCCTCCCTCATCGGCATCGGCACTCCGAGGGGCTCGCAATGCCGTCCAACAGACGTCCAGCGCAGCGCCCTGCCAGCGCCAGGTAGCCACCTTCTGCGAATCTGTGGTTCTGGTCAGTTGCCCGCCGGACGATAGGTGAGGATCAACGTTCCAGGCTGCAACTGCCTGGAGCTGGTGAGCTCGAGGCTCAACGGATCTGAGTTGGTCCCGAACAGGCGCTTGCCGCTGCCCAGCGAGATCGGGAAGACCATTAGCCGAAGCTCGTCGACGAGACCCTCAGCGAGCAGGGTCTGGACGAGCCGGCCGCTGCCCGCGACGAGGATGTCGCCACCGCGTTCTTGCTTGAGTCTTGTGATCTCCGCGGGGATCTTCCCGGAAATGATCGTCGAGTTGTTCCACTCTGCACTCTCGAGCGTGCTCGAGACAACGTGCTTAGGCATGCTGTTCATCTTGTCGGCGAAACCGATCTCGTTGGTACGCCCTGGCCAAGCCTTCGCGAAACCCTCGTAGGTGACCCGACCAAGCAGCAGCGCGTCGTGGGCGATCACCTCGTCGAGCTCGTACTTCATCCCGACCGGGTCCTGAAACGAGAACGTCCAGCCTACATGCACGTAGGGATCGTCTGGCCCCGGCCCCTCCATCACGCCGTCCAACGACACGAACTCGCTGACGACGATTCTTCTCATCGGTATCTCCTTTGTGTTTTGCAAAAGTGATGCACCTATCGACCATTGGGGCCGCAGAACTCATCGCGGGCGACGCCTGCACCCTGACCGCATCCACCTCGACGCGTTGGAGTCGACGGGCCCGAGAGCCACGTCCCGAAGCCTCGCATAGTCCTGCTTGGCCGGCGATGCAGCAGTTCTGAACGCTTGCGCTGGCGCGCTCGCGTTGGACGTCCCGAGCGGCAGTGTGAGCTGAACACCCCGGGACGGGTGCTCTCGCGGCTTTGCGCTAGCGCGGTTCGGTGTAAGCGCAGCCTCTCGGGTCACGCTAGCTGGTTAGCGGCCATGCCATCGGTCGGCGCCCGCGGCGGTGCCGCTGCAGGTTCTCCTCTGCGGGCTACGCGCTGCTATTCGCTGGGCTCGGCAAAGACGGTCTTCCAGTCGTCCTTCATGCTCACGACCGTCCATCCCCGCTCTGCCGCCTCGGCCATCGCGTTCTCGGCAAGTTCGGTGTAAGCGAACTCGCGCTCGGCATCGTCGTGGTTGACCAGCAGGCTGAACCGCGCGACCTCAAGCATCGCTATGTCGCCATCGGTGTTGCCTGCGGCCAAGAGCGGCTTGCGTCCCGTGCGGGTCCAGATGTGGACCGGCTTGCCCCCGTGTTCGTCAAACGGCTCTTCGACACCCTTCGTGCGGTAGACCTCGCCGTCGCGATACTCAAGTGTGGTCCCCGAGCCGATCACGCGCTCGCGGGGTATGCCGAACATCTGCTCGCTCACGACGCGCACGAAGTCCCGGCCGCCTCCCGAGCAGACGTAGACCGTGAAGTCGTGCGCCTCCAGCAGCTCGACGAGCTCGCGCATCGGCTGGTAGCCGACGCTCGTATACGGCACGCCGAGCGTCGGGTGCTTGGCGCTCGCAAAGAACTTCTCCACCGCGTGCTCGAACGCATCCGTCGTGATGTCCGCGTAGGCCTCGGTGACGCCCTTGGCGAGCTCCGCGGCGTGTTCGAGCAGGTGTCCCAGGAAGTCCTGGTCGTTCTCGGCTATCGCCTCGAACGGCTGTTCCTTGGCCAGCGCGGGCTCGGCCTCGATCATCTCGCGCATCCGCCTCAGGAAGAAGTCAGCCTGCACATAGCTCGGCTTCTCGCACCACAGCGTACCGTCGTAGTCGACGGTGACGATCCGGTCCGCCGGCTCGACAAAGCCGGGTCCGTCCGCGCTGACGCTCGCGACGAAGTCGAGGATCGCCTGCTTGGTCTTGCCCTCGTTCCAGCTCGCCAGCGCGGTCTCGCTCATTGGCGTGGAACCTACAGGGCCACCATCGAATCAACGCGTGGGGGCGCTTTCGCGCTGGCCGGCGAGGTCGGCGAAACGCCCCGACACGAACGCTTCGCGGAGGATGCGAGCGTCCCGACGCACACCGCCCCGACTCCCGAGTTGGACGAGGCTCGGGCGCGTCGGCCGAGACCTGGCAGACGCCTGCTTGCTCGGTCGGAGCATTGCGACAGTCTCGGGTCCCACGAGCGTCCGTGCTCCTGGTCGTCCAAGGCGAGCGTGAGCACAGCCCTTGCTCGGGCACTCGCTCGACCCCCGAAAGCAGCAGTGTGGCGGCAACGAATTGCTCCGGACCCGTTTCGACTGGAACCCCGGGGATCAGCTATCTCAGCAACGGTGGTAAGCGTATGGTCCACGGTCAACGTCCGCCCATTGGTGCGGCGGGCGAGGATCGGAGAGGCGAGAGGCCAGCAACAGTGTTTGGGTTAGGGCAGCGGCCGGGCGCGCGGGCGTTCTGGGCTTCGCTGGATACAGGGCAGCGGCTGACGCTGCTGATGATGGTCTTGGTTGTCGGTGGCCTGCACGTGGTCGGTTTCCTGACGCTGATCGCCCTGGTGGCGCCGTATCACTACCACCTCGGGACGGCCGGGGCATTCACCGTGGGGATCGGCGTGACGGCCTACACGTTGGGGCTGCGCCATGCCTTTGACGCCGATCACATCTCGGCGATCGACAACACGACGCGCAAGCTCATGGCTGAAGGCAAGCGCCCGCTGAGCGTTGGGTTTTGGTTCTCGCTCGGGCACTCCACGATCGTCTTCGCGCTCGCGTTCCTGCTCTCGATCGGAATCAAGTCGCTCGCCAGCCCGGTCAAGAACGACAACTCCCAGCTGCATCAGGTGACCAACTGGATCGGCACACTCGTCTCCGGATCGTTCCTGTACGTGATTGCCTCGGTAAACGTCGTGATCCTGTTCGGCATCGTCAAGGTCTTTCGCGAGATGAAGACCGGCCGCTACGACGAGCGGGCGCTCGAGGAGCAGCTAAACAGCCGCGGGCTCATGAACCGTTTCCTCGGCCACCTGACAAAGTCCGTCAGCAAGCCCCGCCAGATGTACCGAATCGGCGTCCTCTTCGGTCTGGGATTCGACACCGCCACCGAGGTCGCGCTGCTCGTGCTCGCGGGTGGCGCGGCGGGCGCAGGGCTACCGTGGTACGCGATCCTGTGCCTGCCGGTCCTGTTCGCCGCGGGGATGTCGCTGATGGACTCGATCGACGGGTCGTTCATGAACTTCGCCTACGGCTGGGCGTTCTCCAAGCCGGTTCGCAAGGTCTTCTACAACATCACGATCACGGGCCTGTCGGTTGCCGTCGCGCTCGTGATCGGCACGATCGAGCTGGGTGGCCTGATCGCCTCCGAGCTCAACCTGTCAGGCTCGTTTTGGAGCGGGTTCGAGAACATCGACATCAACTTTCTCGGCTTCGTGATCGTTGGCATGTTCATCGCCACCTGGGCGATCGCGCTGTCGCTGTGGCGATTTGGCAGGATCGAAGAACGCTGGAGCGCACACCTCACCGACACCGAGGCCTCGGGGTAGACGGGCGATCCAACCAGCCGGAGCCCCTCTCCAGCCGGACCGAACACCGCTCTCACAGGAATGGATCCCTGGCCACCCGGGGCATCCGCGTACGCGCTTCGTTGCTGCTTCCGTGCTCGACTGCGTACGCCTCGTGCCACCCCTGAGTGCTCGGTGGAGGGTGATGCTCAACGGCGACCCGAGTATCCGCCCGGGTCGCCGCAGCTACTAATTGACTCGCTGGATTTGGTACTGCTCGACGGGCTGACGCGATGGCTCCGTGCGGCGGGTCGAGCCGTGTGGCGTCAGGTGCCGCGGGTGAGACATCATCCACGCGGTGAAGCCGATCCAAGCGACGTCGAGAACAACGATGACGGCGATTGCGGCTGACAAAGACATTGCTCCTCCCGAGATGTCGATGACTATGTACGCGCAGCGTAAAACCAGCGCACGCGTCCGTCTGTGAAAGTGAGCACACGAGCGAGGATGCGTGAGCCGACCTGTCGCCGCATTCGAGCGTGGAGGGAGGCGCCCCCGATATGGGCTGCTGCGCCGCCTCGGCGCGCCCCCCCGGCGACCCTCCAGACGCTTGTGACGGCGACTACTGCTGTCGAACGCAAGCGAGCGCGCGAAAGGCCGAGCTCCGACATGGCCCCTTTGGACGACCTGGGGGCGTCAGCGCTGACGACGCCCACACGAGTGCTTAGCCCGGCGCAAGCGAGCCTGCGCTGGTGCGCTCGGGCCTCGTCCCGGAACTGCGGATCCCGCGCTCAAGCCGTTGACCGTCTCAGTCCGGCCGCGCCGGCTGAGCCTCGCCAGCGACTAGGTGGCCTGACCCGTCTTCGGCATGAGTATCTCCTCGTCGGTCGGGGTTTGCCGAGCGTGCCGGAAGCCGAGCGCAACGAAGATGGCCATGATGAAGGCCAGGCAGAACGAGGCGATTGCTCCCCACAGCATGAGCTGGCCAACCTTCGAGAATCCGTAGGCCTCGAGCAAGAGCCCTCGCAGCGTCGTTCCCTGGAAGGAGGTCTGCTCGAGTTCCTTCAGCTTCGTGTTGGTCGGTTCGGCGCGCGCGGCCGTGCTGATCGAGGCGTAGACGCCGTGGTAGGGCATCTCCTTGAGATGTTCGGCAATGAAGTCGTTGGCCCAGACCTTGGCCTGAGCGCCGGTGAGCAGCTGCTGGCCGGCGTACTGTGAGACGGACGGGATCATCGACGGGGTGATCTCGGTCCCCGGTACGGGGTGGGCAAATGCCGCCTTCGGCGGGAAGAAGATCTGCTGCTCGGCGAGCTGGTCGTGGACGTTGGAGTGAACGTAGCTGTAGCCCCAGGTCAACAGCCCCCCGGCGACCAGCAGGACAACCACCAACACCAGCCCGACGGTGCTGGCCAGAACATCAAAGACTCCGCGACGCATTCCACCGGCCCCCTTAGCTTCATCGTTAATCCAGCAGTCTGGGCAAGCATCGCAAGCCAGCGCCGCCGTCCGCATCGGGGGACGACCGCCTGCACGCTGCGGGTTTCTACGGTACGCGACGCTTGAAGCCCTCAACGCTAGAGGCCCTGCCAGCCCTGGGCGTAGCACGCCTCCAGGCTTGTGCTTTGGTGCAAGAGGAGGCGTCGTCGTGACGGCGGGTCGCGCTTTCGGGTCGGACGACCAGCCGCACTCGAGCAAAGGAGCGCCGAGACTTCCGCAATTTGCCGAGTAAGCGGTCGTCTCGCTGCCATCAAGCCGACGCGCCCCGTGTCGTCCCGACCAGCAGCCTGAGCCGCATCCGCCGACGCGCTCGCTCTTGGGCAAGGGCAGCCGGCTCGGTCGGCAACCCCAACTCAGACCAAAGCCAGCCGGCACTCGATGTGGTATGCAACTTGACGCTGTGGCTGTCGAGAAACTCAACATCGAGAAACTCGCGGACGCGTTTGACGCGTTCAACCGGCGTGATGTAGAGGCATACATCGCTGCGGTCGACGTACCCGACGATTACGAGTGGCGGCCGTTCCTGACCGCGGGCGTCGAGGGTGGCGTTTATCGCGGGCCAATGGGACTACGCGAATGGTTTGCGAACATTGACGAGCTGTTTGAGAGCTTCTCGATTGAGGTTTCCGAGATGCGTGTCGCGACGCGCGCCCGCAATGACACGGTCCCCGTGCCGACTTGAGCGCCCAGGGGACTGGATGGCTACGAGATTCAAAGATATTAAGACTCCCCGGTATTTGCGGCCAGAAGGTGCGAAAGCCGAGTGTGTCGTCCCGGACTCTTGCTAGCCTGCCGCCCCGAATCCCGAATCCCGAATCCCGAATCCCGAATCCCGAATCCCGAATCCCAGTCCGAATCCCGAATCCCGAATCCCGAGTCCCTGACCAGGTGCCAGGGAACGGGTGACCCGAGTTACTGGGGCGAATCCCACGGTGAGACCGTGTGAAGCGCAGGCTCTTTCAGCGCTAGCCCGTCAGCTATCACCAAGGAGGCATGGGCATGAACGCGATGGAGCCGAAGACGCTTACGCTCCACGGCAGCGAGGTGACCTACGCCGCGGCGGGCAGCGGCCCCGTGCTGCTCCTTATCCACGGAATGGCGGGCACCTACCAGAACTGGCAGGAGGTGATCGAGCCCCTCGCGCGCGAGCACACCGTCATCGCACCCGATCTTCCCGGTCACGGCACCTCGCAGCCCGGTCACGGCGACTACTCCCTCGGCGCCTTCGCCGCCGGCCTGCGCGATCTCCTGCTCGCGCTCGGCCATGATCGCGCGACCCTCGTCGGGCACTCGCTCGGCGGCGGGATCGCGATGCAGTTCGCCTACCAGTTCCCGGAGATCATCGAGCGCCTGGTACTCGTCTCAAGCGGCGGGCTCGGCTCGGAGGTCAGCCCGGTGCTGCGCGCCGCCGCCCTGCCGGGTGCCGATCTGTTCATCGCCGCGACGGCCGGTCCCGGAGGGAGGGCGGGGTCCGCGGTGGCGCGGGGCCTTGCGGCCGTCGGGCTGAGGCCGAATGCGGACGTCGCGGAGGTCGCGCGCGGATACGCCTCGCTCGCCGACCCCGATCGCCGCTCGGCCTTCCTGTCCACGCTGCGCGCCGTGGTCGGCACCGACGGGCAGCGGGTCCACGCCGGTGACCGGCTGTACCTGGCCGAGGGCGTGCCGGTCCTGATCATCTGGGGCGAGAATGACCCGATGATTCCGGTCCACCACGCCGAAGAGGCCCACAGGGCCATCCCGGGCAGTCGCCTTGCGATCTTCGACGGCGTGGGCCATCTGCCACAGCTCGAGGCGCCGGGGCGTTTCGTCGCCGTGCTCGAGCGATTCCTCGCCGAGACCGAGCCGGCGCAGTGGGACATCATGCAGTGGCGCGCCCGGTTGATCGCCGCCAGCGAAGAGTGCGAGCGCCGCGAAGGAGCAGACGAAACCGGCGCCACGAACCCCCCGCTCACGCGGGTAGAAGCAGCGTAACGAGTGCGGAGAGGCCGGAGACGGATCGGGCCATCGCGACGCCCCGGCTCGTCGACTGTTCCAGCGGTCTACATGCAAGAGAGACGACGATCGCCGCAAGCCACAGATCTGACCGAGCAGTGCGACATCTGAGGGGTGCCAATATCCGGGACATCAGGGAGCCTCTGCGTAGTACTCGTGCGGGAGGCCGCCGAGTCGATCTACGCGCCCGACTCGTACATCTGCGTCACTGGTCGGCTGGTCCTTGTCGGACAAGCGGCCAGCGATCGAGCGCCCGCTCGCGGTTGTTTATGGTCAACCTAGGCCCGCAGGCCTGTTCGAGCTGGGCGCTCGAGCACAGTTGTGCTGAGGGCCGGGAAGGAGACGGGCCGCCCCGCCCGGGAAGTGGCTGAACTCGCTGTCGCGGCGGATCAGGAAGCGGACGGAATTGGTCAGGCCGCGAGGCGACCATACGAGGTTGCGCGGCTGCCGCAAACCCATTTGCCGTTGGGGTTGCCGATGGTGCGGCCGAGACGCACATGGCGAGTCTCAAGCTCGATGGACGCCTACCCCTAGTAACGGCGGACCTGCAAGGCAAGTTGTCCTAACGAAGCAGCATGCGCAGGATCGGCTCGGCGCGTCGGGCCTCGGGCGGCTCCCCCGTAATCAGATCGAGATAGGTATAGGACTCGATCAGCCGCACGATCACGTATGCGACCTCGTGCAGGTCGACCGGTAGATCTAGGCGGCCAGCGTCGGCCTCATGCCCTAGCAGCTCCTGGACCGCGCCGATCAGCCGTGGTTGGAAGCCAGTGTTATGACGCGTGAGCAGTCGCATCGCATATTCGCCCTCGTCGGCGAGCCAGCGCTGCATTCCGGCGTTTGAAATGACCGCTTCGAGGAAGCGCGTGATCACCTGGACGATGCGCTCCGCGCCTTTGACCCCTACGTCGTCGCCGATATTCTCGAGGGTGCGCTCGCCCAGTGACCAGATGATCTCGACCAAGAGCTGGTCGCGCGATCCGACCCAGCGGTAGAGCGTGGCGCGGTTGACGCCGAGCTCATAGGCGAGCGCGCTCATGTCGACGCGCTCTCCGGCCAGGAACTTCCGCCGCGCCAGCCGGAACGCGTCCAGGGCCGTAGGCCGCGGCGGCGCCCCGCCACGTGCGAGCTCGCGCTGAAGCTTCGTGGCTGGCCGCCGGCCACGGCGATGTTGCCGTGCCGGTGTCATGAAGCCAGCATCGCATTATCGGGGTCGGATCGGTGGACCGGTAGCCCGCTTTGACGGACAAAGCAACAGCTGGTATAAGGTGTCGTGTCAGGCAACAACTTGTCTCTATGCCGCATTCAGGCTTGAGGGACCAGCAGGAAGAGGGATACGTATAGCGATCGTCGACAGGCCCACAGAGCTATCCGAGCAGGTGCTCGAGTCGGTCGAGAAGGGACAGCGGGCCGCTATCGAGGCGGTGCGCGGCAGGAGGTGATCGACGCCGTCATGGACATGGCCGACAGCCTGGTCCACACGCAGTACGCCGCTGCACACCGTTGTGGACGGCGCTGGCAAGGCGCTCGGCGCGTCAGAACAAGCCAAATAGGACAACCAGCCGAACCCAGGGACAGTCGCCCTCTCCAGACACTCCTCACGGATGGACCGGCCCCTCGTCGGCGTGTCCGCCAGTCAATACCCACCGAATCCCAACCGGGAGATCCCATGCCGAGAATCATCGTGACAACCGACCGATCCCAGCGACCCGCTGACGCCCCAGTGCTACTCGACGAGCGCGTGCACTCGGTGCACCTCAGCAGTGAGCTCGCCGTCGCGCAGCTCGCCGAGAGGATCGCCTGGGCGGTCGGCGACGCCGAGCACGTAGAACGCGCGGGCGACACGGTCTTCTAGCTGTCGGGAAGCTGATGCGGCTCCGATCGGCTGGAATCAAACCGAATTCCCAGCTTCGCGCGGCGCTTGCGTTTTGGACTCTAAAGCGGGAGCGGAACGACCGGTCCATATCGCCCGGTCCCGTCACATGGAAGCCTTATGGGCGCTTCAGCGGGCGCCAGCGGACCCGCAAGATCGGGACAACAGGGCAGCACTTTCGACCGCTACGCTCTCGTCGTGATCCTACCGGCGGAGATCGTCATCGGCTCGCAGCTCGTAACGAAGGGGTCCGGGGTTCGAGTGCACGCGTCGACGTCGGGCAACGGCGACGCTTAGACAGGTCCGGTCCGCAGGAGGGGCGGACCGGACCGTGCACACTTAGGAGGAGGATGTGCGTCGGCGACTTCATGTCGCGTACCTTCAGTATCGCCGCCTTCATGAGCGGCACCTAAGGGTCCGTCGGAGTCGAGATAAAGGTTCGCCTCAGCTGAGATAAGTGTTCGTGCGGACCTAGCAATGTCGGTGATGCTGGGGTTTGGTCCGACGCTTCGCTTAGGCTGGGTGCCCGCCAAGGATTGAACGGGAGCGCTGCCCCCGGCCTCTCCCCTCCTCCGGGCCAACGGGGGCGCGCATATCCCTCATGCGGCGGCTGAGCCCGGTCTTACGCCGCATCGCACCGAGTCTCGTTCTCCCTCGGCGCTCGAGACGCTACCAGTCCCCTGGCAAGCGCGTAGTGAGGAGTGTCGTGACTATTTACTTGACGCCCAAATGCGGTGAGGCTGCGGTTGCGCTAGCTCGGGTCCGTAGCCACTCGCGGCGTAGACATCCCGCTCAAAGCGCTGGCCCCGCAGAGAACGCTGTATGCCTCTGCACGCTCGCAACGCGGTCTGAGTTCCTACCACGGCACTTTCTGGGCCTTTCCTCCGTGGTTGTAGTGCTGGAGCCAGTGTGGCAGGGCTTGATTGCGGTGGCGGTGCGAGCGGTAGCTCATGCCGTATGCCCACTCCCGTCCCATGGACTGGTGGAAGTGACCGGACCGGTCAGAGGAGCGCGCGCCGATCATTTCCTTCTCATTCGGACTCACACCCGAGATGGTCGCCCACGCGCGCTCCTCGGGCGCTCGGGTACTAGCGCAGGTCGGCTCGGGGGACGCCGCTCGAGCGGCGGCGGCGGCTGGCGCCGACGCGCTGATCGTCCAGGGCGTCGAGGCCGGCGGCCACGTGCAAAGCGTCGTCGGCCTGCTGCCGCTATTGGCGGAGGTGCGACGAGCGGTATCGCTGCCGCTGCTTGCCGCAGGCGGCATCGGCGACCCTGCGTCGGCTCGTGCAGCGCTCGCCGCTGGCGCCGAGGCGGTCGTAATGGGCACCCGATTCCTGGCGAGCGACGAGTCGGACGCTCATCCGAGCTACAAGGACTATCTTCTTGGAGCCGAAGCCCGCGATACCGTCCTGACGGGGCTCTTCGATGTGGGATGGGAAGACTCGCCGCACCGCGTGCTCCGCAACAGCACCTACGAGCGCTGGGAGGCGGCCGGTGCACCGCCGAATGGCGGGCGCCCCGGCGAGGGTGACGAGCTCGCCGCAGGTCTTCTGCGCTACGCATCCAACCCGCCACTCGTGGGCCTGGATGGCGACATCGAGGCGATGGCGATGTACGCTGGCCAAAGCGTCGGAGCCATCACGGCCGTCGAACCCGCAGCGGCGATCGTGGAACGTTTCGCCGCCGCGTTGCGCGCAGACTAGCCCGCCATGCGATGGTGGAGGCACCGCCTTCTGTGAGTTGCATACGCCAGGTAGCGCAGCGTCGATTGCAGTGATCCACGGACGCGATGGCGTCGGCCCCGATGCCATCGTCGTCCCGGCTGAGAGGCCTCTCAGGTGCCCCGACGAGCGAGCGCGCCGGAATCGTTGGACACTGAGGGACGTTCACCCGTTCCCCGACGGGTCGGGGCCGATACCGTCCGCTGATGACCGTCTATGAGAGGCGGAAAACCTCGACGGGCTGGGCGACACCACGCATCTTGCGAACACCGATCGGCTGCCATGCGTAGGAGTCGACCGTGCTCTCCACGACGGGTCGCGTGGCGACCAGCTCGTCGGCACCCGCAACGTCGAGCAGGCGAGCCGCCAGGTTGACGGCTTGGCCAAAGTAATCGCCGTCGCGGGCAATCGCCACCCCGCAATGCACACTCGCGTGCACGCGCATCGATGTCGCGGCGCGTGCACGAGCCATTATGCGCGCGCCAGCGGCCACGGCTGAGGGGGCGTCCCCATACGCGAGCATCACCCCGTCCCCCAAAGACTTCATGAGGCGAGCATCGTCGCCGCGCTCGAGGGCCACCGTCTCGAAGAATCGATCCAACGCCGCCATCGCAGCCTCGTCACCTTCGGCATCCGCGAAGGCAGTGAAGTCCTTCAGATCACAGAACAGGAAGGCCACGCTGACCGCACCCGGCAGCGCATGACTGGATGCCTCTGCCTCGCTGACGGCTGCTTGTGCCAGCTCATGCTCTACCCACCGAT
This sequence comes from uncultured Solirubrobacteraceae bacterium, assembly GCA_963730575.1. GTDB lineage: Bacteria > Actinomycetota > Thermoleophilia > Solirubrobacterales > Solirubrobacteraceae > Palsa-744. Next base: position 636,535 of record CAVSSG010000005.1, read on the forward strand.
GGTAGACGCCGAGGAGGACCGGATCGGCCAATGGGAGCAGCCGCTCAAAGGCGCTCTGCACTGCCCGCAGGCCCCCAAGGCGGTCAGTGTGATCGGTGCGCAGCCGCGGCTCCGCGTAGTGGCGAAACAGCTGCATGGCGGCCTGCGCGGCGCGCGCCAGAAGCGGACCCCACGCGCGCCCGAGGCGCACGTCGAACTCTGGAGGCCAGATCTCGTCCAGGCGACCAAGTTCGACGAATACCCGAGCCTCCTCCGGCGAGAATGCCGGCTCATTCGGTGCCGGGGGCTGAAGTCCGAAGGCTCCGATCAATGCCTGCAGATCGCCGACTCGCAGCCCCCCTTGTCGCTCGATCTCCTCGGCGCTCACGGTCCGCTCGGCTATCGAAGGCATCAGCACCGCGTCGAAGATCGCACCCTCCGGATCGCCACGCTCGACCGCATGCTCGATCACTTCCGCTGGGATCCCTACCGCCCGCAGGGCACCAACAACATCGCTCTGCGACGACGGTGGATCTAGGGGTACGCCCACGGATGCATCATGACGCTTCACGAGCAGTGAGATGGAAGCGGCGGCGGCGGCGGCGGCCTGACGCGACGGCTTCTTGTCATCCTTTCCGCTCGCCAGCTCGGTCGTCGTTCGGACGCTCGCTAAGTGCGCAATGCAGCGCCGGCGGCGTTAGCCATCAGCCGAGAACGTAGCGGTCGCACGCGCGGCCTATGAATCTCTCAGGAGCGGCGATTTGCCGGTGGTCGGGAGCTATTTCGCCGATGACGTTGTGTGGGAAGCGCCCGGCACGCTGCCGACCGGCGGCGTCATCCGTGGCCGCGACGCTGTCATCGAGCAGTAGGGTGGAATGATGGGAAGGCAGGCAGGCGTCGTGCTCTACGTGCTCGCGCTGGTAACCGTCGTGGTCGGCGTGGACGTCTTGTTCTTCAGGCATCGGTTCTGGGAGCGCCTGATGGTAAACGTCGGGATTGTCCTGGTGTTCGCGGCGTTTGGTTTGAGGTTCCTGAAGCGAGCATGAGCGGGACGCCCCCGATGAACGCACCCAACCACAACACCGCCGCGAAACGTCTGCGCGAGTGGTGGGCATCTCCCCCGCGATCCGGCTTGCAACGCCTGATCTTCCCATGGGAGTACCGCCACCTCGGCGTCTTTGGGGTCATGCGTATTGCCGGTGGCATCGTCGCGGCCACCGCGGGCGTCATTTGCCTCTCGTACGGCGCTTACGGATGGGCAGCCTTCTTCCTGGTGCTTGGGGCAGCGGATCTCGCGGTTGGCTACTGGGAGATCACTATCGCTCGCTCCGCACCTCCCCGAGCCTGAGCCCGCGCGCGGCGAGATCGCCGCGATTGATCCTCCCGACTGACCGTCGTGAAAGCTCCACCAGGTCGAGGGTCGTGGACTCCTCGGCCGCCATTGCGGAAGCATCACCTACGCCTCTGGCTACCCCTTTGCGAGCCGGAGCGAGCGCCCAGGCAACAGTCGAGCAGACGATCGCTGCGGACGAGCACGAGCACTCGACCGGAGAAGCGCCGAGACTTCCGCAATGCGCCGAGTAACAGTCGTCTGACTGCCCGTAGCCGACGCGCTCGGGCGTCGGCTAAGGGGCATCCCTGTCGCTTTGCCCGGGCGGCATAGGGCCCGTGCAAAGCAGTTGCCGGACAACCCTATGGGACTTTTGGCATGGCTGTCCCGAGCACCGACCCAGGCCCAGGACCCGCGACTCATCGTTAACGTCGCGGACCTAGCGGACATCCTGCCGGAAACCCACAGCCACTCGGACAGTCTGGGCTGCAGGACCGAGTCTAGGAGCCCTAGGAGCTGGCGTTGCAGCTTCTCCAGACTTATAGGCAGTTATCCAGCGGTTATGGATAACTCGATATAACTTGCACTAACCTAGCGCCGTGGACCCGATCAAGAACCCGTATACGCCCGGTGCCGGCACCCGCCCCAGTGAGCTTGCCGGACGAGACCAGGAGATCGAGAACTTCAAGATCCTCCTGGCCCGGCTACGCGCCGGACGATCCGACCAGAGCCAGCTCATCATCGGACTCCGCGGCGTCGGCAAGACCGTGCTCCTCAACACCTTCGAGGACCACGCCGAGAACGCCGGCTATCTCACCGCGTTCCGCGAGCTGACCCAAGAGAGCAGCCTCTCCGAGTTGCTCGCCAAGGACGTCCAGCGACTGCTACGCGACCTCAAACTCAGCAAGAAGGTCGCGGATACGGTCCGGGCCCGACTCAGCAGCCTGACTGCCTTCAAGCTCACCGACCCCAGCGGCTTCGAGCTATCGATCGACCTCAAGAAACTCCAGGAGCAACACCTTACCGACGACTTCACGGAACTCTTCCTCCAACTCGGCAGGGCAGCTCAGGGGAAGAAGGTCGGCATCGCCATCTTCCTAGACGAGCTGCAGTTCGTGAAGGAGGCCGAGTTTCGCGCGCTCATCAGCGCGCTGCATCGGACCATGCAGAAGCAGCTGCCGTTGACCCTCGCCGGCGCCGGACTACCCCAGATCCCCGGGCTCGCCGGTGAGGCTCGCTCCTACGCTGAGCGGCTCTTCCGCTTCCCGTTCATCGGAGCGCTGGACAAGGAGGCAGCCCGCGCGGCGCTTGTCCTACCCGCCGAGCGGGAGGGGGCCACATTCGAGGTGGACGCCGTCGAGCGAACCCTTGAGCTGACGAAGGCATATCCCTTCTACCTCCAGGAGTTCGGTAAGCACATCTGGAACCTCGCTCAGTCCTCGCCCATCACGCGCGCCGACGTCGACAACGCAGCGCCTCGTGCCGAGGAGGCCCTCGACCGTGGCCTCTATGAGGTCCGCATCCAACGCGCAACGCAGAAGGAGCGCCGCTATCTGCGCGCGATGGCCGAGCTCGGAGCCGGGCCATACAAGGCGGGCGCCGTAGCAAAGGCGATGGGAACGACGACGACCACCCTCTCCACGATCCGCCAGAAACTGCTGGATCGCGGCCTGATCTACGCGACCGAGGACTACGGCTACCTGGACTTCACGGTCCCTCGCTTCGATGAGTTCATGCGCCGACACATGCCGTACAAAGCGCCCCCGGCTCGATCGGGACAAGCACGCCCACGTCGCGCGTACTAGCCGTCTCCCACGACCCCACCAATGCATAAGGTCGAATCCACGACTGGCCGCTGACCGCTTACGCACGATGAGGCGTGAGCAGGTCGTCAGCACCAGTGCCTTCCTGTCGTCCGAATCAGCCGTCTCCGCGGCCCTGGCACATCACGATGGATAGCCCCGGGAGCCGCCGACCCAGGATCGCGTTCTGGGCTTGTCGAGGCTGATGGCTGCGGCACGAAGCCAGGACCTGGACCATCGTGGTCATGCCGTGGCCTCTGCTGGCGCGTGACTCTGGCAGGCTGTCGCAGGTGCATCTGAGCGCTGCCGCCGAACAAGCATGGCCCCCGTTCGTGCTCGTCAGCGGCCTGCTGCTAATCGGACTGGTCGCCAATTGCGATGGTCTGTTCGAGCAGACCGGGCGTTTCCTGCAGGGCCTCGCAGGACCGCCGGTGGCCCTGCTCGCCGCGCATGCCTGCTGCTCGTCGCGGTGGTCAGCGCTGTCCTCAACCTCGACACAGCTGTGGTGTTCCTGACGCCTGTCCTGGTTCATGCGGCTCGCGGACGCGGCAGAGGAGGAGGAGGAGGCGTTTCTGTACGGCACGGTCTACATGGCCAACGCATCCTCGCTCTACCTGCTGGGGTCCAATCTCACAAACCTGCTCGTCCTGGACCATCAGCCGATCTCCGGCGGCACGTTTGCCGCACGCATGCTTGTGATCGCTCTCGCCGCAACACTCGCAACTGCGCTAGACGCTATGGCCGTTGAGGCCGTGGTTTCCGTCTGAGGCTGGCCGGACCCTCTCGCACGTACGGGGGTTTGTCTGGCCGGAGACGGGCTCCGGCTGACCCCAGACGAAAGGGTCCGGCCATGCAAGAAACGATGACAGCAGTTGGGCTTGACGTACATGCTCGTTCGACGCACGCTGCGGCGATCGATGTGGTGACGGGCGAGCTGCGCCGCTCGCGCTTTGGCGGCGACAGCGATGAGGTGGTGAGGTGGCTGACCGAGCTGCCCGGCCCGGTGCGGGCCGCATACGAGGCGGGGCCGACCGGGTTCGGGCTGGCACGCGCCGCTGCGGCAGCGGGGGTCCATGTGATGGTCGTGGCGCCGAGCAAAACCCCGCGCGCGCCGGGCGACCGAGTGAAGAGCGACCGCAAGGACGCCGAGCTTTTGGCACGGCTGCTGCTGGCCGGTCAGCTCAAGCAGGTGGTGGTCCCGCCGGACTGGCTTGAGGCGATCCGGCATCTGAGCAGGACGCGCGAGCAGGTCCGGCGCGATCTGTCTCGTGCTCGTCATCGAGTATCAAAGCTTTTGCTCGTCGAGGGCCGCGTCTATCAAGGCAAGACGACTTGGAACGCGGTCCACCGGCGGTGGCTCGGCTCTCAGCGTTTCCAGTTCGAGCCGACCGAGCTGGCGTTCATCGATCTGCTCGCCGCGGTCGACGGGCTGCTCGCTCGCCGCCAGGTCCTCGATGAGCGGCTCTCGCGGCTCGCCGAGGACGAGCGGCTATGGCCGACTGTCTCAAGGCTTCGAGCTTTCCGCGGCGTCGACACGCTGACCGCGTTGAGTCTGCATCTCGAGCTCGGCGGAGACTGGCAGCGCTTTAGCTCCCCGCGCAAGCTCAGCTCCTGGCTGGGCTTGACACCGTCGCTGGATCAGTCCGGTGAGAGCGCCGTGCAAGGCTCGATCACCAAGACCGGCTCGAGCATCGCCCGCCGGCTGCTCGTCGAGGCCGCCTGGCACTACACGCGCAACCCCGCGATCGGTGCCACGCTGGGGAACCGCCAGGCCGGACAGCCCGAGCACATCCTGCGGATCTCCTGGCGCGCGCAACACCGCCTGCGCCGCATCCATGAACGCTTCAAGGAACGTGGCAAGCCCGCCAACGTCGCCACGATCGCTGTCGCCCGCGAACTCGCCGGCTTCCTCTGGGCAGCCGCGACCGCGCCATGACTTGACCGCCTGACTCACACAGCGGTCGATGCTCGGACCACCGGCGCCGGGCCAAAGGCCGCCGGCACGCGCGATAGCCCTATGAGCAGCCCGAAACGGCCACGCTCGTTCCTAGACAGCGCACGCCGGCGACGAAGCCAGCGTCTTGGGGATAACCAAACCCCCGCATCGTCAGACTGACCGCCACGCGACCGTCGAAGTCGCGCCCGGCGCCGGACCCGAGTACCACAAAAACAAGCCCGCCAAACGGGCCGCTCAACCACGCCCACTTGACAAAATCACGTCCATATCAGGGCTGTTCGTGGTCTTTCGCCGCCGACTGCGCACAGCCGCAAGCCAACACCCGCAGCGCGCGAGCTGGGACGCGCGCGGCCTGGGGTTACCCGGCGCGCTAGCCGCCGCCGTGCTCACAATCGCGCTCCGCAACCCCGCGATACCAGTACTCGTAGTGGGATTGGCACTGGCCGCCATCGAAGTCGTGCACGGCCGGCTGCAGTGGCGGCAAGTCTTGCGCGCCGTCGGGCCGGTCGTTCTTATCAGCCTGTTCTTGGTGTGTGTTGCGTTGGGAGTCCTTGCGCGATCGTGGGATGGACCGGCGCAGCTGCTCGGCGGTGCCGGACGTTGGGGCACTACAGGGATCGGGGCGGTGGCGTCCATGATGATCAACAACCTTCCTGCTGCTGTCCTTCTCTCGGCACGCCCAGTCGCGCACCCGAGCGCGCTGCTCCTGGGGCTGAACGTCGGCCCCAACATTGCCGCGACTGGTTCCCTCTCGGCGTTCCTGTGGTGGCGTGCCGCGCAACAGGTACATGCACAGCCATCGCTCGCGGCGTTCTCGCGCCGCGGCGCCCACCTGGCCATATTCGCGATGCTCGTCGCTCTGGGTGCCACGGCGATTCTGCCGGGTGCTCTGTGACCGCTGATCAAGGTCAGCCAGGGCGCTGACGGCATTCGACGTCCGGGCGCATGACAACCGCCGCGACCAGGTCGCTGGATATTGCGGTCGACGGCGTGACCCCAAACAGCAGGATCAGCATCGGCGTCATCAGCGCGCCTCCGCCGGCACCGGTCATGCCGACCGGGAACCCGACGATGGCGCTCCCCAGAACTATTTACGGATCGATGTGCGCCGCGTTCCCGCTCCCTCAGGCGACGACGCCCCGTTACGCGACCTTGCGCTGGACCGTTGGCAGTGAAGGCGGACGCTACTGGCTGGGAACGGTCGTCAGCCCGATGCTGATGGGTGGTCTCGTGATGATCCGCTCCTCGAACGTGAACCCCGCTTCGAGCGCGCGGCGCACGGGACAGGTGTCGGCTACGCGCTTCAGGCGCCGCTGCTGATCGGGCGTGAGGTCGTCCGGAAGCTGAATGTCGATCGTGAAGCGGCGGGGGAGGCTGTCGGTGTCGTAGGTGACCTGGACGGCTGTTTCGCCGGTCTCCCAACCGCGGTTCTGGGCGTACATCGCGATCATCGTCGCCACGCATGAGGCGAGCGTCGCGGCTAGCAGCTCGTGCGGCGCGGGCCCAAGGTCTGAGCCGCCAAGGCGCCCGGGCTCGTCGGTGAGGATGGTGTGGCGGCCGTTGACGTCGACCTCATGGGTGAGGCCATCGCCCACGCGCCGCGCTGTCGCAGTCATGCTCATACAACGACAGTAGCATACAACGATGTAGTTGTGGTACTCTGGTCGGCATGACTACTGCAACTGACGTTCCCCACCCGCTTCCGGCGCCGCTCGTCGAGTTGATCGCCGAGCGCTTTCGTGTCCTCGGCGAGCCGATGCGCATCCGTCTGCTCGACGCACTGCGCGAGGCTCCGGCGACCGTCGCGGAGCTCCAGCAGGCGACCGGCGCCTCGCAGCAGAACGTGTCCAAGCACCTCGGCCTGCTCTTCCGCAGCGGGTTGGTGAGCCGCAGCAAGGAGGGCAACTTCTCGCGATATGAGATCGCCGATGAGGCCGTGTTCGGGCTGTGCGAGCAGGTCTGCGGCGGCCTGCGCCGCCAGTTGGACGAGCTCGACGCGCTGCTTCCTGGGGGAGCTGTGCGATGAGCGCGCTCACCGCGCCCCGCGCCCCGCGGATCGCTACGCCGCTAATCGGGCAACGGGTGCGCGTAGGCCCGATTGGCCGCCTCGGGCGCTACACCGCGACCCACTTCCGCACCGTTCTCATCGCATGGGCTCTGGTCGCCGTGGTGCTCGGGTTCTTCGCGCCGCGTGTGGAGACGGCGCTCTCCGGGGCGGGCTGGGAAGCGAGCGGGTCACAATCGGTCCAGGCCCGCAAGCTCGTAGAACGGGACTTCGCGGGACTCGGCAGCTACGGGCTGATGACCGTCGTTTACTCGCCGACCGAAACGGCCAGCTCTCCCGCCTTCAGGTCGGCGATCATGCGCGTCGAACAGACGCTGCGCGCCAACAGCGCCGTCCGGACGGTCGTTGCACCTGCGGCCGGGTCCTCGATCTCGCGCGACGGTCACACCGCCATCGTCCAGGCGGGAGCCGCCAAGAGTCCGAACGAAATGGTCGCCGCCGCCGACAAACTCAAGGGAACGCTGCACGGGCTCTCAACGAGCACGGTGGTGGTCAACCTCACCGGCGCGGCCGGCATGTGGTCTGACTTCAACGCCGCCAACCGCTCGGCGATGCTCAAATCGGAGGTCATCTCCTGGCCGGTGACGCTCGGCATCATGCTGCTTGCGTTCGGCTCGCTGGTGGCCGCCGGTCTGCCGCTGATGCTGACGATGGTCGGGCTGCTCTCGGCCGCCGGCATGCTCTACCTGGGCACCCTGGTGATGCCGATCTCGATCTGGGCGATGAACTTCGCGCTGATGTTCGCTCTGGCGCTCGGCATCGACTACGCCCTCTTCATCGTGATGCGCTTCCGCGGCGCGTTGTTCGGCTCGAAGCTCGACGCCCAGGAGGCCACCGCTGTGACCATGGACACGGCGGGGAAGGCCGTCCTGTTCAGCGGCGTGACGGTGCTGATCTCCCTCACGGCCGTGATGCTCGTCCCGAGTCCGGCCTTCCGCAGCATGAGCCTCGGCATCATGCTCGCCGTCATCTTCGTCCTTGCGGCGACGCTCACGCTGCTGCCCGCCGTGCTGGCCAAGCTCGGCCCGAAAGTCGACAACCTCTCGCTGCCGTGGGCTCACTCCGGCGAGCACCGCTCGCCGCTGTTCGCAGCCTGGGGCGAGCGCCTGTGGAGCCACCCCTGGCGATACGGAATCCCCGCGCTGGCGGTGCTGCTCGCGCTCGCCTACCCGGTCACACAGCTGAAGACCTCGATGCCCTCGATCAAGGTCGTGCCGACCAGCGACTCCTCGCGCATCGGCTACAACCAGGTCCAGGCCGCGATGGGCCCCGGTGCCACAGGCCCGCTGCAGCTCATCGCCCCCGCCGCGCAGGCGGCCAGGGTCGCGGCGATCGCGACAGCCGACCCGGGCATCGCGCAGGTCATGCCCACTCAGCCCGGCAGCAATGGCCTTGCTCTCGTTACGGCCATACCGCGCCAGGACCCCTCGAACCCGGCAGTCGGCACAACGATCAACCGCCTCCGCAGCGAGATGCCCGCCGGCACAGTCCTCGGCGGCGCCGTCGCCGAAAACCACGACCTCCAGAAGCTGCTCTCCGCCAAGACCTCGCTCGTCATCGGCGTCGTGCTGGTGCTCGGATTCCTGCTGCTGCTGTTCGCGCTGCAGGCGCCGCTGCTCGCCGCAGCGGGCGTGCTCACCAACCTGCTCGCCACCGGAGCCGCATTCGGCGTCTCCAAGTGGATCTTCCAGGACGGCGCCCTTCACTCGCTGCTCGGCTTCCAGCCTCAGGGCTTCCTCGACGCCTGGGGGCCGGTGTTCTTCTTCGCGATGATCTTCGCGATCTCAATGGACTACACGATGTTCCTGCTCTCCTCCGCCAAGGAGCACTGGGACCACAGCCACAGCGCCAAGGACGCGATGGTCAACGGGATGGCGCACTCGGGACGCGTGATCTTCGCAGCGGCGGCGGTGATGGTCGCGGTGTTCTTCACGTTCGCGCTCTCCGGACCGCTGCCGCCAAAGGAGATGGGCATCATCCTCGGTGTCGCGGTGCTGCTCGACGCGGCACTCGTGAGGCTGCTGCTGCTTCCCGTCCTGCTCCGCCTTATGGGACCTCGCGCCTGGTATCTGCCCCGATGGGCGCGGCGTATCCTTCCCGACGTCCGCTTCGGGCACTCGTGAGCATGTGCCTGCGCGGCGTCCCTTCGATCGAGCCCGCGTGCGCGGCCGACCGCTTCTTCAGCGGGGCGATCTCGCTCGTCGACGCCGGCATCGAGCTGAGCGTCCCGCACCGGCTAGTCGTGTTGCTAAACCCGTTAGGGGCGTCTTCGTCCCCCTATGCTCGACTCAACAGGCCAGCACATACACGGGTTCGGTTGGCATCGGACATCGGACTCACGGCCTGAAAAGTGAGGTCGGCGGGTCGATCCTGCCCTGGCCACCAGTCTCAGCCACCACGGCCCGATCGCGTCGGCCGCGTCACGACTGCGCAGCGGGTGGCTGGTCGATGCGCACCAGGTTGCCGGACGGGTCACGCACGGCGCAGTCCCGCGTGCCCCACGGCTGGTCGGTCGGCTCCTGCACGACCTCGGCGCCCGAGGCGCGTAGCTTCTCGAAGGTGTCGTCGAGATCGTCAGTGTGGAAGTGGACGCCGTTGAGGGCGCCCTTGGCGAGGAGGTCGGCGAGCGCGTCGCCGTCGGCGGGGCTGCCGCTCAGGTAGTTCGTCAGGACGATCGCGACGCCGGGCTGGGAGGCGGCGCCGACGGTGATCCAGCGGAAGTCTTCGCGAGCGACGTCGTTGCGCAGTTCGAGGCCGAGTGTGTCGCGGTAGAAGGCCAGTGCGAGGTCGGGGTCATGGACCAGGACGAAGCATGTGGAAAGAGTGAGATTCATGCCCCCAACCCTAGGGAGCCAGCGCTCCGCGCGGTTCTCCAATCCTGCTCGGCCTGCGGCTCGGGCGGGTGAGGTCCCTGGCGATGCAGCCCGACACGCTCGCGAGCGCGCCGTAGTCACGTGCCCCGTAGGCCGTCGGCGTCTCGCCCACCAGCTGGGTGAAGCGGGCGCTGAACGAGCCGAGCGACCTACACCCGACCGCCATGCAGAACTCGGCGACCGACAAGTCGCCGCGGCGCAGCAGCGCCTTCGCCCGCTCGATTCGCCGCGTCATCAGGTAGGCGTAGGGAGTCTCCCCGTACGTCGCGCGGAACTGCCGCGAGAAGTGTGCGGTCGACGATCTCTGGCACCGCCTCGGTGATCGCGACCGCGATGCCCTGGCTGAAGGTGACGGTCGCCATGCCGCACCCCTCACAGCCGCCACCCAGGCGCAGTAGCCGACTACGACCCATCGCGAATCATTCACCGCCTCCCGGTCGTCCCACGAGGGGATCCCAGACGACCATCTCCGACCCGTCCACCTTCGGTGCCTCGGCGGTGATGCGCTGCATCAGCCCGTAGAAGCGCGGGAGCTCCGGGTAGAGCACCGGCTTACCGTTGGTCATCACCGCGCAGGCGAGCGCGCGCTCGGGGTCGGCCCAGGCGAGGATGTTCGTGAAGCCGAGATGGCCGAACGCGTGCTGGGTATCGCGCCCGTACAGGCTCAGCAACTGGGCGCCGAGCACGAGCCCGTACCCGAACCGCGTCGGGAATCCCAGCGACAGGTCGACCTCCAAGTGCGACTGCTCGGTCATCGCAATGCGCACGCTCTCCGGCCTCATCACCCGGACGCCGTCGAGCTCGCCCCCGCGGCGAAAGATGTCATAGAAGCGTGCGAGCTCGTTGGCTGTCGTGACCACGTTCGCGGACGGGACGATCGCGGTCAGCAGACGCTCGTCGTTGCTCGCCTCGACCAGCTCATCGAGGGGGAGCCCGAGTCCCCGCGAGAACAGTTGTGAGAACGGAGGCGCGATGGGCAGCCCGGTCACGTAGTTGAGCGCTACCCTCGAGACGTCCTGCGGTGCGACGCCGTAGTTGGTCCAACGGAAGCCCAGCGGATCGAGGATCTCCTCGGCGAGCACTGTGCGAATGTCCTTACCGGTCACCCGATGCACGATCTCGCCCAGGATGTAGCCGCCCGAGGCGGCGTGGTAGGCGAGAAACCTCCCGGGCTTGGCGAACGGCCTTGCGTCGCAAAGGGTCCGAAGCCGGAACTCGCGATCGAGCGGCGAGGCCGAAGACCTCCCGCGGGAGATTGGGCACTCCGGCGCGGTGGGAGAGAACATGGGCGATCGTGATCTCGCCCTTGCCGTAACGGTCGTACTCAGGGATGTACTGGCAGACGCGGTCTGAGATGTCCAGCGACCCGCGCTCGTGGAGCATGTGGACCACGAACGCCGTGACCGCCTTGGCCCCGGAATAGATCACAAACGGCGTCGCCGGCGTCGCGGGCTGCTTTTCTGCGTCGGCTCCATCACGTGGGCCGTTGCCGCGGGCGTGACCGATCGCTCGGTCGAGCACGACCGCGCCCTGGCGGCGCACGCACACCTGCACGGCGGGGTGGACTCCGCTTCGATAGAGGTCGACGGCCGCGCTCCAGATGCGCTCCACAGACTCTCCGCTCATGCCGCCGGCGCCGGCGTCCTGCTCGTGGCCGATCGTGGCGACCGACTCAAGGTCGCGCGGGACGTGCACCCGTCGAAGTGGATCCGGCAGCCCGGGCAGGCGGGGAACGGATGGGATGCGAGGCACGGCCGGGCTCTCCCGCTCAACCCGCTGAGGCCCGCGCCCGCCGTTGGACGTCGCGCCCGCGCATATGCAGCCAGGCTGCATAGATGGCGCTCATGTCGCTCACCAGTACGCCCCCCGCAGCAGCTGAGCGAGGGCACGCTGGAGTGCGGAGGCGGACTCGCTCTCGTCGACCTTCCCACGGGCTGCCGCCGAATCGGGAAACACTCGATACGCCGCGCCGAGGATCTCCTTCGCCAGGGCCGGCGAGATCGCGTACCCGAGCTCGGTGAACGCGCCCACGTGTGGACCGACGTGGTCGGCGCGGGTGCGGATCGCGTCGCAGATGAGCTGCGCCGCGTGCTCGGGCGTGAGCGCAGGGAACCGGTCGTAGAGCTTGGTCGGAGCGCTCATCGCCGTGCGTACTAGCGGCATGTGGATGGTCGTGAACTGCACGCCATCGTCGGCGCACTCGGCCGCCGCCACGCGCGTAAATGCGTCGAGCGCGGCCTTCGACGCGATGTAGGCGCTGAACCGCGGCGCGTTGGTCTGCACGCCGAGCGTGCTCACGTTGACGATCTGGCCACGGCCACGCTCGCGCATGCCGGGCAGCAGGCCAAGGATCAGCTTGACCGGGCCGAGGTAGTTGAGCTGCATCGTGCGCTCGAAGTCATGGAAGCGGTCGTAGCTGAGCGCAAGCGAGCGGCGGATCGAGCGGCCCGCGTTGTTGACGAGGACATCGATGGTCGGATGCTCAGGGAGCACCCGCTCGAGCAGCTCGTCGATCGACCGCTCGGCGGAGAGGTCTGCGCAGTAGACCTCGGCCAGCCCGTGAGACGCCTCGATCTCGCGAGCGGTGTCCTTGAGCCTTGCGGTGCTGCGCGCGACAAGCAGCACCGTCCCGCCGGCCCGTCCGATCTCGACCGCGGCCGCGCGGCCGATCCCACTCGACGCGCCGGTCACCATCACCGTGCGGCCGTCGACCGCGCTGTGCAGCGAACGCGGCCTGAGCAGTGGTCCTGCGACGGAGCGCGCGACGCGGCCCACCGGCCGCGCGAGCTCGCGCGAGGCCGATGGTAGGCGTATCCGAGGCGTCAGCGCCACCACGTGGGCCGACGAGCTCTGATAGACGTCAACAAGCGAGCCCAAGCCTTACGCATGAGACATCTATCGCGAGACTTCGGCCTCAGCGCGCTGCGGGAAGACCGTGCCGCCCGGGCGTTCTGCGCGCTCTGCGTCGCTGACTGCCCAGGCGATCCTCTCGATGAGCTGCGCGGCGGCGAGGTCGCTGCTGAGATGTACCGAGTCCACGCGCTCGTCGAGTAGCACTGGGGCGTCGCCACGTTGCTGGGATGGCTCGGTTGTCACGATGACCCTCGGCATGGGATCTCCGGTTGAGATTCGGTGGGTGTTGAGTGGCGGATGCGCCGACGAGGAGCGGCGGTCCATCCGTAAGGAGTGTCTGGGGAGGGCGACTGCGCCCGGCTTCAGCTCGCCTTCTTTTTCGCTTGGTCTGACGCGCCGAGTGACTTGCCTGCACTCTGCACGACCTCGCGAAGGAAGTCGTACTGCGTGTGGACAAGTCGGTCGGCCATGTCCAAGGCGGCGTCGACCACGTCTTGCCGCATAGACGGATGCTCATCGCCGAATGCCGGCAGTTTCTGATCGACGGTGTCGACGAACTTGTGAACCGCCTCGATCGCAGCCCGCTGCCCTCTCTCAACCGACTTGAGCACCTCATCGGATAGCTCTGTGGACCTGTCGACGATCGCCATGCGAACGCTCCTCGTTCCTGGGGTGTAACTAGTAGTTAGACTTAGAGTAGAACGTCTGGTATGGTATGTCAATGTCTGCCACGCGGAGCCGGCGGCATTCCACGCATCGCGAACGCCGTCGCGCTCGCGAGCGTACGATCGTCGCCACCACGCGCGCCTTGTTCGACGAGCGCGGCCGGCGCGACGCGCCGGTCGACGAGATCGCGCACGCGGCGGGTCTCAACAAGGCGCTGATCTATCGCTCCTTTGACTCCAAGGAGGAGATCTTCGTGCTGACGGTCACCGACTACCTCGCCGAGCTCGAGGGGCGCGCCGCCGAGCTGCCCCAGCCCGAGGACCCTGTGCTCGCGCTGGGCCAGACTTGCGAACTGTACGTCGACTTCTGTCTTGACTACCCCGCGTTCCTGGACTGCGCCTTGGCGCTCATGCAGCGGCCGGCAGCCGAGTTGCGCGAGCGTGTCTCCGGCGCGGTTTGGTTTCGTCTCGGGCGGTCGATGGCCGCGTGCCTCGGGCCGCTTGAGCGACTGCTCTCGGATGGCGCCGAGGCCGGCGTGTTCGCCGTCGACGATCCCGCCTTCACAGCCAACCGGCTCTACACGCAGGTGCTCGGTTCGATGCATCTGGCGCGGGTCGGCGTCGGCGTGCGCGAGGCCGCGCCGGGCGTCGCGGAGACCTTCGAGATCGCTCCCGAGCGCGTGCGCGACGCGTGCATTGAAGACGCGCTCGCGCTCGCGCGGATAACGGCGGGGGCGTCGAATTGAGCGCCATGGAACCCAGGACGGTCACACTCCACGGCCGGGCGCTGACCTACGCGCAGGAGGGCAGCGGTCCGGTGCTGCTGCTGATCCACGGGATGGGCGGCACCTTCGAGAACTGGCAGGCGGTGATCGAGCCGCTGGCGCGCCAGCACACCGTCGTGGCACCTGATCTTCCCGGACATGGCACCTCGGCGCCCGGTGGCGGCGACTACTCCATCGGGGCGCTCGCGGCCGAATTGCGCGACCTGCTGGCCGCGCTCGGCCACGAGCGCGCGACGCTCGTCGGGCACTCGCTCGGCGGTGGAATCGCGATGCAGTTCGCCTACCAGTTTCCCGAGCTCACGGAGCGTCTCGTCCTGGTCTCAAGCGGCGGGCTCGGCCCGGAGGTAAGCCCGGTCCTGCGCGCGGCAGCACTTCCGGGCGCGGAACTGTTCATCGCCGCAACGGCCGGGCCGGGACGCGCGGTCGGATCCGCGATCGCGCGCGGCCTGGCAGCCGTCGGGCTGCGGCCAAACCCCGACGTCGCAGAGGTCGCACGCGGCTACGCATCGCTCAGCGACCCCGACCGCCGGGCGGCCTTCCTCGCCACGCTGCGCTCGGTCGTCGGCACCGGCGGTCAGCGCGTCCACGCCGGCGACCGACTGTACCTCGCCGAGGGCATGCCCGTCCTCATCATCTGGGGCGCGCGCGATTCGATGATCCCCCTGCACCACGGCGAGACCGCGCACGAGGCGATTCCCGGCAGCCGCCTCGAGATCTTCGAGGGCGTCGGCCACCTTCCCCAACTCGAGGCGCCGGGGCGCTTCATTGCGGTGCTCGAGCGATTCATCGCAGAGAACGAGCCGGCGCGGTTCGACTCCGAGCAATGGCGTGGTCGCCTGCGCGTTGTCGCCAGCGAGCCGTAGGCCCGTGCGCGTGCAACCGACGACGCACCTGGCCGTCGCCGCCCCGACGCTCGACTTAGCCTGCTCCGGTAAGCCCAAACAGGTCTCCAAGACACGCGCTGTGCGACGCCAACCCGGCCACCGACTTTCCACGTCGACCGCTCGCGTTCGGGTCTCGCGCCAGGGTGCGTTAGGTGTCAGCCATCCGTGGGCCGCCGGAGCCGGTGTGTGGGATAGTCCGGATGCCACAGACGGCGCCGGTCCTTAGCGTTCAACGTCGAGACTGGCCAGCAGCGTATCCGTGGGTGGGCGCTCGTGGGCGAGTTCGTAGCTGGTCCTGTTTTCCTCTTTGTCATGAGCGAGCACCTGACAGCCCTGGACGCGACGTTCCTCGAGCTCGAGGAGGTCGACGAGAGCGCGCACATGCACACCGGCGTGATCATGGTCTTCGATCCTCGGCCGGACGGCGGCTCGCCATCGCGCGAGGAAGTGTGCCGCTACCTTGCGAGCCGGCTCGGGCAGCTGCCGCGCTACGGGCAGCGCCTATCGGAGCCGCACACGGGCGGGATGTCGTGGCCCGAATGGCATGACGATCCCGAGTTTGACATCGGCAGGCACGTCGCCCGCGCGGCGCTCCCCGCCCCCGGAGGCGATGAGGAGCTGGCGGAGTGGGCGTCGGGCTTCTTCTCCCAGCGCCTGGATCGCCATCGGCCGCTGTGGGAGATGGCGCTCCTGGAGGGGCTCGCCAACGGTAGATGGGCAATCGCAACCAAGACGCACCACTGCATGGTCGACGGTGTCGGCTCAGCCGACGTCGGGCACCTGCTGCTCGACACCACGCCGGACGCGGCGCCGGTTGCTCCGCCGTCCGCCGCAGGCGGCGGCAACCGCGTAGGCGCGCCTACCTCTCCCGCTGCCGACCGTCCGAAGTCACGTGCCGACCGGACCGCTCCCGGCTCGCTGGCGCGTTTGGCGCACGCGTGGGCGGGGCTGCTGCCGGTCGAAACGATGGTCCACGCGACTCAGATGGGAGTCCACGGCGTGCTTCACCCGCGTGAGGCGCTGCACAACGCACGATCGGCGCTCGACGTGATCGTGCGCGAGGAGTTGCACGCAGCGCCGCGCACGAGTCTCAATTTGCCGATCGGCACGCTGCGCCGTTTCGAGGTCGTGCGCATCCCGCTCGCGGACCTGAAGGAGATCAAGAACGCCCTCGGCGGCACGATCAACGATGTCGTGCTCACGGTCACCGCGAGCGGGCTCAGGGCGCTGCTCCAGTCGCGCGGCGAGACACTGCCCGCGGGGGGGCTGCGAGCGATGGTCCCGATCAACATCCGCGCTGCGAGCGAGCACCTTGCGCTCGGGAACCGGGTCTCATCGCTCTATGTGGAGCTGCCCGTGGCGCAGGCCGATCCGGTCCTTCGCTATCAGGAAACCGTGGCCCGCTCGGAGTCGCTGAAGTCCGAGGGACAGCAGGCGACGGGCACCACCGCCGTGATTGAACTGGCGGGACTGGCTCCACCGGTGATCCATGCCACCATGGCGCGGGCCCTCTACGCCACGCGCCTGTTCAACGTGACAATCACGAACGTGCCCGGCCCCCAGCAGACGCTGTACGCATTGGGAGCGCCGATGCGCGAGGTCTATCCGCTTGTGCCGCTCGCCGCCGAGCATGCGATCGGCGTTGCCGCGGCGAGCTATGACGGCGGCGTCTTCTTCGGCGTGGTCGCCGACCGCGACACTGTGCCAGACCTCGAGGTCATGTTGCACGCCCTCGGTGCCTCGGTCGGGGAACTGCTGGCGGTCGCCCGTGCGGATCGGGTCGCCCCCAAGGACGGCGCTCCTCGCGCGCGACGCGCCCGCCGTCCCACCCACGGTTCGCAGTGAGGACGGCGTGCGCTGACCACTCGGGCTTGCGGGTAGCCGGGACGCAGGAGTCGAACGTGACGCGAGCGGCTCGCGATTTATCCTCGCGGCGAGGGAACTCAGAGGGAACATCTCTCCGCCAGCGAGCACACTTATTAGCTAATTCGAGCTTAGACTGGTGAATGCAATAACCGGCCCATGTGCAGGGGACTTGGCATAGTTTGCGGACCGTTTGCTCCTGTGCCAATTACGGCAAACCACCATGGCAAGGAAGGGGTCACTGGTTCGAGTCCGGCGCTGGGCTCTGAACGAGGCTCATGCCCGCTGCGACCCCTTCCCGCTCCGGTAAGGTTCTGAAGTCAACTCGAACCGGATCGGGCTCAACGAGCTGAAGCTCGCTTTCACGCAAAGCACCAGCGGGGCGTCGGTCGATCACGACGTTCCGTCTCGTCCCGAGCGAGGCTCTTGGGCCCCTCGGGTAGCGAGGACCTCCTCGCCCACAGGAGCAGTCGTGCTTGCTCGACGGTCTCTGGCGAACTTGCCCGGCTTGAGCACGGCGATCGCCGGTAGCGGCCTTGCGCTCGACTCATCCGCGAACACCGTCCAAGTAACACGCCCCAAGCTTCGCCGATCGGCCGGGAGTGCTTGACTTCTCTCATGGGCGGCGCTGGGTCCGCCTACACGGAGACATGGAGGTTGGGGGATGGGAGCGTTCAAGACCCCCCGGGGCGTGGCAGTCGTGGCGTGTCTCGCGATGGGTCTGCCGCTATTGAAGGCAAGCGGGGCGGTGGGGGCTTCCCCGGTGTTGAGCGACCCCTTCATTCGGCAGGTCGAGCTGGGCGAAGAAGAAGCGGGCGTGTGGGAACGATTCAACAATGGCGGCGAAAGCGTCGCGCTCTCTTCCGACGGCAACACCGCGCTGATCGGCGGCGGGCACGCCGAGTGGGTGTACACGCGCTCGGGCTCGACCTGGACCCGGCAGGCCAAGCTCAACCTTGGCATTGGCTCTAGCGTGGCGCTGTCGGGCGACGGGAACACGGCGCTGATCGGCGAACCGGGCGACAACAACCAGGTCGGGGGCGCCTGGGTGTTCAGGCGCACGGGCTCCACATGGACGCAGCTGGGAGAAAAGCTCACTGGGCGGGCGGAGATCGGCGCGGGCCGATTCGGCGCAAGCGTGGCTCTGTCGCCCGACGGTAAGACCGCCGTGATTGGCGGCCCCGGTGACAATGAAGGGGTCGGGGCGGCGTGGGTGTTCAGGCGCAGGGGCTCGACCTGGGCTCAGTGGGGCTCGAAGCTCACCGGCAGCGACGAGATCGGACCAGGCTCCTTCGGCCACAGCGTGGCGCTCTCCTCCCATGGCAACACAGCGTTGATCGGGGGTCCCGGCGACAATGGAGGTGTCGGCGCGGCGTGGGTGTTCAGGCGTACGGGCTCGAGGTGGATGCAGCACGGGGGAAAGCTGACGGGCGGCGGGGAGATCGGTTACGGCAACTTCGGTTCCGCCGTGGCACTCTCCTCCGACGGCAACACCGCGCTGATCGGCGGCGACACCGACAACGAAAGCCAAGCCCCCGAAGTATTCAGCTACTACGGCGCGGCGTGGGTCTTCACGCGCTCCGGCCAGACATGGACCCAGCAGGGGAAAAAGCTCACGGGCGGAGTTGCTTACCTTCGCGAGCGGGGATTCGGCTACAGCGTGGCCCTGTCCTCGGACGGCAACACCGCGCTGATTGGCGACCCCGGGGCTCCTTACGCCGACTTTGGCCTTGCGTGGTTCCTCACGCGCTCGGGCAAGACATGGACCGAGGAGCAGGAAACTGAAGGCGTGGAGGAAGAACACCCGGGCCAATTCGGCACGAGCGTCGCGCTGGCCGCCGACGGCGACACCGCCCTAATCGGCGAGCCCGAAGCTTTCCATTTCTGGGGCGCGGGACTCGTGTTTGTGAGGATGAATCCACTGAAGGGTCACTGACTCTTAGCCGACACAACCAAGAGGGAGCGCACGTTAGCCCGCGTGGTGGTCCGTGTCTCACAGCACGGGCCACCACTCGGGCGCGCTTGCCTTCCAAGCGAGCGAGCGTCCGGCCGAGAGACGCACTCACGCTCGCATCGGACGCCGCAGTCGTACCGGCGCAGGCCCGCGAAACGCTCGCCCACGCCGCGCAAAGCAGGCGTCTGGCCGTCCCGTTTTCCTACGCTTCCCACTCGTGGAAGGGGTCCCGAGACGACCCCTTCGCCACAGCGGAAGTCGTTGTCGTGGCCCCTGTATAGGAGACGAGGAGCGGACATCAGGCCGGCGAGCGGTGCGACGCCGATTACGCTCGCTGTTGTGTCGTCGCCAGCTATCTTTGACGGCCAACGTGTTGTGTGCCGGCGAGTTCTTAGGGGTGCGAAGTGCGAGGTTCTCTCATGAAGCAGCGCTGGTCGTCCACGAGCCCGGAGGACTGAGCGCCGTCCGGGTGACTTACACGATTGCGGAACTAGGAGGCTCACATGGAGATCGACGGGGCGGTTTGCATCATCACGGGCGCGTCCTCCGGGATCGGTGCGGCGACGGCTCGCCTGCTCAGCGGCCAAGGGGCTCGCGTGGTGCTCGCTGCCCGTCGAGCCGAGCGTCTTGATGCGCTGGCCGCCGAGCTGCCGGGCTCGCTGGCGGTGCCAACCGATGTCACGAGCCCCGGCCGGATCCGGCAGCTGGTCACCCGAACCGTCGACACCTACGGACGCATCGATGTCCTTGTCAACAATGCCGGACAGGGCCTGCACGTCCCCCTCCAAGAGCTTGACCCAGCGGACCTGCGAGCGGTCTTTGAGCTCAACGTGATCGCGCCGCTGGTGGGGATGCAGGCCGTGCTCCCGGTAATGCGAGACGGCTCGGGTGGCGCCATCGTCAATGTCAGTTCGGCCACATCGCTTCGTGTCTTCCCCGGGCTCGGCGGCTACTCCGCCACCAAGGCGGCGCTCAACATGCTCTCGCAGGTTGGCCGGCTCGAGTTCGCAGACGGCCGTGTGAGCTTGTCGGTCGTGTACCCGTCGGTCACGGCCACCGAGTTCCACCAGAAGCTCCGGGCCGGCGAACTGCTCAGCGGCGCTCGCAGCATTCCACCGGACCCGCCCGGCCTGCCGGCCGAGGCCATCGCCTTCGCCATCCGCACGGGCGAGGCCCACGTCCTGGTGGCCGACCCACCGCGGCCTATCGTTCCCGGGGACAGCGAGGGATGGGGCGCCCTGCTGGCCCGTCAAGCACCCGCTGCCACGCCTCCGCCGTCATCGCTCGACGACGGCCCGCAGAAAGGTGGGCTTGCGAGCAAAGACGCCAACGACCCGGAGCGCTCGAGATGATCCTGGTTACCGCTGCGAACGGACGAACCGGCAGACACGTGGTGCGGGCGCTGGCTCGTAGCGGGCAGAGCGTACGGGCGTTCGACATTGCCCCCGACGTTGAGCAGCTCCTCGATCGGGGAGCGGCGCAGGCCCTTGTGGGCGACCTTCTTGACCCGGCTGACCGCCGGCGGGCGGTCGAGGGCGCCCAGTTGGTCGTCCATATCGGGCCTCCGATGCACCCCCGAGAGGCCGAGATGGGACACGGCATCGTGAACGCCGCGCGCGATGCCGGCGTCGAGCACTTCGTCCAGTTCTCGGTAACCCATCCCCAGCTCGAGCCGCTCCTGAACCATCAGGCCAAGTTGGCGGTCGAGCGTGTGGTGCTCACCTCGAGGATGCCGTTCACCATCTTGCAGCCCATGCATTACATGCAGAACGTCGACGTGGCGCGCGTAGTCGCAGACGGCGTCCTACCCCAGCCGTACTCGCTTGACAGGCGCCTGGCCCATGTAGACCTCGAGGACGTCGCCGAGGTCGCCACCACCGTCGTGGATGATCCACAGCATCATCGCTACGCCACCTACGAGCTGTGCGGAGATGCCTTTCTCGACGCTCACGAGCTGGCTCAGGTGATCTCCGCCGAGTCGGGGCGCTCTGTTACGGCCCAGCAGGTCGCGGTCTCCGCGGGCACCACCGCTGGACCCCGTTCCTCTGAAGCGGAGGACTACCGGCTCGACGCCATGTTCCGGCTCTTCGACCACTACGGACGCTACGGCATCACGGGTAATCCAAACGTGCTCGGCTGGCTGCTGGGACGTCCTCCCACAAGCTTCGAGGCATACGTGCGCAGGGGTCTCGCCGGCCCGATCCCTGAGCACAGTCTGTCTTAAGTCACTTCGCCTGCCAGGAAAGGACAACCACTTTCGATCTGCAAGTCGGCCTCTTTGTGCAGGCCACGAGCCCTTCCCGATACGGGGTGGGCCATCCAACTCGAGAGTGTTGAGCTGCGCCACCTGAGCACTCTCTCACTGTCTGCCTTCCCATTATTCCACCCTAATGCTCGAGGACCGGTGCAGGTCCACTGGTCGCAATCTCGCTTTCGTGTGAGGCCGTCGACCTCAGACCTAGCTCATGGCCCCTCTCCCGAGCTAGACTCCGACCATGATCGCGCTGCTTCTCCTGCTGCTTCTGCTCGTGTTCGGAGCCTTCGTCATGGCGGCTTTCGTGATGCTGGCCCTGGCTGCTGCAGTCGCTTTCGTCGCTGTCGGCGCGACCGTGCTCGTGCTCGCTCTCGCTGTTGGTCTCGTGCGCTTTGTGATCTGGCACCATCGCGAGCGCGACCTCTATCACTTCTGAGGATTCATACCTTCGCTGCGTCACCTAGCGGCGGTGGTCTCACGGCTAAGGGCGCTCTGAACCTACGCCTACCCGCGCATGCTCTCAGCCTAGGCCTAGCACCCGACCGCACTCATGACGGCTGGTCATTGATTTAGGAGGATCGGCCTTTCTCGGCGTACATCGCGTCCATTCGGGACATGCCCTTTGGAGGCATCATGCCGCCGACGATCCAGAATGGGAAGAAGAAGAACCCGAGTATGAACATCACCCAATGACGGTTCCTGATCGTTTTGACACCAAAGAAGACCAGCAGAAACACGTAGATGATGAATGCTGCGACTCCGATACCTGCGTATCCTGCAGTGCTCACAGCTAGGTACAAGGGAAGCTCCGATCCGGTCGAGGTCGCACCCAGTCTAGGACCAACGTGTTGTCTACGAAAGAACGCGCAGAGCCCAGGGCGTACCGACCCGTTACGGCAAGCAGACTACCTGTGGGGCTGCGGCGCTCGTTACGATGACCACACTCCGAGGCGCGGGAAATGATCCGCGCCCTTCCCCCGCCGGGGAGCTCGCGAACCTTGGGGGAGCGCGCACACCGCAGGTCGAGCTCGACGGGCAGCAGCAGATGCGCCGCTCCGACCGCGTTGCGGCTGCGGCGATCAGCTCGTAGCCCATCGACCCGGAGTGCCGCGTCCGGGTGAGAAGGCGAGGGTATCGACCGATGCCGCCAGCCCCGGACGATGCCGCCAGCCCCGACCGATGCCGCCAGCCCCGACCGATGCCGCCAGCCCCGACCGATGCCGCCAGCCCCGGACGATCTGAGGCCAGGCGGGTCAACACCTCAATGGCAGATTGATCACCGCCCTCAGGTATGGGTCGGTCTGCCATTGCGGGTCACCGTCCAAGGACATCTGCGGGAGCTCTGCGAGCAGCATCTCGATCGCCACCGGCGCCACCTTCCGGACCAGTGGGGCGCCGATGCACTGATGTATCCCTGCACCGAAGCTCATGTGCGCCTCGTCGCTGCGTTCGATCAGAAACCCGTCTGGGTCGGCGAACACGCTCGGGTCGTGATCGGCGGATCCGACCACCGCCGTGACCTTGGCCCCCTTATCGAACCGGCGGCCGCCCACTTCGGTGTCTTCGTGTGCGTAGCGGTCGATCACCTGCACCGGCCCGTCGAAGCGCAACATCTCCTCGAGCGCACGGTCGATCAGCGCCGGCTTCTCGCGCAGCGCCTGCAGCTGCTCGGGGTGCACCAGCAGGTTGCGCACGCCGGTACCGATGATGAAGGTCGTCGACAGATAGCCCGCGACGAGAAAGTCGCACGCGCACATCTGTACCTCCTGCGGGCTCAGGCCGGCACTGTGGAACGCGTCGCAGATCTCGGCGAACAGACCGGCCGCCGGCTTGTCCGGCTTGGCCAGCAGCATCCCCTCGAAGAACGAGTTGAGCGCCATCGAGCAGGTCGCGCCGGCGCCGCGCACCGCCGCCGACTGGGTGATGTCGTGAGCGGCCGCGATCGTGGCCGCCCAGGTGATCAGCCCGCTCCAGACCCCTTCCTCCTCAGGGATGCCCAACAGGGTGAACAGCACGCTCGAGGGCAGCGGCAGCGCATAGTCGGAGATCAACTCGATGCGGCCGTGTTGGCTGGCGTTCCCCAGCAGCCGTTCGGCGATGGGCCTGGCGATCTCCGGCGCGCTCTCAATCGCCTGAACGAACAGCGGCTCGAGGATCGAACGCAGCTGGGTGTGAAGCGGCGGGTCCGACGCGAACAGCCCAGCCGGGAACTTGGACATCAGCGCGTATGGACCGTAGCTCGCCGGCCAGCCCTCGGGCGGCTTCTTCAGCCACGCGTCAGTGCCGGTCAACACCTGCTCGCAGTCGCCGTACCTGAACATCCAGTCGCTTTCGTACAGCTTCACGCGGTGGATCGGCGCCTCTTCGCGAAAGCGTGCATAGGTCGGGTAGGGATTCGCGAGGAACGCGGGGGCGTGCGGGTCGAACTCGTCGGGGTTGAATCGGTCAGCCATCTCGCCTGCCCACATCCTCGGCGCGTGGGCTGCCGAGCGCGCGGCGAAGCCACGCACTGAGCTCCGCGGTGATCGTAAGGTGCTGCTCGTTCTCGGCCGCGCACGCATAGTCCTCGAAGGGACTGGCTCCCGACCCGGGCGCCGGCACCGGCGAGAAGGGGTCCTGGCGCAGATCGAGCGCGCTGATCGTCGGCACTGTGCAGACCTCGTCGCGCCCGTGCACCACCGTGCCACAGCCGACGCCTTCGGCGATCGCCGCAAGCTGCCCGGTGTAGGGCTCCTGTCCACCGGGTGCGACGTCCCACGCCGCGTCGCCGTCGAAGCGCAGCGGCTCCAGGCGCTCAGCCAGGAAGCAGTGGCCGTATCCGATCATCTGCGATTCGCCGCCGGAGCTGCGCTCGGCCGCCGTGTGCCCGGTCCCGCCGCCGAGCGCGTGCAGCTCGGCCGAGACCCATGGCTCCCCGCTCCAGCGGAGCGTGAGGACCCCTGGTTGCGCGCTGCGGGCGCCGTCGCCACGCCCACTGGAGACGGCCAGCAGGCGCGGGAGCTTAGGATAGCCGCCGAGGGCGGCCAGCTCGGTCACGAATGCCTCGCGCAACGGGCTCCTATTCACGGTCCCGTCGTGCAGCCACCATAGGTCGAGCTGCTGGTTGGCCGGCGAGTCGAGCAGCCGGGCGTAACCGGCGAGGGCCGGCAGGTAGGGCGCGAAGGTGTGCACGAACCACTGTGCTCCCAGACTCGTGTAGGTGCCGGCATGGGGCGTGTCGATCGTCAGCAAGACGCTCGTGTGATGTGGCTCGCCGCGAGCCTCCATCGACGCGAGCGCGAACCGGCTGACCAGGCCGCCCATGCTCATGCCTCCGACCACGAGATCCTCCTGCGTGCGTTCCATGGCCGCGCGGATGCAAGCGACGAGCACGCCCGCGTTGCGCTGGATTTCGTCGGTCCCTCTATCGAGGCAGACGAGCACAAGGTCATAGCCGGCCGCGCGCAGCTGATCGGCGGTGTTTTGTTGGTTGAGGGTTTCGTAAAGGTAATCGGCGGGGTGGCCGCCGGGGAAGCCCTCGACCATGATCAGCGGATGGCGGAGTTTGCCGCCGGCGTGTGCCCGGTACACGTGTGCGGTGCCGGTGTTTCCGCAATCGGCTCGCAGCGGCCACTCTTCATCGGGCACGGGCGACGCCGGCACGTCGCTCAGCGCGACGGTAAACCGCGCGGTCAGCGCTTCGGCCCCGTAGCGGCAGCGAACCGCCACAGAGGCCGTCGAGCCCTCGGTGTACTCGGCCGTCAGCGGGACGTCGAGCTCGACCTTGCGGAATCCGCCGCCATCGCCCAGGTCTAGCTCGATGTCGTCCGGTTGAGGCGCGCCGGGGTTGGAGAGCAGGAAGTCCGCTCGCACGAGGAACGACACCCGCCGGCCGCGGTACGCCGGCTTCGAGAACCCCCACTGATTGTGCAACAGGCCGCAGGCGAAGAACGCCCCGCTCTGGTCGAGCTCTCCCTCGAGGGTGCCCGGCGGATGCTTCAGGCCCCGACGCTCTTCGGCTGCCCGGCGCACCCTCGCAACGAGCGCGGCGCGCGGCGCCGCATAACGAAATCGCGCGATCGCCACTGGCAGCGGCCCGTCGGGTCGAAAGGCCGCCGTCGCCGCCAGGACGTCTGACAGCGGGCGCACGGTCGCACTTTGGAGCGACCCGTTCTCGATCCGCAGGTACGCAGCCTCCCAGCCGATCTGGTCAAGCACCGGAATCGCCGTCGACCCGTTCGGCAGCTGATCCCCGCCGAGCCAGATCAGCACTCCCTCGGGAACGCTCGCCGGGGTGGCCGATCCCAACAGCGACCGAACCTGGGTGGCCAGCTCCTGGTTGACGCGCGCGTCGGTCATGGCCCTGCGCCTGGCCCGTCCGAGAGCGCGGCCAGGTAGCGCAGGCCGCCGGTGCCGGGCACGAGGCAGTAGACGCTGCCGGCCGTCTCCACGAGCGTCGGCAGGCCGGTCATCACGATCGGGTCGCGTGAGTCATCGGTGCGCATCACGAACTTCCCCCCGCCCGCAGGTTGGGCGCCGAGGATCGGATCGCGCGTGCCGCGCAGCCCGTGTGTGGAGAGGTCCTCGTTGGCCCACACGCGCAGGATGAACTCGTACTGGAGCTCCAGGTCACCGCAGAGGAACAGGCCGATCAGGCCCCGCTCGACGGCGTCGTCGGGCTGCTCGGGGTCAAAAGCGGGGCCATAGGGCATGCTGCGCCTGATAATCCGGCGGCTGTACGGCTGGCCCATGACCAGCGAGCTGCGGGGGTTCGTGCGACGGATGTGGGAGCCGATTGGACAACGTCTGCCGTCGAGGTCCTCGAAGAAGGCCATGTGCTCAGGCGTCGGGGCGTAGTCGAAGTTGTTGATCTGGGCGTCGCTGATCGGCGGCTCGGTCTGCTCGGAATGGGGGGAGAGCGTCAGCGGCACTCCGTTTCGCCAGCGGCCGACGAGCTTCGCGGCTATGAGCTCGGGGTCCAGCCCGTAGCGCTCCCCCCACTCCTGCAGCAGCCGCTCGAATCCGCGGACGTCCTGGCGAAGGATGCGAAACGCCGCGTAGCACGAGTTGTCTCCCAGCGCCGGCAGCAGGCTGCCGAGGTAGTTGCCGCCGTAGATGTTCTTGTAGTCGCGGCCGAGCAGGAAGTCGCCGGTATCGGCCGGGGGCTGCATATCTGGCCGACTGCGACCCGCAGCCCCGCGGATCTGCGGTTGCGCGATCCCGTCGCGGTAGCCAAAGTGCACCTTGCCGTGCGGCAGCGCGTTCGCCTCGTGCTCAGAGATCTCGGTGATCGCGCAGGCCGCAAAGCCCAAACGCAGCCGCGCCGAGAGCTCGTTGAGCCGTCGCTCACGGTGCTCGTCGGTGTACAGCGAGAGCATCATGTGAACCTCGGGCGTGCGTTCGCCTCCGACGATCCAGTGGCGCGGGGCGCTGGCTCCAACGTCGCCCAAGCCGACGGCAGCGGAAAAGTCGGGGTCCGGGGCGTTGGCGCGCCTCGCCGCACCTTCCCGGAACGCGACTGGAAAGTCGGCCAGGACGTCCGGCGGTACACCCAGCGCCTTCAGACCGGCCCATGTGAGGCCGACGTTGAGACAGTAGTGCGGCTTTGAGTTCCACTCCTCGGCGCTCGTGATTTGGGGGCTGCGCGCCTCGTCTCCGCAGACGAGGTCCGCTATGAACGCCCGCGCTCGCGAGGGGTCGGTGACTCCCAGCGCGAAGTGGCGCGCGTTGGCGCATCGGTACCCGCGAAGCAGGTTCCCCTGGATGTCGGCGAGGTCTAGCCCAGAAGCCAACGAGCGTCCTCTTCTAGAGCCGCTGCGCGCCGTGAAGGATGTCGATCACGGTCACGTTCGGATAGGCAGACCAGACGCCGGTCTGACCCACGTTGTGGTCGAGGATGAACTGGGTGAACTCCCGCGCATAGCGCTTCACCGGCAACGGGGGAGCGCCGGCGATGTACTGCAGGATCTGGGTGAACTGCTCGCCGAGCACGCCGACGAAGTCCATGATGTAGCTCTCCAGGCCGCCGTCGTACTCAGTGATCACCATCAGCACCGACCCGTCGGGGCTCGGGAGGAAGCGGGCGAAGTGCACGTAGTGCAGCGAAGCGAGGGCCTCGTGGACGTCGCCGGCCGCGGATTGCAGGAGCCCGAGCAGAGCAGGCATCTGCCTGGGGTTCTTCAGCGGCAGGAACAGGTTGAGCGGGTGTTGAACCTGGCCCTCGAGGCTGAGGTCGAGGAAGAGGTCCCGGGAAACGGAGGAGGGCGCGTTGCCGGGGCTCGCGTCGATCCGCGGGACGTGCATCAGCAGCTCTCGGCGATGCGCAGTTGACGGGTAGCCCCGAGGCGCTCGAACGTGTTGATCGACCCCTCGAGCAGCGCGGCTCGCTCAGAGCCCGCCAGGCCATGGCGGACGACCTCGAGGCGCGCCCGCGCAAGGTCGTAGTCCATCTCCATCGCGGCCGCGTTCGACTCGGCCTTGCGCCATGCGCGCGCGGCGCGGTCCTGCCTGCCCCGCTCCCAGTCGAGCCACCCAGCCAGCAGCAGGCGACGCGGACGGATGCCATGAAACGCAAACGCGATGCGACGGAGAGCCCGCAGGCCGCGCTCGGACCGACGCTCGAGAGCCGAGCGCTCGCCCGCCGTCGAGGCATGCTCGAGCAGCACCAGATAGACCTCCACCGCGTCCACGGCGAAGCCGGCCCAGTGAAACCCGGTCGGCGCCTGGGAGCTGACCATCTCGATCACGTTGTCGGCGGCATGCAAGGCCTCCTCGGAGCGGCCTTCCTGCAGCCTCGTGCCGGCAGTGCAGCAGTGCTTCTCAATCCGTGTTCCGCCGTCGCTCGGGGCGGTCTCGATCGCAAGCGCCGCCGCCAGCGCATCCGCCGCCGGCTTGATCGCTCCACGAGCGAGCTGGGTCTGGACCTCATCGAGCAACGACCAGCATTCGAGCTGCGGGTTTCCGTTGCGCGCGGCGAGCTCGCGAGTCCGCGTCCAGCACCCCTCCGCGCCGGAAGAGTCGCCGCGGCAGATGTGCAGCGCCGAGCGCGTCTGCCACAGCTCGGCCTCGAGGTTGTAGTCACCGACCTCGCCAAACAGCTCGAGCGCCCGATCGCTGGCGGCGATGCCGCTACGCCAGTCGCCGCGCTGGGCCTCGATCAGCGCATAGACGTTCCAGACGTAGGCGAGCGCCTCGGACTGGCCCTCGTTCTCGGCCAGCCTTACGGCGCGCGCGACATACCGGTCGGCGAGCGCCCGGAAGTTCACGAGGCTTGCCACACCGGCCGCGTTGGCGAGCGCCCGCGCCTGCTCGGGCGAGGCCCCCGCCTGCTCGCCCAGGTTCAGCCCCGCGAACATCAGATAGACCAGCTCGCCGACCGACTCGCCGTCCAGGTAGCTGATCTGGCTGAGGATCTTGTAGCAGTCCACAGCCTCGTCGAGTACCTCCTTCTCCGCCCGGCGACGACCGCGGTAGCGTTCGGGCAGCGCCAGGTGGGCGAGCTGCTGGGCGCCCACCTGCATCAGGCCGCGCGCGACCGCCACCCTTCCTCTCGGGACCTCGCGGTCCAGGCGCGCCAGCGCCCGCTCGAGCAGCATCCGGCTGCGCTCGAAGTCGCCGAGGAAGTAATGCGCGGTTGCCGCACCCTTCTCCCACAGGGCAAGCTGGGCCGGGTCGCGGACCGTGACGTCGGATGCGGCGGTCAGCTGCGCATAGAACTGTGCGGCCTCGCGGAAGGCGCCACTGCGCAGCGCTCCTTTGCCCGCGTACTCGAGGTAGGGGATCGCCTTCGCCGGCTCATCGGCCCGCGTCCAGTGGTGGGCGAGCCGAGCGGAGAGGCGCTCGAGCTCCTGGGTGGAGTGCGCAGCCTCATACCACTCCGCCACCGCCTGGTGAAGCGGGCGGCGCTGTGATCCGGTCAACAGCCCATAGGCGACGTCGCGCGTGATCTCATGCCGGAAGGTGTAGGTCGGCTCGGCCTCGCTGCTCACGTGCGCGATCAGATCGAGCCTTCGAAGCACGCGCAGGTCATCGGGCACCGAATCACGCTCCTCGCTCACCGGATAGACCTCCGCGACCGCACGAACCGAGAAGGTGCGCCCGACGACGGCGGCAACCTTGAGCGATAGCTGCTGGCCGGGAGTGAGGCGATCGACCAGGCTCAGCACTGCGCCCTGAACTGTGGCGGGCACGTCCAGTGACTCGAAGGCGCCGAGAATCGCGCGGCCGTGGCGCACCTGAACGATCCCGCTTTCCTGCATGGCCTTCAAGAGCGCCTCACAGAAGTAGGGGTGTCCTGCGACCCGATCCTCGATGAAGCGGGTGAGCGCGCCGGGGACCTCGCCTACGCCAAGACGCTGGCGCACGAGCGCCGCCGTGTCGTCGGGTGCGAGGCGCGTGAGGCGCATGGGTTCGCGGGATGCCAGCGCGATGAGCGCCTCGTACTCATCAGGGTCGACATCGGAGTCCGCACCGATCGGGCGCGTCGTGATCAGTGTCAGGAGCCGCGGAACGACGCGCACCATCTCGCGTAGAAGGCTCCATGAGTTGCTGTCTAGCCAGTGCGCGTCCTCAACGAGCAGCAGCACCGGGTTCGATGCGGTGAACCGGGACAGGATCCGCGTCAGCAGCTGCGTGGTGTTGTCGGCACGGACATCGCCGGCCATCGCGGCGGTGAACTCACTGTCGGGGATCGCGATCGGCAGGACGCTCGACAGCAGCGGAAGCAACTGCCGCGCTTCCCGCTCGTCGCCGAGTTGCTCGGTCACAAGCCGTGCGAGCGCCGATTCACTCGCTGGTTCGCCGTCGAGGCCGAGCACGGCGGCGAACACAGGGCGCCACGCGTAGTAGCTGGTCGCACGCTCGACCGCATCGGCTCTGGCCGTGAGGACCGTCGCCCCCATCTGCTCGGCGAGTCGGGCGACCTCCGCCGCGAGCGCCGACTTCCCGATCCCCGCATCGCCCTCGAAGACAATCGCGCCCCGGTCGCCGTCCACGGTCAACAGCCGTAGGCGTTCGGCCAGCATCGCCCGCTCGGCGGCGCGGTCGACGAGCTCGGTGGAACGCGGCGGCGTGGCGGCTCGAATGCCCTGCAGGGAACGGATCCGGACCGGATCTGCACGCCCCCTTACGGCGAGCGGCGCAAGCGCCTGAAAGTGGTAGCGATCGCTTACCGCGCCGACCGTCACCTCGTCGCACAGGATCTCTCCGTCACCGGTGTGGGCGAGGCGCGCCGTGAGATTCATGACGTCTCCCGACAGCGTGTACTCGCGCCGCAGATCGTTGCCGAACAGGCCGCAGAACACGGGGCCGGTGGCGACACCGATCGAGCACGGCAGACCCAATCCGTCGAACTGCTCACTCAGCGTCGCTGCGACCCTCAGTGCGCGTTCAGGGTCATCCTCGTGGGCACGTGGTGCGAGACCGAACACGCCGGAGAGCGTCAGCCCCTTGTTGTCGATTCCCAACTTGCTCGCGCCCTCGAACCGCGCGATCGTCTCCTGGAAGGTCCGCGCTGCCAGCTGGGTTCGCTCGGTCGCTCGCGCCAAGCCGCCGCCCGAGTCCAACAACCTGACCATCACGACGGTGACGCGCCTGAGCTCGGCGAGCCATTCGGCACCGGCGCCGGCGGCACCCCATCCGCGAACCGGTGCGGGAACGAACGGCCGCAGCACTTCCTCGGAGAGCTCCATATCCCGCCGGCGGCGGTGCCCGGTCTGCCGGCCCGCGGGAGGCGGGGAGGTGAGCGCGACGAGTCCCGCCTCGTCGAGGGCAAACCCGTCGGCGATACCTGCCAGATGCTCCCATGCCGAAGCGGCGGCCGCGACCCCGCCCGCCGGTGCGCTCCGCTCGGCGGCCGCGACCTCGTCCAGTGGATCTCCCATCGGGAACAGCTCCCAGCGCCCGCCGACGCCCCCGAACATAGCCATCTCCAGCTCGCCGGCGGCTATCCCGATCCGCGTGCGCAGTCGCCGTCCACCGGGACCGGCATGGTCCCCCGCCGCCGCCTGAAACGCGAGCGCCGCTCGTGCCGCCCGCGCCGTGGCCTCCGCCAGGTCATCGGCGCTCGAGGCCAGCCAGCAGCAAAGAAACGCGTCGCCAACGCCCATGAGCACGTCTCCTCCGTGTCCATAGACGGTGTCTGCCAGTTGGATGAAGTAGGCGTTCTGCGTGGCGCCCAGCTCGTCGAGGCCCTCCGGCCCAACGGCACACATGTCCTCCACCAGCGAGGTCCAGCCCTCGATGTCGGTAAGCATCAGAGCGCCTTGAACGCGCGAGGTCTCGGCCTCGGTCAGTGGCCGCCCTGACGCCAAGCGCTCGCCCAGCAGTGAGCTGACGTAGCTCGCCGACTGCAACGTCGGCGCATGCACTGATCCCAACCCAACGCCACCCTCGGAAGCATCACGCAAGGCTGTCCGGTTTGAATTCAATGTCCCTGCCCCCGTTGTGGCGAGGACCGAGCCTAGCATCTGGGCCTAGCGTTGGACATCGCAGCTGCCGCACGCGCGACACCTGGCGCCATGAGGCTCCGGCCCCTACCGGCCGGGCCTCAGGAGCTCCGCGAGCGGGACGACGAATTCGGACTGATTGTCCCAATAGTCGTGAGCCTTGAGCCCACCGCCGGCACTTCCGCGAAGGTTGTCGACCTTCCTGTCATCGACCTCGACATGCCACGCCGGCCCCCCGCCTGGGCGTCGCCCGACGAGCAGGCCGAGGTCGTCCTCTCCTCGCGCGTGGAGGGGCTCGCCGGGGCGCCAGCCGCTTGCGGGGTTGAGGGGGTCCGCGATTGGATCGCGGGGATCCCAGAAGTTGCTCCACCGCGGCCCCTGCCCCCGATCCTCGAGCACCGCCGCGAGCTGGCCGACCAGCCCGCCCCAGCCCCAGAGGTCGACGTACTTGCGGATGGGGCTGCCCGCCGTGACAAGGTGGCGCAGCGTCGAGGCCCGGCGGTCGCCATTGTCGCGCCAGGAGAAGAACGGCAGGGCGCGCAGCGCGTCCCAGCAGACCACGGTGCCCTGGCTGTGTGCGTTGACGACCAGCCCAGCGGTGTCCGGCCGGTCAAGGATCGCCTGCATCGCCTCCTGCACGAAGCCGCGCACGCGCTCGCGCATGTCGCTGAGCACGACGTAGGTCGCGACGTCAGCCTCCAGAGCGCGGAGGATCCCCGACGCGTACGATTCGTGTGGCTGAGCCGGGGGCACGGGGGGCGTGGAATCGTGGTGCTTGCCCTCGTACAGCAGTCGCCCGATCAGGTCGCGATGGGCGTGGGCGACCGGCGAGTCGCTGCGCGGGCTCAGCGTCGAGGGATGTGCGGCCTGGCGGGTCTCGCGAACCGTCGCCCAGGCATCATCGAAAACGAGCCGTAGCGTCTCGCGCACGTTGGTGTATCTCCTGTGCCTGCTCATGGCGCGTTCGAGCGCCGCGGCCACCGGGCCGAGTGCCGGCGTCAGCGGCTCAGATGGCGAGTACACGAGCGCAACGTGCGCGATGCGCCCGGTCGGCGCCAGCGGCCTGCCGGGCTCAAGGCGCGCGAGGCCCAGGCCCGAGCCCACCTCGCTGCTCACGTAGACCGGTCCTTCGCCTCGCTCGGGATCGTCCCCTAGGAGGTCGGCGAGCTCACTCTTCAGGCGCCTGTGGAGCTCGTCCGCATAGCCGGCGCGCCCATTCTCGGGTGGCTGCTGAAAGCCGATCCCGTGCACGGTCAGGAGCACCGACGAGCCCACGCTCATCGCCACACCGCGTTCGGTCCCGTGCGATCTCCCCACCGCGAATACGCCTCACCCCGACTCACCCCTGAACCGTATCGAGTGGACCCGATCGGGGAGTGCTCCCGATCGGGGAGTGCTCGGTACAAGCGCGGGCTCGCTCATCACGCAGAGCTAACCATCACTCGCGGAGTGGAGCCGGCGATCCTGTGGCGCCAAGTGGCGGCCGTGCCAATATCGCCAACAATAGGCCGCAATCTGCAGCAATGCGAGGAGTGGACCAGTGACTCGGTATAAGAACTGAAACCCCAGTATTCATGCGGGATTACGGTGGAAAATTAACCTCCAAGCGCGGGCTATGGCAAATACTGGGTCATTGCTCGCGCGCCGCCTTCGTCATGGCGAAGCGGGCGTGTCGCGCGTCGGAGCGTGGACGAGTGCTCGTCGTCCATTTCGGGAGCCGAGCTCGCCTGAGCGAGGATTGCACTTCATGCTCGCCCAGCTCGCCTGCGGCCTACGAAGATCAGCACGGTGACCGTCGCCGAGCTGTGGCGGCGCGGCCAGGTGGGCTGGCCGCGCAGCTTTCCCATCGCGCAGTTTCCGAACCCGCCACTGCTCATCGCGTTCGCGGGGTGGGGACTGGCCGCCGTAGCCGACGACGCAGCACACGACGTCGGCCGCGCCGTCTTCACCATCGGCCTAGGCGTGTGGGCATGGGAGGAGGCGATAGACGGGGTCAACTGGTTCCGGCATCTCGTCGGCGCGGGAGCGCTCGTTTGGCTAGTCGCCGGCTTGGCCGGCGAGCTATGAGGGCCACCGACCGAGACAGCCGCTCCTGCGGGAATGCATAACGCACGGCCAGCTCCAACGTCGCTGTCGCACAGGACGAGCCTCGACAGCCCAGCCCGACCTACCTCAGACTGCTGCTCTCCCCGGGGGGGCGACGCGAGCGTCTCGCGCGGGAGCACTGACGCGTGGTCGTCGTCCTGAGCGCAAGCGAGGCGCGCAGGTTGTGACGCGCTCGCATCGCCCAGGAAACCTGGCGTGTCGCTTCAAGCCGTCTGTGGCCGTGCGACTAAGCCCAGCGTCCGATGTGCGTGCACCGTCGCGCTCGAGGCCGGCTTTCTCCGCTAGGCACCGTGACCGTTCTGACCGGTGGCGTCCGCGTCCTCTTTTGACGTCTCTGGTGGCAGGAGCTGAGGCGCGGATGCTAGGCGGACGCCGACCGCGCCCAGTGTGCCGGCGACGAGCGCCGCGAGCGCCCAGGTCGATCCGGAGCGCTCGCTCCCGCGGGCTGCGTCCAGCGACATGCCGCCCGGGCCGACCTCAACGAGCGCGATCGCTGCTGCGATGAGGACCACGTTGTACTCATATCCGCCCTTGTTCAGCCAGGGCCCGTTCTTGCCATGGACGCTATCGATCGCCGTCAGCATCGTCGCCGTGAGGACCGAGGCGGCGACCGGAGTCGCAAGGCCCGCCGCGAGCAGCACCCCGCCGCCGGCCTCGGCCACGCCCGCTGCGATCGCGTTGCGCCTGCCGGGGCGAAGACCGAGCGCCTCGAAACCGTCTGCCGTCGCATCGAGTCCGTTGCCGCCGAACCATCCGAACAGCTTCTGAGTGCCATGCCCGAAGAAGAATCCGCCAACCGTAAGACGCAGCAGCAGTCGCCCCATCTTGATCTCTGATCCCTTCCCGCCGCCCGACCGGTCCGCCTCGGTGCCTGCGCCGCGAGGCCCGCCGACTATCGAGTAGAACCTAGCAGCGACCAGCCGGCTCGCCTGCCAAGCGCAGCGGTCACATCTTCGCGCGGCTGAGCTAGGGACACCACCACAGCGACTGTCGATGCGTACGAACTCGGCACGCCCCAGCGGGGCACCCAAGAACGCCGCCGCCCGACGCTGTTGCAGTGTTTGGCGCTCTGGTGTTCCAGATTCGCTACCACGAACGTCGCGGTGGGGAGCTCGTCGAGCGGATCGTGCAGATCACCGGCGAACCGGACAGCCCCCGGCGTGGCGCGCAAGCGCGGCGCGCGCCTGATCGAGAGCGGCCGCGAGGATGACGCGCGAGTTGGCGCTCTCAGAGAATTTCCAGAGCGCGCCGTGGGACCAGGTGTGGTCCTTGGCGATGTTCACCTGGTGCGGTGTCTGCTTCCGCCTAGGTCTCGCAGACCGTGCGGGTGAGCTTTGTGAGCTCCTGGCGCCCTTCTCCGGCCAGCTCGCGGCTGGCGGTCCCCTCGTTGCGGAGTCGATCGACGAGGCGCTTGGCGTCTTCGCGACAACGCTGGAGCACTACGAGCAGGCCGAGGCACACTTCGCCGTCGCCGCGGAGATCGAGGAGCGGCTTAGCATGCCGCTGTTGCTCGCCTGCACCCAGGCCGGCTGGGCCCGCGCGCTAACCGTTCGCGGACGGCCCGAGGAGCTCGACCGCGCAAATCACATGCTCAAGCAGGCTGGGGACACCGCCGAGCGGCTCGGCGGAGGGCTTGTCACCCGCGAGGTCGGGGAGTGCCGCGCCGCCCTTGCGGCGATCAGCACGTAGCCGCACAAACTCGGCACTGCCGGTTTCGGCGGGAAAGCGAGCACCTCGGGAGGGAACTCAGAGGGAACATGCGCTAGTTGACGTTCCCGAAAAGGAAGTCGTCATCGAGTATTCGGTGGGGCTCTCGCCCTCGAGGCGCACCGTCGCATCCCACGCATCGCGAGAGCGCACCGAGCATCGCCAGATACGCCTGCTAATCGTGAGCGAGCGTGAGCGCAGTCCTTGCTCGGACGCTTGCTCGTGGACGAAACCGGCAGTACTGGCTCTATTGCGCCAGTGCCGTCGCGCCGATGCGCGCCGCGCCTGCTCAGCCTGAGAGACGCTGGGTGCGACGCTGCCAACACGTGTCAGAAGCGTCGCACCCGCGTGGGTGGCATCTCGGCTACCTCGGGCCCGAATGGAACAACCGACTCAGGAGCTACAGCTAGCCGGGGTGCTCATTGCCAGCGGCGGCCTGGGCGGTGCTCGCGACTCGGGGCAGCACGAGCAAGGAGCAGCGTGCGTGACGCTCCAGATAGTCCGAGGTGGTACCGAGCACAAGACGCCGCACGGGCCCGTAGCCGCGCGAGCCGACCACGAGGATGTCAACCTCGTCGCCGAACGCGGCCAGCTCCTCGCCGGTGAGCCCATAGACCGCGTGGCCCTCCACGTCGGACAGTTGCGCCATGCGGCTGCTCGCCTCCTGGAGCAGCGCGTCGATGCTCTCCCCAATCGCGGGGGCCATCAGTCCGCCGTAGGCAAGCGACGGTATCGAGACGACTTCAAGCGCGTGAACCGTTGCCCCGGTCGGGGCCGCCAGCGCCCGCGCAACCGCAAGTGCCGCGTCGCTCTCCGGCGAACCGTTGTATCCGACGCCAACCTTGGCGATCGGCGCGCGGCGCTCGGCATAGCCGACGGAGGCGATCGCGATCGCGCAGGGAGCGCCATTCAGGGCAGCGCGCGTGTCGTCTCCCAGCATCGCGCGTCCGAGGGCGCCGTGCCGGCAAGAGCCGACCACGAGCAGATCTGCACCCTGCTTCTCTGCCTGTTGGTGAAGGCCACGACCCGGGCTCGCCGAGACGACACTGAGAAGCTCTGCCTTGACACCGGCCTCGATGCGCTCCCTATCCAGCAGCTTGTTGGAGTCCCCGAGATCCTCTGCTACCTCGTCGCTACGCACATACGCGAGGGTCAGCTTTCCGTGGGGGTCCATCAGTTGGGAGGCAAGCGCGATGGCGTCGCGGCCGGTGGGCCGGCCGTCCACTCCCACGAGCACGTTCTTGAACATCACCGGCCTTTCTTCTCGCCCTGGGCGAAAGCCTCGGGGAAGCTTCAGATCAGGCGCGCCCCAACGCTCCGTGGTCGTCGCAATGATCCCCGTGCGGGTGGTGAAGCCTGTCGTCTACGACGTAGTCGACGTGGTCGCCGTGCGGCACTGGCTCGTGCCCGCAACCAGGGCCGTGTGTGTGGACTGCGTCGTGCCCAGCGGCAGGCACGGTGTGCTGCGCCGGCCGCTCGTCATCGACGTCGAGTGCGTGCTCGTCAACGTGATTATCGTGAGGATGATGCAGATGCCCGTTGTGCAGGTAGTCGACGTGATCGCCATGGCGCACAGCCACATGCCCGCAGCCGGGGCCGTGGGTGTGGGTGTGGGTGTGATCTTCGTGTATGGCGCAGGTCATGACAGCGATCATACGCCCGAGGCCCAGCGAGCACGACTGGAGGCGGACCAGCCGACGTCTGCGCCGCGGATCTCCCGTGGCTGCCGGCGAGGTGAGTTCGCGGCCGAGACTACGGATCGCCTTCTCCAAGTCGAGCGCGAGCCTCGTTTCGGCCTCGGCTGCGCGCGCAAGTGAGCTGTGGCTGGTTGGGCTAGAGGCCGGACCTGTGATGGACTGGCGAGACGCACGGTGGATCAGGCGAGCCCGGTCGGCGTCGCACGGTGAGTGGCGACTGCCTCAAGTGGTTCACGCTCCGCCAGATCGGACGGCGCGGTCGGAGCGTCCGATGGGGGGCCCGGAGACGCGCCGACTCCTTGCCGAAGCTCCACCTGGGGTATGAGCCAGGAGGCAAGGAACGCGATGAGGCCGATCGGCGCTGCGATAGCGAACACCGTTTGAATCGACTCCGCGTAGGCGGCGGCAACGCCGTGATGAACGGCCTGTGGGAGCTTGTCCAAGATGGCCGGTGTGACGCTCGAGCTGGACAGCCCAGCTGGCAGCCTCGCATTGCCGAGATGCCTCACCAGGTTGCCGACGAGCACGTTCGAGAAAATGGCGCCGAAGATCGCGGCGCCGAAACATCCCCCGATCGACCGAAAGAAGGTCGCGCCCGATGTGGCGACTCCGAGCTCGGAGTAGGGAACCGCGTTCTGCGCGATGAGCACGAGTACCTGCATCACGCAGCCGAGTCCCACACCGAGCACGAACATGTACAGCCCTGCGACGATCAAGCTCGTCCCGATCCCCACCTGCGATAAGAGCAAGAGCGCGACGGTGATGAGCGCGGTCCCGACGATCGGGAAAACCCGGTAGCGGCCGGTCTTGCTGATGACTATCCCTGATCCAGTGGAACAGATGATGAGGCCGGCCAGGAGGGGCAACAGCTGCAGGCCGGAGGTCGTGGGCGACTCGCCGTGCACGATCTGGAAGAACACGGGCAGGTAGGTGATCGCGCCGAACATTGCAAAGCCGACGATGAAGCCAACGACGCTCACGACCGAGAACGCACGAATGGAGAACAGGTGCAACGGCAACACCGGCTCGGTCGCACGTCGCTCGACGAGCGCAAAGATGGCGAGGAGTACCGCACCGGCGAGTCCTAGGGCGACAATCGTCGGCGAGCCCCACGGATACGTCGTGCCACCGAGGCTCGTGAAGAGCACGAGGCAGCTCGCGGAGAGCATCAGGACGGCAGTTCCGAGATAGTCGATGACGTGGTGGACGCGCCCGAGGCTGCCTGGAACCTGGATCGCCACGACTGCGAGCGCAACGGCGCCGACGGGGATGTTGATGTAGAAGATCCAGTGCCAGGAGAGCTGGTCGACGAAGACGCCTCCGAGTACGGGACCGATAACGCTCGCCACACCGAAGACCGCCCCGAAGAGTCCTTGGTAGCGACCGCGTTCGCGGGGAGAGACGACGTCGCCGACGATCGCCTGAGCACCGACCATCAACCCACCTCCCCCGACACCCTGAACGGCCCGGAACGCGATCAGCTCG
Source organism: uncultured Solirubrobacteraceae bacterium (assembly GCA_963730575.1). GTDB lineage: Bacteria > Actinomycetota > Thermoleophilia > Solirubrobacterales > Solirubrobacteraceae > Palsa-744. The sequence goes on from CAVSSG010000005.1 coordinate 675,218, forward strand.
GTCATGCTCTGGCTGAGGCCGGAGAGCGCCGAGCCGCACAAGAAGATGACGATCGCCGCCTGGAAGAAGAACTTGCGCCCGTACTGGTCGCCGAGCTTGCCCCAAAGCGGTGTCGAGACGGTCGCGGTGAGCAGATAGGCGACGACGATCCAGGCGAGGTGCGACGCACCATGGAGGTCGGCGACGATCGTTGGCAGCGCGGTCGAGACGATCGTCTGATCGAGAGCCGCCAAGAACATCCCGAGCATCAACGCGCCGATGATGATCAGCACGCGGCGGTGGCTGAGAATGGGGATGGGAAGCTCTTCCGACAGTTCGGTCGACGCCTCGGTCATCGCTCCTCGCTGATCTCGCTCATATCCCGGACTTCACCGTCGCACCGTGATGATCGGTGCGCCTCGCCCGAACCGGCTTGGACGACAACGCTCCGGCGCAGCACTATGCCGACTGTAGAAGAGGCCGCTGATGCGACCGTTCCCTCTTGCCGTCGTTGACGAGGATCGACCGCTCAGCGTGAGTCAACTTGCGCGATGGCTCGGGCCGGCCTGTCGACCACGAGCAGGATCGTCGGCCAGCTCGGCCGGGCCTTCTTGGTCGCTTGAGACACTGGCTGGAGGTTCACTCGGATCCAAGTGCTCGGCGGTTCCGCTCGGCCATGGACCGAGTCAACCCTCCCGATCGAGCCGCCTCCGCCGCTCAGCACGAGTCGTCGACGCTCGGCTAGGGTGGGCCGCAGCGTCAGCGGCTCGCGCCTCGTGCGGCGCGGGACGACGAAGGCCAACGTACCCAACATCGCCCGGATCCGGCCTGCGACGCCGGGTCTGCCGCGTGCGCGGCGGACGGGTAGCCTCAGGCGCCGATCGTCCTATCCAAGAGCGCGAACAGCTCGGTGAAGTGCCGCTCGGCCGCCGCCTCATCGTAGGCGGCGGTGTCGCTCATCGTGTAGCCGTGGGCGGCCCCCTGGTAGAGCTCTGAGCGGTATCGAACCCCGGCCTCCTCGAGGGCTTGCTCGAGCGCCGCTACGTGCTCCGGGGTCATGCTCTGGTCGTTGTCGGCGTGGCCGAGGTAGATCTCGGCGGAGATCTCGCCCGCGCTCAGGTGCGGACTGTCCTTGTCGTCGCTCACGAGCCCCCCGGCGTGGAAGGCGGCGAGCGCCGCGACGCGCTCCGGGTAGGCGGCGGCGATCCGCCAGCCGACGCGCCCACCCATGCAATAGCCGGTGATGGCGAAGGGTGAGCTTGCGATCTGGCCGAGGTAGTCGAGGTAGGCCGCCCCGTCGCTGACGATCCGCTCCGGCGTCAGCTCCGCCATGGCAGGCCTCAGCCGCGCGAAGAACGGATCACGCTGTGCGGGGTCCTCCAGATCGGGCATCTCCATATTCGACGCCCGGCCTGCGCGATAAAGGACGTTAGGGGCGAGTACGACGAACCCCCGCGCTGCGATGCGGTCGACCATCTCCTGAATCCGGGGGCGCAAGCCGAAGGCGTCCATGATGAACAGCACACCCGGGTGGCCCCCGTCCTGCCCGGCGGGCGGCGAGAGGTAGGCGTCCGCCACGCCGTCCTGGGTACTGATGTCGACCATCTCGCCTTTCATCGTTGCCCGCTCCCATCCTCGCCGGTCGGAAGGGTGCAGCTTAGTCACCTCAGATGGACCAGCTCGAGCTCGTGCAGCTGGTCCTTCTGCGATGGCGCAGTGGCCGTGGCCGCGACACAAGGCTCTGGCGGTTCCGGCCGTCAGGCCCACATCGACGACGTGGCCACGCATCTGAATGTCACGCCCGGCGAGCTTCGCGACGATCTTCAGCGGGCAAGTCGCTCGCTCAGATCGCATCCTCGACGCCCGGGAAGTCCGTCGAAGGTCTGAAGACGGCGATCCTATCGGCAGAGAAGACCAGGCTCGAAAGGGCCGAGTCGAGCGGATTGATCACGAGCCGGCAGGAGCAGGAACCTCTGGGCAACTTCTCAAGCCGGATTGAAGCGCTGCTGCAGCGAACCGGAGCTGGGGGCTCATACGGAGGTCAGGTTCAGCTCCTTTCGGGCGCTGATAGCGATACCTGGTTCCGCTCGCGGCGCCGCTGCATGAACGCCACGCGCGGTCCGGCCGGCCCTTGGTCGACCGGACCGCGCGTGCGCAGCCGCATGGCAGGCACGGGGTGGCTCGCTATGACGCGCCGCCGATGCTTTAGTGGCTCGCATGGATGATGATGCCGTCGCGACCGCGAGTTCTACGATCGAAACTGGGCACGCCGCCGCCGACGTTGGAGGCGAGGGCGGCGCCGTAGCAGGGAGCGACCCTGCGCTACATATTGAGCAGCACCTCGTGCGAGCACCCAGCGGCGGGCCAAATCGGGGAGAGAGGGACTCTGGACCGCCCGAGGAGGTGCGTCGCTGGGCGGGAACGTTCGGGCCGGCGTCGGAGGAGCCGTATCGCCGCCGGGTCAGCGATGCGGTGCGTGTCGTCGTTGCGGTTGCGGTCGTCGCGTGGTGTGTACTGCGAGTCCAGGGCGTCAGCGGGGCGGAGCGGACGGTCTTCGAGTTCTTCAACTCGTTGCCGAACGGCCTGCACCCGCTGTTCCGTTCCTTTTACCGAGTGGGTTTCCTCGTGGCGGTCGGGCTTGTCGGCGCTGCTTCGGTGGTCGGCAGGCGCTGGCGTTTGGTGCGCGACCTGGTGCTCGCGGGTGTCGGCTCGTCGCTCGTCGCGGTCCTGCTGAATCACTTGGTCGGCGAGCCGGCGGGTGCGGCCACGCTGTTTCATCTGGTTCGCCGCTGGCCAGCGGGACCGAGCTTTCCGTCAAAACATGTCGCGCTGGTGGTCGGCGTGTTCGCCGCAGCCAGCCCGTACCTCGCCCGCCCCACACGCCGGCTGTTGGTGGTCGTTGCGGCCGCGGTGGCGATCGCCACGCTCTACCTTGGCGCCGGCTATCCGGTCGATGTATTGGTTGGCATCGTGGTGGGCTGGGGCGTTGCGGCGGCAGTCCACTTCGCGTTCCGCTCTCCTGGCGGTCGCCCGACGGCTGCACAGGTCACGCAGTCGCTGCTGGAGCTGGGAGTGCGCGCGCACGACGTTCATCTCGATCCCGTTCAGAGCACGGGCTTCACGCGGATGCTCGGCGCCGATGACGACGGGCCGCTGTCGATCAAGGTGATCGGCCGCGACGAGTCCGACGCGCGGCTGGTCGCGAAGCTCTGGCGGTTCCTTGTGTACAAGGACTCGGGGCCCCGGCTGTCGTGGACGCGACTCGCCGACGTCGAGCGCGAGGCGTACGTGACACTGCTGGCGCGCGATGGCGGCGTCCGCACACCAAAGCCGCTCGTAGCGGGACGCGCCGGCCCCAGCGCGGCGCTCCTGGTCGAGCGGCCGATATCGGGCGTCTCGCTGCGCGACCTTCCGCCCGCGCTAGCCACCGACGGGCTTCTCGAAGAGCTGTGGGCCCAGGTTCGTCGGCTCCACGCCGCGCACGTCGTCCACGGATGCTTGAACAGCAGCCATATCGTTGTCGACGAGAACGGCGCGGCCATCATTGGGTTCGACAACGCGTCGGCGTCGGGCTCGGAGGCGCTCGCGGCACGCGACGTCGCCGAGCTCCTCGCATCGATGTCCAGCGTGGCGGAGCCCGAACGCGTCGTCGCCGCCGCAGCGAATGTCATCGGCCGAGACGCAGTCCGCGCTGCCCTGCCTTGGCTTCAGCCCGCCGCGCTCTCGCATGAGACCCGGGCTGGCGCCGGTGGCCGCGGAGAGCTGCACATGCAGCTGGCGCAGCTACGCGAGGTCGCGGCAAACGACGGCGCGGGCGAGGCTCCCGAACTCAAGGAGCTCTATCGCGTCAGGCGGTCGAGCGTCGCCATGGCCGTGGCCACGCTCGTCGCCGTCGCCGTACTGCTCACGCAGATCACGGCTCCCGGAGCGCTGTGGCATTCGCTCTCGACCGCGAACGTGTTGTGGCTCATCCTGGCGCTCGCGGTCTCGATGGCAACGAACATCGCGTTCGCGATCGGCTTGATGGGAACGACGCGGCTGCGCCTTCCATTGTGGGCCACGACGGAGGTTCAGGTCGGGATGTCGTTCTCCAACCTCGTGATGCCCGTGGTCGGCGGAGTCGCGATGCAGATCCGCTTCCTGCAGCGACAGGGCGCCAGCCTGGCGACGGCGATCGCCGCGGGAGGGCTACTCGCTGCGGGCGGATCGGTGGTCGCTCAGCTGCCGCTCTTCGTGATCGCAACAGCGGTGACCCCTGACGATTTCGACATCAGCAACGTGTCCCCGATAGGCAGCATTGAATTATTTCTCGGGATCGTGTTGATCCTCGCGATCATCGCCGGCTTCGTCTTCGGCATTCCGCGGCTGCGGCGCCTCGTGATGCCATCACTGCACCAGGGCCTATCCACCGTGACGGCCGCGGCACGCTCGCCAAGACAGCTCGCACTGCTCCTCGGCGGCAACGCCTGCGCAGCAATCCTCTACTGCCTGTGCCTGCTCGCCTGCCTGAAGGCCTTCGGAGGGAGTGCCTCGATTTGGACGCTGCTCTCATTGAGCATCGGCGTCCGTGCCCTGGGAGCTATCGTCCCGATTGCCGGCGCCGGCGCTGCGGTCTCGACGATCGGACTCTCCGGCGCCCTTGTCGCGGTAGGAGTAGACAAGAACGTCGCGGTCGCGGCGGCGCTCACCAATCAGCTCGTCGTCACCTATCTCCCCGCGATCCCGGGTTGGCTGGCGACACGTGACCTCATCGACCGCGACTACCTGTGACCGGCAGGCAATCGGCTCGGATCTTCATCTGGGGATGCAGGCGGAGGGCTGCCGCTCCAGGCCCGCACTAGGTTCTCGTGCGAACGGCCCGAGATAGCTCGTGCCGCGCGCATCGGTGGCGGCTTGTCACTCGGGAAGTGGCAGAGTGGCGCACTTTTCCTTCTTTCGGTCGTGACGACCCCTTCCATCACCGGCGGTGCGCGCCGCGTGCTGGAAGATTGGCTCGCCGCCTTGCCGCGAGCGGCTCGTCGCGAGATGCCCGTGCTCGACCGGTCGCCCAACGCGCTCGGTCCCCCCGCGTTTCGTGATCCGGTCATTGGCACCGTCCACTGCCTCGGCGGAAATTCAGCGGTGCGGCGCGGTCAGCTGAGATCTAAGTCAGCTGAGGTCGAGTACGGTTTGAGGGGCGGGAATCACGTGATCCTCGATGCCCTCGGCCGGGATGATCGCCGTACCGATGGCGAAGAACTCTATCACGTGACTGCCCCAGCCGTGGGACTTCTCTTCGATGTGCACGCCGACGATGCCCTCGGCCTTGGCCTGTAGCGCCTCGGCCTGCATCCGCTCCATCGCGAGCTCGCGCGCGTCGTAGAGCGCCTGGGTGAAGTTCGGCAGCTCAACGTTGCGACCGGTGTTGCCAATCGACTGGCGCCAGCTCTGGTGGGCGACGTGGTACACGCAGGAGCCCATCACCATTCCGACCGGGCGATGGCCGGTTTGCAAGAGCGTCCAGAACTCCTGACCGGAGAGGTCGCTGGTGAAAGGGCGGCCCGAAGGTGCACGGTGCAGCGCGCCGCCGCGGTGCTTGACGGCGGTGCCCATCGCGATGAACTCGGCCATGCTCTCGCCCCAGTCATAGCGGCCGATTATCAGGCGCACGCCCACGATGCCGTCGGCACCGAGCTGCTCGGCCTCCTCCTCCATGCGGGTCATCGCCAGCTCGCGGGCCTCGTACATCGCCTGAGAGAGCACGTTCATCTCCTGGCTCTGCTTCCATTGCGCCTGCTGGTAGCCGATGTGGTATATCGAACTCCCGATGACGAGTCCAAGCGGCTGGAACCCCGCTTGGCGCACGAGCAGGAACTCGTTGACAGAGAGGTCGCTCGTGAACAGGCCCGAGCGGTTCTGCTGCAGGCGCGCGGTGCCCGCCTCGGGTACGCCCTCTGTGCTGCTGGGGTCATAGGCCACGGTGTAGTTCCTTTGTCGCTTGGGAGGGGCTCAACGTAGTGACAGGATCTGAAGTGGTGGGGGCGGAGCCGGCTGCGACGCGATCGTCGCGTCTTCGCGGACGACGGTGCCCATCACGTGAAAGGTCACCTCGAGATCCTTGCTCTCATACATGCCGCGCCGCACCGAGTGGGTGCGGCCGTGCTGCTCGAGCTCGACGCCGATCACGCCGTCCCCGCCAAGCGCCTGCACCTGCGCGGCGACGAAGGACATCGCCTTCTCGCGCGCTTCATAGACTCCCTGGCTGAAGTCGACGAGCTCCTGATTGACCCAGGAGGCACCGAAGGCGCTCTGTGCCTGCTGGGTCTGAATCGACGCCGGGACGTAGTGCACGCTGGTGTGGGCCGCGATCCCCACCGGCCGAATGCCGGCGTTGCAGAGCAGCACGAACTCCTGTCCGGAGAGATCGCTGAGCAGCGCCTGCCCACCAGGGTTGCGCAGCTCCTCGGGCAGGCGCACGGCGGTGCCGACGGCGATGAACTCCACCGCACCGGCCGCCCAGTCGTGCGCGCCCTGGTCGATCCTCAGCGCGACCACCGCATCGGCCCGGCACGCCTGGGCCTCCTCGAGCAGCCGGCCGAGCGCGAGCCGGCGGCTCTCGTTGTAGGCGTCGGAGAGCACCTGCACCTCGGTGGGGACGTTGAAGTAGGTCTGCTGCCAGCCGACGTGGTAGATCGATGAGCCCATCACCTGTGTGATCGGCGTGGCGCCCAGTCGCGCGAGCGCGCTCCATTCACTCACAGCCAGATCGCTGCTGAACGCCGTGGGCCCTGCGCCGGCCTGTGCGAACTGCGCCAGACGCTCTGCGGCAGCGACCGGGATATGTCCCTGTTCGATCTGCACAAGCGAGGCGGCAGTCCGCTCGTCCGAGCGTTCGGCGTCCTCGCGGCGCGCCTGCGCAGCCGCCTGCGCCGCGGCCTTCTCCTCCTCTGAGCGACGGTGAAAGAGCGAGCTCACGAGAGCAGCTCGCCGAGGGCTAGCCGGTCGTGCTCAGAGACCTCGGCCGTGTGAGCGACCGCCGCGATGAGCTCGTCGATCCAGTCGGCCATGGACATCTCCTGCCGGTTCAGCGTGATGCCGCGCACCACCTTGTGGCGGGTGCATTGAACGCGCCGGTCTGTACTGCGGAGCTCGAACTGTTCTTCACCCAGGGCCACTTCGATCCGCTGCACCACAAGCCGTTTGGAGCGAAATCCTCCCACCTTGCGGCGCTCGACGAGGGCGAGCTGGGGCAGCGCCTGCTCGAGCCTGGAGGCGAGCACCTCGATTGCAATCGCCAGTTCGGTTGCGTCGGCACGCAGGGCGGCCGCCGGGAGATCGAAGGTCTCGTCGCTGGACACCCACGGGAGGCTACCCCCAACTCGGCGAGGCTGGATACCTTGGGCTTAGTGAGGGAACGGACGGACCCGCCGCGCTAGAACGAGTCGCCTTCCCCGCCCCCGCGCTACTCGGTGATCCCGGCTACCAGATCGTGAAGGTGGAAAATGTCGCGGGCGACGTCCACGGCCTCGCCGTTCTCGAGAACGGCGACCGATGCGGCGACGGCGCCCTCGTCGCGCTGGGCCTCGGCTCCCCCCAGGCGCGCCTGGATGCGCAGATAGAGCTCGCGAGCGTCGCCCTGGAGCTCGCGTTCGATCGGGCGAAGGTCAAGCGCGGCATACTTGAGGCGCTCGCGGATCGGTGCGGCGCTCGCGGCGAGCGACTCCACCGCGACGCGGACCCTGGGGTACGCGGAATGTGTAGGCCGCATGTCCGCAGAGGCTATCGGACGAATCCGGCCAATCTTTCGGCTCTTCGATCGAGCGCTGCCGCCGCCCGATCGGGCGGCGGCAGGCCTCAAGCCGATCCGGCTGTCCGCGCATGAGTCAAGCGTGTTGCTGCGGGCCCTGGCACATCACGATGGCAGCCTGAATGGCGGCCCCCGGAGAGCACCAACAGCAACTGCCATGCTTGGAATGTGAAGGATCAGGTTCGCGAGCGCCACGCAGCGCAGGTCGATGGGCTGCGCGCGCTCGGTGCACTCGTCGCGGTCATGTGGGGCGTCGAGCTCGTCAACGCGCTCGACAGCTACAGGCTCGATCGGGACGGGATCGTACCGCGCAACCTCTCCCACCTCGACGGCATCGTCTTTGCGCCGTTCCTGCACGAGAGCTTCTCACACCTCCTTGGGAACACGGTTCCGTTTGTCATCCTTGGCCTGGCGATCGCACTCGCCGGGGCGGGTCGCCTGCTCCTCGTGACCCTGATCGTGGCGCTCGTCAGTGGGCTCGGGGTCTGGCTCACCTCACCCGGCGGATCCGTGACGGTCGGCGCGAGCGGCGTCGTCTTCGGCTACGCCACCTACCTCATCAGCCGCGGGCTGTTCGATCGCCGCATAGGCGAGGTGTTACTGGGTATCGTCGTCCTGCTTCTCTTCGGCGGTGCGCTCATCTCAGACCTCATCCCCCACACTGGGATCTCCTGGGAGGCGCATCTCTTCGGTGGGATCGGCGGTGTCATCGCAGCGGCGGTGCTCGCGCGCAGGGCACGTGAGAGGGCGAGCGCAGGCGCCACAAGCCTGCCGAGGTCGCCGCGCTGAATCGTGCAGCCGTCCACTTCCAGAGCCGGACCTGCCCGACGTGGCGGCCGACAAGCGGCAATCACCAACGTCGCCGAGATCTGGAGCGCTGCTTTGAACGGCAAGCACCACCTGTGCCAAGCCCGCTTCCTGATCTCGGCATGATCTGGATCAGCCACCACACGATTTTCCGGCTCATCCGGGGCGTCGATCACCGTGCGATGGTTCTCAACCTCGCCCTGCTGAGCCTGGTTGTCTTTATCCCGTTCCCCACCGGGCTCCTCGCGATCTACATCGACCAGAGTTCATCGGTTGAGCGGGCTCAGGCGGCTGGTTTCTACGGCATCAGCCTCGCTGCCGCCACGTTCATGCTGGCTCTGCTTTGGCATTCAGTTCGCCATGGCCGCCGCCTTATCCAGCCCTGGATGATGCCCGCGCTGACCGCTCAATGGTCGCGAGACTGATCGCGGCTGGCATGGCTTCGTCCTTGGTTGGGGTCCGAGTGCGGTCGGCTCTGAACGATCGACGTCGTGCATGACGCGCTATATGAGCCGACGAACGACCGATGGGGCACTCAATAGCAGCTACCCGCAGGAGAGCCGGGCCGGCTCGCAAACACGCACATTTCCAGGCCACCAGGATTAACCATAATCGCTCCTCTAGGAGCGAGGATTACCCAATTTCTAGAATAGGTCCACAACTCTTCTACCGTTGTCCTTGCGAGACAACTAACGCGTGTCTCATTGTACCGCTTACATTGTGATACCACAATTCTTATTTGCGGTGTGACACTCTGCCAGTAATTATGTTTCATATGTCCTAATCGCTTGTGCAGCTTCAGGTACCGACAGGCGACCTTGGGTCTGTGACCAAGCATCCGCTGGCACGCAGAACACAAACAGCAGTATCGCAACCGCTGCCAATCTCGCTCTCATCATTCATACCTCCCCTTGCTTTTGGTTATCGCGTGCCGCTGGTGGGAGGCCCATGCCACCACTCTCCGGGCCATCGTGGTCTGGAACTTGATCGGGTGTAGCGCTGCAGGTAACGAAGGGCGCGCTGTTTTGAGCAGAACCCGTGATAGTGAACGGGGTCTTGACCGTTGGTGAGGCAGACGGCCCAGCCATGGTCGGTGGGGCGCATCATGAGCGCGAGTGCAGTCATGGGACGCCTGTCCCTGCAGTGCCGAAACAGCTAGCGTGGTTGGAGATCATGGCGATCGGAGTTGCTCCCCGCCCGCGGCTCGACCGATTCTCACGGCTTCTCCTCAGCGGGCGCTTCTCCGTCGATCGCCAACGGATGAGACGCATTCGTCTTGGGGATGACGCCGAGTTCCGGCGAGTCAAGCATCGCCGGGGCGGACCTGTGAGGCATGATTACGTCCTTGAATGCCTCTCGCGGCTGGGCTGCGGAGGGCAAATCCATAATGTGCCGTTGATGTGGACGGTCGTGCTCGTGGTACCGTCGCGCAGGTCGAGCACGAGCAGTAAGGCGTGCAGCTGGCAGCTGGCAGCTGGGCCTCTGCCAACGTGTATCTACGCTGCAGCGAAGTCGTGGGATCCACTCGACCTGCCAGGTGAAGCCAGCACGCATCGTAACTGCCTTCCTTCCATGCGCAGACCAACGACGGCGACGGCGACGGCGACGGCGGAGCGTTACTGCTCACTGCTGCCGAGCTGGAACCTCCCGAGGCTTGGGGCATGTGGACCTCCTGGCGGATAAATGAGCTACGCCGGAAGTCAGGTTGTGTTGCCCACCCCGTCGGACCGAGGAAGAGCTGCTGCCCCCCAAACGCGAGCCGGTCCCGCCGAGAACGCCCTCGTGACGGTTGCCCATGCCTAGTGAGAGCGAGACATCATAAAGAAATACGCGAGTTCGCCGGGTACCCCGCCGGCTAACCCGTCCGGCTCAATGGATTTTGCCGGAGATCAAGTCCTTGACCAGGTCAATCACGTGTATCAACGAAATGTCGCCCTGCTGCGCGGCGCCGCCGGCTGACACCATCAGCTCTACACCGCTGGGCGAGGGTCCGTACCCGATCACAGTGATGTGTGTGAGCGAGGGCTCGCCGGCACAGATTGGTCCGGTGCGTAATTCCAGCGGCACCGGCGCCGGTGCTTCTTCAGATCCACACGGCGGCAATGAGGCGCTCGTCATAGTGCCGCTCACAAAGAACGCCTTCTTCCCCACCTTCAGCGCCCTGCTCACCACGCCGAATTGGGCGTGTTCCCTCGCGGCCGACTGCACGGCGTCGCGTTCGGCTAGCGAGAATAGGCTCTTACTCCAGGGGACGATCTGGATTGAAAACCCTGGCTGGTAGTGCCCGTGCCTCTCGCCCGTGAAGACGCAAAGGTTGCCGATCTTCGTTTTGAGCGCCAGCGGGCCAGTCCCCACCAGATTCGCGATTGCGCTGCGCGACAAAGCAGAGCAGACCGGGATTCTCGGCGAGCCCTGGTGAGAGGCTACTGCGAACGCGGGGAGCGTCATCGACGCCGCAAGCACAACGAGCAGAGCCCACCTCGTGCCGCGCATGCACATCAGGACCGACCGAGAGGCGTGGCATCGCATGCGGAGCGAGCATATCAGCGGCACGAGCTGCTTTCGCCGTAGATAAGCGAGCATCTGGCGCCTCGGAGCACCTCCTCTCCCCAGGACAGATCATCCTGGCTCAGAAGCCTCGTCAAAGCCGGCCTGGCTCAGATCACGCAGTCGCGGGGAGCCGGGCCCTCAGCGGTGGGTGGGCAGTCCGAGGACGTGTTGCGCGACGAAGTTGAGGGCGAGCTCTTGCGAGATTGGCGCGGATCGCAAGCAGCGGGCGTCTAGGTATAGGTCGATGAGTCCCTCGCGCTCGTCCCATGCTTGGGCACCGAGTGCCTGCATGGCGTGGTCGGCGGCGTCGAACACGAGCTGGGCGCTGAGGATCTTCGCCATGTTTGCCTCGCCGGCGATCTGGAAGCTGTCGATGCCGGCGTCGAAGCGTGCGGCGGTGCGGTGCACGAGCAGCTGCACGGCCTGAAGGCGGGCGTGGAGGTGCGCGATCGGGTGCTGGATTGATTGCTCGGCGCCGATTGGCTTGGCTCCGAAGACGCCGCGGTCTTTGGCTCGCTGTAGCGCGCGGGTGATGCAGTAGTGCGCGTTGCCGATGGCTAGTGCTGCCATGAGCACGCGCTCGATGTGGGTGTTCGGCCACAGCACGAGGAGTCCTTGCCCCTCTTCGCCGACCAGCGCGCTGCCGGGAAGATGGGCGTTGGTGAAGGCGAGCTGGAACTGGCGGACGCCCTCGCGCCCGCCCATCGGGACCTCGGTCATCGTCACGCCACGGCCGCGTGGGTCGACGAGGACGGTAGTGAACTGGGCAGGCCCGTCCTCGTGCTCGTCGCGCGGCACGCGGCCGAAGACGAGCACGCGGTCGACCATGTCGGTCGCCGACGTGATGGCCTTGACGCCGTTGACGCAGTAGCCCTCCCCGTCGCGTCTGATCGTGACCACGCTTCTGAACACGTTGTGCCCGCAGTCTGGCTCGGTCACCGCGAGCCCGAAGTGGCACTCGCCTGAAGCGAGCTTTTCGAGCCACTCCTCGCGTGCTGTGTCGGGTCCCACTTGGATGATTGAGTGAGCGATCGCCGAGTCCAAGACGGGCGGCCAGAGCAGGAGGTTTGCTGCCGCGAGCTCCTCCAGGACGACGGTGTACGCGAGCAGTCCGCCGCCGCTTCCGCCGTGCTTGGCAGGGATGAGCAGGCCGGGCCACCCGCGTGAGGAGATCTCCGACCAGAGCTCGGGGTGAAGCTCGCCTTTCTCGACGCCGCTGAGGCGCACCTCGCGATGTCGCGCCGCGAAGCGCTCGGCGAGTCTCTTTGGCTTCGGCTTGCAGGCGCATGTGCCGCGCGGGGAGAGTGAACGCCTCAGTCGTATCGGCGGTGATCGTGCTCATCGGCCTTCCTTTCGGGGCGCTCGCGTAGAGGTGGCGGCGGGTATGGGCGCCAGCTTCACTCGATGCTCGGCTCGTGCGCTAACGGCTCCGTCGTCATCGAGCAACTCGACGGTGATCCGGGTGCTCACTGGCGATGGCGGCGGCACGCTGAGGGGTTCGCCACGGAGCGCGGCCCACGCAGCGTCGGCGAGCGGCTCGACGTACGCCGTCAGAGGCTTCTCCAGCTGGCCCGCAAGCCAGCGGCGCGCAAGCGCGTGCGCGGGCCCATTGACGATCGCGGAGATCAGCAGCATCGAGCTGACGCGTAGCTCGCCGCGCTCCACGAGAGGGGCCATCCATTCACGAAACGCCCCGCTCAGCCCCGCGTTGAGCGCGGAAACCTCGGCGGCTCCCTGCGACTCCCAGTCGAGATGGCCGCGCAGGTAGACAAAGCGGGCGAGATCACCGTTGAGTTCGACCCAGCTCAGCTGATGGGCAATCGTGCCACGCACGGCCGCGCGCAGAGAGCGTGGCCGGCGTCGCAGCATCTCCCACAGCCCCGACTGGAACGAGGCGATTGCCTGCACGTAGATAGCGTCCGCGATCGCCTCCTTGCTCGCGAAATGATGGAAGAGCGCTCCGTTTGAGACACCACTGCGCTCGCGGACTCGGGCGACGGTCGCCTGCTCAAAGCCATCCTCGAGAAAGCAGGTCAGGGCCGCGTCGAGGATACGCTGGCGGGTCGCGATCGCCACAGCGAGCAGAGTAGCACTCTAGAGTAGTGCTCTGCCAATTCGTGCCGCTCGTCCGATCCGGTCGTCGGCGCGACCGTCGCTGGGATGCTTGCTCGGAGCCACACGGCTTATGGGGCATCTTCAGCGAGCAAATCGGCTAACGCCTTCATACGCGCTTCGACATACTCGGCAAGCTGGTCGCAGTCGTCGGTGGTCGGATCGGTAGCGGCAAAGGGCGGACTAATAGCGAACAGCGAGGCGGTCTCGGCATGGCCCACCTTGTTGAGTCCGTTGCCCAGACCGTTTGCCCATCTCGCCACGGACCCCGTCAAGTTGACGAGAGCCATGCGTAGCGTGAACCCCTCGAGCCCGTGGGTCTCCGCGAGCAGTAGCCGCCGTTGCCTTCTGATCGCATGGACCGCCTGTCTGCCCCACGCATGTTCGTGTTCCAGCCACGCCCGGAACTGTGGTGTGAGTGGGGGTGTGGACGGCGGGGCCACGAATCGAACGCCGAGGCGAGGGGCATAACAGCGCCTTTGGAGACCTTAGAACAGCGAGAACCGCGATCGGGGCGGACGAGCCCGGCTTTCGGTCGACTCAGTGGACTGAATCGAGCGTCACGCGGGGCGCCCACCATCGCGATCAGCCTCCGCGGACACGTGGCGCGCCTCGTTCTCGGCTCCTTGACGGTGAGCCTCGACGCCCGAGGCCTCCCGGCGCGCCTCATTCTCGGCAACCTGGGTGCGAGCTTTGGCGTCCGAGGCCTGCCGGCGCGCCTCGTTCTCGGCGGCCTGGTTGCGTCCCGCGCGCTCCGACGCTTGCCTCCGGGCAGCATTCTCGGCCGCTCGGCTCGATTCGCGCACGAGCCGAGCACCCTCCTCCGGGCTGTCACCGGAAGTTGGTGAGCTGCGTCGAAGGTGCCTAAAGATGCTCGACATAGCCAGCTCAGTCTAGATCCGATCGGCGTCCGCGCCGCTCGGCTGTCGGGGCGCTTGCGCCGCCGACAGTGCCGCGCTCCCGCGCCGACGAGACACAGGGCTCCAAACTGCGGCTAGGCGCCCGACAGGTTGCAGCCGTGCGACTTGTTGAGCTTCTTCGCCTCGGCCTTGTTCTGCCGGCGGGTTGCGCCACGGTGCGTCTTAGCCTTGATCCACCGTTTTGTGACGGGGTCGTCCGGTTGGGCCAGTGAAATGACCTCCTGAGCAGGCAAGACGGGCCGTGCCAGCGGCTGCGGGTCCTGCACAGGAGGTCACCCTTATGGTGCAGGACCGTCCGGACCGACTAGCGGTGGCCTTCGATGACGAGCGTGTTGTCGCGAACGCTGGGATCTTGCTGCCAGTGACGCTTGGACAGCGGCTGGGTATTGAGGCGCTGGTCGATGAGAGCGTCGATCTCGGTGAGCGCCCGGGGGCAGCGCGTCCGGGGCGCAAGGTGCTCTCGCTGGCGCACGCGATGCTGCTCGGCGCCGACAGCATCGATGACTGCGATCTGTTGCGCGTCGGGCGCACCGAGGCGGTTCTCGGCCACCATGCGATGGCCCCCTCGACGCTTGGAACGTTTCTGCGCTCGTTTACCTTCAGGCATGTTCGCCAGCTCGACCAGATGCTCGCTACTGCGCTGGCGCGAGCGTGGTCAGCGGGCGCCGGCCCAGACGAGGAGCGCCTGGTAATCGATATCGATTCGTTCGTGGGCGAGGTCCACGGGCACGCAAAGCAGGGCGCTGGCTATGGCTACACCGGTCAGCTTGGTTATCACCCGTTGATGGCCAGCCGGGGCGACACCGCCGAGGTGCTGCACGTCCGCCAGCGCAAGGGGCAGGCCAACACCCAGCGCGGCGCGCTGCGGTTCGTCCAAGAGCTCATCCCCAGGGTCCGCCGCGCCGGCGCGAGTGGTGAGATCCTGCTGCGCGGCGACTCGGGATTCTGGAACAAGAAGGTCTGCGCCTATCTCAAGAAGCAGGGCTGCCGCTTCTCGATCGGCGTGAACATGCACCCGGCTGTCGCGGCGCGGATCGCCCAGATCCCGGATGAGGACTGGCAGCCCGTCGAGGACTATCCGGACACGGGGGTCTGTGAGCTGGCCGAGACGACCCTCGGCGATGAGCGGCTGATCGTGCGCCGGGTGCACCTGCGCGTCCAGGAGGACCAAGGCGAGCTGTTTACCTACTGGCGACACCACTCGTTCATCACCAACCGCTCAGAGCCGATGCATCTCGTCGATGCTGAGCATCGCCAGCACGCCGTCGTTGAGCTGGTCATCCGCGACCTCAAAGACCAAGCCCTCGCGCACTTCCCCTCCGGTCACTTCAGCGCCAACAGCGCCTGGACGGTCATCGCCTGCCTAGCGCACAACCTCTCGCGCTGGAGCGCCCTGCTCGGACTCAGCGACCCGACACCCAGAACGGCGGCCACCACCCGCCGGCGACTGTTCAGCCTGCCCGGAAGGATCACCCGCACCGCACGACGATCAACGATTCACCTGCCCGCCCGCTGGCCCTGGCAGACCGACTTCACCCAAGCGCTCACGCGCATCCGAGCGCTCCCCGCCATCGCCTGAGCCGCCTCGAAGACAAACGCAGGAGCACACGCCACCGGCGAAGCTCCCGCCTTGTCGAAACACCCGCATCCTGAGCGTCTCTGCTTCGCCCGAGACCTCCA
The DNA here is from genome assembly GCA_963730575.1 of uncultured Solirubrobacteraceae bacterium. Lineage (GTDB taxonomy): Bacteria > Actinomycetota > Thermoleophilia > Solirubrobacterales > Solirubrobacteraceae > Palsa-744. The sequence goes on from CAVSSG010000005.1 coordinate 691,052, forward strand.
AGCCGAGCGCTTCCGCGCCCAACACGCATCACCGACGGCCTCAACTGGCCTCAGCCCGTGCAAAGCCGCCGCCAGCTGCCACGCCCTCTACAAACGGTGGATCAAGGCTTAGAAGGCCCCCAACCACTGCCGTTCGGGTGCTGGCCGATCTCGAGCCGGTCGGTCTCTGCGGCCTGCTCAAGAATCTCCTTGGCTACCGTTTCAGGCAGGCAAATGAGACTTTTGGCGTCATACGGCCACAGCCACGGTCGCGCTGTAGCGCGCCTGCCCGGAGTCCGAATGCGGGGATCGGGGTGAGCGTGACGGCGAGCTGGCCGCCGAGCGCGTCGGCCGGCGGAACTCGCCGGGCACCTTGGAGTCGGCGTAGCCGTGCGCGACGTCGTTAGGGTGGACGATGGCGTAGCCGCGGTCGGTATCTACGTTCATACGGCTCGGCTACGGTTCGCCGGGAAGACGCAATAAAGACCATGGCACCGACAGGAGGCAGGCACCGAGATGCAGACGATCGGCACCGAGGAGCACTTCGTCACCGACGAGGTCGTCACGGCGTGGAGTCGGCTCGACTCCCACGCGCGCGATGACTCGCGCGCCAGCGCCCCTCCGGGGGAGCTGGGTGAGCGGCTGCACGAGGTCGGAGAGCGCCGGATCGCGGCGATGGACGAGGCGGGGCTGGACGTCCAGGTGATCTCGCTCACCTCGCCCGGCCTGCACAACCTTCCGGCCGTCGAGGCCACCCGCCTGCAGGTCGAGACGAACGACCGCATCGCCGAGCTCGTGAGCGCCCACCCGGACCGGTTCCAAGGCTTCGCCACCCTCGCCACCCCCGCGCCCGCCGCAGCCGCGCAAGAGCTCGAGCGCGCGGTCACCAAGCTCGGCCTCAACGGTGCCCTCCTGTTCGGCCGCACCGGTGAGCGCAACCTCGACCACCCCGAGAACTGGCCGATCTTCGAGGCCGCTGCGTCGCTCCGCGCCCCGCTTTATATCCACCCGCAGATCCCGCAGCCGCGTGTGCGGGCTGCGCTGTACGCGGGCTTCGACGAAGCCATAGACAATGCGTTCGCCACCTACGGCATCGGCTGGCACTACGAGTCCGGCGTGCAGTTCCTCCGGCTCGCGCTCGCCGGCGTGTTCGACCGCTTCCCCGGCCTCCAAGTCCTCCTCGGCCACTGGGGCGAGGTCGTCCTGTTCTATCTCGACCGGGCCGACGGGCTGGCTATGCAGGCCAAGCTCCCCCGGCCGTTCTCGGAGTACGTTCGCCGAAACGCCTACATCACAGCCGGCGGCGTCTATAGCCAGCGCTACCTGCGGTGGGCGGTCGAGGTCGTCGGCGTGGAGCGCATCCTGTTCGCGACCGACTACCCGTACCGGCCCGGCCCCGAGGGTGGCGTCGAGCACTTCCTTCAGACCGCGGGGCTCGATCGGGCCGACCAGGAGCGGATCGCCGCCGGCAACTGGGATGCGCTCGTGGCCGGCATCCGGCGCTGACGCGATACACCTGCAATGCACGAGGCGGGGGCGCGTCGGCTGAGGACAGCGAGACGTCTGCTACTCGACGCATTGCAGAAGTCTCGGCGCAGCTGCGCTCGAGTGCTCAGCCTGGTCCCGAGCGGTCGTCAGCGGGAACGAGTTTCGGACACCTGCCTCCGAACGTAACGAGCTGTGTGTCGGCCCGCCCTCAGGAATACTCTCGCCGCAACTGCCCGTTCTCTGGCCCGGGCACGGCGGCCACCCGGGTATTCACCCTCAGGCGTCGTGAGACACTATTGCCGTGAACTGCCGCGCCCTCATCGGCAAACTCACGCGCCGTGGCGCCCTCAGAGTGCCCGAGGTCACGGTCTACTTCTGGCTGATCAAGGCCCTGTCGACCGCGATGGGCGAGGCGACCTCCGATTACAGCGTCCACGCCATCAATCCGGTGATCGCAGTCGCCCTTGGCTTCCTCGGCTTCCTCGTGGCGCTGACGTTGCAGTTCTCGGTGCGCCGCTACATAGCGTGGACCTATTGGCTGGCAGTGGTCGGCGTCGGCGTGTTTGGCACGATGGCCGCCGACGTCCTCCACGTCCGCTTCGACGTGCCCTACGCGGTCTCGACCGTCATTTATGCGGCCGTGCTCGTCGCGGTGTTCACGGCCTGGCAGAGGACCGAGAGGACGCTGTCGTTCCACACGATCGACACCCCTCGCCGCGAGGCGTTCTACTGGGCCGCGGTGGTGGCGACCTTTGCGATGGGCACGGCGCTCGGAGACCTGACGGCGAGCACATTCGGCTTGGGGTACCTCGCCTCCGGCATGCTCTTCGCCTGCGTGATCGCGATCCCCGCCGTCGGCTACTGGCGATTTGGCTGGAACCCGATCTTCTCCTTCTGGTTTGCATATGTGGCCACCCGGCCGCTCGGCGCCTCATTTGCCGACTGGATGAGCAAGCCAAAGAGCGTTGGCGGGCTTGGCCTTGGCGACGGACCGGTCGCGCTGGCGCTGACGGTCACCATCTTCTGCCTCGTCGCCTATCTGGCTATCACCCGCGCGGACGTGCAGGGCGTCGAGGATGTACCGCGCCTTCCCGCCGACGCCGACCTGTTGATCCAGCGGGTGCCGCAGGAGCTTGGTTAGTCGATACCGGATAAGCAGCGGCTTATCTTTAGTGCGGAAGGCTTGACGCGTTGCGGGCAAGTGAGATCTCTAACGGCCAGCGACGCTCCATCACGCCCGCAAAGCCAGACGAGGGTGTCGCACAAAGGCGTCTACGAAAGCCTGCGCGTCGCTCGCTGTGACGGCCGTGGAAGGTACTCGGAGCGCCGAGGTAGAGCAGAGCGCGTTGCAGCCGAAAGATTAACTCGGCTTTTCGACCCACCCTAAGAACGGATCCAGTGAGGCCTTCGGACGTTTATGCGACACCCTCGACGAGCTGCGATCGTCTCACCGAACGCGCCGGAGACGCCCGCTTACTCGGCGCATTGCGGAAGTCTCGGCGCAGCTGCGCTCGAGTGCTCAGTCTCGTCTCCAAACCGAGCATCTGGGCCCGTGGCAGCAGACGCTCGGATCTCCCGCCAACCACCACCAGCGCACGGACCGTCGTTTCGCCACCTTCAGCAGAGGAATTGTGGCTTCGGGTACTCGATGTCTGGCCACTGCGACCACGGTGTCCATCCGTGGACCCCAGGCTCTCCTCTGGCCCGAAACCACAAGTGGCGGTAGACAACGGGGCCGCCTGGGCGGCAGCGGCCGAGGTCTGTCGCGCGAAGCTCGGTTGGGACGAGCGTCCCCGACCAGCCGCCGTTGGCTCCAGGCGCGTAGCTCTTCCCGTTCCCGACGGTCTGGGCGCGGCCCCAGCCTGTCCATCGCAAGTCGTAGACGACGCTGCCCGGATCACCGTTCGCGTTGACCACTTTCGGCGCGACCGTTCCGAACCCCGAGGACGGGCCGCCAATGATCTTGGCGTAGGCAGCAGATCCGAGGGTTGGAAGGCGCTGCGTAGCGTCGGCTACCCCGACGCCAGTGCAGATCAGCGACAGCACGATGCCGGCGGCAATTTGAACGCGGTGCATTATGAGATCCTACGCGTCACTCGGGATCGCTGGCCCACTCCGAGAGCGCCCCTCCCGCGTGGATGTGAAAGTGTCGGCAGGCGCTACCCAGGCTTCTTGGTTTAGGCGAGCCGCAGGCTCACCTGCGTAGGGTCGCCACACGCTCGCTTACGCGGCGCGAAGCAAGCGTGAGGGCATGGTCCGGGCCAGCACCTCCCTGTCGTCCCAAGCACGAGTGTGACGCGCGGACTGGCTGACGCTCGCAATCTGGCACAAAGCAGCAGTCTGGAAGTGTCGAGTACCGCTCCAACGCCGGTATTTGCGGCCCGCTCCCAACTAGCGGCTACGGCACTGCGCCGCCCGCTGGGGCGCGTCATGCCTCGAGTTCGAGCTTTAGCTCACACATGTCCACGGAGGCGCGCGCGCCCGGCGTCTCGGACGCGGCCATCGCGGCCATCACCTTCGCGCCTGCGTCCATGTCCTCCGCCGTTGCAAAGTGCTGGAGGACCACGGCAGTTCCCTGCGCCTCGTCGAAGAGCACCGTCAAGCCTGTGGCGGGCACGTCGGGAGGTGGCCCTCCGGCCTCCTTGATGCGCGCCAGAGTCCCCTCCATCCGCTCAGCGCTCACGTCAGTGAACCTCACTACACGTACATACATGGGAAACCTCCTCGCGTTCGGTGGGCGAAAATATACACTGGTGGGCATCAATGGAGGACCGGCCGCAATGGCAGGTCGAGCTCGCTTCAAAGCATCGGCTAGGCGAGCAGGCGCAACACCCGCGTAAGCCGGCCGAGGCTGCTCATGTCCGCCAGCTTGACGCAGTGTCACCCACTGGCGCCCGCTGCTTCGGAGGGCTAGGACTGTTGTGACCGACGCCTGAATCAGTTGCGCCCGGTCAGACGGTCCACGTCCACGCTGCGACACGCAACCCTGGCCAGACGTCTATCTACATGGCTCTTCGGGTCAGCTAACCAAGCACGGGCCTCTGGCTCGACACTGACCGGTTCGGTCAGGCGGCTGTGACAGCCAGCTCCAGGTGGATCCGCTTGCCCTGCCGGTGGAACGGACCCACCGGCAGCAGCCCAAGGATCCGCTCCGCAGCCACGATCGCACGCAGCTGCAGCCCGTACTTGGCGGTAAACAGGCTCCAGATCTCTGGGCGCTCGCCGACTGAAACGATCTTGGCCTGCGCCTTCACGGCCGGGCCAGTAACGGTGCCGAGCCTGGTGCATGGGGCGAGCGTCACCGCCGGATTGTTCCGAATCCGCTTGACCTTGCCGGTCTGCGAGCCGGTCCAGACATAGAGGTGGCCGGCGGCCGCCACCACCCACACGGGCGTGGCGACCGGCGTGCCGTCCCGGCGCAAGCTCGTGATACTCACAAAGGACTCGCTTCCGAGATCTGCCACGGGGCAACCTTAACCTGCCGGTGGAGGCGGGCAGGCTTTCAGGCGGTGCAGCCGTAGCTTCAACCTGCACCGGCCTGGATGCACGCCAACCCGAACGTGCCGGGCTCGGCTCGTTCGTCGGAGCGCTCTGCAATGATCGATTAGTGTCCGCAATCGGCTCGTGTCCGCGGCGTCGTGCAGCCGCGAGACTCGCTGCATGGCGACGTTCGTCCTGATCCCAGGCGCGGGGACCGACCCGCGTGTGTACGGTGCCACGATCGAGGCGTTGAGCGATTTTGGCCGCCGGGCTCTGGCACCGCCTCTACCTTTGCGGGATGTGCACGCGCGACCGAGCGATCACGCCGACGCCATCGTGCGGGCGCTACCAGACGATGCTGAGCCGTCATCGTCGCCCAGTCGCTCGGCGCGTTCACCGGGCCCCTGGTCGCCGCGCGAATACCCGTGGCGCAGATCATCCTACTGGCGCCCATGATCCCCAAGCCGCGCGAGACAGCGGGCGAATGGTGGGGCAACACCCGGCATGAGGAGGCGATCGCCGAGATTCTCGGGCGCCACGGGCCGATGAGCACCTGGGGACGCGATGCCATAGGTGAGGTCTTCCTCCATGACGTCGAGCCGGACGTCGCCCGAGCCAACGAGCACTTCCAGGGCGCACCCGGGGTCGGCATGTTCGCGGAGCCCTGGCCGCTCGACACGTGGCCCGAAGTGCCGACACGGGTTCTGATACCGAACAGCGATCGGCTCTTTCCGCTTGACTTCCAGCGTCGCATCGCGCGCGAGCGACTCGGTCTGGAAATCGACGGGATGGCCGGCGGCCACCTGCCGATGCTCTCGCGCCCGCGGGAGCTGGCGCAGCGGCTCGTCGAGCTGTCTCCGGCTGGTTAGAGGCCAACGGTGGGACGCCGCCTGGTGCGGGTTCGGCAGGAGCGCCTCGCCGGCAAGTCCTGCGCCACCAGCAAGCTAACATTCCGGACCTTGCACGGTGAGGAAGCATCACCGGTTCGAATCCGGCGCTGGGCTTGGCTCTGTAGCGCGGCTGGAGCGCGGAAGTCGCGATCTGAGATGAGCGGTATGCAAGCGGTTTGGAAGCCCCGGCTGCCCCGCGGCGCGAAACCGACAAACCGATGAGCGAGGTTGCCGAGCAGTTTCACGCAACCGTCGAGGCAGGGCTGCCTGCTGATCATCAGGAGCTTCTGCAAGTCACGGCCGGCACTGGCGCGGGCCGAGAGCTGCGCCGCGCGCTGCATCTGGCGGACCGCGCCGTGCGCCAGTGGGCAGCTCAGGCCGCCAGCAATGGGCGGCCCGGGCACAGGAGCGCCTACGAGCGTCTCTCTCTGCTCAGCCTCGAAGCGGGACGCGCGGTGCGAGAGGCGGCTACCACGGAGCAGAGGACCGGCCTTGACGCCGAGGGGGAGCTGATCGCCCAGGCGGTTTGGGGTATCGGCGAGCGCTTAGCCGGGATTGACCCCGAGGCTCCGCCGCTCAGCTACCAGCCCTCGCTCGACAGGATGGCCGCCCAGGCGGCGGAGATCCTCCTGACGTCGGGCCGCGTACTCAACGATCCCGCATGGGTGGTGAACGAGGCAAACGAGGCGCTGCGCGATCTGGCGCGCCCTGACTGACGAGGCGGGGCAGCCAACAGGGCAGACGCAACGGCCTTCCCTCGCACGGCTGGCCTAGGCTCAGTCTTGGTCCGAAGGCCCCAGGCGCGTCCACACACCCACGGCCAGCGAGCCGAGCGCGCCGACGGCGATGAGAACCGACCCAAGTCCCGCATGGCCGCCGCCGAACTGCAGCGCGAAGCCCGCCACAACGAAGCCAACGGCGAACACAAGGACGGCCAGCTGTGCGACGGTGGGGCCTGGCCGGTCGCTACGCATCTGCAGGCTATTACTACTGGTTCTCGCGGATGACCGCGCCGACGGTGGTCGTGGCGCCCGCGTAGCTCACGGGCTTGGTGCACTGAGCCAGAGCCGTTCGGGAATAGGGTCTCCGGTTCGACGCCGTTGGCCCTCTCGATAGAGCGCCCACAAAGGGCTGGCTTCGGGAGCCGCTTCAGTCCTATTGGGGTCGGGTCGCCATTCGCGCTTGGAGAAGACGAGCCCGCCGTTGGCGCGCAGCTTTGCCGTCCAGCAGTCGATGCCAAGCTTGAAGACGGGCGGTTTGCGCTCGATGCGCCACTGGCCTGGCCCGTCTTCGGTCACCGCCGCGCGCTTTCTCACGCTCGAACGATTCGACTTCGCGGCGGGCCGCCGACAGCCGTGCCGGGTCGAACTGAGCACCCTCCTCCTGTTCACCCTCCGCGGTCAGATCCTGGCCCGGGCTCTGCGGGGTCGGCGCCGCCGGATCATTGGGACATCAACCTCGACCCTCTGCCCGAGACCGGCCGGACCGCGCCCCATCCCGCCTTATCTGCGCCACCGTCGAGTAGTGTTGCGAGATGCACGGCGGGGTGCAGGTTGCGCGGGGGCGCCATGAGGATTGATGTCACGGCAGGGGTCGGCTCCGGGCCGACCGAGCTGGCAGCTTTCGACTCCGCCCTACTCGATGCCGGGGTCGCGAACTTCAACCTGATCCTCTTGAGTTCCACGATTCCGCCCGGCGCCGAGGTTGTAATACGTGACGGGCCGGTGCAACCGGCCGGCGAGTGGGGCGACCGGCTGTATGTCGTGATGGCCCAGGAGCGCGTGACCACTCGCAACACCGAGGGCTGGGCCGGGCTCGGCTGGGTACAGGAGGAGCGCACGGGCCGTGGACAGTTCGTCGAGCATCACGGCAGCAACAGGGCTGAGGTAGAGCGCGATATCGCCGACAGCCTCACGAGCGCATGCTCGAGTCGTGGGCTGGCCTTCGGGCAGCATCACATGCGACTCACGGGCGTGACATGCCGGGAGTCGGCGGTCTGCGCGCTCGTGGTCGCGACCTTTGGCTCGCAGGGCTGGAACGGCTTAGCTACGGAGCCGGGGCCGTAACGTTGCCTGTGGTGATGCTATGAGGGCTCCCCGGTCCAACGGCTTCGAGTACCTCGCCGCCTGATAGGTTCACCCGGTGGCCGTAAGGACGCTCGAAACCATTCCCGCAGCGAGGGTCGACCCCAAGGCGATGACGATCATGGACTTCTCGGATGCAGCGGGCGACCAGCCGTATGTGCAGGGCGAGAACGAGGCCGGAGACGAATATCTCTGTGGCGAGTGCGGGTTCGTCGCAATCGCCGGCCTTCCCCCGGACAAGGTGCTCGACGTCGTCCTGCGCTGTCGGTGTGGCGCGTACAACGTCGTCATGATCTAGCGCGCGCCCCGGCGCTCTGATGCTGGTGAGCTACACCGCGCCGGCGTGCTCGACGCCGCGCCCGCGCTCATCGCTTGAGCGCCGCGAGCACGGCGCCCGCCGCTGACTCGCCCGAGCGTACGGCGCCATCCATATAGCCGTTCCAGGTTGTCGCCGTCTCCGCGCCCGCCCAGTGAATGCGTCCGATCGGGGGTCGCAGTGCCGAGCCGAACGACACCCATCCGCCGGGCGGCAGCAGGCATCCGTAGCAGCCACGCGTCCACGCCTCGGCGGCCCAGACCTGCTCGACGTAGCCCTCCGGACGCGCCGCCCGGGATCCGAACAGCCGCGCGAAGCAGCCCACGACCGCCTCGCGCCTGGCTTGCGGTGTCCACTGCTCGAGCTCTCGCGCCTGGCGCCCCTCGAGGAATCCGAGCAGGACGCCGGGTGAGCCCTCGGGCGGGGAGTTGTCGAACATCACCTTCACCGGTCCGTCGACGCTCGTCACCTGTCCGCTGAGACCGTACGCCCGCCAGAACGGCTCATCGTAGATGGCCATGCACTTGATCACGCTCCCCTGCGCCATGCGCTGCGTCAGCTGGTCGCGCAGAGCTGGCAGCGGCGGGTCATAGGAGATGCGCGCACAGAGCGTCGGCGGGATCGCGACCACGACGGCGCGAGCGCTCACGGTGCCGCGGTCTGAGACGACCTCCACGCCGTCGCCCCGATGCTCGATCCTGCGCACCGGCGCCTGCAGGGCGATGACGTCGACGAGGCGACCGGCGAGGCGCAGGGCGAGCTCCTGGGAGCCTCCCACGGAACCGATCCTGCTGGGCTCCGCCCTCGGTGCCGATGAGATCGTCAAAGCCCCCGGCCGCGCGTGTGTAGAAGAGCACGTGCAACAGCGACACGTCGGCCGGATGTGCGGCCCATACCGCCTCGACCGCGAGCTGGAAGAGCGCACGCGCGGCGCGGGTGACGGTGTTGCGCCTGATCCACGACCACATCGTCTGCCCGTCCCACTGCTCGGCCCGCGGGGCGCGCCATGGCGCCTCCGGCGGCACGCTTCGCGCCATCCGGTCCAGGCGGAACTGCGCCTGACCGATGTCCGCGAGCACGGCGGGGTTGATCCGCGGGATCGAGCCGCGGTAGTGGCGGATCTGACCGTTGAGCTCCACCAGGTTCTCGCCGTCCGCGAACGTCGGGAACGTGCTCACGCCGAGATCGCGAGCGAGGGCGAGCACCCTGCGCTGGGTTGGCCCGGCCCACTGGCCGCCGAGCTCGACGACCTTTCCGTCGCCGATGTCGTGGTTGAGCAGCCTGCCGCCCACCCGGTCGCGTGCCTCCAACAGGAAGGCGCTGCGGCCCGCCGCGATAACGTCGCGGGCGGCCACCAGCCCGGCGAGCCCGGCTCCGACGACGGCGACATCCACCTCACCTGGGGGGTCCTCGCTCACGGCGGCGGGCCCGGCTTCCGGGCGGCGTGCGGGCGGCGAGGACCGGCCCCACGGAATGCCTCCAGCTGCTCCAAGGGCGCTGACCATACCAGCGACGAACAGGCCCCCCGACGCTCGAGGAGCCCGTCGGCGGCATCCAGCCGGGCACGCCGTCGGTCGGCTCCGTCCGCCCCCGGTGAGAGGCTGGGTGCGCCCAGTCAAGGAATGAATTGGGGGCGCGTCCCCCGGCCCCCCTCCTCCGGCCGGGGGCGCGCATAACCCCTTTTCGCGCGCCTGGCGCGCGTGCGCCTCCTCCCCGACGCGCCTACAGGCTAACGCCTGGGCAACCGATCCTGCGCCGGTCAACGGACCCCCTGTTCCTGCGGTGAGAACGCCCCCCCCTTTGCTGTGGGATCACCTGCGCGTTCAGCGCCGCCTATCACTCCCGTCTATGCCGGTGGCGGCACCTCGGGTTGCCGCACCTCAGACGGCCGATGCGCCGGTGGGCACGGTCGCGTCCTGCTTGATCAGGTCGGCGGCCTTCTCGGCGATCATGATCGTGGGCGCGTTCGTGTTGCCCCGAACGATCGTCGGCATGACGGACGCATCGACCACGCGCAGGCCCTCCACGCCGTGGACCCTCAGGTGCGGATCGACGACCGGGCCGATCGCGCAGCTCGAGGTGGGGTGGTAGATCGTCATCGACTGGTCGCTCGATGTATCGCCACAGCTCCTCGTCGCTCGCATCCGGGTCGGGGGCCATGAACGGGCCGGTGATGATTCCCTTGAGCGCGTGCTGCTGGGAGATCTGCAGCGCGATCTTCACCCCGGCGAGGATCGTCTGCGCGATCCTCGTCGGTCGTCAGGTAGTTGTGGCAGGATGCGCGGCTTCGACGTAGGGGCTCGCGGTGCGCAGCGTCCACCGTGCCGCGGCTCGTGGGCTTGACCACTCCCGGGCCGAACGCGACGCCGTGCTCGACGGCTGCGGCCGAGGCCCTCCTCGTAGAAGAGGCCCGGCGCGCAGTGGAACTGGCAGTCGGGCGCGTCGAGGCCGGGCCGCGTGCGGACGAAGCCGCCGGCCTCGGCGATGTTCGAGGACAGCGGGCCGCGTCCCTCGGTCTGCAGCAGCTCGAGGTTCTCCGGCGTGAGCGCGCGTCATCAGCGACTCGTCGTCGGTTTTCCAGTTCATCAGCGTCATGCAGTGGTCCTGCAGGCCCTCGCCGACCGGCAGGTCCCGGCGGACCTCGATGCCGAACAGCGGCAGCTGCCTCGGCCGGCCCGATGCCGGAGAGCATCAGCAGCTGCGGGGATTGGTAGGCGCCGGCCGAGACGATCACCTCGCGCGCGGCCTGGACCTCCTCGACCTTGCCCGCGTGATCGATCTCCACGCCCTTGCGCGCGATCGCCGTCGAAGAGGATCCGCAGCGCGAGCGCGTCGGTGATGACGATCAGGTTCTCGCGCGCCGAATCGCGGGTGCAGGTAGCGAACCGCGGTGCTCGCGCGCATCCCGTTCTCCTGCGTGGTCTGGTAGCGGCCGAAGCCCTCCTGGCGCGCACCGTTGAAGTCGGGGTTCTCGCTCATGGCCGGCCTGCGCCGCGGCCTCGACGAACACGTCGGCGATCGGGTTCATCGAGCGGCTCTCGCGGACCGGCAGCGGACCGCCCGCGCCGTGGAACTGGTCCTCGCCGCGCTCGTTGTCCTCCGAGCGCCTGAAGTACGGCAGCACGTCGTCGTAGCCCCAGCCCTCGGCCCCCATCGCCGCCCATTCGTCGTAGTCGGCGCGGTTGCCGCGGATGTAGACCATCGCGTTCATCGAGCTGCAGCCGCCGAGCACCTTGCCCCGCGGCAGGTACGCGCGGCGGCCGCCCAGGCAGGGCTCCGGCTCGGTCGGAAGTCCCAGTCGCGCCGTCCCTTGAAGAGCGCGCCGAACGCGGCCGGGATGTGGATCTCCTCGTCGACTGTCCGCGCCGCCCGCCTCGAGCAGCGCGACCGTCACGTCCGGGTCCTCGCGACAGCCGCGCGGCAAGCACGCAGCCGGCCGAGCCGGCACCGACGATGACGTAGTCGTAAATGGGCTTCCTCCTCGTGATGGGTCGTCGCGCACGATGCCCGTCCGGCGACCATAGCGGAGGTAGACCGCCACGGAGCTCCGCTTGCGGAGAGAGGGATGTCTCACGCGTTCTGCGAGCCGACCGCCCGGCGTGCGGTGCGGGTTCCGGCCAGGCCCTGAACGAGCTCCTCCGGCGGACATGGCCGTCCCAGGAAGAAGCCCTGGACCATCTCGCAGCCCATCTCTTCGAGCGTCGTCATCTGGCTCTGCTCCTCGACGCCCTCGACGACCACGGCCAGCGAGAGCGCTTGGCCGACGCCGAGGATGGCCGCGAGCAGCTCGCGGCTCTGGCCCCCCTCGTTCAACGCCGCCACGAAGCTCCTGTCGATCTTGAGGATGTCGAGCGGCACGCTCTGCAGGTGCGACAGCGACGCGTATCCCGTGCCGAAGTCGTCGATCGCAACGCGAACGCCGAGGGCCTTGACCGCCTCGAGGTGCTCGCGGGCGGCGGGCATGTTGCGCATGAGCATGGTCTCGGTGATCTCGAGCGTCAGCGACGAGGGCTCTATCCCGGACTCCGAAAGCGCGCGACGAACATCGTCGAGGAATCCCTTGCGGCCCAGCTGGTGCGCCGATACGTTCACCGAGACGCCGATCGCGAAGCCTTCGGCAGCCCAGGCCGCCGACTGGCGGCAGGCCTCCTCCAGAACCCAGCGACCGATCGGGACGATCATCCCGCTCTCCTCCGCCAGCGGAATGAAGCTGTCCGGGGGCACGACCCCTCGCACGGGATGCTGCCAGCGGATGAGCGCCTCGACCCCGACCAGCTCGCGGCTGGGCACGAGGAAGATCGGCTGGTAGAGCAGGGTGAACTGCCCCTCCTGCACCGCGGCGCTCAGGTCGGCCTCGAGCTCGAGGCGCCCTTCGACCCCGCCATACATGCCCGCCTCATAGAGTGCATAGCGATCCTTGCCGGCCGCCTTGGCGGCGTACAGGGCCAGGTCGGCGTCGCGCAACAGCGCATCGGGCGTCGCGCGCTGCCCGACGGCCACACCGATGCTGGCCGTTACCGAGAAGATCGTGCGACCATCGGCCAGCTCGACCGGCTCGCGCAGCACTTCGGTCAGGCGGTCGGCTAGCACGTCGAGCGTCTCGTCCTGGCTCGTGCTCTCAACCAGGACGACGAACTCGTCGCCGCCGAGACGACCCACGGTGTCCTGCTCGCGGACCGCGTCGTTCAGCCGCTGGCCGACGACCCGCAGGAGGTGGTCCCCGGCCGCGTGGCCGAGGCTGTCGTTGACGTGCTTGAAGCCGTCGATGTCCACGAACAGCGCACCGGCCATGATGCCCGGCTGACGCGCGGTCCGCGCGAGCAGCTGCTCGGCCCGGTCGAGCACGAGCGCGCGGTTGGGCAGCCCCGTGAGCGTGTCGTGCAGAGCCTGGTGGGAGAGCTCGCGGGTCTTGTCGTGGACGAGCGAAAGCGCGCGTCTGCGCCCGGTCCCCAGGACCAGCACCAGCAGCGCGAACAAGAGGCTCAGCATGATCCCGCTGATCAGCAGCGTGAGCGCGTGCCAGTTGCCGAACACCCCGGCCTCGTCTACAGCTCCGGCGCTTTCCATGGTCCAGCCGTTGTGAAGGGCGATCGTCGTGTGCTCTGCGCCTGCAGGAGCTTTGCCGCTGGAGAAGGCGACGCGCGTCGCGCCGGACTCATAGCGGAACGTCAGCGCTATCCCCGGGTGGCCTTCGAGCGCCGTTTCGAGCATGATCCTCGGCACGATCAGCTCGCCGAGCCATCCCACGAACTCCCGCCGGCGCGCGGCCACCGTCGAGGGCACCACCCCACCGCGGTACACGGGGGTCGATATTCCCAGCGTCGTCGTTCCGTCGATGAACGGCGCGTAGCTGGCCAGCCCCGAGTCGCGCCCTTCGATCAGCGGTGGGGCGATCGCGCAGTAGTCGAGGCCCGCGGGTATGTAGGTCGCGGCACTCCTCGCTAGCCCTGCCACCGCAAAGCAGTAGTAGGGCCGGTTGCCGGGAGGCAGGACATGGAAGCCTCCGACCGGTGCCACCGAGTGCGGCCCCAGGGGCCGCACCGGATCGGCGGCGATGTGCGCCTTGAACGCTGCCAGACCGGACGCCGGCACGAGCGCCACCAGGCCGAGGTTCTGAAGCTCTGGGTAGCGCTGCATCGCGCGCGCCGATTCCGCCCACGTGTCGAAGGCGGCCGGCGAGGCATTGGGGTTGGTGGTGACGAAGGCGCTGGCACTGACGACGAGGTCTTCCTCGTGCTGGATCGCGAGCTTGAGGGTCGAGGCGATCTCAGCCGAGGCCAGGTGAAACGCCAGCTTCGCTTTGCCGGCGTCCGAGCGAGCCACCCCGCGTGCGCCGATGACGGAGGCGAGAGTCGCCGCTAGCAGCAGCACGGTCGTCACCGCGGCCCAGACGCTCTTGCGGCCGGGCCCCAACGAGCGCACGCCCCGAAGCCCACCCGCGAGCCACCTCGGCAGCGATGGTGCTTGGGATGGGGGGCCGATGGTCGGTCGGTGGGTTTCGCTTGCAGACACGCGATTGGCTTCGCTTCTACAGGGCACGCATGCGCTTCGCCCCGATAATCGGTTCCATAAAGGCGCTTCTGGCAGGGCTCCAGCTCTCTTGGACAGATGATCGGGCTCTGCTGGCCCGTCCAGAACCCCCGCGAGGACTCTTGCATCGCGAAACCCGGGCAGAGCGACGCAAGCGTTCGTGCGGCAGTCAAGACTGGCCATCGCGGCCCCGAATTAGGTCGGGACTCGAAATGCAGCCGGTGAGCGCGTGCAGGTTGCGCGGGCAGGCCGGCGAGCGTGCTGAGGAGCGAGATGTCCAGACGGTTTCAAGGAGAGCCGGCCGTTCACACCAGGCGGCTTCGCAAGCCCGGCCGGGCGGCCGGGACGGTGATCGCCGGGACACTCCTCGCCGGCCTCCTCGCCGCCGGCTGCGGTGGCAGTCGCCACAGCACCGCATCGACGCTCCGCGCCGCGATCACGAAGGCCGAATTCGTGACCAAGGCCAACGAAATCTGCGGAGGCGCCGACCCCGCGCTCAGCCTGGCGACCGCGAAGCTCGCGAACCTCCACAGCGAGACACAGCTCGCAGCCGTCGTCAGGGGCACGTTCGTACCGTCGATCGAAGCCCAGATGTCCCAGATAAGGACGCTTGGCACACCGCCCGGTGACCAGGCGACGGTGCAGAGCATGCTCGACATGGCGCTGGCGGACCTGCAAAAGCTGAAGAGCAACCCGGCGCTCGTCAACACCGACGCGTTCGCGGACTTCGCCAAGGTCGCCCATGCCTACGGGCTGACGGCCTGCGCGCCGACCAGCTAGCGCCTGCGCCCCCGCTTCGCCCCAGCGGGCTTGACCGGGCTAACATCGTTAGCGTCCGCTGGACCGCGACCGTCTGCCGGAGGGACTCGAGGGCGAGGTCGCAAGGCCGCTGCTCGAGGCGCTGGGCGACGAGCATCGGGCCCGCGCCGCCTGGGCCTCCGCCCACGGTCTGGCGATCCTGGAGCTCAACGGGCGCTTCCCGCCCGATGCCGACCTCGATGCCGCCTGGGCGGCCCTGGTCGCGGCCTTTGCGGGAAGCGCCAGCTCCGCTCACGCCGCGAACGCCGGCGAGCCCCTCCCGCCGAACGCTGACCGCACCTCGAAGGTGTCATTTTCAGTACCGTCACGCCAGTGACGCTCGATGAACTGACCGATGCGGTCGCCCGGGGCACCGTCGACACCGTGCTGCTGGCGATGACCGACATGCAGGGCCGTCTGCAGGGCAAGCGACTCACCGGGACCCACTTCCTGCACGAGGTGGCCGAGCACGCGGCGGAGGGCTGCAACTACCTGCTCGCCGTCGATGTCGACATGAGGACGGTCGACGGCTATGAGATGTCCTCGTGGGAGCGCGGCTACAGCGACATGCTGCTGGTGCCCGACCTCGACACGCTGCGTCCCGTGCCCTGGCAGGAGGCGACGGTGATCTGCCTCGCCGACATCGCCTGGGGTGACGGCTCGGACGTCGTCGCGTCCCCGCGCCAGATCCTGCGCCGGCAGCTCGCGCGACTGGCCGAGCGCGGCTGGACGGCCAATGCCGGTACCGAGCTCGAGTTCCTGGTGTTCCTGGACACCTACGAGGAGGCTTGGCACAAGGGCTACCGCGACCTGCGCCCGGCCAACCTCTACAACGTCGACTACTCGTTGCTCGGCACCGCCCGCATCGAGCCGCTGATCCGCCGCATCCGCAACAGCATGGCCGCGGCGGGGATGGTCGTGGAGAACTCCAAGGGGGAGTGCAACCTCGGCCAGCACGAGATCAACTTCCGTTACGCGGACGCACTGCGCGCCGCCGACGAGCACGTGATCTTCAAGAACGGCGCCAAGGAGATCGCCGCCCAGGAGGGCATGGCGATCAGCTTCATCGCGAAGTTCGACGAACGCGAGGGCAGCTCGTGCCACATCCACTTCTCGCTCGCCGACGAGAGCGGGCCACTGTTTGCCCGCGGGGATGCACTCTTCGAGTCGTTCCTCGCCGGACAGCTCGCCTGCCTGCGCGAGATGACGCTGTTGCTCGCGCCGAACGTCAACTCCTACAAGCGCTACGCCGCCGAAAGCTTCGCGCCGACAACCGTGGCCTGGGGGCACGACAACCGCACCTGCTCGCTGCGCGTCGTCGGGCACGGCCCGGCCAGGCGCTTCGAGAACCGCGTCGGCGGCTCGGACCTCAACCCGTATCTGGCGCTCAGCGCCGTCATCGCCTCCGGGCTGCACGGGGTGGACGCGGGGCTCGAGCTCGAGCCGGCGCTCGAGGGCAATGCGTACGCGGCCCGCGAGCGCCCGCGCGTGCCGGCGACGCTTCGCGACGCTCGCGAGCTGTTCGCGGGCAGCGAGGTGGCCCGCGGGGCGTTCGGCGAGGAGGTCGTGGCGCACTACCTGAACGCTGCGGACATCGAGCTCGAGGCCTTCCAGACGGCGGTCACCGACTGGGAGCTCGTACGGGGTTTCGAGCGACTGTGAGCATGTGAGGCGCTGGCACGATGGCGGGCGCCACTGACGATCAGATAGCCGCGCCCGGCACGCTGACCTCTCCCGACGCGGTGTTCGCGCCGGTGCGCTCACAGACCGCCTTCGAGGAGACCGTCGACCGGCTCGGCATGGCGATCAAGCTCGGGCTGCTCGCGCCCGGATCCCGGCTCCCGGCCGAGCGCGAGCTGTGCGCACGCCTGGGGATCGCGCGCTCGACGCTGCGCCAGGCGCTCACCGCGCTAAGCCAGAGCGGCCACGTGTTCGCCACGCGCGGGCGTGGCGGCGGGACGTTCGTCGCCGACCCCCAGCCGCCGGCGGATCCACCGTCCGCGCAGATGCTCGCGCAGTGGCGCGAGATCTGTGATCGGCGCCTCGCCGTCGAGCTGGCCGTGGTGATGCGCGCCGCCGAGCGCGCAGCGGGGAACGATCTCGACGCGCTCGACGAGATCGCCGCGAAGCTCGAGACGGCCCTCGAGGACTTCACCGCCTACCGCCATTGGGACATCCGCCTGCACGTCGGACTCGCGGAGGCGACGCGATCCACCCACCTCCTGCGGGCGAGCACCGAGGTGCAGGGGATGATGACCGACCTGATCGCCTACATCGCGCATCCACCGGAGGTGCTGGCCTCCTCCAACGCCCAGCATCGACGCATCCTGGCAGCGGTCCGCGAGCGCGACGAACCGCGTGCGGTAGTGGCGATGGCGGAGCATCTGCGGGGCACCGAGCACGTCCTCGCCGGCCTGTTGCCGGACCGCTGATCGACGCGATCGATGCGATCGCGTGGCTGCGAGCGCCGTGTCGCCGCCCGCGGCGGCCCGCTCCTAGCAAACTCGCAACAAACCTCTGCAAACCCGACCAGCCTCACTTGACTTCCGTCCGTATTTGAGCGTATTGTCACGTTCAGAGGAAGGATCATCAAACCTTTTCTTCGTCAGGGGGAGTCGATGAGCACACCGGAGAGCGGGACCATGGGCAGCGACGAGCAGAAACTCGCCGAGCTCGGCTACAAGCAGGAGCTGCACCGGGGGTGGAGCGGGTTCTCGAACTTCGCGATCTCCTTCTCGATCATCTGCATCCTCGCCGGCTGCTTCACGACGTACGGCCAGGCGCTGAAGAATGGTGGGCCGATCGCGATCTCGATCGCGTGGCCGCTGATCTGCGTGCTGATCCTCGCTGTCGCCGTATCGATGTCGGAGCTGGCCTCCGCGTTCCCGACCGCCGGTGGCATCTACTACTGGGCATCCCGTCTGGGCGGGGCCAGCTGGGGTTGGTTCACGGGCTGGTTCAACCTGATCGGCCTCGTCGCGGTGGTCGCCTCGGTGATCTACGTGAGCGCGGTGTTCCTGGTCTACCTGCTCGGCCTCTACAACGTCCACTTCATCTTCAACTTCGTCAAGGCCTCGGCGGGAACGAGCGTCCATTACAGCGCACACGTCTACTTTGCCGTGTTCGTCGTCATCACGATCGTCGCCGGGCTGATCAACGTCTTCTCCAGGCACCTCATCTCGCTCTTCTACAACGTCTCGGCCTGGTGGAACATCGTCGGGGTCCTCGCGATCGTGGTCATCCTGATCGCGGTGCCGAGCCACCACGCGAGCCTCTCCTACGTGTTCAGTCACAAGGCGAACGAATCGGGCTTCAACGGAGGCGCGGTCACCGGGGCCAAATTCTGGTTCTACATACTGCCGCTCGGGTTCCTGTTGACGATGTACACGATCACCGGCTACGACGCCTCCGCGCACGTCTCCGAGGAGACGCACGGTGCGGAAGGATCCGCGCCGAAGGGCATCTGGCGCTCGGTCCTCTACTCGGCGATATTCGGCTGGATCGTGATCCTGGCGATCACGTTCGCGATCCAGCACAGCCACGAAAGCGAAATCTACAAAGCGGCCTACCCGGCTCTGACGATCTTTTCCTCCGCGCTCAGCTCATCCGCGGCAAAGGCGGTGGTCCTGATCTCCACCGTCGGCCAGCTGTTCTGCGGGATGGCCTGCATCACCAGTGCCTCGCGGATGACGTTCGCGTTCTCCCGCGATGGCGCCGTGCCCGGGCACAACCTGTGGCGTCGCCTCAGCCAGAGCAGGACGCCCACGTGGGCGGTGCTGTTCGTGTGCGTGTTCTCGATCATCGTCACCGTCCCCGCCTACTTCCCGAACCACCTCGGCACGCCCGTGGCGTTCCTCGCCGTCACGTCGATCTCGGTGATCGGCCTGTACATCGCATACACGATCCCCGTGTACCTGCGCTGGCGTGCCGGCGACAGCTTTGTCCCCGGGTCGTGGACGCTCGGCCGCAGATACAAATGGATCAACCTGGTCGCGGTGGTCTGGGTGGCGCTGTGCGTGATCATCTTCTGCCTGCCGTTCTCGCCCGAAGGCGTTCCGTGGGAAAGCTCGTTCACCTGGTCGGCCGTCAACTACGCGCCGATTGTGACGATCGGGACCATCGTCGCGGTGATGATCTGGTACTTCGGCTGGGCGAAGAGGACGTTCAAGGGGCCGATCCGCACGATCGACGAGCTCGACACCGAACAGTCGCTTCCGGCTATCGCCGAGGCCCCCTAGGGCCGGGCGAATGCGCGAGCGGGCGTTCCCGGTGAGCCGCCGATGGCGGGCAGGCAGGCCCTGAGCGATCGACTGGCAGTCCTCGAGCCCGCCACCGAGACGGTGCTCGCCGAGGTCGCTCGCGCGGGCGTCGAGGAGGTCGACGAGGCCGTCGCGCGCGCCGGAGAGGCGCTGCCCGCCTGGCGCGCGATCACGCCGCGCGATCGCGCGGCGATGCTGCATGCGCTCGCCGACGCGCTCGCCGAGCAGCGCGAGGAGCTCGCCCTGCTCGAGGCCCGCAACGCCGGCAAGGCGATCGCCGACGCGCGGGGGGAGATGGGGATGGTCGCGGACACGTTCCGCTACTACGCGGGCGCTCCCGAGCGGCCGCTCGGCGACACGATCCCGGTGGCGGGCGGCCAGGCGTTCACGGTGCGCGAGCCGGTCGGCGTCGTCGGGCTGATAACGCCCTGGAACTTCCCTTTGACGATCGCCTCCTGGAAGCTCGCACCGGCGCTCGCCGCCGGCAACACCGTCGTCCTGAAGCCCGCCGAGCTGACCCCGCTGACCGCGCTGCGCTTCGCAGAGATCGCCCGCGCGGCCGGCCTGCCCGATGGTGTCGTGAACGTGGTGGTCGGCCCGGGTCGCACGTGCGGGCAGCATCTGGTCGAGCACCCCGGCGTGGCGAAGATCGCCTTCACCGGCTCGACCGAGGTGGGGCGCTCGATCGCTGCCGGCGCCGCGGCGAGCATCAAGCGCGTCACCCTCGAGCTCGGCGGCAAGTCGGCGAACATCGTGTTCGCCGACTCGGATCTCGAGGCCGCCGCGGCGGCGGCGCCGCTGGCGGTGTTCGCCAACGCCGGCCAGGACTGCTGCGCGCGCTCGCGCATCCTCGTGCAGGAGACCGTGCTCGAGCGCTTCCTTGAGCTGCTGGAGACCCACGTGAAGGCACTGCGCGTGGGAGATCCGCTCGACGATGCCACCCAGATGGGACCGCTCATCTCGGCCGCTCAGCGCGAGACCGTCTCCTCGTTCCTCGACGGTCAGGCGCCCGTGGCCTTCCGCGGCAGCGCGCCCGAAGGAGCCGGCTTCTGGTTCGCCCCGACGGTGCTGGCCCCCGTGCGCCCGGGCGACCGAGTCGCCCGGGAGGAGGTGTTCGGCCCGATCGCCGCCGTCATCCCGTTCACCGACGAGGCCGAGGCGATCCGCCTGGCCAACGACACGATCTACGGCCTGTCGGGGTCGATATGGACGCGCGACGGCGCCCGCGCGCTGCGTGTCGCGCGCGCCGTCGAAACCGGCGTTCTGTCGATCAACGCGAACACCTCGGTGCGAGTGAGCACCCCGTTCGGCGGCTTCAAGCAGTCCGGCTACGGGCGCGAGCTCGGTCCGCACGCGCTCGAGGCCTACACGGAGGTTAAGACCATCTTCTACTCCACCGGGACATGACGATGAACGGGTCGCACGGCAGGCTCTCCGGTCGTGTGTGCGTGGTGACCGGTGCCAGCGGCGGGATCGGCGCGGCCACCGTCGAGCTGTTCCGGCGCGAGGGCGCAACAGTGGTCGGCGTTGACCTTCAGCCCGACGCGCCCGGCGACCTCGCGCTGCAGGCCGACGTGACCGACGAGGATCAGGTCCGCGAGGCCTACCAGGCGGTGCGCGGGCGCTACGGACGCATCGACGTGCTGTTCAACAACGCCGGCATATCCCCCGGGGACGACGGCTCGGTGCTCGAGACCACCCTGCAGGCGTGGGAGCGAGTGCAGCAGGTGAACCTGCGCAGCGTCTTTCTGTGCTGCAAGCACGGCATTCCGCATCTGCTCGAGAACGACGGCCCGGCGCGCGGCTCGGTGATAAACACCGCCTCGTTCGTGGCGGTGATGGGCGCCGCCACCTCACAGATCTCCTACACCGCCTCGAAGGGCGGCGTGCTTGCGCTCTCGCGCGAGCTCGGCGTGGAGTTCGCGCGCCGGGGCGTGCGCGTCAACGCGCTGTGCCCGGGTCCGGTCGACACGCCACTGTTGAAAGAGCTGTTCGCGAAGGATCCCGAGAAGGCCGCGCGCCGCCTCGTACACGTACCCATGGGCCGCTTCGCCCGCGCCGAGGAGATCGCCCAGGGCGCGCTCTTCCTCGCCGGCGAGGAGTCGAGCTTCATGACCGCGTCGACGTTCCTCATCGACGGCGGCCTCAGCGGCGCCTATACGACGCCGCTGGAGTAGGCCCGGGCCGTGACGCGGTGTGTACGATGGGTCGCCCGCGGGCGCCAGCGGTGAGCCGAGAACTTGCCTGCGCCCCGTCCCCAGACCCGAGGAGCGCCTCCGTGACCGACGTCTTCCGCACGCCCGATGAGCGGTTCGAGAACCTGCAGGGCTATCCGTATGAGCCGCACTACGTCGAGGTGGACGGGCTGCGACTGCACCACATCGAGGAGGGGTCCGGGCCGACGGTCCTCTGCTTCCACGGCGAGCCCGACTGGAGCTACCTGTACAGGCACATGCTCGAGGGGCTCGTCGAGCTCGGGCCACCGGGTCGTCGTCCCGGACCTCGTGGGCTTCGGCAAGTCCGACAAGCCGACCGACCAGGACTGGTACACCTACGAGCGCCACGTCGAGCACGTCACGCGTCACCTCGAGCAGATCGAGCTGTCCGACGTCACGGTGGTCGTCCAGGACTGGGGTGGCCCGATCGGGCTGCGCTGGGCGGTCGAGCACGCCGATCAGGTCGGCCGCCTGGTGATCATGAACACGGGGCTCTTCACCGGCAGGGTCAGCAAGGGGTTCATGGCGTGGCGTGAATTCGCCGAACGCACACCGGACATGCCGATCGGGATGATCATGCAGAGCGCGACCACGACCGACCTGAGCGCGGAGGTCCTCGCCGCATACGAGGCGCCGTTCCCGACACCGGAGAGCAAGGCCGGAGCGCAGCGCTTCCCGCTGCTCGTCCCGCTCAGCCCCGGGGACACCGGCGCCCGCGAGATGGCGGCGGTGCAGCAGGAGCTCTCCCGGTGGGAGAAGCCGGCGCTCGTCGCGTTCTCAGACAGCGACCCCGTGTTCCCGTTTCCCCAGGCCGGGGAGGTCTTCACCGAGCTGCTGCCCACCGCCGGTGAGCAGGTGCGCATCGAGGGTGCCGCACATTTCTTGCAGGAGGACCGCGGGCCGCGGATCGTCGAGGCGATGCTCGCCGCGTTCGGCAGCCCGATCGGCTCACAGCCGACGTGAGCGACGCGACCCGCGAAGCGCGGTCGCGGGCGACCGTCTACTCGGGCGCGGTGCCGAGCTCGCGCAGGGCGTCCTCGACGTCGGAGCCCACGTCCTGCGCGTGCCCCGCCCCCCCGCGCTCGCGCTGGATCTCCACGTAGATCTCGGTCCTGAAGACCGGGACCTCGGCGGGCGCCTGGATACCGAGGCGCACCTTCGAGCCATCGACCGACAGCACCGTCAACTCGATGTCGTCGCCGATCATGATGCTCTGATTGAGCTTCCGCGTCAGGACGAGCACCGGGTGGGACTCCCGTTTCGTTGATCGAACGGGCCTACCTGCCCACGAACCTCCGTTTGTGCGAGGCAGCATCATACTCGACTCGCCCTCCACGTCTCCGGCCTTTCCGCTCGCCGACCGTGCCGCGGCGGACCGTTAGTTGCAGCCGGTGATGCCGCCGTCCAGGGGAATCACCGCCCCGGTGAGATAGGCACCCGCGCGCGAGGACAGGAAAAGCGTGAGCCCGGCGACGTCGTCGGGGCGTCCGATGCGCCCCAGCGGCACCATCTGCTCGACCATCGCACGGGTCTCCGGGGTCTCGAACATGAAGGCCGACATCTTGCTCTCAAACGGGCCCGGCGCGATCGCGTTGACGGTGATGTGCTCGCCGGCGAGGCGCTTTGCCAGATGGCGGGTGAGCATGTGAACCGCCGCCTTGCTCGCGCTGTAGCTGTAGTTCTCGAGCGACGGCGTGCGCAGTCCGTCGATCGAGCCGATGTTGATGACGCGCGCGGGATCGTTCGGGTCGGCTGCCGCGCGCAGCGCGGGCAGCAGGGCGATCGTGAGGTCGAACACGCCCTGCACGTTCGTGCGCAGGACCTTCTCCCACCCGCCCGGCGGAAACTCCTCGAGCGGCGCTCCCCATCCGGCGCCCGCATTGTTGACGAGGATGTCGAGCTCCTCGAAGCGCTCCCTGGTCGCCCGCGCGAGCTCCGCTGCCCCCTCCGGTGTCGAGATGTCTCCCGGGATCGCATGGCAGTCGCCGATCTGCGCGAGCTCCGTCGCCGCCGCCCTGACGTCGTCGGCCTTGCGCGAGGAGACGATCACGCGCGCACCCGCCTGCACGAGGCCCCGGGCGATCATCAGCCCGATCCCGCGCGAGCCACCGGTCACGAGCGCCGTCTTGGTGGAGACGTCGAACAGATCGCTCATCGCGGCGAAAGCCTACCGGTCGCCGCGATGAGCGATGGCGCGCTCAGTGCGGCTTGACGAGATCGATGTGTCCGGCGAGGACCTCGACCTGACGGCGATGAACGAGGTCGGCGACCTGCACGCGATCGCGTGTCGCGAGGACGAGCGTGCCCTCGCACAGGTCCTCGGTCAGCCACTGTGCGCCCTGCACGATCCCCTCGGCGTAGCGGCCCCGCGTCGTGAAGTCTCCGCCCGTTTCGGCCCACAGCCTGCGCACGAGGTGCCCGCCGGCCGCGCGAATGGAGGCGTGACCGGCGCGCGAGTGAGGGGTGCAGACCGAGAAGTTCCCGCCCTCGAGCGTCGCCAGCACGCTGCCGTCGCTGGCCTGCGTCAGCACGAAGCGGCCGTCGAAGAAGCGGCCCATCCACAGGCCCCCGCCGGGGGTGGCCGCGGTGACGCTCACCTCTCCGCGACTGGCTTCGACGACCGTTCCGAACGGGATCTGCCTGGCGGTGGAGAACGCCGCGAAGCCGCGTGCGCCCGGGACGCGTAGCTGCACCCGGCCGGTGATGAAGGTGACGTTTGCCGTGAGGCCCAGAACTGGCCGCGGCAGTTTGGGTTGGGTCGCTGGCGGCTGCGCAGGGCCGGTGCCATGGGTTAATTCAATGACCGGGGTCGGGGTCGGCAGCGTCGTGAAGGTCACGTCTTCACCTTCGGGGCTCGTGCCGCCGAGCGTTGGTCGCCGAGATCCGGAAGTGGTAGGTCGTGTTCGGGGTGAGGCCCGTGATCGGCGGCAGAGACCGCGACCGGCGCCTTCCCCGACCCTGGCGCAGGCGCATTGGGCACTCGTCCCATAGGCGTTCGTCGTGCCGTATTCGAATTCGCATTTGCTGACTTCCCCGCCGTTGGGATTGACCCTGGCATTGAGCGTCGCCGTGGTCAGGGTGACCGAGGATGCCGGCCTTGTTTCGACGGTCGGGGGATTGGGAGCGTCTTGAACGTTTCGTCAGAGCCTTTGCTCGGCCGCCCGCGTTGGTCGCCGAGATCCTGAAGTGGTAGGTCGTGTTCGGTGTAAGCCGAGAGCGACGCGGACACCGAGTCCGGGCTCGAGCCCGAGCCGGGGCGGGGCGCACGGTGACGGTGGGTCGAGGTTTCGTCGTCGTGCCGTATTCGAATTCGCATTTGGCGCCGCCGATCGTGCCCGTGTTGGTGGTGGTCGTCGAGCCGAACTCGGTTCCCGTGATCTGGCTTCGCGTGCCCCCGGCGGTCGGAGCCCGTTGCGGTTCGATCTTCGTGAATGCTCGGCGGCGCAATGTAGGTTAGGCGCCGGCGTCGGTGGCCGACAGCAAGTAGCTGGTGTTGGTTATTTCCGCGGAGGCCGGGCCGGCGCTGCCGGCGGGGGTCGTGACGGTGAGCGAGGTTGCGCTCACGGCCGTGACGGTCGCTTTGGCGCCGCCGATCGTGACCGTGTCGGTGGTGGTCATCGACGCCGAGCCCGGTGCCTGTGATCGTGACTTCCGTGCCGCCGGCGGTGGGCCCTGTTGCGGTTCGATCTTCGTGATGCTCGGCGGGGCAATGTAGGTGTAGCCGCCGGAGTCGGTGACCGACAGCAAGTAGCTGGTGTTGGTTACTGCCACGGAGGCCGGGCCGGCGCTGCCGGCGGGGGTCGTGACGGTCAGCGAGGTTGCGCTCGCGGCCGTGACGGTCGCTTTGGCGCCGCCGATCGTGACCGTGTTGGTGGTGGTCGTCGCGTCGAGGCCGCCGTTCTGGTGATCGTGACTTCCGTGACCCCGGCGGTGGAGCCTGTTAGCGGTTCGAGCAGCTAACCGTGGGCGCAGTTTCTTCGGCCCGCGCGCGCCCAGGCATCGCAAGCCAGAGGACTCCGGCGACGAGTGTCAGCAGCCCGAGGATCGACGCCTGGGAGGTGACGCTACTGCGACGTGGGTGGTGCATGGAGAAGATGGTGCATGAGCTCGAGCGGATGCCTGTTGCCGTTGGCGTCGAGGTTCACCGCCGGGAGCGGCTTGCCTGCCTGTGAGCACTGTAGCGGGGGGTTGCAGGCGTGCGTCGCAGTTGGCACGAACTCACGGGCGGTGCTCGGCGAACCGCGGTCCCGGCCCAGCCGCGCCTGTAGCATCGAGCGCAGGGATGCCCACACCCATCCGCCACGATGGAGCTGCGGCGGGCTTCACGGCGCGCGGCAGGCAAATCGACGTCACGAGCGCGCCGCTGTTGATGGGCGTGCTGAACGCGACTCCGGACTCGTTCTCGGACGCCGGGCGCTATCCCACGCTCGCCCAGCGGATCGATCGGGGGCTGGAACTCGTCTCCGACGGCGCCGACATGATCGATGTCGGCGGCGAGTCGGCCATCACCGACAGGCCCAGCGTGGCGGCCGATGAGGAGATCGACCGCGTGGTCCCCCTGATCGAGGGACTCGTCGTACGTTCGCCGGCACTCGTCTCGGTTGACACCTACAAGCCCGCCGTGGCCGGCGCGGCGATAGCCGCCGGCGCCGGCATCGTCAACGACACGAGCGGGCTGAGGGATTCCGCGCTCGCAGACGTGTGCGCGGCGAGCGGAGCCGCCCTGGTGGTGATGCACACGCGTGCGGCCCCCAAGCGTCGCCTCCAGGACCCCGACCTGTACACCGATGTCGTCGGCGACGTGGTCGAGTTCCTGCGTGAGCGGACAGAGCTCGCCCAGCGCCTCGGCGTGCCGCGAGAGGGCCTGATCGTCGACCCCGGTCCCGATTTCTCAAAGACCCCCGCCCAGACGATCGCGGTCCTTCGCGACCTCGCGCGCATCGCGCGACTGGGCTATCCCCTCCTGCTGGCGATCTCGCGAAAGGACTTCGTCGGCGCGCTCGTGCACAAGCCGCCGCGGGCACGGCTGGCCGGCACACTGGCGGCGCTCGATCACGGCCTGACGAACGGAGCGAGCATCTTTCGCGTCCACGACGTGGCGGAGGCCAGTGCGTTCATCTCGGCACGCCTCGCGCTCCGGCGCAACGCCGACGAGGCCGCCAGGTCCTCAAGGGCGCCCACCCAACCCGGCGCAGGCGCGAATATGGTGCCTGCGCCGTCAACCACGACAGCGAGGAGCCCCCTGTGAGCAGCGACTATGACGTGATCCTGATCGGCGCCGGACCGTCCGGCGAGCACTGCGCGGGGGCCCTCGCCGCCGGCGGATCACGCGTCGCCGTCGAGCCGGTGAGGATCGCCGGATGACCCCCTGCTCGGATCGGCGCCGCGCGCCGGGCCTCCTCGTCGGCCTGCTGATGCTGTCCCTGCTCGGCCCTCCCGCCGCCGCGCGCGCGGCCTACGGGAGCGTGACCGCCGGGCACCTGCCCGCGACCGCCCGCCGCGCACCGGCCGTCGCGGGCTACCCGGCCGCGGCCTCGCGCCCGCAGATCCACCCGCGCGCGTCGGAACTCGCGCGCTCGGCCCCGGCGCGGCGCGCGAGCTCGCTCGGCGCTGCCGTGGCGCCGAGCCCACCGAGGAGATCGAGCGCCAAGACCCGTCGGCCCGTCCTGCGCGGCAATCCCGCGCGCGCTCTCGTGGCCTTCCAGGCGATGCAAAAGGCCTACCTGCTGAAGCACTCCTACCTGTACGCCGGGGAACCCTTCTCCTACCTGTGGCCCTTCTCACAGGCCTTCGCCGCCACGGTCAGCATGGCCGACGTCCCCCACCTGGGGGTCTCGCTCTCGCACGAACTGCTCGCGCGCGTGGCCGGTCTGAACGCCTACCTCGACCCCGACAACTCGCAAGCACCGGAAGGGACCTACGTGAGCACGCTGCCCGCCTTCGACGGGGCCGTCGCGCCCCCCGTCGGACCCGGCGGGCCCAAGTACTACGACGACAACGACTGGGTCGGGATCGAGCTCGTGCGCGTCTACAAGCTCACCCACATCGCCTCCGTGCTCGGGAGCGCCGAAGGGATCATGGCCTTCGAGATGGCCGGCTGGCAGACGAGCCCCGAACTCGGCTGCCCGGGCGGCATCCCGTTCGCCAACACGACCGTGAACACCGAACGCAACACCGTCACGACCGCCCCGGCCGCGGAGCTCGCCACCCAGCTCTACCGGATCACCGGCAACGCCCAGTACCTGCAGTTCGCCGAGATGGCCTACGAATGGGTGCGCCGCTGCCTGCTTGAGCCCAGCGGCCTGTACGCCGATCACATCGATCGCCAAGGGGGTGGTCGAACCGCAGCTGTGGAGCTACAACCAGGGGACGATGATCGGCGCCGGGACCCTGCTCTACCAGGCGACCGGCAACTCGGCCTACCTGTATCAGGCCCGTCAGACCGCCAAGGCGGCGCTCGCCTACTTCACGCCGGAAAGGCTCGCCTCGGAAATCCCGTTCTTCCCCTCGATCTACTTCCGCAACCTGCTGTACCTCGACTCGGTCACGCACGATCCGCCGGGGCCGAAGGTCGCCCAGGCTTATGTCAACGACGCGTGGGGGCACCTGCGCCTGCGCGACAACCTGTTCGTCGCCGGCTCGCCCCCCTCTGCCCAGCTGCTCGTGCAGGCGGCGATCGTGCAGATCTATGCGCTCCTGTCCTCGCCCCCCAGCACCTATTTCTGAAGAGGCGCGCCCGCAACGGCCCGCGAACGGGCGGCCGCAACGGTGCTCGAACGCCCGTCTACGGCCACCCCGGCCGCGAAGGCCGGGCGCATCGGCTGCCGATAGCAATCCCGAGACCATGCAGCGGGCACAATTACTCCGAGAGCTGGTGCTCGACTCGTGCTATGTGATTGACGAGCAGCAGGTGGCGAGAGCGGTCCTGGCAAGGGGCGCCGTCCGCCGCTCGGTGGCCGAGATCGCATTTCGCAACGATCCGCGCACCCCGCCGGTACGGTCCTTCCGCCCGACCAGGCAGGCGAGGTCGTTTCGCCCGTGCAGCAGGGCCTCGCTCTTCGATCGTCGCATCCCCACCGCGCCATGGCACCTGAGCTAGACACCACCATGCTGCGAGTCTCCCCGCCGATCGTCACCGAGCTGCTCGGCAGGCACATCGAGCAGGGCGAGGCCCTGATGGAGCAGGCCGGCTTCATCGGCGAGGTCGGCGACCACGAGCGCTGGAGGGCGGCCCGACACCAGTGGATCGATCTGACCGTGCGGACGCTCGATCACGTCTACGAGGGCTCAGAGCAGGCCGAGCAATTCAGGAGCAGCGCTGCCTCCCCTCCGGACGGCGAACCGTGGCAGGTCGAATGCAAGCGTGACTCCACCCACCTGCGGGCGGCGATCGACCTGATGATCGACCTCCGCGATCAGCTCGGGCTCGAACAGGACATGAGCGGCGAGGCCGCGCCCGAGCCTGCCGACGAGCCCGACGCCCGGAATGAGCGCGAACCTGCCAACGGACACGAGTCCGACACTCCTCACGAGTCCACGTCCGGACGCAAGGCCTCCGCCTCGGGCGAAAGCGAGCCCGAGCGTGAGCCCGAGCCACAGCGCGAGCCGGAGCGCAAGCCCCAGGAGCAGCCCGCCGAGGACGCGGCCCCCGCGGACACGTCCCCGGTCGGCGCCGAGCTCGCACCGGCGCCGTCGGTCCACGCCGCGCTCGAGCAGGCGCACGCGGTCTCCTCGGAGCTCTCGCGCGAGACCGCCGGCCGCCCGGCCTCCCCGCTGTCGAACGCCACCACCGCCGACCTGCTCGCGGACGGCACCGGGCGGGTGTTCCTGGTCCACGGACGCAACGACCGCTGGAAGCACGCGGTCGCGGGCCTGCTCGAACGGGCGGGCACGCATGAGGTGACGATCCTGAACGAGCGCCCGGGCGAGCGCATGCCGCTGGTGGAGCACTTCGAGGAGCGGCCGGGATCGCGCTACGCGATCATCCTGCTCACGGCCGACGACATCGGCGCCGCCCGCGTGGACTCCGACCGCGAGCCCTTCTTCTCTCCTCGTGCGCTCCAGGGGGTGGTGTTCGCGATGGGCATCCTCGTCGCCGCGCTCACACCCCATTGTGTGTGCGTGCTCTACGAGGACGGCGTGGAACTGCCGTGCGACCTCGACGGAATCACATATGTGCGCCTCGACGGCGCCGGCACCTGGCAGTCGAAGCTGTTGCTCCAACTGCGCGGCGCCGGGCTCGAATATGACCTGAACAGGCTGGCGGCGCATATCGCCTGAGCAGTCGAGTCGAGCGCTATTCCGCCTTGGCGTGCTCGCCCTGTATGTACAGAAACGCCCCGGCGCCGGCCGCCCCGCCGGCGAAGTCGGCGAGCAGGTAGATCCAGATGTTCGACCACTTGAACGCCCCGAGGACCGTCGCCCCGAGCGCGATCGCCGGGTTGAACGCCGCGCCCGAGATCCAGCCGACGGAGATGGCACCGACGACGACCACGAATCCGATCGCCAGCCCGTAGAAGGAGTTTCCCGCGGTTCCCTTCGCGGTCGCCACGTTCAGCACCACGTACGCGAGCGCGAATGTGAACAGGAACTCGACCACGAGCATCTTGCCGGTGCTGGCGGTCATGCCGGCCGTCTGTTTCCCGCCGACAGCGTTCACCAAGAGGCCCGCGAGCGCTGCGGCGACGAACTGCGTGACCATGTAGGCGACATATTCGTGCGCCTTGATCTTGCCCCTGATGAACACCGCGGTGCTCACCGCCGGGTTGTAATGACCCCCGGACACGTGACCGCCGGCGAAGACGATCACCATCAACAGTGAGCCGATCGCGATCGGCGCGAGCACGGCCCCCGACTTGTTGGCCGACTCGGTAGCCATTCCCACCGTGAACACGAAGATGAACATCCCGATGAACTCGACCGCAAGCTTCCGATCCAGGGGGTAACTCATGGCGCTCCTTTTCGTTTGAGGAGAGGCTCGGCTGGTCGTCCGGGCCGTTGGACCGCATCCCGGACCGGCCCTCCGGTTGATCGAAGGCGGGATGCTACCCGCGCCCGAGGGCTCGCGCCGCTTGGCGAGGCCGCGCCCACGTGCAGTGCAGCCGCGGCTCTCAGATAGAGGATTCAGCCGAAAGGCATAGAATCGGGAGGCGGCGTCAAACGGCGCCGTTAAGGAAGGAGACTCTATGCGAGGTGTAGGCAGGGCGCTGTTCGTTGGAATCCTTTTGATGATCGCGGGCATCATCGACGTCATCTACGGGATCGCCGCAGTCGGAAATTCCAAATTCTTCACCGAAAGTGGAACGGTGTACGTGTTCTCGAGCCTCCACACGTGGGGCTGGATCGCGATCATCCTCGGCGTAATCGAGCTCACCGCGGCGTTCTCGCTGTTCGCCGGCCAGACCTACGGACGGGTGGTCGGGATCATCGCGGCCTTCCTGGGTGCGCTCGGGGCACTGCTGAACGTCGGCGGGCCTCACCCGTGGTGGTCGCTCGGCGTCTTCGCCCTCCTCATCTGGTGCATGTGGGGGCTGGTCGTGCTCGGAGAACCCGAGGAAGTCTGACCATCTCGACCGGGGGGGTCCGAGGGTGACCCCCCCGGATGACAGGGCGCACGGCGGTCGGCCGCGCCGGGCCTCAGTCGGCTGCCGGGCCTCAGTCGGCCGCCGCGACCGCGTCGGGCTGGGCTACCGCCTCGCCGTGGCCGATGTGCACGTGACTCAGCCGAGCAGCCAGATCGCGCCGTCACGCAGCTCGACCGGGTAGATGCTCAGGGCGCGGGTGCCGGCCGTCCGCTTGATGGTGCCCGCCAGCGGCTTGAACGCTCCCTGCGGGCCGCGCACCATCTTTCCGCTCTTCACGTCGTACAGCGCCGAGTGCCACGGGCACTCCAGGCACCCGTCGTCGATCACGCGTCCCTTGCCCAGCGAGGCGAACAGATGGCGGCAGCGATTGGACACCGCGAACGGCTCTCCGGCGCTCAGCCCGACCGCCAGGGCGCCATGCGGGGTCCGCTCGACGACGGTCACCTGCGAATCGCCGAGGTCATCGACGGAGACCAGCCGGACGGGCGACTGCTCCTTCGCGCTCATGTACTGATTGTCTCATACATACCGGGCGCACGCCGCTCGCGCCCACGGGCGCGCGCGCCCGTGGGCGGCATTCGATGGGGCATTCGCCCCGGTATTGTCGCCGAGCACCATGTCCGATCAGAAGGACGCAGACACTCCGCCCCGCGACGACCTCAGAGAGATGCTCGAGCGCCGCGCGCTGACGCGCGACGAGGCCAGGCCCGAGGCAGTCGAGCGCCGCCATGCGGCCGGCTCGCGCACCGCACGCGAGAACATCGCCGACCTGGTCGATCCGGGGAGCTTCGTCGAGTACGGGCGCTTTGCGATCGCCGCCCAGCGCGGACGCCGCGAGGAAGAGGACCTGATCGCGCGCACGCCCGCCGACGGGCTGATCGCCGGGACTGCGAGGATCAACGGCGAGCTGTTCGGCGCGCACAGCGCGTGCGCGGTGCTTTCATACGACTACACGGTGCTCGCCGGCACGCAGGGTGCGGTGGGCCACCGCAAGAAGGACCGCCTGTTCGAGTTGATAGAGCGCATGCGACTGCCCACGGTGTTCTTCGCCGAGGGCGGCGGCGGGCGCCCGGGAGACACCGACTACCCGGTCGTCTCGGCGCTCGACACCCGCGCCTTCGCGCTGTGGGCGAAGCTCTCGGGGGTGGTGCCGCGCATCGCGCTCGTGGCCGGCCGGTGCTTCGCCGGCAATGCGGTCATCGCCGGCTGCTCGGATCTGATCGTGGCGACCGAGAACGTCTCGCTGGGCATGGGCGGGCCGGCGATGATCGAGGGCGGAGGCCTCGGCAAGGTCGACGCCGACGAGATCGGGCCGCTGAAGATGCAGGCGGGCAACGGCGTGATCGACGTGGCGGTGGCCGACGAGGCGGAGGCCACGGCCGTCACCAAGCGCCTGATCTCCTACTTCCAGGGCTCAACGCCCGCCGGCCCCGCACCCGACCAGCAGGCCCTGCGCGAGATCGTGCCCGCGCGCGAGCGGCGAGCCTACGCGGTCGAGCCGATCATCAACACGCTCTGCGACGAGGGATCGGTGAGCCTGTCTGCGCCAGCGCTTCGCGCCGGAGATGGTGACCGCGCTCGGGCGCATCGAGGGCCGGCCGCTCGGGCTGATCGCGAACAACACCATGCACATGGCCGGCGCGATCACGAGCGATGCGGCCGACAAGGCCTCACGGTTCATGCAGCTGTGCGATGCCTTCGGGCTCCCACTCATCTCGCTCGTCGACACGCCGGGGATGATGGTCGGGCCCGACGCGGAGGCCACCGCGCTCGTCCGGCACAGCTCGCGCCTGCTCGTGACCGGCGCCTCCCTGCGCGTCCCGTTCGTCGCCGTGATCCTGCGCAGGGGCTACGGCCTCGGCGCCCAGGCGATGATGGCCGGCAGCCTCCACGAGCCGCTCTTGACGGTCGCCTGGCCGACCGCCCATCTGGGCCCGATGGGCCTTGAAGGGGCGGTCAGGCTGGGGTTTCGCAAGGAGCTCGAGGCGATCGAGGACGAGAGCGAGCGCGAGCGGCGCATCCGCGGGCTCACGGCGGCCGCCGAGCAGCACGCGAAGGCGCTCAACGCGGCGACGCTGTTCGAGCTCGATGACGTCATCGACCCGGCCGAGACACGATCGCTGATCAGCTCGACGCTCGAGGCCGCCACGGCCGCCGTGGAGCCGGCTCAGCGGCGGGGCTTCGTGGACACCTGGTAGCAGGCGGCTCCTCGACGATGCGCCGAACGTGACTGCTCGCCATCGGGATCGCGTCGCGACTTCCAGCCTGCTCGACGTAGTCGGCGACGAGGGCCTTTAACGCCGAGTAGTCGTCGCACTCGAGTCCCCACTCCACCAGATATGAGCGCTCCGGGCCGCTGGCCGGGCGGTCGGTGACGCGTACGGCTCCGTTGACCCTCTGGGCGCAGAGCATCCGTTGACCGCCGGTGAAACCGTAACGTCCGAGCACCACCTGGTCGATGCCCGTGACGGCCCCTGCGAGCATCGGAATATCTTCGAGCCGCCTTGCCTGGCGGGTGTAATCCACCACCAGCGCCTGCAACGACGAGCTCACCTCGCTGCGCGCGCAGACCTCGATCAGATAGCAGCGGCCGGGCAGGCGGCTCGGGCGGTCGGTCACGTGCACGAGATCATCGATCCGCTCGGCGCAGATGATCCGCTCGGTGCCCCGGACGCGGTAGCGTGTGATCTCCACCCGCTCGCCGATACAGGCAGTCGGCGCGCTCATGGCCTGCTCCGGCGCGCGAGCTGCCTCGCCGCCCGCTCAGAAGCACATAATCGACGCGGCGCACCTGTGACACCCGTCGCGTGTATCAGAAACCCCGTCACCAGGCATGCCGGTGACGCCGTCCGCAACCGCACATGAGTCACCGTTACCCTCCCCCAATCCCCGTTTACGAGGGCTCTCTGGTTTGGTTAACGTAGTAACAGGTCCAACTCCGGCCGTGGTGCGCCAATGTGGTGCGGGAGTTACCCAAAATGCACCATCAGGTCCAATCGGACCCCTGGTGCATTCACTGGCGAGCGAGGCTCAGCGGGCGGGCGCCTGAGCGGAGCTGCCGTCCGCGTCGCCCAGCTCCTCCACGCGCAGCGCCACTTCCAGCTCCGCCTGGCAGCTGTGGAGCGGGCGGCCGAGCTGCGTCTCGATCGCGTGCAGGCGGCGTTGGACGGTGTGCCGGTCCACACCGAGCGCGGCGGCGGCCGTCGCCGCGTTGCACCCGGCGGCGAAGTAGGCACGCAGCGTCGAGCGGGACACCGCTCCGGCGTTGCTGCCGGCGTCGAGCGGCGCCAGGTGGATCTCGACCAGCGATCTCGCGAGCTCGCGGTCTCGCAGCACGGCCGCGAGCAGCGCCACCTCGGCGTACCGGGTCAACCTCTGCGGCCTGCGCAGCACGACCAGCATCGCGGCCTGGGCCTGGCGGTGGGTGAGGCGCCATCCGTCGATGCCGCTGCCCGGCTCCCCGACCGCCAGCGACACGGCGGCCCGCCGCTCGGACTCCATCAGCCGCTCGATCTGCTCGCTGGCGAGCGTGCTCTGACCGCCCAACCACGCCCACACCGTCTCCTCGCCGCGCGACACGGTCAAGAGCTCGCGGCCGAGTCTCGCGGACAGCCTGCGGACGGTCTCCGAGGCCCCGGAGCCCATCGCGATCAGGCCGAGGTGCTCGGCATCGAAGTCATAGCCGAGCCCTGCGGTGTCGGCGGGCGCACCGGTGAGCAGCCTCTGGACCTGGTCGGCGCGGCGCAGCTCGGGCGAGCGTGCCGCGCGCTCGAGCTCCTGCTGATACTCATGCGCGATCGACGCCGTGAAGTGATCGAGCAGCGCTCCCTGCGTCCTCAGCACGTGGCGCAGCGCGATCGTCTGCCCCGAGAAGGGGCTGTCCTCGACCACCTGCATGACGAAGTCCCCGAGCAACGTGTGGCCCGCGTTGTAGCGCAGCAGCACCCGCTCGAGGCT
Organism: uncultured Solirubrobacteraceae bacterium; assembly: GCA_963730575.1. Lineage (GTDB taxonomy): Bacteria > Actinomycetota > Thermoleophilia > Solirubrobacterales > Solirubrobacteraceae > Palsa-744. Next base: position 726,133 of record CAVSSG010000005.1, read on the forward strand.
CACCCCGTTACGCGCAGCGCGGCGTGCCTGGGCCACCGCCGCCGGCGGGATCGAGCCGAACCACTCCTCTCCCTGCTCGATCGCCAGGAGCCCATATTCGACCGACTCCGCCACGGCCGCCCTCGCCCCGTCGACGTACTCCGCGTCCTCGCCGGCGGCCGGATCGTAGCCGAGGTCGAGGAAGCGGGCGAAGATCGTCTCCTCGATCTCCGTGCGTCGCGCTCGCAGAAGCTCGGCCAGGCCGGTCCTGACGCTCTGAACCGCCGCCGCGCCCTTTCGGTACCCCACCGCGTCCACACGCATGTGGCCACCTTACAGCTGGGCGCTCACTCGCGGCGGTCGACCTCGACCGGCGGCAGCTCGCGCACCTCGTCCCTGCTGAGACTCAGTCGAACGCCCTCGGAGGAGACCTCCTCGACGGCACCGATCGGGATGGCCACCTGCTTCTTGCCCCACAGGTGTCCCTCCTGTAGCAGCACGTGGGTGACGTGATGGTCCTTGGGGTCGATGACGAGGCCCTGGATCTGCCCGATGCTGCCGTCGCTGGCGTGGACCTGGTCGCCGCGAAGGATCTCCACCTCTCCCACCGGCACGCGGTCGGCGATGTACTGGGTGTTCTGTGCGGCCGTCATGCCTATGTCCATGTCGATGCCCGTTCCCATGTTGAGCCCGTAGTAGGGCCACGCGAGCATCTGGCCGCCCGCGTAGCCCATCTGCTCACCGGCTTCGGAGAGGAAGCGGAGTTCTTCGGCGTCCTCGAGCTCGTTGAACTCGCTCACGCTGCACCGCAGGCGGATCTGCCCGGCGCTCTGCTCGACGAGGTCGACGGGCACGAGCCGACCCAGCTCGCTTCGGCTCCTGGGCTCGACCACGATGTGGGTGAGCGCGCGCCGGACGGGGTCGATGACCACCCGGGTGAGCCTGCCGCAGGCCCCGTCGCTGCAGGTGACCTCCGCGCCGATCGTGTACTGGCCCCGCTCGCTCATCCAGCGGACATCCTGACAGCTATCAGCCGGCCACTGCGCGCGAGCTCCCGGTCGATGCCGCGGCGGCGAGGTAGAGGACCGCCTGGGCGCGCGCGACCGCTCCGACCGCGCTGTCGGGCGGCAGCAACTCTGGATGGTGAAGCGGCCGGACGCGGAAGCCCTCGGCGCCGTCGAGCCCCACGAACGCCATCGCGATCGGCGACAGGGCGCCGAAGAAGGCGAAGTCGTCCGAGCCGCACGAGCGCCACTGCGGTGAGGGGCGCAGGCCGGCGCCGGTGAGCAGCTCCCGCGCGAGTGCCACGATTCCCGGGTCGTTCTCGAGCGCGGGCTCGCCCGGCACCAGCGTCACGCTGCCCGTGCAGCCGTGCGCGGCGGCGATTCCCTGAACGACCTCCTCGACCATCGCTCGCAGCGCGAGGCGATCCTCGGGCCGGTGGGCGCGCAGCGATGCCCGCGCACGCGCGCGCTCGGGGATCACGTTCTCCGTGCTCCCGGCCTCGAGCACGCCGACGTGAGCACGGCCGGGCTGTGCGGATCGATGCGCCTCGCGAGCTGGGCGTGGAGGGCGACGACGATCTGCGCGAGTCGCGAGGATCGGGTCGCGCCCGTGGTGCGGGTAGGCGCCGTGCGAGGGCTCTCCCTCGACGGTGATCTCCACCGAGTCGCTCGACGCGTTGACAGCACCGGGATCGAGCGCGACCGTGCCCCACGGCAGCTCCGGATGGACGTGCGCGGCCACGACCGCCGCGGGCGCGATCGCCGGCAGCGCCTCGCGCGCGAGCTGCTCGGCGCCGGACGGATAGGCCTCCTCGCTCGGCTGGAAGATCGCCGTGAGCGCGGCGGGCAGCTGCCCCGCCGAGCGCGTGCGCCGCGCGCGTCAGCGCGACGAGCGCCGCCATGTGGACGTCGTGCCCGCAGGCGTGCATCGCGTCGCCGAGGGCGCTGAAGGGCGCGTCTGTGCGCTCCTTGACGGGCAGGCCGTCGAGCTCGGCGCGCACGGCGATGGCGGTGCCGGCGGCCGGGCCCACGCGGGCTATCCGGCCGGTCTGCGCGACCGTGGTGGCGGGCACCGGCAACGCCCGCGCAACGGCGGCCGCGGTGTCGCTCCTCCGCGTGCGCGAGCTCGGGGTGGCCGTGAAGCCGGTGGCGCAGCTCGACGGCCGCCGGAAGCTCCCGATCGATGCCGGCGAGCAGCTGCTCGAGCAGCTGCCTCAGTAGACAGCGGCATAGCGCCGGCACACCTCGTCGAGGTCAAGCCCGGCGACCGCCTCGAGCTCGGCGCGCTTGACGGCGACGTAGGCGTCATACAGCAGCGGCGTCATCCACCCGCGCACGGTGGCGTCCGCGGCGAGCGCCTGCAGCGAGTCCTCCAGCGACTCCGGCAGCGCGCCGACGCCGTAGCGGGCGGCCTCCTCGGGCGTCAGCTCCGCGGGGTCGCGGTCGAGGATCGGCGGCGCCGCCAGGCGCCTGCGCACGCCGTCGAGACCCGCCCGCACGATCGCGCCGAGCGCCAGGTAGGGGTTGGCGCTCGCGTCCGCGCCGCGGTACTCCAGGCGCAGCTCGCACGCCGGGTCGGCGCCGGGGAGCGCGCCGAGCGGCGGAATGCGCAGCAGCGCTTCGCGGTTGCGCTCGGCCAGGCAGACCGCGCCGGCGCTCCAGCGGTGGGGGCGCCAGACGCGCCGGCGAGGGCGGGCTCGGGGCGGTCAGGGCGCTGAGCGCCGATGCGTGCAGGAGGATTCCGGCCGCGAAGCGCTCGCCGAGCTCGCTCAGGCACGCCGGGCGCGACGCGTCGTACAGCACCGGGCGCCCGTTCGCGTCGAGCAGGCTGAGGTGGATGTGCACGCCGTTGCCCGCGCCGGCGGGGTCGATCAGCGGTGCGAAGCTCGCGCGCAGCTCATGCCGGCGGGCGATCTCGCGCACGACCTCCTTGAACACGACGCTGCGATCGGCGCCCCGAGTCCCTCGGCGGGCGCCACCGGGATCTCGAACTGGTGCGCGGCGAACTCGGGGGTCAGGAACTCGGGCTGCACGCCGGCGTCGAGCAGCGCGCCCATCAGCTCGCCCGCGAACGGCTCGGCGCGGCGCTGGGCCTCGAGCGAGAAGGGCAGCGCCGGCGGCGCCTCGTCGAGGAGCTGGAACTCGTGCTCGAAGCTCGCCTGGCACGCGCAGGCCCAGATGCTCGTCGAGCTCCGCCAGCGCCTCGCGCAGGAACCGCCGCGGGCAGCAATCCCACGGTCGGCCATCGGTCTCGGCGATGTCGCACAGCATCAGCTCGAAACGCGCTGTAGCCGGAAGTCCGCCTCGACGCGCACGTGGGTGGCGGCGATCGGGCAGCAGGCGCAGGTCGCCGTCGAGCCGAACGGGTTGGGTTCGGCCAGCGGGCCGAGCGGCGTGAGCGCCTGGTTGGCGGGCGTCCAGCCGACGCCCGCGTCCAGCCGCGTGCCGAGCTCGCCCGCGAGCAGCGAGCGCCCCCGCACGATCGAGCCGAGGTCGCAGCACACGAGCGCGACGAGCTCGGCCGCGCTCACCGCCCCGTCTCCGCGATCGCGGTGCCGTTGTCCCACGGGCCCTCCTGCAGTCCGAGCGCCGCCGGCGCCCGCGCGCACCGAGGGCGCGTCCTTTGACGGAGACGACCACGATGATGCCGCCCGCGGGCATGTCCCGCCGCTCGATGGCACGGCCAGGCGCTCTGCGGGCTGCAGGTGGACGCCCCGGTTGCCCAGGGAGGGATAGGTGTCGGCCACGCCATACAGGCTGCCGCCCGGGCCGCGGACGCGGCCGATCAGGCAGACGAAATGCCCGACGTCCCAGTCGGGCTGCGGGCCTTCCAGGCGACCCGTCGAGCAGGTAGTCGAGCAGCTCCGCGGTGCCCGCGCGCGAACCCCACAGGTGGCGGGTGGCGAGGTTGGCGACGAAGCGTCGCCGGGCGCTCGAGAGCCGCCGCGGCATCGAACAGGCCGCCGAGCGTCATCGCCGTCCACGGCCCGCGGTAGGGGATGGCCGCGAGCGCGCCGGCCCGAGAGCTCCTCGATCGCGTCGAGCAGCCCGCTCGCCGTCGTGCCCGACACGCGAGGCGTCCTCGATGAACGGCAGCTCCAGGCGGTAGTCACGCCGGCCCTGCTCGCCGAAGGGCAGCGAGCCCGGATCGGCAAGCGCCGAGACGACGCTGCCCGCGGCCAGCGCGACGGCGTCCTGGTCGAGCGGCTCGGAGTCGTGCTCGTCGATGCCCGCGGCGTGCAGCGCCAGCGCGCCGCAGAACGCGCCGCACAGGTCGTCGCGCTGGGGCAGCTCGCGGGCGTGGGCCGCCAGCAGCTCGCGCGCCCCCGGCAGGAGGATGAGATCAAGTCGCGTCGGCTCGAGCGTCACTGCCGCTCATCCTACGGCGCCGCCACCGGGCCAGGGCGCTGCTGTCCTACGAGCCGATCTCGGCCTGTACCCAGGCGCACCCGCTCGACAGATCCTCCACGCCGAGGGCCGCCGCGACGTTGAGGGCCATGCCGTGGCGGAAGAAGTCGTCGAGCCTGTCCGGCTCGGCGCCCGAGAGCGAGCGGGCGAGCTCGACGAGCTCGGCGTAGCGGTGGCGCACGCGGACGCGCACGATCTCATCCTCACATGCGGCGTAGGACTGGTGCTGGAGCATCAGATAGTCCCGGTCGCTGAGCAGCAGCTCCTTGTAGGCGCGCCCCATCGCCTCGAGCGCGTCCTCGCAGTCCGCCGGCGCGCGCCCCTCTTCATAGGCCAGAGCGGCCGTCCGGAACGTGTCGGCGACCTTTTCGAAGCTCCGTTCCAGCGCGGCCAGGAACAGCTCGCGCTTGTTCGGGAAGAGCGTGAACACGTACGGCTGGGCGACGCCGACGCGCCGTGCGATGCTCTCGACCGTCGTGCCGTGCAGTCCGCCGTGCGCGAACGCGTGCACGGCGGCCCCGATCAGCTCCTCCCTGCGCTCGGCGGCCGGGACGCGCCGGCGGGCGGGGCGGGCGGGGGCGCCGCTCACGCCGCCTCGCCGCTCAGCACCGGCACGGCCTCGCGCTGTCCGGCGCTCGTCGTGGCCGGCCGCTCCGCGGCGCTCCGTGCCCCGAACGGCAGCGCCAGCACCACGAGCGCCCCGGCGGCGAGCACCGCGACGCCCACCCACATGGCGGGGAGCAGGCCCTCGACGAACGCCTGGGGCGAGAGGTAGCTGCCGGCACCGGTGAACACCGAGGCCAGCACCGCCACGCCGAGCACTCCGCCGACCTCGCGGATGGCGTTGGTGGCGCCGGATGCCTGGCCCGCCTGGTTGGTGTGAACCGAGGAGAGAACCGCATTGGCGGAGGGGGCGAACACCAGCGCCATGCCCGCACCGGCCATGACGAAGGGGACGATCATCGCCGAGTAGTGCATGTGGGTGGAGATCGTGCTCGCCAGCCAGGCCAGTGCCCCGGCCTGCAGCGACAGGCCGGCGATCATGAACGGGCGACTGCCCAGGCGCTCGGAGAAGACGCCCGCCAGGGGAGCCACGACCATCGTGGCACCCGTCCACACCAGCAGCTTCAGCCCCGCCTGCAGCGGGGTATTGCCGAGGACGTCCTGCATGTACTGGGAGAGAAAGAAGATCGAGCCGAACATCCCGAAGTACATGCTAAGCGACACCACGTTCGTCACCGCGAAGGAGCGTTTGGCGAAGAAGTACATCGGGAGCATCGGCTCGCCGGTGGTGCGCTCGTGAGCGATGAAGCCGGCCAGCAGCAGCGCGCCGAGGGTGAGGGAGATGACGACCGTCGTGCTCGTCCAGCCGAGGGCCTGCGCGCGGATGAGACCGAACACGATGCCGAACGCGCCGCTCGAGGCGAGCGCGAGGCCGGCCAGATCAAGCGACCCGTAGGGACCGTGGCTCTCCCTCAGCCAGCGCATCGCCAGCGGGCCGAGCACGATGCCGATGGGGACGTTGATCCAGAAGATCCAGTGCCAGGAGGCACCCTGCACGACGGCGCCGCCGACGAGCGGGCCGACCGCGACGGCGATGCCGCTGACGCCCGACCACACGCCGATCGCCATCCCGCGCTTCTCCTGCGGGAACGCCTCGGCGAGAAGGGTGAGCGTGAGCGGAGTGACCATCGCCGCACCGGCGCCCTGGATCGTGCGCGCGGCAACCAGCAGTCCGGTGGTGGGTGCCAGCGCCGCGGCCGCGGAGGCCGCCGTGAACAGGGCGAGGCCCGCCAGGAACATGCGCCTGCGTCCGAAGCGGTCGCCCAGCGCCGCGCCGGTGAGCAGGAGCATCGCGTAGGCGAGCACGTACGCGTTCACGGTCCACTCGAGCGATTGGATCGAGGCACCGAGTTCGCGGTGGATGGTCGGCAGCGCGACGCTCACGACGAGGTTGTCCAGCACGACCATGAACAGCGCCACCGACACGATTCCCAAAGTCCAGCCGTTCCTGCGTCCCATGCCGCTCATCAGATGCTCCTCGGGTAGCTTTCGTTGACCCGGGTATATTAGCAGCAGCTAATAAGTTTGTCGGCTAGCGGCGCGCTCGCGGACGTCGGGCAAATAGGATGGTCAGGATGAGACGCGGCCTCTCCCCCGTGCTCGCGGCGGCGGCGCTGGCCGTCGGGGCGCTGTTCGGCGCCTGTGGCTCGCAGACGAAGACCGTGTCGGTCGCCGGCGCCCCACCGGCGCCGGCTGTGACGGCCTCGAGCGCGCAGAGCACCCTCCCGACGGCCACGAGCCAGGCGCCGTCGAGCACGGCACCGGCGCAGACGAGCACCGCCGGCGGCACACCGGCGCCGTCGCAGGCGCGCACGGCTCCCGAGCCCGCGTTCGTTCAGCCGCAGCAGAACGCCGAAGGGCTGAGCAGCGCCATCGCCGTGCTGCGGGAACGGGGGTACACCGCCGTTGACACCTCCGAGTACCACCCGAGCCAGGCGTTGCGCTTGCTCATCGGAGCGCGCAGCGGTTACGTCCAGCAGGCGTTCTTCTTCGTGAACGGACGGTTCATCGGCACCGACTCAAGCCAGCCGAGCGCCGCGGTGAAAGTGCTCTCCCAGAGCGACACCGAAGTCACGCTTGCGTATTCGCTCTACCGCAGGGGCGACCCGCCGAGCAGCCCCAGCGGCGGCCAGGCGCAGGTGCGCTTTCAGCTCGACAACGGCAAACTCGTCGCCCTGGACGCGATCCCCTCGGCGAGCCCCACCGCGACGCTCAGCAGGCAGTAGGGCGCGCCCGGCCGGCTCCCCCTAGGAGCGGCGCAGCAGTCGTCTCCACATCGACGGCGGGCGCGGCTGAGTGCTCAGCCACTCATCGCGCAGGACCAGCTCGCCACGAGCGCGCGCGGCGAGCACGCACTCGGTGTGGGCGTGACGGCGGCGGCGGGTATCTCCTTCGGGAGCGATGAGCATATGCTCGGTCAGAGCGCCCAGATGATGACCACAGAACGGACAGCGATACGTCGACGGCTTTCGGTTCGCCGCGCGGCGCACCGTCCACCATGGAGCGGGCGGAAGGCGGGACATGTATCCATTGTCGCGCCGCTCGCGGCAACCGTCGCGGCGACGCTCGCCGCGACGGTCGCAGTCGGGGTCGGCGTCGCGCTGGCGAGAGCCGAGCGAAACCGCCGCTCGGCCCGGTCGCTGCGCACCCGTCCTCGCCAGTTCGCGCTGCTGGGAGACGAGCGGCTGTCGGGGGGGCTGAGGCGCATGGCCCTGGAGCAGCTCGACTACACGATCGAACTGCTCGAGGGTCGCGGCGACGTGGCCTCCCCGGCGATCGCTGTGCACGAGGCGCGCAAGTCGCTGAAGCGCCTGCGCACGCTGGTGGGGCTGCTGGAACCCGAGCTCGGAGCGACGACCTGCAACCGAGAGGAGCAGGTCCTGCGCGAGGCGGGCCTGCGGCTCGCCGGAGCGCGGGACGCCGAGGTGATCGTGGGCACGCTCGACGGACTGCTGGCGGGCGCACCCGAGAAGCTCGCGCGAAGGCGCGCGGTCGTGAAGCTGCGCGCACGGCTCGAGGCCGAGCGAGACCGGGCCGAGGAGCGCACACTGGGCGACGCGGCCGCCCGCATGCAGGTGCTCGGCGAGCTGCACGCCCTGCGTGCGAGGGTGGCCCAATGGAGGCTGTCCGATCGCGACGGCATCGAGCTGCTCGAGCCCGGGGTCAGAGAGCTCTACCGGCAGGCTCGCAGGCGCTACTGGGTGGCCGCGAGCGGCAAGGGCGACACCGCACGGGCTATGCACAAGTGGCGCAAACGCGTCAAAGACCTGCGCTACGCCGCGGAGATGCTCGACCGCCGCGAGCCGGGCGACCCGAACGGTGCGGGCCGCGCCACGGCCGGGCACCCCGGCGGACGGGGGTCTGCCGGCGGCGACGCCGAGCGCGTCCGGCGTCTGGCACGCGAGGCCGACGAGCTGGCGGAAATCCTCGGAGAGGACCACGACCTGGTGATGCTGGCGATGCGGATCCGGGCGCGAAAGCAGCCGGGCCGCGGATCGCGGCCGGGGGCCAAGACGCGCAGGGATCTCATGAGGCTGATCGCGCGGCGGCGCAAGCTTCTGCGAAAGCGCGCGCTGCGCAGGGGCGCACGTCTGTTTCGGCGCCCGCCCAAGAAGTTCGTGCGTCGCCTCGGCGACGCCTTCGCGAGCGCGTCGCGCGCGTAAGGCCGAGCGGCGCCGATCAGTCGATGCTGAGGATGGTGAGGGTGCGCTTGCCCTTGGGCAGCGCGACCGACACCTGATCGCCGCGGGCGTGCCCGAGCAGCGCGAGCGCGACCGGGGATTCGGCCGACAGGCGGCCCTCCGCCGGCGAGGCATCGTGCGAGCTGACGATCCGCCAGGTGTGCTCGCGGCCGTCCTGGTCTCTCACCACGACCGTGGAGCCCAGCCCGACCACCCCGCCAGCGCTCGCAGGGGTCTCCTCGACGACCACCGCGGCGGCGATCTTCTCCCGCAGCCGCTGGATCTTCGTCTCCAGGTGCGCCTGCTCGTTCTTGGCGTCGTGGTACTCGCTGTTCTCCTTCAGGTCACCCCATTCGCGCGCCGTCTTGATCCGCTCGGCGATCTCGCGCCGTCCCTCGCCCTCGAGCGCCGCGAGCTCGGCCTCGAGCGTCGCAAGTCCCTCCGCTGTCGTCAGGTTCGTCGCTTGGGCCACCGGGTGAGAGCCTACTAGCTGCGGGCGCGTTCAGAAGTAGGTGCCGGCCGGCGAGGACAGGAGCGCGTAGATCTGCACGATCGCTGCCTGGGCGAGGAGTTCGGCGGAGGACGCTTCCCCTCCCCGGAACAGACCGTTCGCAAGCCGCAGATGCGCCCAGGCATAGTTCACGTAGGCCTGCGCCAGCTTCGGACCGGGCGGATCGTGGGTGACGGAATCCAGGTAGAGCAGGTTGTGCAGGTAGACGGCCGGGAAGAAGGGGTTTTCACCCCTCAGGCGTTCGAGCGTGAAGTAGGACAGCGCGGCCCGGGCGGTCTGGCGGGCCTGTTGCAGATAGGCGCCGTCGTGGGTCACCGTGAACAGCAGCGTGCCCGCACCGATCATCGTGCCCTGGTTGTAGCTCCACAGGGTCGGATCGACTTCGCCATGGGGAAAGATGTGGTCGGCGTAGAGGCCGCTCGGCTCAAGCAGGCAGCGGCGCAGCCATTCGTAGGCCATCTCGGCGAACTGCAGGTAGCGCACGTTGCCCGTGATCCGATAGAGCTGCACCGCCAACTCGGCCGTCGGCGCATTGGTGACCGTGTTGCGTTCGGTGTTTTCCGAGCTGTTCGAGAACGGGATGCCGCCTGGGCAGGCGAGTTCCGGATCAGACTCCCACCCGGCGATCTCGAAGGCCATGATCTGCTCGGCGTAGGTGAGCGCGGACGTACTGCGGGTCAGCCGATAAAGGCGCGCCAGCGCGATGCCGACCCAGTCGTTGTCGTCGTAGTACTTGGGCCCGCCCGGACCGGCCGGCGGCGCCACCGTGGCATCGAACGCGGCGAGCGTGCTCGTGTAGGTGCCTTCCGAGGCGCCGGCATTGGATTCGTCCAGGTAGGAGCGAAGGCCGATCAGCCGCGCGTTGACTTCACGCCCCATGGATGAACTCATGCCGGGGATGCCGGCCATGCTGACGGTCGCCGCGAGCGCCTCCGAGAACGGCCACAGCGAGGAGAAGGGTTCCCCCTCATATAGCCCCGAGCCGAGGATGTAGTAGTACTTCTGCATCGCCTGGAAGGCGAGCAGGGCACGTGCGGCGTTGCCGTGCAGCACCGTGCTCGTGGGCCTGGAGCGAGGATGTCGCGCGCGCGGCGGCGCAGAGGATCTCGCCCGGTGAGCCGGGGGCCGGGGCTGCGCGACTGGCCCCGAGGCGTACGCCGGGTGCGGGACGCTCGCCAGGGCGCCGGCCGCGGCCAGCGCGCAGCCGGCCGTCGCCATGGTTTCGCGTAGCGGGTGCAGGCGAGCCCGCCACCGGGGCCGGTGGGGAGGATTCTCAGTCATGAGGGATGAGGGCTCAGCCGACACGGCAGGATCGAGGGCCATCTGATTTGGTATACGCATCCTCGTGCACAGGAAGCTCACCGACGCTCGCCGGCCGGGCACGGTTTGAGCCATCCTCTCAGACGCCGACGGGATCGTGGGCTCTTCTAGGCGCTTCGACTACACGACCGTCGGGCACGTGACGGCCGACGTGGCGGGCGACGGGTCGCGCCGCCCCGGCGGAAGCGCCTTCTACAGCGCGCTGCAGGCGGCCCGGCTCGGGCGGCGCTCGCGGATCCTGACCAGGGGCGTGGCGCACGAGATCGAGGAGCTGCTCGAGCCCTACCGCGGCGAGCTCGAGCTCGAGGTGCTCGCGGCGGCGCAAACCACCACGCTTCAGACGGTCGGCTCGGGTTCTGAGCGCTCCCAGCGGGTGCTGGGATGGGCGGGCGCGTTCGACGAGCAGATAGTCCTCGACACCTCGATCCTGCACCTGGCGCCCGTCGCCCGCGAGACCCCGGGCCGGTGGCGGGGGTCCGCCGACTTCGTGGGGCTGACCCCGCAGGGACTTCTCAGACGGTGGTCTGCAAATGACGATGAGATCGTCCACGCCCCGCCGGAGGAGCACCGGATACCGCAACGCTGCCACGCGGTGGTCCTGAGCGAGCACGAGCGGGCGAGCTGCGGTCAACTGATCCCGAGGGCGACGGCGGCCGGCGCGGTGGTGGCGATCACCGCCGGCGCATCCTCGACGACGCTGCTGCTGCCCGGCGGGGCAGAGGTTGCCGTCCACGTGCCGTCCGTCGAGAGGCCTCTCGACGACGTCGGCGCCGGTGACGTGTTCGCGGCGGCGTTCTTCGTCGCGCTCACGGAGGGCAGGGCACCTGAGCGCGCCGCGCACTTCGCCAACGCCGCCGCGGCGGTGCGGATACGGCATATGGGGGCGCAGGCGATCGGCGACCGCGCGGCGATCGAGGCCCGGCTGCGCGCGGTCGCATAGGACCGAGCCGCGTCAGGGCAGCTCGGCCACCGCCGCTTCGATCGACCGCGAGAGCTCCCGGGGGTCGACCGCGTGCTCGTGACCGCAGGCGCGCGCCGCAAGCAGCAGGCTGCCGGCCACCGGAGCCATCTCCACGCGCGAGACGAGCGCCGACGGGGCGCACGCGTGGACCGCCGCGACGATCGGCTCGAGGAACACCGGCCCGGCCTTGAACGCGCTGCCGATGAGGCCCACGGGAAAGGCCTCCGCCGGGAGACCGGGATCCGGGCCGCCCCCGCCGGGCGGGCGTTCCGCTCCCTCGGCCCCCGCGACCAGGCCCGTCTGGCGGATGACCGCGGCGATCTGTTCGCCCAGCTAGCCCGCCCCGCGCCTGAAGAGCTCGCGGGCGACCGCGTCTCCCCCGTCGGCGTAGCTTGGCGGTCTCGATCGCGAACGCGGCTATCTCGCTCTTGGTGAGCGGCTTGGAGTAGACGTACACCGCCAGCGCCTCGATGCTCGGCACGCCGAAGAACGCCGGCGCGGCTTCGCGTGAGCGCGGTCTGCGGGCCGGAGGCGTCGCGATCGCGCAGTGCCGCCTTGATCGACTCGATGCCCAGCCAGTAGCCCGCTGCCCTCGTCCCCGAGCAGGTGACCCCAGCCGCCCGCCCGCCATGCGCGCCCCTGTCGGACCGACGCCGAAGACGTTGGAGCCCGGTGCCCGAGATCGCCGCCACGCCGGGTCCGGCGCCGGTGGCGACGGCCCAGGCGCCGACCACGTCGTTGACCACGATCCAATCGTCGGCCTGCGCGCCGCACGCACGTGCCGGGCGATCGCGTGCGGTGTCGGTGCCGGCGATCGCGAGCACCGCCGCGCCGAGCTCCCCACGCTTGATGCCGGCTCGCTCGATCGCCCCGTCGGCGGCTCCGAGCACCGCCTGGACGGCGGAGCTGGTGCCGACGGCGTCCTCGTTGCTCGGTCCGCCGTGGGCCAGATGGAGTGCCGGCTCTCCAGGTCGAGCACGGCCGCGAGCGTCTTGGTGGCGCCACCGTCGACGCCCAGCACGAAGCGCGCGTCGGCTCGCTCCTGCGGTCTTGTCAGGGCGGGCGGCAGCTGGACGAGCGAGTCGCGGTTCATGCGGGCATCCTCCCAGGATCTGGAGCGAGGGTTAGCATCGGCGAGATGCCCACCAGCGCGATCTTCCCCCGGGCGCCGATCCGGGCGGGGATGTACGAGTCCTTCTACCTGCGTGCGGTCGCGCCCGAGCAGCCCGTCGGAGCGTGGATTCGCCTGACCGTACACAAGCGTCCCGGGCGGCTCCCGAAGGGCTCGGTCTGGTGCACCGTCTTCGACTCGCGACGCGGAGCACCGTTCATGCACAAGCTGACCGGCCTTGAGCCCGGCGTGCCCGCGGGAGGATGGATCGAGCTGGACGGCGCGCGATTGACGCCCCGGGAGGCCGAGGGTCGGTGCGGGGGGGCGCGCTGGTCGCTGCGGCTGGCCTGCGAGGAGCCGGAGTTGCGCCACCTGCCTGGAAGCTGGCTCTACCGCGCGCCCCTGCCGCGCACGAAGCTCACCAGCCCGATGCCGGCGGCACGGTTCGACGGTCTGCTCGAGCTCCCGGGGCAGTCCGCGGTCGACGTGCGCGGCTGGAGGGGCATGGTCGGCCACAACTGGGGCTCCGAGCATGCCGAGCGTTGGATCTGGCTGCACGGCATCGGCTTCTCCGAGCAGCCCGAGGCATGGCTTGACGTCGCACTCGGCCGCGTGCGGGTGGCCGGACGCCTGACGCCGTGGGTCGCCAACGGCGTACTGTCGCTGGGCGCTCGCCGCTACCGGCTCGGCGGGCTCACGGCGCGCGGACTGCGCGTCGCAGAGGCGCCCGGCGGGTGCCGGCTCGAGCTCACCGGCGAGCACGGGCTGAAGCTCGAGGCCCGCGTGGGGTTCCCGCCCGAGGCGGCCGCGAGGTGGCGCTACGCTGACCCGGCGTATGAGGAACCGGACACCCCCGGCCCGGGCGAGCCGACACTCGGATCCACCGTCCCACCATCGCTGCAGGTCGCGCCGCCGGGCAGCCACGATGTGATCAACTGCTCGGTCGCGGCACTGGAGATCACCGTGCGGCTGGCGGGCGAGAGCCGGTCACGGACGCTTCGGACCGCGCACGGCGGGGCCTACGAGCTGGGCGCCCGCAGGCGTTCGGCCTGAGGGACGTATACGGTTCCTGCCATCAGCACCCCGACAGCACGAGCTTTCAGGAGACCTAGATGAAGGTAATAGGCGCCGGCTTCGGCCGCACCGGGACAATGACGCTGAAGGCCGCACTGGAAGAGCTGGGCGCGGGTCCCTGCTACCACATGGTCGAGGTGCTGTGGGGCGACACCGGTCGTCTGGCGCTCTGGCAGGCGGCGGCCAGCGGCCGGGCGGTCGACTGGAGGAAGGTCTTCGACGGCTTCGAATCGACCGTCGACTGGCCGGGTTGCACGTTCTACGAGCCGCTGATGGAGGTCTTCCCCGAGGCGAAGGTCCTGCTCACCGTGAGGGATCCCGACGCGTGGTATGAGAGCGCAAAGAACTCGCTCTACGCGACGCTGATCGCGGGGCGCAAAGGCGAACTGCTCGGCGGCACGAGCACGCCGCCCTCGCCCGAGGCGTTCGCGATGATCTCGACGCTGATCTGGCAGGGAACATTCCACGGGCGCTTCGAGGACCGCGGATACGCCATCGAGATGTTCAACAGGCACAACGAGGAGGTCATGCGCAGGGTGCCGGCCGAGCGGCTGGTCGTACACGAAATCACCGATGGCTGGGAGCCGCTTCTTCGGATGCTCGGCATCGAGCATCCGCCATCGGACTCGCTGCCGCACCTGAACGACCAGGCCTCCTTCCGCGCGATGGTTGGGCTGGCGGCCCGCGTCGATCGCGTGGGCGAGACCGCCTAGACCGGCCGGGCGCGCGGACGACCGCTGTAGGCTTGGCGCGTGAAGTTCAGGATCACCTCTCATACGGGGTTCAGGGGGCCCACGCGGCCGTCCGACGCGCTTGAGCTGCTGGCAGAGCAACTCGGCGCCCGTCGTGATGACGTGTCGTTCGCCAGGGTCGGCTCTGAGATCGTGGCCACATGGGGAGAGGACGTGCCCTCCTCGATGGAGCGCGACGAACGCGCAGAAATCGGTCGCGGCGTGGTCTTCGAGATCGTGCGCGACGTCTGCGAGCGCACGCCGGAGCTGCGGCTGGACTGGTTCGCGGTCGGCTCCCCGCAGTAGGCGGCGAGCCCCGTGCGGTGCGACAGCCCGCACGGCGGCCAATGCTCGACGAGCCGGTCGACAGCGATCGCCTGAACGCCGCGGAGAGGAGACGAGAATCTAGATAGATCGCTCTACTGATATGCTCGCCGTCGCCATGCCGACCGTCACCGACGTCCCGACGCGCGAGCGCATCCTTTATGCGAGCGCCGAGCTGTTCCGCCGGCAGGGCTACGCGGGTACGGGCCTCAAGCAGGTCGTCGCCCAGGCGCAGGCCCCCTTCGGGTCGCTCTACCACTTCTTTCCCGCCGGCAAGGAAGAGCTGGCCGACGAGGTACTGCGCACCGGCGGGCGCTTCTTCCTCGCGTTGTACGAGTCGATCGCCGAGTCGGCGCCCGACCTTGCGAGCACGGTGCGCGAGTTCTTTGCCGGAGCCGCCGACACGCTGCGCTCGACCGACTTCGCCGATGCGTGCCCGATCGCGACCGTCGCCGGCGAGGTCGCCAGCACGCACGAGGTCCTGCGCCGGGCCAGCGCCGACGTATTCGAGAGCTGGCTCGCCGCGCTCACAGAGGATGCCGTCGAGGACGGCATTGCCCCGGTGCGCGCAAGGGCCCTCGCGTTGAGCGTCCTGGCGATACTGGAGGGCGCGTTCCTGCTGGGCCGCTCGCTTCGCAGCACAGAGCCGATGGACGCGGCCGGGGCCGCTGCCGTCGCGCTCGTCTCCGCGGCACTGGCCGAGGCGGGTTGATGGCGAGCGCCTATAGATCGGGCCTCTTCACCGGCGTCGTCGCTACGGTGGCTGCCCGCGCCCTGCTGCCGCGCCTCTTGCTGCTCAAGCTCAACCGCGACGTGCGCCGGCTAAACGCAGGTGACCACGAGCCGCTGCTGGCCGGCTACGCGCAGGACGCCGTCCTTCACTTCAACGACGGTCCCCACCGTTGGGCGGGCGAGCACCGTGGCAGAGTGGAGATCGACCGTTTTCTGCGCAACTTCACCGGTGCGGGCGTCCAGGGTGAGATACGCCGGCTGTGGATCGCCGGGCCGCCGTGGGCACTGACGATGGTCGCCCGCTTCGACGACCATGCGAACGGTCCCGACGGCGAACAGATCTACGCCAACCGCACCGTGCTGGTCGTGCGCACGCGGTGGGGCAAGATCGTCGAGCACGAGGACTTCTACGAGGACACGGACCGCATCGTTGCGCTCGAGGAGAAGTTGCTCGAGCTCGGCATCACGCCGGTCGGCGACGGCCCGGCCGACCTGCTCATCTCGACCCCGAGGCGCCGCCGCGGAAGGGCGCGAAGTCAGGGGGCCGCTTCTGGTTGAAGGCACGCATACCCTCCTGGGCCTCCTGCGAGTCGGCGAACTCCTCCAACCCGCTGAAGGCCAGCGCCGCCTGCCCGGCGAGGTGCTCGGTCTCGAGGTTGAATGACTGCTTCAGGAAGCGCAGGGCGGTTGGTGACAGCGCGAGGATCTCATCCGCGTAGCGGCGCACCTCGCCCGCAAGCCCGGGGCCCTCGACGACGCGGTTGACCAGCCCCCACCGCTCGGCCTCGTGCGCGTCGTACTGGCGGCACAGAAACCAGATCTCGCGGGCGCGCTTCTCGCCGACGACCCGCGCGAGATAGCCGGTGCCGAAGCCGGCGTCGAAGGAGCCCACGCGCGGGCCGGCCTGCCCGAACCGCGCGTGCTCGGCAGCAATCGAGATGTCGCAGATGACGTGCAGCACGTGACCACCGCCGATCGCAAGGCCGTTCACGGCGGCGATCACGGGCTTTGGCAGATCGCGGATCACGCGATGCAGGGCCTCGATTTCAAACAGGCCAGTCTCGGAGGGCCCGTAGTCTCCGGTCTGCTCGCGCTGCTTCTGGTCGCCGCCCACGCAGAAGGCCCGATCGCCGGCGCCGGTCAGCGCCACGACGCCCACCTCGGGGGCGGCCCAGGCGCGCTTGAAGCAGCGGATGAGCTCGTCCACGGTGTGCGCCGTGAACGCGTTCAGCCGCTCCGGTCGGTCGATCGTGATCCAGGCCAGGCCGTCCTGCTTCCTCGTAGCGGACGTCGGTCAGCTCCTGCGGCGCGCGTGCTCGGTCTTGGTCGGCGGCCATCCCTCACCTACGCCATCGTCAGCCCGCCGCTCACCGACAGGGTCTGGCCGGTGATGTAGCCGGCGTCCTCGCAGACGAGGAACTCGACGGCCGCCGCGACGTCCTCGGGGGTTCCGAGTCGCCGCATCGGCACCGCCCGCGTGAGCGCTGTGACGAGCCGCTCCGCGTCCGGGGCCTCCCGCGTCATGCCCCTCAGCATCTCGGTGTCCGTCGGCCCGGGGCAGACCACGTTGGCGGTGACGCCTTGCCGCGCGGATTCGCGCGCAACCGTCTTGGTGAACGCGATCACTGCCGCCTTTGCGCCGGCATACACCGCCTCGTTGGCCGAGCCGACGCGGGCCGCGTCGGAGGACAGGTTCACGATGCGGCCCCAACCACGCTCGATCATGCCGCCCAGCACGGCGTGCGTGGTGCGAAGAGCGCCTTCGTAGTTGATCGCGATCACCTGGCGCCAGAACCGTTCATCGGTCTCGAGAAACGGTCTGAACTCGTCCCATCCGGCGCAGTTCACGAGCACATCGACCCCACCGAGCGCAGCGGTTGTCCGCGCGACACCCGAGGTGACCGCTGTCGCGTCGGTCACGTCGAGGACGACCGCGAGCGCCTGCCCCCCCGCCTGCACTATCTCTTCCTCGAGTTCCCCCGCCTCGGTCTTGAGCCGGTCGGCGATGGCTATGGCCATTCCGCCGCGAGCGAGCGCCAGCGAGACCGCCCTGCCGATCCCCCGGGCCCCACCGCTGACCAGGGCCACCCGCCGGCTCACGCCACCCGCACGCCTTCGTCTCGCTGCACCATCATCGCCCGGAGCCTCGCCATGGGCGGACTTTATCGATCGGTGACCGAGCCGCGCAGACGAACCTAGCCGCGCCGGGGCCGCGCCCCGTGCGACGCCACAGGTTCACCGGCTCGCCGAGCGGGGCCGCTACTCGCAAACATTTATCTCGACTGACGTGGACGCTTAGGTGGCGTTGATCGCCGTGGCGATACTCATGTATGCGACGTCCAAGTCGCCACGCACAGCCTCCTCCTAAATGTGCACCGTCCGGCCCGCTCCCCCCGCGGGCCGGACCTGTTTATGCGCCGGCGAGGCTGACGCGGCGACGGGGACGATCCTCCCGAGCCGCTCGAACGACCTCGAGACTCCGGTCTCCGAGGTTGAGCTTCCTCAGAGCGAGCGCAAGAAGTCGAGCAGTGGCCCGTTGACCTGGTCGGGATGGGTGAGGTTGGAGGCGTGGGGGGCGCCCTGGACGCGCACGACGCCGCCGCAGCCCGACAGCCCCCGGCAGAGCATGTCGGCTCGCTCCATCTCGATCGACTGGTCTGCGGTGCCGTGAAAGACGATGGCAGGGCAGGTGATCTCGCCGAGGCGGTCGGAGATGTCGTCCCGGTCAAACAGGCAATCGGCCGGCGCGCGCATGGCATCGAGCGGCAGCGCCCGCCACTTCGCTATCCACGTCTCGTTCAGCGCCGGATCACCGATGATCAGGCCGGCGATCGCCTCGGCCAACTCGTCGACCGGCCCGACCTGCAGCCAGGTCTGCTGCATCTGGCGGTAGGCAGGCAGGCGCTCGGGATCCTCGGTTCCCGCCTGGGTGTCGATCAGAACGAGCGCCCGGACGCGCTCGGGGGCCAACAGCGCCGCGCGCAGCGACAGAAAGCCACCCTGCGACATGCCGCCCAGCACCACCCGCTCGATACCAAGCTGGTCGAGCAGGCCCAGGCAGTCCCTGGCAGAGTCCCAGTAGGTGAATGGCTCCCCGTCGAACTCGGTCTCGCCGAACCCGCGCTCGTCCCAACTGATCACGCGAAACTCAGGCGCGAGCGCGGCGACCTGGGGCGCGAACATCTCGCGGTCCATCAGGAAGCCGTGGGAGAGAATCACCACAGGCCCGTCTCCCCCGCTGTCATCAAAGCGGATGCGCTGACCGTTGACTTCTGCGAATGGCATAGGACCTTCCATCTCGCTTTCGATCCCCCTCGGGCTGCGCGCAATATAGACGGCGCGGCCCACCCGCGTCACCTGCTCGGCCCTCTTCCGGCGGCGCCCTAGCCGCTGGTGGGCTGCCTTCTCGCCTTCGGGGTGGCGGCGCCGTTGCGTCGGCCTGCGCCCGAGTTGCCCGTCGCGAGCTCGAGCAGCTCCAGGTGGGCGGACTGCAGGCGCTCGATCAGGTCCCAGGGATCGTCGAGCATCTCACGGTCCACGACGATGCCGAAGTCGAGCTGGTCTCTGTAGCTGAGAAGGGTGATGTTGATGCCGACGCCGTCGATGATCGCGGAGATCGGGTACTGCGCCTCAAGCTTGGCTCCCGCGAGGAACAACGGGGCGGGCGATCCCGGCACGTTGGAGATCACGAGGTTCGTCGGAGCCTCGAGCCCGCGTGTGACGGCGAGCCGTGCCGTCACGCGCGAGGCCCTGGCGAGCAGCGCCGGAGGGATGATCTCGTTGGCGTCCTGCAGCAGAGACGCCGGGAGCGCCTGGTGGCGCTCCTTGGCCGAGCGCATCGTCTCGTGCATCCGCGCGAGCCGCCGTGACGGGTCCGCCTCGTCGGTGGGCAGCTCGACGATCATCGTCGAGACACGGTTCCCGAAGGTCCCAAACTGCTCGGGTGTGCGCACCGACACCGGCACCATCGTCACGAGCGGCTGCGCCGGCAGCTCGGCGTGATCGCGCAGGAAGGAGCGCATGGCGCCGGCACACGTAGCCATGACCACGTCGTTCACGGTGCAGCCGGTCGCGTTCTTGATCGCCTTCACCTCTGAGAGCGGGATCGAGCCGAAGGCCAGGCGCCGGTGGGGCGAGATCGAACCCTGAAAGCGCGTGCGCGGTGCCTTCAGCCGGCGACCCTCGAGCACACCGCCGTCGTCGCGACGCGGCGCCACGGCGCGTCCGACACGCCGCGTCGCACCCGCGATCAGGCCCGCTGCGGGAAGGTGGCGCATCGTCGGCAGGACGTCGAGGTTCGCGAGGGTCTTGGGCAGGCGCCGGGCCGCGCGCAGCGGCTGCAGCGGCAGTCCGGCCAATCCCCGGGCAAGCATCTCGACGTCGCCGGGCATGCGCTCGCCGCGGCGGTTCGTGCTCGGCGGCGGCTCGACGTCCCTGCCCTCAGGCGAGGAGTCGAGCAGCACGCTGAGGATCTCGGCGCCCGACAGGCCGTCGACCGCCGCGTGGTGGATCTTCGTGAAGACCGCGACGCGGCCGCCTTCGAGGCCCTGGATCACGTACAGCTCCCAGAGCGGGTGCGAGCGGTCGAGCTGGCGCGCGAAGATCCGGGCCACCTGCTCGGCGAGCTGGACCGCGCTGCCCGGCAGGGGCAGCGCAAGTTCGCGGACGTGGAACTCGAGGTCGAAGCGCTCGTCATCCACCCAGTAGGGATGATCGAGGCCGAGCGGCACCTCGGCGAGCCGCCAGCGGAAGGGCGCAAGCAGATGGATCCGCTCGGCGAGTGTCGCGCGAACCCGCTCCGCATCCAGGACGCCGTCCGGCGCGAGCGAGGGATCGTAGATCGCCAGGCCGCTCACGTGGCCGTAGTGACGCCCGTCCTCGATGGCCAGGAACTGCGCATCGAGACTCGTCAGCTGGCGCATGCATCTCTCCTCTCGGCCTCGCACACGGACCATCGGCGCGGCGTGGCCCGAGTCTACTTCTCACAGGTGGCTTGCGCGGCGTTCACCGGGCCGGCTATTGCGACTCGCCTTCGGAGAACGCCATCCCCTCGCCCGACCCGGCGGACGGGTTGCGACGGACGACCAGCCAGGCGGCCAGCACCGCCGCCGCCAGGATCGCCAGCGAAAGGTATGGGAAGACGCTGTAGGGCACCGGCTGTCCCGGCTTGAACAGCTCAACGAAGGGGATGACAAGAACCAGGGCGCCCAGCGCCGGCATGACGACGTGCCGAAGGACCGAGAACGCCTGCCGGTGGCGATGCCACATGAACACCGGAAGTGAGAACGTCGTCAGCACGTAGACGAACAGGATCACGATCGTGCCCATGGTCGAGCACTCCGCGTACAGTTCGACAGGGCTGGTCGTGCCGGTGATGACACCGGTGAGATGGAGCAGCCACCAGACCACGATGATCCCGAGACCGGCGCCCGCCATGCCCAGCAGCGCGTTGACCGGCGTATCGACGGGCGGGCGGACGCGGCCGAGCCACCTGGGAAGGAGCCCCGATCGTCCACCGTCGAACAGCATGCGTGCCTGCGAGTTCACGCCGGAGACCAGCGTCGCGAGCACCGAGACGATCCCGATCAGCCAGGCCACGACCGCGACCGAGCCAAGGTAGTGGTCGGCCATTGCCAGGAAAGGGACCGAGGAGCGACCGATGGATGACACGTTGTAGTTGAAGCCGGTGACGGTCGCGTAGGCGAAGAAGACGAAGAGGATCGTGCCGATCGCGATCGAGAGATACAGAGCTCGCGGGACGGTGCGCCTGGGGTCGCGACACTCCTCGGCGAGCGCCGGGCCATTTTCCCATCCGATGAGCATGTAGAGGGCGAGCGGGAAGCCGGCGGATAGACCGGCCAGCCCACCGTTGACATGAGCGGGTGAGAACGGAATTCCCGACAGGACGGCACGCTGTTCGATGAGCACGACGATGCAGACGGCGACCATGATGACCACCTGCACCAGAACGGCCAGGCCCACCACGGCCGTCGAGAGCTTGACGCCGCGCACGGTCAGCCAGATGGCGCCGACGGTCAGTATCAGGCTCAACGGCTCCCAGGGGATGTTCAAGGAGGTGTAGTGGTCGAGTGTGAGCGTGACCATGCCGCCCGACATGGTGAAGACGCCGGCGATGGCCACCGTGTAGCCGACCGCGACGAGGAGGGCCGTGACGACGCCGGCCCTCGCTCCGAGCGAGGTCTCGACATAGGTGATGAAGCTTCCCGCCGAGGGCTCCATGCTGGTGAACTCGGCCACGGTGAAGGCGAGGAGGACGACCGCGACACCCGCGGCGAGGATCGTCAGCGGGGCCGCAACGCCGGCGGTGACGGCGATCACGCCGAAGGCGAAGTAGAAGTCGATCCCTGGCCCGATGTTGGCCACGGTCGATGCCGTCACGTCGGCCGTACCCAGCTGTCCGGCCCTGAGATGCGCTTCGCTCGGGCTCACCCCACACCGCCCCTCTGACCGGCGTCGATACTGCCTGTGAGCTGTTGGGTTACCGACATCGCGATCTCTCTTCCTGTGATTGGCGATCCCGGCCGGTGCGAAAGCCGCTGAGGTGGCTGCGTTGCCAACGGGCGTGACGGATACTACGGGCGTGTCTGGACCGGTTGTGTGTGTCGTAGGGGCCGGTACCGCGGCACTCGAGGGCCTGCTCTCGGCGCGCGAGCAGTTGGGCGCGGGGGCCGAGCTTCGATTGATCGCGCCTGATCGCCAGTTCCGCTATCGGCCGATGAGCCCAGGTTCACTGTTTCGGCCCGCCGCCGAGCGCGGCCTCGCGATCGCGGACCTGGTCGCGCAGGTTGGAGCCACGTGGGTGGCCGACCGCGCGGACGTCATCTACGAGGAGGAGCGCAAGGTGCTCACCCGCGACGGCGACACGGTGGACTTCGACTTCCTGCTGCTCGCCATGGGGGCACGGTCCAGGCGGGCCCTGAGCCAAGGGCACGTGTGGGAGCGTGGTGCCGATCCCGGCTTCCTTGACCGGATCATCGAGGGGATCGCCGCCGGCGAGGTGCGAAGCGTCGCCGTGGCCGTCCCCCGCGGGGCGCGCTGGCCCATACCGGCCTACGAGCTCGCCCTGGTCCTGGCGTGGAGGACAACCGGGACCGACGCTCGAGTCACGCTTCTGACAGCCGAGGAGAGGCCGTTGGGCGCGCTCGGGCGCGCCGCGACCGAGGCCGTTGAGCGCGAGCTTGACGCCGCGGGAGTCGAGGTGCTCACCGGCGTCGAGGTCGTCGACGACCCTGAGCGAAGCGCCCAAGGGTGGGAGCTTGCGGATGTCTTGCTCGTGCCAGGGCAGCCGGCGGACGGGACCGATGCGCTGATGGGCGAGCCCAGTGACCCCGCCCGCGTGCGGCTCGGCACGGGCTCCTCGGCCGAGTTCGAGCGGCTGATATCGCTACCGACCGTCGTCGGCCCGTTCATCAACGGCGTAGCGACTGATGCGGTCGGGCTCATCGAAGTCGACGACACGCTGAAGGTATGTGGCAGCGAACGCGTGTGGGCCGCGGGCGGGTGCATCGCCGCCGCGCTCGAGCACAGCGCGCTCTCCGCCCGGCAGGCCGACGCCGCGGTAGCCGCGATCGCGGCGTCGATCGCCGGCGAGGCCGGGGCCGGCTTGACAACATCCGCCGGCCCGCCCGATCTCACTGGCCTGCTGCTCACCGGGGCACGCGAGCAATGGCTGGCCGAGAACCCGCTCGGGACACGCGAGCCTTCCACGCGCTGCCTGTGGTGGCCCCCAGGGCGAGCGGTGGGGCACATGCTGGCCCAACGGATCGCCGCGTGGGACCCGTCGGTCCACCGGGCGCTGCCGAGCCAACCGGGCGGACTGGAGATCCGTGCGCCGGTCGCGCTGGGCTGTAGCGAACGGGCCTCGGTGACTGCCGGTTCGGAGGTGAGCGCCGAAGTTCGAGCCGCGCGGCTGAGCGACATCGAGAATCGACAGCAGATGGCCCTCCAGCGACGCGAGCGCGAAGCCGCCGCCGAGCTTAAGACTCTCAGCACCCGGCTGCAGACGTTCGCCACCCATCAGCGGGAAGTGATCAGCGAGCTCGAACACCACGGCTACCTGCGCGACAGCGAGAACTCGGCAGCGGACTCGCGCTAGGTCGCGCGCGTCAGCACGGAGATCGTCCGGTCTCGGCGAGCGCGAAACCCGAGCCCTTCGTACAGTCCGATCGCGTTGGTGTTGGTGGTCAGGACATGGAGAAAGACGCGCTCGGAACGATGTTGGATGTCGGCAACGAGCGTGGACACGAGTCGTGATGCCAGTCCCTGACCCCGATATGTCGGTGCGGTGCACACGGCGCTGATCTCCGTCCATCCGTCGAAGTGCAGACGCTCGCCGGCCATCGCCACCAGCGCACCGTCGCGTCGGATGCCCACGTAGTTACCAAGCTCGATCGTTCTCTGGAAGAACGGTCCGGGATCGGTCAGCCGAACGAGCTCCAGCATCTCTGGCACATCAGCCGAACCCAGAGTGACCGCTTCCGGATCGTAGACCCCTTCGGCCTGCTCTCCGATCATCTGCACGAGCTCGAAGGCGTGGGTCACCTTCAATGACTCGGGCAGCGGAGAGCCATCGTGAATCGTCGCGGCCACGGTTCCGGTCGGCACCAACCCGCTTGCGTCCTGCCAGTCGGTCCTCGACGCCTCGGACGGCAGCGCGAGGAAGGGCGCGATGTCCGCGGGATATCGAAGCGCGCGACCACTGCGCTGCGCAAATCGGGAGTGCGCGCCCGACAGCGCCGCGTATGCCGGGTTCTCGAGGCGGGCGTCGTCTTGCGGAAGGGTTGACTCGGACATGGTGGGGCGACCTGGCGCGTTGGTCCTCGACGGTACATCACCGGGTCAACCGTCTCCGGGTCCGCGCCTCTCCGCCACTTGGCCGGGTCAGCGCGGGCAGATCGGCCGCGACGGCGTGGCGCACCTCCACGCCGTCGACGCTACATCCGGCCAAGCCGCTCCGCGATCGCCTCGCGCGCGTCGCCAGGCCGACGCCCGGACGGCGATGCCGGCGTGCCGTCCGGCCAGGCGTGCGCTTCGATGCCGTTGACCTCCGGGGCTTGGCGAAGTGCGGCGGCGTACGGGTCAGTCGGCGCCCAGCGGGGGAGCCAACAGCGTCATGCCGTGCCTCTCGAAGATTGCTGCGACGGCCGCTCGATCCGGCGTCCCGCTCCGGGTGGCCGGCCCCAGCTCTTCGTAGAAGCGGTGCCCGCCGCCTGGCGTGTACACCACGACGATCTCGCCGGGCTCGTCGGTCAGGTTCAGGAACGCGTGCGGAACCTCGGACGGCAGATATGCGAATCCGCCCTCACTCAGACGGAAGACCTCGTCGCCGATCCTGACCTTGAACCGCCCCGTCATCACATGAATAGTCTCCTCCTGCTTGTGGTGCACATGCAGAGGGGGACCGCCTTTGGGTGCGACCTCGACCGTGAAGTAGTCAAAGGCACCACCGGTGTCCTCTCCGGTGACCTTGAAAATGAGATCTCGTCCCGGCCCCGACTGGAGCCGCAGGCCTTCGTCTGGCGCTAGGACCGTCTGTACAGCGGTGGCGGTCGTCATGTGCATCTCCCATCTGGAGGTTCGGGGGTAACCGTTAGACTATTTGCAATGCGCAAACAATACATCAGAGTATTTGCGGATGTCAAGTACTTCTCCTAGCGAACCACGGATCGATCCCCACCACGACGGGGCGCCCGAGCCGAACCCGTTCACGCCCGGTGAGTTCGGCGCGTGGCGCGGCATGCTGCGGGTGCACGCCACGGTCTTCCGTGAGCTCGAGCGTCAGCTTCTCGCTGATCACGGCTTTGGCATCGACGCCTATGGCGTACTGATCACGCTCGTCGGTGCGCCCGGCGGGACGCTCACGATCGGAGAGCTGGGCGAGCAGCGCAACCTCAGTCCGAGCGGGGTCTCAAGGTCGGTCGACCGGCTCACGAAGGCCGGCCTGGTCGAGCGGAGCGCCAACCCGGATGATGGGCGCAGCCTGCTGGTGAGGCTGACCCCGGAAGGCCTCGCCCGCCTGCGCGCTTCACAGGTCACCCACCACGCAGTAGTTCGCAAGCTCCTGCTCGACCACCTCGACGACACCGATCTGGAGCTCCTGGGTGAGCTGTGGGAGAAGGCGATGCCCGGTTCTGTATCAAGCTCCGTCTGGCCGCTCTAGGGCGACGGGCACATGCCGGGTCCTCGCGTCGAGCGGTCGGCGACGGCAATCGATGGGCCCGTTAGACGCCTTCGCGCCACGGGTCCGGCGATCCGTTTCCGCGCGACGGGGCAGATCAGGATGACGTAGGTTCTCATGCGAAGGTCGTCACCGAAAGGGGTCGCGCGGATGGAAGGACGGGCTCGGAAATGGCTGGAGGCGGGGAGCTTCTTCGACTGGACGCCCCTCGAGCCCATGCGCCACACGAGCAAGCTGAGGATCTTCCACGCCGAGTTCGGCGACCCGGAGGCACCGACACTGCTGCTGTTGCACGGGTACCCGACGAGCAGCGTCGACTGGTACGACGTCGTGGACGCGCTCAGCCGTGAGCACCGTGTCTGTGTGCTCGATTTCCCGGGGTTCGGGTTCTCCGACAAGCCCAAGGATGAGAGCTACACCCTGCATCGTGACTGCGAGCTCGTGGATTACTACCTTCGCGAGATGCTCGACGCGCGGCAGGGCGCAATAGTCGCGCATGACCGTGGGGACAGCGTCGCCCTGGCCTTCGCCCGCCGGTGTGCTTCTGCGGAGACGCCGTTCGAGCTGACCAATCTCGTGCTCGGCAACGGGAACATGTTTCTCCCCTTGTCGAATCTCACCAGCTTCCAGCGGCTTGTGCTCGATCGCGACTCCGCGACTGCCGTCCTCGAGGCGGTGACCCCCGAGCTGCTCGCGAGCGGGTTGGGCCAGACCACATTCACCCCGCCGCGTTCGCTGGAGGACCCCGATATCGCGGCTCTGGCGCATACCTTCGCGGTGAATGACGGCGTCGCGGTGCTCCACGACACGATCCAATATCTGGTGGAGCGCTCTGAGCACGAGCAGGAGTGGCTCGCGTACCTCGCCGAATCGCCGGTTCCCACGACCTTGGCCTGGGGTCTGCATGACGTCGTCTCGCCGCCACGGGTCGCCGCCTACATCTGGAACGCCTACCTCTCCACCAAGCCGGGGGACAACGAGTTCTGGCTTCTGCCCCACGCGAACCACTACCTCCAGAACGATCAGCCACCGGAGTTTGTCGAGGTCGTGTCAGCCGCGCTCTCGCAGCGCTCTCCCGCGACTCCCGGACCCCTCTCCCCGGAGCCGGGAGCCCCGGTCCTCGTCGATCGCTCGCGGCCCACGCTGCGCTCGGCCAAGGAGGTGCTCGCAGGGGCTTGATCAGTCGTCGCCGCTTCGGGAGCGCTGATCGGCTAGTCGTCGGGGACTGCGAGCAGGTGCTCGAGTTCGGCGATCGTGATCACTTGGGCTTGGCGAGGGAAGATCTTCTCGATTAGGAACTCGTGCACGCCGGGCTCCGGGTCGGCGCTGGCGTCGGAGAGGACCAGCACCTGGTAGTCGCGATCGGCGGCGTCGCGGATGGTCGAGAGGACCACGCCGCTGGTGCTGATGCCGGCGAGGATCACCGTGGTGATGGCGCGATCTTGCAGCTGCTCGTGAAGGTCGGTCGTGGAGAACGCGCCGACGCGGGTCTTCCGCACCACGATATCGCCGGGTTCGGGGGCGATGTCCTCGTGGATGGCAGTCGTGGGGGAATCGACGTGAAGGGCGCGACCTGCCGTCGCTACCCGCGCCATTGCGCTTCTGCCGGGGATCGCCTCGTAGTCCGCGTCGTCGAACGCGACACAGACGTATCCGATCTGACCGCCGTGGCGCCGGACGATGTCGATGGCGTCGCTTGCGCGCACGAGCAGCGCTGCGGGTTCAGCGAGCCGGTCGAGGATTCTATCTGGTAGTCCATCACCAGCAGCGCGGCGTGTCGCGGGTCGATTGTGGGGGGTGCGTCGGTCATCTTGGGCTCCCTTGGTTGGGCGAAGCTCGATGGCTATTGTCCTCGGGTTCGCTCAGGGCACCCTTCTCGACTCCCTCACCGAGCAGGACGTCGCCTACGTGCGCCACTTCCCGCTCGGCGGGTTCAGACCCCCGCAATCCAACACGCTGGCGTCGCTTGCCTCGCGGCTGGCCGCAACCCCGATGGAGATCGCTCTCGTCTGGTTACTGCAACGGGCCGCGAACATTCTGCTGATCCCGCGGACCGCACCGCTGCTCAGATCTCGGTGCGGTCTCATGCGGATGGGTTCCGGAAGTAGTGGCCTTGGTCGAGATCGCCGATGAGCCCGGGGTGGCTCGGCTGCCATCCCATCAGCTCGCGGGTCAGCGCGCTCGAGGCCGGGCTGTGGGCCGCGAGGAAGCCGACCACCTCGGCGACCCCGTGCAGCGTCGATCCCGCCGGGCCGAGCCGAGTTACCGGGCGCGTGCGGGCAGGCCCACCAGCACGACGACACGGGCCGGTCGGGTCGGTGGTGCGAGGGAGAGAAAATCGCGCACCGGGCCGCGGGAGTGACAGAACGGGCAGGTGAGCTGATCGGTCAGGGACAGCGAGCCGGCGCCAATCGCGACCGGGGCATCGCAGCGAGCGCAGGCCAGCGTCCCCGCGGCCAGCCGACACGAGTGCGCCGGCCGCCGCGCCTGCTCATGCGTTGGGGCCACCAAGGCGCCCGAGGCAGAGTCGCCCCGGCGCGATTGACCGATCCCGCCAAACAATGTCACCGGGATCAGTCTAAGCCGTCCAGCTCACCCTGCGCCGCGAGCGCCGGCCAGGCTGATCGTGCCTGCACCGCCACGCAAGCCCTCGGCACTCGCCGAGACGCGAAAGGCGTCATCGCTAGTCCGAGAAGCTGGCCGGACGCTTCTGAAGGAACGCGCCGACCGCCTCGGGCACAGCATGACTGAAAGTCGCCATGATCTGCTGACGGTCCTCATACTCGACCGCCGCCTGCTCGGAAGGTATCTCCAGGGCGCTCCAGATTCCTCGCTTGGTCAAGCGCACTCCCCAGGGGGAGAGCGCTGCAATCTGCTCGGCGGCGTGAACTGAACGCTCGAGCAGCCTCTCCTCATCGACGACGTCGGCGACCAGGCCGATCCGCAATGCCTCCTCGGCGTCGAGCCTGCGCCCGGTAAGCATCAGCTCATGCGAGCGCGAGGCGCCGATCAGGCGGGGGAGCAGCCAGCTTGTGCCCATGTCGCAGTTGGACACGCCGATGTTGATGAAGGCCGCCCGGAACACGGCTTTGGCGCTTGCATAGCGGATATCGCAGGCCAGGGTCAAGGCGAGCCCGAGGCCGGCGGCCGGACCGTTGACGGCGGCGATCACCGGTTGCGGCAAAGCTCGGAGTCCCAGCACGAGGGTGGACATGTGCTCTTGGTTCGCGAGGCGGTCGCGAGGCTCGTCACTACCGTCGTTGCCGGGTGCTGCGCCGTATCCGCGGAGGTCGACGCCCGCGCAGAACCCGCGCCCGGCACCGGTCAGGATGACGACCCGACACTCACGCCTGGTGGCGATTCTCCGCAGCTCGACATGCAGCTCCTCGCACAGCTCCGAGGTCATCGCGTTGAGCTGCTCGGGTCGGTTGAGCGCGAGCTGTATGACGTGCCGGGAGGGTTCCTCGACGAGGAGCAGCGGGGGCATCGCCGAGCATGCTATGCGCTGGGCCAGGCGCGTGGTTCAGCGTCCCGGCGCCATCCACCTAGCGGACGGCCGCTCGCGGCGGTGCATGCAGGCGCGAGCCGGAGGGCCGCCCGATGCCACCGACTCAGGTCGAGGCGGGATAGGCTCTGCCCTCGTCACCGCGCGCGCACAACTCCGAGCATCGCAATCAGCAGATATTGAGCCGCGAAGCTGAGAGAGGTCGCTAACGTGAGGAGCATGATGGCCACTGAGCCAATGATCACTCGTGGCGCGCATTACACAGCGCTGCTCGAGGTCATTGATCACCAGGGCGCCGCCAAGCTACACGCCAAGGAGCGGGAGCAGTTGCTCGGGGCCGCCGATGCCCTGCTGTTCGGCGAGCCTGAAAGCGAGCGGTTGGTCCGATCCGCTGAGGCTCTGATTGAGTCCTTGGAGACGAGCGAGCGGTGGTCGGCGGAGATCTGCGACCAGCTTCGCGAGCACCTTTACGGCTGTGACAGCCCGACCGGGGCATCCTAAAAACCGAGCGTCGGGTCGGCCGAGCCTCGACGGGCCGCCTTTGCGGCCTGCCCGATTGCCGGCGATGATGTCCTAGCCGCGGGACCGCGTGGGGCGCGGCCCCACTTGCTCTGTTGGCCCTTGAAGTCCCGCGCTTTCCGTCGCGGGGTCGAGACCTTCAACTTCGACTGTCCGGAGCAGGCCTACGCTTCACTGCGTGAATACGCTTGAGAAGCTGCGCGGCCGCATGGCCGAGCTCGCGGATCTCGCTCCTGTCGAGATGCTGCCGAGTGGGATCAGCTGGTGATGATGCCGGGCGAGGGCGCCGCGCGAGGGCGCAGCAGCTGGGCGCGCTCGCCCGCCTCACCCATGAGCGCGCCACGGCCGAGGAGATCGGCGAGCTGGCTGGCCGAGCTCGACGGGGTGGAGCTCGACGAGCTGGACCGCGACATCGTGCGCCTCGCGCGCCGCGACTGGGAGCGGGCTCGCCGGGTGCCCGACAGAGCTCGCGGTCGACCTCGCCCGCGCGAGCGCCGAGGGCCAGGAGAGCTGGCAGCTCGCGCGGGCGAACGATGACTTCGCCGCGTTCGCGCCAGCGCTCGAGCGAAACGTCGAGCTCGCGCGAGCCTACGGGGAATGCGTGGCCGAGGAGGGCGAGAGCCCGTATGACGCGCTTCTCGGCGACTATGACTTCGGGCTGCGAACCGAGGATCTGCGGCGCCTGTTCGGGGAGCTCGCCGCGGCGCTGCCGCCGCTCGTGGCCGAGGCGCGCGTCCGTTCGCCGCGTCGGGCGCTCGAGGTGCCGGTGGACGCGCAGCAGGTGGCGGTG
The DNA here is from genome assembly GCA_963730575.1 of uncultured Solirubrobacteraceae bacterium. Classification (GTDB taxonomy): domain Bacteria; phylum Actinomycetota; class Thermoleophilia; order Solirubrobacterales; family Solirubrobacteraceae; genus Palsa-744. The sequence continues at coordinate 756,544 of CAVSSG010000005.1, forward strand.
GCGGGCACGCTGCGCCGGCTCGGGGTCGACGCCGACGAGCTGGCGGGTGGATGTCTCGGCGCATCCGTTCACGGCGTGGCTGGGCCGCCGGGACACGCGCTTGACGACGCGCTACATCGATGGCGAGTTCGAGTCGCTGCTCAGCTCGCTGCACGAGTACGGTCACGCGCTGTACGAGCGCCAGGTCGACCCGGCCCTCGAGCGCACCAACCTCGGGCGCGGCACGTCGATGTCGATCCACGAGTCCCAGAGCAAGCTGTGGGAGAACCACGTGGCCCGCAACCCGGCCTTCGCCGAGGTGCTGGCCGCCGAGCTGGGCGCCGGCGGATTTCCGGTCGCCCCGCCGAGCTGCACGCCGCGCTCGTGGGCGTGGAGCCCTCCGCCATTCGCGTCTCCGCGGATCCGCTCACCTATCCGCTGCACATCATTCTGCGCTTCGAGCTCGAGCTCGCGCTGATCGACGGCGAGCTCGCCGTCGCCGACCTGCCGGCCGCGTGGCGCGACGGGATGCGCCGCCTGCTCGGCGTCGAGGTTCCCTCCGACGCGCTCGGATGCCTGCAGGACGTGCACTGGGGCGCCGGCAGCTTCGGCTACTTCCCGAGCTATGGGCTCGGCTGCCTGATCGCCGCTCAGCTGTGGGAGACGATGGAGGCCGAGCTCGGGCCGCGCGAGGAGGATCTGCGCCGCGGGGAGGTCGGCTCCGATCCAGCGCTGGCTCGCCGAGCACGTGCACCGTTACGGACGGCGCCTGGACACGATCCCGCTGATCGAGCAGGCCACCGGGCGCGCCCTCGAGATCGAGCCGTTCCTGCGCTACGTCGCACCGCTCGCCGGACGCTGACCGGTGCGAGAGCGTTTGGAGAGACAGCGTCGGCACACGACTCGCGGACCGTTTCGAGATGCCTAGTCGCCGCCCTACAGGGCGGCGCCCGTCCTCCGACCACCTTGGGCAAAGAAGTCGGCCTCCGCCGACCCCAGCGGCGTCGCCGGCTCCTCCCCGTGCAGGTACTCGGCGGCGATCGCGCCCCAGTCCGCGCCGGCTCGGAGTTGTCCCAGCACGACGGCGACGATGCCGTGCATCCGCCGGATCAGGAGCGACTCGGGGGGAGGGTGAACTGGTTCACCTGTGCCTTGATCGCGGCCCGCTCCTCGCTGTCGGGGTGCTGACGCTCACGGTCGCGATCGCGGTCGCGGCGGCCGTCGGGCGAGAAGCGGCGCTCGCCTGGCACCGCGTACCACTTGATCGCCATCCGCATCAGTGCCAGTGCCAACTCGGCGTCGACCGCGTCGGCGCGCTGCGCGGGCAGATAGCCGCCCGCGAGCAGAGCCGCCTTGACGGCCGCCGCGTCCCCGTCGCGGACGGCGAGGGCGATCGCCCGCTCGTCGCCACGCGCGCGGCGTCGACGTCGCGGAGCAGGCCGAAGTCCAGGAAGCAGACCCGGCCGTCGGGGCACAGCAGATAGTTGCCGGGATGAGGGTCTCCGAGCGCGATCCGGTCGCGATAGAGCAGGCCGAAGAAGAACCGGAAGACGATCTCGCCGTAGCGGTCGCGCTGCTGCCTCGTCGGCCCGGCGCACGGCCTCGAAGCGCTTCGCCCTCGACGTACTCGGACACGAGCACGCGCCGGGTCGAGAGGTCCGTGTGGACCCGGGGCACGAGGACGAACGGATGTCCCCGCATCAGCCGCTCGATGCGGCGCTGGTTCTGGGCCTCGAGCTCGTAATCGAGCTCCTCGCGCGATCCGCTCGCGCATCTCGCGCGGCGAGCGCCTTCGCGTCCAGCCCTGGGGCGAGCCGCTTGACGAGCGGCAGCAGCAGCGTCGCGTTGCGCAGGTCAGTCTCGACCGCCTCCGCGACGCCGGGGTACTGGATCTTCACGGCCACCTCATCGCCGTCGACAGTGGTGGCCCGATGGACCTGGCCGATCGAGGCCGCGGCAAACGCATGCTCGTCGAAGTCGCGAGAACACGCGCTCGGAGCGGACCGCCGAACTCCTTGCGCATCAGCTTCTCGAGGTCTGCGAAGCGGCACCGGCGGGACGTCGTCGCGCAGCGCCGCCAAGCGGCGTTGCAGCTCATCCTGCTCGTCCTCGGGAAGGCCGTCGAACTCGACCATCGAGATCATCTGGCCGACCTTCATCGCCGCGCCGCGCATCTGCCCAAGCTGGTCGACCAGCTGCTGCGACGAGCGCCGCGGTCCGCTCGCTCTGGGCGGCTGCGGCCCGCTCGGGCGTGCGGACCCGGTTGGCGGTTCGCATCCCGGCCCACCGCAGGCCCTGACCCGTCACCAGCCCGCCGACCCGCGCTGTCCGCGCCGAGCCGGCCGGTCGGCAGCTTTCCCGCCTCAGGCGGCCATCGTCGGCATCCGCAGGCATCCACCGAGCCTAGCGAGAAGACGCTTTCGCCCGGCCGCGAGCGCGTGAGCCCGCGCCGCGAGCGTGCCCGGCTTGGAAGAATTCCGGGCGTAGCGAGTGGGAGCTGCACACGCCCCCTCCCGCTCGGCGAAGCAGAGGCGGGTGTCGCGATCCCGTGGTGGCCCAGTATAAGCTACGGACCCCGCTGCGTTGCGTTGGTGTCAGCGCACCGAGAATGCCGATGGCTACAGTCACAGACACAGCCGGGCGCATCGTGAGCTGCCCACGGAGTTGGTGCTGTGTCGGCTGAGAACGTCGAGCTTGTCCGATCGGTGTATCCGCGCCCCGAGGTCGATGTTGTGGCCCTCATGACCGATGAGCAGGAGGCTGCCCGCTGGATCAAGACGGTCGCGCCGCAATTCGACCCCTCGCTGGAAGGCACGGTACGGCTGCCGGGGATGGCGGCACCGGTGATCTTTCGGGAGCTCCAGGGTCTACGCCAAGTCTGGCGAGGTTGGATCGGTAACTGGGTGAGCTTCCACGTCGAGATCGAGGAGATGATCGACGGCGGAGAGCGCGTGGTGACGGTCGATCGCGTGCGGGGCCACCACCGGCCGGACGAACCAGAGGACACGCTCAGGCGCTCGTCGATCTGGGTCGTCCGCGGCGGGCGCATCGTGCGCGCGGACTACAACGTCCCGCATGCCGAGGCACTCGCGGCTGTCGGAGCGGCGACTAGCTGAGCCGCATTGCAATCGGGCGAGCGTGCGATGCCCAACCCTGTCGCTCAGAGACGAGCACCAGTCATCCCGGCGCCAGCTCGCCAGACGCTCGCTTATCCCCTGGGGAGAGCAGTAGTCTGAGGTTGGTCGACCTGAGCCGTCGAGGCTCGTCCCAGGCGGGCACGAGATCGGCGGCAACGCTGGCTACCGCTTGCTGAGGCAAAGCAGGCGCTGCGGGCCTGCCTTGCCCGAAGACCGCCGAAAGCGCCCATGGCGCGGACGAGGAGTGGAGCAGAGGCATACAGCGTTCTCTGCGGGGCCAGCGCTTTGAGCGGGAACGTCTAGGCCGCGAGCGGCTACGACCCGAGCTAGCGCAACCGCAGCCCCACCGCATTTGGGCGTCAAGTAAATAGTCACGACACTCCTCACTACGCGCTTGCCAGGGAACTGTTAGCGTTTCGGGCGCCGAGGGAGAACGAGACTCGGTGCGGTGCGGCGTAAGACCGCGCTCGGCTGCCGCACGAGGGATATGCGCGCCCCCGGCCCGGAGGAGGGCAGAGGCCGGGGGCAGCGCTCCCGTTCAATCCTTGGCGGGCACCCAGCCTAAGCGAAGCGTCGGATCAAACCCCAGCATCACCGACATTGCCAGGCGCTTTGCTCGATGAGAAACCAAACAGCCCGCCGAAAGCGGGCTCTTTGAGGAGCGTTTCTCACGGGTGACGGCGAATCAACTCGGACACGCCTGCGGCCTTCCACGAGAGCCGCACGAACACTTATCTCAGCTGAGGCGAACCTTTATCTCGACTCCGACCGACCCTTAGGTGCCGCTCATGAAGGCGGCGATACTGAGGGTACGCGACATGAAGTCGCCGACGCACATCCTCCTCCTAAGTGTGCACAGTCCGGTCCGCCCCTCCTGCGGACCGGACCTGTTTAACCGTCGCCGCTTCCTGAAGTCGACACGTGCAAAGCAGTCCCGAGCTCACCGACCGACGAGACGACCGCGTCCGTCCAACGCGCTAGCTACCCGAACTGCGCTAGAGGCTGTCGGAACCACGCGCGAGCAGCAGAAGGGAGTGACGTGTCGATCCTCGCGTGGGGTGGGTCGGGATGGGAGCGGCCTGGAGGCGTGCCAGACCCAGCCGGCAGGGCGTCCAGCTGCCATGACCGACGGAGCCCGGACCACGCCGGGCTTCCGTCGTCCTCTCCCTCACTTGTGGCTGCCGCTCAGGTCAGGTCGCTCACGGCTGCCTGGTAGACGCCGATCGAGGCCTCCAGGCCGTCACCGAGCGCCGCATCGACGACGCCGACGTCATGCACGATGAGCGAGGCCCGCGTGATGAGCCGTTCGAACGCGTCCTCGGCACGCACCGCGGCCATCTGCGCCTCGCTCCCACGCGCCAAGGTGAAGCCGGCGAGATCGCCGCCGTGGGGGTTCAGCAACACGGTCTCGCTGCTCTCGATGCGTCCGTCCTGCTCGGCCTTCGCCCAGTAGGCCAATGCCTCCGCGAACACCTCCAACCCCTTCGCCTCACGCCCAGTAACGGGCTCACCCCATCCGATGAAGAGCCCTGCATCTGCCATGACACACCTCCTGCTCGCTAGTTCGACAGGGCGTGGGATGACTCGACACAATGCCCCGGGCCGCCCCCACGTCCCATCCTCGTGGGGCGACACTACTGTGAACCTTGCGGCCGCATCAGCCCGACCCTCCGGCTCCGTCGGGCTTCGCGCACGTCGGCGAGGGGGTCGGGACGCGGCTTGTTCGAGGGCACCGTCGCGGTTCCACGCACCAGCTACGGGGCCCTTCGCGCGACGGAGCGCGAAGTCATCACAGCCCGAGTCTGCGAACACCCGCCTCGTCGAAACCGAAGTGGTGGCCAACCTCGTGACGCACCGTCTGCATGACCTTCAATCGGAGGCGCTCGGGATCGTCCCCGAAGTCGCGCACGAGTGTGTCGCGGAAAATCAGGATCTCGTCTGGAAGGCCACCGCCCCCGAAGTAACTCCTACCACCCATCTTGAAGCCGACGTACAGGCCGTACGCGTGGTGCTCGGCACCGCGGTCGGAAACGACGATCGCTACGTTATCCAGCGCACCTTGAAACTCGATCGGCAGATCGTCGAGCGCTGAACGAACGAGCTCCTCAAATTCCTGCTCGCTGTAACGCCCGTGTTCGCTCATGCCTTGATGATCTACGCCGAAGTATTGCGGATGCAGGGGACCGCGTCACATGCCTATGGGCCAGCGCGATCTGCCCGCGCGGCGACGGCGTCATCGCCGAAGATCTCGCCCCAGGCGGAGAACGGCGTGTTGCTGGTGATGATCAGACTGTTATTTCCTGGGGTTCTCGAGCGCGCCCGGAGAGATTCGAACTCCCGACCTTCGGTTCCGTAGACCCCATCGGGCGTGTCGTGGAGTGTCGTGGAGTCTGGGCTTCGCCGCCGCAGCGCCAGGTTCGCCTCCAACTCGGCGACAGTTTCGTCGTGGGGCGGCGTGGGGCATGTTTGCACCCCGTTAGCACCCGAGCAGCCGCTGACTATCTTTGCGGTCGATACCAGGCGCAAAGCTACCCGCTGACAGGACGCCTGAGTTTCGTCCCAAGCGCAAGCGAGACACGGAGGCGGCGAGGCGCTCGCATCGTCCACGAAGCAGGCGTGTCGCTGCGAGTGGTCTGTGACCTTAGCTGCCTTTAGTTGCTGCACCGCGTGACCTCGGTGCAGCAACCAGCAGAAAGCGAGCATCTGGCGCGGCGGAGCATGGACGAGTGCTCGTCGTCCCGAGCGAGCTTGAGCGTGGCTCCCGGTCGGACGCTCGCCCAGCCCGCAAGAGCACCGCAGTGTGGGTCTCCTTCGGTCGCTTTGGGGCGGCGGTCAGGTGGTGACTGGCTGGGCCAGCGTGAGCCCGTGGCGAAGCATGACCTGCGCCAGTGCGGCGAGGTCCGGCGGGCCGCCGGCGGAGGCGGCCAGGACCTCGCCGACCTCTTCGAAGTAGGCGGGTCCGAAGACACCGGGGCTCGCGATCGCGAGGAACGTCGAGTCGGTGCTGCCGCCGTTCTGGAACCCGTGGATCGCTCCGCGCGGCACACATAGCGCCTCGCCGACCCCGATTTCGATCGTCTCGCCGTCGACGGTCCAGGTCGTGGTGCCCTTGAGCCCGTAGATGGTCTCCTCGAACCTGTCGTGGCTGTGCGGGGCGGGCATCTTGGCATTCGCCGGGACGTAGCACTCAAACACGCTCACGCTGCCGTTGGAGTCGGTGGACTCGACGAGAAAGCGGACGCCCAGCTGTCCGACGGTGATGGTCTCTGTGGTGGCTTGGCTCATGGTGGCCTCCTTGGCGCAATGCGCGCTTGGGTAAAGTAGCTTGACTACCCTACACCCATCCGCTAATGTTGTCAAGTGACTTGACCATGCTCATGAAATCGACCAGCTCGCCTCCGCCGCTCATCGGTGCGCTGCTGCGCGTGCCCTGGGAAGCGGTCCGCGAACGGATGCTCACCGGCCTGCACGAGCGCGGATACAGCGACCTGGTCGCCGCGCACCTGAACGTCCTGCTCTATCCCGGGCCCGAGAACATGCGCCCGTCGGAGCTAGCGGCCCGGACGGGCATGACCAAGCAAGCGCTGAACTACCTCCTCGGACAGCTGGAGGCACTCGGATACCTCGCCCGCGTACGGGACAGCGCCGACCAGCGCTTCAAGCGCGTACACCTGACGCCACGCGGACGCGCCGCGGGCGCGGCGATGCGCGAGATCGTCATGGAGATCGAGGCCGAATGGACTCAGAAACTCGGGCCGCGGCGATTCGCGCAGCTGCGCGACACCCTCGCGCAGCTCGGCGCGAGCACGCTCGCAGAGCCACCGTCCCTGACCGTTCACTAGAGGCTCCGGCCACAGTCGCGTGCCATGCGCGTTCGCGAGCTCGTGGGCACGCCGGTCAGGACCGCCCGAGCAGCGTGCCGACCTGCACCTTGACGGCGGTCCAGCGCATGCCCCAGTCGGCGGCGCCCAGCAGGCTGCGCGACGGCCGCCTGCCCTCCCACTGCTCGGCCTCGCGGCGGATGAGTGCGAAAAGGCTGCGGCTCAGATCGCTCATCTCGATGAGCTCGCCGATCATCTCGTCGTGAGCGAGCGGGTGGTAGTAGACGAAGTGCGCCGCGCCCCAGTTTCCTCGCTGCAGCTCGGCGCGGCCATCGCGTTCGGCCGCATCGATCTCGTCCGCATAGTCGTCGCAGAACCAGCCGTGGTGGTGGGCGCCATTGCCCCCCGCTGCGAGAAAGTCGCGGTAAGCCGACGGCTCGTCGTTCACCGGCTGAATGAGCTCGATTTGCAGCTCACCTTGCTGTCCGAAGGCGACATCGAGCTTCGGCTTCGACGAACGACCCTCGTAGCGGTAGCCGCCCAGGGTGACCTTGCGCATCGTCAGGAACGGCCCCACGCCCTTTGAGGCCCACTCCGAGATCGCGACCTGCAGTTCGGGGACCACGCATCCGAGCTGGTCGGGAGGGTCGGAGAACGGTGTGCTGATGTGTGGAGCCTCGCACGCCGCGAGGCGTAGAACAACGCAGAGCAACCTGCTCACGAACTACAGCTGAGGCGCGGAACCCGCAGCTCCGGAGAATTGACAAAGAGTGGGCGCCACGCCCAGGCTGGCACGGCCTCGAAACGCCCGGGCGGAAGAGCCGCAAACAGCGAAGTCGGCCGCACACGGGTGCGGCCGCGCGAGTATTCTCTCGGCATAGAGATGGGGTAAAGCAAGTGGGGTAAGGAGGCCCGGAGAGGAGGGGCCATGCCCCGGATCATCATCACCATGGCGGCCGCCGTCGGTAGCGACGGCTTCGGTGGGCCGCCCACGCTCGACGAGCCGGTCAACACGGACCGCCTCAATGACGACTACGCCTCGCTACGGCTACTTGAACGCATCTGCTGGGCGATCGAAGACGCGGAGAAGCAGGAGCGCGACGACGCCGAGCGGAAGAAGCGCGACCAGCATCACGCAGTCGAGGAGGGGCAGCACCGCGATCGCGCCACCGTCGGCGTCGCCTGAGCTGAGAGAGGAGGAGAGGGGCTGGCCCTGCGAGACGAGAGGCGCTGGTCCACGAGCGCGATGTTCGTGCCAAGAATGACCCGTCCGCACGACTCCCTCCGTCCGCACGACTCCCTCAGTGACCAACTGAGCCGCAAGGTACCACCGCCCGCCGCCGAGCGAAACCTCAACAGCGAAGAAGGACGCACCGCCTACCTCAAACGCTCAGATGGCACCCTCCACGACCGACTGTGCGGGTTCGGCGTACTCGTGGATGCCCGCGCCAGCTAACAGTCCAGTCCACAGTAAGCAAGCTCTGGTGGGAATGTGACACCGAGCGCGGCGCTGCCGCTTTGTCCCGGATCAAAGCGCCTCTGCTGCGCCCAGCTCACGCTCGCAAAGGACGGTGGCTGTTGCACAAACAGTCCCCCGGCGAGCCCACTGGAGCCTTTCTACGGCTGGGGTCGAAAAAGCCGAAGGTCATCGTTCGGCCGCGACGCGCCCTGCCCTGCCTCGGGGCTCCCAGCCCCTCCAGCGGCCGTCACAACGAGCGGAGCCCAGGTTTTCGCAGACGGCTTATCTGTGCAACAGCCTCCACGAGGACCGGGTCTGAGGCGCGGCGAGGCGAGCGCTTCCGCTTCGCCCGGCGCAAGCGGGCGTGTGCCGATGAGCAATCGGGGCGCTCGAAAGTCGTCCCGAGCAGGCACGTGATTGGCGCGACGAGACACGACCGCTTTCGGGCGAGAGCAGGGCCCTCGCCTCGACCTATTGGGATCCACCACGAGCGCCACGGCATCCTCCGCAGCTCTCAGCCACAGAGCCACCAGTCGCTTGGCCCCCGGGGACCCCGAGCAAGTAGTGTGCCGGCGGTGAGCAAGCACGTCGTGATCCTCGGGGCCGGGTTCGGCGGGCTGGAGCTCGCGACCCGGCTCTCGGAGACGATCGCAGACGCGGTCCGCGTCACGCTCTTGGATCGCAACGACTCGTTCTACTTCGGCTTCTCCAAGCTCGAGGTGATGCTCGGCCGCCAGTCGGCCGGCGAGGTCCGACTCCACTACCGCGACTTCGAGAAGGACGGCGTCGAGTTCCGCCAGGAGGCGGTGACGGGGGTCGACCCGGCCGCGCGCCGCGTCACCACCGACGCCGGATCCTACGACGCCGACTTCGTCGTCGTGGCACTCGGCGCCGACTACGACTTCGCCGCCACGCCGGGCTTCGAGCAGGGCGGGCACGAGTACTACTCGCTCGCCGGCGCCGAGCGTCTGCGCGACGCGCTCGCCGACTTCAAGGGGGGGAAGGTGCTCGTCTCGGTCCTTGGGCAGCCGTTCAAGTGTCCGCCAGCCCCGTTCGAGGGTTGCTTCCTGCTGGACGAGCACTTCAGGCAGCAGGGCATCCGGGACTCGGTGGAGATGGCGACGACATTCCCGATGGCGCGCCCGGTCCCGGTGACCGGCGAGGTCGCGCAGATGTTCCGCGACGGGCTTGCCGCGCGCAACATCAAGGAACTGCCCGAGCATCTGGTCACCGGCATCGACCCGGCGACCCGCACGGCACAGCTCGCGAGCGGCGAGACGCTGCCCTACGACCTCTTCGTCGGCATCCCGATCCACCGGGCGCCCGCCGCGCTCGCGGACACGGGGCTTGTGGTCAACAACTGGGTGCCCGTCGACCAGTCCAACCTAATGACCCGGTTCCCCGGCGTCTATGCGCTCGGCGACGTCTGTACCGGCCCGCGGACCGTTCCCAAGGCCGGTATCTTCGCCGAGACGGCGGCGCGCGTGGTCGCTGAGGACATCGCCGCGACGATCTCGGGCGCCAAGCCGCCCGCGCCGTACGAGGGCTCGGGCGTCTGCTATGCCGAGTTCGGCGGCGGGCTCGTTAGCAAGGTCGAGATCAACTTCCTCCGCGGCGACGCGCCGGAGGCCCATCGCTACGACCCCTCGCTCGAGTACGCCGCCGAGAAGGAGCAGTTCGGCGCGACCCGCCGGGCGCGCTGGTTCGGGCGCTCGTGAAACGCGAGGGCCGCTCCGTGGAGCGGCTCTCGCACGAGGTGAAGACGGCGGCCTGGACAGGTCCGAAACGACACGCTGAAAACGGCACCGCAGAGCCTATCTGCGCCGCGTCGAGGAAGCCATGGTGGCGATCGTTCCTGCGTACGTGAAAGCGGCAGCCGACGGTAACAAGGCGCCGTGCCGCACCTCGTCCTTTGCGATCGTCTGCACGGCCGTCGTTCGGACGCCTGCTCGGCCAGCCAAAGCAGCCGTCACCGGACACCGGCGCCAGCTCCCCACTCGGACAGTCCCACCGCCCGCTCCGAGCGAGCGGTGGGACCTCGTGCGTCAGGCGGAAGCTGCTACTGGGTCTGGGCGAACGACGACGGTGTCGGCGACCGCGATGATCTCATCCACGGGCAAGTCGGCTCGCGAGGCGTGATCACGGATCGCCTCGGGGCTGCTGGCCTGGTAGATGCAGACTGTCCCCACCGAGCCGCCGTCCTCCTCCAGCACGTAGCTGCGAATCCAGCGAATGTCGTCAGGCATCTGCTCGTCTGCGACCTTGGTCGAGCGCACAGCGGCCTCCTCGAGCTCGGCGCCCGATCGCCAGCCGTTGCGCCTGAGGACTGCGTATAGCTCCATTGTGCCCTCCTTAGTTGGTGTCGCCGGTTGACAGGCCGGTAGGCCTTATAGCTTTTCCGACCGATTGTCGGTCGGTAAAGTAGCGCAGAGATTGTCCGGTGTCAATTCCCCATCCGAAGCGGCGGCAGCAACGTCCGCCCCCAAGCGTGGTCGCCCGCCCGCCGGAGCTCGCGAGCGGCTGGTCCGCGCGATGCGCGATCTGCTCCTCGAACGAGACTTCGACCTGATCGCGACGGAGGAGATCCTCGCTCGCGCCGGCGTCAGCCGTGGCGGCATGTACCACCACTTCGCCAGCAAGGTCGATCTCTTCAGGGCCGCCTACGAGGCCTCCGAGCGGGACGCGATGCTCCGCCTGGGCGCGGTCGCCGAGCAGCAGGCGGCCAGCGGCGGTGGTCCGTTCGATCAGCTCCTGGCTGGGTGTATCGCCTATGTGCGCGAGTGCGCGAGCCCAGGGGAGCTTCAGCGAATCGGCCTGCGGCAGAGCCGTGCGGTGCTCGGATGGGAGAGCTGGCGTGAGGCTGCGGCGCCGCTGGGCATCGCGGCTCTGGGGGCCGGTGTCCAGGCGGCTGTCGACTCCGGCGAGCTAGCCAGCGACGACGTCGCGATCACCACCCACCTCCTGCTGTCCGCGTTGATCGAGGCGGGATTGCTAGCCGCCACCGACCCCAAGCCGGAGCAAGCGCTGGCACGGATCGAGGCCGAGATCACCCGCCTGCTGGATGGCCTGCGTGCGCCGTAAGGCAAGTACGGACGTGAGCAGTCGCAGCCCGCGAAGCTAGAGGCCCTCCAGCGCCTCGGCGACGCGGCGCTGGCGCACAGTGCGGCCGCGGTTGGCCGGGTGGCTGTTGCGGTCGGCCCTTGGCTCAGAGGAAGCCCTTCAACACCTCCGGATCGGTCTCGAGTAGCTGGCGTACCGATGTCCGACCCGCCTCGCGCATGTTGGCGAGTTGCCCCCATTCGAGTAGGCCGGCGCGCTCGACGCTTGGGGTGATCACGAGGTCGGCGTGTTGGCGGGCGGCGACAACCGTGTCTCGACCGCCCACGGCGAGTGTTCGCAGGATCGTTTCGGCAAGACTTGGCAGCTCGATGTGCTGACCAGAGATCAGCGATCGGGCGCTAGCCTTCCACGACGACCGTGGGCCGTTATGGCGGGGCCGCCACGCCGACGCGCCGGTCACGTCTACCGCAATCACCGGCCCCTCGGCGTCGCGCGCCATCGTCTCAACGGGCAGGTTGTCGAGCACGCCGCCGTCCACTAGGAGCCGACCTTCCGATGTAGGGATGGGCGGGAACACGCCGGGAATGGCAAGGCTGGCGAAGACAGCGTCACGCAGCGGACCGATCCGGTGGATCACTCGCGATCGGCTGTTCAGATCCGCGCTCACACAGAAGAAGCGCAGCGGCAACTCCTCGATCCGAGTGGCGCCAAAGGTTTCGTCCAGCAGACGGTGCGTCTTGCGGCCACGAATCAGCGAGTACGCCGGCAGCGTGTAGTCGCCACTGGGGTTCTGCTCGACGAAGTTGCGGTGGAAGGTCTCGTATATGGCGTCATCGTCCATTTCCTGGGCGAGCACGGCAGCGACCACCGCTCCCATGCTCGCCCCGGCGACTCGGTCGATCTGCACACCAGCTGCGCGCAGCTCCCTGATGACGCCCAAATGGGCGAAGGCGCGAGCCCCCCCTCCCGAGAACACGATCCCGACAGCCCGTCCGTTCAGGCGGCGCGCGCTGAGCACGAGGGAGCGTCGGGTAGCCCTCTCGTCTGCGAGCGTCTGGACCGCATGCGGCAGGATCGCGCTCAGTAGCGACTCCGGGGCCGAAGGGCCCAGAATCAGCAGCTCGCACCCGTGCAGAGCGGTCGAGCGCTGGAGCCATTGGGTGTTTGGTCTCCCCCGACTGAGCGCGACGAGGCGGTCGGCCTCGGCAAGGCAGAGCCGTGTCCAGGGGTCGGCAGGTCCGGCCGCAGCGGCAAGTATCACCCAGCGGCTCTTTGCCTCCGCTCGGTCGATCAGCGTCGCGTAGTCCGCGACGTCCCGTGCGGCATCGGGATGCAGGATCGTGGTCTCTCCGGCCGACGCTAGAGCCTGAGCGAGCCGATCCGCCGCTTCGTCGACCGAGAGATCGTCATCGAGTGCGATGATCGCTACGGTGCGCGGCGGCTCCAGACTACTTGCCGGTGTGCGATGCTCAGCCAGCTGTGCGCCCAGGACGCGGCAGAGGGAGAGCGCGAATTGGCGATCTTCGAGGATCATCCGCTCGAAGTCCTCGCGGCTGAGCTCCAACAATTCGCAGTCACAGAGAGTGCGCGCGGATGCAGAGCGCACGGTTCGCCGCAAGAGTGCGAGCTCGCCGACAATCCCACCGCGCTTGACCGTCCTGAGCACCTCTCGCTGGGTGTCCTCACTGACTATCTCGATCCGACCAGACCGTACGATGAACGCGCTGCTCGCGCTGTCACCTTCCCGAAACAGCCACTCGCCGGCCTGATGGTGGATCCGATTCGCCTGCTCCATGAGCTGCCGCTTGCTGCGCAACGACAACCCCTGCAGCAGCTCGATGTCGCCGAAGGAATCGGTATTGGCGTCGCGATCGATTGGCTCGCTCACGGCTTCCCTGCGCTCTCGCGGGCTAGAGACCGCTGCCTCCCATGTCTTCGCTGCACCCTTCGTCCCCTGCAGGTAGGTAACGGACAGACTAATCGAACGCGAGCCGCGCGGGAAGTTCTCCACGGCGGCGCCCTGACATGAAGGACGTCTTGCCGAACGCGTGCGATCTCCACGCGGAGATTGGCAGACAGTCAGGACCGTGATCGACCTCGCGACACACCTGCTCGCCGGCCAATGCGAGTGCCAGTCAGCCCCTGCGCCACTGTTGTGCGATGGACGACCTGGAGGCGCCGGCGCTGACGACCTGATCACGACTGCTTAGCGCAGGGATGGTGTCGCGGAAATGCGGAGCAGGCGGCCCGGTTCTCCCGGCCTTAGGGGGTCACGATCGCGAAGTTCGGGTAGGGCGGGTCGAGCAGGCCCAGCAGCTCGGCGAACGACGCGGCGTTGCCGTCGATCGCGAGTCCGCCGCTGGCCATCAGGTCCTGTGGCTGCGCGGCGCCGGCGATGAGACGGTCGAATGCGGTGCGCCTGATCCGGACGGTCGCGTCGCTCGCGTCCTGCGGCGCTCCGGCCCGGTACGTGAGTACGCCGTTGGATGAGTGTGTACTGGCGCTCGGCGTCCGTGAAGTGCCACGCGACCGTCAGTGACCGTCGAGCTTTCCGATGGTGCTGTCCTACTGTTGTGGCGGGCCTGATGTCTACGAGACGGTTTGGACGCTCGGGACCTCAAGGTGGCGGCGACCAAGGTTCTCGAACGAGCTGCCGAGCAAGCGCGACGAGGTCAGGGTTGTGGTCGCCTCGGGCATCAGCGGGTAGCCTATCCGCCGAGGGCATCAGCGGGCAGCCGATTCGCCGCCGGCTAGCGCTAGGGACGACACGGAGCCGGCGTCGCCGACACCAACACGCCTGCTTTGTCGGACGTACGGAGCATTGCGGGTCCATCCTTCGGGGTGCCGTCTGATTGCCGTACGGGCGGAGCGGCACGCCGGTCCGGCTACCAGAGCGTGGCGTGGGCTATGGTTCCGGCGCCATGGGTCGCCCGAACGTCCTGCTGGTGCTGACCGACCAGCTTCGCTACCCGTCCGTGTACGAGTCGGACGCGCTGGCGCAGTTCCGTCGCTTGGAGATGCCGGGCCAGGAGAGCCTGCGCCGATCGGGTATCTCGTTCACGCACCACTATCCGATGTCGGCGGCGTGCGCGCCGAGCCGGGCGTCGCTGCTGACGGGCCATTACCCGTCGCTGCACGGCGTGACGCAGACCGATGGGCTGGCGAAGGCGCCCGACAGCAAGGACATGTTCTGGCTTGCGCCGGACACTGTTCCGACGCTTGGCGACTGGTTTCGCGCCGGCGGTTATAGGACCTTCTACAAGGGCAAGTGGCACGCCTCGCACGCGCACCTGGATGCCCACGACGGCGACGGCTCCCTGTTATCGATCGACAATGACGGCACCCCGATCCAAGAGAACATCAAGGAGTACCTGGAGGCCGATCTTTTAGACGACTACGGCTTCTCAGAGTGGGTCGGCCCCGAGCCGCACGGCCTGGGCAAGCACAACACCGGGACGGTCAAGGACCCGTTTACCGCGGATGAGACGATCGATCTGATCGAGCGCCTGGATGCAGAGCAGGACGATCGGCCCTGGCTGACGGTCTGCTCGTTCCTGAACCCGCATGACGACTCTTTGTTTGGCGTGGTCGCGCTGGCACAGGGTCTGCGCTACCACCCGGCGAGCGTGCCCCACGTCGAGCAGTCACCGACACGCCATGAGGATCTGTCGACCAAGCCTGCGTGTCAGCAGAGCATGGTCGACCTGTGGGCAAGGCTCGGCGCGCCGCAGCCCTGGATCCAGACGCATCTGAAGTTCTACTACCAGCTCCAGGCGACGGTGGACCTCGAGATCGACCGCGTGCTGCAGGCGCTCCGGGCGACCAAGGCCTACGAGAACACGATCGTGGTCTTCAGTTCCGACCACGGCGACATGCAGGGCGCGCACGGCGGCATGCATGAGAAGTGGCATGTCGCCTACGAGGAGGCGCTCCACGTTCCGCTCGTCGTGTCCAGCCCCCTGCTGCCGGGCGGGGAACGCGAGATGGCCATCCCGACCAACCACGCCGACCTGCTGCCGACACTGCTAGGTCTCGCCGGCATCGATCAGGCACAGGCGCTCAAGCAGCTGCAGAGCGACCACAGCGATGCGCACGCGCTGGTCGGCCGCGACCTATCGGACGCGATTCGTGGAGCGGTGCCAGCTGCGCCCCGCGAGCCAGTGCTGTTCACAACCGACGACGAGATCAGTGAGGGCAGCGCACACGGCATGAGCCCTTTCCAGCGCGTAGCGCGTGCCACGCGCACGTACGCGACGATCGAGCAGCCCAACCACATCGAGACGGTAATCGCCGAAGTCGACGTCGACGGCGAGCAGCACCTCGTAAAGTTCTCGCGCTACCACGACAACGGGCAGTTCTGGACCGTTCCTGGTGAGCGAGACGAGCGCCTGCGAGGCCGCAAGACGATCACGGTAACCGAGCCCGAGCCCGACGAGTACGAGCTGTATGACCTCACCCTGGACCCGCTGGAGGAGCGCAACCTCGCACACCCCACGCACGCCGACGATCGCTCGCCCGCGCTCCAGCACGCGATGCTCGGGTTGCTGATCGAGCAGCTCGCTGACAAGCGTCTCACGCCCTCTGCCGGCGAGACCCCCGGCTACCGGCCTCCAGCGGCCGCGTAGACGTCAGCGCGATCCCGACGATCAGGATGAGCTACACCACGAATCGCTACTTGACTAACGGTTGTGTGGCCGGACGCGAATCGGCGCTCTGGACTCCCCGGTTCTCACGACACCTTCGCTACCGCGTTCCAATCAGAGCAGGCGTCTCGCGATAGACACCTGACACTGCCGCGTTGGACGAACACGAGCACTCGAGCGCAGAAGCGCCGAGACTTCCGCAATGCGCCGAGTAAGCGGGCGTCTCACTGCCCTCAGCCGACGCGCCCCGCCTCGTCCGATGCGGGAGTACGGGCAGTCTCCACTGGCGCGCTCGGCTCCACGCGAAAGCGTGTGCCCGGACCTACGTCCTCAGATCGCCGAGTATCGTCTGCGCAGTGTCAGAGCCGCACCCGGTGCTGGCGCTTCTGCGTGAGCGCGCAACATGTGGCACGCGGCTCGGAGCGCGTGCGGATGGTCAGCTGCTCGCGCTCGTGTTGGAGGGGGGCGGGATGCGTGGAGTCGTCTCGGCGGGCATGGCGAGCGCGCTCGAGCGCCGGCGACTGCTCGACTGCTTCGATCTCGTCGTCGGCACGTCCGCCGGGGCGCTCAACGCGGCGGGGTTCCTGGCCGGTGTCGTCGAGGGTTGCATGGCGGCCTATCACGGTGCGTTCGCGACGCGCCGTTTCATCAACCCGTACCGGCTGCTCATCGGGCGCGCCGCGATCGACGCCGCCTTCACGCTCGACCATGTAGACGAGCGGCTCGACGCTGCGCGCCATTCGCGGACGGTCGCGAGCCACATCCCCTGCACTGCATCGCGGTCGACGTCGACACTGCCGTCGCTAACGACCTCACCGATCTACGCACCGAGGAGGATCTACGGTGCGCCTTGCTGGCATCGAGCCGCATGCCCTGGATCGGCGGTGAGCCGGTCGAGTTCCGCGGGCGGCGGTGGCTCGACGGCGGGCTCGCCGAACCGATCCCGCATCAGGTGGCCGTGAGCCTGGGCGCGACACATGTGCTGGTGCTGATGACGCGGCCGCTCGGAGTCTCGCGTACCCCGCCGCCACGACTTGCCAACCGGATCATCGAGCGCCGGCTGCGCAGGCTCAACCCAGCACTCGTCGAGCTGCACCACCGTCGCACCTCCGACTACGAGGCCGCCGTGCGCGAGATAGCGGTCGCGACCAGCGAGCCCGACCCGCGCGCATCGTTCGTGTACGGGCTGCGTCTGGCGCGCGGCGGGCCCGAGGTCGGACAGCTGGAGCGCCGACCCGCGGTGCTGGAGGCGGCCGGGCGGCTCGCGCTGGAGCACGCGGGCGGGGTACTCGACGCCGCCGGCGTTCCTACGGCGTCGGCAGCGGCTCCGAACTCGTAGATGTGCGTCGTGGTCTGCTTTCGGGTGGGAGCGGGCGCGTCAGGGATCGAGTCCGACACGCCGGAGTCGGACGAGGCCCGAGTGCTTCAACTGAGGGCAGGCAGACGACTGCTTTCTCGGCGCATTGCGGAAGTCTCGGCGCTTCTGGGTCGCGTCCCTTTGCTGCTGTAAATTCGCCGCGGCTCAGGTTCCCGGTGCTGTTCAGTTTATGCGGCGGTCGCCTCCTCGGTCACCTCCTCGGTCGTCTGTTCGGTCTCGGTGTATCTGACGTGGTTGAGGCGTTGGCGGTCGAGCTCGGTGAACCTGATGCCGTTGGTCTCGTGAGTGATGAGGAGATCGAGGACGGCCCAGACGAGCGTGAGGCAGCTGTCCTCGCCGGGGAACCGGCCCATCACCTTCGTGCGGCGCTTGACCTCGCCGAGGGATCGCTCGAGCAGGTTGGTTGAGCGCCACCGCCGGCGGTGCCGGGGCGGATAGCGGAGGTGCACGACAAGCGCGTCGAGATCGTCGGCGAGGCACTTCGCCGCGGCGGTGAAGCCACCCTTCTCGAGCTCCTCGACCAGTGCCTGGAGTCGACGCTTGGCATCCTGTTCGTTGATCGCGTCATCAAGCGCCTGCCAGTAGGCGTGCTTGACGCGTTCGCGCTCTCGCTCGGGGAGCTTGGCGTAGAGGTTGCGCGCGCGGTGCACGGCGCAGCGCTGGCGGTCTGAGGCCGGCCAGCACTGCTCGATCGCCTTGATCAGCCCGGGGGCGCCGTCGGCGACCACGAGCATCGGTGCCGGGAGCCCTCTGGCGATCAGGTCGCGCCCGAGCGCCTGCCAGTCCTCGTAGGACTCGCGCATCCCGAGCATCACCGCGAGCAGCACGCGTTCGCCGTCTTCGGTGAATCCCCAGGCAACCAGGACGCCCTCCTTGGGCCCGCTGGGACGCACGGCGATGAACGTGGCATCCAGGAACAGGGCCACGAGGCGCGTGTCATAGAGGCTTCGGCGCTTGAACGCCTCGAAGCGCTCCCGCAACTCCTCGCAGATCCGCGACGCGGTCGACTTCGACAGCTTGCCCAACCCGGCCTGCTCGCACAGCGACTCGACATCGCGCATCGACAGACCGCGCACGAACGCGCCGATCACGAGCGCCTTCAACGGCTCGGTCCGCAACAGCTTCGGTGTCCGGGGGAAGAGCTTTGAGGCGAACATCTCCGCCGCCTCGCGAACCTGCGGGATCTCGACTGAGAGCTCGCCCTCCGCGGTCTGCACCCTGCGCGGGCGAAACCCGTTGCGTAGAGCGCTGTCGTAGTTACGCAGCCCGCGCTGATACTCGGGCCTGCGCTCATAGCGAGCCCGACCCAGCCAGGCGTCGAACTCCTCCTCCACAGCCCGTTGGATGATCAATCTGGCGCCGAGCTTGGCGAGACCCGAGAGGGCCTCCCGCGGGTTCTCACCGACTCCCACGGCGAGCAGCTCATCGATCTGGTCTTCTATCTCCGCCGACGGCGGTACGGTACGTCTCACGGCGTAGGCCTCCTTCTTCGTCTTTGGTGGACTTGAGGGAACCTACGCCGTCACGTTGACGGCCCCGGGGCTATTTACAGCAGTTCTGAGACGCGACCCGCTTCTGCGCGCGAGTGCCCGTCGTCGTCCCATGCGGTAGCGCCCCGACCCGTCGGTCGCGTCCCTGAGCTGCTGTAAATTCGCCGGCGGCTCAGGTTCCCGGTGGTGTTCAGTCTATGCGGCGCTCACCTCCTCGGGTGTTGTTGGTTCGTTGCCCTCGTATCTGATCCGCTTGAGCCGTTGGCGCTCGAGCTGGGTGAACCTGACGCCGTTGGTGGCGTGGGTCATGTAGAGGTCGAGCACCGCCCAGACGAGCGTGAGACAGCTGGTCTCACCAGGGAAGCGGCCGATCACCTTGGTGCGCCGCTTGACCTCGCCGAGGGATCGCTCGAGCAGGTTGGTTGATCGCCACCGCCGGCGGTGTCTGGTCGGGTAGCGCAGGTGCACGACGAGGGCGTCGAGGTCGTCATTCAGGCACTTCGCGGCGGCGGTGAAGCCGGACTTATCGAGCTCCTTGACGAGGGCCTTCAGTCGTTGCCGGCCGTCGTCCTCGTTGATCGCCTCATCCAGCGCCTGCCAGTAGGCGCCCGGACGCGCTCGCGCTCTCGCTCGGGCAGCTTCGCCAAGAGGTTGCGCACGCGGTGAACGGCGCAGTGCTGGCGGTCCGAGGCCGGCCAGCACTGCTCGACCGCCTTGATCAGTCCCGGCGCGCCGTCGGCGACTATCAAGAGCGGCGCGCCCAATCCGCGGGCGATCAGATCGCGCCCCAGGGCGAGCCAGTCCTCGTGGGACTCGCGCATCCCCAGCATCACCGACAAAAGCACGCGCTCACCCTCCTCGGTGAAGCCCCAGGCGACCAGCACGCCCTCCTTGGGTCCGTCGGGGCGGACCGACAGGAAGACCGCGTCGAGGAACAGCGCCGCCAGGTGAACCTCGTAGAGGTCGCGGCGCCTGAACTGCTCAAAGCGCTCACGGAGCTCCTCACAGATCCGCGATGCGGTCGACTTCGAGAGCTTCCCGAGCCCTGCCTTATCGCACAGCGACTCGATGTCGCGCATCGACAGGCCCCTGACGAACGCACCGATCACCAGCGCCTTCAGCGGCTCGGTGCGCAACAGCTTGGCTCCCCTCGGGAAGAGCTTTGAGACGAACGGCTCGGCTGCCTGTCTGATCTGCGGGATCTCCACTGAAAGCTCGCCCTCGGCGGTCTGCAGCTTGCGCGGGCGAAAGCCGTTGCGCAACCCTGACTGATAGTTCTGCAGCCCCCGCTGATAGTCGGGTCGCCGGTCATACCTGGCGCGCCCGAGCCAGGCGTCGAACTCGTCCTCCACGGCTCGCTGGATGATCAAGCGGGCGCCGAGCTTGGCGAGGCTCGACAGCGATTCCCGCGGGTTCTCATCCACCCCAACAGCGAGCAGCTGGTCGATCTGCTCCTCTATCTCCGCCGACGGCGGTACGGTACGTCTCACGGCGTAGGCCTCCTTCAATTGTCTTTGACGGGACTTGAGGGAACCTACGCCGTTGCCTTGATGGCTTCCGGCTATTTACAGCAGTTGTGAGACGCGACCGACCCGTCGTCGAGACCGCCGGAATGACGGGAAAGCAGTAGTCAGTTAGCCGGGGGTACGGTGTCGAACCGCACGGCGTTCTTGAAGTGCGGTGCCCACGGTGGCGCGGAGCGCGTCCAGATCTCGACCGCTGGTTCGATCCAAGATGTATCGTCGATCGTCCCCGCCTTGAGGAACGCCACTCCCGGCATCGACTCGATCGTGCTGAATATAGGCGACCCGCAGGCCGAGCAGAACCGCCGCTCTGTGGTGCTCCGGTAGCCCTCGCTGGCGGTCTTGAACGAGGCAAGTGTGCTGCCTTCGACCGTGAGCGCCTCGCTCGGTACGCCCACGATCACTGAGAACGCCGTAGCGGTCTGTCGCTGGCAGTTCGCGCAATAGCACGCCCCCTGCCAGACCGGCGCGGCGTCGACGCTATAAGTGACGCCACCGCACAGGCAGCGGCCTGTGATGGGTCTAGGTGCATCGGCCACGCACCCGAGACCCTACACCAGCACGAATCAGCACCGGCCTCCGTGTCCACCATGCTCGCCGGGCGGCCCGGGCGCGAAAGAGCACGCGCCTCCCTGCGGACCGTGCCCCAGCGGCCCCGGGCGTTTCCAGTGCGGGCCACCGCCGCCCCACCACCCTCGCTGACATCAGATGCGGCGGGGTGGGAGTCGGACCCACACGCCCTTTCGGACAAGGCCTTCTGCGACGGGAGCTGACAGCGTCTCCGGGTGCCTACCACGCGATTCCGTGGGCGAGCGACGCCACCGGACGCTCACAGCCCGTGACGCTGAGCTTCGCCATCGTCCACTGAGCGTTCCGGGCAGCGATCGAGAATCTGAGCGCAGGAGAGCAGAACCGCACCGGGACGCTCAGTTCTGCCCCTTCGTCCTCGGGAAGCGCGCCTCTGATCTGTGCGAGGGCCGCGGTGCACGCGATCGCCATCGAGCAACTCGGCGCGCGGCGCTGCCGCCAGCCCGCAGACAGGCTCAGTGCCGACTGAGCTGCCGCGGTGTCTAGGCTTCCGAACGAGGGCGTCTATTCGGACGACGCGAGACCCGCAGCGAGCGATGCGGCCGAGTGCGCGCGCACGACAATGACTGCCGGGCTGCTGTGGCGTCACCTGGGCGCGTCACGCGCTCGGCGCCTACCGCCGAGTCGATTTCACGGGTCGTCAGTCCTGCTCGCTCGACGGACAGGAGGAGCCGGCGGCGGACGATGTGGCGGTCAGCGCCGCGCAGGCGACACAGGAGCGTCATCACGCCCTCAGCCTCGCGCAAGGGGAGGTCCGCTTCCAGGACGAAGCGCGCGTGCCAACGGGCGGCGGCGGCGGCCTGGAAGCGTTCGTCCTCCGATGTGTTCGCCCTGGCGGATGGACAACGTGCGCGCGCTCTTGTTCTCGTGGCCGCCGGTGATGATTCCCGCCGGATCAGGGACGATGGCGTCGTCGTAGAGAAACACGTTGACGTGGTCCTTCGCCGCCAACAGCGCGCAGATGTTGCCCTCCAGTACGAAGTACGGACGGTTGGTGCGTTTGATCGTTTCGGCAACCTCGTGGTCGGCCGCGTGGACGAGATCGCGAACCTCGCGGCAGATGGCTTGCTGCCAATCGGGCAGGGCATCGATGTAGGCGTCAACACGCGGGTCGGCAGCGTAGGTCACGCCGGATCCACCGTAACTTGATGACGTCGTTCAGACCACCGAGCGCGCACGTACGTCAGCAGAGCATGTGGCGGCAACCAGCACACCGCCACATGCTCTGCGCGAACGGACTCCGGGGGTCAGTGTTCGACCGCTGGAATGGCGATGGGCGCTGGCTCGGCCGCGGCGTCGGCTCGCGTCGACACCGGTGGCGATGGGCGGAACGGTCTCCGGCCGCTCGCCGATTCGTGCGACGTCGAGGGCGATCAGGCCGAGGTTCGCACCGGCAGCTGCTCCGACGATCGTGGTGATGACCGCCATGAGCCCGGCTGTTGCGTTGAACCCCAGCAGCGCGCCGACGAGGGCGCCCGTCAGCGCGACCCCGAACCCGATCCTCGTGGCCCTGGCCGGCCGGTCGCGGTTGACCCAGGCCCAGTAGGTGCCGAGGCCGATCGGCGTGCCGATGGAGAGAACAGCCATGAGCTCGCTGTCGAGGGGCACTGTCGGCAAAGCCACCAGCACGATGATCAGGCCGATGAACCATCCGCCGAGGCCGAGCACCAGCAGGTAGACGGAGCGCAGGATCGCGCTCGCCTTGCGCCCGAAGCCGCCGCGCTTGTGCGCCCGGCGCCACATCAGTAGCAGCGACAGGATCGTGAGGAGTCCGAAGCCGATCATCGCGCCGGCGATGGCCTTGGCGGGTCCGGTCTGTGTGGAGTCGGGCGTGAGTTTAACCTTTTGAGGTTTGTACAGCGAGTCGTCGACCTTGCCTGTGTCGAAGTAGGTGTTAATCAGGTGCGTGCTCGCCTTGGTCTGTTCGGTCCAGAAGGAGGTTGTGTGGCCGAAGCCGGCGAGGATGACCTGGTGGCCGTTGGGCAGGTAGGGGAGGAGCTCCTTGGTCGCGTTCTGGGGCGGGGTGGCGAAGTCGAGACTGCCGCCGATCAGGAGCGTCTGCACGTTCGATGTCTGGACATGGGTGTACTCGTTGTCGGCCGGGTTGGCCGGCCATGCGTGCAGGAGGCCTCCGCCGCCGAAGAGGAATTCCGTTCCGGGGTTGCCGATAATCGAGGGGCCGTCGTGTTCGCTTGACGAGAAGTAACGCTCGGCAGCTTGGTTGTCAGCCATTCCGACAGCTGCGACGTCGCCCCAGACAAACACTTCCGGGAAAGCGATCTGGGCGAGGAACGACTCGAACCAGAGCCCGCTCGAGTCACCGTGGGCGGCCGAGAGCCAGGCGTCCAGGGTCATCGGTCCGGAGAGCGGCGAGGCATTTTCCGTCGTCTCCATGAGTCCGAAGAAGCTGGCGATCCGTGCGTTGCCCTTCTTGATCGGAAAGAACAACCAGCGGTTCGGCATGTGCGCGACGGTCCGTTCCAGCGACGCGGCGAGATCGCTGGTGCGCTTGTGGCACGTCGCGTCTTGCGCACAGAGGCTGGCGTAGCGGGCGATCTGTTCGTCCGTCGTCTTCGGGTACCAGATGAAGTTGCCGGGTGGGTTGACGCCGATCATCACCGAACGGTGGATGGCGGTCGGGTAGCGCCAGGAGTAGATCATCGCGGTGCGGGTGCCCGCGCTTTCGCTCAACAGGTCGATCTGGTGGTAGCCGAGGGCTTTCCGTGCCGCCTCGAGGTCGTCGACCCGTTCGGGGAGTGTGTAGCCGGCGAGATCGACGCCGTTTGCCTCGAGCCGCTTCGCGCACGAGCGCAACGCGTTCGAGTAGGCATCGAGGGACTTCTGGCCGAGGAAGTCGGCGGAGTGCTCGAGGGCCGACTCGACCTCCGGGCAGTCGAGCCGGACGGAGCCGTCGACGCCGCGGTAGCCGACGAGGACGACGTCGTGGTTGGCGGTGAACCGACTGGCGTCTGCGAACTTCATGTTCGTGACGCCGGGGCCGCCTTCCAGGCGGAAGATCGGGGCGCCCGGGTGTGCCGAATGCGCACGGATCCGGATGACCGGCAGCGCGATCAGCCGCGAGTGCGGGTCGGCGCGGTTCTCGGGCACCACGAGCGTTCCGCAGTCGGCGGCGTAGGCGCCCTTTTCGGTGTTGTAGGTACAGTTTTTGAGCGTCAGCTGGCCTGCATGCGCGCCGGCAGGCACGGAGACGGCCGTAGAACTGCCGGCGAAGTGGAGGTAGCCGAGCCCGAGCGTGAGGACGGCGATCAGGGTCAGGCCGGTGATCCGGCCGCGACTGAAGCGTCTGGTCGAGGGATGCATGGTTCGTTCTTTCCTGTTGGTCGTCACGTGCGTCGTTGGGGGTCATCTGCTGTTTCTCCTTTGTGTGGTGAATGTGTGATGGATGTGTGAGGTGAGGGGGCTTCAGGCCGCTGCCATTCGGCCTAAGTAATCGCTCGGCGGCCGTGCGCTCGTGCGGCGGCGCGGCGGCGCCCTAAGCGTGCGCGCCTAACGTCCTCGGCGCGGCGCCTGCTCGCGCGTTCGGCGTGGCGCTCGTCGCGGCTGTCGCGCTGCTCGTGGCGCTGCTCGGCGGCCGTGGGTGCGCGGGCAAAATTCGTCCCGTCCGGCGGCGCCTCGTGCGGCGCTTGTGGGCTCGTGCGCGGTGCTCGTGGTGCTGCTCGCGGTGCTCGTGGCGGTGGTCATGCTCCATCCTCCTTCGGGCTGGACTTCGGACATGACGACAGGCTCTCCGTTCAGCGAGGAAGAAACCAGGGTGCTGGCAGGCGTCTGTGACGTCGGGTGGCGCCCCGGGATACGTCGGTTTGCCGCCAGCTCGGGGCGGCCAGCCGTATGGAACCAAGCGCGGCGCTGCGCGACAATCAGGCCATGAGAAAGACTGTCCTGATCGTGGATGATCACCCCAGCTTCCGCGCCAGCGCGAGGCGCATGCTCGAAGCCAACGGCTACGACGTCGTTGGGGAGCTCGACAACGGTGACGGCGTGGTGGCTGCCGTGGAGAAGCTGAACCCAGAGGTTGTGCTACTCGACGTGCACCTACCCGACATCGACGGCTTCGAGGTTACGCGGCGACTACTCGATGCGAACGGCGCTAGCCCGCAGATAGTGCTTGTCTCGAGCCATGACTTCACCGACCTTGACGAGGCGGTAGGCGCCAGCGGCGCGCGCGGGTTCGTCGCCAAGAGCGAGCTGAGCGCGGAGGCGATCTCTTTACTCATCCGCTGACCGCACCGCGACGCACCCTGATCGGTCTCGCCGGCTTGGCGTTCCTGATGGGCATCGCCGCGTTCGTGGTCATGCTCAACGGCGAGCACAACGTTCACCGGGGCGCGTTTGCCGGCTTGTTCCTGGCCACCGGCTGGGGGTTCGTGGGAGTCGGGCTATGGGTTTGGAAGCAGCGGTCGGCCGGCAACATCGGTCCGCTCATGGTCGCGGTCGGCCTCAGCGCCTTGCTGAAGGGGTTGGTCTTTTCCAACGACAGCGTCGTGTTCGCGAT
Source organism: uncultured Solirubrobacteraceae bacterium (assembly GCA_963730575.1). GTDB lineage: Bacteria > Actinomycetota > Thermoleophilia > Solirubrobacterales > Solirubrobacteraceae > Palsa-744. Next base: position 782,135 of record CAVSSG010000005.1, read on the forward strand.
CGCCTCGGTCGGGGAGGTGCTGATCTACGCGGTGCTCATCCAGCTGCTGCTTTCCTTTCCCTCGGGGAGGCTCGAAACCCGGCTGGACCGTCTCCTGGTCACCATCGCCTACGTCAACACGACGGTGGTGCAGCTTGGAGTGTTCCTGTTCACCGACTCAAAGGCGGGCTGCACCCGCTGTCCCAGTAACCCGCTGCTGATCGAACACTCCGAGGCTGCCAAGGTACTCGAAGCGGCGCAACTAGACATCTCGATCGCGTTGCTGGGTGCCGTGGTCGCGGTCCTCTATCGACGCTGGCGAAGCGGCACCCCAGGGCGAGCGAGGGTGTTCGCCCCGATCGTCGCCGTCGGCGGGCTCACGTTTCTGCTGCTGATGGCCGCCCTCGTCGTCGAACAGGCCGGCCTGTCGAGCGACATTTCTGACGCGCAGACGTTGGCTTTGTTCACGTCCATCGCCTGCCTACCGTTTGCCTTCTTGGTGGGCCTCCTGCGATCCCGGTTCAGCGAAGCCGACGCGATCAGCGAGCTCTTGGCCCAGCTCGGTGAGGGTGGTGGCCGCGGAGCGTTGCGCAACGCGCTCGCGGACGCGCTTGGAGACCCGACCTTGGAGCTCGCCTATTGGGTACCGGACCAGGACGCCTACGTGGACGCCGACGGTCAGCCGGTTCGGGTCGATCCCGCGCCGGCGGGCAAGGTCTCCACCATCATCGAGCACGAGGGCGAACGAATCGCTGCGATCGTGCACAGCCCGGGCCTCGCGGAGGAACGCGAACTGGTGCAGACAGCGGGCGCCGCCGCCGGGCTGACGCTCAGAAACGAACGATTGGACGCCGAACTACGGGCGAAGGTTGCCGAGCTTCAGGCCTCACGCTCACGCATCGTGCAGGCCGGCTATGAGCAAAGGCGCCGACTCGAGCGGGACCTCCACGACGGCGCCCAGCAGCGACTCATGGCCCTCGGCATCGACCTACGAATGGTAAGAGAACGCATCGAGCACGACCCACAAGGGGCGGCGGAGCTCCTCGACGAATCACTCCACGAGTTGAACGAGGCGACCGCCGAGCTGCGCGAGCTCGCACGAGGGATCCACCCGGCCGTGCTCACAAATCGCGGCCTGCACGCAGCACTCAAAGGCCTCGCCAGCCGCTCCCCGGTTCCTGTGGAACTGCTCCAGACGCCGGCCGACAGGCTCCCGCCGTCGGTCGAGTCGGCGGTCTACTTCGTCGTCGCCGAGGCCCTTACGAACGCGGCCCGCTACTCGCGCGCGCAAACGGTAACGGTGGGGGTCGTCCGCGACAACGGCCACGTCGACGTCGAGGTGAGGGACGACGGCGTCGGGGGCGCCGACGCCGATCAGGGCTCGGGGCTGCGAGGGCTTCAAGATCGGGTCGCGGCGCTCGACGGCCGCCTCGAGCTGACGAGTCCGCAGGGGTTGGGCACCATCCTCAGGGCGACGATCCCGTGCGCGTGATCGTCGCAGAGGATTCCTTGCTGCTGCGGGAAGGCATGGTGCGGCTGCTCGAGGAGGCCAAGTTCGAGGTAGTCGGTCAGGCCGGGGATGCCGAGGAGCTGCTGCGAAAGGCCAGGGCGCACAAGCCCGACATCGCAATCATCGACATCCGCATGCCGCCCACCCACACAGACGAGGGGCTGCGTGCGGCGCGCGTGATCCGGGAAGAGATGCCGGACACTGGTGTGCTGGTGCTCTCGCAGTACGTCGAGGAGGACTACGCGCTGGAGCTACTGGGAGACGACGCCGCCGGCGTCGGCTACTTGCTCAAGGACCGCGTCTCGGACCTAGAGCGCTTCGCCGATGCGATCAGAAGAGTCGCCGAGGGAGGCTCCGCGCTCGATCCCGAGGTCGTCTCAGAGATGCTGGGTCGCAAACGCACAGACGATCCACTGAACGTGCTGACCGCGCGGGAGCGCGAGGTGCTTGGCCTGATGGCAGAGGGTCGCAGCAATCAGGCAATCGCCGAGATACTCGTGATCACTGAGCGCGCCGTCGAGAGGCACGTCACGAGTATCTTCGCGAAGCTCAACCTTGCCCCGGCGGCCGAGGACCATCGCCGCGTACGGGCCGTCCTCGTGTTCCTCGGTACGTAACCCAGTTGCGGCGCGGCAATTCGTGACGCGTCGCATGACTGGTGTACATGGACCTTAGTGGTCACCACTCCAACCCTCCAAAACCCCTGGAGTCTTTGCTCGAGCCTGCACGCGCGGACGACAGCTCATGAGTTCTCGGGCGGGCCGGGGGCACACGGGGAGATTTGAGCATGTCGGGCGACGCCGCCGTCGCTGCTGCTTTGCGAGACATCCAAGCGTCTCCGCTGCGACCGAGCTCACGCTCGCTTGGGACGAACTGCGACAGTCTGCCCAGCCACCGGTTCGCTCTCGTATCCGACGCGAAGCAGGCATCTCCCGGCTTCGATGCAGCGAGCTCAGTCGTTCAGTGGTAGCGCCCGCTTGCCGGAAGTGGCTAGGCCCGGTCGAGGTCCATATGGGCGCGGAAGTCGTCGGTCGTGTTCTCGTGAGGGAAGGGCTCGTCGGGCACGGGCAGTCCCAAGGAGTCGCAGATCGGCTCCCATCCGTCTTCCGGGCGCCACTCGAGCAGGCGCTCGGGCGCGGCCGAGCTGCGGACGGCCTCGTTGTGGCGTTCATATGCCGCCTTCGCGGCGTCCGGGTCACTCCACTCGGGGGTGAATCGTTTGGCAAGCAGCTCGAGCACCATGGCTCGGTGCTCCGCGACCGCGGGCTCATCCGGGGGCAATGGCATTTTCATCGTCGCCACGATCGTCCGCTCCATGCTCGCCCACCACCTCTCCGCGGAGTCCCTCGTGGACAGGAGGATCAAAGCCTCGGGATTGGCCGCCGAGAGCTCGCGCCAGAAGGCGCACGCTGGCCAGTCGACGCTGGCCGAGTAGTTCACTAGAAGCGTATCCCAGTCGATGGGCTCGCCGGCCACCGCCGAGTGCCATATGGAGATGTCCTGCGGTCGCTGAAACACCTCGAACATGTGGTAGCACGGCCCTTCGAGCAGGGACTCGAGCGCCTGCTTCAGCGACGCCGTGCCCGTCCGGCCCAGCCCGGCACCGACGACCTTCAATGCCATATGACCTCCTCCCCGATGACCCAACCGCGGCCTCAAGCTATCAGGCGGGCACGGCGACCGGCCGGGTGGGTCGAACAAGAACGCCGGCGGGCCGCGGCTCGTCACGTCCATGGCGACGATCTTCTCACCTGGCCCAGGGTCTTATCGAGCCAGGTCGCCGACCCATACCAGGCTTTTGGACGTGCGGCGAACGAGCTGCCAGTTGCCAGCCAGGCGTATCGCGCGGCCGGGGCGGGGTCAACCCCCGACGACGAACTCGCGCAGAGTGACCTTGCCGCCGCCGATGAGCGGCTCGCCATGGGCGAACAGGAGGCTGTCGAAATCAAGCTCGAGCAGTCCGCGAAGCGCGTCGCGCAGCCCGGCCCGAACCGCTGCAGGGTCATCGCCCATCAGGAAGTCGGGCACGAACGAAAGTCCGCCGCCGCGCGGACGCGTGAGGCCGTCGGCGAACGCGAGCGCATCCCCGCCGCCGGTCCGGATGTGCAGCGCGGTGTCGTCGGGGCAGATCGCTCCCAGCTGGTGTGCGGTGATCCCCGGCGCCAGCTCCTCCCCGAACGCGAAGCCCTCGACCGTCGGGCCGCGTTCGAACTCGTGCAAGCCGGCCTCGCTGCAACGGATCGGGCAGCCGAACGCCTCTGCATAGCGCTCGCTGTGGCGGAGATGGTGGCGGTTGGTGAGGACAACCTGGCTCGGCGTCTCTCGCCCCTCGAACCACTCGAGCCCCTCGCGCGGCACCATCGGGTCAAGCACGACCCGGACGGACCTGATGTAGTAGGAGTCCACGGGCACCCTGATCTTCGGGTGGATCGCCGTCCAGTGGTGAACGCCGGGGAGCACCTCGCGGATCGGCCGGTGCGATACGAGCTCCAGCACGAGCGGACGCAGGAACTGCGGCCACGCCGCGCCGGCGAGCTGGACGCCGTAGCGGAACTGGCGCGTGAGGCGATCCGGTTGCGCCATCCTCAGCACGTTACAGACGTCACCGAGGCATGGGCGCCTGACACAGACCATGCGCGACTTCGCTCCCGTTACCGCCGATACCCCAGAGCAGGCCAGCTGCACTCCCCGGTCAAGCGCCCCGCGATCCGCCGAGCCGCCCCAGGATCCACGAGAAACGGCCAAGCGAGAGCGCTCCCTTCCACCAAAAGCAAGCGTCTCGATGACCGGGCCCCACGCTGTCGCTCGGGACGAATTCCGCTTGCCTCGGCTGAGGGCCAGCATACGCCTGCTTACTGGACGCAATGCGGCGGTCTCGCCGTCGACGCACATCCGTCCTCGTGCTCGTCCTGCACGGGGTCTCGCGTGCGCGCCGCAAGACCCCCCAATGGCGCAAGGGAGGAGCGACGGTGCCGCCTCTGTGACTAGTTTGAAGGCGACTGCACGCTGCCGGCGAGCCCGGCAATCAGCAGCGTTGCCGCGGTTTGGAAGCTCTCAACCTCGCCGTGGGATCGAGTCACCAGCATGGCGCCCTCCAGGCCGCTGAGAATGCTTCTCGCCGTCTCCCTCGCCGTGCCGTTGAACCGCATGTTTCTGTCCGTGCGGCCTTGTTCGAGGACGTGCTCGAGCCAGCCCTCGTTGTCGTCGAGGAAGGCCACCACCGCGCCTTGGATTGCCGAGGGTAGGGTCTGGTACTCGGCTGCGAGCATGCCGCAGAGGCACATCCGTCCTTCGCGCAGCACGTCGGCATATAGGGCGACGTAGGCGTCGAGCTTGGCGGGTGCGGTGGGAGTGTCCGCGTCGATTGCGGCCAGCGCCTTGCTGAAGCGCTCGGCGTAGCGTGCGATGAGCGCCTCGCCCAGCCCCGCCTTGCTGGGGAAGTGGTGGTGCAGGCTGGGCTTGGTGATCGCCAGCTCGGCGGCGACATCCGCGTAGCTGAAGCCATTGAAGCCTCGCACCTGAACGAGCCGTTCAGCGACATCAAGGATGCGGGTGCGCGTGTTTCCCGCCCGCCGGTTCGGGCCTGGGCCGGTCAGAGCGGAGGTCCCTCTGTGCACTCTCACGGCCATCCTGGCATTCTCACAATCCCGGTTGACAGACTACCTACCGGTAGGTAGTCTAGCTGGTCAACCACGTCATATCACCGCTTACCTTGGAGGAGGTCCCAATGCAAGAGACCCAACACAAGAGTTTCGGGGAGCCGGACGAGGTCAGGGAGTTCCCCAATGGTCAGGCCGAGATCGTCTCGATCGGCGGCGGTGAGGTCGGCCGCATGGTCTTCCAGCCCGGGTGGCGCTGGTCGAGCGACGTCAAGCCGATCGCAGGGACCGAGAGCTGTGAGGCTCCGCACTTCCAGTACCACGTGAGCGGACAGCTCGCAATCCGGATGGACGACGGCACGGAGATGATCGCCAAGCCCGGTGACCTCACATCGCTGCCGAGCGGCCACGACGCCTGGGTCGTAGGTGACGAGCCCGTCGTCGTCGTCGACTGGTACGGCGCGAGCAACTACGCAAAGGCCAGTTGATCAGCAGCGCCGTCACACGCGCGATCGAGGCTACAACACGATTCCCAAGCCACTGTGACGAGATCCCCGTGAGCTACAAGATCGCCCACAGCGACGAATGTGAGACGGCCGGCAACTGGCAGCTCGTTCGCCGCACTCTCGATGTGCGGTCATTCGGCATCAACGTCGTCGAGGTCCGACCAGGCGAGCAGATCCCCGAGCACGACGAGACCGAACGCGACCAGGAGGAGCTGTTTTACGTCCTCAGCGGAGACCCGACGCTGGTAATCGACGGCGAGCAGCATCCTGTGTGCGCGGGCACGTTCGCGCGAGTCGACCCCAAGCACTCGCGCACGGTCAGCAACTGTGGCCAGGAGGTCGCGAGCGTGCTGATCATCTCCGCGCCCCGATCGAGCGGATTCGAACCAATGGACTGGGCATGACCAGCACGACCGACCAGCTGCACGAGACGATCGACGCCTACAACGAGGCCTGGAACGCCCACGATGTGGAGCGGATCGGGTCGATGCACGCACCCGACATGGTGTTCGAGAACCACACCGCCGGCGAGCGGGCCGAGGGTGAGCAGGCGCTCAGGCACATCGCCGGTATCTTCGATTCTTGGCCCGACATCGAGTTCCAGACACGGAGGTTGTACGTGCGAGAGGACCTGGTGGTACAGGAGTGGACCGCCAGCGCGACCCACGTCAAGCCGCTTAGTCGCGGCAAGATCGTCGCCGAGCCGTCCGGCAAGCGCATCGAATGGAACGGGATGGACGTGATCCCGTTTGAGGACGGCAAGGTCAAGCGCAAGGACGTCTACTCAGACTCCGTGTCAATCCTCCGCCAAGTCGGGCTACTCTAGGCGAACTCGGAGGCCGGGGGGAGCGGAAGCGGTCGACCACCTCGTTCGCGGACTCCTCCTTCGCCATGGCGAGGCAAGCGTCAGTCGAGCTTCCGCGCACGTGCCCAACGCCGCAGATGCATGCTCGCGCTGGCATGGTGCGTGATGGCTGGCCGGGTTGGCTCAGACGGCTGGCTTGAACCGGCGGCGCATTATCGCGCCGAACCGCCCGAGCAGCGCGCCAACCGCGCCGTAGATGACCACGATGAGCACCGGCGGGCTGGGGAGCGTCGCCGCCATCGGTCCTCCGATGAGTTCGTGGGTAACGAGGATCGACGCGGCGAACAGCGCCCCGCCGCTGAGCCCGCGCAGCGTCCCGCCCCGTGGCGTCGCGTGTTCCATCCCGCCGGCAATGGCGCCAAGGATCATCACCGTGACATAGACGAGATACCAGGTGGAGCTTTCGCCGAGAAGCCACCCGCCAACGGCACCGGTGAGGATCGGCCCGAGGAGCACGATCAAGACTCGCAGCGCAGGTGGGCGACTCGTCAGCAACGGCGGCCGGTGCACGCCGCGGATTCTCTCATGGTGAGGTGGTCGGAGAGGAACCGCTGCCGAGTCTGCGGAGCATCGCTTGAGGGCCGACGCCATCACACGCGCGTGCCGCTCCTCGTCCATCCCGCGACCCGCGCTCGACGGTGCGGGCCACCGCCAGGCGGCGCGACTGCTTTCTGCGCCAAGCGAGCCCGACCGAGGCCCCCGGTCACGCTCGCTTATCTGAACTGGGCCTCCCGTCAAGTGGCGGGGTGTGTGGTGGTGAGTGGTTGTGGTTGGTGGTGGGGTCATGGCGCGCTCCGTGGATGCCCTGGCTTATCTGGGTCCGCGACTTGATGGTCGGTGACGTGATCGTTGATCGGTCGTTCCGGGTGGAGCGACTCCGGCCGCTCGGTCTTCGTTGGGCCGCCACGCGGGCGTGGGAGCCACGAGCGTTCTTGGAGCTAGCCGGAAGCTTGGGTGCCATCTTGGAGTTGTGGGCGTAGCGGAGCAAACTGTGGTGTCAGGTAGTGCTCAGGTGGTCGTGATCGGCTCGAGCGCGGCGGGCCCGAGCTCGCGCAGGATGTGGAAGGAGCGCCGCGCGAGCTTGCGCGCGATCGTTATCGACGCGCGGGTGTGTGTTAGCCCGCGCGCCTTCAGCGCGAGATAGTCCTCGTGGTCGGGGCTCTTCGGGCGAGTCGCCGACAGGGCTGGCTCATAGAGCGCCCAGCGCAGGTGCGGTGAGCCCTGGCGGTTGAGCTTGCCCACGCGTGAGCGTCGATCGGAGCGGTGCACGCCGATGTCGATCCCGGCCATCCGCACCGCCTTGCGCGACGCCGAGAGGCGCTGGACGTCGCCGAGCTCGCACAGGGTCATCAGCGCGGTCAGCTCGCCCATGCCGAACTGGCCCATCAATGCACGGCAGCCGGTCTGCCGGCGTGCGAGTTTGCGCAGCTCTGACTCCAATGGGCGCAATTGGCCGTCGAGTGAGTCGACCATTGCCAGTGCGATCGCGATCCGCTCGCGCGCGTCAGCGGGCAGCTCCAGCTCCTTGAGGAACTCGCGTCCCGGCGCCTGAGTGCAGCTCGGCGGGAGCGCCACTGATGCCGTGGTGAAACAGCGTCGCCTGTACGCGCTGCAGCCACTGCGTGCGCTCGTCGACGAGCGTCTTGCGCAGTCGCGCGCGCGAGCGCCATGCCCGGACGTGTTCCGGCGGGATCCAGGATTCCGGCAGCCGCCCTCGCTAAGCAGGGTGCGCAGCCAGCGCGCGTCCTCGCGATCGGTCTTCGCCCGGCGCTTGCGCCCGCGCAGCGCGCTCGTCTCCACCGGCTCGGCCAGATGCGCGAGCGCACCGGCACGCTCGAGCGCACGGGAGACGAACAGCCAGCCGGTGCACGCCTCGAGCGCGACCTGCACTTCGCGACCCTCGAAGCGTGCGACCCAGCGCTCCACCGCGGCCGGGGTCGCGTCGATCCGCCCACGCGTCAGTTCGCCTGTCTCAGTGTCCAAAGCGTCGAATGTGATCTGTCTGCGGTGCACGTCAAAGCCAGCTACGATCGTCATCTCGGGGCCTCCTTCGAGTTCCGGCAATTACCAACTCGCGCGAGTGTCTCGCGCTGAACCGAGGGAGGCCCTGTTCATGCCATCTTCGGACGAGCCTCGGTCGTTCCCGCGACCGCGCGGCAGACTTCCGCTTCGCCCCGGCGAAAGCAGGCGTGTCGAGCACAGCCGCGCCGGCTGCTCCTGCTCGGGGCATGAAAATGCGGCCTTGAAGGCTGCTGCTCCGCTCCCACCGTATTAGGGTCGGGCGACCGGGACAGGGGCTTTCAGGGAGAACGCAGTGGGGCAGGCCGTTTTGGACGATGGGCTTCGAGCCCGAGCATGCTCGGTGGCCGCCCCTGCGACTTGCCCGGGTGAGCCGTGAGCTCGTATCGGTCGTTGTCGTTAGCCCGCTGCTTCTCCGCCAGTTCAACAACCAAGAGGAGGACGAGGTGAGATCTGTCGGTAGGTCCATCGGGTTGGACGTGCACCGCGATTTCTGCGAGGTCGCGATCGCACATGATGGCGAGGTTCGCTCCTCGGGTCGGGTCGACACGACGCCCGAGCGGCTGGAGCTGTTCGGCTCAAGCCTTCACCCGCGCGATCGGGTGGCTCTGGAGGTGTCGGGCGGCGCCTGGGAGGTCGCGCGCATCCTCGAGCGCCACGTCGCACGGGTCGTGGTCGTGAGCCCCGCCGATACCGGGATCCGCCAGGCGCGCGCGAAGACCGATCGCCTGGACGCGCGCACGCTCGCGAGGCTGTTGGCGGCCGGGGAGCTTGACGGCGTGCTGGTCACCGGATGAGCGCTGCCGGGTGATGCGCCGTCGCCTGTCGCGACGCGAGCAGATGGTGCGCGCCCGCTCACGGTCGAAGAACGAGATCCACGCGGTGCTCGTGCGCCGGCTCGTTGGCCGCCCGCCTGCCTCTGACCTGTTCGGGGTCAAGGGGCGCGAGTGGCTGGCCGAGCTCGAGCTGCCGCTCGAGGAGTCAGAGACGATCGAGGCGTGCCTGCGCCACATCGAGTTCCTGGACTCAGAGATCGCAACAGTCGAGCGTCAGATCGCCTCCGAGGCCCTTGCCTCGGCTGAGATCAGGCGGCTGATGACGGTGCCCGGGGTCAACGTGATCTGCGCGGCGAGCTTCATGGCGGCGGTCGGGGAGATCGGCCGCTTTCAGAACCCGCGCGCGCTCACCGGCTACCTGGGCCTTGACCCGCGCGTCTACCAGTCGGGCTCGGCGCCAGCGACGGGCGGGCACATCTCAAAGCAGGGCTCTGCCTCGACGCGCTGGGCGCTGGTCGAGGCGGCGTGGTCGGTCGTCCGCCAGCCCGGCCCGTTGCACGCCTTCTATCAGCGAGTGCGTGTGCGCCGTGGACATGGGATCGCCGTCGTTGCGAGCGCGCGCAAGCTCGCATGCCTGTTCTGGTTCTTGCTCACCCGCGGTGAGGACTACGCCCACCAGCAACCCTCGCTGACCGCCAAGAAGCTACGGCTACTTGAGATCCGCGCTGGCGCCCGGACGCTGAAGGGCACACCGACCGGCACCTGGGCCACCAGGCAGGCCATGCGCGAGGGCGAGCGCAGACTCGCCGAGCAGGCCGAGGCCTCCTATGAGCAGATGGTCCGAGACTGGCAGGCAGCCGCGCCGAAGAAGGCGGGCGCGAGCGTGACACCGGGGCGCGCATCACAAAAGCCCTCAAAGGGCAAAGTCACGCGGCAGACCACGAGCCCCTGACGTCTGCTCTTCGACTCGTCCTCTACTCGCGCCCACCGGAAGCCTAACGCCCCAAGGGCCCCTCGACAACAAGCCGGCTGGCTCCGGCGGCGACCCCGCCTGCCCAGAAAGCGGTCGAATCCACGCCGTCTGATCAGCGTTCGGCCGAAACCGACGCCACAGAGGCGTTCTGCGGCCCTCCGGAGATCACCCGCGACCGATCCGATGCCTGAAATCTGTTCCTAAAATTAACCACCAGGCCCTTGACTTTCATCGGTCGTCCTGAGCGATAGCGCGAGGCCAGGTTGGTCGCCACGCGCTCGCTTGGCTGCCGAAAGCAGCGGTCCTGGATACTCAACGGACGATGCCCGAGGAGTCCACGACCCCCGACCTGGTCGAGCTTGCGCGCGAAGCGTTTGAGGCTGCGGATCGTCGCGACTTTGATGTGTTCATGAGCATCTACGCGCCCGACGCAGTCTTGGAGTCGAAGGGAATGGGTACCAGCTTCGAGGGATTGACGGCGATCCGTGGCTTCTTTGAGGACTTCACAAGCGCTTATGAGGAGTACGGGGTCGAGCCAGAGGAGATTCTCGACCTGAGCAACGGCGTCGTGTTTGGCGTGATCGTCCAGCAAGGTCGCCTCGTTGGGAGTAGCGCTCACGTCCAGATGCGTTTCGCAAGTGTCGCCGTGTTCGCGGACGGCGTGCTCGTGCGGAACACGTTGTACACCGACATCGACGAGGCCCGTGCTGCCGCCGAACGCCTCGCTGAGGAACGGGGGTAGGGGATGTCCGCGAACCTGGACCTTGTGCGCTCGATCTACGCGGCTTGGGAACGCGGTGATTACTTCACCTCGACCGACTGGGCAGATCCCGAGATCGAGTTCGTGGTCATGGACGGCCTGAACCCCGGCGCCCTGCGGGGCGCCGCTGCTTTGGAAGCCAACTGGCGCGAATTCCAAGGGGCGTGGGAGGACTACGGCATGAAGACGGAGGCCTATCGCCAGCTCGACGATGAGCGCATCCTCGTGATGGTCCGCTTGAGCGGGCGTGGCAAGGCGAGCGGACTGGAGGTCGCGCAGACGGGGACCAGGGCAGCAACCATCTTCCACGTGCGCGGGGGCAAGGTTCGCAAGCTCGTCGTATATTGGGACGGCGACCGTGCCCTCGCCGACCTCGGCCTGAAGGAGTAGGCGGTGTCGCAGCTCACGAACGTCGAGATCATGGGGCGCTTCTACGAAGCATGGTTGCACAGAGACCCCACCGAGATGGGCACACTCGACCCCGAGATCGAGCTGCATCCCGACCCCGAAAACGAGTGGGTCGGCCTCAATCTCGTCTACCGGGGTCCCGAGGGCATTCGTGACTACATGCGTACCGCTGAAGAGGCCGTCGAGGATTATCACCCCGAGGTTGAGAGGCTCATCGATGCCGGAGACAAGGTGGTCACGCTGGCTATCGAGAGCGGGCGTGGGAGAGGCAGCGGTGCCGCGGTGCAGTCGAAGCGAACGGCCCGCGTCTGGACCCTGCGAGACGGCAGGGCGATCCGGCTCGACCTCTACAACGACCGCGCCGACGCCTTCAAAGCCGTGGGTCTGGAGGGGTAGGCGAGGCGTTGCGGGCGGCGGGCCTGGAGTAGGGTCAGGTGCCGGTGGCCGGTGACGACTGCTTGAGCGGCAAAGCAGGCATCTGAACGCGGGCCCCGCTGACGCTCGGATCGCCCGAAGCTCAGGCGTCTCATCAGCCCGCGACTTCGCGCTTGCTTTTGAGACAAGGCAGGCGGTCCAAGCCGAAGCAAATACACCGATCGCCCGACAGCGCGCGACGATCTGCCGGACTACTTGACCAAGACCTGACTACGCGCTCAAGTTCGGGCGCGGCGAAGCGACTACCGACCAACATCGGCAGCACCCATTTGGGGGACTTCGTGAGTGGAGCCAACCGGGATCGAACCGGTGACCTCCTGCTTGCAAAGAACGCCTGACGCGGCGAGTGAAGCTACAGAACTCAGACATTCCGCTCGGATCGGTAGCCGAGTCGCTGTGCCTCTTCATCGTCGAGCCCCTTAGTGATCTCCCCGTAGTGGTCTTCGATTCGTTTGACAGCTCTCTCGGCGAGCTCGCTCGCCGCCTGGATCGCCACGTCCCGTTCGGCCGTGGCTGTTTTCCGGGCGAGAAAGTAGAGCCTTCGCGCTGGATCAGGCTCGGATGCCTCAGCGTCCTCCTGCTCCGCCGTCTCCCGTTGACTCTCCGCGAGTTCGGCTTCTTCCAAGCTATTCACGCTGCGGAGGTGCTCCTCCTTGCGTCTTCGCCGCGCGACTCGGCCGAGCACGGCTGACCTGAGCAGCTCATACCACAGGACCGCAGCGACGCCGTAAATCACGGCGAGGCCCAGCGGCATCTCAAGGATCAGTGCCGTCGGCGCCGTCACACTCAGGTTTTCGGCCTGATCCTAGGAACCCATGAGCAACCCATATCCGCGCCCAAATGTCTTCTCAAGGCGCCAAACTGCGCGGGCGCAAGACGCGCGGAACCCGCCGACTCATCGCTGAGACCGCCGCTCGCCTGTTCGCCGAGCGCGGCTCCTGTCCTTCGCCGAGGCCTCGCGCTCCTCTCTAACCAGTCCGGGGGAAATGGCGTGCAACGGGCGCAGCCCACCGCTGTAGACGTCGGCAAGTGTCAGCGTTCCGCGGGATCTGCAAGACGAGAGGCGAGCGCCACCGCGTCGCGACCGTTAGGCCTGCCGTCCACTCCTACGAGAACCTTGCTGAACATCACAGGCCTCCTTGTCGGATCGAGTATCAGATCCAGCCTACGGTGTCGGCTTCGCTGAAGACGCGTTCACCGCAAGGCCCCGGGCCCAGCAGTCCGCACGCGGACTATCATCGCGAGCGAGTACCCGTAGCAGACCGGTCGAAAGGGAGGTTCGTCGATGACCGAAGGTCCCGTTCTTATCCACATCTGGGCGGTGGATCCGTCAGAAGAGTCCTCCAATGTCCAGCGTCTCGAGGACCTCTTCGCTCACCAGATTGCGACCGATGCCGGGTTCATATCGGCAAGGATCCTCGTGAGTGATGACCGAACCTCCCTTGCGGCAGTCATAGAGATGCGAAGCGTCGAGGATCGCCAGCGCATGGAGCAACTACCCGAGGTTCGCGAGACGCTCGATCACCTACACGGTGCCGCCAATATCGTTCTGAGGCTCTACGAGCAGATCAAGGCCTACAAGGCTTAGCCGACTGCAACACGGTCGCTCCTGCTTCGACTCCCAACGGAGAGTTCGTACCGCTGAAGCTCGTCCTGAGCGACAGCGTGGACGAAGCACGGGACGCCTCGTTTCGCGTCGAAGCGAGCGCGCCCGTGATCAGGCTGGGGCGCTCGGTTTGGACGACGACCAGTCGCCCATGCTCGGAAGCCCGACACGCCTCCTTTCGCCATGGCAAGGCGAAAGTCTGCCGAGTCGGCCCTTGGACGGCGCTCGTCGTCCTGAGGGTTAGCCGCGAGGTGGTCTGTACATGCGCTCGACTACGCGCAACTTGATCGGCAGCGGCGTTGGCGCGTTGAGCCGCATGTACCAGCGGATCACCGACCCAGGGATGATCGAGCGCTCGCCTCGCTCGAAGGCCCGCAGCGACTCCTTCGCCACCTGTGCGGCCGTGATCTTTCCCGGCACCGGCGGGAGGTAGCCGGGCGCGTAGCCCGCCACCTGCTGCCACTCGGTCGGTACCGGGCCGGGGTTGACGCACACCACGCGCACCCCGGTGCCGCGGAGCTCGCCATGCAGAGCATCGCTGAGAGCGCGTGCAAACGCCTTCGAGGCGCTGTAGGTGGCCTCGTAGGGGAGCGGCTGCATGCCGGCAGTCGACGCGACGGTGATCACTCCGCCGCGCCGGCGCTCGAGCATCCTCGGCACGAAAGCATGCGTAAGCGTGACGAGCGCCTCGCAGTTGAGCCGCACCTCTTCGGCCTCGCGCGCCGAGTCAATCTCGGCGAAGCGTCCATGCGTGCCGAAGCCCGCGTTGTTACCAGCAGGTCCACCTGACGGCCGAGTTCGGCGACTTTGCCGACCAGCGACGACGCATCGTTGGCGAGATCGCAGGGGACGATGTGCGTTGGTCCCGACAGCCGTTCCGCGAGCTGCTCCATGGGCTCGGATCGTCGGGCCACCATGATCACCTCGTAACCGCCAGCGGAGAGCTGCGTTGCAAACTCTGCCCCGATCCCCGACGACGCGCCAGTCACAAGCGCCACTTCGCTCATGCTGGGGCACCCTAGCCGACATCGGCGCGTGGTTGCCTCCCCGATCCGCTCTTACGAGGCGGCGTCTGCTGACTAGCCTGTTCTGTGTTGAAGTACTCGGCGAGAGGTAGTCGCTCGCAGGCTGCTGCTTCCGAGCACGGAAGCAAGCGTAACCGGGCCGGGTGTACCAGCAGCCCTTCGTCGTCCAAGGCGCAAGCAGGAGACGAGACTGGTCGGACGCTCGCTTGCGAAACGGCCCGGACAGCACCCCTTTGTGCGACACCCTCCTGCCGAAAGCAGCGGTCCGCGATACTCAGCCGACGATGCCCGAGGAGTCCACAACCCTCGACCTGGTGAGGCTTGCGCGACAGGGGTACGAGGCCATGAGTCGCGGTGACCTTGACAGGGTGATGAGCTTGTTTGCCGCCGACGCGGTGTATGACATGTCCGCCGCTGGGTTAGAGACCTTCGAGGGCGCGGAGGCGATCAGGGGCTTGATCGAGGACTGGCATCGGAGCTGGGAGGACTACCGGTACGAGGAGGAGGAGCTCCTCGATCTCGGGCACGGCGTCGTGCTTAGCGTCCTTCGGGAGGGCGGCCGCTTGGTCGGCGGCAAAGGTCGCGTCGAGCAGCGGGTGGCGCACCTCACCACATGGACGAACGGCAAGATCGAGTGGTTCAAGCACTACCCCGACCCAGACGAGGCTCGTGCCGCCGCCGAACGCCTCGCAAAGGAGCGGGGGTAGGCAATGTCGCAGGAGGAAACGTGGGTCGTCAGGCGGGGGATAGACGCCTTCAACTTTCGCAGGGTAGATTGACCGCCATGAGCGAGTCCGACGTCCAGCTTTTCCAGTCCTGGGCCGAGCAGGCGGCCCTCGCTGAGGACTTTGTCGGCTTCTGGTACGAGAACGCGTGGGCGGAGGACATGGATCACCGAGCCATCGAGGGCGCCCCGGACGATCACGGCCCAATCATCGGTCGTGACGCGATGCGCGCCTACGCCGCCGATTGGTATGAGACGTTCCCCGACCTCGCGATTGTCATTGAGGGCGTCACCGACGCAGGCCCGGGTCGCGTCATCGCCGTATCGCACCTAGCTGGAACCGCGCGGGCCAGCGGCGTGCCGACTGAGATTCGGTTCCCAGTCGTGTACACGATCCGCGACGGCAAGATCGTGCGAAGCCGCGAGTACCTGACAATGGACGAGGCGTTGCGGGCAGCGGGCCTCACCGAGTAGGGAGCAGGTGCCAGTGTCCGGTGTGAGCCTGAGGTCGTCGAGCACCCGACACGCCGACACGAGTGCTTTCCGCACGATGCGAGCGTCCCGACGGACACCATCCCGGCTCCTGAGATGGACGATCAGGAGCACGAACGCCCGCGGGCCCCGAGACTTCTGCAATGCGCCGAGAAAGCAAGCGTCTGCTGGTCCTGGGGCCGGCGCGTTTGTACGTCGTCCTTATCTGTGCAGGGGTCCCGTGTCAAGCGCGCGCAGGCTTGTTGTTGTTTTCGTTGACGTCGGGGAGTCTTTAGAGCTCCTCGACGCTCGTGCTCGTTAGCGCCGGCGGCGGTGCTCTGTCACGCGTAGGGCCAGCCCGTGGGCTGAGCGCGTAGCGTGTGACAGGCGCCGTGCTGACGCTGTTTGTCGGTGAGTGCGCGCGGGCGCCCAGCCGTATCTCGGTCCACGACCCTGCCGTTGCGGTCCGGGTCGGCGACATGATGGTTGATGGGGTGATCCCGCTGGGGTAAGCATTGCGGCCGCTCAGTCGTTGGAGGCCGTCCACGCAGGCGTGGCGGCAGCGACGATGCCGGGAGCCGGCCGCGGTGCATCGGATTGAGCGTAGGGCTGCGCGCGCACGACCGTTATCAGGCGGGCTGAAGCGCCTGCTCGCCGAGCTCGCGCAGGGTGTGGTAGCTGCGCTTGAGCAGCTTGCGCGCGAGCGCAAGGCAGGCGCGGTTGCCGCCCGAGTCGCTCGGCCGCCTGCAGGTAGTACTCGCGGTCGGGGCTGCTCGTGCGGTGAGCAGCACTGGGCGGCCTCGTATAGCGCCCAGCGCAACGCGGGCGGTCCCTGGCGGGAGAGGTGGCCGGGAGCGCGGCGCTGATCGGACTGGTGGACGGTGATGTCCAGGCCGCGAGTAGCGGACCGCCTCGCGCGAGGAGGAGAACCGCCGTGCGTCGCCGAGCTCGGCGAGGATCGTGACCGCGGTCAGATGACCGATCCCGTAGAGACCCATCAGCGCCTTGCAGCCTGGCTGGCGCCGGGCGTAGGCGCGCAGCTCCTTGTCCATCGGCGCGCAGCTGAGCATCCACGGCGCCTATCATCTGCAGCGCGACCGTTACCTGCTCGCGCGCGGTTGCCGGCAGCTCGAGGCTCTGAAGCCACTCGCGACCCATCCCGGTCAACAGACCGACGCCATGGTGGTGCGGAGCGCCGTGGTGGTAGAGCACCGCGTGAATCCGCTGCTGCCACTCCCCCCGCTCGTCGATGAGCGTATGGCGCAACCGCACGCGCGCGCGTAGATCGAGGATGTGCTCAGGCGCGATCCACGACTCCGGCAAGTCGACCCACCATCACCAGCTCGCGCAACAGCCGCGCGTCAGCACGATCGGTCTTCGCGCGCTTCTTGCGCCCTCGTCTCGCGGCTGGTCTCCGCCGGCTCGGCCAGATGTACCCTCGCGCCTACCCGGTGCAGCTCCTCCACGACGAAACGCCACCCGGTGGTTGCCTCCAAGGCCACCTCGAGCTCCGGACCATCAAAGCGCGCCAAGAACTTGCGCACGCTCTCGCGATGCGCCGGGGCGACCCGCGAGCGGGTGACCTCGCCCGTCACCGTGTCGACCCACTCCGCAGTGATCTGTGCTCTGTGCTGGTCGAGTCCCATTACGATTGCCATCTGGGGCCTCCTCAAGCTCCATGGTTTGAACACCTACGCGGACTATCCGCGCTTGAGCTGAGGAGGTCCCTGCTCATGCCATCGTTGCGAGCGTGAGCGCAGCTCTCGTCTGACGCTCGCCTGTCCGCGAAACCGAGAGTGTGGGACTGTTCGGCTACCCACCAGTCAGAGGAGGACGCAGTGTCTATATCCGCAGCAAGAGGGACGGTCGACGATGACTCACTGAGCCAAAGCGCTGCCCGCAGCGTCAGGCATCCACTCGCCCGGATGCTCCTAGTCCTGACTGTCATCACCGGCCTGGTGGACGCCGTCAGCTACCTCGGCCTCGACCATGTGTTCACGGCGAACATGACCGGCAACATAGTGCTGCTCGGCTTTGGCATCGTTGGCAGTGGCGGGCTGCCCGTCGTGGCACCGCTGGTCTCACTCGGAGCCTTCCTCGTAGGCGCAGGTCTCGGCGGGTTGCTCGCGACAAGGATTGCGGACCGCCACCGGCGCCACTTCGTCACCGCCCTCGCGATCGAGGTGTTCCTGGTCGCTACGGCGGCCGTCGTCGCTGCAGCAGTTGACATCCGCCCAAATGCTTTTTCGGGCGACACGGTGATCGCACTGCTCGCACTCGCGATGGGCGTGCGCAACGCAACCGTGCGCCTTATCGCCGTCCCAGATCTCACGACAACCGTGCTCACTATGACCCTGACCGGTCTCGCCGCCGACTCTCCGCTCTTCGGCGGGAGCGGCAAGGGCTCGACGAGGCGAATCGCCGCGGTGCTCGCGATGCTCACCGGGGCGGTCGTGGGGGCGCTCTTGCTGAACACCAGCCTCGCCCTCCCGCTGGTTGTCGCTGCCGCACTCGCGCTCGCCACCGCGCTTCTATATCGGCGGGCGGCTCACTGACAGGCGCTACGCGCTTGTGCAGGGTCGCTCTCTGACTGGTGGACGCATCCCGAATCGCTCGGTCACGGCGCCACGCGGGTCCATGTCACCCCGTCCTCACGATTTAGTCGCTCAGCCCGATCTGCTTCATGAATGTGACGAGGTCGTACATCAAGTTCTCCTCGACGATCTGATCGTTGTCCCACTTGGCGACCGTGAAGAAGTCGACCGCGAACGGCTTGCCGGTTGGTGGGATCTCGCTGCCATCGGGCCGGGGCATGGGCCCCGTCATCGTTCCAGTGAACCGAGAGATCGAGCATGTCCAGTCACCGGAGGCAAACAGGACTTTGTAGGGTCGATTGCCAACCTGGTTGTCCGGGAACGTCTTGAACAGCTGCACGCTCTCAGCCCGATGGTCGTGGATTCCGTTCGTCGGCGGCTGGCCAGGCCACCGCACGACGACGTCTGGCTTGTGGCGCTGATCAAACGTATCCCAGTCCTGCGCGTTCCATGCGTCGTCGAGCGTCTGCATAAGCTCCATGTTCCGCTCCTCGGCGCCCATGAATATCTCCTCGAGATTGCGGTCGCGGCGCCCGTCACGCCGCCTGGTCTCCTGACCGAGCGAGTCTACGCCCTCAGACCGGAGGGCCGCGGTTCTCGTAGTCGTCGACGCCAACCGCAATGGAGTGGAACCAGGCGCGCGCACCGTCGCGAGCCTCACTGTCGAGTCGGACGAACACCAACAGTCTCGGGCGGCTCGCCGGAGACGCCTCCTTCACCATGGCGAAGCAGAAGTGTGCCCAGCGGCCGCCGAGACGAGTGCTGATCGGCCCTTGCGGGCGTGAACGCGGCCGTCCCTCAGGCGCTTGCAATGCCGTCTAAGCATCAGCCTGGTGGCCTTTGCAGATGGATGGTCAGCTATCGGCTGGCCACCCGCCTTGCGGAGATCTGCTCGGGTGCCAGCTCGTCCGAGGCATGGACTCGATCGCCAGCCCCATCAGGGGCCGCTCAGCCGGCGGCCGGCTCAGCGACCCGCAGCCGCTCACGAATCGCGATGCGTGCGCGCTCGAACGCGCCCGCATCACCGCGGAGGATGAACGAAGTGTTGGCGGCCACAAGCAGCGCTTGAAGCTCGAAGGCGAGCTGGGCGGGATCGGGGCGGGGCTCGAGCTCACCGAGCCCCACTGCCTCGTGGGCGAGCCGCTCGAGCAGCGTTAGCCAGTCGAGCTGCTGGGCGACGATCGCGTCGTGCACCGGTCCTGGACGGGTGCCGACATCCACTGCGGCCGCCGCGAAGAAGCAGCCGCCGGGAAAGACACGGCGCTCGACGTGGGAGAGGAACGTCTCACAGACGGCGACCAGGCGCTCGATCCCCTTGGGCGCGCGCAGCGCTGGACGCAGGACCTCGGCGACGAATGTTTGACGTGCGGCTTCGATCGTCGCCATTTGCAGATCTAGCTTCGATCCGAAGTGGGCGTAGAGCCCGCTCTTGCTCATCCCGGTCGCGCGCGCGAGTTGCCCGATCGAAAGGCCCTCGAGGCCGTCGACCGTCGCGAGCCGTGCGGCCTCGTCGAGAATCGCCGCTCTGGTCCGCTCGCCCTTGGTCTGCTGCTCGGTCGTCACCGTCACATCCCGAGCATAAAGGAACGACCGTGCTAATCTCGGGCAACCGAATAGAACGATCGTTCTTCTATGCGCGGGCGGAGAATCTGAAGAGGAGGAGCGTGCTGATGGACACCGATTATCTGGTCGTCGGGGCGGGAGCGAGCGGCCTCGCCTTCGCCGACACGCTGGTGGCGGAGGCGGAGAACGTTGGGGTGACCGTGGTCGACCGCCAACAAGCCCCGGGCGGTCACTGGCTGCACGCGTATCCGTTCGTTCGCTTGCACACCCCCTCCTCGTACTACGGCGTGAACTCGCTGGCGCTCGGCGAGGACCGCATCGACGGGGTCGGCGAGAACGCCGGGTACTACGAGCGGGCGAGCGGCGATGAGGTGTGCGAGTACTTCGCCGAGGCGGCCGGTCGGCTCACGCGAGACAGGCCGGGTTCGCGTGCTCGCCCGCCACGAGCATCTGGGCGCGCGGAAGTGACGGCGAGCAGGTCAGAGACCTGACACGGGCGAGATTCACGATGTCGCGGTACGCCGCAAGGTCGTCGACGCTCGATACCTGGAGGCGTCGATCCCGGCGACCCACACCGCACCGTTTCGATGTGGCACCGGGCGCCACGGGTCGTACCCATCAACGACCTGCCGGCGGACCGCGCAGATCGGCCTGCTCCTACGCCATCCTCGGGTCCGGCAAGACGGCGGCGGACGCGTGCATCTGGCTTCTTGATAACGGCGTGCGAGCCCGATCGGATTCGCTGGATCCGGCCCCGCGACGCGTGGTTCTACGATCGCCGCCACTTCCAGCCGCTGGAGCAGGTCGGCGCGATCATGGAGGGGATCTCCCTCGATGCCGAGGCCGGCGCGCAGGCGGCGAACATCGACGACCTCTTCGAGCGGCTCGAGGCCTCGGGGCGGCTCGTGCGCATCGACCCGTCGTGGCCCGGCGACGATGTACCGCGGCACGATGCTGAGCGCCCGTGAGCTAGACGCACTGCGGCAGATCGAGGATGTCGTCAGGCTCGGCCGGGTGCGGCGGATCGAGGCCGACCGCATCGTGCTCGAGCGCGGGGAGACCGAGACCGGCCCCGAGATCCTGCACGTGGACTGCACGGCACTCGGCTTGACCAACGCCCCCGCCACGCCGATCTTCCAGCCCGGTCGCATCGTGCTCCAGCAGGTGCGCCACCTCTCGCCCTGCTTCAACGCAGCCCTCGTCGGCTTCGTCGAGGCCCACCGCGACGACGACGCGGACAAGAACCGGCTCTGCCCACCCAACCCGTACCCCAGCAGCATCGAGGACTGGCCGCGGATGATGAGCCGCACGTGGAAGACGGAGGGGCGATGGTTGAGCGAGCCCGATCTCTCAGCATGGGTGGCCGCCAGCCGGCTCAACCTGCTGCGCGCGCTTCCCGACCACGCGACCGAGCCATCCGTCCAGACGGCGCTCCAGCGATATCTCACCCACGTCACCACGGCGGTCGAGCGGCTAGCGCAGTTGGACGGATCGAACTCACCCCGGGCGTGAAGGGACCGACATGGTCGGCAAGGAGAAACGTAACCAGCCCGGCGCCCAATCAAGCAGAGGCAGGTACAACGAGCACACCCGATCGCACTCCTGCCTTTCGCGCAGCTCATGGCATTGACAGGCGCCAACGAGCGTCCTGCTCCGCGCGGAAAGCGGTAGTCGAGGGCGTCCGGACTCGCGCCCGTCGATGCTCCTGCGTTTTGTGCCGAATGCCACACAAATCCTTGAGCTCCGGGTGTAGGCTCCGCTTACATACCTCATACGACGACCCATCTTCCGGCGGTCGTCTCAAGGCCTAAAACGGGAGGCGCTAATGAGCGCGATAGAGATTGATCAGGCCAAGCTCGAAGCCTTTATGGGGCAGGCGGTTACCGACATGGGTGCGATCATCAGCGCGCCGCTCATGTTGATCGGCGAGAAGCTCGGCCTGTACAAAGCGATGGCCCACGCCGGGCCACTGACCTCACAGGAGGTGGCCGAGCGCTCCGGTGCGGCTGAGCGCTACGTTCGCGAGTGGCTTGGAAACCAGGCGGCCGGCGGCTACGTCACCTACGACGCCGCGAGCGACCGCTACACGCTGCCCGATGAGCACGCACTCGCGCTCGCCGACGAAGACAGCCCGTTCTACATCCTGGGCGTCGTACGACTTGATCGCTTCGCTGTACGCCGACGAAGATCAGATTCTCGAGGCCTTCCGCAGCGGCGAGGGAATGGGCTGGCACGAGCACGACCACCGGCTGTTCCGCGGGACCGAGCGGTTCTTCAGGCCCGGCTACCGCGCTCACCTGGTCGGCGAGTGGATTCCGGCTCTGGACGGAGTGCAGGAGAAGCTCGAACGCGGTGCCAAGGTCGCCGATGTCGGCTGCGGCCACGGCGCGTCGACGATCATCATGGCCGAAGCGTTCCCCAACTCCGAATTCTTCGGCTTCGACTACCACGCACCGTCGATCGAGCGTGCGCACGAGGCGGCCAAGGAAGCGGGCGTCGATGATCGGATCACGTTCGCGACGGACGCGGCAAAGGAATATCCCGGCCACGGCTACGACCTGGTGTGCGTGTTCGACTGTCTGCACGACATGGGCGACCCCGTCGGCGCCTCGCGGCACGTCCTGGAGACGCTCGACGCGGATGGCACCTGGATGATCGTCGAGCCGTTCGCGAACGACCGCGTCGAGGAGAACCTCAATCCGGTGGGGCGCGTCTTCTACGGCGCTTCGACGGTGATCTGCACGCCCGGCCTCGCTCTCCCAAGAGGTCGGCCTCGCGCTCGGGGCGCAGGCGGGCGAGGCACGGCTGACCGAGGTTCTCAAAGAAGGGGGATTCAGCACGCGTTCGCCGCGCGACCGAAACGCCGTTCAATCTGATCCTCGAGGCGCGGCCGTAACCGGGCGTCGGCCTCGTTTGGGGACTTGGCTGGCTTGGCTAGGCGCCGACTGCGAACAGGCGCCGTTCATCAGGAACGCTTTTGAGGGTCAACCGCGAGCCGTGTCGTCGAAGCCAGGATGGGATGATCCACGCCACATGCCGTTTCGATCATAGGGAGGCTGAGGGCGATGACCGAGGAGGGCGGCGTCCGTGCCGCTGTGCTCGACTACGTGGAAGGCTGGTTCGACGGGGGCGCGGAGCGGATGGCGCGGGCGCTCCACCCAGAGCTGGTGAAGCGCTGCCGCGGCCTTGAGGGCGACGACCCAGACGTGATGGAGACACTGACGGCGCGCGAGATGATCGACGCGACGGCAGAGGGCATCGGCCGCGACGAGGACGCTGAGGATCGTCAGATCGACATTCAGATCACATTCCTGCACGGGGATCTCGCGGGCGCAACATGCACTTGCCACCGATACGTCGATCTCGTCCATCTCCTTCACATGCCGGAAGGCTGGAGAATCATCAATGCAGCCTGGGAGCTGCGCTAGAAGCGCCGTATCGCGGTCCGGGGGGCGATCCATGGTGCTAGGGAGCAAGAGGGATACTGCGCCCATGTCCTCGGCGAAGGCGGACGGCAAATTAGGCGCACAGACGCCGATAAAATGGAGGAAGCATGGAGGCCATCACCTACGCCGCCAAGTCAACCGAGGATCGCGGCGGGTCGATCCCCGATCAGCAAGTCCAATGCCGTGCGATGGCCAAGCGCGAGGGCTGGACGATCGTCGGTGAGTACGAGGATGAGGATAAGACGGCCTATCGCGGTGATCGCGGGGAAGGGCTTGAAGAAGCACAAGCGCACGCCGAGCGGATCGCGCCGTGCGTGCTGGTCGTTCAGCACAGCGACCGACTCGCACGCGGCGACGCAATTCAAGCACGGCACCTGGTTCGAGATAGCCCTGTGGGCGATCAAGGCCGGCGTGAGGGTCCGATCGGTGCAGGACGACCGCACCTTCCAGGACCTCGCGACTGCGGCCAACCAGGGCGAAAGGAACACCGAAGACTCGCGACGTAAGTCCGAATCCACGAAAGATGGTCTACGCCGAGCCGTTGAACGCGGCGAATGGCGGGGCGGCACCGTGTCGGAAGGCTACGAGGTGGTGCGGGAGGTTGACGAGCACGGGCGCAAGGTCTGCACGATCGTCAAGCACCCGGAGGACGCCGAGATCTTCGAGCTTCTCTGGGGTCTCGCACGGGAAGACAAGTCACAGCTCGCAATCTCGCTGGAGCTGAGCCGACGCGGGTACAGGACCCGGCCGCTGCGGAAGGATCGCCAGTCGAAGCCGTTCGACGTGAGGCGCGTCAGCCAGACTTTGGACAACGCGTTCTACGCAGGCCTCCAGTCCTGGCAAGGCAACACGTACCCCGGCAACTGGCCGACGTATGTGGACGTCGAGACTTTCTGGCGTCTCAAAGCGGAGCGCGCCAAACACGCCAAGCGCAGCCGCGGCCGTCCGCCCGAGGGCTACCTGCTGAGTGGGCTTGCAAGGTGCGGGCTCTGTGGTGGTTCGGCGCACGCGGTGACTGGACGAAAGCCTCGCAAAGACGGCACACGCCCGCGGCATTACGTGTGCTACGCGCACCGAGCGAACCACAAAGACAGCGAGGAGTGGTGCTCGGCAACCCCTTGGGATGCTGCCGTGGTAGACCGGATGGTGCTTGGTGGGCTTGATTACCTCCTTGGAGACGCCGAGTCCCTCCGCGAGCAGATGCTGTCCGGCCAGCGCGCCGAACGTGACAAGCTCGCCCGAGTCGCAGGGGATGCCCGCATGGAAGCCGGGACGGCAGAGCGCGATGCCGAGCGGGCCGAAGCCGACTATGCGGCTGCTCTCTCGCAGGACGACTTGGCTCGCGAGGTCGCCATGAACGCAGCCAAGCGCAAGCGAGCCGAGGCAGCTCGGGCAGAATCGCGCATGAACGCCGCACTTGATGCGCTGACCGATGCTGACAGAGAGTCCGAGGGCGATCCCGACCAAGCCATGGCGCAACTGTGGGAGGCTCTGAGCGGAGCGTTGGGGAGTGCCCAGGGTGACGTGAAGGTCATGAACGCGGCGCTTCGCGAACACTTCGCCCGGTTCGAGTTGCATGCCGGTCCGCGGGTCGAAGCGTTGCTCTCCGACGCAGCGCTTTGGGCGGCGGCACAGAAGAAAGCCAGCAAGCCACCGTTCAAGCTGTACGCGGCCCAGCGCGCGACGTTAGAGGGCGAGAGCGGGGTTCGCCTGCCGGCGTTCACGGTCCCGGCCGGGTAGCACACGGCCGGGACTCCCAGTGAGCCGTCAGATGGCCTTGTTGTGGTCCTACGCGGGACGATTGGGCCTGATCGCCGTGGCTATGATGTAGCGAAAGCGCAGCGCAGCTTCCCGCATGCACCACGCCGCGCCGTTCGGCGCTCTCCAGCTCTGACCATGGTGCCTTCCGTTCGCGAAGTTGACGAACTGGGCCGCGTGCTGATATCGGATGTCACCAGGTCGATCGGGCACGCTGTCAATTCTACTGACTGGGCCGTTCTGGGGGCCGTTCTCAGTGTCAGGCTTGCCCCACACCACGTTGTGATTGCGGCCGGGGTCGTGGTGCTTCATTCACCCGGTTCTGTCGCATCTTCGACTTCGCGGTGTGTCTTGCACTGCCCTCCCGACCACACGTAGCCTTCTCGTTCGCAGACCTGCGGGTTGGTCTTGACTTCATGCTCGTATCGGTTGGTTTCTTCTTCGTTCTTGCGTTCGCGAACTCGCACCTTTTCGGGTTCATGTTCTCGTTCCCAAGTGTCCTGTTCCTGGCCAGGCTGGCACAGGTGACCCGGTCTCCGTTCTTCGTGGCACGGCTTTGGGTGGAATGTTTCCGCAGCCTGTGTCGAAGCTGGAGCCGGTGCAGCGGCGTGTACAACGTGATGCACTGGCTTGGGCTTTGGCTTGACCGGCTTTGGGTTTGATCCTTCTTCCTTCAGCTCGGTGAAGAATTCACCGCGCACGCCGTTGACTCCAACGTACACAGTCTTGCTACCACCCATGCATGTGTAGTCTTGCGTGTCTTCCATGCCGGACTTGTTAGTCCCCGTCCACCTGCAAGTGAACGTTACGGCAGGGTTCTCTCCTTTCGCTACCTGGTCACCCCAAACCGCCTCGGCCAACACGGAGGGCTTTTCGTAGCCCGTTGGGTTTGCCGGAGCTGCGGCGTGGTGGGACGTGGTCGCTGCACCACATCCAGCCAGTACCAGGCAGAGGACAAAGGTCAACGCCGTATGTACGTGTCTACTCTTCATGTCAACGGTGGATGCCATGAACGGTCTCCCTACCTCACGCTGCTTGATGACGCAGGCAGTCTAGCCTGAGGAGGGCGACGCGGAATCGCGGAGAACTGGCAAGCGGAATGGTGGAGAACTACTGCGTCGCACGTGCGACTGGGTCCCGCGTGCGGCGGTCCGGAGAGTCATGTAGCCACGAGCCGCAAAGGAACACGATGGCCCAGACGATCGGGAGCAAGCTGCGGTGCCCTCGGCAGGCGCAGAGCAACAACAAACTTGCGCGCACATCCCAGGGCACCACGACCAGGGAGCGACCCCGGCCATCTGGCCTGCCGCAGCCCACCCGGAGCTCACGGTGCGATACCTCATCCGCGCATTCGGGTATCGCTCGCCAGACAGATCTTCAGCACGGAAGTTGAGGTCAGGCGGCGACCATGCCCGCGCGCCGCCTGGCCAGTGGACGTGGATGACCCAGCACGTCCCCGACGCCGCTGGGCCATATCAAGGCAGCGGCGAAACTCATCAGGTTGATCCTCGGGACCCAGTGTCCCTCTTCTGCACGGTCGAGCGCCTGCACGTCAACGGTCGAGCCGTCACTCAGGGACACCTTTCCACCCTCGATGTCGGTGATTGTGAGGTTGCCGGTCGGTGCGCGATATTCGTCACCTATGGCGTCTCGCTTGACGATGTCGTCGCGACGCCGGTAGCGGCGCGCTTCGATGTCCTTGGACTCGCTGATGCGGCCAAGAATTGCCTGCTCACGCTGCTGTCGCTTTGACTGAAAGCCTTCGCGGAGCCGATCGTTCATTGACGCCTTGCCAGCCTGGAGGTGCGCAGCCGCGGAGCTGCCACTCAGTGCGCCTGCGAGAGCGGCGATGTCCTGGTCGGTTAGATTGCGATCAGACATCAAACACCTCCCGCAACCAAATTGCGCGTGTCGAGGATGGCCGGCTCACCGATTTCCCGGCCGAGCACACGGTTCGGCTGGCCGTATTTGAGAACGGCTTCCTGGTCTGGTGTGAGATCCGGGACAAACGTCGAGGTCGGGTCCGTCCAGGCTGCCCCGAGCGGCTTCTTGTGGTTTTCCGCTTCCACATTGCACTGGTGCACCCACTTTTGGCGGTCCAGCTCCGCTTTTGCCTCCTCGAAGCGCCGTTCGTAGTCGAGCCGATCAGCGGTTTCCTGGTCGACGCGTTCTGTGGAGTCGATCGCCGCGTTCACCCGCCTGCGTAGGAGCTCCTCGGTGGCGGACGGCTCGATCTTGATCCGTGGGGTGATTCCACGTTCCTCCGCGATCTCCCCGGCGATTCTCGCTTCCTCCTCGATAATTGCGAGCTTGAGTCCCTTGACGTCGAGGTCAGCGCTGGCGCTCCTGCCGCGGTGGTCACGGGCTACCTTCGCCCCGTCCTTGCCTTCGAGATATGCGGTGGCGACAAGTCGCGCTCCGTCTTGCGGAGCGCGTTCCGCCTGGCCTAGTTTTCTCCATAGGTCGTCCAAAAGCGTCATCGGTTCGGCCTTGCGCCCGGATCTGAGTAGCCGCGGTCCTGGCCTTCTTGCGACCGGTCTATCGCCACATACTGGCCAGCGACCTTCGCGCCGGTCGAGCTTTGTCCAGACGGACCGCCAGTAGTTTCCTGCTGGTCCCGGTTCCCGTGCACAGGAACGGTCTGCGCTTCTTTGTTGTGTGGGGTAATGAGTGGCTGCTCTGGCATTTGTATTTCTCCTGGTAGAACTTCACGGTTGTGCGGCGGCGACGAGCCATACGCGACAATGATTGCTGCCCGACCCTCGCGGGTGGAGTAGTCGCCACCCTCCATAAACAGGGGTGCGAGTTCGAGCTTTCCCCGGTCCTCATCGGGATCCCAGTTAGACGGGTCCGAGGGGGTCTGTTGCACGTGCGGCGGTATCCGCGGCACGTCGGCCGTCGGCGGGTAGCGTCGGCGGTTCAAGGCGTTCGTCGATCTGACAGAGCGCGGGCCTGCAGTCTCACCTCTTTTTGCAGCTTGAGCCGCACGACCGGGATTCGGCTCGCGGTTGAGTTCGTCTACGAGCTAGAATCCACCGCCCCGCAGCGACGCGCTGCGAGTCTGTGAACCGGGACCAGAGCCCCGAGGTGAAGAGTGCGTCCCAGTCACGCCGCGTCGCTGTCCGTGCACGGCTCAGCCCATGAGGGAGAGGCAGTGGTTCGAGCGCGACGCCGCGCGTTGGTGCTGATGAACGATGCCCTAGTCGGAGGCTTGGATCCTTACGTCGTGCGGGGCTCACTATGACCTCACTCCATGACACTTCTTGACAACCGCGTATCACCGTCTAACTGTGGAGTTCCCGCATGGGACCGCGCTCTTTGAGCCCTCGGAGCTGCGCGCGGCCGAGCGCCTGAATCGGGCGGATCTTGGAAAGACGGCTGCTGCGGGCCACGGGTGCCCTTCAAGGGGTGTATGCCCTACCCCGCGCCTGCACTTGTTACCAGCGCCGTCGTCGTGTTGCCGCAGGCAGTCCTGGTAACCCGAGCAGGTGTGCACATTCACGCGTGCGGGCCTTCTACCTCCCGCAACGCGGAGCAGCTCCTGAAAGTTCACTGCGGTCATGCTTGCCTCCTAGGCGTTCGTTTTCTTGATGCGAGAGCCACGAGAGAGCCACTATTGAGCCACTCGGCCCGCGTGCCAGACCCCCTACGAGCCACGAGCCAACCACCCACATAGTGGGTAGTGGCTCGCTCTGCTCTGCGGTTTGCGCGATAGGGTGGCTCGGGGGTGCCTCACCTACTCCACGAGCCACGCGAGCGGCAAAGGAGCCACTGGCTCGCGCTAGGGGACCGAGTAGACGATGCGCCCGTCGTCGAGCTTTTTCACCCTCCCGAGCTCGACCATGGCCGTGATCGCTCGACCCACAGAGCCGTCTTTAGGACCCCTTCCGAGACGCCGTTCAATCTCAGATCGGTGCAGCGCTCCCTGCACTTCTGCCCACTCCTGCGCACACGCCTTGACGACCTCATCAGCGAGCGGTGGCTCTGCCTCGGCTTCCCCAGACCGGAGCCAAGGCTCATATGTGCCGGCACCGACGGACATCGTCCAGGTACCGAAGTGATCCCCGAAGCGGCAGTCCACAACGTCCAGCTCAAGCGTGCCGCGCTGCCACAGTGTGAACGGCTCGGACTTGTCGAGCTTGTAGATCACCTCGGCGAGGTCGTCCTTCGACGAGGATCCTCGCGCGTGGGTGTTGTCCCAGCCGGTGTTGTCGAGCACAACGGTGCTGACACCGCTCAAGAAGAGAGGCGTCGAGAGCGCTTCGACGAACGCGGCGAAGTCATCGCTGTTGTTCTCCTTCAACCCCAGCCGGGTGAGGTGTGAGCGCGAACTGTCGAAGAACACGACGTCGCAGCCACCGAATGTTTCGAGGTAGCTCTGATCCCCGCACCAGGAGAGATCGAGAGCGGGAAAAGCGTAGTAGTGATAGCGCGCGCGCACGGCTTCGTAGAGCTCGGGTGGCGCTTCCCACGCTTCGAGGACCGACCTCATGCGCCTGGCGCTCTCGGCTTCGCCGTTCTCGCGGTCCAGCACCGCCACGGTGCCGCCGGCCTTCACGATGCGAAGGCCTGTGGAGGTGCAGAACGCCAGCGACTTGCCGGTCTTGCGCTTGGCGGCTATGTGCACCCGCGCGCCGCGGGGGATGGTCTCGCTGGATCCGGGCACATACTCCCGCTCGGGGAGCTCGTCACCTTCCACCAGGGCGACTAGATCGACGCGCTTCTCAGCGAGCGTCGTAGAGGCTGTGGGCACGGTGCCCTCCCAAAGTTCGTGCTACGGGATGGCGTGAGTCCTCGTCCCAGACGGGGACGTGCTGTTGCACTTCGACGACGCTGGCAATGCTGTTGTAGAGCGTCGCCATATCGCCGTGCAACTCACAGGCTCGCTTCTGGAGCGGCGTTAGCTGGTCGAGCAGCTCCTCGTCTTCCTCTGATGGCAACCCATAGGCTTGCGCGTGTGCGGCGCGGCGCGCGACGTCATCAGCAAAGCCTTGGAGGCTATCCCGCGCTGTTCCCAGCTGCCTGCATGACTTGCCGAAGTCCCGACGGATTACCTCGGGGACGTCATCCCTGGCTCGCGCCAAGGCATCGTCAATCAGTGTGCTCATGCACTCCGCCTTTCTTGGTATGTGGTGGTGCCGAACGTCGGCACAATGAGAGGTGACAGCCTACGCGGCCACCGTGTATGTTTTCGGTTCCGTCTTCCTCGGGTCACCGTGGCGGATCACCTTCACGCCGGCTGACTGAAGTCGCGCCAGCCGCGTATGCGCGACGTCGGGTACGCTGATGTCGGCGGCGTCCATGAACTCCTCAAGCGTGAAGCCCCCAGCGTTCTTCTCCTGGAGTGCCGTGAGTAGCACGAGATCCCTGTTCCAGCGAGTCTTCCGCAGCTTCTCGGGCGAGTCGCTGTCTATGCGCTTGGCAATGCCGAGCTTATATGCACCCTTACGCGCGCCGTCCTCGTCGAACTTCGGGTAGCCATACCATTTGATCTTGACGCGGTCCTGAATCCGCCGCGCCTTCCCATCGGCTCCTTTGAGTGGCCCCAGCGTGATCTCCTCAGCGAGCTGGCGGACCATTTGGCGCTGTTCGTCGTGCGTGAGGTTCTGCTCCCAGCCAGGTCGAGGCACGAGATCGTTCGGCGCGAGCTTACGCAGCCTTGCTTGTGCTGCGCCTAGTTCCCTCTCCACTCCCCTAACCGCGTCAAGCCATTCGTCGTTACTGTCGTATGCTCGGCGACTCGCGGTTGTCCGAAGTCCCTTTAGGTCTTTCATGATCAGGTCCACGAGCTTCTGCGCCTCAATGCGATTCTCCTCGGCGGACATCGTGGCTTTTAGCGTGCCATCGGCGGCTGCCTGGTTGATCGCCGCTCTAATGTAGTTGTCAACCAACGGGACTGACGCGTGTGGACGGTTCGCCACCAGCTTGCCGTTCTCGTCGTACTCCGCGCGGCAGATCCGCTTTTTGTTCCCATCCACCTTTTCAGTCCAGCAGCCATACGATGACGTTTCGTTGTGCTTGCGTGGGTTCTGGCGTGTCAGCAGCTCCCCACATTTCTCACACCTGATGACGCCCTGCGCTATCCCACCGACGTCGACGCGCGGTCGGTTTTCCCTCGGACGCCTACCGGCACATTCATCGAAGAGGGTCTGCGAGACGATCCCGTCGTGGTCTCCCTTGACCCACTCCACGGGTTTCTCGCCGTTCTCATCCCTCGCAGGAGGCGACTCCCCTAGGTAGTGTCGGTTGCGCACCTGTCTCTGAATCCAGGCGGTGCTTCGGGGTTGGGGTTGAGGTAGTGGGCGACCACTTTCTTCGGCTTCGCGCACCCTGGCTGGCTTTGGCGGCGCGTACAGAAGCCCCTTCTTTGCCATGAAGTCCTTGATTTCCCCGAAAGGCTTGCCCGCGGCGTACATCTCGAAGATCTTCCGGATCGCCGGTGCGTCCTCGTTGGGGACCAGCCATCCGTCAGGGTGCTTGGCGTCGCGCTTGCGGTCGTAGCCAATCGGTGGCCGGCTGATGTCCGTCCCCTTGCGGCGCAGTGCTTCGGTCGTTTTGGCGCTCCGCTGTTTGGCGCTCTTGCGCTGGTAGGCATTGACCGCGACTTTGATGCCCAGTGTCAACCCCGCCTCGGCTGACTCATCGTCAAGCCGATGGTCCCCCGCGACAACTTCGGTGCGGCCGGGGTCGATGCTTTCAATCTCCTTGATCAAATTCAGTGCGTCGTATTCGTCCTCGCGAGAGAGTCTGTCCACGTAGGCGACGATGATCACGTCGGCCTCGTTGCGGCGAAGGCGCTCCACGTACTCCTCCAGCACGGGGCGCTTCGGGCGAGCACCGCTGAAGGTTTCTCTACCGACTTCCACCAGCTCAAAGCCGCTTTCGTAGGCCAGCTCCCGGATCACCCGCTCCTGATCCTCATGCGAGTGTTCGTTCTTCTTTTGCAGATCGGAGATCCGCGAATATCCCAGTGCTCTTCTCTTCATCGGCTAATCGGCTCTTCCTTCAGACACCTGTAGGGTACGCTCTAAGGTCCCACAAGACACCTTAGCAAGGACCGTGAAGGAAGCCGACAAACACTGGCCAGAGACGCGGAACCCGCGGGTTCCCGACGCTCCACGTGCAGACCGTCTTAGAAGGGAATCTGTTCCGCTAGGTGCGCCGACAGCAGCGCTCTGAAGAGGGGTCCATGATTGGGCACCTTGAGATGGAGCAACTCGTGAACGATGACCTCGCGTCGAAACTCGGCTGGCTGCACTAGCAGGTCGCTTGCGAATGTGACACGTCCTCTAGTAGAGCAACTGGCCCACTTCCGACGCATGGCAGTGATGTGGATCTCGACTGGCTCGACCTCCAGTCGTCTCGCCCACGTCTCGACCTCAACCTTGAACTCCTCACGAGGAATGGGGTCGGCGAGCACCGTAGACGGAGCCAGCGTGTGACGTCGGACGTCTCTCCTCATGAATGCACCCGCCGCAGGGAGTCGACGATGTCCTCTACGTATGCACCCGTCCCATGCTTCTGCCCAGCGTGAATCAGCGCCGCGTGGAGCTTTATGCGGACTTGGCGCTCCTGGTCGGATCGCAGCCGCCATTGCGGGCATTCCTCAAAGACGACGGCAGCCGCTCGGGCCACGGCGTCGGCCTCCGCTGACTCCATCCCCTTGCCTTTGAGGTACCAGAGCGTCGCAAAGGCGTCCGGCTGCAAGCCTGTGTCCTGCTGCGCCTTGTCCGCTTCGATCGTGTCCACCGAAAGCTCAGCCAGGGCTTCCAGGGCTTCCTCGGTTGAGATCTGGCCATCCCGGAAGGCCTCGGCGATCTTTTCTGCCTTCTCACCAATCGAAATGAGGAATGGCTTGGTCTGGTGCTCGCTTGCCACCAGATCGTGGAGCAACTTGACGAGATTGACCACCTTGACCGTGTTAGGCGAATCTTTGAGCATCAACTGGTCGAGGGTGTCCGGGGTCAGCTTGTGGATTTCTCCCGTGACGCGGATCGGCGAGGCAGCGGTGTGCTCCTGCACCAGCTCTGCGGTCTTACGCAGAAAAGACCGATCGACATCCAGGCCCGGATAGAAGGCCTCGCGGACGATGGCGTAGATACGCATGAGCGCGTCGTAGTCGTCGAGGTATGGCCGCAGGAACGCGTCAGGCGAGATGATCTCGAAGAGGTTCTCCAGCTCTGACACGAACTCCTGAAGCGCTGTGCGTCGCTCCTCGTCTCGGAAGTGCTCAACCACTGCCTCAACCTGCTTGTCAGCGTGGAGGCCCTTACCGACGCTCAGGAAGTCCTCACGACCCTGCGCCATCAACGCCGCGAAGCGCTTGTGAAGGTCATGAAGGCCGGTGACAACGCCCGAGACGTCCTTGGAGTCGAATGCCAGTGCCTCCTCCAGCTTCTCGAAGATCCCAACGAAGTCGAGCACGAAGCCAGCGGCCTTAGCGCGATCATCAGGGTCTTCGTACGGGCGGTTGACACGAGCAATCGCTTGGAGGAGAACGTGGTCGCGCATCGGCTTGTCCAGGTACATCGCGTAGAGAATTGGCGCGTCGAACCCGGTCAGCAGCTTTTCGGTGACGATCAGAATCTTCGGCGTTTCTTCCGGCTTGCGGAAGGCCTTGCGTATCCCTAGTTCCTTGGTCTCGTCGTAGTGGAAGCGCCGCAGCGCCGCTGGGTCGTTATGACCTGCACTGATGATCACCTCGGAGTACTCGGGTGGCAGATATCGGTCTAGGGCATCCTTGTAGAGCGCACATGCTTCGCGATCAACCCCAACCAGGATGGCCTTGTATCCCATCGGCTCGACATTCCCCGTGAAGTGCTCGGCCACATACTTGGCGATGCCGTCCACGCGCTCGTTGCTCTTCATCATGTTGCGAAGGGTTACCGCTCGCTCAAGCACCTTGTTGAGCGTCTCGATGTCGGATACGCCCTCAAGCTCAGCAACGTGGAGGAACTCCTCCTCAAGTGTCGCGCGATCGACGAGAAGCTCGTTTGGGGCAACGGCGTAGTTGAGAGGCACCGTCGTCTTGTCTTCGATCGACTCGCGGATCGAGTACTTGTCAAGGAAGCCGCTTGGGTCATCGACTCCGAACGTCTTGAAGGTGCCCTTGCCGTGCTCGGTTCGATCGATGGGGGTGCCGGTGAAGCCGACATAGGTGGCGTTGGGGAGTGCTCCCATGAGATAACTTCCGAGTGCTCCGCCTGTCGTCCGGTGGGCCTCGTCGATCAGCACGAACACGTTCTCTCGGGTGCATAGGTCGGCAGGCATCCGATCGAACTTATGGATCATCGAGACGATCAAGCCGCGCCAGTCTGAGGCGAGAAGCTTTCGAAGATCGTCCTTCGACTCGGCCAGGCGCACATCGCCGAAGCCCAGAGACCCTAGGTTGCCGGACATCTGTGTCTCTAGCTCCGTCCGATCGATCAACACCAGGACAGTCGGATTGTCGAGCGCCGGATCTTCGATGAGGAGCCTCGCCGCCGTGATCATGGTGTAGGTCTTGCCAGACCCCTGGGTGTGCCAGACAAGCGCACGGCGTTTCTTGGGATCCTTCGCTCGCTTCACCACCCGATCTGCCGCCCGCATCTGGTGGGGTCGCAGGACGAACTTGTTCAGTTCGCCGTCAACATCGCTGAAGACGATGAAGTCCGAAACGACGCGCAGAATGTGCTCCGGTGCGACGAAAGCCTTGACTAGCGCCTCGTAGTCGCCGCTTGCCTCGTCACGCCAGTTGTAGAGCGACTTCCGGCTGGGATTCCACGTCGCCCCGTAGAGGAACGAGAGCAAGTGGGTGATGCTGAACAACTGGAGCACGGTGAGGGCCTCGGGACCTTGCTCGTGATAGCGGCCGACTTGCACCAAAGCTTCAGCCATTCCATCGCGCTTGCTCGCAGACTTGGTCTCAATCAGGACGATGGGAATTCCGTTGATGAGGAGGACGACGTCAAATCGCACTGCTTCGGTGCCGGGGCGCGCTCGAAACGAAAACTCGTTGGTCACGTGGAAGACGTTCTTCAGTTGGTGCTCAAGATCGAGGAAGCGCACGTTGCGCTCGCGCTTCCCCTCCTCAACGAATACGGTCTTCAATCCGCGCAGGTACTCCCACACGTCCTGGTTGCCCTTGATGGTTGGGAGGCTGCGGACAATGCGACGGGCCAAGTCCTCAGACCGATCGCGATTGACGTGGTCCGGGTTCAGGGCCTGCAGCTGGTTGGTGAGGATGTCGTGGAAAACGATTCCCGACTCACCTCCGCGTAGAGCTAACGCCTCCTCGGCACTAACGGGTGTCCAGCCTGTCTCCGCCGCATATCGGATGAAGGGGTTCTGGACTGAGCCACGCTCCGAGCCAATCGTCATGAATCACGTCCAAACAGAGTCGCAAGCGTAGATGCGAAGATTCTTTCGAGTGCTGCTGTCCTCGCTGACATTGCATCAAGCCAGCGATCTAGGCGGCACAAGAGGGTCGCAATTCGATCCTGTTCATCACGCGGCGGGATCGGGATAGAAAAGGCGCGTACCAACCTCTGGCTCAGATTCGGCTGAGCACCTCCGATTCTCTCACTTAGTAGAGCGCTCCGGCGCATCAACAGCGCGTAGTAAAGATAGTCCGAGCCACGTTCGTCGGAATCAGAGCACATACAGCTTGATTCGTCGCAGCTGGAACCGTCAAGATCCCCGAGCATCCCGGCGGTCGCCCCATACATCGCCATGAGCAATGTGCCGCTGGGGAAGATCCTTGCGTTCGACGAAGCAAGTCCCTTGTCCGTAAGCGTCTCGCTCGTGCGCCTAATATTGCCATCCCTCAGCTCTCCCGACTTGACCCACGGGATGCCACCGCCGTAGTAATCGGGCGCTCCGCGATCTGGCGTTCCACCGCTGGTGGTCTCTGCGACTTCACCAACCATCTTAACGTCCCAATGATCGGGAATGGTGCCTACCGCGGACTGTCTGAGCGACGACAGTTGATGCCTTAGAGATCTGAGTAACGCCGAACCTAAACAGATGGCTTATCAATGCCGACCTAGTAACACGCCCTGCCGCAACTACGGCATTCGTAGCCTCTCGCGCCCGCCAGATCGTCGAGAGAATATGCGCCACGCGCCTTTGCTCGTCGAGTGGACGCATCGGAACCAGTGGCTCCGAGAAGAACTGTCTGTTTGAGGTTTTTGATGAGTGCTTCCGGTCGAGTGTGCCCGAATCGCTACACGAACTCCAGGCGATCTCAAGGCGTAGTAGAGATAGTCGAGGATCAACCTTGCTCACATCTGCTCTGAACAGGCGCACAAAATTGGAGGCGCATAGCAGGTCGTCAGGCAAGGTGACTAGCGCCACCTTGCCTACGTAGCCGGACGACGTGAGCAGGATGTCGCGTGAATTGGGCGTGAGACCGATCGAACTAGCTTTGGCTTGAGAAAGCGCGCGGCGTGGCCTACCAATGTGCCATCAGGGCTCACATCCCCATTACGGATGATGTGAGCGGCTCTGTCGTCCGGCCTAGATGCGTCACTTGTGCCCCAATATCCCGAGCGATTGACTGTTACGAGTTCGCGATAGGCCAAGCGTCGGTGATTCGGGTGAATGAGCCTGGAGGTGTCATGGTGGCTACGAGATATCCAGACAAGGGCTCTGGATCCCGAGATCTGCGAGAGCCTGCCACAACGCCTCGTCGGCGACTTTCTGCTCGGCTTCAGCATCCCGCAGCAGCCGCACAGCTTCCTCAACGGACAGCGCGGCGTCTTCGGCAGCCTCGGCGACGTAGCGAATCGGAGAGAGATTGTAGTCGTTGCCCGCGACCTCCTCCGTGCCGATCACCGCAGACAGCGTGTCTTCAGCCTTCCATTCAGTGAAGAGCCGATGGACGATCGCAATATGCGTATCCGACATCGCGTTCTTTGGCCTCCCTTTGCGAAGAGTTCCGACGCATTAACGACGAGAATCTCCGCAGGATGTGGTCTTGGCGCGGTTAAGCACCATCACGAGGCCCGGTGCGGGAGTGTTGTAGAACATGTTGTCCGGGAGCAGGACAACGCCTCAATGAGATCTGCATCCACAAAAGCTCGGCGAATGTCGCGCTCGCGACTCGCGCCAGCAGTCGCGCTTCCGCGACTGACAGCCCCGTGTCAAGCACCACCGCCATTCTGCCCTGCGGGCTTCAATGATGCGACCATGTGTTGGACCCATCCCCAGTCAGCGGATGACGACGGGCGGAATGCCCGTTTGCGAAACGGCCAGTGGTGTCGTTCTTGTAGACAGACTCCGGAAAATCCTGGTTCCACATCGGATTGGCGGTCACGATGTCGAACTGTCGGAGCTTCCCGTCGCGTGCGGTGAATGCAGGCGAGCGCATCGTGTCTCCAAGGGCGATGTCGGCATCCATGTCGTGGAGGAACGCATTCATGCGCGACATGGCGAAGGTAGACGGGTTGATCTCCTGACCGAATAGTTGGAGGGGCGCGACGTCTTGGGCAGTTCTCGAGTGCTCGTTGAGTTGCGATCCCATGGGTTTCGAGAAGCCGCAGGTGGCACTTGATGAGGAGGCCAGCCGATCCGCAGGCCGGGTCGTAGACCGTCATCCCTGGCTGGGGATCGAGGATGCGAGCCATGAGGCGAGCAACCTCAGGCGGGGTGTAGAACTCCCCCGCGCTCTGGCCTTGGCCCTCCGCGAACTTGCGGATCAGATACTCGTACGCCCTGACCGAGTAGGTCCGGCTGAACGTCTCGCAGGCCCAGCCGGTGCTGGCTGAGGGTCTTGACGAGGGCAGCGAGACGGTCGTTATCCACGATGGGCTGGCCCGCTGTGGTGGCGTTGAAATCGACGGTGTCGATGACCCCTTGGAGGCGGGGGTTCTGACGGGCGGCAGCGCGCACGGCGTCGGTCAGGATCTCGCCAAGACCTGTGGTCTTTGCAGCAACGAACGGCCAGCGACTCTCGGCAGGAACGAAGAACCGGACGAGGCTGTGGTCTTCGTCGATGAACTGCTCTTGCCGTGTCGAGATCGCCGAGCTCGTCAGCTACGCGCTGAACCTCATCGTCGAAGACGTCGGAGAGACGCTTGAGGAAGATCAGCGGGAGGATGTAGTCCTTGAACTTAGGGGCGTCGAGCGGGCCACGTACTCTGGCAGGCCGCGTCCCAGAGCCAAGACTCAAGAGTCCTGAGGTCGAGTTCGCCGTCTTGGGTGGGTCTGCCGTGTCGGCTTTGCGTCGTGCCATCGGCGGAAGCCTACGCTGCGCTGCTTACGACCGAGCGCCGCAGCACAATGACGCGGTGGTCCTTGGCTTGGAGTTGAACGACAGCTTCGACTTGACCGCGATTGGGACGCTGCTGCTCGCGGGCGTCACCGGTATTTCCTTGCTCTTTGGCTGGAAAGCTCTGAGGCAGGGGCAAACGGAGGTCGAAGAAGCCCACCGGCCCGTCGTGGTTCCGACATCGCACCCGCCCTATCTGGACGAGACCGGACTGCTCATCGTCCCGATCCAGAACATCGGTTCCGGGCCTGCGCTCCGCGTGGAGACGACGATCAAGGGTCTCAACCCTGAGGGTGGCTGGTCTGGGGCCTTCGGCCCGCCGAAGACAACTGGAGCGATGCCAGGCATCGGGGCATCCGGGGCCGTGTCCACAGATCTGGAAATCGACGCGGGGAAGCTCGGGGATGTCCCAGGCTTCGAGCTGGTCCTGAGGTATGACGACGTGGCGGCGAAGCCGTGGCGCACCCTCGTTCGCTGGGTCCCGGTGCCTAGACGATACGAGGGCTTGGACGTCAAGACGACTCGGCGAAAGGGCTGTTGCCGGTGGTTGCGAGCTTGCTGCCCCCGCCCACCTGTGCGAAAATGAACGCAACGGGGCGCAGTAATTTGCCATCCGCCAACCTGGACCTCGTGCGCTCGATCTACGCGGACTGGGAACGCGGTGACTGGACCGCGCCGCCAACGTGGGCGGACCCCGAGATCGAGTTCGCCCTCGCTGATGGGCCGGATCCTACGCGCGTCACGGGAGTCGCCGAGATGGTGGCGGCCTTTACGAGAGAGTTTCTGAGCACATGGGATCACCTACGCACTGAGGCGCAGGAGTACCGCGAGCTAGACGACGAACGCATCCTGGTGTTCATCCACAACCATGGGCGCGGCAGGACGAGCGGGATGGAGATCGGCCAGTTGATGGGCACCGCAGAAGGAGCGAACGTGTGGTTCATCCGCGACGGCAAGGTGGTCAAGGTCGTAATGTACTGGGACCGCGCACGGGCGCTCGCCGACCTCGGCCTCACACCGGACACCGGCACGTGAAGGCGCCACGTCTACTCGGCGAGCCCAAGGGCTTTGAGCGCCTCATCGTGGTCGAGATAGTGCCGTTGTCGAACGATCTTGCCACCCTCGATCGTGTTTACGTTCGTCACGCCAAGATGCGTCTCGATGCCGCTTACTCTGCCGCGGACCCGCCAGTCCATGCGGGACACAACGCTGTCTCCCGCCCGGAATAGTTCTCGTAGGACCGCTTCGTCCTGGCCCTCCCAGGACTCCTTGAGGCCTTCGAAGAAACGGCGGATCGCAGGCCGACCCTCGAAGGTTCCTGTCTCTACCCACGACGGAGGGGCCGTCATCTCGGCGTCTGCGGCATACAGCTCGATGAAGGCGTCAAGCTCGCCGCGGTTCCAGGTGTCGAACCAACTGCGCGTGACGTCCATAGCCTCGTCTGGCATCGTGGCGGGAGTATGCCGCACGTTGTTCGTCGGACCGGCGAGGCTCCCTCTCTATGACATGAGCGAGCGACACGGGCTGTCGCAGGTCGTCCAGAGCGGTCGTCTTGCCGCTGTGGAGTGCGGCGCCTGCTGTTTGCGCAAAGGGGAGGCGCGATGCCCGGGGACCAGGGCTCCTGATGCATGTGAAGCAGCACCTATTGTCTGACCGCGGAGCGCCGCCGGGAAGGAATCTGGCACCGCGGCGCTTGACGCATCAGATCGGCGACCTCAACCAGGGATGCCATAGGATCGCGGCCGTGCCGTTCACGCTCAGGAACCTCAAGGATCTGGAGGATCTCGGGTCCAACTTCGACGGCGCGCCGGACCTGGAGTTTCGCCACGCAAGCAGGGCGCTCGAGCTCGAGCAGTGCGGCCTTTGCTACCAGCACATCCCGCCCGACTATCGCTTCCCGTACGGCCACACGCATAAGGAGCAGGAGGAGGTGTACGTGGTCGTGCGCGGGAGCGGGCGGATGAAGCTCGACGACGAGATCGTCGAGGTCAAGGAGTGGGACGTGGTTCGCGTCCCACCCGGCACGTGGCGAGGCTACGAGGGCGGGCCGGAGGGCCTCGAGATCCTCGTCTTCGGTGCGCCCAACCTCGGCGAGAATCCCCGCGACGACGTGGAGGGTCAGCGCGACTGGTGGGCTGACTAGCGCCAGGTAGGTGAACATCAAGCAGGAGAGGGAACGCACTCAGCCGAGGGCGGTGCACGCCCCCTTTCTCGCCGTAGACCAGCCAGAAGGTGGACGACGGGTTGCGCTCCGGACGATTTGCGAGCGTGCCGGCCGACGATCGGCTGACGCTCGCTTACGCAGGTTTGGGGCAGACTCGGAGCGGGCGCTCGCGGAGTAGTTCTCAGGCGACGAGCGGCGCCTAGGGGGCGTGGATCGTCCCTGCGCCGACGACGGAAGCTGCAGCGGCTCGCCAATGTCGCCGTCAAGCAGATGGACGTAGACGCTGAGCGTGAACGGCGGCGAGTGGTGGCCGAGCAGCGCTGCACCTGCACGGCATTCCTGCCCTCTGCGAACAGCAGCGTGGCGCACGTGTGGCGGAAGGCGTGGAAGCCGACCCAAGACACGCAAGCCTCTTCGGCGGCGGGCTTCAACACTCGACGACGCAGGTTGCCCTGACTCATTACCGAGCCGTCCGGAGCCGCGGGTCTGACCGGCAGGCTGACTGTCGAGGTCGGAGTCCGTGACGACGATCACGCCGACGCCCTCCGAACCGGACCTGCCAGCACTGCGACGACCTCGGCATCGTCACAGCCACCGCGACAGGTGATCTCAGCCCTTGCCGCAGCGCCAGCGAAGTAGACGGACACCACGCCACCGCATAGCGGGCACCTACCGGCGCAGATGTCCTCGGTGAGATACCAGACGCCCTCGTGGTCGATCTGAAGGAGCGCGTCGATGATGCGCGTCCTGAAGGCCACGCTTCGCTCGGGGAGCGCCTCGCTGAATCGGCTCATCGTGCCTCTCCGAGACTCTCGCCGAGCATCGGTGTTCACAACGCTTCCCGAGCGCCGAACAGGGTGTCGGCCGCGACACCCAAACGTTCAGCGATGCGGCGTGCCTGGTCCGGGGTGGGCACCTGCCGGCCCTGAATGATTCGGCCAAAACCGCTTGGGCCGATCCTGACTTCGGCAGCCAGGACGTACGCCGGCTCATCGAGTTTGGCGATGACAGCTTCAGCGATGGTTTCCGCCCGGGTCATTCGGGAGACTCCTCTCACGTTGAGTTGCGCTTCTACAAATGCACCGGGCCAAAGTGGGGGGCAGAAACCCCCCAGCCGCTCAGCGGCGAGGAGTGCGATTGGACCGCGTTAGCGGTGGAACTCCCTGCCCGTATCGCCGAGGCGTTCCCAGCGTCCGGCCGTGGTGGGCGACCCTCGCGGCGCAGCGCGAAGACGGTTTGGCGCGGGGTGTTCGTCCGCAGGGCCCGGCGGGCGGGCTTTACAAGCACGGAGATTGCCGGGGGACTACTAGGGAAGCTCGCCACGGCAACTCAAACGGGAACCTCAACCACT
This sequence comes from uncultured Solirubrobacteraceae bacterium, assembly GCA_963730575.1. Classification (GTDB taxonomy): domain Bacteria; phylum Actinomycetota; class Thermoleophilia; order Solirubrobacterales; family Solirubrobacteraceae; genus Palsa-744. Next base: position 823,916 of record CAVSSG010000005.1, read on the forward strand.
TCTTTGGCGCGCACCCCCTGCCGGGTGTGCGCCCTTGCGCGTGAGGCATGTCACGTTGCGAGCGCGTCTTGGCTTGGGCCGGTGACGCTGCGCTTGCGCCAAGCATGTCACCTCGAGGTCAGCCAGCCGATCTCTCGAAAGAGGCCCGACACTTGGTTAGACACGATGCGAGGTTCGACCTGCGGGCGCCTGTGGCGCCGCTCGGATCGGTAGCCGCCGTTCTGCCGGCGACGGCCTATAGGCGTCCCGTTGGCCCTTTTGGCCCGTATTTGCTCGGTTCCTCGAGCCGCTCTACGGAGCCTCTAATTAGGGCCATACGCCGGGTGGTGTTCGCACTTCCGTTCACACCCCGTCCGCTTGCGCCATCCAGCGAAGCACCCCCGGCATCGAAAAGCCCCGCCGTAGCAGGGCTTCTCGTAGCGCGCCCGGAGAGATTCGAACTCCCGACCTTCGGTTCCGTAGACCGGTTGCAGCCCGCCGGGACGCCCAGATACGGCCGACTCGCTCAGCTCAGTCAGCCCTCAAACGTTGGGGTTTGGGCTGATTCGGTACCCAAGGTGGTACCCATTTGTCGTCGTGGTACCCACGTGGTACCCACGTAGCGTAGGATGGTCCAGCCATAACAAAGCCCCCGCGCGACTTGCAATCGCCGGGGGCACGGACACACCGGAGATCGCCGGCATTGTCAGCACAGAAGCCGAGCGCCGCAATCGTTGTCCGCGAGCACCACGGGCAGGCGTTCTACGAAGCGAAGTTCCGGTATTACGGAAGGCAGGTCAAACGGCGCATCGGGCCGGCGTGGCTTGTCCTAGACCCAGCCACAGGCGGATGGCGTCCCCGCAAAGGGCGCGTGTCCGATGGCTCCTACGATGAGCGCCGCGCGCACGTCGCGGCCGCCAAGCTCGTCGCCGAGTACGTCGCTCACGCATCCGACCTGGCGCGCATCGAGCTCGAGCGTCGCGCACGGGGCGTGACCTTCCGCGAGGTCGCTCACGAGTACCTGCGCTGGTTGGCGGACGTGAAGGGCGCAAAGCCATCCACGCTGGTCGACCACAGGTGCGTACTCGCCGAGCCGGGCATCCCCTACAAGCGCGGCGAGGGAGCCACCCTCGGGCACATCATGGCTGCGCTGGGGGATCAGGCCGCCGCGAAGATCACCGTCCGCGAGGTCGAGGCGCTGCTGGCGAAGGTGAGCAAGACTGGGGCATCGGCCCGCACGGTCAACAAGCACCGGGCGATCATCTCGGCGGTCTTCAACTACGGCACGCGCGAGTCCACCTTCAACCTGCCGGCGAACCCGGCGCGCGCTGCCGACAAGCGCCGCGAACCGCATCGGGACGCGCTCGTCTACTACAGCGTCGAGGAAGTCGAGGCGCTCGCGCGGGCGCTCGCCAACGGCCGACACCGCGAGGCGTTGACGCATGAGGTCAGCGAGCAGGAGCGCCAGGCGAGAGGTGCCGAGGATCAGCAAGACGGGGAGATGGTGCGGGTGTCCGCATACGCCGGGCTGCGGCTCGGGGAGCTGCTCGCGCTGCGCTGGCGCGACGTGGACTTCCCCGGCCATGCCCTTACGGTCGGGCGCGCGATGAGCGCCGGGGTCGAGTCGTCCACGAAGTCGGGGCGGGTCCGTCGGCTTCCGCTCCCAGACCAGGCCGCAGCCGCGCTCGACCGCATGAGCAGGCGACCGGACTTCACAGGAGCCGACGAGAGGGTGTTCTGCAACCCGCTCGGGCGAACCCTTGACCCGTCTGCCCTGCGACGCCGCTACAGGCGCGCACAGGCCGCTGCGGGGCTGCGCGCGCTGCGCTGGCATGACCTGCGGCACACGTACGGCTCCCTGCTCGCAGCGGCCGGCGTGGACCTCGTGACCATCCAGGCGGTGATGGGTCACAGCGCACTCGCGACCACGGGCCGCTACCTGCACGCGCGGCCTGCCGCCGATCAGGCGGCCGTGTTCACCCGCGCCTTCCAGCCGGCGGACCTCTTGGGGCAGATCGCAGACGCGGCTGGAGCTCGCCCACCGACTCCGGAGACGTAGGCGTTGCCCCGTATCTCCGCCTTCTACGGAATCGTCATCACCATGTATTGGCGGGACCACCCGCCCGCCCACTTCCATGCCACATACGGCGGCCAGGTCGCCGAGATCGAGATCGAGACGATGGAGGTGATCGACGGATGGCTGCCGCCGCGCGCACGGAGGCTCGTCACCGAGTGGGCCCGTAAACATCGGGACGAGCTCAACGAGAACTGGGCCCGGGCGCGAACGCACGATCGACTTCTGGCGATCGATCCGCTCCCCTAAGATTGGGTCATGGTTGCCGTGATCGCGGTGGAGCCGGTCGAGGACCACACGCTCCGTCTTCAGTTCGACGACGGCAGCGAGCGCGTGGTGGATCTCAGCGACGAGCTGTGGGGAGAGATGGGCGAGCCGCTTCGCGACCCTGAGTACTTCCGGCTCGTTCGCGTCGATCCCGAGCTCCGCACAATCGTCTGGCCCAACGGGTTCGACCTGGACCCCGATGTGCTCCACGGCGACCATGAGCCCACGCCACGCGTCGACCCGACGCGCGCGGCATAGATCGCGGGAGATCTCGGCGAGACTTGCGCCCTCGCCGAAGGATCGCGACGCGCATCAACGCGAGAGGTCGGGAAGCCACCCGAAGGAGCCGCTGCAACTCACTGCGCGAGTCGCACGGGACGCACGCTCCCGGCGTACAGCAGCAGCCGTCGAATGGGAGTGGTCGGCTTCTCCTCCTCGTGCGCGGAGGGACTGAGGGCGAACGTCGCCCGAGACGCTCGCATTGGTGGAAAGCAGGCGCACTGATTCGTTCGGCGGAGACGACTGCTAGTCGTCCAAAGGAGGCACCTGATGAGCGCCGGGCGAGACGACTCCTTTCACGCGAAAGGAGCAGCCTGCGAACTCCTAATGAAAGAGCAGTCTGCCTGGCTAGCGCTCCGACGAGTGCTCGTCTCCCAAGCGGTAGCCGTCCCGCTGCTGGACCTGACGCCTGCTCGCCCATGGCTAAGCTAAGCGAGCGTCACTTCGAGGCTCTGTCAGGCCTGGCGTAACAGAGTTGCGGGTCCCGCGTTAGGGGACCTCCGAAGAGTCCTCGGGTCGGGCGTCCGCGTGTTACGTGCGACGAACCGGCTGCAGTCTAAGCCTCTGCCAGCACTGGCGTCGGACCGACTTTTGTTCGATTTGGCTGTAGCTAGGACAACCGTCCAGACAAATTCGCGGAATTGAGCTGAACCCCCTCTGTCGTCCGAAAATAACGACATGGCGTGTCCGATAGGTGCCAATGAGTTAGCCGATACGTCGTCCTTTTCAGGCAAAGCCGGAGGCGCAGGCATACAAATACCCGGCGCCCAAATAGAGTCGCTGCGATGTGGGTGGACCGACTCCCCGGCAAACCGTGTCTCGTGCCTGTCGAACATTCCCAAGGACGTCGTCACCGCGGCCTGGCGTCGCGAGCTTGCGTGGGACGGCGTGCGCGCGGACCTCGCACAGGGCCGACCATGAAGCGCGACCGTTCGTCGCCGATTCCCGCGTCGATGTGTTCGTGCTCCATGAATGCTTAGCCTCCCGGGGCTGCGGATAACGCCTCTAGCGCCCCGGCTGCGTAATGCGGGTCCGGCTACCCTGCCTGCCCGGCGGCCGCCTGCGCCTCGGCACGGCGGAGGTTGAACTTCATATGCACAACGCGGCCGTCTCGCACGGTCCAGATCGCCGCGCGTACATACACCTCCTCGGTTGACCCGGGCAAGCGCCGACCGTGGTCGCGTGTGACCACGACGACGCTGTCCCCGGCGTCCTTCACGTCCTCGATCTCGACGTAGTAGCTCCCCCATCGCGCAAGCCAATCCCGCCAGGCAGCCCGAAAGCCATCCAGCCCGCGATAGGACACCGGCGCCATCGCGGGGAAACAGAAATCGCACACGAGATCACCGGCATAGAGGTGCGCGACTTCGTCGCGCCAGCGGCCGGACGCCTCATCATCGGTGACCAACGCCGCGAGCACCGCGAAGAGCCCCACCCTGCGGTGGCGCTGGCGTCGGCGGGCCTCTTCGATGACTCCGTCGTCGATCTCGACTGTACGGGGTGGCGCGGCGGTCACAGGCACGCTGGGTGCTCCTTCACGCTGATGTCGATGGCGCTAGTATGAATAGCACAATGCTTGAGGGCATCGACCACTCGGACCCGACGCCGCTGAACGACCAGGTCGCCGCGCAGATCCGCCGCGCGATCGCCGATGGCGAGGCCAAGCCGGGAGAGCGGCTCCCGCCCGCACGGGACCTCGCGGCGGTGATGGGCGTGAACACCAACACGGTGCTTCGCGCGCTGCGCGCGCTGCGCGACGAAGGCTTGCTGGAGTTCCGCCGTGGACACGGCATCCGTGTGAGCGGGACACCCCAGCGCAGCGCCGTCACCGCACGTGCACGCGACCTGGTCGCCTTCGCCCGCCTGCAGGGCTACCAGCGCGACGAGCTGATCAGGATCATTCAAGGGATCCGCTGAACGATGCCCACACTCCAGACCTCGCACCACGCACCCGACGCGCCGCCCTTGCCAGCGCCGGAACCAGAGCAGGGCGTTATTGAAGAGGCCCGCCGACGCCAGCGCCAGCGACGGATACGCGGCACGATCGGTGGGCTGGTAGCGGCGGTCCTCCTCGCCGGCCTTGTGTGGGCGTTCGGCGGAGGAGGATCGAATGGCGCTCGCGGTCATGCGACCCCAAGCGAGCGGGGCACTCCGACGCATGCGCTCGGTGCGCGAGGAGGATCCTTCAACGTCCGCGTCACGCCCGCTCTACGGGGAGGCGCTGTGGGTTGGGATGTCGTGCTCGAAGGCGGGCTCACTGGCACCATGGGTGGTTCGGGGGGCACACCCACCCCCTCGATGCCGCTCTTCGGCGGTGTGTTCACCTTCAGGTCTGAGCCCCCCTCCGAAGTGACCCTCACCTTGGCAACCCCCCAGGTCGCCGCCGTCCTGGTGGACGGCACGCACCGCGTTCGGACCGTCGCTGTCCCGGGACTGCCATATGGCCTGCGTGCCGTGCTGGTTCAGACTCCAGCCCGATATTCACCTCCGACCCCCAGGTCATCCGGGGTCCCGCCCGTGGCACCGGGTCCGCCACAGTCACTTGTTGCGCTGGACGCGCATGGAAAACGGATCCCCGAACACCCGCATCCCTCCGGCCAGGCCCAAGGGGTGTTCTGGCAGCATCCGACCCCGCCGCCGCAAGGCGCGTGCCAACTCAAGTCCAGCGGGATGCCGGGTCTCTCGCCCCAATGGGGGCACGTCGTTCAAACGATCCACGCGTTCCCAGGCCGCATCGTCGGGCGCGCTCTTCTGTCGTGCATCGACACCGAGTACTACCTGCAGCACTGGGGGCTGGATGCCGCTGTCCTGCTCGACGCTGAACATCCGGGCCGTCTGCCGGCGCCCATCCCGGGCCTGACACCCGTGCCAGGAGCAGCTCGCTTCTACAACGGTCCGGGCGAGGCTTTCTCGCGCGGACTGACAGCAAGCCGATCCGGAAACGCGTGGCTCGTCATCGAAGGCGGCAGCGGGACCGCGCAGCGCGTTGACGTCCTGCGCCACCTCGCGGCCACCGTCACGTTGTAGGAACGCCCGCGCTTTGCCTATTCAGCGTTCGCGACGTCGTAGGTCCACGAGCGTGCCGCCGGCAGCTGGGTGTCGGTTGTGTCGCACCAGACGGATCGTGGCTGGCCGGGGTGGTTGCGGTAGGGAGATTCGCCAAGCGCTTGCCGGTCGGTCGAGATAGTCGACGTGATCCAGCCACACAGTGAAGGCCTCACTGGATCCGTTCTGGGGGGGTCGAAAAGCCGAAGGTCATTGTTCAGCCGCAACGCGCGCAGCCCGATCCTCGCGCCGCGAACCACCCTCTACGGCCGTCACAGCACGCGACGCTGACGTTGGCCGCAGAGCGTCTGGACGGTTCAACCGTTTCGTGTTGCGAACCTAGCCATGTCATTGACGCCGGTTACCGGTGCCACCGCAGTCGGCTCGGCCACTGCGCGCCCCCAATCCAGGAGCTAGATCCGGTCCTGCTGCCCGTAGTTGGCGGCGCGTTCGAGTTGTCCGGCGATGTCCTCGTCGGTCAGTGGCTGGGCATGCCCGGTCCACACGCTCGCTGCTTGTAGCGGGATCAGCAGCCGGATGGACTCGCGCGCCAGCTCTGTGTCCCAGTTGCTGAACGGGTGGGGGACGCGGGCGCTGCCGTGCTGTCCGGTCTCCACGTCGAGCGTGTAGACGGCGTCGGCTGCGAGCAGCAGGCGGTCTGCCTCGCGGAACAGCGCGATCTGGCCGGGCGCGTGACCCGGAATGTGGATCACATCGAATCCGGCGATCTGCTCGCCGTCGGTGATCGTCCCGGTGATGGGCACGGACCCGCCGTCGAAGGCATCGTGGAGGGGCGGGAGCATCTCGCGGACCTGATCGTTCTGGATCAAGCTGAGGTCGCTGTACCGTCTGCCGCCGTCGCCTTCGGCGTCTGCGAGCTCGTCGTGGTGGCAGTAGATCGGCGCGCCGAGTTCGCGTGCGCCTCCCCGGTGATCGACGTGGCTGTGGCTTAGGATCACCCGCTCCACCCGCCCGCCTGCGGCGGCGAGGATCTCCATGCCGGTGCCTTTGATCCCCGCGTCGAAGGCGATGGGACCGTCTGGGCTGTCGATCAGGTAGACGTGCGAGCCGAAGGGCGCTCCGACTCTGACCAGCCGGACACCGGGCGCGATTTGCCTGACGCTGGCGGGCCGAGTCTGCTCTTGCGTGCTCATGCCGGGCTCCTTTCTCGCGGTTCTAGGTGTAGTTCCTGAGTAGGTTGGTCCATCCGGGCCCCCTTGGAGGCTGAGAGCTACCAAGCGACTCAGTCCCAAGGGAGGACACCGGATGAACCTTCACGCTAACGCTGCACTCAGTCTGAATCGGCGCCGGCAGTTGTGCCGGCGAGTAGTCGATGAGCAATGGACGCTGACGAAGGCGGCCGAGGCCGCCGAAGTCAGCGTCCGCTGTGCCCGCAAGTGGGTGGGGCGCTACCGGACCGAGGGCGAGCTCGGCCTGCTCGATCGCTCCTCGGCGCCAGGCTCGATCCCGCATCGCACTGAGGAGGAGCGCGTGCAGGCGATCGCGGCGCTCAGACGGCTGCGCTTCACGGGGCCCGAGATCGCCGAAACGCTCGGGATGGCGCTCTCCACGGTCTCGGGCATCCTCGCGCGGATCGGGATGGGCAAGCTCGGACGGCTGGGCCTGGAGCCCGCCCAACGTTACGAGCGTGAGCATCCCGGCGAGCTGATCCACATCGACGTGAAGAAGCTCGGACGCATCGAGCGGGGCGCCGGACACCGCGTCACAGGCCGCCGACGGCACAACCCTGATAAGACGGACGCGGCAGGACGTCGCCGACGCCAGGTCGGCTGGGAGTTCGTACACATCGCCATCGATGACTGCACCCGCTTGGCCTACGCCGAGGTGCTGAACGACGAAAGGGCCAGCACCGTCGTCTCGTTCCTGGCCCGTGCCGTCACCTTCTACGAGCGCCACGGCATGGCCGTGCAGCAGCTGCTCACGGACAATGGCTCCGGATATCGCTCGATCGTGCATGCGATCGCGTGCCGCGCCATGGGCATCCGCCACCTAAGGACTCGCGCCTACCGACCCCAGACAAATGGCAAGGCGGAGCGCTTCATCCGCACAATGCTCGGCGGCTGGGCCTACGGAGCGATCTACCGCGACAGCAAAGAGCGCACCGCGGCACTTGACGGATGGCTCTGGCACTACAACCATCACCGAAAACACTCAGCGCTCGGCCACCAGCCCCCGATCGCTCGCCTCAACGAGCGAACCAACCTACTCGGTACCTACATCTAGGCCCCCAAGCTACAACGCCTGCCGTTGTACGGTCTGTGCATGGCACGCGATCCTTCAGTGGTCTGGATGCCGGGCGGCGTTCGTACCGAGATCCACCTGACCGCTGAGCACACCGCATGCGCGTTCTGTCTGCTCGTCGACCAGCCCCCGGCAGGCTGGTCCTTGCCGGCTCATCGCCACCGCGAACATGCCGAGACCATCCACATCATCGAGGGCGACTTCGTCATCGAGCTCGCCGGCGAGCGGCTGCCCCTGTCCGCCGGGCACACGATCCACGTCCCGCGGGGTGCGATCCATTCCACCGCGAACGTCGGCGAACACGCTGGCCGGCGGGTCGTTCTCTTCAGCCCTGCTGGCATGGAGCGGTTCTTCCTTGAGGCCGGCGTGCCGACGGCGGACAGCGAGATCGATCTCCGTTCAGCGCTCGCGTCCGCCGTCCGACACGGATGGGAGTTCAACATCGACAGCTAGCACCTGCTCCGCGTCGGGGCTCGCGCGCCCTGGCGGCCGTGCTGTGGGCGCAGCGGCCGTGGAAGGCCGGAGTCCCAGTGTCTATCGGAGCCGCAGACACGTCGGCGCTGGGTTGCGGTACAGGCCGGCGCTCATGCCAATTGCGTGAGAGGAGCCGTCACCTTTGCGGCGGTCGAGGAGGCGTGCAGTAATGACGACCGTGTCTCCTGCGGGGATCACGTCGGGATGGATGAGGACCGCCAGGCCGCCAAAGGGAGTATGCGCATTCGAGTGCACGACCGGTTCCAACAGCACGCGCTCCGCCAAGAGAATGGCATCGGCCCGTTCGCGTTCGCTCTGGCGCCTGGGCGTGCCTGCGGCGAGCGGGGCCAGTTCGCCCCTCTCGGTGCAGCCTCGTTCGCGCACGACGACCCTCACTGGCACACCGAGGTTTGCGAGCCGGGCGTTTGCGGCTCTGGCGCCGATGAGTTCGTTGAGCATCAGCGTGACCGAGCCGTCGCGGTTGACCACGACCGCATAGGCTGGGGGAGTTGTGCCCGCAGTTAGCGCAAGCGTGACGACGGCAGCAGCGGCCACGGCCAGCGCGGCGCCCCCGACTGCGAGGTTTCGCCGAGCGGGCCGCCGACGCCTAGGCCGGGCCCGGCCGACGGCCGATGCAAGTGGCTCGCCGTGGTTGCACGCAAGTTCCGACCACAGGCGCTCCTCAAAACTGGACATTGTCCGTGCTCTCCTTTCGTAGTCTGGCTCGTGCTCTGAAGAGCCGTACGCGCAGAGCACCTGGCGAGAGCCCCAGCGCCGCAGCTGCTTCTCTTGGTGTGAAGCCCGCGAGGTGCACGAGCTCGATGGCCTGGCGGTCGATCTCCGGTAGGGCGGCGAGCGCTGAGAGCAGCTCGCGGGCGGACCGCTGTATGTCGATTCGTTCTGCGAGCTGGTCGGTCTCGTCCTCGTCAAGGGGCTGGCGCGCCTCGTCGCGGCGAGCGGCGTCCTCTCGTCGGCTGGCGCTCTCGCAGTGTTTTGCGTAGACGCGTTTGGCGATCGCGAACAGCCATGGGCGCTCGCTGCCATCCGCGGGCCCATGAGAGATGAAGGAGCCCATCGCCTCGACGAACGTGTCGGCCGTGAGATCGGCGACGTGCTGCGGGTTGCGGCTGCGCCGCGCGAAGAAGGCCGTCACGGCGCCCACCTGCGAGCGGTACAGCACCTCAAACTCGTCCAAGCACCCGCCGGACGGGGCAGTCCGGCTTCGCGAGAGGGCCTCGCCAGTCGAATGGCTCACGACTAGTAGGTGGCGTGCCGCGCTCGCACCGTTACAACACCCTACGCGCCAACCGCCGCCGTAGGGCCCGCTCGTGGTCGCCGACAAGAAGAGGTGCGTGGCATGCCTGTCACAACTTGCGGGCCCGCTCCAATATGTCTGCGATGTCCCCGCGAGACTTGTCGAGGTGCTCGGATGAGGAGCTGTTGCAGATCGGGCTCAAGGACACACAAGCGCTCGGCGTGTTCTACGACCGCTACGAGGATGCGCTGCTCGTCTTCTTTCGGCGGGCGTCCGGGCGCGCGGATCTCGCCGCAGACCTCACAGCCGAGGTGTTCGCGGCCGTCCTGGCGTCGCTCGGGAAGTTTCGCCCGGAGTTGGGCAGCGCGCGGGCTTGGCTGTTTGGGATCGCGCGTCACGAGCTCGCACAGACCTGGCGGCGCCGGCGGGTCGAGGCCGACGCGCGAAGGCGCATGGGTATGGAGCCGATGACGCTGACCGATGAGGACCTGCAGCGCATCGACGAGCTCGCGGCGGACGGCAGCTCTCTGACGCTGCTGGCGGAGCTCCCGGACGATCAGCGCTCCGCGGTCGTCGGGCGCGTGCTGCAGGAGCGTGACTACGCCGACCTCGCGGCGGAGCTCGAGTGCTCGGAGATGGTCGTCCGTCAACGCGTCAGCCGTGGGCTGCGAGCGATGCGCGCCAAGCTGGGAGGCACGCGATGAGCCGGCTTCCGCAGCTGCGCGCATCCTTCATGGACGCGGCCGAGCGGCAGACGAAGCTTCCGGCGCGGGCCGCCCGTGGGCGCCGGCGCCCGCTGCGCATGATCCTCACCGCGACGCTGGTCGCGTTGCTGCTGGCGGCCGCAGCCGTCGCCGCGACGGGTGTGCTGCGCACCGGATCGGCCGTGCGCCCGGGAGAGCGGCTGACGCCGACCGCCGGTTTCGGAGTGCCCGCACCGGGAGGATCCCGCATCCTCGGCGTCAGCTTCGCTGACCCGGCGGGCGGGCCGCCCTGGGGGATGCGGGTCGTCCACACGACCAGAGATCTCGTGTGCATACAGCTCGGGCGGCTGTACCGCGGCTCGCTCGGGGTGCTCGGCCTGGATGGGGCATTTCACGACGACGGCCTGTTTCATCCGCTGCCGCCTGACGTGATCGGCCGTCAGCTGGGAGCCGCGAGCTGCCAGCCCGAAGCCGTCCGTGTGAGCCTTGAAGTATCCGGGATCCCCGAAAGCGGCCTCATGCCCGAGATCGGAAACCTAGGTGTGCTCTCCCGCGACAGGTGGGTCTCCTACGGCCTGCTCGGGCCGGACGCCGTCAGCGTCACATACAGCTATCAGGGCAGCGCTCACACGGTTCCCGTTGAACCGGGCACCGGCGCGTATGTGATCGTCCTGCCCGGCGTCGAGCCCGGACCGAACAGCAACGGCATCACGTCCGGAGGGAGCTCCGGCGCGAGCGAGCCGGGAGGCTCACCGCTGCCCAATCCTGCGGGGGCGCTCACCGCGATCACCTACCGGCTGGGCGACACCACCTGCCAGGAGAGCCGCGCGGCGACCGCTCCGAGCGCCTGCCCGCGTCCACAGGCGGCACCCGCCCGCGCCCGATTCCTCGAACCTTCCCTGCACCTGAATCGCCCCATCACCGTGCACCTGCACCCCGCCGACGTCCCGGGTGGCTACAGCGCGGTGCTCACCTTCACAGCTCCCTACGCGGTGCCCAACGCGCTGAGCGGCTACTCGATAGCGAGTCCTACACCGTGCCATCAGGGAACGACGATCGACCCGATCGACCGTGACGTCAATGCGGGCGCGACGGTCACCGTCCCCCTGGAAGCGGTATTCGCCAACGCCTGCGGCGCCAGCGTCTTCCTCGAAGTGCTCTACAGCAACCGGCAGGCAACACCGACCGCCGGTGTCGGCAGCGTGCTCGTTGGGCGTGCCGTCGTCAAACAACCCCGATAGCTCCCGGTGGCGAGAACCTCGAGGCTCCGCTGCGAGCGACTCCGCCGCCTGTTGGCTCGGGGCTAGGGAACCTGTCTGATGATGTCGAGCAGCTCAGCGCGGTCATACCCGCTTTCGCGGCTGAGCTGGACGAGCTCGATCGCCTTGGCGAGCAGTGCGCCGCGTTGCGGTGTGCCGCTGACGCGGATCCCGTGGCCCGGTCGCAGTTCGAGCAGCCCTTCGTCGCGCAGGAGCCTCAGCGCGCGCAGGACGGTGTTGGTGTTGACGTGCATGACGGCGGCGAGGTGGCGAGCGGGTGGGAGGCGCTCGCCGGGCTCTGCCTCGCCATCGGCGATCGCGCGGCGGATCTGCGCGGCGACCTGGTCATGCAAGAGGGCCGGGTCATCGCGGTCAACCCTGACGTCCAACATTGTGCTATTCATAGTAGCTCAGAGCGTTGCTTGAGCGCACTCCCGCCATCCGATGAGCGTCACCGTTAAGCCAGCACCCGCGGAGACCCCCGACGGGGGCGTCATCGAAGAGGCGCGGGCGCGCCAGCGCCGGCACCGTACCCTGGCTGCCGCAGGCGTGATCGCCGCCAGCGTCACCGCAGCGCTCCTGCTGGGATCCGCCGGCGGCGGCAGGGGGTCACACCGCGGGAGCGCCTCGGTGCCTGCGGGACGGCTGCCGTCGAAGACCACTCGATCCTCGTCTGCGGCCTGCGGCCAGGGCGGGGCGCTGCAGGGGGCGCCCAGCAGGTCGCTGCTGTCGATCCTCGGCGTCCTGCGCAGGCCCGCGACCGCCGCGGACGCCGGGAGCGGCATCGCGGCGAGAGGGTTCATCAGTGGCGTCTTCGTCCACTACATACGCCTCGCGCGTGTCGTGAACGGCAGCCCCTACTACATCTACCCAGGCATTCTCGGAGGCTGCGGAACCGGTGAAACGCCGCACGAGGGCATCATGGAGCTCGCGAGGAACGTCGATCTCGGCCACGGGCTCATGGGCGGCACGGGAGGCGGCGGCGCCACGGCGGCGGCGATCGAGCAGGGTAAGGACGCCAGCAGTGGTCCGCCCGGATCTGCCACCAGCTCGACGATCACGATGATCGTGCCCGACGGCGTCGCGAAAGTCACGCTGCGCTACCCCGCCGGCCGGGCGAGCGGCTACAGCCCCAAGATATCGCCGGCCTTCACGGTCACGACCGCTCCCGTGGGAAACCTGGTCGTAGTGACGCTTCCGCGCAGCAACCCACTGCAGCAGGGCACGATTATCTGGCGTTCCGCCGACGGGCGCGTGATCAAGACGTTCGACGGGCTCGGTATCTGAGGTCCGAGCGCCGGCGCCGGTGCTGAGGTCTCGTCGGCGGCACGGCCTATCCATTAGCGCAGCGGACATCTCCCCGCCCCGCAGGTGCGAGGTGCGGCCACCCGCCGCGAGATGTCTTTCTAGCCAGCTGGGATGCGGCGCAGGATCCGTCCACTGCCCGCGATCCACGTGATGGCCGGTACGCCTCCCTCGCCTGGCCCAGTCAGGAATGCGAAGTAGTTGTTGTGGACAGTGAGCGTGAGCGCCCTGCTGCCGTGGAAGGTGAGCGCGACCCGCGCGACGTCGTCCGGGACGATTCCGCTCGCGACCGACGCGACCACGTGTGCGCTGGCGAGTGACTCCGCTTCGCCCGGCGCTTCAGGGTGGCTGCGATAGGCCCCCACGGTCGCGTAGTCAACGCCGTCGGCGATTTCGCTTGCTGTCGCGCAGTCGTCGATCTCGGGTGTCCCGGCTGCGACCCCGATCAGGCATACACCGGGCTGGCTGAGGAAGCTGCGGATGTGTTCCTCTTGGGCCCCAGTCGGGCCGCGCCGCGCGCGTGCTGCGCTGGTGGGCGCGGCACCGTTGTATACCCGCTTCGGTGCAGGCACCTGACCGGGTGCTCCTTCTCTCGGTGGCAGGATTCTGACCCGTGAGCGGTAGGGCACCAGGTACAGTGGGTCCCCGATCGGGGAGACTCCGACGTAGCGGACCTGGTTGACGCTGACAGCGCTGAGCGGGCCACTGCGGGTGACTGCCAGCATCGCAGTAGGCGACCGGTCGGCTGGGATCGCCGGCCGCCGCAGTGCCCCGAGCTCCACGAGTAGCCGCTCCTGCGGCGGACGCGTGGTCAGCGTGGGCCTTGACCCCGGCGCAAGAGCCCCGCGCCAGACGCCGGGTACGCCGGCCAGTGCTGGGGCCGCGACCGCGAGCGCCGCAAGCGCAGCGCCCACAAATCTCAATTTTCGCCTCCGGCGAGCTACCGAGCTTCTGACCTGTTGGGTACGGTTCAGCCGGTCGGCAGCGTCGAGCAGGTCATTTTCGAGGGCCGTTACGAAGTCGCTCATAGGTTGCTCTCCTTCGACAGTTGGGACCGCAGCGTCATTAGACCGCGGCTCACGCGCTTTCGGATGACGTGCTCGGAGAGCCCGACGCTCGCGGCGATCTCTGCGTAGTCGCGTTCGTCGAGCACCCGCGCTCTGACTGCGGCGCGTTGACCTGAGGGCAGCCCCTGCAGCAGCTGCTCCGCTATGTCCTGGTCGGGGTCGAGCAGCTCCTCGATGCGCTCGAGGTCTGCGTCGTTCAGCTCGATGACGGACATCCCTAGCCGCGTCCTGGCGCGGTCCTCGACCGCACCGCGTCGCACCGCGTCGATGAGCCGGCTAGAAGCCATCGACAGCAGCCACGACCGCGCCGCTCCTCTCGACGGGTCGTAGCGACCGGCTTTCTCGAGCGCGGCTGCGAACACCTCCGCGCATATGTCGGCCGCGAGCTCGGGTCGGCCGGTGCGCGACATCAGATACGCGAGCACCGCCGTGACGTGGCGGCGGTAGAACACGGCAAACGACTCCTGATCGCTGGCAGTCCTCGCGAGCAGCTCGCCGTCCGAAACCCGGTCCTCATCGGCCATCTGCTCACACTACGAGCGAACCCCACCGTTTGTGACCGCCTGCGCGATCCGAGCTGCATCAGGGACGACATCGCCGTCGCGGCCGTCTCATCAGGCTGGCGTTTGTCAGCCGCCCGAGCACGCAGGTCGGTGCCTGTCCGCGAGCCCGGTGCTGCCGTCGACGGCGAATATCGCCTTGCCGTCGTGCGTCGCTACGGGTTGTCCTTCGTTCGCGAGCTGCGTGGTGATGAGCAGTGTGTCGCCCTCAGGGATGGCGTCGGGGTGGATCACCCAAGCCAGTCCGGGCACTCCTTTGCCAGCCTCTGCAGTTCGAATCATCCTGCCGCCACGCCTGCGTGGACATCCTCCATGCCGCGCGCCGGTGGGCAGGTTCGGCGCGGATTCCGCCTTGAAGGTCCCGATGTGCGCGACCCGCATCGCGGCAACTGAGGTCCGGCCTGCTGGCCACGCCGTGCGGCAACGGCGACGGCGAGCATGCCGGCATCGAGGCCTCGCGATCGCCGCGCCATCGACACGAGCCGGTGCCGCGTGCCCCGCAGCGAGCATGTAACCCTCATAAGCCTGGAAGATCACCGCGCGCCGACCCGGTCACAAAAGCAGCCACTTGCGCATAGATGTAGTGATGGCTGACCTAACGCCGGATCGAGACCTGCTGGCCTGTGACGGCGACGCCGCGGGCTTTCGGATCTTCTACGAGCGCCACGTTCACGCCGTCGTGGCATACGTTGCGCGGCGCACGCGCCAACCGGACCTAGTTCTAGATGTCGTGGCTGAGACCTTTGCGCGAGCCCTTGAGCACCGCGGCCAGTACGACGCCTCGCGTGGGCCGGCGGTCGCATGGCTGTTCGGCATCGCCCGCAACGAGATCGCCGCCGCGATCCGCCGCGGACGCGTGGCCGACGAGTACCGCAAGCGAGTGGGCATGACCCCGATCGAGCTAGACGACGAGGCGCTGGAAGTGATGGAACGGCATGTGCGCGTCGATCTCAAAGAGGCCCTCGCCGCGCTAGCGCCCGAACAGCGCGAGGCGGTTATCCGCCGCATCCTGGCAGAGGAGCCCTACGCGGAGATCGCCGAGCAGGTGGGCTGCTCGGAGCAAGTCATCCGCAAGCGCGTCTCACGAGGACTCGCGTCCCTACGCCAGAGCCTGCAAGGAGGTGCATGATGGATCCGCTCGTCACCCTCGGTGATCAGCTCTTTGAGGCTGCGCTACGAGGCCGCGCGGCCGCGCGGCCTCCCGGTCGCCGGCGTTGGCGGCTTTCGCATCCGCTGGCAGCCCTGGTCGCCGGCGTTCTGTTGGCCGGTGGCGCTGCCAGTGCCGCGCTGGTCTTGACTTCGCAACCCTCCGCGCCGCTTGTCGGCGCGCTCGGCCCCAGCCAATACGCAATCGACATGTCGCCGGATCTGCAGGCGGGACAGACCGGTTGGTGCGTGGGTGTCATCAGCACGGAACAGCGGAGGTTCCGTGGCTGGAGCGAGGAGTGCGGCGGCGCGCCCGGTCTGCCAATCGTCGCCGAATCCTTCGCGGCCCCTGAGCCCAAGCACGCCACGTTGAACTGGGCGATCACCACGTCCGCGGTGGCCGCGGTGCGCTTCGGCGATCACGTGGTCAGGACGCGCTCTGAACCGCGCCTGCCGAATGGCTTCAGGGCCGCCGTCGAGATCGTGGCGCCGGGGTACGGGCCTGGCCCAGGACGTCTGCGCGTAGTCACGCGCCGCGATGGGATAGTCGACGTGCAAACCCGTCCAAGACCCGTCGAAGCTCTCAACGCGCGGGGGCAGGCGATCCACTACCTCGCGCTCGAACGCCTGCAATCGGGGACTGTGCTGGGGCACGTGATCCCCGCGAAAAGACGCATCCCGTGGTGGTCGCAGAAGACCGTGTATTGGGCCCCACCGCAGGCGCCGCCGAATCTGCCCTGTTCGATTCACTCAAGACCGATCTCGGGTCCCGAACCGCAATGGGGCAACGTGGCCGCCGGAATCCGTCACGTCGCCGGGGTGCAAGGCAGCGCGTTTATCTCATGCGCGGACACCGAGTTTTACTGGCACCACTGGCCGCTGGAGGCAGCAGTGCTGCTGGACGCCGCCCGCCCGGGCAGTGAACCCGCGGCGTTTCCGCAGATGCAACCGGTGTCCGGCCACCCCGGCGTCTTCGATGCTCCGGGCGGCGTGCAAGGGCACCTCACGGGCCGACGCATAGGCGACGCATGGCTCGTGGTACAGGGCGGCGACAGCCTCAAGCAGCGCCTCGCCGTCTTGAACGACCTCGCGGTTGTGTCACCGGCGACGCTTTGGCGCTAGAAGGCCAAGGGCGCGACGTTCGCCGCTCGGAGAAGGCCCGTGGCCCACGCGACGGGCACAGAAGCCTGGTTACGCATGTATGGAGGCGCATGAGCTGAGTCTCGACGAGGCGCCTGCAACGAACGACGCGCGAGAGCGCAGGTCGCAAAAGCTCGGACTGCCGCATTTGCCGTGCTAGCGAGCGTCTGCCGAGCTGACCCAAGGACGACTGCAGGCGTCACAGGCGAGCGTCTGCCGGCTGGACAAAGACACGCCCGCAAGCAGGCGGTTGAGGCAGTCTGGTCGCGGCGGTCCAGGAGCCCAATCAAAAGACGAGATCGCCGGACAGACGCCTCGCGCGGTCGCTGGTGCCGCTGCTCGGGTCTGCCGTGGAGTCTCGGCTCAGTTGTCACGAGAGGATCGCATGAATGCGCACGACTATCCGGAGTGCCCTACGGGACTCTGATCTTGAAGGTCCCCACCGGGATCTTGGCAGTGTCTTCTTCGGCCTGTATGAGTGGTCCGGTGGCGTAGTCGAGGATCACGCTGCCGGTGGTGATCCCGGGCGCCAGGCGGGGGCCGAAGCGGTTTTGGTCGAGGGTCTTGGTGAGAGTCTGCCCGGCGGTGATGTTCCGACCCTGCGGGATCAGACCGCTGTAACTGGCGCTTGCGCCTTCGTCGATGGGCCCCGCCGCGTACGCTTCTGGGGCCATCCCCGGTTCATGCCACTCCAGCTGATACTGACCGCGCAGGCTCGAGATCGCCACCCGCGATGTGAAGCGCACGCGGATCGCCCGCCGGCCTTCGGCGTCGCGGATGAGCGTCGCGTGAATCGGCGTTGCCAGCTGCGCGTGCGTCGGCACGCCGATCTGAACCCAGCCGAACGGCTCTGCCAGCGGCGGAGCGCAGGCCCGCGGACCGTAGATCCACCGTTCGGCGGTCACCAGATGGCAGGTGGCCCCGCCGCCGTAGTGGATCGCGGTGATCGGACTGTAGACGGGGACCTCGTCGGATACGTACAGCCCCGCGCGTTCGCGACTCCCGGCCTCGCCGGAGTACCGGTGTGTCGTTCCCGGCGTGACGATCAGATAGGCGCCGTCGGGTCCGACGGTCGCGACCGTGTGGCTCCTGCCGCCCGCCGAATACGTGAGGCTGGTGGCATCCGGGCCGAGCATCCCGTAGTACAGGTTGCGCTCGTCCGCGAGTGGGCACGTGCTGAACGCTGCGTGGTGGGACGGCGCGTAGGTGCCGGGAGGTTCGCAGTGCACCCCCGGCGCCGCGCTCGCGGCCTGGCTCTTGATCGTGACGCTGTCGAAGATCCGACCGTGGCCATCCACGAATGAGCAGTTGAGCCGTTCGACGTTGGTGCTGAGCGGGAGTTCGTGCGCGTGGCCGTCGTTGTCGAACGCGCCGTCCTGGCCTAGCGCGACGAGCCTGCCGTCGAGCAGGCGACCGACCTGCAGGCAGCCGACGTCCCGCGTTGTGCTCAGCACCCGCATTCCCCAGGGGAGCCCGCCGTGAGGATCGGGCACGGAGATCGGCAGCAGCCGCACGGTTCCCGGCGCGATCCTGCCCAGTCCCGTGCGCGGGTTGGCGAACACCGGCACCGACGGTGCGGGCGCTCCGAAGGAGATGAGCCCACTCGCAAACGCCACCGCGGCCCCGACGAGCACGAGCAGCAGCATCACCGGCAGCACGCGCCAGCGCGAGGCACGCAGCCCGGGCCAGCGCCCGCGCGCCCTGGCGTGCGCATCGCCTGGCTCGGCCACCCGACCGACCACGGTCTGGTGTTGACGTCGCGCGGCATCGACGAGCGCGCGACGTAGCTCGGGCATAGCGAGATCGGTCATGTGGCCTCCTTGAGTCGTGCCCTGAGCGCCCTCAGTCCGCGGCTGACGCGTTGACGGACAAGGCCTTGTGAGCATGAGAGGCTCGCGGCGAGCTCGGCATAGTCGAGCTCATGCAGCACCCGCCCATTGACGGCGAGCCGCTGGTCCTCCGGCAGCGACTCAAGCAACTGCAGCGCATCCCGTGAGGCGCGGCTGGCGAGCTCCTCGACCCGCTCGAGTGCCTCGTCGGTAAGCGTCTGCGGCGCCACCTGCATGCGCTGGCGGGCTCGATCTTCTACCCGGCCGCGCTCCCACGTGTCGGCGAGCTCATGACGGGCGATCCCGAACAGCCATCCTCGCGCGCTCCCGGACTGCGGTCGAAACGCAGCAGCCGATTCGAGCGCGGCGGCGAAGACCTCCGCCGTGAGGTCCGCTGAAATGTCCGCCCGGCGGGTCGCACGCCAGAAGAACCCGAGGAGCTGCGCCTCAAACCGTTCGTAGAAGACCCCGAATGCCTCGGGATCGCTCGCGGTGAGCACCAGCAGTTCGGCGTCGTCGGCCTGGGAGTAGTCGGGGCGCCCCATCAAGAGGGATTCTCGTGAAGCGAGATTCTGTGACAACCGCCGATCCCGTAGCCCGGTGATCGCAGACCGAGAGTGCTGCTCTGCGCGATTTGCGAGCGTCAGCTGAGCTTCGCTCCGGACGTCTGCTCAGAGACGAGGACCGAGCGGCTGAACGGGACGGAGGCTCCGCCCTCTTTCCGACTACAGCGGGCGCGAACCCGGGAAAGTGGGCGCCCCAAGGGCGCCCCAACCCAGCATTTGAGAGCACCGGAGGTCCCCAAAAACCGCATAGATAAGCTAAAGGCACACGTTTCGGGCGGACTGCAAAGCCGTCTACACCGGTTCGATTCCGGTCGTCGCCTTCTTTGCAAACCGCCTGGAAATTCACCCATTCGCGGACGCCGACCGGCGAGCCTAACATCGGGCAAGACACGCAGGCGCCGCCCACCCAGGAGGCCGCCCGAGCCGAACAGCTGCGTCAACAACGGCAGATCCAGTCAGTCGTAGTCCGCCCAGCGGCCGCCTTTGGTGCTTGGGGTCGTCACAGGATCCGTCGTTACGCAAACCTGCTTGTAGATGGCCGAACAGGCTGAGGATCCGGATGCGGCGCTCCTGGCTGCGGTCGCCGCCAGGGATGACGCGGCGTTCACGGTGCTCTATCGCCGTTACCTGCCGGTGGTGCTGCGCTGGTGTCTGCGAGAGACCGGCAACCGTGAGATCGCCGCCGATCTCTCGGCTGAGGTGTTCGCGGCGGCGCTGATCTCCGCGCGGCGCTATCGGCGCGAGCAAGGGTCGGTGCTGGCGTGGCTGCTCGGGATCGGGCGCAACAAGCTGCTCGAGAGCCGCAGGCGAAAGCGTGTCGAGGACTCCGCCCGGCGCAGGCTGCGCCTTGAGCCCGTCGCGCTCAACGACGCCGACCTCGACCGCGTCGAGGAGCTGGCGAGCCTGGACGAGGAGATCCTCGCTCTGGCGCAGGCCCTGCCCGAGCCGTTACGCCAAGCGCTGTCGGACCGGGTCATCCACGATCGCTCGTACGAGGAGATCGCTGCGGAGCTGCGCTGTTCGCAGTCGGTCGTGCGCCAGCGCGTCAGCCGTGCCCTGAAGAGCCTGAGATCCCAGATGGAGGAGCGATGAGCGACTACTTCGACCGTGTCGAGCAGGGCATGCGCGAGGCGGTGCGCCGCGGAGCCCACATTCCCTGGTACGCGCGGGTAAGGCTCCGCCCGTCACGCCCCGTCGCGGTCGTGCTGGCTTGCCTCGTGGTCACGGGATCTGCGCTCGCCGCGACCGGCGCATTTCGCACGGGAGCGCCGGTCGGCGCTGAAGTCCCTGCGATCCCAACCGCCAACGAAGGCGCCGTACTCCCGGCGAGCATCGCTTTGCTCTCGCTGCGGGTGTCAGACCCCGACGGCGGGCCGCCGTGGGGGCTGCGCGAGCTCAAGACGACCCGTGGGTTGATGTGCCTCCAGGTTGGGCGGATAGTGGACGGTCGACTCGGTGTGCTCGGCCGCGACGGCGCGTTCCTCGACGACGGCGCCTTCCACCCGCTCTCGCGCACGTTTATGGAGGGCCCGGGCTGCGGGACCGAGGACGGGCGCGGCGACGCGTTCGTGGATGAACAGCTCCACGGCCTGCCCGCCAGCGGGCTCATGGGCGACCAGCTGCACACCCACGGCGGCTGCTACGGCTCGAGGACCAGCGCGAGCGAATGCCCGCCCGATGCCCTGCGCGACGTCTACTTCGGCCTGCTCGGCCCCGACGCCACGAGCGTCACGCACCTCACCCCCGGCAACGCCACAGCAACGACGCCCACCGCCGGGCCCGACGGGGCCTACCTGATCGTGCTGCCGCACAGCACCACCCGCTGCCCGCCGCACGCGCCCTTCTGCTTCGGCAACGACACGGGCTTCACCGGCAGCCCGCAGATGGAAGCCTTCGAAGTGGTCCGCGCCGTCAGCTATCGCGGAGCCGCGGCCTGCGTCCTCCCAACCCCAGCCGCCTTCGCCGCCGCGGAAGCCGCCAGGCAAGCGCGCTTCCAGGAGGCGCTGCGCGCCCGCTTCCCCGCCACCTACGCCCAGCTATACCGCGGAGGGCACTACGTGCGCGGCTCCATCAACCTGCTCACGCCCGCCCAGCAGCGCGCGTTCCAGGCCCTGCGCCTGCCCTACGAGCGCGGCTACCGCAGCCCCAGCTGCCCCGCCGTCGGCTACGTCCCGCTGGCCCCCGCCGGCCACATCACGCCCGCACAGATCGCGAGCGCCGTCAGCGCGCACGTGGAACCCGCCCGCCACTACTGCGAACGCGACTCCGGCGGCATGGCCATCGCCTGCGACCCGCGGATCCCGAGCGGCTATCGGCGCATCGACATGAGCCATGGCCCGCCGCAGCAACTGCTGGTTGTCGAATTCACCGCCCGCGCTGCCGTCACCAACTTCGACAGGCACTACGAGATCAACACCAGCGACCCGAACGACCCTGCCAATCCGCACTGCCCAGGGTCCGGGGGTGGGACATTCGGTCCCACCGACACGAACCTCCGCGCGGGTCAGCGCGGGCGCTACACGGAGTTCTTCGACCCCCAATGTCCCGGCGTCGCTCACATCACCGTCGGCCTCGTCACCGTCAACGGGCCCTCCGGCTCCATGCCCGTGCCGGGACTGCCCGGCCAGAGCCCCGAAATCCCAGTAGGACACACGAGCATTATCCTGCCCTGAGAAACGCGGGATTCATAGCCGAAAGACGGCCGAGCCACACCCGTCCGAGCCACACCCGTCAATACCAGTGCGGTGCTCCGGCAGTTCTCGATGGTCGTCGGCCGCGCCGGGGCGGGGTAACCGGAGTCACGCTGAGACTGAACGACGGCACGCGCGTGACGGCCGCGACAGGCACCAGGGCGCAATAGCTGGTCACCGCCTGCAGCCGAAAGGCATCACCGCTGGGCCGGGGAACCGGCGCCAGGCTCGCCGAGCACCGATCGCATGCCTTGTCACACCGAGGAGCCGTCGCGCAACGATATGGGTGATGACTTCGCGATCGGAAGAAGCGAGCGTGCTGCGCCGGGTCGCGCTCGGCGACGACGATGCGTTTTCGGAGTTCTATCGCGAGCACCTGGACGCGGTGGTGGCGTTCTTTCACCGGCGCGTCGGAGATCGTGAGCTCGCGTTCGACCTTACGGCCGAGACTTTCGCGGCTGTAGTCGTGAGCGCGGGCTCCTACGGCGGCGATGCTCCGCCCGTGGCGTGGCTGTTCGGGATCGCTCGCAACAAGCTGCGCGAGAGCCTGCGCCGCGAGCGGGTAGCCGATGCGGCGAGACGTCGCCTGGGCATGGAGGCGATCGCCCTCGACGACGAGGCGCTGCTGCGCGTGGAGGAGCGCGCCGGCAGCGGCGAGACCCGCTTGGCGCGAGCGCTCGAGGAGCTGCCCGAGGCGACGCGCACGACGTTACTTGCCCGTCTGGTCGAGGAGCAGGAGTACGGCGAGATCGCCAGGCGCCTGCAGTGCTCGGAGCAGGTCGTGCGCCAACGCGTGCACCGCGGCCTCAAGCAGCTGCGTGCCGAGCTGAAGGAGGAAACGTGAACGACGTGTTTGATGACCTAGAGAGCCAGCTGCGCGGTGCGGTTCGCGTTAGGCGCAGGATTCGTCCGTCATGGATCAGGCGGGGGCATCGGCGCGCGTCGGCGATCGTGCTCGTCGCGATGCTCGTGGTGAGCGCGGGAGCGCTCGCGGCAGGGGGCGTGATCCCGATCGGCGCGCCTGCGGAACCGCACCAGTCCTCGTTCTACGCGCTGAAAGGTGGCGGGATCGTGAAGGGCACGGTGCGTCTGCTGCCCGTCTCGACTCCCGACCCAGTAGGGGGGCTACCGTGGGGCATGCGCGTGCTGAGCACCAAGCGAGGCGAAGGCTGTGCTCAGGTCGGGCGGCTGCTCGACGGGAGGCTCGGCGCAATTGGGCAGGACAGCGCCTTCAACGACGACGGGCTGTTTCACGAATTCGCCGTCAACACCTTCGGTGCTGAGCGCGCGTGCACGCTGCTCGACGGCAACGACCGGCTGTTCCTGAACGCCGTCGTCGGCGACATCCCCGCCAGCGCGTGGAGGGGAAACTACCCCGACAAAGGATGCGTCCCAAGCACGGCGGGTCCCTATGAACGGTTCGCCGAAGAAGGTAAGCGCAAGCCCTACCCGGTCTGTCCCCAGGCCGACGAGCGCAACCTCTACTTTGGCCTTCTCGGTCCGGACGCCAGGAGCGTCACTTACGCTCTCGACAGCCAGAGCCACACCGTGCCAACCGCCGGCCCCGAGGGCGCGTACCTGATCGTCACGAAGGCTTCCCCCACTCAGCTGTTTAACTTCAACGCCGGCGGCACCCAAGACGTCGTGCCCGTGGACGGCCCGATCACCGAACTGCACTATCGCAACGGCGCCACTTGCCACCTGACCCCACGCAGCTGGATCGGCGGAAAGTATGCCTGCACACCCGAACTGAAGGTGCCGGTTGGATGGGTGCCGCCAAGAACACCGGCGCCGACAGCAGCGCAGGTCGCCTCCCCGCTGCACATCCATCTCATTCGCGTAAGGGGCGGCGGATACGAAGCGCTCCTCACGTTCACCTCCCGGGTCAGCATCAGCAACGCACGCAGCTCATACACCGTCGAGTGGCACGAAACAGGCCAACCGGCACAGGTGAATTCGTTCGGACCCCCCCAACCCTCGTTTCCGGCCGTCGGCCAGATCGAGACGATGCGGATGGGTCGCGGGCTGGGCCGTGGCGTGCACCGCGGCCTCCTAACCGGTGAAGTCATCTTCCAAGACCAGAGCGGGCCCGGCAACCTCGAAGAAGCCGGAGGCACCATCCAGCACACGGTCGGACGGTTCACGTTCAACGTGCCGTGAGCCGGAAAGGGAGCCGCCGCCCTCGGCCTATGCTGGCAGGGGACAAGCGGCGAGACCCAGCCACTCCGTCGCGTCACCTTTGCGCCAGGAGCGGAAGCATCAGCCGTCGGACGCCCCGCGGTACAGCGTGACGTTCCCGTCGAGGCGGCCGCCGACGAACCCCTGTGGACGACCGCCCTGCGCGTCGAGGTAGGCGAGCTCGCGGGAGATGTCGCCGAGCGCCCCAACGTGGTCGAGCAGCCATGTGCGCAGCGCGACGCCGCCGCCTGCGGTGGCGACGACCTGTAGCGCCCTCGCCTGCTGCGGGTAGTCGATCAGAGAGGCGGTGCTGACAAGCCAGTAGCCGCCCCCGCGACCTGGGCGCGGGACGATCGTGTTTCGATGCGTGTGTCCCCAGACGGCCGCCAGTACGCGGGGATGG
This sequence comes from uncultured Solirubrobacteraceae bacterium, assembly GCA_963730575.1. GTDB lineage: Bacteria > Actinomycetota > Thermoleophilia > Solirubrobacterales > Solirubrobacteraceae > Palsa-744. Next base: position 848,398 of record CAVSSG010000005.1, read on the forward strand.
CCGTCGAGCACGGCGAGCAGCGCCTCTCCGCCGGCCGAACTGGTGAGCGGCTGATGCGAGAACACGAGCACCCAGCGCTCCCGCGCGCGGGCGAGCTCGCGCGCGAGCCACTGCGACTGGCCGGGGTGCACGAGCCCGCCCGACCCCCCTTCGCGGCGCACGAGGTCGAGCACGATCACACGCACGTGCTCGCCGACATCGACGCTGTAGTCGAGTAGCGATGTGGCCCCCCTTGGCGCAGCCGACGCAGCGCGCAGCTGCGCGAGTACTTCCGCTGCGGGGAGCTCGCGCCGCGCCGGGTCGGCGGTGATCGCCACTGCCGGTGCGTCGAGCAGCCGCTCGATGAGCGTCTGGATCGGGGCCTCCTGGGCGAAGCCGTCCGGCGCTGCGGCCTCCACTCCGATGGGTGCTTCCAGACCTGCCGGCAGCTCCCACACTGCGCGGTCGCCGAGCGCGATTGCGCCGGTGAGCGGACTCGGGGCGACGACGCCCTGCACCAGCAGGTCGTGGTCTCCGAGCACCGGGTACCAGGGCGCGTGGGCGAGACCAGGCGCACGAAAGCGCGCGGTCGCCGCCTCGAGCAGTCCGGGATGGCGGGGGGCATCCACGTCGGGGCGGTAGTAGAAGGGGTCCGGGTCACCGGCCCACTGCACGCCGAAGTAGCCGGGCCCGCCGCCGCTCGGATCCACGAGCCCACCCCCGATGGTCGCGAGCGCCCACTGAAGCTCGTTCTGCTGCACGTTGTCGATCAAATCCCCGCCCTGGATCACCGCGTCGGGCGCGAGCGCGTTGATCGCCCGGATCGCGCCCGCCAGTACGTGCGCTGTGAGCGTCTCCTGCGGGCGAAAGGTCGAGGTGAACGGTGCTCCCAGACGCGCGAGGAACGGCACGCGCGCAGGCGACTCGGCGTCGAGAACGTGCGCGTCTGTCAGATGCGCGATCGTCGCCAGGACCGCGATCGGCGCCGCGCGCGGGGCGAGCTCGGTGCGGTCGAGCAAGGGCTCGCCAGCGCCCGGGCGCAGCACGCCATCGTCACTCGGGTCCCGCCACGTGCCGCGCAACGTCGAGCCGTCTGCCACTGGCCGCGCACCGCTGCCACAGGCACCTAACCAGAGGGCAAGCGCTGCCCCGCCGAACACGCTGAGCGCCTGGCGGCGGGTGATCGCGGGGTCGCTCATGGCAGGCCCGCGACGATCGGCTCGCGGCACGCGCGGCGCGCCACCCACCAGACCGCGAGCGCACCGAGCAGCGCCAGTCCCACCACGACCAGGGCGATCTCGCGCGGGCTCGCCGCGAGCGCCAGGGAAACGTAGCCGGCGGCGATGCGGCCCATCTCCGGGCCGAGCACGAGCCGCTCCAGGAGCACCGCGAGGAGCGCGGTCGGGACGACGACGACGAGTGCGGCGCCCGTGAGCAGCCTGCGCACGGCCCCAGTACCGGCGCCGCACGCCCGCAGCACGGCGATCGTGCCGCGTCGCTCATCCGCGACCAGCGCCAGCGCCTGCATTACCGCGTAGAGACATACGAGACCGTCGATCACGGCGACGGCCCGCAGCACGGCCGTGAGGGCGGCCACGAGCGTGTTCCCCTCACCCGTGATCGTCTTTGTCCGCGAGACGCCCGTCACGCCGATCTCCGCAGCGACCCGCGAGGCATTGGTGCCCGGCTCGAGGCGCACCGCGATCTGCTCGGGTGCCGACGGTTCCTCGGTGAGCAACGCGGCAGCCGGCACGTAGGCGACGCGCCCGTCGTGGTCGAGCGAGCCGACGATGCCCGAGACGCGCAGGCGCAGTTCGCGCCCGCTCGGCAGCGCCAGCGCCAAAGTGGAGCCGACGCCCAGCCCGAGCACCTGTGCGAGGCCCGTGCCCACCTCGGCGTCGCCGTTCCCGCGCAGTCGCCTCCCTTCTGATAACGGCGGGGCCTCGAACTCGGTGTGGTCGCCGGGGTAGGCGATCACATCGACGGTCTCCCCGAGCGAGTAGGTGTCGAGCGCGGTCACTTCGTAGCGCGGCGCCGCCGCAACCACGCCCAGGATGCTCCGGATCCGTGCCGCATTCGATGGAGGCAGCGAGGCGGTCAGCTGGTAGCGGCGCCCGAGCGCCTTTGGGTCGTTCTCGAGCGTGGAGAGCTCGCTCGCCAGCGCGAGCATCAAGAGGATGAACGCCGCAGATACACCGAGCATCGTCAGCGTCGCCGCCGCCCTCACGCGCCGCGCGGCGACGAGCCTGCCGCCGAGACGGGCTAGTCCGCCGCGGCGAGGGCGGGGCGCGGAGCGGCCGCTCGGGTGCAGCTCGGCCCCCCGCAGCAGCTGCACGGGCGAGCGCCCCGCCGCCCGCCACGCCGGCCACGTGCTGGTGAGCGTCGGCACCAGCACGGACAGCGCGAAGCAGCCTGCCAGCGGGAGCGCGAGCGCGCTCCCGGGTCCGCGCTCATTGAGCAGCGCCAGTAGCCGGTTGTCAGCCCCGCTCACGGCGAGGGCACCGGCCGTCACCCCGAGCGCGCCGGCGGGGACCGCCACGATCATCGCCTCGAGCGCCGAGAGCAGCGCCACATGAGCGCGTGTGGAGCCGATGGCACGGCGCACGCCGATCGCCCGCAGTCGCCGCTGCACCTCGGCGCGCGCTGAGGCGGCGAGCATAACGCCGGCCGTCAGCAGCGCGATCGCCGAGAGCGCGCCGAGCAGCGCGATCACGATGCCCGCGGCTTCGTCAAGCAGGACGCGCACGCCGCTGCGCGTGAGGAAGCGCAGGTTGCGCAGGCCGTAGCTGAGCGCGCGGGCCTGGACAAGCACTGTGTCGAGCTGAGACGGGTCGCGCAGCCAGATCTCCGCGACGTTCACCTCGCCAGCGCCCTCCTTCAGAGCTGCCCTCCGCCGCGTTTCGAGTGCCCGCAGCACTTCTGCGAGCGGGATGTGGGGCCGTTGCGCGACGCGTCCGACGTTCGGCTGCCCTATCGCTGCGGGAGGTGCCCCCGGGCCCGGTGCTACCCGCGGGCCGTTCGGCCCTGCGGCCGCGGGCGGGGCGCGCAATTGCCTGACGTACTGCGGGCCGTTCGGCCCCACCGCTACCTTGGGAATGCCCAGCGCCAGCGCGCCCTGCGCGATATACAGGCGCGGCGCGGCAAGTGGATAGGCGACGTCGTCTGGCTCCTGCGCCAGGCCGACGATGAGCTGCGGCCCGAGGCCGCCGACTTCGATCTCCTCACCAACCCGCAGGCCCCAGGAGCTCGCGACGCCCTGCTCAAGCACCACGCCGCTCGTCGCGCCCGAAATGTCGTGTCCGGCGACGATCGCGTAGCCGCGCCTGCCGGGGCCGATTTCCTCGACCACGCCGTTGTCGCTTTCATGGGATCCGGCCGACAGCGGGACGCCGGTGAATTCGCGGCTCAGCGTGAAGGCGGCCAGGTCCGGAAGCGCCGCGATGCGGCGCGCGATCATCGTGGTGGGCTCTCTTTCGAAGCGCGCGATCACGTCGGGCAGGTCCGCGGCCCGGGCGCTGCGCGAGAAGCCGGTGGCGAGCCCGTAGCTCACGGTCGCGGCGGTGGCGAGCATGGCCGCTGCCATCGCGATCCCCAGACCACCGAGCAAGGCGTGTGCGCGCTGTGCGCGCACACCGCGCAGCGCGTCGTGCATTACCTCGCTCACAGGGGCGCGCCCCGCCGCGGCGCGACCAGCTCACCTTCCGCGAGCCGCCCCTCGACGAGGTAGAGCACGCGGTCTGCCTCCGCAGTCGCCTGCTGTTCGTGCGTGACGAGTACCACGCCTCGCCCGTCGGCTGTGAGGCCGCGCAGCAGTGATAGGACGGATGCCGCCGAGCTCGTGTCCAGGTTGCCGGTAGGCTCGTCAGCAAGCACGAGGGCCGGGTCGTTGACGAGAGCGCGGGCGATCGCGAAGCGTTGCTGCTCCCCACCGGAGAGCTCGTGCGGCGCTCGCGCGGCCACTGACGCGAGTCCAAGCTCCTCGATCAGGCTCAGCCCACGCTCGCGGCCACCGGGCGGGGCGCCGGGAAGGGTGGCGGGAAGCAGCACGTTCTCAGCGCCCGTCAGCTCCTCGATCAGCTGGAAGGACTGGAAGACGAAGCCGACGCGGCGCAGCCGGATGCGGGTGAGCTCGCGCTCGCTGGCGTCGGTCAGGGACTCCCCTGCGACCACGATCCGGCCCTCGTCCGGTCGGTCAAGGCCGCCCAACAGGTGCAGTAGCGTCGACTTTCCCGAGCCCGAGCGTCCGAGCACGGCGACCATCTCGCCGGCCTGGACACCGAGGTCGAGTCCCTGCAGCAGCAGCCGCGCGGCGGCTCCTCGGCCGACGCTCTTGTACACGCCGCGGGCGTCCAGCGTCATCATGCGGCTGAAACCTAGCCCTCACCCATAAGGGTTTCCTGAGGTCGCGGATCCATCCTGAGACGACCGCACACGCACGTAAACGGTCGTCTCATAGGGGTTGGTCGCGTTGCCGCTCCGGACGAGGACGAGCGCTGACGCGTAGGAACGCGGACACTTCCGCATTGCCCGGCGTAAGCGGTCGTGTACCGAGCCTCCGTCGGCGCGATCGAGAATCGTCCGCAGCAGGAGCGTGAGCGGCGTCCGCCCACGCGCTCGCGTCGACGCGAAAGCGCATGCGACGCGCCTCTAGCGCTCCGGGATGCTAAGCCTCCGTGACGCGCGGGGCGTAGCGGTGGTGCAGCATCAGCGCGTTTCCGTCGGGATCGGCGAAGAACGCCATGTGGCAGACGCCCGTGTCGAGGGTCTCGCCTGCGAACTCGACACCGCGCTCCTCGAGTGCCGCCCGCGCCTGCGCGACATCGTCGACGTGCAGTGCGATCGCGTTGGGATTGACGCTGTACTCGAGACCCATCTTCTCGGGGTCGAACACGCTTAGTGTCAGGTTGCCCGTCTCGAACTCGGCATAGTGACGCTCCCTGCTGTACACCGACCGCGGCAGGCCGACCGTCGAGCCGTAGAACTCAACCGCCGCCTCCAGATCGCGCGTGGGCATCCCGACGAAATCGACGCCGGTTACTAGCTGGGTGGTGGTCATCGTGATGCCTCCTGGGTTGATCGGCGCACCTCGCGCCGCGATCTTATCGACCGGTCTAGGGGGCTCTGGTCACGCCTGCTCTGCGACCGGCGTAGGCACCGACGTCGCACCCTGGTGCACCGACCAGTAGCCAGCGGCAACCGGCGGCTCTTCGCGACACACCTGCTTCGCGGGCGATGCGAGCGCTGCTTCGCGGGCGATGCGAGCGCCTCACCACCTCCGCCCTTCGCTCCTGCTCCGGACTGCCATGAAGGAGGGCCTCCTCGGTGGCAAGCTCCGCTTGTCATCGAGATCGCAGACGCACAGAAGGTCAAGGGTCTCGCGCCGCTGGCATGCAAGACCGACAAGATCGACTCGAAGGTTCTTGCGGTGCTCAGCGCACCGGCGATCTGGCTGCCGATCCGGCGTCCGCGAGGAGCGTCCCCTTCCGGTTGTACCTGGTCAAGCACAAGTCGGCGCTCAAGAACCGCATCCACTCGACCCTGATCAACTTCGGCAAGCCGTGCCCGGTCACCGACCTGTTCGGGGTGGAGGGCCGGCAGCTGTTGAAGCGCCTTGAGGTGCCCGAGCCCTGGCGAGGCAACATCACCGCCTCGATCGAGCTGATCGACGACCTCGAAGGGCAGATCGCGCAGATCAACCGCCGCCTGAAGGAGGGCCACGCCGAGCATCCCTACGTCCCGCTGCTCTTGACGGTGCCCGGTATCGGCTGGGTCCTCGCCTTCACGATCGCCGCCGAGATCGGCGAGATCGAGCGCTTCTCATCGCCAGAGAAGCTCACCGGCTACACGGGCCTTTGTCCGCGCGTGAACCAGTCTGGAGAGAAGGACCGCCGCGGCCCACTGACCAAGCACGGGCCGACCTACCTGCGCTGGGCGCTGCTCGAGGCCACGATGCACGCGCTAAGGCACCCCGCCTACGCCGAGCGCTACCAGCGAAACAAGAAGCGGATGGGCAAGCAGCGCGGCGCCAAGGTCGCCCAGGTCGACCTCGCGCGCAGACTCGCCCACGCGATCTGGCACATGCTTTCCCGCAAGGAGAAGTTCGCTCCCCGAGGCGCCGCGTTTCGTCTGGCGGCCTGACCGCCCTTTTCGGACTTGCGCCCGAGCGAACATCCAATTTCGCCTGATCCTCCCGACGAGGAGGCCATAGAGACATGAGCGTCGCTCCAAACCGAGTCCCAAGGGGAGGACAACCCCAACTGCAGATCGCCACTTGACAACGGGCCCTTCTTCATAGAGACGAAAACGAGGCGTCCGAGCAGGCACAGATCATGCTCTCGCTCTTGTCGTGCGGGCCGCGGGGCCGGATGCGCACGAGGGCCAGCGAGTCGGAGTGGTAAACGGGTGACCGGGTCCATGTCGAGGGTATCTGAGCACGATGGACGATGCCCTCCTTTGGCCCACGCGACCGCCGGCTCCCGGCCGAATCCCGGAGTTCGAAGCCGAAGCGATGCGCGAACTGCGCACCTTCAGCGGTGAGGGTCGCAAGCATGAATTGAGTGCGTCCGGCTGCGCGCCGACCTGACGATCCTCGCCAAGCCCACCCGTGCGCTCGCCAGGGCGCGAGTCGTGCGGCTCGCGGCGTAGTCATCAGTCCAGTGGCGCTGAGGAGCGGCGTGGGTGCCGGAAACACGCTCCGTCGGGCGTCATCGAGTTTTCGGCAGCCGTATTGTCCGTGCCGACCACCGGGGAAGAGGACGAGCATGAGCCAGCAGGCAGACGCGCAGTTACCGGACGGCGTATCGATCGGGCACTACACAGACGAGCGTGGGCGCACAGGATGTAGCGTGATCCTCGCCCCCGCCGGCGCCGTGGCGGGCGTCGACGTCCGGGGCGCGGCGCCCGGCACGTTTGGCACCGATGCGCTGCGTCCCGGAACCGTGATCGAGACAGGCCACGCGGTCCTGCTGACCGGTGGCAGCCTCTTCGGCCTAGCGGCCACGGGAGGGGTCCTGCGCTACCTGGAGGAGCGCGGGGTCGGGGCTCTGTTCGGTTCGATCTGCGTACCGGGCGTGTCGGCAGCGGTGATCTTCGACCTACTGGCCGGCGACCCCAAGGCCAGACCGGACGCCGATGCCGGGTATGCGGCGTGTGAGGCGGCGACGGCCACGCCGGCGATCGGCACGGTCGGCGCGGGAACGGGAGCGACGGTCTCGAAGGCTGGCGACGGAACCCAGACGCGTCCGGGCGGGATCGGCGTGGCGAGCGCACTGACAGGCGATACGACGGTCGCCGCCGTGGTCGTCGCCAACAGCGTCGGCGGTATCTGGGACGATGTTCGCCAGGAGTGGGTGACGCCGCCGATCGTCTGGGACCGCGCCTCGAGCCTGATCCCGGGCACGAACACGACGATCGGAGCGGTCATCACCGACGCGGCGCTGACCAAGGAACAGGCCAACCGCCTAGCGACCGTCGCGCACGACGGGTTCGCGCGGGCGGTGCGCCCGGCGCACACGATGTACGACGGGGACACGATCTTCTCCCTGGCGACGGGCGCGAGGGCCGCCTCCTACGATGCCATCGAGGTTCTGGCTGCCGACGTCATCGCGGAGGCGATCACGGTCGGAGTGCGCGCGGCCCAGTGACCAGCCCCTCCGCGGCGACGCATGCGCGCGACGGGGCGTCGATCCGCGGCGCTGTTGGCAGTCTTTGACGCCGTGCTTCGTCGCCACATGATCGCGGTTGTCTCGGGTAACTGGTCCTTCGACGCCGAAGCGCTGACCTCTCAGCGCGAGCTGCTCGTCGGGTTTGTCGACATTGAGGATTACACCAGCCTCTCGCGCGCTCTCACTACCGGCCAGCTGGCCGCTCTCGTTGGACGGTTTGAGACGATCGTCACCGACACCGTCTCGCGTCATCCGGCGCGCCTCATCAAGCTGATCGGCGACGCGGCGATGATCGTCCGCGAAGACGCTCATGAGGGGTGTCGGCTGGCGCTGGAGATCGTTGGCCAGTTCGGGACAGGACGCGGACAGCCCGCCGTTGGGGTTGGCCTAGCTAACGGCCCAGTGACCGCGCTGCGTGGCGACTACTTTGGCGATGTCGTCAATCTCGCGTCGCGTTTGCCGGGATTGCCCGACCGTCGACCGTCGTCGTCGACGACAGCGTCAAGCAAATCGCTGCGGACGCGTTTGCGTTTCAGCAGCTGCCCCCGACCGAATTGAAGGGAGTGAGCGCCACGCCAGTCGCGTATCGCCTGCTACCGGTCGGGCACGACACCGTCCTCGACGCCGCGGCGGCTCTCAGCTGAGCCCGACCCGCGGACGAAGTTGGCCGGATCGAGAGAACTCGCGTCATTCATCGCCGGCGCGGGCGCCGCAACGGTCGTCATCTACATCATCCTCGCCAACGGGTTGCTCAAGCGCGGACGACGGCCCCAGAGAGACCAGGGTCGTCTGGGCGAGTACTCGAGGATGTTCTTTGCCGCGGGCTGTTGGCTGCGGCCTATCGTGGGGCGGGCGCGACGACTGTAGCCTCTCTCGGGTGACCTCAGTACCGAACCGCTTCTACCACTGGATCCGACACCCGTCCGCTCGCTCGCTCGCAGGCCAGGAGCGAACGGTGCCGGGATTTGAGCACTTGCGGGGTCACAAGTACTGCCTACTCGTAACCTACAAGCGCAGCGGCGAGGCGGTGCCGACCCCCGTGTGGTTCGGGATCGGCGACGGGAAGCTTTACGTGCGCAGCGAGGCAGACGTCGCCAAGGTAAAGCGCATCCGCAACGATCCGCGGGTGCGCGTCGCCCCGTGCACCGTGCGCGGCAAGCCGCTCGGGCCCCCCGCTGAGGGTCGCGCGCGAGTGCTCGACCAACCGAGCGACGGGGAGGAGGCGGAGGGGGCGCTGCAGGCCAACTACGGGCTGGGGCGCAAGATCTATGAGGGAGCCGGCGGCGCCTTCGGAATCGAGACCGTCTACTTAGAGATCACCCCGGCGTAATGCCCCTCCCAACGCCGCTCTTGTGTGGAGGCGAGCGCCACCAGCTTGGAAGAAGCGCAACTTGGCCGCGTCCTCTATAGCCGCGCCAGCTGCGTTAAATTGCGTCACCCTGCAAACGAGAGGAGGCAGCCATGGCGAATGGCCGATTGGCACAGACCCGGGTTGGCGTTCTGGGAAGCGGCGAGGTTGGGCGGCGCCTGGCGGGCGGGTTCGCCAGTCGCGGCCACCGCGTAATGATCGGCTCGCGCGACCCGGCCAAGCCCGAGCTGGGCAAGTGGCTGTCCGGCGACGGAGTCGGCATCGAGGCCGGCACTTTCGCGGAGGCCGCCGGACATGGGGAACTGATCGTCCTGGCCGTGCTGGGCAATGCAGCAGAGGAGGCGATCGCCGACGCCGGCGCCAGCAACTTCGGCGGCAAGGTCGTCATCGATGCCATGAACCCGCTGGACTTCTCCGGCGGCTTCCCGCCAAAGCTCTCGATCTCAGGCGAGGACTCGCTCGGCGAGCGAGTCCAGCGCGCGCTGCCCGACGCCAAGGTGGTCAAGGCGTTCAATACGATCGGCAACCCGTACTTCGTGGACCCGAGCTTCAGCGAAGGCCAGCCGACGATGCTGATCGCCGGAGACGATGAGGACGCCAAGCGCACGGTCGGCGACATACTGACCGACTTCGGCTGGCCTGATCCGGTCGACATCGGCGGGATCGAAGGCTCGCGCGAGCTCGAGGCGATCTGCATCGCGTGGGTCAAGATCGGCGGCGCCCGAGGCGCCTGGGACCACGGATTCAAGCTGCTCGTCGGCTAGCCAGGTCCCGGTCGTTCGAGGCGGACGACGGAGTTTCAACACGCCCATCTTCTGCCCGACACGCCCAGGACGTCGTGGGCGAAACCACAGGGTCCTAGTTCGTGCTTGGTTCACCAGGACTGATCGAGGATTCGCACCGTGGAAATGCGGCCTGCTCCGGGTTACTTCTTGGCGGCCTCGAAGTAGGGGTTGTTGCCCGAGGCGTGGTCGGTGACGTCGACCACGTCGCCGATCTCTGGCACCGCCTCGGTGATCGCGACCTCGATGCCCTGGCTGAGGGTGACGGTCGCCATGCCGCACCCTTGACAGCCGCCGCCCAGGCGCAGGTAGGCTGTGCGGCCCTCGATGCCGGCGAGCTCCGCGTGCCCCCCGTGGGCGGCGATGCGCGGATTTACGTCGCGGTCGAGCACCGCCATAACCCGGCGCGCAAGCTCGCTGTCGAGGTCTCCCTGTAGTGGTCTTGGCGATACCAGCGGTCCCGGGGCACCGACGCCCGGTGACATACCCATGGGCAGCGTGGGAAGGGCGCCCAGAGCAGGCGGCTTGTTGGGATTGATGACCGTGAAGCCGCTGCGCAGCGGGCTTTCGCTCCAGTCGATTGTGGCGCCGCGCAGCTTCTCTACGCTGTCGGCGGCTATCACAATGAGCAGATCGCCCTCGTGCTGGACGACGTTCTCGTTGCCCGCGGGGCTGAGCGGATCGAGCGACAGCGCGCAGGTGTACTCGCCGTCGGCTGAGCCGCTGACGTGTACCGACAACCCAAAGCTGTCAGGTTCCGCCATGTCGGCCCGAAAGGCATGAACTCTGTCCAGCGCCGTCTGCGTGATGGCCACGATGGAAATATCGCCCACGGATCTACCATAGCTAGGTGGATCGCCTGCTCCTAATCCTGCCGTCGGCCACCTACCGCGCGGCGGACTTCATGACCGCGGCCCGGGAAATGGGTGTGGCGATCACGGTCGCCAGCGAGCGCCGAGCGACCATGTCGGAGACCATGGGTGACCGCGAGCTGACGCTGCGGCTGTCGGACCCCCAAGACGCCGCCGAGACGATCATCGCCCGTGCCCGCGACACGCCATTCGCGGCGATAGTCGGCGTCGATGACCAGGGAGTGATGGCCGCGGCGCTTGCCGCAGAGGGCTTGGGACTGGCGCACAATCCGCCGACGGCCGTCGCTCGCACGCGCGACAAGGCGGCCATGCGCCATGCGCTGGCCGACGCGGACATACCCCAGCCGCGCTTCGTGCTGCTGGCACCGGGGGCTGACGTGTCCACCGCGACGCGGACGATCGGACTTCCCTGCGTGGTCAAGCCATTGTCGCTCTCGGGGAGCCAAGGTGTGATCCGGGCTGACGACCTCGACCAGGCGCGGTCGGCAACGGAACGGGTGCGGCGCATACTCGCCACAGCGGGGCGACCGGCCGATGCACCGCTACTGCTCGAGAGCTACCTGCCCGGCGCGGAGGTGGCGGTCGAGGGTCTGCTGCGGTCGGGGCGGCTGGAGGTGCTGGCCATCTTCGACAAGCCCGACCCACTCGAGGGACCGTACTTCGAGGAGACTCTCTACGTCACCCCCTCGCGGCTGCCCACCGCCGTCCTGGCCGAGGTCAAGCGACTGACCGCTCGGGCAGCGGAGGCACTCGGGCTGCGGGAGGGGCCCGTACACGCCGAGCTGCGTGTGAGCGACCGGCAGGTGGGCGTGCTGGAGTTGGCGGCTCGTTCGATCGGAGGGCTGTGCTCGCGCGCCCTGCGCTTCGGCGCCGGCGTCAGCCTGGAGCAGCTCATCCTCCGCCACGCCCTGGGACTGCCATTTGACGAGCTCTCTCGCGAGTCGCTGGCGGCGGGGGTGATGATGATCCCCATCCCCCGCGGCGGCACGTTGGTGCAGGTTGACGGTCAGGAGCAGGCCCGCGCCGTGCCGGGCATCCGCGGCCTTGAGATCACCATCGCGCGCGGGCGCCCGGTCGTGCCCCTTCCCGAGGGCGATCGTTACCTCGGCTTCCTGTTTGCGCGCGGGTCGACGGCGGACGCAGTCGAGCGCTCCCTGCGCGAGGCCCACTCATGCTTGGGAATCCGGATCGAGTCGCCTTCTAGGCCTCTACCTGAGGCGGTGGTGGTGCGCTAGCGTGAACGGCGCGTGCGCGTCCTGCTGATCTCCACCTACGAGCTGGGCCACCAGCCGTTGCACGTCGCGTCCCCGGCCGCCGCTCTGCGCCGCGCCGGGCACGAAGTCCGCTGCTTGGACCTGAGCGTAGAGCCCTGGGATCCCGACGCACTGGACTGGGCTGGGGCAGTCGGCTTCTCGGTGCCGATGCACACCGCCACGCGCCTGGCGCTGAACGCGGCCCGCCGGCTTCGCCGCGAGCACCCGCGGCTGCCGATCTGCTTCTACGGCCTGTACGCCCCGGTGAGCCGCGAGCTGGTGGTGGGCGAGCTCGCGGGCCGCGCGATCGCCGGCGAGTACGAGCCGGCGCTGTTGGCCTGGGCGAGCGGACTGGCCAGCCCCAGCGCCCTCCCCCGGGCCGCCGGGCAGCCCATCATCCACCTTCAGCGCGGGAACTTCGACCCGCCCGCGCGCGAGCTGCTGCCTCCGCTCGAGCGCTACGCCCGCCTGGCGGTGGGCGGCGAGGAGCGCCTGGTCGGCTACGTGGAGGCCAGCCATGGCTGCGTGCACCGCTGCCGGCACTGCCCGGTTCCCGCGGTCTACGACGGGCGCATACGGATCGTGCAGGCGGACACGGTTCTGCGCGACATCGAGCGTCTGGTGGGCATGGGCGCCCGCCATATCACGTTTGGTGACCCGGACTTCCTCAACGGCCGCCGCCATTCGATCGCCATCGTTCGCGCGCTTCACGACCGCTTCCCGACACTCACCTTCGATTGCACCACCAAGGTCGAGCACGTGCTGGAGCACGCCGACGTGTGGGCGGAGTTGGCCGCCTCGGGCTGCCTGTTCGTGGTCAGCGCGCTGGAGTGCGTCAACGACGAGATGCTGGCCCGCCTGGACAAGGGCCACACCACCGAGGAGGCCGTACTGGCGATCGACCTGCTGCGCGAGCAGGGGATCGAGACGCGACCCTCTTTCATGCCGTTCACTCCCTGGTCGACGCCGGCTGACGTGCTCGACATCCTGGACTTCGTCGTCGCGAACGACCTGGTGGCAAACGTTGACGCGGTTCAGTACACGATCCGGCTGTTGGTGCCCGAGGGTTCTCTGCTGCTGGAGCGGGAGGACCTGCGCGAGCACCTCGGGGTCTACGACGCCGAACGCCTGAGCTACCCCTGGCGGTCGGCCGACCCGGCCGCTGACCGGCTGCAGGGCCGCCTGAGCGCACTGGTCGAGCAGAGCATGGCCGCGCAGGAACCGATAGGGCCGGTCTTCTCCCGCGTCCGGGCGGCGGTGCACGACGCGGCTGGGAAGACGCGAGACAGCGTACGCGAATGCGAAGCGATCGCGATGGGCTCGACGGAGGGACGGCCTCGGCTCACCGAGCCCTGGTTTTGCTGTGCGGAGCCAACCGAGCACCAGTTTGGTCCTCTTAAGAAATAGGGCCGGCACCGAGGGCCTGCCCGCAACTGCATTCCGACGGTCCAAGGGCGCGCAGGAGCGCGGACGCCTACAGCGTGATGACCTGGTCCGGCGGATCGCTGGCCAGCGCGGCGTACAGATCCGGGAAGCAGCCCACCCGCACGCCAGCGACGGTCCCCTTCGGCACAGCCGAGCCGATCTCACCCTCGGCCAGGCAGCGCTCCAGCGCGCACTGGTCGCACAGCATCAGCAGCATGCCGTGCTCGGCTGCCACGCGACCCAGACGCTCACCGATCGGGTCACCCTCACGCAGCAGATACGTGTTGTCGTCGAAGAAGAACATACCCACGACATCTACTCCGTGGCTTCCCTGCTCCAGCTGGGGCAGGATCATCTTGCCTAGCTTGTAACTGGCCGTGTGGCCGGACGTGGAAAAGACGTAAGCAACCTTCACCGGGGCTGAAGCGTAGACGACCTACGCTCGGGAGATCGGCAACCTCGCTGCCGCACGCAAGCTCGCGTGTTTGTTCTGGTGCCTGCTCACCCGCGAAGAGGACCACGCCTACCAACAGTCATCGCTGATCAGAAGAAGCAGCGCCGCCTTGAGATCACCGCCGGCGCGCCGAAGCACCAGGGCCGCTCCGGGATCTGGGCGACGAACCAGGCGATGCGCGAAGCCGAGCGTGCGCTCGCCCGCCAGGCCGAGACGAGCTGCGAGCGCTTCGGGAGTGCGACACCGGCTAGCCTGGCAGGCGATACTGGTGCGGTGACCGAACGTAATGTGCTCGGTGGCGAGCTTGAGCCGTGTGGCATTGACCCCATCACCGGCTTTTATCGTGACGGGTGCTGTCGTACCGGTCCGGAGGACCGGGGGAGCCACACGATCTGCGCGGTGGTCACGTCCGAGTTCCTCGAGCACCAGCGTCGCATCGGCAATGACCTGATCACGCCGATGCCTCAGTACCACTTCCCTGGGCTCGCGCCCGGCGACCGCTGGTGCGTGACCGCGTTGAACTGGCTGCGGGCGCACGAGGACGGCGCGGCCGCCTATGTAGTGCTGGCGTCCACCCATGAACGGGCGCTTGAGGTCGTTTCTCTCGCCGCGCTCCAGGAGCACACCGTCGACGTCCCCTCGGATCCGGGACCTTTCGGGGGCTAAGTCGCTGTCGCGGATCAGCGATGCCGCCCGCCCCCAACCGTCCACGCGGTAGGAGCCATAGAACGCCGAGAGGTCCATCTGCTCCACCGACGCCAACAGAAACCACGCAAAAGATGGCCCTCCGACAGCCAATCGCGCGGGTCCGGGGGTTGTAGCGGCCGATCAGCAGAGGGTGCGAGGACGGCTCAGGAGGGGCCTAACACAGACGTCCGCGCCTTGGGTGATGGGCGAGTGCGAGCATTGGCTAGGTGCAGAGTGCTGTCACTGTCATCGTCCTTGGGGACTTGGGCGGTGACGTCCGGCTCGTCCGGTTGGTTCTCGGGCTGGCGACGGGCTGACCCTAGAGTTCTGAGTCGTCTGCTTGGCCTGACCGGCAAAGCTTGTGTCGCCCGTCGCCGCCCGAGGACCTCCGGCGTGACCTGATAGGAGCGTGGCATTCGCCCCGAGTGACGGCTGTCCACCGGAGATCCGCTTCGTCGGTGGTCATCCAAACGAAGGGACGGTGCATATGATCGTGATCGGCGCGGACACGCACAAGGGCTCGCACGCGCTCGCGGCAGTCGATGAGGGAACCGGCCGAGTACGCGGACAGCGAGAGATCAAGGCTGAGCAGTCGGGGCATCTCGCGGCGGTCCGCTGGGCTCGCGACCTCGATGAGGATCGCGTGTGGGCGATCGAGGATTGCCGTGCAGTCTCGCGGCGCTTTGAGCAGGCGCTCTTGGCCGCTGGCGAGCGGGTTGTGAGGGTCGCGCCGCACAGGATGGGCGACTCCAGGAAGGGCGAGCGTCAGCCTGGCAAGTCCGATCAGATCGACGCGCTCGCGATCGCCCGCGCGGTCGTCAAGGACGGGATCGAGAAGTTCCCGGCCGCCTACCTGGATGAGCAGGCGATGGAGATCCGGTTGTTGCTCGACCATCGCAACGATCTCGTCGCGGACCGCACGCGCACGGTGAATCGGCTGCGGTGGCATCTCCTGCAGCTGTGCCCCGAGCTCGAGCGCTCGGTCAAGCGCGGCTCGTTCAACCAGTCGCGTGTCCTTGACCGGGTCGACCGGCGCCTGCGGCAAATGCCGGCCGGCGCGCAGGTACGCGTCGCGCGCAAACAGGTGGCGCACATCCGCAGCCTTAACCGCGAGGCAGAGCAGCTCAAGCGCGAACTGCTCGAGCTGGTCAAGGCGCACCGTCCGCAGCTCTTGGCCGAGATCGGATGCGGCCCGCTGGTCGCGGCGATCCTCATCGGCCGTACCGCCGGCGCCGAGCGATTCTGCTCAGACGCGAGCTTCGCACTGCTAGCCGGCACCGCGCCGATCCCATGCTCCTCAGGCCAGCGCACTCAGCATCGACTGAACCGCGGCGGGGACCGCCAGCTCAACCACGCGCTGCACATCATCGCGATCACCCGCGCCAGCCACGACCCCGAGACGAAGGCGTACCTCGCACGCAAGGAGGCTGAAGGCAAGACCACGAAGGCCGCGCTGCGCTGCCTCAAGCGCGCGCTTGCCAGACGCTTCTACCGCCTCCTATCCCTCCCAGCCCAGCCCAGCAGACGCGACTACGTCGACCGAACAATCGTCGGCTTAGCGCCCGCACCGATGATCTGCATCGCCTAGAGAAAACCCGCAAGCAGCGACCACCCCTTGACATAGGAGCGAGCTTTGCGCCACATGCGAGCGTGCCGTTGGTCGCAGCGGGCACTAGTGCTAAGGACGAATCGCGATAGCCTCGAACTGAGGATCGGCAGACGCCTCCTTCGCTATGGCGAAGCAGCGGTCGCAGCGGGCTTGGCACGGGGCTGTCGCAGGTCGTCCAGAGCAGTGCGCAGCGCCAGCCCGGGTCGCGCGTCCGTTCCCGGAGGGTTGCGGGGACCGGGCCGTTGAGCGCCGAAGCGGGAGGATTGCGATGTGCCTATGTCGCCGACGTGCGCGGCGAGCTCCGGGTGCCCGCAGCTATGTTTCGGAAGTCGTTCGCCGGTACCGTGACGTTGATGTCCCAAATCGTCCTGGTCGGCAGGCGTCCGTGATCGGCGACCGCTGGGGGGTGACGTTGCCCGAGACTCGGCGTCGGTATCCGTGTGACGATGTGGTGTCCGATCCCGTGCTGGAGGCTTGGCGGGGGGTAACCGTTCTGGCATCGTCGGAGCGATTGTGGCCGTGGGTGGCGCAGATCCGTTTGGCGCCGTACTCCTACGACTGGATCGACAACCTCGGTCGACGGTCACCGCAGCGGCTGTGCGGCCTGCCCGATCCAGTCGTTGGAGAACCCTTCACCACTGCCCTTGGTGGACGGCAGTTGGGGCGCATCATCGCGGTGAATGCCGGCGAGCATCTGACGGGGCAGATCATGGGGACGGTGATGTCCTACGTACTCGTGCCGGACGGTTCCACGACTCGGCTGCTGTTGAAGGTCGTGATGCGCCGGCGGCGGGCGGTCGCGCCGCTGCTGTCGCTCGGAGACTTCGTCATGGCTCGTCGCCAGCTGCTGAACCTCGCGCGCCTCGCCGCACAGGGTGGACCAATCTGACGCACGCACGGCACCTGGGGACGATCGCAATCGTCCAGGGCCCGCGCGACGGCAAGGGCTCGCTTGCCTGCTAGGCACGACGATCGTTCAGGACGACCACTGGTCCGTGCTCAGACGGGTCGAGACGCCAGGATCTCGAACGAAGCGACACTGTGCTGCGAGGCCACTGAGTTAGCGTACCGTCGAGAGCATCCCGGTTGTCATGCGCAGCGTCACGGCTGCCACGGTCGCGCGGGGGACGTTGGGATTGTCGAGCCACCAGAGCGCCAGGCCGGTGAGAGAGCTGCGGATGATCTCGCCAAGCGGTTCGAGCTCGTCCTGGGGTAGCTGCGCGGTGAACTCACGCAGGAGCGCCACGTCGGCAGCGCGTTGGCGGCGTCGCAGCTCGCGTTGAAGCGCCTGGATATCGGGGTCCCCAGTGGCGTCCTGGAACAGGAGTCGTGACGTGTCGGGGTGCTGTTCGACATAGGCGAACCATGCGTCGATCATCCCGGGGAGCCGTTCCTCGGGTTTTCCCTCGGCTTGAAGGAAACTGTCCAGCGGGGCTGCGGCCAGCTCGTCGCGGCAGTGTGCGAGCAGCTTCATGTGGAGTTCCTTCTTGGACTCGAAGTGGCGGTAGAGCATCGGCTTGCTGACGCCTGCCTCGGCGACGATGTCCTCAACGGTGGTCGCCGCATAGCCGCGCTGGGCGAACAGGCGCGCCGCCGCGTTCTCGATGAGCCCCCGCCGCTGTGCGGCCGAGAGCCTCGTTCGCGGGGCGCGGGCGTCGCTCATGAGGTTCGGCTGGGATGAAGTTACCATTTGGTACACTCCATAGTAACTTGTCCACGGCGAATCCAGAACGGGATCGGACGCATCCGGAGTCCGGCGCGACTAACGTGCCGGCAGGACATACCCAGGGACGTCTCAATCAAGAGCCACGTCGCCTTGTCGACGACCGGTCGGGCAGACCTGTACTGGCTGCCTCTTGGCGCAGGCGGCCACTTCGTCCGGCTGAACGGTCGCGTCTACGAGGCTTGTGACGCGGCGATCCACCGTCGCAGCCGGTACGACCTCTACCACTCCGCGCTTGAAGTGCACGTGCCGAGCGGCCGCTTTGTGATCGAGCAGACCCCGGTCCCGGACGGTCGCGGCGACCAGCGGGGCGTGGTCGCTGAGGGGGCCGTCGGCAGCCGGTGGATGGCGTACTTGCGCATCTTCCGCTACGAGATCCGGCGTTGGCGCGACGGTGTCATCGCGGATCGCAGCGAAGCAGTGGAAAGTCCGTGTCTCCTAACGGACGATCCCGCCGTCGCGCAGCGACTGCTTGATCTCGTTCCCTCGGTTCCGACGCTCGTGTGGGGCCGAAACGAACTGCACGCGGGCGAAATGTGGAACTCCAACTCGATCATCGCGTGGGTGATCGTCGCGGCCGGACTCGACGCAGCGGAGATGCGGCTCCCTGCGCAGGGGCGCGCGCCTGGATGGCAAGCGGGGATCGTCGTCGCGTCACGGGCTGAGCCGCTCGCGTAGGCGCTTTCGGTCGGCGTGCGGCCGACCGGAGGTCTTACGGCGTCGCTACCGCATTCCCATGCGAAGCAGGCGACCCCATCCGAGCTCAGACTGCTCCTGTCCCCGGAGCTAAGCGAGCGTGTCGCGCGTCGAGGCCCGGACGAGTGGTCCTCGGCCAACGCAGGCGTCCGCTTGCCACGCGCGGGGCGCCTCTAATCTGTGCAGGGTCCGCGCATTGGAGGAAAGGCGTCGGCGCCGAGCACATGTCCGCGCCACGATGAAAGCTGGGCCGGACAACGACCACCTTTGGAGGCTCCGCCGAGATCCAGGCCGTTGGAAGTAGCCAGCCGGTACGGCAGCAGGACTGTCTCAGTGGCGCGTTCGCCCCTGTCAGCTGCTTGCTGGCTTGCGTCCAGCCCTGATCGCGTCGAGCAGGTTGCGCTGCGGCGCGCGGTCCTCGACCCTGACGCCGCCGAAGATCGAGAAGGCGCGAATACGGATGAGCGGCGAGGCGGGCCAGGGCGGAAGGTCCGCACGGTTGTCATTTCTGCCGCCGAACAGTGCGAAGCCCGAGATGTCAAGCGACACACCTTGTGGGACGATGACCGAAGCCCCGCCGAACGCGGCGATTATCGTGACTACCGACCCGGGTGCTTCCAGTTGCGCAGTGCCCAGGTCCAGGGTCTGTACTGTGAAGACCGAGACAACCCGCAGGCGGTCGCGCAGCCGCCATTGACCGCGACGCCCTACCCGAGCCAAGACCGAGATCAGCCAACGGGGGCGGCGAGCAGCGGGCGCGCCAGCGCCCCCTGGGGGTGCGGCCTGTAGTACAGCTTGGAGCTCATCGTCGGTCGCGGCTTGCTGAATCGCGACCGCGCGCCCCGCGTACTCATCGAGGGTCAGGCCGCCGCCGATCGTCTCTTGGGCTAGCCGTCTGAACGCTGTGTCTCGCGCAGATTCGATCGACGGTTGCGCCACATTGCCGGCCGGCCCGCTCGGGGAGTCGCTCATCGTCTTGGCTCCGTTATTCCCACCTGAAGAGCTTGACTGCCGCGATTCCGAACACGACCGCCCAGGCGGCCATCACGGCGAGTGAGCCGATGGTTGGAAAGCTGCCCTGCATGGCTCTGAGCATTGCGTGGACGGCGGCCCCGAGTGGTGTGAGGTTGCTGATCGTGTGCATGGCCGAGGGCGTCACGGTTTGGCTGGGTTGCCAGAGGCCGGCGAAGAACATCAGAGGGAACAGCAGCGCGCTGCCGATCGCCCCCGCCGCGCGCTCGCTGGGCGCGACGGCGGCGATGACCAGCCCGATCGCGAACAGGCAGGCGGTGGCGAGCAGCGCCGCGAGGATGAATCCCGGGACCTGGGAGGGAGCGTGCACGTCGAACAACAGGGCAGAACCGGCGATGATCAAGACCATCGCCACGAGCGCGAGCACCAGGTTCACCGCGACTTGGGCGGCGAGCAGCCACAGCGGCGCAACCGGTGTGGTGGACAGGCGTCTGAGGAACTTGCGCTCGCGCTGCACCACGATCGGGATCGGCAGGCTGATCAGCGCGGTCAGCACGAGCACGAGTGCGATCAGGATCGGCACGTACACGGTCCGGTACGTGGTTGGGTTGGAGGCGACGATTCGCTTCTGAAAGCCGGAGCTGAGCCCGAAGATCACGAGCAGCATCACCGGGACGCCAACGCCGAGGACAAGGCCGACCGGCTCGCGCCACGCCAGCTTGCCCTCCGAGACGACCAGCGCTCGCAGTGCGCTGCGCGAAGGCCGACCCGGTACGGTCGCGGCGTTCACGCTCATCGCTTACCGTCCTCCTCTGAGGTTCCCGACGGGTGCCCGGTGAGACGGACAAACGCGTCCTCAAGCGTTGCGCTCTCAAGCTGAACGTCCTTGGCCTCGCTCCCCGCGGTGGCGAGCGCGGAGATAACGGCGTTCAGCAGATCGCCATTGCCGCTGACGACGATCCGGTCGCCTTGGTGCTCGAGACGGTCGACCTCCGGTAGCGCGGTCAGCAGCGCGTCGTCGAAGGGACGGCTGGGATGAAAGCGCATGTGATTACCGCCGCCTTCGCGCTCGGCCAGCCTCGCCGGCGTGTCGATCGCGATCACGCGCCCGGAATCGATCAGCGCGACCCGGTCGCACAACCGCTCGGCCTCGTCCATGAAATGCGTGACCAGCACGATCGTCACCCCGCGGTCGCGTACTCCTTCGATCAATGACCAGGTCTCGCGCCGGGCCTGCGGGTCAAGGCCCGTGGTCAGCTCGTCGAGAATCGCCACCTTTGGGTTGCCGATCAGCGCCAGCGCAATCGACAGCCGCTGCTTCTGCCCACCCGACAGACGCTTGTAATAGTCATCGCGCTTGGCGGTCAGCCCGAGCCGCTCGAGCAGCTCCCGAGCATCCGCGGGATCGGTGTAGAACGATGCGAACAGATCGACCAGTTCGCTCACCGTTAGCTTCGGCGGCATCGAGCCCTCCTGCAACTGCACTCCCACCAACTCCCTGATCGCGTGGCGGTCACGCTGCGGATCCAAACCAAGAACACCGATCGTCCCGCCGTCGGGCGCCCGCAGACCCGACATGCACTCCACCGTCGTCGTCTTGCCCGCGCCGTTGGGCCCCAGGATTCCGAAAATCTCCCCTTCGCCCACCCCGAAGGAGACATCCTCAACCGCGACCGTCGCCCCGTACGCCTTGTGGAGGCTTGTGACCTCGATCACCGGATGAGCGACTTCAGCCGTGCCGCTAGCCGACGGCTCGACGCCCGTCGCAACAACGCTCTCTACGTGCACGGAACCCCACATGGCATCAGGTTGGCAGCCAAGCTGGCTGCCCGCATCCGACCTAAAGCGCGATCCCGATGCGGAGAAACACTCATCCCGGCTACTCTCACGACCCGGGAAACCCGTATCGGGTCGGCGGCTTTCGAGCGATGCGCTGAGTCCGGGCCGGCGCGATGATCGCCTCGAAGGAGGTTTCCATCATGCCCACTTCATCGTCGAAGGGCGTGCGCGTAGCTGCCGGCATCGTCTGCGCCGTATTCACCGCCATCGTGCTCATACACCTGGTCTGGGCCGTAGGCGTCACGTGGGGGCTCAAAAAGGTCGGGGACGGGGGCCGACCAACGCGAGTATCGCCCTGACTGTCATCTCGCTCGCCGCGGCCGTCGTCGCCTCTGGGGCGATCATCGTCACGCTCGCTCGCGTCGGCTGGCTCAAGACACCACTCTCGGACCGCCTGGTGCACATCGGCAACTGGCTCGTCTTCGCGTGGCCTGCGATCGAGACCCTGGACCCGTTGAGCACCCGGGGACAGCGGGCAGTCTCGCTGCCGCTGGCGATCGCCGCGTTCATGGTCGCACGGTCGCGCCCACGGCCGCACGCGGGCGAAGCGCCATGGCCTCCGGTCATGCGGCTCCCCGTCCCGCACTGACCCGTAGCACCGACGGGCTTTTCGGGGAGACAGCCGGGAGGCGCCACCAGAACGAAAGCAGGGCTGGGGCTGCGACCTAGATCAAACCCTGCAAATCGCCAGAACGAGGTCGGCGAGGCCTGCTTTTCGCTGTGCGAGCGTTAGCCAGCATCGTGGTTGGGCTGGCAGCCGACGAGATGCGAGCGTCCTGGATGCACCTAGCCCGTTCTACGCCCGCCACCTGAAAGTGGTGACTGACCCTGGAGGGCGGTTTGCCCAAGCCTCGATCGCGGCCCTATCGCGGAGGCCCTCGACGTCCACCGACACCCTCCGTAGCTGACCACGTACAACTGCGCCAGATCACCGATGCCGTCCGCGGGGCGGCACGGGAGGCTACTTGTATGACGCACGTTCTTGTTGCTTACGCTTCAAAGCGTGGGTCGACCGCCGAGATCGGCGACGCGATCGCCGACGTCCTACGGCAATCCGGGCTCGAGGTCGACTGCAAGTCCGCCGGGGAGGTGCGAAGCCTCGATTCCTACGACGGGGTCGTGCTCGGCAGCGCCGTCTACATGAAGCGCTGGCGTGGCGATGCCAAGCACTTCCTGCGAAAGCACGGCGAGCAGCTTTCACGGCTGCCGTTCTGGGTATTCAGCTCCGGCCCCGTCGGAGAACCGAGCAAGACGCCCGACCCCTCGTGGCTTGAGCCGCCGCGGATCATGGACCGCGCGCAGCAGCTCGGTGTGCGCGATCACGTTGTCTTCGGCGGCAGGGTGCCCGCGAAGCCGCGAGGTCCGATCGAGCGCTCGATGGTCGAGAACACGCCCGCGCAGTATCGAGACCTGCGCGACTGGGACGAGATCCGCGCGTGGGGTTCACGCATCGCTTCCGAGTTGCGCGCGCTAGCACCGGTCGCTTGATCACCGGCTCCCTTCCCGCCCGCGACGCGTAGTCAACTTGACTGCCCAGCGAGCATGCTCTAACCAGGCAGTAAGGAAACGAAGACTTCCGCATCGGCGCTCGTGGAGCGGTTGCCGTGCGTGCTCGGAGTGCCGGGAGACGACTGCTTCGCACGGCGAAGCAGTCGTGACCGGAAACCGACACCTGACCATCGTCGGCACTGTCCGCGACGCCTCACCACGGGGCGAGCGGGATCATCCGTCGATGTCTGCCAACCTGGACCTCGTGCGCTCGCTTTACACGGGATGGGCACGCCCGGCTCTTTGTGCAGTATCAGTCAGTCGGGGACTTTGATGGAGCACAGAGGGAGCTACGACGCTGCGTGATCTCAGCCGGAGAGCTTTGCTCGTAGGTCGGAGACCTCTGCCGCGAGCTGCTCCCGCGCCTGCCGCTCATCCTCGATCGCCTTGCGCAGGTCATCGCTGGCGGGGGCCACGAACGCCCGGCGCCCGACGCCGACTGTACCGAGCAACGCGACAACCGCGACCACGACAACCACGGGCCATGATGAATAGCTGCCCCCGGGACTGCCGCTCACGACGTTCCCTCCGAAGACACCCACGAACAACACGGCGAGCCACATCGAGATGATCGCCAAGCCTCCCCACAGCTCCCTCGCATGCAGCCAAGAGGAAGACAGCCGGGACGTAGTGATGGGATGATCCGAAGACAATGACGGTGTAGACATCGCTCGCTCCTTTTCGGCTGGAGTGCTCCATCGTCACCGTCGCATCCCGCGTGACGCACGGCATCCCGAGTAGGCCGCATATTCGTGGCGGGAATCCCGCGAACAGGTACTAGTTGCGAGCGCGCGTTCGCCGACCGCGGTCTCGGTCCGGGGGGTGCTTTACCTGGTTCGTAGCCTGTTAGCTGTGGTAGGGGCGCGAGCGGCAGCGCGAGACGCCCGCATTCCAGCGGAGGCTGTTGCACAAACAGTGAAGATAAGGCCCGGCGTCTGGCCTGGGGTCTGACCTGCGCATAAACTGACCCTCTTGGTGTCGTTCGTGGGGACTTGTCGGCCCCGGGCTGGTCGCCGTCGATCACTCATTCATTGGGTGGTCGGGTCGGGCGGCGTGACCTGATAGGAACCTGCTCGCGACAAGTGCCCCGTCACTGTTCTGTCCGCCCTTCCCGACCGGACCGCCCTTCCGGAACGAAAGGACGACATGTACAGCATGAGGCAGGAGGACGCGCTAGTTGTCGGCGGGGTTGACGCACACGCCGACGCCCATTACGCAGCCGCGCTTGATGAGCGCGGCGCGCTGCTCTCCACGAAGAGCTTTCCAACCACGACGGCCGGCTACCGGGAGTTGCTGGAGTGGCTGAGCGGCTTCGGCGAGCTCGACGTCGTAGCGGTCGAGTCGACCGGTTCGTATGCGGCTGCGCTGGTGCGCTACCTGTGCGAGCACGGGGTCCGGGTCATCGAGGTCAACCAGTCGCACGCGCACACCCGCCGTCGTGTCGGCAAGAGCGACCCGATCGACGCGGAGATGGCCGCCCGGCTGTTCCTGGCCGGCAAGGCCAAGGCGGTCCCGAAGCAGACCGACGGGATCGTTGAGTCGATCCGGCTGCTGCGCGCAGCGCGTCACAGCGCCGTGAAGTCCCGCAGCGCCGCGATGGTTCAGCTTCGTGATCTGATCATCACTGCCCCGCAAGAGCTCCGCGATCAGCTTTCCCGCCGCAAGACGATTCGCGGCAAGGTGATGCTCTGCCGGCGGCTGCGGCCCACGACAGGCGAGCTCCGCCAGCCCAGCCACGCGGCGAAGTTCGCGTTGCGCTCGATCGCCCACCGCATCGATGCTCTTGACGATGAGATCACCGTTCTTGACCGGCAGCTCGAGCAGCTCGTCCGCGCTGCCGCGCCGCGCACCACCCAGCTACTCGGAATCTCAACCGGGCACGCCGGCCAACTGCTCGTGACCGCCGGGCAGAACATCGACCGTCTCCACGGCGAGGCTGCGTTCGCTGCTCTGTGCGGCGCGAGTCCGATCCCGGCGTCCTCCGGCAAGACCACGCGCCACCGCCTCAACTACGGCGGCGACCGGCAAGCCAACCGAACGCTGCACCTGATCACCGTCTGCCGCCTTCGCTACTGCCCACGTACCCGCGCCTATCTGCGCCGCCGCACCGCCGAGGGCAAGACGAAGGCCGAAGTCATGCGCTGCCTGAAGCGCTATATCGCCCGTGAAACCTACAACGCTCTACGCGCCGATCTCGCCGCCCTCTCAGGTCCAGCTGCCACCCGGGCGACCACCACCATCAACTGCGGCGCCGGACCGATCGGGATCACTCGACACCGCACTTGACATCTATAGGAACGTCCCCCGAAGCCCTCACTGAGCACGTTCTAAGGACGGGGTCGAAAAAGGCGAAGGCGATCGCTCGGCCACGGCTCGTTCGCCTCGACCTCGGCGCTCCCATTGCCTTCCACGGCCCTCACAGCAAACGCCACACGGGTTCTCGCCGGCAGCTTTGTGCAACAGCCTCCAGCGCGAAGCGAGCGCCTGGATGATCGAACTCGACAGTTGCGCTCAGGACGAGCTGGGGGCGCCGGCGCTGACGACCGGAAGACGACTGCTTTGACGACGCGATGCAGCAGTCTCCGGCTCTATTTACAGCACTTCTGGGACGCGACCCTCGGGCCGTCTGCGCTGTCGAGCTTCGTCCATTCCGAGCGTCTCGCTCCCCTTCACCGTCACGCCTCCTTCAAGTCAAAAGCGGCGGTCTGAGCTAGTCGGTCGGGTCGGCCGCGTCCGTCATTGGCGCGGATCGCTCGGCGACGTGTTCGTTTGGCGTAGGCTCGTCCGAGTGTTCGCTGGACGTCCCATACCGGAATTCGACGAGACCCGGATCGAGCGGCGGGTGATCGACGGACGGACCGCCCTCGTCTATGAGGCGATTCGATACAGCACCGGGAAGCGCGGTGCCCACAGACGCACAATGGCGAATCGTTCGCGGCTACAGGACCTGCCCTTCCGCGCGCCGCAGAAGGGCCAGCTTCCCATACTTGTCGCACTCCTAATGCTGGGGCTCGGGTACTGGTTTCCGGTCCGCCGTTGGTTCAGCGCCTGGGGGACGACACGTGAGGAGCTTGAGCGTGTGATGCCCGGCGATGTACTCATCTCCAATCCCACCGACACGTCTACCGGCGCGGTGACCGTGGATGCGCCTCCAGAGGACATCTGGCCGTGGCTGGTGCAGATGGGGACCGGGCGGGGCGGCTTGTACAGCTACGACTGGCTTGACCGACTGTTTGGCTTTCTCGATCGCCCGAGCGCGACTCGCATCCTCCCCGAGTTTCAGCAGCTCGCGGTGGGCGACAAGATCCCCTGGGGACGCGACGAGCTCACGGTCTCGGTTCTGGAGCCGCTTCGCGCGCTCGCTCTGAGCCTGAACGCTCACGGCATGGAGTGGGTGTGGCAGTTCGGCCTCTACCCAGTCGACGATCAACGCACCCGACTGGTTGACCGCGGCACGGAGCGTGTGCCGAACACAGTGGTCTGGTGGCTGGGGATGCGCATCATGGAGCCGGCGGCGTTCATCATGACGCGCCGCTTTATGCTCGGCGTCAAAGAGCGGGCCGAAGCCTTGCGGGCATCCGCCGTCTGAAGGTCTGTCCGATTGTGTTCAACCACGGCGGCGACGCCTCGACCAGCTGGGCGGCGAGCCGGGCAAAGCCGGTGAACGCCATGATCTTCCCGAGTCTGTTCTCGGGCCGGGCGCGTCAGGTGGCAAGCCCGCAGCCCAGCAGCGAGCCGCCCACGAGCAGGGTGGGCACGGGGCCGGGCTCGGTCGGCCGGCCTGTGGCTGGTGGGCCGCCAGCCACACGGCGCCGGCACCGGCCAGCACCCCGGCGCCCGCCACCACGGACAGCTCGTGGCGTCAATCCGCCGGGATCAAGCAAAGCGAGGGCAGCCACGCGGTTGCGGTTACGTCACTCGCTCGCGATCGCGGCCAGCACGTCGAGCTTGGCTGCTCGGCGGGCCGGCCAGCTGGCCGCGGCCAGGCCAAGCAGCGCGGACAGGACCAGGAACCCGAACAGGCTTGGCAACGGGACGGCGATCTCGGTGATGCCCTCTGCCTGAGCGACGAAGCCAAAGCGACGCCGAGCGCGGTCCCGATGATCGACGCCGATGACGGCGCCGAACAGCGCGATGATGACCGACTCAGAGCGGATCATCGCCCGGACCTGGCGGCGCTTCATCCCGACCGCCCGGAGCAGGCCGATCTCGTGGGTGCGCTCGAACACCGACAGCATCAGCGTGTTGACGATCCCGATCAGGGCGATCACGATGGCGAGCGCGAGCAGCACGTAGACCAGTCCGAGCAGCTGGTTGACGCTGTGCTGCTGGGACTGCTCGAACTGGGCGCGGCTCTGGACGCCGACGTTCGGATATGCGTTCAGGTGCTGTTGATCGTCCGCCTCGACGTGCGCGCGCCGGGTGCCGTGCTGACGAGGACGGCGATCGGCAGCGGATTGATGGAAATGGGAGACGAAGAAGCCGGCGCCGACGACGTAGCTGCCGATCAGCGGGTTGGCCTTGAAGATCCCGCCGATCCGCATCGTCGTCGGGCCGGTCTGGGCGAACGTGACCGGCACCACCGAGCCGACTGAGAGGTGCTTGGCGCTCGCCGTGGTGGTGTCGATCAGCAGCTGGCCGGCGGCCAGCGCGCGCGGCGCCCCTCC
Source organism: uncultured Solirubrobacteraceae bacterium (assembly GCA_963730575.1). Taxonomy (GTDB): domain Bacteria; phylum Actinomycetota; class Thermoleophilia; order Solirubrobacterales; family Solirubrobacteraceae; genus Palsa-744. The sequence continues at coordinate 875,937 of CAVSSG010000005.1, forward strand.
CGGCGATCACGTGCAGATCGATCCGTCTGGGTCAGGCCGGCCGGTCGACACCGCAGCCAGGCTCGACAGCGAGCCGCGGACGTCGAACTGCCCTTGATACACGGTTGTGACCGCGGCCGCGCCCGGGAGCCGGGAGACGAGCGCCGGGCGACTGACGTGCTGAACCCGGAGTCTGGGCCCGGTGATGATGTAGTCGGCGTTGAGCGGCGTTGTCGACGTTTGCCTCGGCCGACTCGGACAGCGAGGCGCCGAGCACGGCGATCGTCGACACGAGCGCCATGCCGACCATCAGCGCGGCGGCGGTCTGGGCGGTCCGGCGCGGGCTGCGCATCGAGTTCTCCCGCCCAGCCTGCCAGGTGTGCCGAGCAGGGCCGCCAGCGGCCGTCCTAGGACGCCTGCCAGCGGCCGGGCGACGACCGGCGCGAGCATGCCGGCGCCGATGAACACGGCCACCGCGCCGAGTCCCGACGAGCAGCGATCGCCGGCTCGGTCAGGCCTGCGACCAGGGCGACGATGCCGGCGAGCGCGACCAGGCGCCAGCGACCACCCGCCGCGCTCGCAGCGACTGCCCCTCGTCCTCGCTGTGCTCGACCAGTGCGGCCACCGGTGGGATTCGCACAGCCCGCCGCGCCGGGAACGATCGCCGACAGCACCGTCACGCCGACCCCGACCGCGATCGCGACGACCGGCGTGCGGGCCTCGAACACCAGTGGCGCCGACGGCAGCGTGATGCCGAACGCTTTGAGCAGCGCCTTGAGTCCCATCGCGGCCAGGACGCCCAGCCCGAGACCGATCAGCGACGCGACCAGTCCCGTTACCGCGGCCTCGCCGAGCACCGACCGAAACACCTGACGCCGGCTCGCTCCGACGACCCGCAACAGGGCCAGCTCTCGCGTCCGCTGCCCGACCGTGATCGAGAACGTGTTGAAGATCGTGAACGCGCCGACGAACAGCGCGATGAACGCGAAGATCAGCAGCGCGGTCGAGAGGAACGACAGGGCGTCGTTGATCGCGCTGGTACAGCTCGTTGGCGACGGTCTGACCGCTGACCACTTCGACGCCCGGCGGCAGGACCCCGGCGATCGCCCGCTGCAACGCGACGTTGTCGGCCCCCGGCTTGGCCAGGACGTTGATCGTGTCGTAGTAGCCGACCGGGTTGAACAGCTTCTGCGCGGTCGGCAGGGAGAAGCCGGCCAGCGTCGCACCCGCCAGGTTGTCGTCGCTGCCGAACGTGACGATCCCGGTGATCGTGAAGGTCTGTGGCGGGCCCGGCAGAAGCACGCGCACCGTGTCGCCGATCGCGAAGTGGTGCTTCGTCGCCGTCGCCTTGTCCATCACCACCTCGTGGCCCGTGGTCGGTGCCCGCCCGGCGACGAGGCGCAGCGCCGACAGCTTCGGGTTGGGGTCGAACGAAAAGCCAGGCCGAGTGCCTGCGCCGCCGATCGTGTTGCCGTCGCGGGCGACGAACTGGGCGTAGCCCTCGACGGACCCGTCGGCGAACTGCACGCCCGGGATCCGGCGTACCGAGGCGGCGATCGACTGCGGGATCGGGCGACGATCGACGGTGCTGTCGACGCCGCCGTTGGAGGTGCCCTTGAACGTCGCCGTGCCGCGGATCTCGAAGCTGACGTGCTGGTAGGCGGTGCCGACGAGGTTGTCGAACGTGCGGTTGAGCGTGTCGCCGAGCACGAGCGTGCCGGTCACGAACGTCACCCCGAGCACGATCGCCAGCGCGGTGAGCGCCAGGCGCAGCTTGCGGGCCAAGAGACCCTTGATCGTGACCTTGCGCATCTCAGCTGCGGAGCTGTTTCATCTGCTCGAGCACCGCGTCGGCGGTCGGCGCGATCAGCTCCCCGACGACCCTGCCGTCGGCCAGGAACACGACCCGGTCGGCGTAAGCCGCCGCGCGGGAGTCGTGGGTGACCATCACAATCGACTGCCCGTGCTCTGTGACCGCCCTGCGGAGAAACGCCAGCAGCTCGGCCGACGAGTTCGAGTCGAGATTGCCCGTCGGCTCGTCGGCGAAGATCAACTCCGGCCGGCCGATCATTGCGCGGGCGCACGCGATCCGCTGCTGCTGGCCGCCGGACAGCTCGTTCGGGCGGTGCGACAGCCGGTCGGCGATGCCGAGCTGGGCGACGAGCGAATCGAACCACGCGCGGTCGATCTCGACGGCCGCGAGATCGGCGGGGAGCGTGATGTTCTCCGCCGCGGTCAGCGTCGGGACGAGGTTGAAGGACTGGAACACGAAGCCGATCCGGTCGCGGCGCAGCTGCGTCAGGCCGGCGTCGTCGAGCAACCCAATCTCCTGATCGCCGATGAAGCTGCGGCCGGACGTCGGCGCGTCGAGGCCTGCCATGCAGTGCATCAGCGTCGACTTGCCCGACCCCGACGGTCCCATCACGGCCGTGAAGCGGGCGCGCTCGAACTCGACGTCGACGCCGTTGAGCGCGCGGACGACCGCGTCGCCGGTGCCGTACGTCTTCGTCAACTCGACCGTGCGGGCGGCCGGTGAGGCTCGCTCCTGCTCGCCGCTGGCCGTCAACTCGCTCAGTGACTGTTCGGTCATGGCGTAGGTGGTGAATGCTGCGGCGGCACCTGGGAAGCCAGGCAGCCGGAAACCTGCGTGGTACGGCTAACCGTAATCAATACTGCGAGCCCGCTGCGATACACCTTTCTCAACCCCGCCTTTCTCGACCCCGGCGAACTCGATCAACGTCGCCGTCGCGGCACCCGATTCGGTGCTCACCGGTACGGAGCTGAAGGCGCTCGGCAGTCTGCCAAACGTTGCCGCCACGGCGGCGCCGATGAACGCACGCATATGGAAGAGGCGCTTGCGCTCAATCCGCTTGACCGCTTGCTCACGAACATCCTCCTCACCGTCCATCGGGACTCTCGGCTCGACCACCGGCGCAGACCCATCGGTGGTCTGCTGTGTAGACATCCTGCCCCCTTTCTGAGGAACTAGCCGGATGTCTACGCCGCGCCAGGCCGCGTGGCATCGGTAGTTACGAGCACGCCAGCGCAGATAACTACCCGTTCTCCGTGGCGCTCGCCTGGGGCAAAGCTCGACTTCGTGTACCTCGACGGGGTCGACCACTTCCTCAAGGAAGACATCACTCGCAGCCCCGCAGCGTACAACCAGGCGCTCCCCTTCTCGGCCCCAGCTCAAATCCGCGCTGCAAGCGTTCACCGGGAGCAACCTGTGAGCGCCGAAGCAGGCTGGTCCCCGAAGCGCACCCGGCGTGTGTCTCATCGAACTCGGGGACGTCGAGATCTCCGCGTGCGTTACCCGGATGAAGCCTTCACGTGGTCCGGCACTTCGTGGTCCGGCACTTGCCGGTGAGTGTCGCGGATGCTGTGGCTGGGCCGCCGAAAGCCAGTACAGCGACGGCTGACACTGCGACTGCGAGTCGCTTCATGTGCAGGCTCCTTCACTAGAGTGACTCAGTGCGAGGCCAAAGTCTGGGCCTTGGCACATCCCATACGCTTCGCTCGACCGTTCCGCTGCCCGCCGCTGTGACGGCGGTCGCCGGCTCGTCACTGCTGCTCTGCCTCCCAAAACGAGGGCGTAGCGCGCGGGGGCGCAGACGCCTGGAATGGACGACTCCAGGCGTTTCGGCGGCCGCTCGCCAGACGCTCGCTTTGCCCCGGCGATAGCAGCAGTGTCGCGCACATACGCGCGTCAGTCGATCTGAATCGCTTGGTTTCCTAGCGAGATCACGTCTCCGGCGTGTAGCGTGACGCGCCCCACGCGCTTACCGTTCACGCTGGTCCCGTTCTTCGAGGCGAGATCCTGCAGCACCCATACACCGCCGCGAAGGGTGAGCTGTGCGTGCCGACGCGACACGGTTGGATCGGCAACAACCACGTCGCATGCGTGATGGCGCCCGACGAGCAGCCGGTCGCGCTCGACCGCGTCCAACGCGAGCAGCAGCGGTTCTACCCCCGATCCACCTAACCCCGCGGTAGTGCGCACACTGGCGGCCAGGGCACCCCAGGTCTCCCGTGCCACGGCCAAGGGCCGCGAGCTGCCACGGCGGAGCGTGAGGTCACCGATCAGCCGCTGCGGGTCGATCAGACGAGGAGCAAACAGCAGGCCGAGCCGGTACGAATGTGTCTGCTCGCTCAACAGGCCCTCGGCGAACGCCGAGTTCAAGACCCCCGCAAGACGCTGGCGTGAACGACCGAGCGCAGACACGATGCGAGTATCCCGCGCACGAGCCCACGTGTCCATCCCACTAATCGACGCGACGGCTTACTGGCCACTCGTTTCGGTGGTATCCGCCTCGACGGACCAATGCAGATGCCCAAGCCTGACGGCGTGACCACCGTCGAGAACGGCTCGGATGCCAACGGCTTCAAGTGCCACCAGCTCACGCAGAACGTCATCGTTTCCCAGCAAGGCATCGCATCAGACTAACGCCCCGGCCTTGCCGGAGCGATCCCGACCGGTCACCAGTCTGTCCCCACCCGACCCGGCAGTACCGGGCGGTCTCGCCCCTCTACGGCTTCAAGCGCGCTTCGAAGAACGCGATGATGCGCCGACGTGCATCGCGCGCAGATTCCTCGTGGTAGCCCGATCCTGGCGAGAGTATTCCGAAGACAGGCTCCAAGACGGAGAACGGGAGCGGCGTCTTGTCTCCAGCTCCTTCATGGTCGTTGAGAAAGGAGTGCCCGGCCTCCGCGTACTCCTTGACATCGTGCTCGACCCCGGCGGCCGTCAATGCCCGGTCGAGGCGATCGGCGGCGCCCCGCAGTGAGCGATCCTTGCCGCCGTAGCTTCCGACGATCGGGCAAGCCCGTCTCAGGAAGCTGGCCGTGTAGGCGTCCTTCGGAGCGGTGCCGTAGTTGACGCTCGAGACCGTAAACCCGCGATCGGCTGCGAGCGGCAAGGCGAACCCCCCTCCCATGCAGTAGCCGATCACGCCGATCCGGCCCGTGCAGTCCTCTCGGGCTTCCAGCCAGACGCGTGCCGCCTCGATCTCGTCGAACGACCTTCCTCGTCCGGCGCGCACGTCGCGCATGATCGAGATCATGCAGGCCACCGGACCTCTCCCATGGAAGAGATCGGGCGCTACGGCGAGGTACCCTTCGCCCGCGAGCCAGTCAGCCTGGTTGCGTAAGTCCTGGCTCATTCCCATTGCGTCGTGGATGACGACGACACCCGGCCAGGGGCCCTCGCCCCCAGGTGTCGCCAGGTAGGACGGCAGCTCACCCTGAGTTGGGATCGTCACCTCGGCCATCACGTCTCCGTGGATGTCAGCGGTCGTTCCGGACGGTCCGCATTGGTGGCGCCACTCGATACGACGCTCGCCGCGAGCCGTTTGCCCCATTCCTGGGCCCGGGGCTCCTCCCCTGCTTCGAGGTGATGCTTCGAATCGACCAAGAAGCTCTCGGGCTTGGCGACCACCTCGAACCCGTGCTTCCGAAGCTTTCGGCTGATTGCCTTTGACGCCCTACCTGTGAGACCCGCCAGACCGTTGAAGCGGGTGTCGAAGGCAGCAACCTTTGTGTGGCCCTGGCCGAGCGACATGAGCCAGGCACGCACGCCTGGGCCTTCGGCGTCGCGATCGAGCACCAGATCGTTGCTGGGCTTTTGCGCAATGCCGGCCGCCCACTTGCGGGAGCGTGGGCGACTCATGCCGTGGAAATGGGTGGGCCCGCCCACCACGAGGAGGTCGGCGTCGCCCAACCGCTCGCGGCCTGCCTCAGCCAGTGGAACCACGACGACTTCGAGCATCGGTTCGAGGCCCTTGCCAATGGCATCGGCGATCGCGTGCGTGTTACCGAACATCGACTCGTAGACGATCACCGCCCGCATGGTCCACCTCCTGATTCCTTTGGGTCTCAAGCGCAGCACCGAGCCTTACCCTCCGACTGCCCCACCACATCCGCATTGCTCCGCAAACGCCCCCGCGAGAAATACGCGCAGCCGCGCGGCACGAAGTACCGGGCAACACCCAAGCAGGTCAACCTCAGCGACAAACGCGCAGACCTGCAAATCGCCAGAACGAGGTCGGCGAGGCCTGCTTTTCGCTGTGCGAGCGTTAGCCAGCATCGTGGTTGGGCTGGCAGCCGACGAGATGCGAGCGTCCTGGATGCACCTAGCCCGTTCTACGCCCGCCACCTGAAAGTGGTGACTGACCCTGGAGGGCGGTTTGCCCAAGCCTCGATCGCGGCCCTATCGCGGAGGCCCTCGACGTCCACCGACACCCTCCGTAGCTGACCACGTACAACTGCGCCAGATCACCGATGCCGTCCGCGGGGCGGCACGGGAGGCTACTTGTATGACGCACGTTCTTGTTGCTTACGCTTCAAAGCGTGGGTCGACCGCCGAGATCGCCGATGCGATCGCCGACGTCCTACGGCAATCCGGGCTCGAGGTCGACTGCAAGTCCGCCGGGGAGGTGCGAAGCCTCGATTCCTACGACGGGGTCGTGCTCGGCAGCGCCGTCTACATGAAGCGCTGGCGTGGCGATGCCAAGCACTTCCTGCGAAAGCACGGCGAGCAGCTTTCACGGCTGCCGTTCTGGGTATTCAGCTCCGGCCCCGTCGGAGAACCGAGCAAGACGCCCGACCCCTCGTGGCTTGAGCCGCCGCGGATCATGGACCGCGCGCAGCAGCTCGGTGTGCGCGATCACGTTGTCTTCGGCGGCAGGGTGCCCGCGAAGCCGCGAGGTCCGATCGAGCGCTCGATGGTCGAGAACACGCCCGCGCAGTATCGAGACCTGCGCGACTGGGACGAGATCCGCGCGTGGGGTTCACGCATCGCTTCCGAGTTGCGCGCGCTAGCACCGGTCGCTTGATCACCGGCTCCCTTCCCGCCCGCGACGCGTAGTCAACTTGACTGCCCAGCGAGCATGCTCTAACCAGGCAGTAAGGAAACGAAGACTTCCGCATCGGCGCTCGTGGAGCGGTTGCCGTGCGTGCTCGGAGTGCCGGGAGACGACTGCTTCGCACGGCATTGCGACAGTCAGGCAGACCAGGGGTCGCGTCCCTGAGCTGCTGTAAATTCGCCGGCGGCTCAGGTTCCCGATGCTGCTCAGTCTATGCGGCGCTCACCTCCTCGGGTGTTGTTGGTTCGTTGCCCTCGTATCTGATCCGCTTGAGCCGTTGGCGCTCGAGCTGGGTGAACCTGACGCCGTTGGTGGCGTGGGTCATGTAGAGGTCGAGCACCGCCCAGACGAGCGTGAGACAGCTGGTCTCACCAGGGAAGCGGCCGATCACCTTGGTGCGCCGCTTGACCTCGCCGAGGGATCGCTCGAGCAGGTTGGTTGATCGCCAGCGCCGGCGGTGTCTGGTCGGGTAGCGCAGGTGCACGACGAGGGCGTCGAGATCATCATTCAGGCACTTCGCGGCGGCGGTGAAGCCGGACTTATCGAGCTCTCCGACGAGGGCCTTCAGTCGTTGCCTGCCGTCGGATTCGTTGATCGCCTCATCCAGCGCCTGCCAGTAGGCGCCTCGCACGCGCTCGCGCTCTCGCTCGGGCAGCTTCGCCAGCAGGTTGCGCACGCGGTGAACGGCGCAGTGCTGGCGGTCGGATGAGGGCCAGCACTGCTCGACCGCCTTGATCAGTCCCGGCGCGCCGTCGGCGACTATCAAGAGCGGCGCGCCCAATCCGCGGGCGATCAGATCGCGCCCCAGGGCGAGCCAGTCCTCGTGGGACTCGCGCATCCCCAGCATCACCGACAAAAGCACGCGCTCACCCTCCTCGGTGAAGCCCCAGGCGACCAGCACGCCCTCCTTGGGTCCGTCGGGGCGGACCGACAGGAAGACCGCGTCGAGGAACAGCGCCGCCAGGTGGACCTCGTAGAGGTCGCGGCGCTTGAACTGCTCAAAGCGCTCACGGAGCTCCTCACAGATCCGCGATGCGGTCGACTTCGAGAGCTTCCCGAGCCCTGCCTTATCGCACAGCGACTCGATGTCGCGCATCGACAGGCCCCTGACGAACGCACCTATCACCATCGCCCGCAGGGGCTCGGTGCGCAACAGCTTGGCTCCCCTCGGGAAGAGCTTTGAGACGAACGGCTCGGCTGCCTGTCTGATCTGCGGGATCTCCACTGAAAGCTCGCCCTCGGCGGTCTGCAGCTTGCGCGGGCGAAAGCCGTTGCGCAACCCCGACTGATAGTTCTGCAGTCCCCGCTGATAGTCGGGGCGACGGTCATAGCGGGCGCGCCCGAGCCAGGCGTCGAACTCGTCCTCCACAGCCCGCTGAATGATCAATCTGGCGCCGAGCTTGGCGAGGCTCGACAGCGATTCCCGCGGGTTCTCACCCACCCCAACAGCGAGCAACTGGTCGATCTGCTCCTCTATCTCCGCCGACGGCGGTACGGTACGTCTCACGGCGTAGGCCTCCTTCAATTGTCTTTGACAGGACTTGAGGGAACCTACGCCGTTGCCTTGATGGCTTCCGGCTATTTACAGCAGTTGTGAGACGCGACCGGAGACCAGGCGCCGCGCTTGTGCTATGGACGAGGAGCAGCACGCTGGTCTGGCTCGGGTCGCGCGCCTGCTTTTTGCGAATGCGAGCGTCTCGGCCTCGAAAGGCACCGCCGATCTGGTCGCAGCGGTCGGTCGCGGCTCGTAGCCGTCGAGTCAGGGTTGAGGTCCCGCGCGCCCGGCTCAGGCTAGGATCGACCCCATGAGCGTCTCGCACCGCTCTAAGGACCTCGTGGTCGTCTCGCCGCTGAACGACTGGACATGTGCGGCTTGCGAGAGCACGGACGGCGGTTGGCTCGTGATGGAGGATCGGGGCCCGCTGTGCATGTCCTGCGCGGACCTCGCACACCTTGTCTTCCTGCCATCCGGAGACGCGGCGCTGACCCGCCGCGCGCGCAAGCACAGCGGCCTCTCGGCGGTCCTCGTTCGCTTCAGCCGGGCGCGCAAGCGCTACGAGCGCCAGGGCGTGCTGGTCGAGGAGGCGGCGATCGAGCAGGCGGAGGCCGAGTGCCTGGCCGATGAGGACGCGCGGGCCCGAAGGCGAGAGCGCGAGCGTGAGCGACGCTCAGGCGAAGACCTCGAGTTCCAGCGCGAGCTTGCAGGTGAGATCGGGCGGCTCTTCCCCGGCTGTCCGCGGGAGCGAGCCGAGGAGATCGCAAAGCACACCGGTGACCGGGGCAGCGGCCGCGTCGGGCGGACCGCCGCGGCCCGTGCGTTTGACCGGCATGCGGTCACGCTCGCGGTGGTGGCGGCCGTGCGTCACGGCGAGACGGCCTACGACGAGTTGCTGATGGCGGGCGTGGAGCGCTTCGAGGCTCGCGACCATGTTCGCGCCGACGTCGAGCAGGTCCTCGAGCTCTGGCGCACGCCGCTCGACTGACCAACGCCTACGCGACCCTCCCGCCCGCCGCACCCCTGCCCGTCACCCCCCTCGACCGCCACCCCGGCCCGTCGCTCTCCTGCACCCACGACCCCCGACACCGCACCCCGCCCGACACCCCACCCCGCAAGAGGCCTCCCTGCCGCTCAGCGTCGCTGCCGCTCCGCCTCGCAGCACACAGTTGCACCTAACGATGCGTCGTATACTCCGTTTACATGAGTAAGGCAGCGCGACTGCGTGCCGAACGGGCCGAGGGAGAGGTCAGGGCGCGACGCGACCGCATGGCGCGGGTGCAGGTCAGCGATGAGGTTTGGACCGCCTTCCGCGCCAACCTGGGAGCGACTCCTGTGAGTGTTGCCCTGGGCGAGCTCGTGAGGCGGGAGGTGGGCCGTCGTGAGCGCCGAACGGCGGACGATGAGCAGGGTGTCCGCCTGGCCGTCGAGGACGCCCGAGCCGTCGCCGACGAGCTCCAGGAGATGATCGCGCGGCTCGATCCGAGCTTGCCGTCGGGCGGGCCGAGTCACATGTCGGCAGGCAATCCTGCCGACTGACGCCCGTCCTCAGCGCCATCTAGAGCGATCTTTGCTAATTTTGCACTATGCCAAGGCGGGCCAGCGCGGGACAGATGAGCTTGCCGGTCCTATCTGCTCACGTGCGATCAGACGTGACCGCGCCGCGCTCTGCCCTCGGGCGGCCACTCACCGCAGCCGACGTGCTCACCGCCGGCGAGGTCGCAGATCTGCTCCACGTGCCGAGGTCCACCGTCGAGGACTGGGCACGACGCGGCGTCATCCCGTCGCGGAAGGTGGGCCGGCGCAGGCTCTACCTGCGGCCGAGCATCGAAACGCTCCTCCTCGACGGCCGGCCATAGCTGTCATTCCGGGGGCCATGTGGTACCCACGCGCGGTACCCACAGGGCCAGGGTGGGCTAAAGCGTCCCGATCGCCCCACCCAAAACTGACCTGCTTGCAGGCCTTTCTTTAGCGCGCCCGAGAGGATTCGAACCTCTGACCTTCGGTTCCGTAGACCGACGCTCTATCCAGCTGAGCTACGGGCGCATGGCGGCTGAGTTTATCGCCGGGGCGTTGTGCCGGGCCGGGGCACCTGCGATGCTGGGGCTACCTGTCGATGGGTCCGATGCCGCTCTCCGGGGTAGGGATCGGACCGCAAAGGAGAAAACGTGCAGAGCTCTGCTCCGCTTCATCAAGGCGGCCCGACCGGCGCCAGTCGCCCGAAGGTCCGGCCCACCACCGCGTCCGCAAGGGCCGAGAGACCTCGGCCGCAGGACCCCTTCTGGCGAGACGCCCTCGCTCCGTATGCCGAGCCCCGCCTGGGGCGCAGCCTCGTGGACCTCGCGACCTCGGTGCTGCCCTACCTGGCGCTGTGCGTCGCGATGTACTTCGCTCTCGGGATCTCCTACCTGCTCGCGCTCGCGCTCGCGATCCCGGCGTCGGGTTTCCTCGTGCGAACGTTCATCGTCTTCCACGACTGTTCTCACGGCTCCTTCCTGCCCTCCCGGCGCGCCAACGCGTGGCTCGGGATGGTGCTGGGGCTGTTCGTCTACTCGCCCTTCCTGCGCTGGCGCCACGATCATGCAATCCACCACGCGACCTCGGGAGACCTCGAGCGGCGCGGAGGGGGCGACGTGCGCACGCTGACCGTCACCGAGTACCACGCGCTGCCAGCGCGGGCGCGCGTCGGCTACCGCCTGTTTCGCAATCCGCTCGTCATGTTCGGCATCGGGCCGATCTTCGCGCTGCTGGTGGGTCCCCGCATAGTGACCCGTGACGCCCGCCCGCGCATGCGCCGTAGCGTGATCGGCACGAACATCGCCCTGGCGGTGTGCATCGGCGCGCTGTGCTGGCTGGTGGGCTGGCGCGACTTCCTGCTCGTGCAGGCGCCGACAGTCATGCTCGCCGGCTCGGCCGGCATCTGGCTGTTCTACGTTCAGCATCAGTTCGAGGACGCCTACTGGCAGGACACTCAAGGCTGGAGCTACGCCGACGCCGCGCTGCGCGGCAGCTCCTACCTGAAGCTGCCGAGGGTCCTGCGGTTCTTCTCGGGCAACATCGGCCTGCATCACGTCCACCACCTGAACGCCCGCATCCCCAACTACAACCTGCAGCGGGCGCACAACGAGAACGAGATCTTCCACGACGTGCCGACGCTCTCTCTCACGGACGGCCTGCGCGCGGTCCGCCTGAAGCTCTGGGACGAGGACCGCCAACGGATGGTCACTTTCGCCCAGGCGCAGCCGCCTGTCGCGGCGCGCGGCTGATCGGGACCGACCGGCCGCCCGTCCGGCCGGTCGGTGGCGGGTCCGGCATTTGTACCCTCAGCGGATGCGCGCTGCCACGCTCGCCCTCGCCCGACCTGCCCCGGTCAAGCCGACCGCGGGCGAGAGCACCCGGCGACTGCCGCGGCTGGGTCTCTGCGTCACGGTGTATTCCGCCTCGGTGGTTGCGCTGCTGTTGAGCCCGCTCGGCCGGCACTGGCCGTTCGTCGACCTGGCCGTCTACCGCCTGGGGGGCCGGGCGGTCCTGAGCGGCGCCCATTTGTATGCGCTGCGCTTTCCCGGTGCGCTCGCGTTCACATATCCGCCGCTGTCGGCGATGGCCTTCACGCCCCTCGCATCCCAGGGCCTCGGCACGATCGAGCCCTTGGTGAGCGCCGGGAACATCCTCCTGCTTCCGATCATGCTGCGCTTCGCGCTGAGGCTCAAGCCGCTGGCAGGGCGGCTGGACAGCGCCCGGGCGACCCGGCTGTGCCTGCTCGCCGCCGCCGCGGCACTCTGGCTCGAGCCGGTGTGGACGACGCTCCGCTACGGGCAGATCGACATCCTGATCGCGACGCTCATTCTCTACGACCTCAGCCGTCCGGACGCGTGCCGCTGGAAGGGGGCGGGCATCGGGCTCGCGAGCGCCCTGAAGCTCACGCCGGCCATCTTCGCGCTGTACCTGCTGCTCAGCCGCCGCTATCGCGCGGCGGCGGTCTCGATGACCGTCTTCGCGGGATCGGTCATGCTCGGATTCGCGGTCAGCCCTCGTGACTCGGGCGAATTCTGGGGCGGTGCGTTCATCGACCCTCGGCGTGTTGGGCGGATCGAGAACACCGCCAACCAGACGCTGCGCGGCGCCTGGGCGCGTCTGCTGCATTCGACGAACGTCGAGCTCTGGTGGCTCGCCACGGCCGTGATCGTCGGCGTCGCCGGCATGCTGCTGGCGGCACGCGCCGGCCGTCACGGAGACGATGTGCGGGGCTTCTCGCTGTGCGCCTTGACCGGCCTGCTGATCTCACCGATCTCATGGTCACACCACTGGGTGCTGGCCGTCCCGGCGCTGCTGCTGCTCGGCCTCGACGTGCTGCGCCGGCCATCGGTCGGCGGCGCTCTCGCCCTGGTGCTTGCCGGGGCGATCGGCCTCTCGCACATGATCTGGTGGGTGCCTGTCAACCATCCCGAGCACTCCGAGCTTCACCTCGACGGCCTTCAACTCGTGTTCGCCGACGCCTACGTGCTCCTCGGGCTCGGCGCCCTGGCGATCGCGGCCTGGAGGACCGCGAGGCCTGCGCCGAACACGCGCGCGTCCGCGCTCGCGCAGTAGAGGGCGCCTACGGAGAGGGAGGGATTCGAACCCTCGAACGAGGTCTCCCCCGTTACGCGATTTCCAGTCGCGCCCGTTCAACCGCTCCGGCACCTCTCCCGACGCGTGACCACCGCCGGCAGCGGTGGCACCCCGATCTGTGATCGGTGGGCGGTCACGTGAAGGCTACGGCACGCACGCGTCGCGCGCTGCTAGGGTTCGCGCCATGCTTCTGGCCACAAGCGAGGCCGTCACCAAGGACTTCGGCCTCATCGTCACCTTCGGAGGGATCGGCCTGATCGTCACGGTGATCATGCTGTTCATCGCCATCCAGGTCCGCGGCGAGCATCAGCAGAACCGGGAATACCGCGAGCGCCTGCGCTCGCGCTGACGGTCGACGGTCAGACGGTCGTCGGCTCTTCCTCGTGCATCGGCACGCCCGCCGCCGCGTAGGCATCGATCGCGTCGAGCGTCTCGGCCTTCAGCAGCGCCTGCGCGAGGCTCTCTAGCTGGTCGCGATGGTCGGCTAGCAGGCGTGTCACCTCCTCGTGCGCCCCCTCGACGAGCCTTCGCACCTCTTCGTCCAGCAGACGGTGGGTGGACTCGGAGGTCGCGCTCGAGCCGGGCAGGAACGGCCCTTCGCCCTCGGCGGGCAGCACGGCCAGCGGACCCACCGCATCGCTCATCCCCCATCGTCCCACCATCTGGCGCGCGATGAGCGTGAGCTGCTGGATGTCGGACTCGGCGCCGGAGGTGATCGTGCCATAGACGACCTCCTCGGCAACGCGGCCACCGAGGGCCACGCGGATCTTCGCCACGAGCTCCTCGCGCGAATAGGACACCCGGTCTGCGTCGGGCGTCGAGAGCGTCACGCCGAGCGCCATGCCGCGGGGGATGATCGACACCTTGCGCACCGGATCGGCCCCCAGGGTGAGCATCCCCACCAGCGCGTGTCCGGCCTCGTGGTAGGCGGTTCGCTCACGGTCGGCCGGCGAGAGCAGGATGCCGCGGGGAGAGCCGAGCATGATCTTCTCGAGCGAGTCCGTGAAATCGGACATCTGCACATTCCCATGTCCGCGCCGGGCCGCCAGGAGCGCGGCCTCGTTGGCGAGGTTCGCGAGATCGGCGCCCACCATCCCGGGCGTCGAGGACGCAAGTGCGTCGAGGTCCACCTCGTCGGCGAGGGGGATCGAACGCGTGTGCACCTCGAGGATCTGCCTGCGCCCCTTGCGGTCCGGCGCCTGCACGGTCACGCGCCTGTCGAAGCGGCCGGGCCGCAGGAGCGCGGGGTCAAGGACGTCGGGACGATTGGTCGCGGCGAGCACGACCACCGCCTCGGCCGGCTCGAAACCGTCGAGCTCGGTGAGGATCTGATCGAGCGTCTGCTCGCGCTCGTCGTTGGCGCCCGTCACCGACACCGAGCCCTGGCGCGAGCGCCCGATCGCGTCGAGCTCGTCGATGAAGACGATCGCCGGCGCCGCTTCCTTGGCCTTGGCGAAGAGATCGCGCACCCGCGAGGCGCCGACGCCCACGATCGCCTCGATGAACTCCGAGGCGGAGATCGAGAAGAAGGCCGCGTGCGCCTCACCGGCCACGGCTCTGGCCAGCAGCGTCTTGCCGGTGCCCGGCGCCCCGGACAGCAGCACCCCATGCGGCATGCGCCCGCCCAGGCGTCCATAGCGCTCCGGGGTCTTCAGGAAGTCGACGATCTCCGTGAGCTCTGTCTTGGCCTCGTCGATCCCGGCGACGTCGTCGAAGGTCACGCGGATCTTTTCCGGGTCCACGCGCCTGGCCTGCGAGCGCCCGAAGTTACCGAGCGCCCCCATCCCCCCGCCCATCCTGGCGGCGCGACGGGCGATTAGCACGAACAGTCCGACGATCAGAATCGTCGGGCCGAAGCCGAGCAACAGCTCGGCGAGCAGGGACTGACTCGTTGTCGTCGATTTGGCATTGATTTCGACGTGCTTTTCCTTCAGAAGGGCCGACAGCTGGGTGTCGTTCCAAAAGGTTGGGACCTCGGTTGCGAACAGCTTCGTAGGGGTCGCCTTGGTGTCGGTGTGCGGAAAGCGCACCTTCATCGTGAACGTCCCCTGGATCGTGTCGCCCTTGGAGTTGATCGACTTCACATGGCCCGCCTGCACGGCCCCGAGGAAGGACGGATTGAAGGGGATCTGCACCCTCGGTTCGGTGGTGCTCGGTTGGGCCACCAGGACCAGCAGCCAGTTCAGCGCGAGCAGGAACAGGATGAACCACAGGAAGCCGGGCCTTCGGTGCGCCGGCGGTCCGGTCGGCTCCTGCTCGGGCATTCCCCGCCCATCGGGCGCCGGAGACACGTGCCAGCCACGCTTGTCGCGCGGCATCGGCGGGTGCGCCTCGGTGCGACCGCCGTTCGGAGAACCGTCGGTCTGAGAGGCCGGCGTGGGTCTGGGCTCGTCGGGCACTTACCTAATCCTACGCACGTGCGGGTCCGCCAACGGGCATCGTCCGGGCCGGATCCCCGGCTGCATGCCTCGGGCGTGTGACGGCGCGCGGGTGCGGTAGCGGGGCGGCCCTACAGCCGCGCGGCGACGAGCGCGCAGGCGGTCACGGGGATCGCGAGCGACAGGGCGCCGAGCGCTCCGTCCAGCGGAGCCAAAAGGCCGGCGAGCGAGAGCTCCTCGGTCGCGCCGTCGGAGCGCACGCGCACGCCGCTGATCGCGCGGGTGCGGCGGCGCAGCTCGCGCGCCGGCGAGCTCAGACGCCGCTGGGCGACGCTCATCGCCAGACACCCCAGAGCGATGAGCACCCCCGGCGCGGCGACCCTCTCCGCGTTGGCGAAGTATCCGGTGAAGGCCGGAAACGCCCCCCAGCCGATCGCGAACCAGAGATCGCTGTGAAAGCGCCCGCCGGCCAGCTCGAGGTTGTAGGCGGGCAGGAACAGCGCGCCGGCGAGGACCAGCGGCGCCAGCGCGACCGTGACCGTCAGGATGCCGCCGACGCCGATCGCGATCGCCGCGAGCATGCTGGCGCCCGCCAGCGCGAGGAGCGTGCGGTCGGAGAGACTCGTGCCCAGCGGCCTGTCGTGGAGCTCGTCGAGCGCATGCGCGCCCACCCCCACCGCCAGGCCGAAGGCCGCCAGACCCCACAGCAGACGGTCGACGTACAGCTGCGGGGCGACCGCCGCACCGAGGGCGAAGTAGCTCAGATGCCAAGCCGTGTAGGGCGGATGCAGGAGCGTCAGCAACCCGCCCAGGCGGCCGCGACCCAGGGCATAGAATGCCGGGCGCTCAGGCGCGGCCGTCATCTTCGACCCTGGTCGCGGACATGATGATGCCCCCGCCGAGGCTCATGCGGCGCACCGCCACGTCCTCGAGGCCAGCTTCCCGCCAGTACTCGACGATCCGCTCGACCGGGTGGCGCTCGTAGAAGCCCCTGATGCTCGGCCCGAGAAAGCTGCCGACCTCGCCCCACTCACGCGACGCGAGCCGCCCCAGCGTCGGCAGGCCGATCGCCGTGTAGAGCCTCCAGGCCGCCCGCGCCGGCGGTGCCGGCGGCACGCCGAACTCGAGCGATGCGACACGCCCGCCGGGGCGCACGACGCGAGCCAGCTCGCCCATCGTCGCCCGCGGATCCTCGACGTAGCGCAGCAGGTAGGTGAACGTGAGCGCGTCGAAGCTCCCATCCGCGAACGGCAACGCCTCGGCCTGCCCCTCGATCAGCTCCACGCGGGCCTCGCCGCCGCTCGGCCCGGCGGCGGGCGAACCACCGTTGCCGACCGGGCGCTCGAAGCGGGCGCGGGCGCCGGAGAGCATCTCAGCGCTCTGGTCGATGCCAACGACCGAGCAGTCGTAGCGCGCGAGCAGCTCCGCCGCGACCATCCCCGTGCCGGTCGCCACGTCCAGCACCCGCTCACCCGGCGCCGGTGCCACCTCGCCCACCAGTGAGCGCCGCCAGCGGGGATCCTGCCCGAAGCTCAGAAGCGCAGAGAGCTGGTCGTAGCGGCGCGGCAGGCCTCGGAACAGCTCGAGCGCCCGGCGCTTGACCGCGGTCTGCGACGGTGCTGTCCGCGGCCCGCCCACTCCGCCGGAGCCCACCCGCCTAGGGCTCGAGCTGGCCGGCGTACAGCGCGAAGACGGCACCCTGCGGGTCCTGCACGACGGCGATCTTGGCCATCTGAATGTCCTGCGGCCCGAAAAGCTTCGTCCCACCGAGCTCCTGCACCTTTGACAGCGCGGCGTCGATGTCCTTCACCCCGAAGTACACGAGCCAGTACGGCGGAGCACCGGGCGAGTTCAGATCGGTGATGCCGCCGTTGTTGGAGTCGCCGTTCTTGATCGACAGATACGGGACGGGGCTCTCCTCGAAGGGCGCGATCGACCACCCGAACAGCCCGCTGTAGAAGGCGCTCGAGCCGTCGAGGTCGGGAGAGGCCAGCTCGTTCCACACTAGTGCGCCGGGCGCGTTCACGAGCGCCGCGCCGAAGTGCCCACGCGGCTGCCACGCAACGAAGTACGCGCCCTGGGGATCCTGGATGACCGCCATGCGACCCGCCTGCATCACATCGAAGGCCGGCGCGTGGACCGTTCCGCCGAGCTCCTTCGCTCGTTCTGCGATCGCGTCGGCGTCCTTTACCGAGACGTAGGACTGCCACGCCGTCGGCGCCCCCGCGTCGCGCTGCTGCTGGGGCTGGGGAGCGATCGCGGCGACATCCCGCCCGCCGAGACGCATCATCGAGTAGAAGATGCCCTCGCCCACCGGCATGTCCTCGGCCTCCCAGCCGAGCAGGGCGCCGTAGAAGGCCTTGGCCGCGGGCTGGTCGGTCGTGGCCAGGTCGGTCCAGCAGAAGGCGCCAGGCGCGTATCCGGTTCGCTCGCCCATCGACCGCGACCCTACCGTAATCGCCCGGTGGGCGGTCCGTGCTCTGGCACAATGACCCCGGCCATGTGCCGGAGGCTGATCCCGCCCATGCTCGCCGTCGTGTGTGGGCTCTTCTCGGCCTGCGCGGGCAGCCACGCGGCGGTCGCTAACGACAGCCGGACGCCGGGCAAGCCGCTGAGCAGGCCGGCCGCGATCGCGTACGCCCATGCGGTGAACATCACCGCCGCGGACCTCCCGGGCTTCAAGGTCTCCTCTGACCACGAACCCACGACCGCCGGCGAAAAGCGACTCGAACAGGAGATGCTGGCCTGCGCCGGACCCGTGGCCCCGGCCACGACGCGGGCGCGGGCGCGGGCGACAGCCTGGCCGACGTGGGCTCGAAGGGCTTCGAGTTCAGGCGCGGCATCGTCGAGCTCACCGTGAGCTCAGAAGTCGCGGTCAGCTCGACGCCCGCCGTGGCAGCCGGCGAACTGACGGCGATTCGCAGCGCCCACGTGCGCGAATGCTTCTCGCACTACCTGAACCTGCTGTTCAAGAGCCAGCGGCACGCGGGGGCAAGCGTCGGTCGCGTGTCGATCGAGTCCGGAACCCCCCCTGCGCCGGGCACGGCCGGAGGCTTCGGCTGGCGCATCACCGCGAGGCTGATGGTCGGCGGAATAGAACTGCCGCTTTACATGGACGTCCTCGGCTTCGTCGACGGCCCCGCCCGGGTCACGCTGTTCAGCTCGGCCGCGCTGCGGCCCTTCCCGGCCGACGCCCAGCAGCGCCTGTTCGAGCTGCTGCTCGAACGGGCCAGGTCTCACACCCCGTGAGCGCGTCCTACGTGCCGGCGCGACGAGAGGCTCCAACCGTATGATCGGGAGCCCTTGCCCGCGAGCCAGCAGCGGTGGACAGCCGTCGACAGCTTCATCAACCACAAGCTCGTGGGACCCGATCCCGCGCTCGATGGTGCGCTCGAGGCCGGCGCGGCGGCGGGCCTTCCGCCGATCGCCGTCTCGCCTAGCCAGGGCAAGCTCCTGCATCTGCTGGCCGAAGCGATCCAGGCCCGCACGGTCCTCGAGATCGGCACGCTGGCCGCCTACAGCACGATCTGGCTGGCGCGCGCGCTCGGCCCCCGCGGCCGCCTCATCACGCTCGAGGCCAACGCGAGCTACGCCGAGGTCGCACGCGCCAACATCGTCCGGGCCGGCCTGCAGGACATCGTCGAGCTGCGCCTGGGGGCCGCGCTGGACACGCTTCCGAAGCTCGTGGCGGAGAGCCCCGACCCCTTCGACCTGATCTTCATCGACGCCGACAAGCAGAGCAGCCCGGACTACTTCACGTTCGCCCTGGAGCTCTCCCATCCCGGCAGCCTGATCATCACCGACAACGTCATCCGCGACGGCGCCCTGGTCGACCCCGCCAGCTACGACCCGGCCGTCGAGGGGTCCCGCCGCCTGCACGCGATGCTCCAGGCAGAGCAGCGCGTCAGCGCCACCACCATCCAGACCGTCGGCAGCAAGGGCTACGACGGCTTCACCCTGGCGCTGGTCACTCGGCCGCACGCTCACGACGGTCGATGATCGCCGTGAGCAGCAGGCTCAGCTCGAGCAGCAGGTAGAGCGGACCCGTCCCGAGCAGGAGGGTGATCGCGTCGCCGGGAAGCAGGGCGGCGACCGCGCCACACGCGAGGATCGCGTAGCGGCCGGCGAGCGTCCGGACGGGCCGGGCCGCGGCGCCTGTGAGTCGGTTCAGCGCCCGAGCGTGCGCTCGAGCTCACGCACCCTTCCGCGGATGTCGGCAAGCAACCTGCGCACCTGCTCGAGGCCCCGGCGCAGCTCGGGGTCGCCCACCTCGACCGGCAGCATCGAATCCTGCAGCCTCGAAAGGGCGCCGTCCGCCCTGGCCACCGCCTCCACCGACTCGTCGAGCAGCGTCCTGGCCCCCTGCGAGGGAGAACCCGCGGATACCCGGTCGAAGGTCCGGCCGGGCAGCTCATGACGAGTCGCGAACTCGGCATGGGTGCGCTGCGCCCGGCCGTAGGCCGTCTGCACCGGCATGAACAGCTCTCGCTCGAGCGTCTCGGCCGTGTGCTCGTCGACGCGCTCGTACGCCTCGCCCAGGTAGGCCAGCGCCAACCCGATCTCATCGGTTGCCTGTGCCACGGAGTCGAGCAGCTGCTGCCTGGCCTCGGCGGTGCTGTACACGAAACGAGACCCTAACAACACGAACGCCGCCCGGCCCGAGAGCGCGCACGAGCTGGGCGACGGTGGGTAGCGACTCCACAGCCCCTAGCCGGGGGCCAGGGCTGCGGGCTTCGACCGCCTGTACCGGGACAAGCTCATGTCCCTGCCACAGGGGGGCACTAGACCCCCGGCCCACCGCCGCTGGGGCTCACGATAGCGGCGGCCAAATGATCGACTCGTCGGGCAAGCCGCCCGATCGGCGACCGGACGGCTGTCTCAGCGGGCGGCGGCGTAGCGGCCCAGCGCGTCGCGGCGTGCCTGGGCGTGATCGACGATCGGTCGGGGGTAGTCGCGCCCGATCACGCAGCGCGCCCGGGCCTGCACCTGCTCGGGCATCCTCCAGGGCTCCGCCAGGTAGCGGTCCGGCACGAGCTCGAGCTCGGGGACGAAGCGCCGGACGTAGGCACCCTGCGGATCGAACCGCTCCTGCTGGCGCGCCGGGTTGAAGATGCGGCGCGACGGCGGCTCCTGATCGACGCCGACCGACGCGATCCACTGCCAGTTGCCGTTGTTGCTGGCCTCGTCGCCGTCGATGAGCAGGCGCATGAACCAGCGCTCGCCCCAGCGCCAGTCGATGCCGAGGTCCTTGGTCAGGAACGAGCCGACGACGAGGCGGACGCGATTGTGCATCCACCCTTCTTGGCGCAGCTGGCGCATGCCCGCATCGACGAGCGGATATCCGGTCCGCCCCTCACACCACGCGGCAAACCGCCCGCGCGCGTGGCTCCAGCGCAGCTTGCCACGGTAGCGTTGCTGGTGCTCGGAGCGCGTGTTGCGCGGAAAGCCGAGCAGGACCTGGGCGTAGAAGTCACGCCAGCACAGCTGGCGGCGGAAGGCCTCAGGCCCCGGTCCATCCGGCAGGCGGTGCTCGACCTCGCGCGGCGAGACGCAGCCGAAGTGCAGATAGGGGGAGAGCCCCGATGTGGCCTCTGCGGCCGGCATGTCCCGGCGCTCGGCGTAGCCGCCGGCGCCCGACAGGAACCGTGCGAGCCGCGCGCGTGCGGCCCGCTCGCCGCCGGGCGCCGGATGGGCCACCTCCCGAGAGAGGCCGAGCTCGTCGAGCCGAGGCAGCCGGCCGCGTCGCAGGCGCGCCGGCAGCGGGGGAAGCGCGGACGGGCATGCGATCAGCTCGCGGCGCGGCACCTGAAGCCACGCCCGGTAATAGGGCGTAAAGACCGTGTACTGCCCGCCCGCCCTGGTGTGGATCGCGGCGGGCTCCTGCACGGTGAACAGGCCCGGGTGCAACCGCAGCGCCACACCCGCGCCGCCCAGCGCGCGCGCGACGCGGGCATCGCGCCGCTGCGCGTAGGGCCCGGCGTCCGCGCTGGCGTGCACGCAGCGCGCACGGAGCTCGCCCGCGAGCAGGCAGAGCTCGCGCTCTGAAGGCCCGTGGCGCACGATCAGCCGGCTGCCACGCTCGCGCAGCTGCACGTCGAGATCTCTCAGGCACTCGAGCAGGAACTGCGTGCGCGGGCCCGATCGGTGCCGGCCCTGCAGGAGGCCTCGATCCAGGCAGAAGACCGCGGCTACGCGCTCGTGTGAGGCCAGCGCGGCCGCGAGCGCCGGATGATCGTGCAGACGCAGATCGCGCCGCAGCCACACGATCGCGCTCATGCCTTGCCCGCTGCGAACGCCCCGGGCAGGAGGCGCACCGGCTCATGACGCCGGCGCGCGTGCACACGAGGCTGATCTGCGCGCACGGATACCAGATGGGCGAGATTAGCGATCCGGTGGGCACCGAGAGTCTCGCCGAAGGTGTGTTCACCGCGCGGCGGTCGGGCGAGCACGCCGTCCTGCACCACTAAACCTTCATCGGCTATTCGTCGAAAGGCATGCACGATGACGATAGACATCGGCATTGAGGCCCGATCGGGGCAGGGGCACACATCCGTGCTCGGAGGCAACACGGCTCGTCATGTCAGATAGCGAAACCCCCGAGCACAACCGAGAGCGCGACGGCGCTCCCCCCTCTTCCGGCTCTGGGCCGGTTGGCAATCCGCCTGCGCCCGCGCCGGCACCGGTGACCGCGCAGCCTTCCGGGGTCCCGCCGCTGTCGGCCCCCGCGCCGCAGGGCGCCCCCAATGACCCCAAGGCGCCGCCGCCAGGCTCGCGCGGGGACGTATTCGCCGGCGTGAGGAACCTCTTCAAGGGTCGCAGGCCCGTATGGGTGGCGGTGGCAGTGCTGTGCGTGGCGGTGGGGACTGTCGCCTCGGTGCTCGGAGCCCATGCCGTGGCGCGCACCG
The DNA here is from genome assembly GCA_963730575.1 of uncultured Solirubrobacteraceae bacterium. Lineage (GTDB taxonomy): Bacteria > Actinomycetota > Thermoleophilia > Solirubrobacterales > Solirubrobacteraceae > Palsa-744. Next base: position 898,165 of record CAVSSG010000005.1, read on the forward strand.
ACGCGACCAAGGCGCGCCAGGAGTTCCCCCGCACCTCCTCGGAAATCGCCTCCGAACTGAAGCTCGACATCCAGCACGAGGAAGACCTCGTGATCGGGGCGAGCACCTTCTTTGCCGCCAATCCCAACGCGTCGGCCGCTGAATTCGCCGTGTGGGTGAAATGGGCGCAGGCGCTGCGCCGCTACCCCGAGCTCGAGCGGCTCGGCCTCGTGACGCTCGTGCGGACATCGGAACTCGCCGCGTTCGAACAGCGGACGACCGGTCATGCGGCGAAGCCGCCGGTGGCGGCGGTGAAGCGGCTGGGATCGCACTCGCCGCAGAGCGCCGGCGCGGGCCCGCAGACCGCCGTCGCCGGCCTCCACATCGTGCCGGCCGGCAAGCGCTCCTTCAACTGCCTCGCCGCGGTCGAACTGTCACGGAGCCCGGTCAGGCACACGCCCGCGAGCCTTGACTACTGCGCGCTCACGCCCGGACTGGTGACGTCGAGGGACTCGGCACTCAGCGTCTACACGGCGGCCACGGTGGGCCACGACCACGGGCTGGTCGTGCAGACGCCCGTGTACCGCGGAAACCTGCCACCGTCGAACTTCACGGCCCGCAGGGGAGCGTTCGCGGGCTGGCTGCGCGAGGTGCTCCTGCCCGGGGTCGTGCTGGGCGAGGTCCTCCGGGACCACCCGCAGTACGCGATCCACCTGCGCTACAAGAGCGGCCCCTCGCAGGTCGTCTTCACCAGCGGCGCCCCACAGGCCGGTGCGCAGACCGCGACCGCCAACCTGCACGACGGATGGACGCTGAGGACCTTCGGGCCCCCTCTGCCCGGCGCAGGCATCTTCGAAGACGGGGGCGCGGTCGCTCTGCTCATCACCGGAATCCTGCTGAGCGCCCTGCTCGGCCTGCTCGTGCTCGTCCTCGCCGGCCGTCGCTCGCCGGCGAAGGCGAGCGAGCCCGGCGAGCCGTCGCATGGAGATCTGTACGACCCTCTGACCGGGCTGCCCAACCGCGCGCTCATGATGGACCGTGCCGACCGCATGATCGCGCGGGCCAAGCGCCAGTCGGGGTTGCTGGTCGGCGCGCTGTTCATCGACATCGACTGGTTCAAGGACGTCAACGAGAAGCTCGGCCAGCCCGCCGGTGATCAACTCCTGGCGGTCGTCGGCGAACGGCTGGAGGGCGTGGTGCGAGTGCACGACACCGTCGGTCGTCTCGGCGGAGACGAGTTCGTGGTGCTGGTCGAATCGGCGGCCCGCGGGGTGCGACTCGACGCCCTGGCGCGACGTGTGATCGAGGCCCTGAACAAGCCCGTCGAACTCGACGGCTTCGGGATGAGCCTGTCCCTGACCGCGAGCATCGGCGTCGCCTTTGGCCGATACGCGACCCCCGAAGACCTCCTGCGCGACGCGCAGCTGGCGCTCACCGCCGCCAAGGCCGCGGGCAGGAACCGCTACACGCTGTTCAACGCGAACATGCGCTCGGTCATCGAGGGGCGCGGGGTGCTCGGCGTCGAGCTGAACGCGGCGGTGCAGGACAAACAGTTCTTCCTGCTCTACGAACCGATCTTCGACATGTCCACGCACAAGCTGGTGGAGCTCGAGGCCAACATCCGCTGGATGCATCCCACCCAGCGTGTCCTGCCTCCCGATGACTTCATCCCGCTGGCAGAGGAGAGCGGGCTGATCGTGCCGATCGGCCGCTGGATGATGGAAGAGGCGTGCACTCGAGCTGCGGCATGGAACGTGGCAGGCCACCAGGTGGGCATCTCGGTCAAGGTGTCGGCGCATCAGCTCAGCCGCGAGGGATTCCTGACCGATGTGCAGCGAGCGCTGCAGCAGTCGGGCATAGAGCCCTCGCTGCTCACGCTGGAGATCGCCGAGACGGCCGTGATGCGCGATGTCGCGGCCTCGGCCGAGCGCCTCAGGGCCATCAAGCAGCTCGGCGTGCGCATCGCGATCGGCGACTTCGGCAGCGGATACGCGCACCACTCCGACCTCAGGCAGATGCCGCTCGACTTTCTAAAGGTGGACAGGAACACCCTCGCCATGTCAGACGACGAGGACTACCGCAACTGGCTGCTGCAGGCCATCCTCATCGTCGGGCGGGACCTCTCGCTCCCGGTGATCGCCACGGGAGTCGAGACATTCGAGCAGCTGAGCAGCCTGCACGAGATGGGATGCCGGATGGCGCAGGGCCAGCTGTTGGGCAAGCCCACGCCGGTGGAGAACCTCGAAGGCATCTTCGCCGCCGGCTTCCCGGCGGCGTCCGAGACCTCCGCCGAGGCGTCGACGAAGCCCGTCGGATAGCGCCCCGGTACGGCGCGCGCCTGTCGCGCGCCACTGCCGCGAGCACCACGCGCGCGAGACTCGGCTCTAGTAGGATCGCCGCACTGCAGCCTCGCCAGGGCGCAGGCTGCGCTTTTCGGGAGAGGAGGCAGTGATGCTTGGGATTGGGACGCTCGGGACGGAGCCGGCGCAGCGTGCAGGTGCGCGCTTGCTCCGGCGGCTTGCCGTTGGCCTGCTTGCGACGGGCCTGTTCGCTGCGCTGGGCGGATCAGCGGCCGCGACTGCCTCGGCTGAAACCACCACCTCCCCCACGCTGGACCTGTCCGGGCCCGCATTCCAGATCCTCGCGCCCGGCGACTTCGGCGGCCTGCCGCCGAACGAAAACTACGAACACGCCTACGACCAGGGGCTGCTCTACGACAAACTGACGCCGCTCGGGGGCAACGTCACCGCGCAGAACCTCGAAGAAGACTTCCTGTCTGAGAAGTTCGGCGTGACCGGGCCCGTCGTGCGCGAAGAGCACCCCGAGCCGGGCCTGGTGATCAAGCGCGACAAAAACGACATCCCCCACGTCTACGGGCAGACGCGCGACGAGGTGATGTTCGGCTCGGGCTACATAGCCGCCGAGGACCGTGGCCTGATCCTGGCACTCGGTCTCGGGCCCGCGTACGCGGCGGCGCTCGAAATCCCCGGCATCAACCCGTTCGAACTGCTCCTCACCGGACGCTCGTTCACGCCGAGCCCCCAGGCCTATGAGTACGTCGCCGAACAGAAGAAGTCGCTGTTCGAAAAAGGGCCCGAAGGCGAACAGGTCTACAAAGACCTCGAAGACTGGGCAGATGGGGTCAACGCCTACGAGGACACACAGGGAGAAGCACGGCTGCTGCCCCCTCTGACAGCCACCGACGCGATCGCCGGCTTCGCCTTCATCGGCTCGATATTCGGCAACGGCGGCGGAAACGAAGTGACCAACTCCAACTTCCTCGCCGGGCTCGAGGCCAAGCTGGGCCAGACCGAAGGTCTGAAGGTCTTCCGCGACCTCAAGGAGGTAAACGACCCCGAAGCCCCGACGACGACCTCCAAGCCGTTCCCCTACGACGGCGTGCCGACCGGACCGACGCCCGGTGCCGCGGTGATCGACCGTGGGTCCGATCCGCCGAGCTCGCCAGTCGCACAGGCGATGAGCGCGGCGCGCGCGTCGAAACGCAAGATCTCCAACTTCCTGCTCGCCGGCCCCGAACACTCGGCCAACGGGCACCCGCTGGCCGTGATGGGCCCGCAGCTCGGCTATTACTACCCCGAGATCGTCATGCAGGCCGAGCTACAGGGCGGCGGCGTAAGCGCACAGGGGGCCATCGCCCCGATCTCGCCGTACGTGTTCATCGGACGGGCACGCGACTTCGCGTGGAGCCTCACGAGCGCCGGCAGCGAGAACATCCAGCAGTTCCTCGAGAAGCTGTGCGAACCGGGCGGCGGCACGCCGACCAGAAGCTCGACCTACTACGAATACAACGGCAAGTGCATCCCGTTCAAATCGGTCGACGCCGGTCTGCTGGGTGCCACCGAAACCGAACCGGCGCGCGAGCTCACGTTCATGGAAAGCGTGCACGGTCCGATCAGCGGAACCGTGACGGTCGGCGGGAAGCCGTACGCGGTCGCCAGGGACCGCTCGACGCGCGGGCGCGAGCCGGCGGGGGAGCTCGCCTTCAGCGACTTCGATTCGAACCGAGTGCACTCGCCCCAGCAGTTCTTCAAAGCCGCCAACGAGCTCGAGACGACGTTCAACATCCCCTACGTCGACAGCACGCACATCGCCTACTTCTCGGCCGGGCGCCTGCCGATCCTCGCGCCGGGCACCGACCCGAGCCTGCCCACCTTTGGCACCGGGCAGTACGATTGGCGCGGGTTCCTCTCACAGGAACAGCACCCCCACGAGGTGGCGCCCAAGAGCGACGTCTTCCTGAACTGGAACAACAAGCCGGCACCCGAATTCGGGGCCGCGTCTGAAAACTACTCCTACGGCCCCGTCCAGCGGGTCCAGCTGTACACGGGCTTCAAACCGGGCATGAAGGAGGCCGACGTCGCCTCGATCATGAACCGGGCAGCGACGCAGGATCTGCGCGCGATCGAGGACTGGCCGGTGATAGAGCAGGTCCTGGCCGGCTCCAAAGCGCCCACGCCACTGGCCGAACAGGCGGCCAACCTGGTCTCGAGCTGGGTGGAGCGCGGCGCGAGCCGCTACGGCGTCACCGGGCCCGAAGACCCAGGCGCGGCCGTGCTCGACGCGGCCTTCAGGCCGATCGGGGAAGCCGTCCTGGGCCCGGTGCTCGGTCCCGAACTGCTGAACGAATTCGCCTCCTTCGCCCCCGTGGAAAACGCACCGTCGCCGACCGGGTCAGCCTATGACGAAGGTTGGTACGGGTACATCTACAAGGACCTGAGAACCGAGTTGGGCCTCCCGGTCAAAGGGCCCTACAGCCGACGCTACTGCGGCAACGGGAGTCTGTCCGCGTGTCGGGCCTCGCTGTGGGCGGCAGTCCAGTCCGCGGCGGAGAAACTCGAAAAGGAACAGGGGCCCACGGCGAGCGCCTGGCGGGCCGCGCGCGTTCGGATCGAGTTCCCGCCCACATACCTGCCGCTCCCGCCCACCTACACGGAACCGTTCACGATGGCCTGGACGAACCGCTCGACCTTCCAGCAGGTGATCGAGTTCACCGGTGCCGTGAAGGTCCTCTCCGGCGGCTTCAGTGGCCCGCTGAACGTGAAGTCGGGCGAATCGGTCGAACTCACCTCGACAGGGAAGATCTCGGGACCGGTGACGGTTGAATCGGGCGGCGAACTCAACGTCGAGGGGGGAACGATCTCCGGGCCGGTCACGGCCAACAAGGCCACGTCGCTGCGGCTTTGCGACGCGACGATCTCGGGAGCCGTCACCGCCACCAGCGGCAGCGGCCCGGTCGTGATCGGCGAAGGCAACTCCGGGTGCTCTGCCAACACCATCTCCGGACCGGTCACCGTCACCGCCAACAAGGAAGGCGTGGTGGTCAACGGCAACGTCGTCTCCGGGTCGCTGACGGTGACGGGCAACGAAGGCGGGGCGACCGTGATCAAGAACACGGTGTCCGGCTCGCTCACCGTTACGGGCAACGGCGGAGTGGTTGTGGACAAGCCCAACACGGTCAAAGGGCCCTCGAACCTCCAGTAGCCGGCTGGGATCTAGCCCCTCGAGGCCGGCGTCCGCAGACGGACGCCGGCCTCGGTTGGCAAATGCTCGGCGAGAAGGCGGGTCAGGCCCGCGCTCGCTCGCCGCCGCCGCCGTCAGGCGGCCGGCGGTGCCTCATAGATCGACTGCAGCTGGAAGTACGCCGCGAGGCCCTCGGGGCCCAGCTCGCGTCCAAGGCCGCTCGCCTTCACGCCACCGAACGGAGCCACGGGATCGAGTCCGTAGTGGTTGATCCCGATAGTGCCCGTCTGCACGCGTCTTGCGACAGCCTCGCCCCGCTCGTGATCGCTGGTCCACACGGTGCCGCCGAGCCCGAATTCGGAGTCGTTGGCGATCGCCACGGCCTCATCGACGCCCTCGTAGGGGATGACCGCGAGCACCGGTCCGAAGATCTCCTCGCGGGCGATCGTGAAGCTGTTCTCGACGTCGGCGAAGATCGTGGGCTCCACGAACCAGCCGCGCTCCTGCTCGGCCGGGCGCCCGCCGCCCGCGACGACCCGTCCGCCCTCGGCGCGACCCTTCTCGATGTAGCCCTCGACGCGGTCGCGCTGCCGAGCGCTCGCCAGCGGCCCGACCTGCGTGGACGGGTCGAGCGAGTCGCCGACCTGAAGCGCGCCCACCAGGCCGCTGAAGACCTCGAGCACCTCGCCGTAGCGCGAGCGGGGGGCGAGCACCCTCGTGCAGTTGACGCACGTCTGACCGTTGTTCGCGAGCGTCGCGGCGAACAGGCCCTCGACCGAGCGCGAGAGATCGGCATCGTCGAGGACGATCGCCGCCGACTTGCCACCGAGCTCCAGGGTCACGGGGCGCAGCAGTTCGCCACAGCGCAGCGCGATCAAGCGGCCCGATGCGCTCGAGCCGGTGAAGGCGATCTTGTCGACATGCGGATGTTCCACCAGGTAGGCGCCCACCTCGCGCCCGGCGGGAACGATGTTGACGACCCCCGGGGGCAACCCCGCCTCGATGATCGCCTCCGCGAGCAGCAGGCTGTCGAGCACGGTCTCCGGGCTCGGCTTCATCACGACCGTGCAGCCCGCTGCGAGCGCCGGCGCGAGCTTGATCATGGCGAGACTCTGCGGATAGTTCCACGGCACGATCGCCCCGACCACGCCCACGGGCCGCGAGCGCACGTGGACGATCCCGCCCAGCAGGCCCTGTCGATCTTCCTCCAGGGTGCTCTGGCGGATCAGGCCCGCGTAGTAGCGCGCGAGCACGGCCGGGTATACCGCTTCGACCACAAGCGCCATCGAGATCGGCATGCCATTCTGCTCGGAGACGCGCCGCGCGGCTTCCTCGCCGCGGCTTTCCAGCGCCCCGGCGAGCCGCTCGAGCGCCTGCGCGCGATCCTCGACCGACCAGGACGACCAGCCGCTCGGGTCGTCAAACGCGGCCCGTGCGGCGCTCACGGCCGCGTCGATGTCGGCGTTCGTGCCCTCCGGCACCGACCCGATCTGCTCCTCTGTGCTGGCAGCGATAACCGAGATGCGCCCCGAGCCCTTCGGCTCGACCCAGTCACCTCCTATGAATAGCTGGTCGCTGTCGATGTTCGTCTGCGTACTCATCAGCGGTCCTTCCTGTGGTCGGGAGGCGATATGTCGAGATCGAGAGGCCGCTCGCAGCGTACTCGCTGTAAAGCCGCACGGTCAGCTGCCGACGCAACGCCTGCGGATCGTCCGCGTGGTGCTCGGTGTCGAGCAGCCGCAGCGAGCGCTCAGGGCGCGTAGATGGAGTCGAAGACGTCGGCGAACTTGCCATAGACGACCGTGCGCTTGACCTTCAGCGTCGGCGTCAGCTCGCCGTCGACCTGGGTGAGATCGCGGTCGAGAATCGCGAACCGCTTGATCTGCTCGATACGCGCGAAGCGCGCGTTGACTTCGTCCACAATCTCTCCGATCACGGCCCGCACCTGCGCGGCGCCGGCCATCGAGCTGCGGTCCGGCTCGATCCCGATCTGCGCCGCAAGGGCGGGCGCCTCCTCCGGGTCTAGCGTGATCAGCGCGACCAGGTAGGGCCGGTTGTCGCCGTAGACGATGGCCTGGGATATCCAGCGGCTCTCCTTCAGCGCCGTCTCGATGTTCGCAGGGGCGACGTTCTTGCCGCTCGAGGTGATGATGATCTCCTTCTTGCGCCCGGTGATCGTGAGGAAGCCGTCCTCGATCGATCCGACATCGCCGGTGCGGAACCATCCGTCCGCGAACGCCTCCTCGGTTGCGCGGGCGTCCTTCAGGTACCCGTCGAAGATGTGCGGTCCTCGCATCAGGACCTCGCCGTCCTCTGCGATTCGGACCTCCACACCGGGCAGCGCCCGCCCGACGGTTCCGATCCGCCGCTCGCGGATCGTGTTCACGGTGCCGGCCGCGGTGCTCTCGCTCAGACCCCAGCCCTCGAGGATCGTGACCCCCGAGGCGTCGAAGAACTCGAGCACCTCGGCGGCGATCGGGGCCGCGCCGCTCATGGCGAGCCGCAGGCGGTCGCCGAAGAGGCCCCGCACCTTGGACAGCACGAGACGATCCGCCAGCTCTCGGCGGCCTCGCAGGAGCCAGCCGCCCGACCCGGGCTCGCACCGGCGAGCTTCGCGCCCGGTGGCCAGCGCCCAGCGAAGCATCGCGCGCCTGATCGGTTGCTCGGCCACGCCGGCCGAGGCGGCCGTGTAGATCTTCTCGAACACGCGCGGGACCGATGTGAGATGGGTCGGGCTCACCTCGCGGATGTCCTCCAGCAGTCGCTGGGGGTCGCGCTGCCAGAACGCGAGCGTCCCGCCGACGTCGATCGTGACCATCTGGATGATGCGCGCCAGCGAGTGCGCTAGCGGCAGGAACATGAACACGATCACGGGCGGGTCCTCGAAGTCGAGCACCTGCTCATACATGCCCGCGGTCGACATCCAGTTCGAATGGGAGAGCATGCAGGCCTTGGGTGGGCCGGTGGTGCCCGACGTGTAGACCAGGCTCGCCAGATCGCCCGGCTCGACCGCGGCCACGCGCCCGTCCACCTGCTCGGCGTCCACCTCCGCACCCCTAGCGCGCAGCTCCGCGAGCGTCATCGCCCCGCGGTCCTCACCGCTCAGCAGCACCACGTGCTCGAGCTCGGGACAGCGGTCCTTGACCTGCATCACCTTCGCGAGCTGTTCTGAGTCCTCACAGAAGACGAGCCGGCTGGCGGAGTGCGCGAGCACGTACTCGCACTCCTCGGGGGAGTTCGTGTGATAGATCGGCGCGGTCGCGGCACCGGCGCAGAGCACGCCGCCGTCGGCGAGGGTCCACTCCGGACGGGTGTTGCACAGGATCGCCACGCGGTCGCCGGGCTTTATGTCCAGCGCGATCAGTCCGCGAGCGACGTCGCGGACGGAGCGCAGCAGCTGCGCATAGGAGACCTCGCTCCGTCGAGCGCCCTCCCTGTAGCTCAGCGCCGCCCCCTCGCGCCCGGCGCTTGCGAGCAGCATCTCGCCCAGCGTACGGGCGTTCGTGGAGCGCTCGAGCGCTGTGCGCTCGGGCACGGATGGCTGACCGGAGTGCGTTGCCGCGGACGTGCTTCTGACTGTCATAGGTCCTCACCTCGACGAGCAGCGGATTGCCTGCACCGCAACGGACGGCGCGCAAGCAAAACGCCGACGGACACCTGTCCCTGCAAAATAGGCCCGGTCGGGGCCGGGCACATCGGCGTAAATCACGACCCCGGGGGTCGGTGGACTACTGAGTCGCCGTTGTGCACCGTGGTTTTCCGCATCACCTCTACGGTGGATTGCGCTTGCGCCCGGCGCTGCCCACGGGAACCATGACCGCATGGGTCCTCGCCGCGTTGACCTGGATGTGTACAACGTGCTGTTGGGGTTCGGCTGGGCCCGTGAACGCGCAGAACTGGTCAGGGCCACGATCGACCCCCACTTCCTGGTGCGCGCCCGGCGTGCCCTGTTCCCACTCCCGATCGTGGACCGCCCGAAGGTGGTTGCCGCCGACGAGCTGTTCCCTCCGTTCCGGCGACGTCCCGTGACAGCGTTCAGCGGCCAGCGCCTCGCGCTGATCGCCGGCGGCGGGGCGGGTGCGTGCGTCTCGCTGATCGGCGTGCGGCGGGCGTTTGAGGAGGCCGGCCTCGAGCCGGCGCTGATCACGGCCTGCTCGGGCGGGACAATCTGGGGATCCATGTGGGCCGCGGGTATGACCGCCGAGCAGATGGCCGAGTTCTCGCTCTCGTGGCACCTCGAGGACTATCTCGACATCCAGTGGACCAACGTGCCCCGCTACGCCGCCGCGGCGCTGAAGGGCTTCACCGGGCTCGCGAAGGGCGAGGCGATCGAACGCACGTTCAACGAGCGCTTCGGCGACCTGAAGGTCGGAGATCTGCAGATCCCCCTCGCCTCGATCGTCTACGACATGGACCGCAGCGTCGTCGACTACTTCGGCACCGCCACCAAGCCGGACCTGACGGTCGGGCGGCTCGTGCGCATCGCGATCGCGCTGCCGGTGCTGATCGAGTCCGTCGAGGTCGACGGACACCTGTACGTGGACGGCGGGATCATCGAGCTGCTGCCCGGTGAACCGATCCTCCGCGACGGGACCTTCGATCACGTCTTCGGCGTGAACTTCATGCTCCCACCGCAGCTCGAGCCGCGGGACATAACCGGCTGGCAGGAACACAGGATGGGCATTCTCACGGCCAGCCGCCAGGCCGACCAGGGTGTCCAGCTCGAGTTCGCGCACCGTCTGCGCGCCGCCCTCGCCGGCCGTCTGACGATCATCGACGCGGCCGACCACCACCTCCTGCGAGGCCCCGCCTTCTATGACATCTTCATCGACCGCAGCCGCTGGCCGGCGCTCATCCGGGACGGCTACGAACGGACCACGCACGCGTTGGATGCCTTGCGCCGGCGTCCGCGAGGTACGGCATCGAGGACGTCGGCGCCCGCTGGCGCGAGTTCTCACAACGGAGTGCAGAAGGCACGGCCGTCTCGGCGGACCCCGACCTCGCGCCGCACCCCGCACGGCGCCGGGGCAACCGGGGCGGGGGCCCCGACCGGCTGATCCGTACGGCATCGGCGCTCGCGTGCTCGATGGCGCTCTCGAGGAACCTGTCACTGGTGCAGGCCATCTACGCGTCCCGGGAGCGGGGAGACTTCAGCTCGGCCGACTGGGCGCACCCTGAGATCGAGTACGTCAGCGACGACCCGCTACTGCCACTCGGCCGTACGACGGGGGTGGCGGAGATGGCGAGGATCTGGCGCAACTGGCTGCGCGCCTGGAAGGACTTCCACGCCGACGCGGACGAGTACATCGAGGTGGACGGCGAGCGCGTGCTCGTGCACGTGGGCTACGGCGGGCGCGCCAACCCGGGCCGCCTGGAGATCACACCGACGGAGGCAGCGAGCCTCTTCCACGTCCGTGGCGGCAAGGTCACACTGCTCGTCCTCTGCCTGGACCGCGACCGGGCGCTCCCGGACGTCGGCCTGGGACCGGCCGCCGGCTGACCAGTGAGCGAAGCGGGCGGCGGTGCTGCCTGCCCGACCGCCCCAAATGCGCTTGTAGCTTACGTGACAAGTGGGCGGTGAAGGCGTAGCCTGGGTCGAGGGTCGACCCAGGCCTCACCCGATCAGCCGCGAGAAACCGATTGGAGACAGCAATGACCAGCGCGGGCAACACGACGTTCGCCACCGAACCGACCAGCACGGACACAGGCTCGGAGCGCTCCGAGTCCAACGAGGTCAGGGCACTGAGCGCCCTGGCCTTTGACGAGCTGCGGGGCTTTCCCGGGGCGATCCGCGACATGCACCTGGGCATCGCCGAGCGCGCCTTTCGCGGCGTGGGCCCGGCGGCCATGCCGGTGAAGCTGATCCACGACGCGATCTCGAGCCGCGCCTACGGCGCGATCGGCGCGGGCGCCTCCGGGCTCGGACACGCCGTCGACCAGTTGATGGCCCGGCGCGGCATCGGCGAGCAGGTCTCGCTGTCGACCAGCCAGCGGGGAAACTTCGGGATCGCCGTGCTCAGCGGCCTGATCGGCGATCGGCTCGAGCGCGACGGCAGCGCCCTGCACCAGCCGGCGTCGGTGCGAGTCAACGGGGAGCGAGTCGAGCTGGAGGAGTCCTCGCTGCGCGAGGCGTTCCCGCAGGCCACCCCTCGCGTGGCGGTCTTCCTGCACGGGCTGACAGGGGATGAGTTCTGCTGGTCATGGGGTCAGAACGCCGCAACCAATCCCGGTGACGAGGACGCCTATGGCTCGCGACTTCTCACAGACCTCGGCTATACGCCGGTCTACGTCCGCTACAACAGCGGCCTGCATATCTCCGAGAACGGCCGCGCCGTGGCGGCGCTGCTCGGGGAGCTCGTGCAGGAATGGCCGATCGAGGTCAAGCAGATCGCGCTGGTCGGTCACTCGATGGGTGGCCTTGTCGCGCGCAGCGCAGCCCACCAGGCGCACGAGCACGACCACGCATGGGTCCGCCACGTTCGGCACGTCGTTTCGCTTGGAACCCCACATCTGGGTGCACCCCTCGAGCAGGGCGCGCATTGGGCCGCGGTGACGCTCGACAGGCTGCCCGAGACCCGCATGCTGAGCAGCTTCCTCAAAAGGCGCAGCTCGGGGATCCGCGACCTGCGTCACGGCTCGCTGGTTGACGAGGACTGGCGTGACCGCGACCCCGAGGCGCTACGCGCCGTCGCCTGCCGCGAGGTCCCGCTGCTGGCGGGGGCGACTCACTACTTCGTCTCGGCCAGCGTGACCCGCGACCCCGAGCACCCGCTCGGGCACCTGCTGGGCGACATCCTGGTGCTGGTGCCGAGCGCGCGCGGCAAGGGCAGGACCCGGCAAATCCCCCTCCGCGACGAGCACGGGCATCACGTCGGCGGCACCCACCATCTCGCGCTGCTCAACCACCCCGAGGTCTACGAGCGCATGCGCAGCTGGCTGGCAACGGCACCGGAGGCGCTCACCGCCACCACCTGAGGCCTGACCGCACGCGCTCCCCGCTCATCCGAACCTCATCGCCGGCGACGGCGCGTGTTCGACGGGGCAACTCTGCGATGCGGGTTCTCCGCATCCGGTCTGTGGCTTTCTGCGCCTGTCTGTCGTCCCGACCAGGCGTAGCGTCCCGGGCTCGGAAGGCAAGCCCAAAGACCGGGGGAAAACAACCATCCTGAAGGGGTGTGACTGGCCATGGCCGAGACCAAAACCAAACGCAGCACGACCAAAAAAAGGGCGACGAGCACTCGCAAACCTCGTCCGGCCACCAGCAGGCAGAAAACCGCCGTCGACAGGACCACGGAGCTGTCCGAGGATCTGCTTCGGTCGGTCGAGGAGGGTCAGCGGGCAGCGATCGATGCGGTGCACAAGTTCGTCGACAGCGTCGACCGAGCCCTGCCGGCGCTGGCACATGGCGAGGGCCCGTCGAGGCGTCAGGAGGTCATCGACTCAGCCCTGGACATGGCCGACCGGCTGGTCCACACGCAATATGACTTCATCCGCAAGGTCGTGGACAGCGCCGGCAAGGCGCTGGGGCGCTCAGACGGCAAACGGACCTAGCCGGCCGGGCGCCGTGCGCGGTGAGCACCGGCACGTGGCCACGCCCCACCGCGCCCGGCGCCCCCGGCGAGACCGTCACCGGTCACTGATTCTGAGCGACGATGCTTCCCCAGGCCGCGACAAGCAGGTCGCAGAGCAGGGCGTCGCTCAGTTCGTCATCGCGTTCGTCGATGTCGTCGATCACGCGCACCACGAGCGCGTCGGCGGAATCCGGGGTCAACGGGCCAGTCGTTCGGTTCCATCATGAGTCCGCCGCACGGGGTCGTTGGCCTAGCTGTATAACGAGTACATAAAGCGGTTTCATGGAGCACGGCGTTCGCGACACGGACCTCTTCTGGCTGAAAAGGCCCTGTTCTATTGCAATTCCTAACCACGACGAGCGGCCACAGTTGCGCTGCCCGATCAGTGCGCCCGTCCAAGCTGCTCGAGCTCTTTTTGCCTTTTTGTAGTACGTCACGTGCCGTCCTGGGCCCTCGCCGTGATGGTCGGTCGGGGCGGCGTCCGGGGGCAGGATGAGGCCGCGAGTTCTCGGCGCCGGCTGTAAGCGCTAGCCGAGCAGTGATTGGGCGCGGGACCAGAGCTTGGTCATGCCGCGGATCCAGCGCTCGGTGTCCTGCGCCTTGCCCACCACGAAGTCGTGCATCTCGGGGTGGGTGAGGATCAGGAAGAGATCCCTATGGAGATCGTCGAGGATCCGCTCCGCGGCCTGCTCGGGCGCGAGCACGTCGCCGCCACCGATCGCCGCGGTCGCCTTCGCGGCATCGCCGCCGGCGCCGGCCCGGAGCATCGCCGTGTCGACCGCGCCGGGGCAGATGCACGACACGCGCACCCCGCGTCCGGCGTAGGTGAATGCCAGCCACTCGGCGAACCCGACCGCCGCGTGCTTGGTCGCTGAGTAAGCGGCGTCACCCACCGTCGTGAGGATGCCGGCCATCGACGCGGTCGTGACGAGGTGGCCCTCGCCGCGCTCGGTCCACCCCGGCAGCAGTGCCCGGGCGGCGTAGACGTGAGACATCACGTTGACGCGCCACTGGCGATCCCAGTCCTCGTCGGGCGCCTCCGGGCCGGCTCCCGTGGCCAGCCCGGCATTGGCAAACCACACGTCGATCGGGCCGGCCGCGTCCTCGATCTCCTCTATCAGCGCACGCGTCGCCCGCTCGTCACACACGTCGAGTGTGCGCGCCAGCACCCGAGCGCCCAGCTCCTCGCGCAGTCGCTCCACACCCGGACCGTCGAGGTCGGCTGCGACCACGGTGCGCGCCCCCCGATCGATGAGCGCGTGCACGAGCGCGCTGCCGATACCGCCGGCCGCACCCGTGACGACGATGATCCTTCCCTCGGGATCCATCTCGCTATCCGGGGCCGCGCTCGATGCCTGTCGCGTGGGCTGCACCGCTCATGTCCGCCCGCCGACACTACACCAGACGGCCCGCCCGCCGCGCCCAGGTTCCGGGTGCCCGCGCCCGAGCCCGGACCGCACGAGTGCCGGTCGAGCCGGCGAGCGTTCGCACCGGGCCGCGGACGATCTCACGTTCTGGCGCGACGGTCCGTTATGGGTGCATGAACAGACGGGATCTCCTCTTCCCCTGAGGCGGCGAGTCGTGCGCCGCCTGGCTCTACCCCGCGAGCGGCAACGGCTCGCCCGCCACCTCCTGGGCGAGCGTCCGGGCGAGGGCACCGGACCGGAGGGCGCGGGCGCGTAGCGCTCCGCCGCCCTGCCGGCGATCGGCCTGTAGGCTTGCGCGCGTGGGGCACACCGTCGTATGCATCTCGAGCCAGGACGGGGCCGGCGCGAAGCAGGCCGCGCTGGCCGTGGCCGACAGCCTGGGCTTTCGCATCATCGACGAGGACATCATCACTCGCGCGGCGGTCGAGGCCGGGGTCGACGAGGGAGTCGTGGCCGACGTGGAGCGGCGCAAGTCGCGCCTGCTCAGAATGGTCGAGGGATTGGGATCGGCCGGTCTGGGGGCGGGCTATGCGGTTCCCGGCGCGGACATCCTCGTCCAGACCGAGCCGGCGAGCGACGAGCTGAGGGGAATGATCCGTTCGGTCATCGAGGACACCGCCACGAAGGGGAGCGCGGTGATCGTCTCGCACGCCGCATCGATGGCGCTCGGCGAGCGCGAGGACGTGCTCAGAGTGCTTCTGACCGCATCGCCCAAGACGCGCGAGCGGCGGCTCGCGGCCGCCCTGGGGATCGACGAGAAGGAGGCGACGCGGGCGGTCAAGCGATCCGATGCCGGGCGCGGGGACTACATACAGCGCTTCTACGGAATCAGCGCCGAGCTTCCCACCCACTACGACCTCGTCATCAACACCGACAGGCTCACACCCGAGGATGCGGCCGATCTGATCGTGCAGGCAGCCGGGGGACGCACCGACGGGCACGGGTAGCACCCGCGGCGTGCACGCCGTCGCCGATCGCGTCCGCCTGAAGAGCCGTCACGGCCGCAGGCGAAACGGCGGGTACTGGTCGGTCACGAGTATGAGCGCGTATCCGACGACCCGGTTGTGCCAGCGGATCACGCCCTCGACGTAATCGAAGATGCCTCTCGGGTAACGGCCGGAGAAGAGGATCGCGAACCACGCGCCGGTCACGGCCACTCGCAGCGCACTGGCCAGCCGGTCGAGGTCGCGGTCCCGAACCCACGGCATCGGTGAAAGCCCACGCATCGCGACCGTGCTTTGCCGCTGGATCTGCCCGACGTCCTAACCTGTTGGGCATGACCGTCATCGACGTGAGCGAAGCGGATTTCGAACGCGAGGTGATCGAGCGCTCGGCGGAGCTTCCCGTCGTCGTCGACTTCTGGGCGGAGTGGTGCGGTCCCTGCCGGGCGCTCGGGCCCCTGCTCGAGCAGGCCGCGGGCGAGCGCGAGGGGAAGGTGGTACTCGCCAAGCTCGACACGGACGCGAACCCCAACCTCGCCCAGGTCTTTCAGATCCGCGGCATCCCCGCCGTGAAGGCGTTCAGCGACCGGCGCCTGGTCGACGAATTCGTCGGCGCTCAGGACAGGGAGGCCGTCGGGCGCTTCTTCGACGAGCTACTGCCCTCGCAGGCCGACCTGCTCGTCGAGAGCGGCGAGGAGGACGACCTGCGGCGCGCGCTCGCGCTCGAGCCGAGCCGGCCCGATGCCGCTCTGGCGCTCGCGCGGATGCTGATCGCGCGGGGCGACGAAGCAGGAGGCGCTCGAAGTCCTCGCGCCGGTCGGCGGCAGCTTCCAGGCCGACGGCCTCGCCGCCCGGCTGCGCCTGCAGAAAGGAAGGTCGAGCTCTCTGACGCCTTCGCAGCGCTCGACAGGGGCGAGCTCGAGCACGCGCTCGAACAGCTGCTCGCGGCGCTGCCCGCAGCCGAGGGACGTCGCGATGACATCCGACGCGTGATCGTCGGCGAGCTCGACGCGCTCGGACCGGAGCATCCGCTGGCTCGCGATACGCGCAGCCGACTTGCCTCAGCCCTCTACTGAGACCGGACGTTGGTCCCTGCTCAGCCGACGTGGTCGCTGCTCAACCCGAACGGGGTTCCCTCCGAGTCCCTGCAGACGGCCCATCTGTCCCCCGGGTGGACCACGGCTCCCCCGAGCTCCACGACCCTCTCGAGCGCCTGAGCCATGTCGCCCACGGTGAAGTAGGGCATCGAGAAGGAATCACCCGGTCCACGTCCGCGAGCGTGAATACCGACCTCCGGACCGCCCGAGTGCGTCTGCCAGCCTTCTCCCTCCGATTCCTTACGCGCCTCGAGCTCGACGTCCAGGAGCCTCGACCAGAAGCGTCGGGCACGCTCGGGATCATCGGCGGGGAACTCGATGATGGACAGGGCCGTGCGAGCCACGGCCGGGACGATAACGACGCACGAGGTCGGCTTCGTCGAGCATGACCGCGGCTAGGACGGCGCGCCGCGCCGCCGGCCCTCGATCGCAGGACTAGGGTCCCAGCCGGACCGGCAGCGTCTTGAGCTGGTTGGCGAACGGCGACTCGACGTACTGCGGGGTGCCGGCGATCTCCATGTCGGGGAACCGCGCGAGCGTCTCCTCGATCAGGATCCGCAGCTCCAGGCGCGCCAGGGCGGTCCCCAGGCAGAAGTGCCGGCCACCGGCACCGAACGCCTGGTGCTCGGGGTTACGGGTCACGTCGAAGCGGTCGGGGTCCTCATAACGCGTCTCGTCGCGATTGGAGGAGGGGTACCACATCACGAGCTTCTCGCCCTCGCGGATGCTCTGCCCGTGCAGCTCGGTGTCGTGGGTCGCGGTGCGGGCGAAGTGGGCGAAGGCGGGGAACATGCGCAGCGCCTCCTCGACCGTGCTCGCCACGAGCGAGGGGTCCTCGATGACCTTGCGCCGCTCCTCGGGGTTCTCCATCAAGGCGCGCATGCCGCTGCAGTAGGTGGCCTTGGTCGAGTCGTTGCCGGCCGCCATCAGCAGGAAGAACCCCATCACGATCTCGTGGTCCTCGAGGCGCTCGCCGTCGATCTCCGCGTGCACGAGCACGCTCGTCAGATCGTCGGTCGGGGTCTCGCGGCGTTCGGCGATGAGCCTGCCACAGCGCTCGAAGACCTGTGGCACCTCGCGTTCCATCACCACCTGAGCGCCCTCCGGCGTCGCGTCGGGGTCGCCCGCACCGACGATCGCGTTCATGAGGTTCGCCCACATCTCGTCTTCCTCGGGTGCGAGGCCCATGAAGCTGCCGATCACCCGCGCCACCGCGGGCTGCGCGACGTCGGTGACCAGGTCGCAGGTCTCGCGGCCCTCGAGCCGGTCGAGCACCTCGACCGTGATCGCGCGGATCGCGTCCTCGTGCTCGGCGATCCGCTTCGGCGTGAAGCCCCGCTGGAAGAGCGCCTTGATGCGGTCGTGCTTGGGCGGGTCCATGCCGATGAACATCGCCTGCTGCAGCTCGAGCGCGAGGATCGCGCTTTTCAGGGCCGTGAAGCCGCCGCGTTCGGAGGAGAACGTCTGCCAGTCGCGGCTGACCTCGTACACGTCGTCGGCGGTCGTCACCGACCAGAAGCCGTCTTCGTCGGGGTACTCGGTGATGCCGTCGGTCCAGTGGACCGGGCACTCCGAGCGCAGCCGGCGGAACAGCTCGAGCGGCGGCCCGTCCAGGAAGTTCTCGCGATCGGCGACGCGCACCTCATCCAGTGGCGTCTGATCCCTGCTGATGGTGCTCACGAGGTCTCCTCCCCGTTGTGGCGTGCGTCGTCCATGGAAGCCTACTCCTCGGCCGGCGATCCCATCCATGAGCGCTGCCCGTGGCCGCTCCGCCTAGCGGGCGCACGGCGCTCGACGAGCTGCTGACCGGCGCGGCAATGATCGAACAGCTCCTCACCTCCGGGCGACTCGCCGTGGCGGGCAACCAGGCGAGCCTCGGTGAACTGCTCGGCCTGCTCGATCCGCCCAACCCGAGCTTCGCGATCGTCACCCCCTGATCGCGGCACACTCAGACTCAGGAACCTCCCAGGGGGGTCTGAGCATCTCCCCAGTACCGTCCCCTTAGCTGGGAGTCAGCGTCCGATCGGACGATCGCAAACCACGAAGGGGAATCGCCGCCAATGGTCAAGATGCCGGGAAGTCCCAGCCGCAAGAGGATGGCGCTGTACGGCGCCGGGGCGGTGCTCGCCGTGGCGCTCGCCGGATTCGCACTGATCTACTTCGTGATCTTCCCGACCTCCTCGCCCGCGCCCTTCAAGTTGAGCACGGCCACGACGGCGAGCAAGTCCACCGAATCCTCCACGTCCACGGCATCCGCGACGGGCATCAGCGGCTCGCTCGCCGGCACCTGGACGATCGGTACAGGCTCACAGGCCGGCTACCGCGTTAGGGAGAAGCTGGCCTTCCTGCCGGCGCAGAGCGACGCCGTCGGGCGCACCTCCCAGATCACCGGCACGGCAAGGTTCACACGGGCCGGCTCCTCGGTCGCGATCACGGCCGCGACGTTCAACGTAAACGTGCTCACGCTCAAGAGCGACAGGGAAATGCGCGACGAAAAAATCAAGGAAATCGGCCTTGAAAGTGCCCGCTACCCCGCCGCGACATTCGCGCTGTCGACTCCGGTCACCCTGCCGGCCAAGATCCTCGCCGGCTCGCTCGTCAAGGTGCCCGTGACGGGAGTCTTCAGCATCCACGGCGTCTCCAAGCGGGAGACCGTCCCGGTCGAAATGAGCGCCGCCGGCGGCACCGTGCAGGCCGTGGGTTCGCTCACCTTCCCCTGGAGCGAATTCGGGATGACCGCCCCGAGCGTCGGGGGCTTCGTCAACGTGACCGAACACGCCACGATGGAATTCGACCTGCACCTGGCCAGAGCCTAGCGCGAGGCACCCATTCTCGACACGCCTCCGGCGGCACTCCTCGACGTCGAGGAGTGCCGCGCCGCCGGCCGGGAAACGGCAGACAGGCATATGCTCCTTGCCGGTGGATCCCGAGAGGGGTCTCGAACCGAGGGAGGGAGTCCTGATGGGACGTATCGCTTGTCGTCTGCGCGTAGGCGCAGGATCGATCCCCTATGCCGCGGTGGGTCTGCTCGGCCTGCTGCTCCTCGCCTCGGGAGCCGACCAGGCCCTTGCGGCATGCCCGGGTCCATGCAGCCGGGAGTCGGCGGTGACGGGTCTCGCGCAAGCCCCTGCCTGGGTGGGTGCCCACAGCATCCACTTCGAGCCGAGTTCACCCGCCGCCTCGGCCTACCGCCAGGGCGCCGGGCAGGTATTCGACGCCGGCGCCCCCCGGGACCTCGTCGGAGGACTTGAAGGTGGAGAAGCCGAAGGGCCGCTCCTCTATCACGAAGGCGGTGGCGGCGTGCAGCACGAACCGAACGTGCACCTCATCCTCTGGGGCAGCAACTTCAACACGACGACGCCCGGCGGCGAAGTGCGCGCGATGATCTCGGAGCTCCTCGAAGGGCTCTCGGACTCCCCGTACGGGGGCATCATCACGCAGTACTTCGACTCCACCGGCAGGGTGTCCTCGACGGCGAAGGTCACGCCCTACACGGACGAAAGCGTGACGGCGCCCACGTCCGTGAACGCGGCCAAGGTCGAAGCTGAGGTCGCGCGGACGATCGCGGCGAACAAATGGACGAGCGAAGCGAACGCCCAGTTCATGGTCCTGACCGCCCCGGGCTCCACCTACGAACGAGCCTTCGGCACGGAATTCTGCGCCTACCACGGTGTTACGAGCGCTGGTGCGATCTACTCGTTCATCCCCTACCAGGGTGATCCTCCCTTCAGCACGAACGGCTGCCTGAACGTCGACCAGCAGCACAACCCCGTGCACAAGACATCCAAGAGCGCATCGCACGAGTACGCCGAGGCTGCGACCGATCCCAGGCTCGATACGTGGTACAGCAGCGGGGGCGAGGAGGTCGCCGATATCTGCCAGAGCGAAATCGACCTGCAACTGCCCGACGGCGCCTGGGTCCAGAACCTGTATGACGATCACCTGAACGCCTGCGTTCACGAAGACGCGCTACCCCCCGAGGTCTATGCGATCACCGAATCCGCGGCCAACGTGACCTCAACCGGTGCCACGTTGAGGGGCATCGTGAATCCCGAGAGCCTGAAAGCCACATATCGATTCGAATACGGGACGAGCACAACCTACGGGGCGAGCGCCCCGGTGGCGGCCGCGACCGTGCAAGCGGGTGTAACCAACCAGGCGGCCAGTCAGGCGATCACCGGCCTGAAGCCGGAAACCACCTACCACTACCGGCTGCTCGCGACCAACAGCTCAGGGACCACGGCCGGCAGGGACAGAACCCTCAGGACCCAGCGCCCGCGCCGCTGAAAAGCCGAACGAAGGAGGCTCGCGTCGCTAGGCGGCGTGTGCGGCGCCGGCCTGCCTCACCGGCGCCGCAAGCCTCCGGGACTTGGCCTGGAAGACGCGCCGGGCGAGCTTGATGGCCTCGCGTTGGATCTGGCGGCGCCGGCGCGCGATCAGCTCCTGCAGGAGAGCCGCTTCGTGCGCGTCGGCGAAGCATTCCGGTCGCCGGCGGGCGAGCTCGGCGAGGACGGCGAGGTCATGCTCGTCGCCGAGGAGGTCGGAGAGCCGGTGCGCCCGGTCGGCAAGCGTGCTCATGGTCTTCGGCGCGGTGGATCCGAGGATCTGGGCGGCATGCCAGAGGTCCTTCGAGCGCTTGCGCAGCCCATGGAAGGTCTCTTCGGTGGGGTTCTTGCGCGCGGCGATGTAGGCGCGCCGACCGCGCCGGTAGATGCGCTCGAGGCCGGGTGCGAGCGCAGTCACCGCGTCGTGGCGGAAGCTCCAGGAGCCGGCACGGACCCGGGCGCGGCGCGTAGCTCGGCGATGATGGGCGCACCGACCGCAGCGCATCTCGCGCAGACGTCGTCGGCCGCCTAAGGTCGTCTGCCAGTGCTGCGCGCAGACGGGCGAACGCCCCCGCGGAGAGCTCGAAGGAAGGCGCAGTGCGCGTCGAGAGCCTCGAGCAACGCCTGGCTGTCGCGGGCGTCCGACAGGCGTCGGCCAAGGTCACGGAACACCGCGTTCTCCCGCCGGTAGAGTCGGTGCCGACCTCGTCGCGCACCAGTCGTGCGGTCGCGCGCACCCGCTTGAAGCGCTTGCGGCAGGCGTGGACTGCCTCGCCGGGGTCCTCCAGGATCCCCGCGCCCAGATCATCGATGGCCGCGTCGATCTGCCCGCAGACGATTCGGCGAATGCCCGCGGTCGCGTCTCTCCCCGATCGAGCATAAAGGGCTCCGGTGCGCTGCGGGGCGGTGGAGGCGCACCGTCGCATGCCAGCCGTGCATTGCGATAGCGCGCATCGTCGGTGACCTCGGGCCCAAGCCACCGGGGTGGCTCAAACGCGTCAGCGCGGGTCTCGGAGTCGAACTCGACCTCAGCGGTGGCGAGCCCGTCGAGATTCGCCGGCGTAGCTGTCGAGCTCGACCGTCAGTCCCTTGTCGGTTGGGATCAGATGGCGCACCTTCTCTACACGACGGCCCTCGGTCAGTGGCCACAGACGCTGGAACTGCTCGGGCCCGAGCTCGGTCTCCTCCTCGTGGCGTGTGCGGCCAAGCCCCTCTTGACCGTCAGCGTGGCGCTCTCGCCGCGGCGTCGCAGGCGCACCTCGAACCCGCCCTCGCCGATCGCAGATAGCCCTGCGAGATGCGCTCGAGAAGGGAAACGGTCGAGTTCAGGCGGCAGCTCCTTGACGATGAACTTGCGCTCGACCTCGACACCGGAGTGCGAGTCGATGACCTGGCGAGGATGCATCAGCGGCCTATGATCGCGGTGGCGCCCCGGCGGGACCGCCCTGCGTCGAGGGAGGAGCGGCGGCGACGGGCGATGCGGCCAAGACAGATGTCTCTCCCGGCGGCGCCGGGTCGTTGATCACCGTCGCAGTTCTTCCAGGTCGCTGCGCAGGGCAGCGGTCAGCTCGGTCAGCTGCTCGCGCACTGCGGCGAACATCTGCTCGATCTCGACGACCGGGCTGAGCGCGTCACGAGCCGGGTCGTGCATGAGCTCAGGGAGAACAAGCTTGGCCTATCGCCCTTTGCCTCGATGATGCGCTGCTCGGACATCGTGCTGCACGCGGTCGCTCTCCACGCGGTCGGAACCTTGAACGCAGCTAATGCTAGTCCGCAGGCCCCGCCGGCGAGCATCCGGACGCCGGCGAGTAGATCCTCGCCTCCCCGAGGTCCACGAAGAGGATGGCCCGCGCCCGATCGCGTCCGGCGTGCGTGCTATCAAGATTCACCGCGATCTTGAGGGGGTTGAGTGGGATGGGATTCACCCGAAAAGCGCTTTTCATTGCGACCTTCGGCCTGTCGGGGCTGGTGTTCAAGGACAACTCGAAGAAGGACCGTCCGGCGCATGCCGCCAAGCGGCGGGTGCGTACCAAGGGACAGACGAAGGTCACAGCGCTCAAGCCGCCGGCCGCGCGACGGCGCGAGCCGCCGGCGGCGCGACGGCCCAGGACACAGGCGGCGCAACGGCCCAAACCACCGGCAGCGCGACGGCCGAGGACACAGGCAGCACGACGGCCCAAGACACAGGCGCAGCGAGCGTCGACGGTCTCGCAGGCTGCCGGCGCCGGCAGCGGCACGGCCAGCGAGCTTGAACGCATCACGGAGCTCCACCGACGCGGTGCGCTCACGGGTGAGGAGTTCGCAGCCGCGAAGGCCAAGATCCTCGGGACGAGCCCGACGCCCGACGCGTCGGGCGGGCGCTCGGTGAAGTTCCCGGCGGTTGAAGCAAACGTCGCCGCCGCTCGCCGCCTGGCCGACATGGCTGTTCGCGACGGCGGTGGGTCAGTCGCGACAGTAGGCAGCGACTGACGGGAGATCGGCTGCGGGAGAGCGGGTTGCTGGATCGTGCCCTCGACCAGCGCCCGCGACCTCGCCCCCTGTCGCGCGCGGCTTAGGTCGTGCTCGACACGTCGATCCATACGAGCAGCGGCCATGGGCGGCGCAGGTTGTTGTGCCTGCGCGGGTAGACGCGCCGGCGCGTCGGCAGCATCAGCCCGTCGAACGATCGATGCTCGAGGCAGTAGTGGGCCGCCCTGGCCCAGCCGCCGATCGGCTCGGCCGTGTAGTCATGGCGACGGATGAGTCCGTTCGCGTCGAAGTAAAAGACCTGCTCGCGCGAGTGCGTGTGGACGTCCCTCGGAAACGTGACGGCGAGACGCCTGAGGCGCTCGCCACCCTCCTGCCAGGGATCGAGCTCGCGCACCTGGTAGTCCTCGCGCGCGAACACGAAGGGCGTCGATATGTAGGTCCAGATCGCATAGGTGGCGAAGTAGAGGATGTCCAGGCGGTCCCACCACAGCTTGTGGCGCAGGTCCGCGAAGGCGCTACGTGCGTGCTCGCGGGCCTCGAGCGGCTCGCCGGAGTCCGTCTCGATCCGGACGCTGCCGTCCTGCTCGAGCACACCGCGCCGGCCGGGTCGCGGGTAGGGTGCGAGGGTAACGTGCTGCCCCCGCGTCGAGACGCGCGCCTCTACGCGGCGAATCGCTGAGCCTTGAAGCTTGCTGGCGAATGCAAGGCCACCGGTGGAGATCCGCACGCTGATCTCCTCGGCGCCCTCCCACCGGTCAACGCCGCCGTGGGCGGCAATGGCCTGTTCGACGAGCTCGATGGCAATGGGGTCATCCACTGTGCTTCACGCATCCATCGCCGAGGATGGGCGGCAGTCGCGGCGGTAGATCTCGCGGATCCAGTCCATTGCGGGATGCCTCGTCTGCGGCGTCAGCTCTCCAGAGTCCGGGGACTCGGGATAGGGATACGGGAGCTCTGGCGTCGAAGTCGAGCGCCCAGCGCGCCTTCTCGTTGAAGCTCGAGAAGTTGTACTGCCACAGGACCGGCGCGGACATCGCGGGGGCGATGCTACTCGCGTCGGTGCCCTATAACCCGCCGCGGTCACGGATGCGCCTGCGCGTCAGGCCGGTGACCGTTGCGGTCGGTCCCGTCTCAGAGGAACGTCTTCAATGCCTCGGGATCGGTCTCTAGTCGCCTTCGCGGAACAGCCACTCGCCGGCCCGCTAGTGGACCCGATTCGCCTGCTCGATCAGCTGCTGCCTTCTGCGGGCAGACAATCCCCCCAGCAACTCGACGTCGCCGAATGAATCAGTGTTGGCGTCGACTTCCATTGGCTTCCCCTGCCCGCGTGCGCGGCTCAGCACGGTCCCCTTAGCGTGAACGGCGTGCTGGATTCAGCTTCGAAGTCCAGGGTCGGAGTGACTCGCACGACCAGGCGCGCGCCGGGGTGGCAGAGCGGCTCGCTCACCGTGGCGACCCCGAACCCTTCGGACCCCGCGCCCGAGTGGATGTCCTCGCACGAGAACGACCTGTATGTCCGGCGTTCGCAGCCGAATGCGTAGCTCGGGTCGTAGACGGAGTGAAGCGCGCGGTTGGCGCGCAGATCGAATGCGGTGACATCCTCGCCAGCGCAGCTGAAGGAGAAGCTGATGTGACCGGGTAGCAGGCGCCTGGCCCTACCCCTGCAGAGCGGCGCAGGAGCCTTGCCGGATGAGGCGGGCGTAGCAGCGAGGGCCGGGCTATTGACGACCGGGGCGCCAAGCACGAACAAGGTGAACAGCGCGGCCCGCACAACGAGTGTCGCGGTCGTTCCAACCGGGGCGGCCGGCCCGGCCGCCGGCGGCGAAGGCCCGTGCGGCGTAGGCTCCCCCGGCCGCGCCCGTCGCGGCAAGGTTCCCTGGACAATCGAGGACAGGAGTGCAGAGATGATCGTGGTGATCGGAAGTGTGACAACGGATGCGGCCCGGCGAGAGGAGCTAGTGCGCATCGGGCAGGCGCTCGCGCGCGCGTCGCGAGCCGAGGAGGGGTGCATCGGCTACCGCTTCTACGAGGACACCGAAGCCGAGAACGAGTTCGTGTTCGTCGAGGAGTGGGAGAGTCAGGAGGCGCTGCAGAGGCACTTCGGCACGTCGCATATCGCCGATTTCATGAAGGCGGTCCCAGCGACCGTCCTCGGTACACCCGACGTCAAGTTTCACACGGTCGAAAGCACCGTCGACCTCGCGGATCTGAGCGCGAACGGCTGAGCCGGCCGGGATGCGCACCGCTGCTCCTCCGGTGCCTCGGGCGGGTGTCAGCTCGGCAGTAAGGTGGACACATGCGTGTGGAGCTTCTGTACTGGGCCGGGTGTCCGTCCTATCCCAGGGCACTATCGGATCTGCGCGCGGCGCTCGTCGAGTGCGGCCTCGACCCTGACTGCGTGGTCGTACGCGAGGTCCACACGGAGGGTGACGCGGCGGCCGAGCGGTTCATCGGCTCGCCCACCATTCGCATCGACGGCGTCGACGTGCAGCCGCCGGGCGAGGAGCCGACCGGCCTCACCTGCAGGGTCTATGTACGGCGCGACGGCCGCGTCTCGCCCACGCCCGACCCCGCCGACCTGCGCGACGCGCTGCGGGCCGCATCCTCGACCGCGAGCGGGAGGATCTGAGATGCCCGCGATCGGCGAGCGGGCACCCCGCTTCTCGCTGCCCGACACGGGCGGAATCTCCCATGAACCCGGCGGCGCCCCGGCGACGGTGGTCGTGTTCACATGCAATCACTGTCCGTACGCGATCGCCTGGCACGAGCGGATCATCGCGGTGGCGCGAGACTATGCCGGCCGCGGCGTGCGCATGCTCGCGATCAATCCCAACGATGCCGATCGCTATCCGCGCGACTCGATGGACGCGATGCGCGCTCGCGTCGAGGACGGCGAGTTCGACGGCGTGCCCTACCTGCGAGACGAGTCTCAGGAGGTCGCACGCTCCTACGACGCAAAGACGACACCCGACGTCTTCGTGCTCGACGCCGGCGGGGCCCTACGCTACCGGGGGGCACCCGACGCAGACTACGACGACCCATCCGGGAACGCCGCCTGGTTGCGCGGAGCGCTCGACTCGGTGCTCGAGGGTCGCGCCCCGGATCCCTGTGAAACCCCACCTGTCGGATGCTCGATCAAGTGGAGAACGTGAGCGCAGACACGGCCCGGCGGGTCACGCCAAAATCAGCAGGGCCTGGGGTTCAGCTGCGCCCGGCCCGGGCCGCTTTCGGCGCGCGCTTCACCAGCAGGATCTGCTCGATCTCCCGGAGCGCATCACCCATGAAGATCGCCAGCTGCTGGAGGTGGGGAAGGGTGTCGCGTGCGCCGGTGAAACCGAAGTTGAGCGTGCCGGCGTAGCTCACGCAGGTGATGTTGAGGGCGTTGCCGTGCAGCAGGAGCGACAGCGGGAAGAGGGCATCCAGGCGCGAGCCGTTGTAGTAGAGGGGCTTGGTCGGGCCCGGGACGTTCGATATCCCGAGGTTGAACGGGATCGGCGCGTGGCCGGCCAGTCCCGCCACGAGCCCGGCGATGTACGGCCCGTTGATGAGCAGGGTGTAGGACGTGCGCGCCTCGGGTGGGAGCTCGCGCAGGTGGCGCTTTGCCTGGGCGGTCGATCGCATGACCGCCTCCAGGCGCTCCCTCGGATTGGCGACGTTGGTGCCGAGCTCGGCGACCATCATGCCGACCGCCGTGCCCATCGACTGATCATCGGGCTCGCGCAGGTTGACGGGGATGCCGGCTGTGAGAGGACGATCGGGGATGCGCGCGTGCTCGACCAGATAGCGGCGCAGGGCGCTGCCGCTCAGGTAGAGGACGATGTCGTTGAGCGTGCAGTGCGCCGCCCGGGCGAGTGCCTTTATGCGTTTCATCTTGTACTGCTGGGTGGCGAAGCGCCGCTGGCCGCCGAGATGGCCGCCCAGCGCCGAGTCGGGCGCGCGGTAGGGAGCCTGGAGCGCGCGATCGTCGACCGCGGCAAGCGCCAGGTCCAGCGCCGCCCTGGAGAGCCCGGTGAGGGCCGCGCCGCCGCCGCGCAATAGCTCGAGCGGGCGCCCTAACGCCCCGGGGGCGCCGTTCTGCTCCCCGGTGGGTCGCGGGCGCTCGCCCGCGCCGGTCGTCCAAAAGGCGGGCATCTCGCGTTGGGCGGGGTCGGTTGAGAGCGCGCGCATGATTAGCCGCATGCCACTCACGCCGTCTATCAACGAGTGATGCATCTTGGTGTAGATGGCAAAGCGGTTCCGCTCGAGGCCCTCGATCAGGTGCACCTCCCACAGCGGGCGGTGCAGGTCGAGCTGGTGACTGTGCAGGCGCGAGACGAGGATCCCCAGCTCGCGCTGGCCGCCGGGGTGGGGCAGCGCGGAGTGGCGGACGTGGTAGTCGAGGTCGACATCCCGAATTTCGCGCATGAACGGCACCCGCGGGCCCACGAGCGGCCCCTCGACGAGTTTCAAGTTCCAGGGCGCGGGGAGCGTGTGCGCCTCGCGCATTCGCTCGAACTCCCGCTTGAGGTAGTCGGCCGGCGCATCGTCGGGAAGCGTGAACTCGAACAGCCCGCCGACGTGCATCGGGGTGTCGCGAGACTCGAGGGCGAGCCAGACGGCATCGAGTGGGGGAACCTGCCTAATCACCAGTAGCTCCGCGCCTCCCAGTCGCGCTTGTCACGCCGAAGACTACCCGCTGCCGACGCTCGCCCGCTCGCCCGGGTCGCACGGTCGCAACACGCCTGGCGCTCCGGCGCGCGCGGTAGGTCATTCGTCCACGCCGGAGCCCGACCGTTTCAGTCCGGCCGCCGGCATGACGATTGCTCTCGCCGTTTCTCTACGGAAGGGAGCCAGCCATGCAGCAGCTTGCCAGCGAGAACGCGATGCTCAGCTCACCGCTGAGCCTCAGCCTCGATCGCCGACAGCGCAACCTGCGGATCATCAATCGTGTCCGACTGCCGCGCGAGCCGCGACCCGGCACGGGCACCATCGCCAGATTGGCCGCCGTCCCGCCGCGACGCGCCGCAACCAGGACACGGCGGGAGGCACCTACGAGCGGCTGAGCCTTCGTCCTCGGCCCGGGCGCTTCGTGGACCGCGCTCATGAGCGCACAGCTGCGCTCATGAGCTGCGGCACCGCGGCACCGGCGCCGTTCCACGTCAGCGCCGCGACGCCCCCCGCCCGCGCGCCCGCGCAGTCGGCGACCTTGGCTTCGAGCTCGCAGCTCGTCGGTGGCCGCCCGGGCGCCCCCGCGGGCAGATCTACCTCTGCGCGACGGGCCACGCCCGAGCGGAGCCGCAGCTCGATGCCCACCGTGCCCGACAACAGCCCCTCGCCGCCGGGCGCCTCGCGAATCTCGACACGCTCGAGCAGCTCACGCGCGGCGGAGCGCGCGACCGCGGCGTCGGTGAAGCTGGCGAAGCCGGGCCGGCCGTCCAGCACGGACGCGGCGACGGCGTACTCGAGACTGAACTTGCCCTGCAGCCCGGTCTGCGGGCGATGGTGGATCAGCGGGCGCAGCGTGCCGCTCGGCACGGTCACGAGCACCCTCTCGATCTCCTCGGGCGCGACCGGCTCGTCCCCGAGAGCCTCCCCGACGGCGTCGATAGGACGCTGCAGCGCGTAGCAGCACGGGGACAGCTTGACGGCCAGCCCGCCGGGTACTGCCGGACCCTCGAGCACCGGCTCCGGCTCGGACGCTCCCACAAGCGTCAGCCACTCATCGAGTGCGGTCGGGTCCGCCGTCGCCCCCGCCGCCGCCAGCGTGGCGGCCCGGAGGCCCCCTTCGACGGCGAAGCCCACCTGAAGCGGCTTGGCGTGGGTCCCGAAGGCGCGGTGGGCGCCCCCGGCGGCCGGGACCGCGAGTGCGATCGCCGTGGCGAGCCGGTCGGGATCGAGCTCGATGGCCACGCCCGCCGCCACGGCCGCCGCCGGAGCGCCAGCGGTGCACGTGGTGTGCCAGCCGGCGTCGTAGTGGGACCAGCCGAGCTGCGTGCCCAGGCGGGCCATGATCCCGGCGCCCGCCAGATAGGCCCGCGCACCGCCACCCGCCGCCAGCGCCGCCGGCACGCAGACTGCGCTGATGTGGGTCGTCGACGGCAGGTGCAGGTCGTCGTAGTCGAGCACGTGCGCCGCGACCGCCAGCCGGCCGGCGGCCGTCAGCGTCCTGGCGATGTCGAGCAGCTCGTGCTCGCGCGCGGCGACCGCGACGGCGACGGTGTCGACGAGGGCGCGGCGGGCGAGCTCGAGGTCCTCATCGGTGGGCTCGAGCGCAGCGGCCCACGACGCGAGGGCATGAGCGGCCGAGCGCGATGGAGTGCCCGGTGCAGAGGACAATCCGATCTCACCGATCCATCGGCCGGCGGGCGCATGCTCCGCCCGCCGGCCGCCCACCTGGGCGCAGTAGACCTGACCGGCTAGGCCGCAGCGGGCGCAGGCTCCTCGGCGCGCCTGGGCAACAGCGTTTCGCGAGCGATGACCAAGCGCTGGATCTGAGAGGTGCCCTCGTAGAGCTGCATGATCTTCGCATCGCGCAGGAGCTTCTCGACCGGGTAGTCCTTCATGAAGCCGTACCCGCCGTACACCTGCACCGCGTCGGTCGTGATCCGCATCGCCGCATCGGCCGCGAAGCGCTTGGCGTGCGAGGACACGAGCGTGTTGCGCGCGCCCTGGTCGAGCATCACCGCCGACTTCCAGGTCAGCAGGCGAGCCGCCTCGATGTCGGTCGCCATGTCGGCGATCATGAACTGGATCCCCTGGTGCATCGCGATGGGAGCGCCGAACTGGACGCGTTCCTTGGAGTAGTCGGTGGCGAACTCGCATGCCGCGCGGGCGATCCCGACAGCCATCGCGGCGACGCCCGGGCGCGTGCGGTCGAGCGTCATCATCGCTAGCTTGAAGCCATGGTTCTCCTCGCCGAGCAGGTTCTCGGCCGGAACCTCGACGTCGTTGAAGGACACCGTCGCCGTGTTCGAGGCGCGCTGCCCGAGCTTGTCCTCCTTCTTGTCCACGACCACGCCCCAGTCGCGCTCGACCACGAACGCGGATATGCCACGGTGCCCGGCGTCCTTGTCGGTCTTGGCGTAGACGGTGTAGTAGTCGGCGTAGCCGCC
This sequence comes from uncultured Solirubrobacteraceae bacterium, assembly GCA_963730575.1. Lineage (GTDB taxonomy): Bacteria > Actinomycetota > Thermoleophilia > Solirubrobacterales > Solirubrobacteraceae > Palsa-744. Next base: position 928,546 of record CAVSSG010000005.1, read on the forward strand.
GTTGGTGATGAAGCACTTAGAGCCGTTCAGCAGGTACTTGTCGCCCTTGCGCACAGCGGTGGTGCGCATGCCCGAGACGTCAGACCCCGCTTCGGGCTCTGTCAGGCAGAAGGACGCGAGCTTCGGTGATTCAGTGAGCATGGAGAGGTACTTCTTCTTGACCTCCTCCGAACCCGCCAGCGCGATCGGGGCGGTCGCAAGGCCGTTGCAGCCCAGCGAGGTCTGGATGCCCGAGCAGCCCCACGAGAGCTCTTCCTCGATCAGGCAGCCGTCGAGGTAGCTGGCGCCGGCGCCCCCGTACTCCTCGGGTATATGCGAGTTCATCAGGCCGACCTCCCAGGCCTTGTCGATGATCTCCTGGGGCCAGGTCCCCTCGCGGTCGTACTCCCAGGCGACGGGGCGAATCTCGTTGACGGCGAAGTCGTGCGCCATCTCGCGCAGATTCTTCTGCTCGTCTGTGAGCGTGAAGTCGACCATTCTCGAGACCTCCTTTTGAGCTGACGCGAGCCAATCGATTGACTGGTCAGTCAATCCGTTTCCACCAAAGCGTAACGAAGAGGGCGGCGAGGATCAACGGCCCCGCTCAGTCGCGTCGGGTGCGACCCTGCGCGAATCGATCCCGTAGCGCAATCTCGAGCTCGAAGCGACGGTCGGGGTCGTCGAGGTCCTCACCGTAGAGCTCGCGCAGGCGGCGAAGCCTGTAGCGGATGGTCTGCGGGTGAACGCCGAGCTCCTGCGCGACCGCTCGCTGAGAGCCGTGGGTGCGCAGCCAGGCGTGGAGTGTCTGCCCCAGCCGCTCGCGGCTTCTCTCGCTCTCGGCGCGAAGGGGCGAGAGCACTCGCCCTGCCAGCGCCGCAACGATGTCCGGTGAGGCGCGCAGGGCGATGTCGGCCAGGCGGCGCTCGGCCACGACCAGGCCGGCCGCGGGTCCCGGCAACTCTCGGGCGAGGCTCGCCCACCTCATCGAGAGGTGCGCTCTGTCGACCGTGACCGAAGGGCCCAGGCACACCACGACGTCGAGCCTCTCGGCGATCCCGCGGGCCTCGTGCTGCACGCGTGTTGGGTGCGGAACGATGACGCAGGTCCCCTCGTCGATCTGACCGTGCAAGACGTCGCCGCTGAGCGCGTGCACCACGGCAGCGGCCGCGTCGTTGTCGACCGTCAGACACGCGAGTCTCGGCGGAAGCGTCCATCGTGCCTCGGCGGCCGCCGTGGCGAGCGTCGCAACATCCGTCGGCGGATCGCTCAGGAGCATGGTGAAGAGGACGCTACGGCGACGACTGAGGTCGCCTGCCTGTGCGAGCTGGGCCTCGGCATAGCCTTCGACGGACTCGGCTGCGATGTGCTCGATGTACGCGAACATCGCCTCTGCCAGCTGGCGCTGCGCGTCGGCCGTGGCTCCGGTGCTTGCTGCCGCCTGGCTCATGCGCTGCCATGCCACCCTCGCCCCCACGCGGTAGGCGGACTGCAGCGCATCGAGACTGCGCCCGGCTTGCAGCTCTCCATAGCCGAGGCCCCTGTACACCGCCGGAGACTCGTCCTCGCCGTCCCCGATGAAGCGGCTCAGCGCGAACTCCACGCCGGAGCGGATGCCGCGTCCGAAGTCGCCGCTCAGCGGGCGCGAGTATCCGGGAACCTCACGCTGGATCGCCCTGACGATCTCCTCCGCCAGGTCCGGCAGCTCTGCGCGGATCGCCGCGATGGCCGGCTGCTCCAGCCACGAATCTATGCCCTTGGCATAACTTGACAAGTACAGATCGGTCGGCATTGGCCAAGAAACCTACGCCTATTGTCAAGTACGGTGATGTTCGTGGAGAGCACTGGCCATCACCGCGTCGTGTCCGCGTCCGGCCCCGCGGAGCAGGCCGGCGATGCGGGGGGCGGGGTCTCCTTTCCGCAGGAGGGTGGACGTCGATCGACCTCGGCCACAGGCCGCGCAATCTTCGCCGACGCGGCAGCCGCCGTCGATCCCGACCTCGCTGAGCGCATCCTCCAGTGCAGCGACTGGCGCGACGAATACCTGCAGCTCCTACGCGAGCTGACCGTCGCCTCGGCGGCCGGGGGGTCGGCACTCGCGATCGCTCGAGCGGGCCTCGAGTCGATGCGCTCGCGCCTGGTGGCCGAGCGCGGTGGGCGCGAGAGCAGCCTGGAGGACGCCCTCGGGCAGTTCGAGCCGGTGCGCGAGATCGGCACCGGCCGGATACACGGAGACGAGGCGCCGGTGACGACGCTGCGGGTCCCCTACCGCGGCCGGGAGCTCCACGGCAAGACGCTGATCGAGCAGCTCGAGCGCTGGGTCGACGCGGGATCGATGGAGCCGTCGTTCGCCCACGCGGTGCGCAGCCTGGTCGAGCACCCGGAGTGGCTCTCACTTGGAGGGCGCAAGGTGGCGCTGGTGGGCGCCGGCGCCGAGATCGGGCCGCTCGAGCCGCTCTGCTCGTGGGGCGCCGACGTGATCGCTCTCGACCTCCCCCGGCCGGCAATCTGGGAGCGGATCGGCGCGCTTGCGCGAGGCGGGGCCGGAACCGTCCACATCCCCGTGGCAGCCGACGGATCGCAGGGTGTGGACGTGCTTCGCGAGCTTCCCGAGGCGCGTGCCTGGCTCGCGCGGACGGTCGGCGACGATGATCTCGTGCTCGGCATGCACGCCTACGCCGACGGGGGCGAGCACGTCCGCGTGAGCGGGGCCTTCGATGCCCTCGCCAGCGACTTCCTGGCCCGGGACCCGACCACCGCGCTCGCCTTCCTGGCCACGCCCACCGATGCATTCGTGGCCCCCCAGGACGCGATCAACGCCGCCCGCGCGGCGTATGCCGCGCGCCGGCTGAGAAGGCTCATGCAGGCGCCGGCGCAGATCCTCTCGGGCGGACGCCTGTTCAGCCCCGCCTACGCCGACGGCGTCTCCGTCGCCGACGCCCTGGTCAAGCAGCAGGGACCGAACTACGCGCTGGCCAAGCGCCTCCAGCGTTGGCGCGGCATAATCACGGACGCCTCGGGGCTCCGCGTGTCATTCAACGTCGCCCCGGCCACGTGGACTCGCTCGGTCACGAAGAACCGCATCCTCGCGGCCGCCTACGGCGGCGCGCGGCACTTCGGCATCGAGGTGTTCGCGCCGCGGACGACACGCGTGCTGATGGCCGCGCTGCTCGTGCACGACCTGCACCAGGAGCCCGTGCCGAGGAGCGATCCGGAGAGCCTGTTCAGCGACGCGGCGGCCCACGGCGGCCTCTGGCGTGCCGCGTACGAGGCCCGTTCGGCACTCGGCATCGCGGCGCTCGCAGGCCTGCCCTCTACCCTGCTCGGCCGCGACCATGCCGCGGACGGCGAGCGATAACGCCCACTTCTCCATGGCGCTTCAGAACGACACGCTCGAGACGGGAGGCGATGCCCCGGCGCCCACGGCCCGCCACTCGGCCGAGGGAGCGCTCAGACCGCCACCGCGGCCCGGGCGGCCGCAGGACGTGCCCGAGACCTATCCGGCGAGCAGGACCTATCGCGTGTTCACGGGCCTCTTCGTGTTCGGGCCGCCCGCGGTGCTCGTCGCGGCCTTCCGTAGGCGATGGCTTATGGCAACGCCGGCGAACCGCCGCATCTTCGCCGTCTCCTACATCCTGAGCGGGTTCGGCATCACCGCCGGCTACCACCGCCTCTTCACGCACCGTAGCTTCAAGACGACGCCCTTCATGCGGGGCGTGTTCGCCGTCCTCGGCTCGTCCGCGATCCAGGGCTCGGTCCCGGATTGGGTCGCCGACCATCGCAAGCACCATGCGTACGCGGACGAGGAGGGCGATCCGCACAGCCCTCACGTCGGACACGCGGGCGGCCCGATTCGAGGCTTCGTACACTCCCACTTCGGCTGGCTGTTCGCCGACGAGCGCTCTTCGCGCCAGCGCTACGTGCCGGACCTGCTGAAGGACCCGGTCGTCATGGCGGTGCACCGCCGCTTCGCGCAGATCGTGCTGGTCAGCTACTTCGTCGTGCCGTTCACCGCCGGCCTCGTCGCGACGCGCAGGCTTCGTGGCGGGCTGGGGGCTTTCCTCTGGGGTGGCGCCATGCGGGTGTTCTTCGTGCATCACGCGACCTGGAGCGTGAACTCGGTCTGCCACCTGTGGGGCAAGCGACCGTTCGAGACCCGCGATGAGAGCCGCAACAACCCGCTCGTCGCGCTCGTGGGACTCGGCGAGGGCAACCATCACAATCACCACGCCTTTCCACGCTCGGCCAGGCACGGCCTGCAGCCGTGGCAGTTCGACCCGACGTGGTGGCTCATCTGGGCGATGGAGAAGACGGGCCTGGCGTGGGACGTGCAGCGCGTCACCCGCGAGGAGATCGAGCGCAAGCGGCGCGAGCGGCGCGAGCCCAGGACGGACGTCGAGCGCCGGATCAGCAAGCCCGCACCCGCCGGGATGAGGGCTCGCCGCGGCGAATCGTCAGTGCGATAGGCGGCAACCCGGCCGGCGGCCCGGATGCTGCGCGCGCGGCGAGAGGCGGACGATGTCGCATACGCGCCTCCGTCCTGGCGTTCACGCATCAGTCAGGCAGACGAAAGCATGAGGACGGGCGATCCTCTACCCGGGCGTCCGCGTGTGGGAACCTAACCGCGTGTCGACGATCGTCACCGACGGTCTGACGAAGTCATACGGGCGCCATCGCGGCATCGAGGATCTGGCGATGATCGTCGAGCCGGGTGAGATCTACGGCTTCCTCGGCCCGAACGGAGCCCGAAAGACCACCACGATCCGCACCCTGCTCGACCTGTTGCACCCGACCGCCGGCACCGCGCGGATCTTCGGACTGGATAGCCGTCGCGACAGCGTCGCGATCCGCAGGCGACTGGGGAACCTGCCGGGTGACTTCGGCTTCGGTGTTCCGCTACTACGGCAAGGCGATCGAGAACGGCATCGACCCGCTCTCGTTCGCTGGCGTCACCGCGGTCGGCGTCGCAATCGCCACCGCCGGCGCATTCCTGTTCGAACGGCGCGACCTCGCGATCTGAACGGTCGGAGCGGATGGCACCCACCCGGGCAGAGACCCGTCGGTCGGTCAGTCGGTCGGATCCTGTGAGCTCACCGGATCGTCCTGTCCGCGCAGATTGCGGTAGCGACGGTCGAAGAGGTCGAGTACGGCGGTGACGTCGGCGGGTCCGTGGATGTCGTGGGCCACACCCTGCGGTGTGGCATCGGCCGGTTCGGCATCCCCGTGCTCCACGAGATCATCTCGCTCCGGACCCGGGGTCGGGAGTTCGGCCACGCCGCGACCGGGACGCAGAACGCCCAGCTCGACGTGCTCGTAGAGGATCAGCGCGCTGTCGTCCGAACCTCGTTCGATGTGAACGCCAGGCCAGGTGGCGAGCTCATTGGCGACCTCATCGACGAGTGCGTCCCACGGCACGGCAGAATCCTAGACCCTGCCGCGCGCTCGCGCCGGCTAGGATATCACCGAGAGCGATGAGAGCGTCGATGCTCGCATTGAGAGGCTCCTCGCCGAGGAGCACGAGCTTCGACACAGCGAGCAGGAGGACGGCCTCAATATCCTATCCGCTGACCGAGGCCATGAATGAGGGACATTGCGGCTTGCCGACGGAAGAGCTGATACCGCTTGCCGAGAAGCTGCTCGAGGTTCCGCAGGAGTTCATCCGCACTGCGCTCGATCTCGAGCTGCAGGAGGGCACGGTGGTCGCCGACCGGGTTGGCGAAACGCCCTGTGTTTTTCTGGCCGGCTTGTATCAGGCGGAGCGCGCCATCGCCGAGCGCCTGATCCGCCTTGCGAACGGCAAGCTGCCTTGGCCCTGGATCGATCCGGACAAGGCCGTGCCGTGGGTCGAGGGGCGTATCGGTCTAGCGCTTGCCGAAAGCCAGGTTGCGGCGATCCGGCTCGCCCTGATGTCCAAGGTGCTGGTCATGACCGGCGGTCCCGGCGTTGGCAAAACTACCATCGTCAATGCCATCCTGCGTATTCTCGCGGCGAAGGGCACCAACCTTCTGCTGTGCGCTCCGACCGGCCGCGCTGCGAAACGGATGACCGAGGCGACCGGCTTCGAGGCCAAGACGATCCACCGGCTGCTGGAGGTCGACCCTAAGGGCGGCGGCTTCAAGCGCGGCGACGACAACCCGCTCGCCTGTGACCTGTTGGTCGTCGACGAGACCTCCATGGTCGATGTCATGCTGATGCAGGCGCTCATGAAGGCGGTGCCGGACAAGGCCGCCCTTTTGATCGTCGGCGACATCGACCAGCTTCCCTCGGTCGGGCCCGGCCAAGTGCTGGCCGACGTCATCTCATCCGGCGCGGTGCCGGTGGTGCGCCTCACCGAAGTATTCCGGCAGGCGGCGCAAAGCCAGATCATCGTGAATGCGCACCGCATCAACCAGGGTGTCATGCCGGATCTTCGCAAACCCGAAGCCGAGAGCGACTTCTATTTTGTCGAGGCTGATAATCCCGAGACCGCGGTTGCGCGCATCATCGAACTGGTCAAAACCCGCATCCCGCGCCGCTTCGGTCTCGATCCAATCCGCGATGTCCAGGTTCTCTGCCCGATGAATCGAGGCGGTGTCGGAGCACGCTCCCTCAACATCGAGCTGCAGGCCGCGCTAAATCCAAGCGGCGAGCGCAAGGTCGAGAGATTTGGCTGGACCTTCGCGCCCGGCGACAAGGTCATGCAGATCGAGAACGACTATGACAAGGAGGTCTATAACGGCGACATCGGGTTTGTGGCGGACGTTGAGCCGGAGGAAGGCAATCTCACCGTCAGCTTCGACGGGCGCTCGGTCGCCTATGGCTTTGGCGAGCTTGACGCCCTAGTGCCGGCATACGCCGCCAGCATCCACAAGAGCCAAGGCTCGGAATATCCGGCCGTGGTGATTCCGCTCATGACGCAGCACTACGCGATGCTGCAGCGGAACCTTCTCTACACCGGGGTCACGCGCGGCAAGCGGCTCGTCGTTCTGGTCGGGCAGAAGAAGGCCATCGCCATCGCGGTGCGCAACGTCTCGGGCCGGCGGCGCTGGTCGAAGCTGCAGGAGTGGCTGCGTCCCGGCCCGTCCCTCTCGCGGCCGACCTGCATGGCGGGCTGAGCCTGGCGGCAGCGGATTTTCTACACGATCCGCCGGTGCGGCAAAGGCTCGATGGAATCGAAGCGGCCCGGTTTGCTGCTGACCTTCGACAGTTTGCGGGCGCTGGCGCGAACTGGCACCAGGAGGCTGAGCGTGCGCGGGCCTGCGGGAGAAGTACGACCGGACGATAGCGCGTTCCTCTGAAATGGCGCGGCAGCGCGCAGAGCGGGAAGCGGCAGAGGCTGAGGACCGCGCCCGCGCTAAACAGATGGCGCACACCCGAACTTAAAAGTAACCGGAGCGGTGTCTGTCTGCGCGGGTGGGTCCGCAGCCCGCCACGCAGTTTCGAAGTTGGCCCCAAACCGGACATTTCGCGGAGACCAACTGACCGACGCGAGTGGCACGCATAACGACATTCAGCAGATCCCTTGTTAAGGGCTGAGGGGTGCAAGCGCGACGCGCAGTGGCTCGCTGGGAATCACCATGAGGCCCGTGAATGGCTGACTTAGCTCGAGGATCAGGAAGATTGAGGCAGACGCCGAAAGCGCAAAAATGCCCAGCGCGACAATGGTGATTGTGTTGTTATCGGCGAAGAGGCTGAAGCTTGCAAATATGATAGCGAGCCAAAAAATCAGGACAACAAGGAAGGGCATGGGGATTGCTAGACCCGCCTCGGCGAACAGAAGTAGACGCGTTTTTCCCAGATCCTGGACGGTGTCTATTGCCCTTGCTTTGAGAGAGCGTTGTGTCTCGTTCAGCGGCGACAGTTTCAGAATTTCACCGTACAATGATAACGCTGCGGCACTCGCCTCGAATGGCGCTGCCTTCCAGAATCGGAACTGTTCTCGTGCCAAATCCGATCGGCCATTGAAGCGACCCCGCGCCGCAGCAGATGGCGGACCGAATCTGTTTCCGGCCCGTACTGCGCTAAGGTTTGGTCGAGCAAAACGACATGGGCGGTCAACTGCTGGACTTGACTACTCTGAGTTTCGTAAGTGCTATTTGCCGAGGCGATCAGCAATCCGAGCACAAGAGCGGCGATCGTCCCAATCAGCCCCGTTCCAAGCCGGACGACATCCTTTGTATCCCCGCTCAGATGATGCTCTGGCAACCTCTTGCGGAGAAATATGCCGAGAAACATCCCGCCTAAGACGCAAGCAAACACAATCACTGACATCAACAGGGGACTCACAGCTCATTCCTCCAGTCTTGCGCAAACATAAACTCGCACTGTAAGGGCCGCCGTTCAATAGCAGTGCGATTTGATCAAGATTGGCGTTCGCGTGGCGCTCTCTCCAAACCAAGCTTCAACAAGGCGGTCGTCGTGTCGCACTAGGGGTGCGGCTGTCTGGGCGGGCCGATCAGCGGCGTGCGGGCCGGCTTTGCCAAACCGTAGAAGATCACTACGCCGTTGCCGCCAAAGAGCGGGTAACCAGGTCGATGTCCTTGCCGTTATTTCGTAACCATCGCGGATCGCGGACTAACGGGCGCACTCGGCGAAAGCGACAACGTCAGCCAGGCGTTCCAACCCGACGGCCGGTCATGCGCATCGAACTCATAATAGGCTTTCGCGTTTACGTAGGCTTGCACCGATCCCAATGGAATGATGTATCCGATTTGCGGACCAACACCGATGACGCCAGATTCAAAGGGGCACAATTGGGGGACGCAACCGCTGTCGGGAGTAAGCTGCTCATAAAAGTAGCCGACTGCGCCCACAAGAAGCTGCTTTGATAAGAATTGCGACGCTCCCCAATCAAGGTGCCAATCGACGCCGTTTTGGTAGTTCGTGCTTGGATTGATGAGGTTGTAAGTAAAACCAGTCACCGCAGAGAATTCGTGGCCGGTTTGTGGATTAAAGTATGTGTAGCCTCCGCCGCCGTCGACGGCGCCGTGACCGATGCCAATATTCGCGAGGTTGCTCGAACTATAATCGCCGACAGGGATGTCGCCCGTTCCGTAGACCATCCAGTTGTGGACGCCATTGTTCCAGCGAATAATGGCTTGCGGGTACAAATCTCCAAAGCCCGTCGTTGTTTGGCTGATACTTCCCTGCTGCATAATGGCAAGCGGCCCTGAAGCGAGCGTAAGTGCGCCGTTCAGGTTGGTGCTGTTGCTCATCACAATTCCCAGCATACCCAGGGTTAATTGACCGCCGAGGACCGGAGTCGCGAATACATAGCTGGGAGTGATGAGCCCGGCATCAATATCGGCATGCAAATTGACGTTGAGGTTGACGTTGACCGTTGGGTTAAACCTCCCAATCGTGATTTCGCGGGAAGCAGCGACGGCACCGCTCGCTCCCACGGAGTCATAGTAATTGATGACCGTAAGCGCCCAACCGGGCTGCTGGGGCACTGCGGCGAGACTACCGAACAAGCCCGGAAGCCAAAAGCTGACGCCGTTTTCATCCGCGAAGGAGAGCGCGGGCAGCGAGGTGACCACGCCGATCGCAAGTATGGTGCTCGTCGTCAACGAAAGCAGAGCTAATCGGTGTCGGCTCCTTCCGCTTTCCACTGTGAAAATTTTCATTGTCCCGCCCCCTAAAAGATCGGCAGCGCACAAGCTCGCGCAGCCGCAGAGAGCCTAACAAATCGATTAATGCCTGTGACAGGGGCGAAGTGCTTTTTCACGCCTGTGTGCTCGCGGCGCCACACATTGGTTTATTCTCAATTCCGCCCATTGTGGTCGTTATTCGCTCCCGCAGCACGCAATAAACCAATTACATTGTAGAAGTCGCTGTCACGGGCATATGCAGCAACCGCGCCAGCCCCCATCGGAGAACCCGACGGAGAAATCGTTAGCCGAGCCGACTGCGGACAACGTGCGGCTTCCGCAGGACGCCCGCAAAAACAGGCATTGCGGCTGTGGTAAATCGGCGGCCGAGCCGATCAGCATAGCGAAATGGCTGCTGGCTCTGCCGTTACAATTATCTCAATTGGATTTGCTGATCCAACAGTAGCTCTTGGAGCAGACTACACCTGTGTCCATGAGCAAAAAAGAGGGGCGCTATGTCTCCTTCTGGCACCTTTCAACGTTCGCCGTGACGCGGCAATTCGTCTGCAATTGGGGGCAAACCGGACCCATCATCGGCCGCCTTAATACGGTGCTAATGACCCTAACCAAACTCGCGTGCCGCAGCCACGGCACAACGAGGTGAAGGTTTTGGGGCAAACGTCAATCAGAACAGCAAGCGCATGCCGATGGTCGGACCGACGTAGTTGGCGTTGAGATAGCCGCTGACCAGCCCGGCACTCCCCTGCGAGTACTGCACGCCGCCATAAATGTCGAGCCGCTTCAGCGGGTGGTATTCAATCATCACGGACACAAGGTCCTTCGTGCCGGCGCATTTTGACGACGACGTATTCACGCCGCTGCCAGTGCAAGGCGACGTGTCGTAATCGTTTTGATCAAAATGATAGTAAGCGCCTGCGATATCGAGATTGCTCAGGATAGAATACCTTGCACCGGTCCAAAATACCTGTGCGATTCTGTCGATGGTGTAAGCGGTATACGTTACAGAGCCAGGAAGAACAGAATTTGCAGCGACCGTGTACCCACCAAGAGATGTGAAGCCGTTTACGTAATCATCGCTCGGGTTCTGAAAGCGAACATACCCATAGCCGCCGAACAATTTCACTGGCCCGACCGTGTACTTGGCAAACAGCAGGATACTGCTGTTGTTCGAGAGAGTGGCGTTGAGCGTGTTCATTTCCGCCGGCGTCGCCACAGCAGTGCTGGTGGACCAATTGCCGAGCGACACGGCGTCCTTCACGTAGCTATAGATCGCGTCGACCGACAAGCCGCCAAAGTCGCCGCCGATCTGCGCCTCATAAGCTCCATTGGAGCCGTTGCCTTGGCTATAGCCGCCAAACTGATACAGACCGCCTGCCCGGAACTGGCCGATATTGACCATGTACTTGACCGCCGTGTTGTAGCGGGCATCCTCGGAGTCACCGACGCCGGTGGTTTTGCCGGAAGCCCCGAACGCTGAGAAGGCGTAGGATCCACCCATCGGATCATAGGCTGTCACCGTGTCCAACGTCAGCGAATTTAGCCGGCCGCCGGTCAGCGTGCCAAATGTCTTGTTGCTTAAGCCCGCATAGGCCTCGGAATTGAAAGCCTGACCCGCGCGGCTCGAGTCGCCGTTGGCGCTTTGGTTGGCCAGGATATTTCCATTGTTTTCGATCAGGGATCGTGGACCATTGGCGAGTTGCATTGAGTAGGGATCAAACCCGGTCTCAAGCTTGAAGACGAACCACAAATCCTGCGCGAATTCTTCATTACCTTTGATACCCACGACCGACTGGCCAAGCCCGTTCGGCGCTAAGCTGAAGCGTGCGCCTTGGCTGTTCTTCGAGATTAGCGGCTCGACCCCCTGCGGATACGCGCCGTTAAACGGCACTCCATGCGTCACATAATCGGCGCCGATGTCGATCGCGCCGTAAAGCGTGATGCCGCTCCAGGCCAGCGGGCAATCCTGTGCGCTCGAGTTGATATAGTCGTAAAAGCTGGTGAAGCACGACGCCGTCGGCGCAAGAGCCGGTGGCGCTTTTGTCGGAAGGTCGGCGGCCAAAGCGGATGCACCGCAGAATGCAGCCGCAGCGGCACCCCCTATGACAAACCGTTTCACCTTTGTGCCCCCAATCATTCTACCGGATTTGACACTGACGCGCTTTAAAATCGTACGTGTTTGGAAACGAAAAACCTGCAACTGTGTCGGGCGCAACACACCACCCTTGGCAGTGCCGTTATCAAGAGAAGTACCGGTCCCCAAGCGGGACTGCAATCTATTGGAAGGTGGACCTCAGATGAAAGCACACACTCCACGAATAAGCTCTCATGGGTGCTATGGCGCGCCCGCGATTGCTCCGCGAGTATTGCGGGCGGAGGCCGTTCCTAGACTTGCGGGCAGATCAATCGGTCGCCGCAGCGATCAGGCGAGGACTGACGAAACGCTCCAGCCTGCCCGTCTTGGGATTAAGCCGCGACCAGTCGTCGAATGGAAAATCTATGACGACGAGGCCGGACGTTGGCAGCTTTTCGTTGACGCGTTCCCGTGCTTCGAGGTCTCCCGAAACAATCAAGCGCACCGCGACATCGTGCAGGCCCGGATTGTGACCGACGATGAGGAGCACCTGCGCGTCGTGCGTCTCACGGATGATGCTGATCAGCCTCTTACGTCCAGTGTGGATGCGTTCGTCCTTCACCACCCGCGGCGCCGGAGAAAAAGCCGGTGCGACGAGTGCCCAGGTTTCTTCCGCGCGCGCCGCCGGCGATACGAGGACAAAATCCGGCACGAGACCAAGACGAGCGATGTGGCTGCCGATAACGGTCGCGTCCGCGCGGCCTCGCGTCGTTAGCATGCGATCGCGGTCACGCTCGCCGGGCTTGGCTCGCTCGGTCTTGGCATGACGCAACAGCAGCAAGCGACGCATCGTGGCAATATCGCTTTCTCCGTTGCCGCCAGGCGCGAACAGCAGTGCTAGTTGTGACGCCCAACCCGATGGCAGTGATCAAAGCACGATTGTTAACTTTGCCGAGCTACCTAAGCTCCTCCGGGGGACGACGCGGACCTCCTAAGAGCACCCGCGGGGAAGTGGGGCCAGCCCGCCCCGAGAAGGGTGCCCCCCGAAAGCGGACCGCACCAAGTCGCGCTCAGAGTATCGGTGGTGTCGCCGTAATCGCCGAGCGGCCGCCTTTGACAAATTGTTAACCATTGTCTCCCCACGCTGCACCCACCAAGCAATACAACGGAGCGCGCGAGCTTGCCCTACACACTCGCAGCAGCGGCGCTCGCCAGCGGCCTGGACAAGTAAGGGGTTCGACACGCTTAGGACGCGAGACGGGCGTCGCCAAAAATGGGGACGAGGGCCAACATGTCTAAGCTGCTCCATGTGATCGCGCTTGTGTGTTCATTGCAGGCAATGTCGATACTTGCAAATGCCGCTGACATCAGCGTACCGCCACCTCTGGCTCCAGCTCCGCTCTACGCACCGCCGCCAATCAATTGGACCGGGTTCTATCTCGGCGCAAACGTCGGGGGCGCTTGGGCCCAGGGTAGTTTCACCGACAGCCTCTTCGGCCTGAATTTAAACAACGGAACCGATTTCATCGCGGGCGAGCAGATTGGTTTCAATTACCAAATTGGAGCCTTCGTTTTAGGCGTTGACGGGGCCGTCGACTTTTCTCCGAACGACCGTACAGGCCACGGGGTGGTCACTCCAGTCGGAACTATTCAAGCGACATCCAACAATACGTGGATCGCAACGCTTGCTGCCCGGTTTGGTGTCGGCCTTGATCACTGGCTCCTTTATGGCAAGGCTGGCGGTAGTTGGATCGGCAACAGCTTCGCTGTCAACAACTTGACGACGAGCATGTCGATCCCTGGCTCAAACAGCGATGGCAACATAGGTTGGCTGGCGGGAGCGGGCGTCGAATGGGCTTTGACGAGGAATTGGACTCTAAAGGTCGAGTACACCTATTTGGGGCTGAACAGCTCGAGTTTTACCGCGCCGGCGACGGCCCCGTTCCTTGGTGGCGACACTTTCACCACTAACCGCAACTTCCAAATGGTTCAGGTGGGGTTCAACTATCTATTCACCCAAGGCGACTGATATTGCGAACTCATTCAATGCGCAATGAGCCCGTAGCGGAAGTGGCGCTGACCAATCCGATCACCTCACAGGCGCGGGCGAGCAGCATCTCATTCCCCGGGGCAGCGTGTCGGCGCTGATCGCCATTTCGCGAAACGCTCATTCTATCGCGTCTCGGCGTCTCCGACTTTTCACAGCCAAGACCCTTCGGTCACAGTATTTCGGGGCCGCTCGCCCTAAATTGGTCGCTAAGGGGATGATAGTTAACAGTTGCGTAACGCTGACCGGCAGAAACGGTTGCGTAACAATCGACAGACGACAATGCCTGTCAGCGATGGGATGGGATAAACATGAAACGAATTTTGATTGCCGGCGCGCTTGCGCTCGTAGCCGGCGGAACAGCACTTGCAGCAGACCTTCCGCAAGTTCCAGCCCCCCTGCCGGCCTTCAGCTGGACCGGCATCTACCTCGGCCCCAATGGGGGTTATGGGTTCGGCACGAGCAATTGGACCGCCCCACCTCCAACTGGCTCGACCGGTAACTTTACCACCTCTGGTGACCTGTTTGGCCTCACGTTTGGCGGCAATTAGAGCATGTTTCGGCTGGGTTAAATTGGGGGATTCCCCTTAGATTATGAATGGGGGAATCTAGCGGCATTGATTCGATTTTTGGAGGGGATCGATGCCGAGACCTTGTTCACTGGATTTGCGTATGCGTGTGCTGCGAGAGGTCGAAGCGGGCGCGTCGCGACGGGAGGCAGCTGAATGCGTCGAGGTGAGCGCCAGCTCGGCGATCAAATGGATGCAGCGCTTAAACGAAACGGGAAGCATTGCGGCCAAGCCGAGCGGAGGCAGCATCTCGCCGCTGGAGGCGCACGCGGCCGTTTTGCTGGGGCTGATTGCGGAGCAGGCGGATTTGACGTTGGATGAAATCGTTGCGGTCATGCGCAAGCGCCGGATCGCCGGCAGCCGCAGCGCGGTTTGGCGGTTCTTCAAGCGGCACAATGTCAGCTTCAAAAAAACCATCTCGGACAGCGTCCGCCTGTGGGCGTAGAAACGGTTGAGGTCTATCCTCTTGGTGGAAGGGAGCGGCCGACGGCTTTTTGGTGGCATGCTACCCCGCAAAAAAACATGGTCCATGGGTTGTTGCGCACGTGAGAGTGGTGACGCCGTCAGGCGATCCCGTTTAGGAAATTGATCAACAGCGCAGCCCAGCCCTTCCCCCTTAACTGGAGGATTGGCGATAAGTCGGAACAAATCGACAGACAGGGTCCGCCGCACGATAGCGGTGGTCCATCCAAACGCGGCCGCGATTGACGTCGGGGCCACCATGCACATGGCTGCCGTGAATGCAGATCGCACGCCTGAACCGGTGCGCAGCTTCGGTACCTTCACGACTGATCTGCATCGGCTGGTGGACTGGTTTGCAGAGTGCGGTGTCGACACGGTCGTCATGGAATCGACCAGCGTCTATTGGATCCCGATCTTTGAGATCCTCGACGCCCATGGCTTTGCGGTGTTCCTCGTCAATGCGCGCGATGCCAAGCACGTACCCGGACGCAAGACCGACGTCAGTGATGCGCAGTGGTTGCAGCGGCTTCACTCCTTCGGTCTGCTGCGCGCAAGCTTTCGGCCTAAAGGTCAGATCGCCGAGCTGCGTGCCTACCTGCGTCAGCGTGAGCGTCTGCTCGAGTATGGGGCGTCACATATCCAACACATGCAGAAGGCCTTGACCGAAATGAACGTGCAGCTCCACCATGTCGTCACCGATATTACCGGTGCGACCGGTCTGCGGATCATCCGCGCGATCCTAGTCGGCGAGCGCAATCCGGCAGTGTTGGCGCGCATGCGGGATCGGCGTTGCCACGCCACTGTCGAGACGATCGAGAAGGCGCTGGCCGGCAACTACCGCGCCGAGCACCTGTTCGCCCTCGAACAGGCACTCGCCCTCTACGACACGTACCAGCAGAAGGCATCTGCCTGCGACGCCCGGATCGAGGCCGTGTTGAAGGAACTCAGCGCCCATCGTGGTCGCAAAGCAGGTCCGTTGCCATCACCACGTCAGAATAGATCCCGTCAACAGAATTCCTTGCTCTTCGATGTCCGCACAGCGCTCTTCGCGCTACTCGGCAAGGACCTCACCCAGATCAACGGCCTCGGCCCCTACCTCGCGCTCAAGCTCATCGCCGAATGCGGCGACGACCTCTCCGCTTGGCCGAGTGCGAAACACTTTACCTCCTGGCTCTGCCTAGCGCCGAGCAACAAGATCTCAGGCGGCAGGGTGCTCTCGTCGCGCACGCGCCGCTCTGGGAGCCGGGCGGCGGCACTGCTGCGGCTGGCCGCAGTGACGGTCGGACGAACCGACACGGCCCTGGGCGCCTTCTACCGGCGGCTCTCGGCGCGTATCGGCAAGGCCAAGGCGGTCACCGCGACCGCGCGCAAGATAGCGGTTCTCTTCTACAATGCCGTGCGTCACGGAATGGATTACGTCGACCCTGGCGCGTCGTCGTACGAGATCCGCTACCGCGCGCGGGTCATCGACAATCTGCATCGGCGCGCCAAGGCCTTCGGTTTCATGCTCCAGCCCATGGCGCCGACCCCTGGAATGGCCGTTTCTTAGGAAAGCCTGCGCGCAGCGGAGCAGCAGCGAGCGGATGTGGTCCGCGCCCGGCGGCGCTGGATGCGAGAACAGGGCATGTTTGACCCGGCCAGACTGGTGTTTATTGATGAGACCTCAACCAACACCGCCATGGTGCGGCTTCGCGGCCGCTGCCCGCGTGGCATTCGGTTGACCGACCATGTGCCGCACGGGCATTGGAAGACGATCACCTTCATCGCCGGCCTGCGCCGTCGTGCGATGGTCGCGCCCTTCGTGCTGGATGGCCCCATGAATGCAACATCTTTCATGGCCTATCTCAAACAATGTCTTGCTCCCACCCTCAAGCGCGGCGACATCGTGATGATGGATAGCCTCCCGGTGCACAAGGTTGCCGGTGTGCGACAGGTGATTGAAGCGGCCGGTGCGAGACTGCGTTACCTTCCCAAATATTCGCCAGATCTCAATCCGATCGAGCAGGCGTTTAGCAAACTCAAAGCGCATCTACGAAAAGCAGCCGAGCGAACCATTCCGCGTCTCTCGCGTAGGATCGGCGCCCTCACCGCCAAATTCAGTACGCAAGAATGCGCCAATTACTTCCGACATGCAGGCTACGCTTCCACATGACCGGAATCCGCTCTAGAACGCCGATGACCAAGATTGACAGAGCTTGCATAGCGGCAATTTTGGTGACGTGCGGGTGGCTTGGCTGGACAGGGAGTCCAGCTACCGCTGCCGTTCGCGATGGGCAAGTTGAAGCGAACGGTGGCGCAGTTGCAAATTACACCGTTACTCTATGGGCTGCAAGCGCGGGCGAACCCAGACAGCTGGCTCACATAAGATCTGGCAACGAATGAGGGATATCCATGAGCCTACGAATCGGTTCAGCCTGCTTTATCTTTGTCGTTGGTCTGAGTGTCGGATCGGCATACGCCGGCCCCTGCAGTGCAGAAATTGCACTATTCGAACTGGCGGTGCGGCAATCCGCAGGAAACCCGAACGCAGGGCCAATGGCGCGCCAATCGATCGCCGCACAGATCGATCGCCAACCAACGCCAAGTTCGATCAAGCAGGCCAAGGACAGAGCACAGGCGAAGTTTGCGGCGACCTTGGCGCGCGCCAAGCGACTTGATGCACGAGGAAATCGCGCGGGATGCGCACGTGCACTCACCATCGCCAAGGCAATGTACAATCTGTAACAATCATAAGCGCCTGGCGAGTAAAAGATCGTGGCTCGTTCCCGAAAAAATTCCGATAAGGAGCGTCTACCGCAAAAATCGACCACTACTCCGCTCGGTATTGATAGCACGGGTACACGCCGAGGTGATGCGAGTCCGCGGGGAGCTTCAAGGCGAACGATCGTCATCGCGAGTTTGCTCGCCGCAATGATCGTTGCCGCGGCGGGAATGGGTTTCTACTACTTCAATGGCGGTGGTTCGGCCTGGAAAGCGCGGGAAGCGTCCGCCGCCACGTTCGTCGGAAGCGAAACATGCGCGGCCTGCCACCGGGCTGAAGCTGAACTGTGGCACGTTTCGCAACACAAGCAAGCGATGGATCGCGCGACCGATAAATCGGTCTTGGGTGATTTCTCCAATGCAACCTTCAACTATTACGGGGTGAAGTCGCGCTTCTTTCGCAAGGACGGGAAATTCCTAGTCGAGACCGACGGCCCAGACGGCAAGCTCGCCACGTTCGAAGTGAAATACACGTTCGGCATCAATCCACTGCAGCAATACCTGGTCGAATTCCCTGATGGACGGTTGCAGGCACTGTCACTTGCTTGGGATAGTAGACCGAAAGAGCAAGGTGGCCAGCGCTGGTTTCACTTGTATCCGAATGAGGAGATCAAGCACGACGATATCCTCCACTGGACGAAGCTGAACCAAAATTGGAACTTCATGTGCTCGGAGTGCCATTCGACCGGCGTGCGCAAGAATTACGACGCAGCCAATGATCGATTTAACACGACATGGGCGGAGATCAGCGTGGGCTGTGAGACCTGCCACGGCCAAGGCTCGCATCATGTCGCCTGGGCACGCGACCAGCAGAGTTGGTGGCCGTTCGGAAAACACGAGGACAAGTCCGAAGGCCCTTGCCGTGCGCTTCGATGAGCGCAGCGATATCACGTGGCGGCAAGACCCGAGAACCGGCAACCCGCAACGCAATTTCACGCCGCCTATTTTGCGCAAGGAAGTCGAAACCTGCGGGCTGTGCCATGCGCGCCGGGCTGAGTTCTCCGAGGATTGGGTGCCCGGTCAGTGGCTGTCGGATACGCACGTCGTCTCGGAGCTCAGCCGCGGGCTCTATCACGCCGACGGGCAAATGCAGGACGAAGTCTACAATTACGGCTCGTTCAAACAGAGCAAGATGTTTGCGGCGGGCGTCACCTGCAGCGATTGCCACGATCCGCACAGCGCCAAGCTAAAAGCATCGGCCGACGGCGTCTGTTTGCGGTGCCACTCGTCCGGAAAATATGCAACCGCGGCTCATAACCATCATGACGCCGCCAAGGTGCCCGTCGGGTGCGTGTCGTGTCATATGCCGACACGCACTTACATGGTCATCGATCCGCGGCACGATCACAGTTTGCGTATTCCTCGACCGGACCTGTCGGTGAAGCTCGGTACGCCCAATGCCTGCAACGACTGCCACACGGAAAAATCGGCTGAATGGGCCGCCTCCGCCATCGAAAGCTGGTACGGGCCGAACCGGGAAGGCTTTCAGAACTACGCCGATGCATTCCACGCGGCTTGGACCGATCAACCGGACGCAGCGAAGCTTCTTGTAGTTGTGGCGGCAGATGGCAATGCCCCTGCGTTCGCTCGCGCGAGTGCGTTGACTGATCTTGCGCCGAGCCTCTCGCCTGCGAATGGCAACTTGGCACGCGGAGGCCTGTCGGACCCCGATCCGATGGTCCGGATCGGCGCTCTCGACATGCTCGAAAACGTACCGGCCGCTCAGATTTGGCCGCTTGCTTCGCCGCTTCTCTCCGATTCCAGCCGCGGCGTGCGCATCAGGGCAGCCTCGCTGCTCGCTGTGGTTCCGACCGCGAACCAGCCTCCCGCCGACCGTGAACGGTTCGAGGGCGCTGCGGCCGAATTCACCAGTGCAGAGCGCTTCAATGCCGATCGGCCGGAAGCGCGCGCGGCCCTCGGAAGTTTCTTTGCGAAGCGCGGCCGTCCCGCCGATGCCGAGGCCGAATACAAAGCAGCGCTGCGGTTGAGCCCGCAATATGCACCCGCCGCGACCAACCTTGCTGATCTTTACCGAGGGCTTGGGCGGGAGGCTGACGGCGAGAGTGTACTGCGGGCCGCGCTCCTTGTTTCTCCGAGAGATGCCGGCCTTCATCACGCGCTCGGCCTGACACTTGTGCGGCTTAAACGAGCTGATCAAGCGCTTGCCGAATTGCGCAGTGCCGCCAAACTCGATCCCAGCCAGGCGCGGTATGGCTATGTCTACGCGATCGCGCTGCACTCAACCGGCCACGTCGGCGAGGCTGTGACAGAACTCAAAGAGAATTTGGCGCGCCATCCGAACGATCGCGACACCCTGTTTGCCCTCATCAGTTTTAGCCGCGAATCTGGAGACATCGGTTCCGCATTAGAATTTGCTGAGAGGCTGGCGCTGATCGCGCCGGATGCACCGGGTCTTGGCGGGCTCATCCAGGATCTTCGGCGCCAGACAGCGAAGCCTATTGCACAATAATATGAGGAGTGGTGTCTTCAGTGGGCCATTCCATCGGTTAAGCCCGATAACCACCTAAAACGGACGCCCCTCGTGCGCGTCGCGACCTATGCGGACTGTCCTGCCCTGCGATCTTGACGTCCTAGAGAGCCAAAATGTCGGCTTATGGGGCAAACCGGAAGTGACGGACGCACGTCCGAAATGACGTTGATGACCGATTCTGTTGAAAAAGTCCAAGTATTGACCCGGCTCAATTTTTTTAGCGCCGTGGGTGCGGTTTTCAGATTCAGACGCGGGGGGCCTCATCATCCACCTCAGACTCAACGGAGCGAGTTCTAAATCGATCTGCGGCGGTAATAAACGTCAATCGAAGATGTCGTTGGTATTTTAGCAGATTTGCAACGACTATAGACTCGCGACTTTTTCAACAGAATCGGCCCTTAGCGACGCGCCGCCTCAGGATGGCTGAGCGTCGCTTTCGGCGCAAAGCGGAAATGGCGTTATCATCACTCCCATGCGCCGCTTCCCGCCGCCTTGGACGATCGAGGAGAACAACAACGCCTACTTCATCATCCGCGACAACACCGGGCAGGCCCTTGGGTATTTCTATTTCGAGGAGGAGCTTGGCCGACGCTCGGCGGCCAAGCTGCTCAGCAGGGACGAGGCGCGGCGGATGGCGGCGAACTTCGCCAAGCGGCCGGAACTGGTGCGGAACGGCCTCCCGGCGACTGCCGGTAATTACCGTTCATCTGCATTATACTTGAGTTCAATCGCGAACACCCAAACAATCAGGCCGATGCCACAGAGAACGAGTGGTATGAGCGGATTCAATGTGAAGGCCAGAATGGTCGCTATTCCGATCAGAAGGACCGCAAAACCCCAGCCAATCCAGTTAAAGGAAGATTCCCAGGAATTTTCCCAATCTGACGAACATTGGATCATCTCTCTTGGCCGAGGGTACTCATCCTAGTCTTGCTCAACTCGTTGGCGTCTCGCGCGCCCTCGACGGCGCTGCGTTCATCGTCAATGCCGGTCATTTCCGGAACACACGATCCGCACGGGTCGGGATGGCGGTTGTTAGGCAGTCTGAAGGCTGCTTAGCAATTGGAGCCGGAGCAGTCAGCCACGGTAACAGGCGGAGCCGACAGGTCAGTGGCGACCGTCGGCGCGGCCGGCTCAGTCGTGGCGGCAGGCTGCCGGCTGGTTGGCGCTTTAGTTTTGGCCACCACGATCGGCGTCGCATTAGCTGCGTGAGCGCCAAAGTCGCAGGCTGATGCTTGATGGACGGTGCCAAGGGCGAAGGCTAGCGCGGCGAGAACGATGATCTTCTTCATGATCGCATCCTCTCAATGACGAGCGCCACAAACCAACCGATACGTACCCTGAATCGGGGGCAATTGAACAGGACGTCGCCTGGTGCGATCCGCGCGGGCGCTGTCCGCCTCCTTGGATGATCGAGGAGCACAACCATCACGAGTTCCTTGTGCAGCGCAGCGTTTGAAATTTCCCAAATTGGCTGAACCGCTTGCCCCCTCGTTAGGAGAAGTTCCTATTGCGATCAATAAAATTTAAGTGAATCGCCAAGTAATCGGCTGTCGTACTATTTTTACTTGTTCGGGCTACCCAAAAAATCGAAACAGGGAGGATGTAACCCATGACGACGATGGCCGCACGTCGTTCGAGCTTCGGGATGCGCTGTGCTCATTGCAACGATGATCTGATTGCCTGGACTGGTGTTCGCGCTTTCCAAGCTATTGCGAGACATGGCTGGGGGCGTAGGAGCAGCAGGTAGCGCGCGTAGGAACCGACTGGAGGTGTTCCGGCATGTTTAAACTGCCCGCGTACGACCCGGTCGGAATGCAATCATGGGATGCGGCGTCCTCCTAACGTTGGCTCTTGCGTTCGTCTTTTGACTAAGCAGGACCGTGCTGTCCTAAAACGCCCTGGGCCGCGACGAGGCCCGCCGCATGGCGGCGAACTTCCCGGAGCTGCTCCACAAGCCCTCACCCTGAGCGGCAAGTATCAGCCGCGCGGCGGAACGAGGGAAATCGACAGCGGGGCCCAGGTTGCCGCGTTTGCGACTTCGCTCACCAATGGCCCCGCATTGCCCTTTAGCGAGTTCATGGATTCGTTTTTCGCTCCCACCGCTGGGGGGGGGTTGTGTAGCGGACAACTGGAGAACAAGTCATCGCCCCGCATTGTAGCCGCGCGGCTCTGCATTGCGAGCGATGTTTCAACGGGTGAAGGGAGAAGCCAGGCAAGGTCTGGCAAAGGTGGGGCACTGCGGCGGGTCAGATGCGGTGAATTAAGGTCCCGAAAGTGCCCCACTTTTAGCCAACCCTTTCTATTCATTGGCTCAGTGAAGGCCTCCCGGGCCCACCACGCATTCTTATTTATTTGATTTTGCTTGTGCTTCGCCGCGCCGCTGATACTTCGAACTGGTGCTCGAGTAAATCTGCCTTCGCGAGTTAAGTTAGCGGCAGGGGAAACCGGGGCGGCGCTTCAATTGAGTCAAGCCATGGTCGACAAGTCCATTGCTCAACGAGACGTCGAATACTTTAACGAACTGCTTTCGAAAGAGACCGACGAGAATCGGCGAACAATATTTTACGCTTGCTTGCGGATGCAGAAGAAAAGGCTCGTATCCACCGTGGTCGCGGAATTCATTTTTTATCGTCGAAGGGTTTTGGAACAAAGGTAATTTTTGTGATGCCTGTCACAAGCGGAAGTACGGGTCGCTTCCTATGTCAGGCTTACTGGATGGAGGGCTGGTTTCGCGGACGGAGGCGGCTATGGCGACCACAATCACTCAAACCCAACCGTCAACTGTGCAGAGCGGGCGGTCGTGCGCCTTCGGCAGGTTGGCGCGGTTATTTTATATTACTTGGAACGACCGGGCCCTGATGCGACTCGCGCCGACAAGGCGAATGGGCGACTAATACCAAGCCGACTGCGTGGCTGACTCTCGCGGGGATTCACGAATCACCTGCCAACGCTGAGGTAACGCTATGAATTGCGACAACACCAGCGACCTTGATTACCAAAAGACAGAGGAAGAGACCCTCACCTGCGAAGTCTCTGACGACGCGCTGGAAGCTGCCTCGGGCACGCCCTGCGGGGGAGTCCCAACTCTCTTTCATAATACGTATTGCTTTGGTTGCCCCGCCTAGTCGTTGCAAAACGGTTCGATAACGCGTTACGCCAAGCTTTGCCACGGGCCAAGGCCTTGCATGGAATTTCTCCACCACTCGAGCGACGCGAGCAACCATCGATCGATGTAAAGGCGACCCGACCACTACTGCGATCGGGAACATTTTCTCGACGCAATCCTTCACTCAACCTCCTTTCATGGTGCCGTAGATGCCCCGTTCGAACTGGCGGTAGATTCGCAGCGTCCAGTTATCGGCAAAGGGAAAGACCTGTGTCATGAAAACAGCGGCAATGCGGCTTTTCGTGTTTTCTTCGGATTTCCGATGATGAGATCGGTTCGAAAGCGACTGCGTCCGCCACCACGCCATCTCCTGCCACGCAAGCCGACCCTGCCGATCACTGGGCTGTTTCGCTGTAACTCATTATGGGCGGGCAGGTGCAGATCGGGTTTCGGTCGCCGTAGACGTTGTCGATGCGATTGACCGGACACCAATACTTGTCGCCGTGCGTGCCTGCGCGCCCGCATCTCACAATCGGGCGATGCAACAGCGACAGGATCCGCTGCTACGCCGTCACACGCTGTCGCATTGAACGCTGCAGCGGCCGGGCGTAGGATCGCTGCCAACGGCCCATCGGGCCGGCGTCACCGGGGAGTGAAATGCGCAAGATTCAATGCGGCTTAGTGGCTTTGCTCGGCGTAATTCTCGTCGTGCCCGCGTCCTACCTGAAATCCGCACAAGCAGCAGACAAGGTGGAGATCGCAGTGATCGTTCCGCTGTCGGGGCCGAATGCCAGCGTCGGTGAAATGATCGTCAATGCCACCAAGCTCGCGGTCGAGGACGTCAACGCAGCCGGCGGCATCAAATCGCTCGGCGGCGCCAAGCTCACCCCGATCATCGCCGACGCCACCAACGATCCGCAAGGCGCGATCACCACCACCGAGCGCGTGCTGACCCAGAACAAGGTCGCCGGCGGCTACGGCCTGGCGCTGTCGCCGCTCACCACCGCGGCGCTGCCGTCGTTCGTCAAGCACCACGTCGCCGTGGTCACCTCCGCGATCAGCGACGCGCTGGTGACGCCGAACAACGGCGGTTATCTGTTCCAGATCGCGCCGAAGGGCTCCGCGTTCGGCAATCAGGAGGTCAAGTTCCTCGAGTTTCTCAATGACAAGTACAAGATGGGGATCACCAAGGCGGCGATCCTCTACGTCAACAACCCCTACGGCATCGCCACCGAAAAGGGCATCGAACAACTCGCGCAGAAAGCCGGCCTCGAAATCGTGCTCAATTCCGCCTACCCGGAGAGCATCACCGACGCCAGCCCGCTGGTTTCCAAGATCCAGCAATCGGGCGCTCAGGTTCTGTTTCCGGTCTCCTATATCAGCGACGCCAGCCTGCTCCTCACCGCGTTACGCAGCGCCGAATCCCACGTGCTGGTGATCGGCGGCGGCGCCGGCTTCATCTGGCCGCCGATCGGGCAATCGCTCGGCGCCAAGGTGAACGGGCTGACCAGCGTCGCTTCGTGGAACCTGGATTCGAAGAACGTCAAGGGCGATGCCAAGCTGGTGGGCGTCACCGAGCGCTACCTGAAATCGTTCGGCACTTTCATGCCGGAACAGGCCGGCGAAGCTTACGCGGGAATCTCCGTGCTGGCGGCGGCCATCGAGGCGGCGGGCTCCGACGATCCGGCCAAAGTGCGCGACGCGCTGGCCAAGATTCACGTGACCGGAGGAAGCGGCGCCATGATGCAACCGGGCGAAGTCGAGTTCGACGCCAACGGCGCCAACACACGGGTCTTTCCGGTGATGATCCAGTGGCAGGGGGGCGTGCCGCGCACCGTGTTCCCGGAAAGCGCCGCAACGGCCACGGTGATGAAGCCGTAGCATCCCGCCTGCTCCTTCGTCGGAATGGACTTTAGCCGCGCAACGGGGCGCCTGATGGCCGCGGGGGCGGCGCCATGATCCTTCTGCAGTCGATCGTCAACGGGCTCCTGATCGGCGGCGTTTACGCGCTGGTCGCCATGGGCCTCAATCTGATGTTCGGCGTGATGAAGCTCGTCAACTTTGCGCACGGCGAGTTTCTGATGGCCGGCATGTATGTCGCCGTGTGGCTTGCCAGCCTCGGCATGCTGCCCGGGCTGTTTGGCATCTATTGGGTCGCCATTCCGACCATGTTCGTCATGGCGGCAGTCGGCTTCGCCTTCTATCTGCTGCTGCTCGATCGCGCCGCGCGATTTGGCGAGTCGCCGCAGATCCTGCTCACCATCGGGCTGTCGATCGGCGCCCAAGGCCTGGCCCAGGTTTTGCGCGGCTCCGGCTTCAAGCTTCAACCGAACCCGGTCAACGGCGCCGCGATCCATCTCGGCGGACTCAATCTGCAACTCGGACCCGCCGTTGCCTTCACGGTGGCGCTGATCGTCAGCATGTTGATGGCTTTGCTGCTGCGCATGACGCGGTTCGGCAAAAGCGCCCGTGCGGTTGCCGAGAGCGTCGAGACCGCGGAAATGCTCGGCATCGACGCGCGCCGCGTCTATCTCGTGACGACGTCGATCGCCATCGGATTGGTCGGGCTCGCCGGCGCGCTGCTCATTCCCTACCATTACACATTCCCCAATGTCGGCCAGAATTTCGTGGTGGTGGCGTTTCTTGCCATCGTCATCGCCGGCCTCGGCAATGTCGTCGGCGCGGTGTTCGGCGGCTTGCTGATGGGCGTCATGCAGTCGCTGACCGCATCCTATTTCGATCTCGATCTGTCGACGGCGGCCATCTATGTGGTGTTCCTCGCCGTGCTGCTGCTGCGCCCGCAAGGGCTGTTCACGCGCGGGAGGCGTACGCTGTGAGGCTCGCTATCATCGGCGTCGTCTGGGCGATCGCCGCCATTGCCGGCGTGGCGATCGAAAGCGATTATCTGGTGAGCGTGGCGACGACCATGGTCTTTCTCGGCCTGTGGGCGCAGAGCTGGAACGTGCTGTCCGGCTTGACCGGAAATATCTCGCTCGGCCACTCCGTCTTCGTCGCGGTGGCCGCCTACGTGACGATTATCCTCCAACAAAGAGGCCTATCGCCGCTCATCGGCGGCATACTCGGCGTTGCCGCCGCGGTCGTTCTTGCCGCGATCATCGGCGCGGCGACGTTGCGGCTGCGCGGACCCTATTTCACCCTGGCGACGCTTTCGGCGGCGGCCGTCGTGCTGTCGCTGATCCTGCACTATTCGGATCTCACCGGCGGTCCGAGCGGCATCGCCATCACCTTCGCCCACGATGCGCCGCTCGAACTCGAATTCACCAACGTGCGCGCGTATTACCTGATCGCGACGGCGCTATTGGCCGCGGTCACCATGGTCATCAGTCTCCTTAGGCGCAGCAGGCTTGGTTTCTACATTGCCGCCATCAAGAGCAGCGAAGAGGTCGCTGCGGCGGCCGGCATTCGCGTCGCGCTCGTCAAGGTCACGGTCTTCTGCCTGAGCGCGGCGCTCACCGCGCTAGGCGGGGTGGTCTATGTGTTCTATATCGGCTTCGCCGATCCAAACTTCCTCTCCGGTCTCACCCTGTCGGTCCAGATCGCGCTGACGGCGGTGGTCGGCGGCACCGGTTATCTGGTCGGTCCGATCGTGGGCGCCATGTTCTACGAGGCGATCGACGCCGCCGCCAACGCCGCATTCGGCGCCGCCGGCGGCTGGGACGTCATGATTCTTGGATTTTCCGTGGTCGCGATCGTGCTGACCGAGCCGCGCGGGCTTTGCGAGATGGCGGTCAGGTTGGTGCGCGCGATCGCCGGCCGCATGCAGAGCGCCGTGGCATGAGCGCGCTGCTCGAACTTAAGGACATTTCCAAGTCGTTCGGCGCGGTGCGCTCGCTCGCCCATGTCAGTTTTGCCATCGCCGAGCACGGCATTGTCGGCTTGATCGGCCCCAACGGCGCCGGCAAAAGCACGCTGATCAATGTGCTCGCCGGGGTCTATGCGCCGGATGCCGGCAGCGTGCATTTTGCCGGCCGCGAGCTCGCCGGCCTGCCGACGGCGCAGCGGGCGCGGCTTGGCCTGGTGCGCACGTTCCAGCGCCCGACGCCGATCCTCGATATGTCCTGCGTCGAGGGCGTCATGGTCGGCGGTCTGGTGCGCGGCCTGACTATCGCGCAAGCGGGCCGCGAGGCGCTCGATACCCTGGCTCTGCTTGGCTTGCGCGATGCCGCCGATCAATCGCCGCGCAAATTGCCGACCGGCCATTTGAAGCTATTGGATTTTGCCCGCGTGCTGATGTTGGCGCCGCGGCTGGTGCTGCTCGACGAGCTGATGGCCGGACTGTCGGCCGGCGAGCTCGCGCAAGTGCTCGCCGCCATCGAGAAGCTGGCGGAACAGGGCGTCGCGTTTCTGGTCGTCGAACATCTGATGGACGTGATCAAACGGCTGGCTCGTCATCTGGTGGTGTTGGATGCCGGCGCGATCGTCGCCGCAGGCGAGCCGAACGAGGTGATCCGCGATCCGCGCGTGATCGAAGCCTATCTTGGGAAGGAGGAGAGCGACCTTGCCCATGCTTGAGGTTTCCGGGCTCAAGACCGGCTACGAAGGCATCGAGGTGGTTCACGGCGTCGACCTTAAGGTCGACGAGGGCGAGAGCGTGTGCGTGCTCGGCGCCAACGGCGCCGGCAAGTCGACGACGTTGCGCGCCATCATGCGGCAGCTTCCCTATTGGCACGGCCACGTCCGTTTTCTCGGTCACGATCTGAGCCACGCCCGGCCATCGGTTCCAGCGCATCTCGGGTTGGGTTACGTTCCCGAAGGGCGCGGCATGCTGGCATTGCTCACGGTGCGCGAGAACCTGGAAATCGGCGCCTATCCGTCACATGCACGCGGGACATTTTCTGCAAATCTCGATCGCGTCCTCGGTCTTTTTCCGGCGTTGCGGCCGCGCCTGAGCGACGTTGCGGCCAATCTCTCCGGCGGTCAGCAGCAGATGCTGGCGATCGGTCGCGCCTTGATGAATTCGCCGCGGCTGCTCATGCTCGACGAGCCTTCGCTCGGACTCGGCCCGCAAATCGTCAGCCAAGTCTATGCCGCGCTGCTCGAACTGAAAAAGGCCGGGCAGGCGATCCTGCTGGTCGAGCAGGCCGTCGGCAAGGCGCTGGCGCTCAGCGACCGCGCCTACGTGCTCGATCGCGGCCGCGTCGTGCTCACCGGGCCCAGCGATCGGGTAAAGAACGACAAGCTCTTGCGCGACGCCTATCTCGGACTTTGACACCGTTGCGAAACTGATCGGGAGATCCGCCAGATGAGTGCTGCGCCCGTCAACCTAAGCCTTGCCGGCATGCGCGCCCTGGTGACGGCCGGCGCCTCCGGCATCGGCCTCGCCATCGCCGAAGCGCTGATCGCCGGCGGGGCTCGCGTTCATATCTGCGACGTCTCCGGCGATTTTCTCGCCGAGTTCCGTAACAGCCACGCTGAGGCCGGCGCCAGCCGCGCCGACGTCGCCAGCGAGGCCGATGTCGAGCGGCTGTTCATCGAGGTCGAGAAAAATCTCGGCGGCCTCGATGTGCTCGTCAACAATGCCGGCATCGCCGGTCCGACCGGCGGGATCGACGAGATCGCGCCCGCCGACTGGCGGCGCACGATCGACATCTGTCTCACCGGCCAGTTTCTCTGCGCGCATTTTGCCGTGCCGATGCTCAAAGCCGCCGGCGGCGGTGCGATCGTCAACATGTCTTCGGCCGCCGGTCGTTTCGGCTATGCGTTTCGCACGCCCTATTCCGCCGCCAAATGGGGTGTCATCGGCCTGACCCAGAGCCTCGCCAAGGAGCTCGGGCCGGCAAACATCAGGGTCAATGCCATTCTGCCGGGGATCGTCGCCGGCCCGCGGATGGAGAACGTCATTGCTGCGCGCGCCGGACAGCTCGGCGTCAGCTACGCCGAGATGGAAAAGACCTATCTCGACCGCGTGTCGCTGCGCCGCATGGTCACCGCGCAGGACGTCGCCGCGACCGTGGTCTTTCTTGTTTCCGGCGCCGGACGGAACATTTCCGGACAATCGATCGGAGTGTGCGGCAATGTCGAAACGCTGTGAGAGAGCGGGCGCATGAGCAAGGTCGCCATCGTCGGCACGGGATTCATCGGCCGTGCCTGGGCCATCAGCTTCGCGCGGGCGGGCCATGACGTGGCGCTCTGGGACGCGGCGGCGGCCGCGCCCGCCGACGCGCTCGCCTACATCGATACGATCCTGCCCGATCTTGCGCAGTACGATCTCCTCGGCGGCGCCGCGCCGGGTCAAGTCCGCGCCCGCATGCGCATCGCGACAACGCTCGAGCAAGCGCTCGGCGGGGCCGCTCACGTCCAGGAGAACACGCCCGAAGACGTCGAGGTCAAGCGACGGATTTTTGCGCGCCTCGATGCCGCGGCGATGCCGCAAGCCATCCTGGCCAGCTCGACCTCGGCGATCCTGCCTTCGCAATTCACCGAGGCGCTGGCCGGCCGCGCGCGCTGCCTGGTGGTCCATCCGCTCAATCCGCCCTACGTCATCCCGGCGGCTGAAGTGGTGCCGGCGCCGTGGACGTCCGCGGAAACGGTCCGGCGCACCGCCGATTTTCTGAAAGCCGCCGGCCACGCGCCCATCGTCATGAAGCGCGAGCTCGACGGCTTCGTCATGAACCGCATGCAGGGGGCGCTTCTGCAGGAGGCTTTCCGCCTGGTGGCGGACGGCTATGCCAGCGTCGAGGACGTCGATATCGGCATTCGCGAAGGCCTGGCGCTGCGCTGGAGCTTCATGGGACCGTTCGAGACCATCGATCTGAACGCGCCGGGCGGCGTGCGCGATTATGTCGAGCGCTATGAGCCTCTCTACAAGGACCTGTTCGCTGCCATGCAGCGCCGGGTCGACTGGAGCGGTCCGGTGATCGACACGGTCGAGGCCGAGCGGCGGGAAAAACTCGGCGCCGGCCGCTTGCGCGACCGCCAGGTCTGGCGCGATCGTCGCCTGATGGCGCTGGCCGCGCACAAGCGCAGGGCGGCGCGGGAGATCGGCTCGTAGGCACCGCCGCGCTCAGGGTCCGGTGATCTGGTAGCCGATGTACCAGGAGAACAGGTTGGTCGCGGACGCATTCTGCAGGCCGGCGCCGGCGGACGCGAGCAGGTGGTTGTGTTCGTCGAAATCATAGATGGCGCCGATGTTGAAGCCGGTGGTGGCCGCGCCGCTGTCGATGCCGCCGAATACGACCGTTGCGGTCTGGTGGAAAATTTCGCCGCCGATGGCGAGTTGCTTGGTCACCTGCCGCTGCAGCAGCCAGCCGAAGAACCAGTAATCGCGATTGAGCGTATCGTCGCCGTGATTGATCCAGTAACCGCCGCCGCCATAGGTCGTCCAATCGCCGAAGCTCTTTTGTATCCACAGCGGAAAGTAGGCGCGCATATTGCCGGCGCCGAGACCGAGGTTCGCGTTGCCGGTCGGCAGTTCGACCAGCGGATAGACGCCGATCATCGGGCGCGAGCCGTTCTTGTCCTCGTCGACGAACCGATACTTGAAGCCGAGCTCGGTATCGCCGTAGCCGAATTGCGCGTGGCCGCCGGCCGGACTGTCGAACGCCAGCGGCGCGATGATGTGGATTTGCCCGTTGGGCACGAGGCCGTAATTGAATTCCCAGGCCGGGCCGACGCCCGACGTGTCGCCGCGTATCGCCGTGCCGGTTGAGAGCGTGTAGAACTCGAAATGCTGGTAGGGGACCGGCTCGGGATCGTCGGTCTGGAACGGCGGCCCGGCGGCTGCACGGCCTGCCGGTAAGAGCGCCAAAGCGACTGCGCTCGCGGCAATGCGGATGAATGCCCTTGCCCGCACCGCCATTGCCGCCTCCCGCCCGCCTCCGTGAGCAAAATCGCATTGGCGCAGGCTGGCATGCAATCCTCATTCGCTCGCCGGCCACGAGCGGCGTCGTATTTTCGCTGGCCTTGACGCGGCGGCGCGGCGGGGACATTCACGCGGGTGATGACATTGGATTTAGGCCGCGACATTGAAACTATGCCGGAGGCCGCTGCCCTTGGACCGCCGATGAACGCGCTGTTGCCGGCCATTCCGGTCGTCGATATCCGCGAAGGCGGTCCGCCGCGGCACGCCCGGCACAGCGCGATGCAGGCCCGCGCGTTGCGCGACGCCTGTCTCGGCTTTTTCCCGCCCGCGATGTTGCCGCTGGTGCCGGTGCTCGATCGGCTGTCGCGCCGCTCGCTTGCGCGTTCGCGCTCGCCTTACCTGGCGGAGATCGCGCAGATCGCGGCGGCGCTCGATGTCTCGGGCGTCTGGTTGCTCAACGCCTCGTATCACTGGGGCTGCACGGCGCGCGCCAGCGAGCACGATGGCGTACCTTGGCTGATCCGCACGCTGGATTGGCCCTTCATCGGTCTCGGCCGCCACACCGAGCTGGCGCACATGCGCGGCGCCTGCGGCGATTTCGTCAGCGTCACCTGGCCCGGCTATGTCGGCGTGCTCACGGCGATGGCGCCGCAACGCTTCGCGGCCGCTCTCAACCAGGCACCGATGCGGCGGCGGACCCGGCATCGCTGGCTTCGCCCCTACGACTTCGCGGCGAATGCCTTGAACGCGCGGTCGCGCGCCGACCGCATCCCGCCGGATCAGCTTTTGCGCCGGGCGTTCGAGCTCTGCGAGGATTTTGCCGCGGCGCGGCGGCTTCTGGAATCGACGCCGGTCGCGCGTCCGGCGATCTACACACTGGTCGGCTGTGCCGCGCACGAGCGCTGCGTGATCGAGCGCA
>CAVSSG010000006.1:0-833092 GCA_963730575.1 uncultured Solirubrobacteraceae bacterium
AAACCGGCCAAGCAATTCGCACAGCGCTCGCTGTGCCACGGCACAGCCGTGCATGTGCGGATGAAAAGTCAAGGGCTTCGCGGGCTTTTCTTCGGGGTTGCTGAGGGTGCTGATCCATGCTCGAGGGTCGCGCTCCGGCGGCACAGCGATCGCACAGCGCTCGGCAGTGGCGTGCATCTCGTCTGTACGGGCTTTTGTCGTGCCGGGGGGCGCGTTGTGGCGCAGGCGTCCGCGTCGACCGGCGGGGTCGCGTCGAGCGCTTCGTGGTGGGATGATTCTGTGGTGGTGCGGGTGACTGACGTAGCGAAGCGCAGGCGTCAGGGGCTTGTGGCCTGCCGCGCGGCTTTGCCCTTCGAGGGCCTATTGAGATGCGCGCCCCGGTGTCGCACCCGCACCACCCTTCGGTGCCGCCGCGCGCCAGTCGGCGACCAGCCGCCGGTAGGCGAGCTCGGCCTGGGATTGCAGCTCGCGCTCCGCCGCTCGCTGCGCTGTCGTCGGGGAGACGGTCAGCCCGTCGTGGCGGCGTGGGCGGCGTGACGCGCCGGCGGTCAGTTCCAGCCGCCGTGTCTTCTGGCGCGTCAGCGACGGGCGAGCGAACGCGTAGTCCTCGTCCTTGCTCAGCAGCTGCCAGCACAGCACCACGAGCTTGCGCGCGACAGCGACCGCGGCGACCTGGGCGCCGCGGCGGGCACGGACACGCTCACCGAACGCCCTGAGCGGGCCGGGGCTGCGGATCGCGATCCATGCCGCCTCGACCAGCATCGAGCGGGCCTGCGCGTTGCCGCGCTTTGAGATGTGCCCATAACGAGCAGGCTCCGAGCCGGACTGGCGGACCTTCGGGTCCAGCCCCAGATACGCGACGAGCTGGCCAGCGCTCTGGAAGCGAGAGATGTCCCCGACGGCCGCGATCACCGCCGCCGCGGTCCCGATGTCCACACCCGGGATCGTCAACAGCCTGCACAACCCGGGCCACGCGAGGGCCTGCTCGGCGATCTTCCGGTCGAGCTGGGCGATCTCGCCGTCGAGGAAGTCGATCTGGCGCAGGCAACCATGCACCGTCTCGGCCTCCTCCTCGGGCAGCTGTTGCTCGGCGAGCCAGACGCGTCCCTTGCGGCCGAACAGGTCACTCACCGGCGGGCGGCCAAGCAGACAGCGCATCACGACACCATGCACCTGGTTCTTGATCCGGGTACGCGCGCGGATCAGAGCCGCGCGGCGAGCGACACGCCGACGCAACGCGAGCGTCGCCTCATCCGGCACCCACACCTCGCTGAGCATCCCCGAGGAAAGCAGCCGCGCGAGCATCGCCGCGTCAAAACGATCGGACTTCACCCGCGCGTGAGAGATCGCACGCGTCTGCGCCGCATCCGAGACAACGACACGGCCGACGTTGCTTTCCCGCAAGATCCGCGCGATCGCCATCACGCTGCCGCTCGCGTCCAGCACGACCTGGTCCTCGCTGCCAAGACCCGCCGCGAACTCCCTGATCGCCTCCGGGGTGCTCGCGATCCGCCCGACCTGCGAGACCCGGCCGTCCTCGGCGACCGCGATCTCGCAGAACTCCAAGTGAACATCAACACCGAAATACCGCAATTTCCGCTCCCTTCCACAGCATCGAACTCAGAACTGGAAGGCGCGGCGGGCAAGCGACAAATACGGATTCGGGCTCTCAGCCCAACCAGGTGAGTCGCAGGGGCGGCCATATAGTCATTGACGGGCTCGCAGCCCAAATGCACGACGGCCTGCCCCACCATTGCGTCTTCCCACAAGGCCCCTGTCCCGGTCAAACGACCCTACGAACACGACCGGACAACAACCCAGGCGGTATTTCATACCCGTAGTCTGTTCTGGCCTTTTTGCTTGGCGGCGGGCTTGTCGTGGCAGGGGCGAGCATCGGCAGCGGTGGTCGCGCCGGGTGCCTCGTGGAATGATTTGTCGTTGTGCGGGTGCATGACTGAGCGAAGCGCAGGCGTCGGGCCGGTGGCCTGCCGCGCGGCTTTGCCCTTCGAGGGCTTGTTGGATGCGCGCCCCGGTGTCGCACCCGCACCACCCTTCGGTGCTGTTGTGCGCCAGTCCTCGATCAGCGCCGGTAGGCGAGCTCGGCCTGGGATTGCAGCTCGCGCTCCGCCGTAGTCACGCGATCCTCGCTGCCTCGAAGGGCTCCAAGAAGCACTGAGCGGCGGTCCATCGAATTGGTTGGCCGCTTTTCGCGAGTCGGGGTCATTAACCATGATGGCCGCCACAAAGCCACCACAGGACGCGCCCGCGCCAGCAGCCGCGCCTCTCGCCGCTTCTTCGATGCGACGGAGGCTGGGCGGTTGCTGTCGGTACCCGCGTCGTGGGTACTCGCTGAGGCACGAGCGAACCGGATTCCGCATGTGCGGCTCGGGCGCTATGTGCGGTTCAGCGCGGACGATCTGGAGGAATGGTGGCGAGCGCGGATGCGGGGGCCGTGGCGTACACGAGGTGCGGCCTCGCGTACAGCGCGCTCGCTGCTTGTCGATCGACAGGCAGAGCACGGGAGGCGTCCTGACTAACGAGACGACTATCGCGTTGAAGCAGCCGCAGCGCCCGCTACCTTGGGCGGCCGATGGTGGCGCGCGATCAGGGAGACGATGAGTGATGGCGACAGCGAGGAAGACCACCCGACGCCCCTACGGAGCTGGCTCGCTCTACGCGCGTGGGGGCGTCTGGTATGCGCATTGGCGTGCAGACGGTGGCCGGCAGGTCAAGCGTCGTGTCGGCCCGATGCGCGTCGAGGGCTCGCGTGATGGCCTGACACGCAGCCAGGCCGAGGCAGAGCTGCGCCGGCTGATCGCGGAGACGAAGCCCGCCCGGATGACCGCCGGCGACGCGCTGACGATGGCCGAGCTGGGACGCCGTTACCTCGCGAACCTGGAGCGTCAGAGCCGCAAGAAGGCGACGACGACGGCTGTGGAGTCGATCCTGCGCGTTTGGCTTGAGCCGTTCTTCGCGGAGCGCGATCTGCGCCGGATCACGGCCCAGGACGTTCAGGATTTGATGACGATGATGGAGAAGGGCGAGAGGCCCGGACCGAAGGCGAAGGGGGACCGTCGCTATGGGCGTCCTGTCGGCGCAAAGTCGGTCCGCAACTACATCGGCTACCTCTCGGCGCTGCTCGGGTTCGCCGAGCGCAAGGGATGGCTGCCCGTGAACGTCGCCCGGCATATCGAGCTGCCCGGCAAGCCCGAGAGCGCCGAGATCAGGTTCCTTGAGCCGCTTGAGGTGCGCGCGCTGGCCGACGCCGCCGTCGATGGTCCTTACCGCGAGATCGACCGTGCGATGTATCTCACGGCCGCGATGACCGGCCTGCGGCAGGGCGAGCTGGTGGCGCTTCGCTGGCGCGACGTGGACTGGACCGCCGGCCGGATCAGGGTCCGCCAGAACTACGTGCTGGGCGAGTTCGGCACTCCGAAGTCCCGTCGCTCGACGCGCAGTGTTCCGATGGCCGACGAGGTTGCGGGAGAGCTTGACCGGCTCAGCCGCGCAGTGGGGGAGAGCAGTGGCGATGCTCTCGTGTTCGCCGATCCCCACACGGCCGGGCCGCTCGACAAGGCGGCGATCCTGCGGCGCTTCCGCCGGGCGCTCAAGGCCGCGCAGCTTGAGCAGTCGCATCGCTTCCACGATCTGCGCCACACGTTCGGCACGGCGATGGCTGGCACCGGCGTTCCCATGCGGACCTTGCAGGAGTGGATGGGGCATCGGGACATCGAGACAACCCAGCGCTACGCGGACTACTCGCCGAGCGCGCACGAGTCGGCATTCGTGGAGGCGGCCTTTGGGTCGGGTGGCAGCAGCCGACCGCTTGCATCGCAGGCGACGTGACGGCGCTCGAAGATGCCTAAGGATCGGACTCGACGCCGCTTCTTGGCCTCCGACGTGCAGCTCGTGGTCGAGCGTTCGAGCGAGCACCCCGTCGAGTACGCGATCGTGCTCCTCGTGTTGCGGGATGGTCGCTGGCGCACAGTGCGCACGTTCGACAACGCCCACGATCCGAGCGAGCACCACGAGCACGTGTACGTCGGCCTGGAGAAGCAGTCTCCCACCGTCACGTATGGCCCGGTGAACGATGCGATGTATGCCGCCGAACTCAAGCTGCTGCGCGACTGGCGCGATATCGTTCACGGCTTGGGAGCACATGCAATGAGCGAGATCACCGACAAGACCGATGAGCTGTTCATGGCGGCGTCGCGTAGCGACGACGATCTCGGCTACCCGGCGGATGTCGCGTTCGTTCCCAGCGATGAGGAGTGGACCGACGACGTTCTCTGGCGCAACCTGATCGAAGGGCAGGCGACCGTCCTTGTCGGCGAGGACACCGAGCTGCTGCTGGTGCCGCTGCGCCGCGGCGTGATCGACCGGCTCAGGGGTCGTGTGCCCGTCAGCGTCGCGCCCCGAACGCATGGGCACCCCTCGTCCTACGCGACGTTGAGTCGTCTTGGGCGTCACCCGGTGCGCCAGATGCGCGCCCTCGCGCACGCCTGACTTGCCGGCAAGCACCTGAGCTAGTCGTCCGGAGCGGAAGACCGGGCCGAAGCCACGCGCCGTAGCCTGATGGTGCCGCTCTGGTCCGAAACGAAGCGTGAGTGACTGGGACAGACGCTGCCGCGTCCAACGCGGAGGGGCGCGGTAGCGCCGCAAGCCTGCTGGCGCATCCACCTATGTCTCGCGGTCGCTAATGATCTCGCTCCCAGCCCCAGACGGCGGGTCGTCGCTCACCTTGACTTCGCGCAGAACCTCGCCGTCCGGGCTGACGATCCTGACGATGTGCGTTCTCGGCCAGGTGTTGGGCTCGTGGCGTGCCTTCCAGTTCGAGCGGGCCGTCGCGGTGATCGCGTCTGCGACCTTGGTGAAGGCGTAGCTACCAGCGGACGAGCCGACGACTTCCAGGATCGAGCGTCCGATCACCGCCGGCTTTCCCGGTTCCATCGGCGGCGGACTCTCTACGTCTATCTCGAACTCGGGGCCGGCCTCCCGCGCCGCGGCGACGATGCTGTCTAGATCGTGCTCGAAGTCGTCGAGGGCGAACGGTCGGATGAGGATCTTTTTCGGGCCTCGCCCCTTCACCAGGTGATACAGCGTCTCGAAGTTGTGAGCAAAATTGGGATTGCCGCGGCTGTTGCGCCGTTCTTCCAACAGATGCTTGAGCATCTCGTAGGTGCGTTCGATCGAGTACCCCCACGTATCGAGCACGGGGCTCTCATCAATGACAAGGTCGTCGTCGAACAGCAGGCCGACCCGCCCGTAAGCCCTCCCAGACTTCCTCGAGGGTATACTGCTCAGACTCAGCGAGGTCGTCGAAATGCGCCGTCTAAGCGCCGTCTCTGGGCGGACACCCAGCGACGAGCCTTCATAGACCGGCGGATCGATAAGCATGTCCGTCACGCGCGCGAGCGCCGCAAAGCGATTCCCGGTGTGCGCCTCCTTCAGCTGCCTGACGCCAAGCCTGGTCGCGATGACGACCCGCACACGGCCGAGACGCCCGCAGAACCCGCCACAACCCATTCGGTGGCTGCGCTCACGAGGACGTCAGCTTGGTCGATTTACTCGGCACGGCCCGGACAGGACATCACATACTAAGGTCCTTGGCGAGCCTTCTCGCGTAGGCTCAGCTTGGTCCAGAAGGACAGCGAGGCGGAGTAGTACACGAACGCCGCTAGCCTCTGCTCGTGTTCGGTCACAAGAGGACGTCAGAGCGGACGAACAGCGGGTTCCACAGAAGCGGCCGGCGCCGGTGGAAGCTGCTTGTGGCGAGGTCTCACCTGCCCAAGGGCTCACCCGAGGAATACAAGGCGGCTGCCAAAGTCGCTGGCGCGCTTGCGGCTCTCGGCGGCGGCACCGTGACGCTTGCCGGCCTAATCGCCGGGGTCGCCGCCGGCAAGACGCTGATCGGTGTGGTCGTCGTCTTCCTTGGACTGCTGGTGGTTCTCGTCGGGTGGATCCGCTCGGTCAGCTCTTGCGCTCTGCGTTCCGCGAGCAACTGCGCCGCCGAGAGCAGGCAGCGCGACACGGTCTCCGGATATTTCCGGTGCCGCTGCGGGAGGTCTCGCCGGAGGATTTGGGTGCTGACCGCCTTGAGAAGGGGATCCATACGTACGACGCACAGCCCACGCCGAGCTCAAGAATCGACTGGGCGAAGCCAAGTCAGCTGCGCTCGGCGGCAACGGTGTCCGGATGGTTGTGGTGCAGGGCGCGTCGAAGGCGGGCAAGACACGCCTGCTGGCAGAGGTGGTAGGAGCGATCTTCACGGACTGGATAGTGGTCCGGCCGACTCCGGAGACGCTGCCTAATTGCCTCGAGCCAGAGGGTCTTCCCTCGGAGGTGTCGCTGGATCAGGTCGTCTTTTGGCTTGACGACCTGGAGACCTACTGCTCCCTCGGGCCGCACGGCCTGAACGCAGCCACGCTCCCGGCCTACCTGCAGGAGTTTGCTGGTCGTAGCGACGCACACGTCGTAGTCGTCAGGAACCAGGGCAGCAAGGCGCGGAAGCCGTTCAGTCGAACGACGAGTCTGGACGTGTGTCCTCGGCCCTGAACGAGCTTGAGATACACAGCTATCGGGTCGAGGTCTCTGAGGTGCTGAACGACGAGGAGCTGACGGCGGCAACGCGGGCCCTCAGCATCGGTGCGACGCCCGCACGCGAACAGATCGTTCGCTACGGGCTGGGCGCGCACTTGGTCGGCGGACCTGCACTTGTGGAGATGCTCCGCACGGGCAGCAGAGAGGCGGTGAGCGTGACCAACCGTGCAGGGCAGCATGTTGCATGGCTCATCGCCTGGTGGGCACACCTGGGGATCGTCGATCCCATGCCGAAGGAGACGCTCGCGGAACTCTGGACTCAGTTCCCGCCGCCGGAGGGCGCTGCCACCGAAGGCACGCTCCTGGCCGCCCTCGATTGGGCGAGCACGGCGCTGATCCCCAGCCGCCCTTCGATCGCGCTCGCTATCCAGCCGAGGGAGGACTGTGTCGCGATCTACGAGGGGCTACGTGGTCGGCAACCTCCCCGAGCCGCCTGCGTCGCTCGACACTGAGGAGCTAGCGCAGACGATCCTCGGCATGGCTAGCGGCGTTCAGCTGCTGGCTATCGGCATGGCGGCGTATCACCGCGAGGACGTCGCGTTGGCGGAGAAGGCCTGGATTCGAGCGCTCGAGGTCATGACGACCCATTGCTTCGGGCCGCCGGCCGCCTTTGGACTCGGACTCCTCCTCAAGCACAAAGGGCACCTGGATGCAGCGAAGAAAATGCTCCAGAAAGTGGAGGACTCCGGTCACTACGACGCCGCCCCGAGAGCCCGCAACAGCATCGCGCAGATCCTCCGCGATGAAGGCGACGTCGAGGGCGCTCTCGCGATCTTCGAAGAGCTGCGGAAAGGAGACCATCCGCTGCTAGCCGCCTGGGCCAGCTTCGAAGCCGGTCTCGAGCATCAACGCTTGGGCAATCGCGCGGAGGCGGAAGACGCCTATGGACAAGCGGTCGCTTGCCCAGCACCCTGACGCGGCTCCCCGGTCAGCCGTGAACCTGGGCATCTTGCTCTACCAGCATGAGAGCTTCGACCAGGCTGTGCCTGTCTTTCAGCTGGCGATCGACAGCGGGCACCACGAGCAGTCCCCGAAGGCCTATCGCAACTTGGCAGTCCTTCGGCGGAGCGAAGAGGACCTGGAGGGTGCGGAGGAAGCTCTGCGCGCCGCGATTGCGTCGGGGCATCCTGAGATCGCGCCCTCCTCGCTCACACTGCTAGGACGACTCCTTGGCGAGCGCGGCGACACCGCCGGGGGAATCAGTGCGCTCCGGGAAGCTGTGAGCTACGCCGACTTCAAGAACCGCCCCGAAGCTTGGCTACACCTCGCGCTGCTGCTCGAGCGAAGGCGCAACATCGGATGCAGGCGCTGCCTACCAAGAGGCGATCGACTCCGCCGATCCAGTCAACATGCCGTCCGCCTACTTCCACCGCGGAGTCATGTTGGCCGCGAGCGGCGATCGTGGTGGCGCGATCGCCGCGTACAACGAGGCACTGGCGCATCCACAGCAGGAGAATTCAGCCACGGCCGGATACAACCTTGCGGTATTGCTTGAGGAAGACGGCGACGTTATCGGCAGCGAAGCTCACTATGAGCGGGTCATCGCAACGAGCAGCCCGAAGTAGCCGCCGGCGCCGCGGTGCGCCTAGGGATCCTGCGCGAAACCCAAGGAGATGCCGAGGGTGCGCGCACGGCCTACGAACGGGCGGTTGCGCTTCAAGACCCCGAGTATTCACCGAATGCCTCATTCCGTCTAGGGGAGCTGTTGGCGGATACGGAGCCCGTTGCTGCGCTGCCAGCTTTCGAAGCGGCGGCTGGGCGCGAGGAGTTTCTTCACGTCTCGCGACTGGCAATCGCCGTGGCGCAAGCCAAATGCGGTGACCTCGATGCCTCCCGGGAAACGCTCAGGCTCGTTCTCGAGCAAGGACCCGAGGAGCTGATTGAGCAAGCTCGAAAGCTTGAGCGGGTACTCGATGCGGGCTGACGCCGTGAACGAGCAGGTTATCGTCAGGTCGAAGCCGACGTCTCTGGCATGATGTCGGTTGTGCCAGGCGGTGCGGTGGGAGGCGGAGCGGGCAGTCTGTAATTGAGTGACTCGACGCTCGCCCTCTTGAGATCGGGCTGGGGATAGACGCACATGAGCTGGTCGCCGAGAAGATCGCCGTTCTCGTTGCGGCGCAGATTCCCGTCAACGTCAACAAGATGAAGCTAGGGCCGTCGGATATGCCCTCAAGCGAGTGAGGCATCGCCTCGAGCCCGATAAGCCCGGCGTATCCGGTGTCTACCGACGCAAGAACGACGCGCAACCGCTTCAGCGCCTGTCCGTTGGGATGGACCAGGTTGATCCAATACGCTCCGCTGGAACTCCTGTACACGAACTCCCGCCAACGCGCAGGTAGATAGTAGCCGACGATGGTCAACCCAAGGAGATCGCGCCGCATGTGTTCAATATCCCTCTCTGCAAAGACGATTGTGCCCGGTCAACCCCTCGCCGGTCGCCCGCAGGCAATCGCGTCGGAGAAGAGCAGTTGAAATGACGGGCCGGACGTAGGGTTGTTAAGGGGCCACGACAAAAGTCCTATGCCCTTCGGGGTGCCTGTGCCGTCGCGGCCGGAGCGAATTCCCTCGCCCAGAATTGAAGAAACCCGTCAACGTGGTGGGCAATCTTGAGGCGACGCTCGTCATCATCCAAAGTCGCAAGCTCGACCCCCTCGGTCAACGAGATCATGTCGGCCTTCGCGGCGTAGTTGACGGTGTAGATGCCCGCGAGCGCCCGGTTGGCTGGGTGGAACGGCGCGGTCACGTAATACGACCCGTCGCCGCCGAATAGGACCCGGCAAAGATCGACGCACGTGCTACCGCTGTCGTAGGCGATCGTGTAGCTCGTGCTGCGTCCCCATTCTCCGAGTCTAAGCACTGCCTGGTGCCGCTGGCCGCTGAGCCGCCCTGGTTCAAGGCCCTCGGCGCGTACGGAGGCGAGAGCGTTCTCGGCTGCTTGGGCACGCGTCGTCATGTTCTCGATGCTAACCCCGTGACCTGCCCGGGTTTGGTAGCAATTTTGGTAGCAATTTGAGCGAACCTGAGCCGATCCGAGAGCACCAAACCCCAATAAAACCGGGCTATATGACCTTACCTGAGCGCCAGAGGCGAGTTCGAGCCCAGTATCGCCCATTGGTGGAAACCCGCATTCTTGTGCGGGTTTTCGTCTTCTACAGCGTCGCCAAGGTTCCAATGAGGTTCCGTTTGTGACGGTTGGGGTTGCGTCATCGAGGATCGGGCGATGGCTCAGCGGCTGAAATCAGGGCTGATCCTGGGCGGTGTCGGGTATTGGTATGCGGTTGTTGGCGGCCAGCGGTTCACCGGCCCCGTCCTCCATTGGGTCGGTCCAGTCTTCTGGCGGCTCGATCTTCGCGGTGATCCCGGCGTGCTTCTCAAGGAGGTAGAGCAGGTTGCTGCCGGCGAGCAGCTCGAGGGGCTTACCATCTGCGAACTCGAAGGATGCCTTTCCGTAGCCGCTGGTCGTGACGAGGATGCCCTTGCTGGCGCCCTCGTTCTGCATCGTGCCGAACAGGTCGCGTACCGCGCTCACGCCGACGGTGTGCTTGTAGCGCTTGGCCTGGATCACGACCTTGCCACCGAAGATCGGACGGGGGTCGTAGGCAACGCAGTCGACTCCTCCGTCCCGCGAGGCCTGGGTGAGGCGGGTCTCAAGGCCCATCTTCTCGAAGAGGTTGGTGATCAGATTCTCGAACTCTCCTGGCGTGAGCTCCATCAGGTTGGGGCGCTGGTCGATTGACGAGAGGACGTCGGTCTCCTGCACGAACCGTGGGTCGACCATGTTGAACTCGAGGACCGGGCGGACCGGTGACAGCTCGGTGGGGCTCCTCGAGACGGACGCGTTCAGGCCGCGAAGACATGCCTCCGGCTCGACGCGGGCGAGGTCGAGGGCATCGAACAGCTCGCGCGTGGTGCGCAGGGTGATCAGGCACGGGCGCGTGGGCTGGCCGGTGCGCGGGTCGATCGTGTCGACGTGCCCGTTGAAGACGAGGGACTCGATGTGCTGGGGGCGATCTGACTCGAACATCTCATGGACGGTGCGCAGCGTCACCTCCGAGACGACGCGGGAGTACAGCGCCTTGCGCTGTGAGGCCGGCCGGGCCTTCGCGACGATCTCGTCTTTCGCTTTGACGTACCGGTACTCGAGCTGCT
Organism: uncultured Solirubrobacteraceae bacterium; assembly: GCA_963730575.1. Lineage (GTDB taxonomy): Bacteria > Actinomycetota > Thermoleophilia > Solirubrobacterales > Solirubrobacteraceae > Palsa-744. Next base: position 10,750 of record CAVSSG010000006.1, read on the forward strand.
CCGGTATGACGTCGAACGTTGGGAGGTCCATCTCGATCACGAGCTGACGGGACTCCGGTACGTAGGCGATCTTGTGCTGCTGGGGGAAGGCGTCAGGGTATTGGCTGGCGGCAAGCACAAGCGAGCAGTAGGTGACGAGCGCTTCTGGATTGCGCTGTTCATAGCTCTCATGGAAAGAATCGACCTCGGCATGCTGTGTCGCAACGCGCTCAGCCTCGGCCTCGACTTTCTTCTCGTGTTCGGTTTTGGCCTCGGCGAATGCGGCCTGTCGGTCACGCTCAGCCTGAACGGCCTGCGCCAGCGTTTCGGCAAAACGCCTCTCGGTTTCCTCCACAGCCTGCGCGTGCTTGGCCTTGGCGCCCGGAATAAGCTTTTGCAGGATCCCAAGGGGGGCAGGAGGTTCCTTGACTGGGGGCGTGAGTGGCGTGGCGAGCGTGTCGGGCTCGAAGGGAAGCGGCGTGGGCTTTTCCTTCAGGGCCTCGAAGTCAACTGCGTCGTCGAGCGCCAGCGCGGATGTGAGTAGTCCTTCAAGGCTCGCGACGGATGCGGCGAGCTCGCGGCTGAGCTGGTCGGCCTCTGCAGAGCGCTCCTCGAGGTAGAGCCGCTTGCGCTCTTTCTCGTCGTAGGCGCGCTGGCGGGTCGCTTCTCGCTCTTGTCGGGCGCGCTCGCGCTCGAGAGCGCGCGCTGCGCGCTCGGCGTCTCGCCGACGGCGCTCGGCTTCGCGCTGCATCTGCACCCAAACGCTACGACGTGCCATTACGCCCACCTCCTCCGTGCTGTCTCAAGCCGTCCTCGTCTCTTGATCCGAATGTTCCACGCGCTCCGTCCAGTGATCAACGGAGAAATACTAATGATTGCTCCGTGCCCAGCTCTTGATACCAACGCTCCTGCTCGAAGGCCTCGCCAATCTCGTACCAATGCGCTACGCATGGCGGAGCTCATTGCGTTAGTCCCCCGCCCTCAATGACGGGATGCGACGGCCCTGAGCAGGACAGCGGGCGAGACTTCCAGTGCGTCGGCTAGGCGAACGAGCGTCGTGAGGCGAGGATCACGGAGACCGCGCTCGATCCTGGAGACCTCGGTCACGTGGATGCCCGAGCGATGGCTGACCTCTTCTTGGGTGAGGTTCTGTCGCTTTCGGGCCCGGGAGACGTTCTGTGCGAAGACATCGAGGGGAGGCACCCCCATGATGGTCTTGTGAAGTTGGCCTAGCCGCCAGAGGGAATTTCACAAGTCGGTCTCAAAATCGAGTAGGCTGATTCGTCGGTCGAACCCAAACGGCAGAACGGGAGTGGAGTGGGACGAGCAGTGCCAATGATGACGAGGAGCCTGACGAGCATCACGGCGGCGCTCACGCTGATGCTGGCGCTCGCGCCGTCAACGGCCGCGGCGGCCACACACGCGCATCGTCCGCGACAAGTCATGGTTGCCAGCCCTCTTCACGGACGGTCGTCGAGTCGGCGGGTGATCGCTCAAGCCGTCAAGCTCTCCGGAAAGCGGGTCAACGAACAGGCATGACTCCGCTTGGCAGTATCGAGCAGAAGCACGGACTGGACGAGTCCGAGGATGGGTCGCCCCCGGACGGCCCGGATGGTCCAAACGGACCAAGCGGGAGCGGACCTAAACGGCGCTGGATAGCGTCGCCGGTAGTCATCATCGCTCTAGTCGTAGCGGGGATCGCGTGGGGCATCCCGATCCTCCAAGGCTTCCACTTCGGCTGCAACGTCCTCGCGGGCGACATCTACCGGGAGTCTCGGCTAGGCATCGAAATGTGCCGGGGCATAAATCACGCCGAAGTCACCGCCGCAAAAGAAAAGTTCCAGCACGAACAGGAAGCTCAAGCCAACCGCGAAGCTGAAGCAACGCGCACCGCAAACGAACAGACCGCACAGAAAGAACACGAAGCGCAGCAGACCAAAGAAGCAGAACGACCGGGCCTTGAAGCGGCGGCATCGAAGCTAAAAACCGAAGCGGCGAGTTGGTGGCAGAAGCTACGGCGAGAAGAAGGCGTGAAGAAGCACGACGAATCAGAAGCCGAACGCCTCAGCAACGACGCGAATCGGGCAGAAGGTGAAGAGTCGGACACGCTCAACGAACAATCCGATAATTACAACGGCGATGCTGATACCGCTGAGGGAAACATCGACTCCGACAAATACGAAGCGGAAAACAAGCAATCAGAAGCCGAAGCAGATTCCAAAACGGCGTCCGAAGACTAGCCCCAGAGAGCTCGCCCAAAGCGTGCCCGGCATACCTCAGTAGACCCGTTTCCAGCGCTTGAAGGCTTTCACGTCGGCTGCACTGAGCTTGAACCACTCCCCACGCATCCGCTTCGCCTCTAACCGCTTGTGCCAGTACGCCTCTACGCCGCTAGGGTCGTCGGTCTTTATCTCGTGAACCAGCTCGTGTTTGATGGACGCTGTAGCACCAAGTTCAGATAGCCGGCGGTCTACCAACTTGGTGTGACCGATCTTGTACTCACCGGGATGCCCCTTGACCAAATAGACAAATCCGTAGCTCGGCTTCTCATTGTTTACATCAACATCATGGCTCGCTCCGTCAGATGGGTCTACCTCGACGAGCGGCTTGAGAATCTTTACGACATCGGTGTATTCAGGCTTATCCGCACAGTACGCCGCTAGCTTGGCCACCATTTGACTCTTGCTGCCGAATCGTCTTGGGAACACCGTATGGCTAGGGAACTCAGTGTCGGTGTGAGCCTTCGTCACAAGCTCCTTGGAAGTGGGGAACTTTCGTTGCTCGCGCGTGAATGCGATGAGCTTCTCAAAAAGGTAGGCGTCCTTATAGGCGCCCTGCAATTGATTGGGCGCAAAGCCGGCATCGCGCTGCACATCGCCAAACCGCGGCCAGTACCGCATCCAATCAGACGTGCCTATGCCTGTGGCTCTCTCAAAGCGAGCCATGCCAAGAGGTCTACCGCCGTTTTCATCGGCGGTTCGCCTCATCGCGTCTAGGATCTCGGCCCTTTCCATCGCCGCGGAGCATATCCGGCGTGCTGGTCACTTCCCCCGTCACGACTCCGAGTAGGTTCGGTGGCGTCGGGGTACGTGCCACTCCTCTTTAGGAGGTACTGCCGACGTAACTGTTCACGTCGTGTAGGGTTGGGCAGGATTCGTGCGTGTGCAGGGAAGTTTGCGTGTGTGGTGGATGCGGAGGATGTCGCGGGGCGGCCGAGCTATGAGGAGCTCGCGGCGTTGGTGTTCGATTTGAGAGCGGAGATCGTTGAGTTGAAGGTGCAGTTGGCGGCCAACTCGCGGAACTCGTCGCGGCCGTCCTCTTCGGATGGGCTGGCGAAGCCGGCGGTCGATCCGAAGAAGCGGAGCTTGCGCCGCTCGTCGGGCGTAAGCAAGGTCGGGCAGGGGGCATAAAGGCGCGCGGCTTGACCGCGTCGCGATCCCGGATGGGAGCGTTGAGTACCCGCCGGAGTGCTGTTGGCCGGCCCCCGCTTTTCGGTCCACCACGAGTGAGAGGGTGATGGATAGAAGTGACGGGAGGATAGCTGGGGGTGCGGTCGGGTCGTGTGGAGCGGAGGCCGTAGGCCGCAGCGGAGCACGGCCCGACCGGCGCGGCCGTTCGGCGGGGCTCATGCCGCGTTGCGATTGATGGCGTCGGCGGCGCACTCTGCGGCGAAGGCGGCCGGGGCCTTCATCCCGAGCGCGGAGTGCGGCCGCCGGCGGTTGTAGTCCTGCTGCCAGTCGCCGATCACGACGCGTGCCTCGGCCAGGCAGGAGAACTCCTCGACATCCAAGAGCTCGTCGCGCACGCGGGAGTGGAAGCTCTCCACGAACGGGTTCTGCCACGGCGAGCCCGGCTCGATGAACACGGTCCCTGTCTTCGCCATCACGCACCAGTCGCGGAGCGCGTGCGCGGTCATCTCCGGGCCGTTGTCGCACCTGAGCAGCTCTGGGGCACCGCGCTCGGCGAGGAGCCGCTCCAGCGTCGCGACGACCGTGTCAGCGTCGATCGAGCGCTCGGTGAGCATCACCAGCGACTCCCGCGTGAACTCGTTGACGATGTTGAGCAGCTTCAGCGCCCGCCCGTCGGCGGTCTGGTCGAACTGGAAGTCGAATGCCCACACGTGGTTGGGCCGCTCCGCGCGTAGCCGCTGCGCCGGGACCGTCGACTCCCCAAGGCGCCGTCGCTTGCGCTTGCGCACGGGAACCCGCAGCCCCTCCTCGCGCCACAGGCGCTGCACACGCTTGCGGTTGACATCCCAGCCCAGCTCCCGCAGGTGATGGTGCGCGCGACGGTACCCCCACCGCGGGCGCTCCACCGAGAACGCCCGCAGCTCGGCGCGCAACGCCTGATCATCCGCGGCCGTCTTGGGCTCGTGACGCTGCGTGGAGCGGTGCTGACCGACTACCCGGCATGCCCAGCGCTCGCTGACGCCGAGACGGTCGCGAAGCATCGCGACCGCCTGGCGCCGGCGGACCGGGCCTACCAATTTCCCCGGGCGATCTCCTTCAACGCCCGCACCTCGAGCGCCTGATCGGCGACGATCGCCTTGAGGCTCGAATTCTCGCGCTCCAGCGTCTTCAGCCGCTTGACATCATCGGCCTTCATCCCGCCGTACTGGTTGCGCCAACGGTGATAGGTCTGCTCGCTGATCTCCAGGGCCTTGGCGGCCTCCGGGATCGTCTTGCCCTCGCCGAGCAGCCGCTCGGCCTCCCGCAGCTTACGGATGATCTGCTCCGGCGTATGCCTGCGTCGCTTCATCGTGGAGTTCCTTCCTCGCCCATGATCCTGGACGCAAGAAACTCTCACAAGGGTCGGACCGATCCACAGGGGTCAGGCCACTGTGAGGAGTGCGGCAAGGATCTCGGCGATGCTGAGAGCGTTGTGGGCGGCGAATCGCGTCAAGTGTTCGATGTTCCCCAGCAGCGCGCGTTGTCGGTGATCGAGCATGTCGCGACGCTACGGCGGTGTGATTGCGGGCATGTCAGCTGTGGTGAGTTCCCGAACGCGGTCACAGCGCCGACGCAGTACGGGCCCGGGGTCCGCGCGCTCGGCGTATATCTGCACGTCTTCCAGCATCTGCCGTATGACCGTGCCTGCCAGGCGCTGAGCGATCTGGTCGCTGCGAAGGTGTCAACCGGGACGCTGACCGGTTGGGTAACGGTCGCAGCTGAGGGACTGTGCGACTTCGACGAGCGGCTGCGGGCGTTACTGGCGGACGCGCCGGTCTGCCATTTCGATGAGACTGGTGCCAGGATCGCCGGCCGGCTGGGATGGGTGCACAGCGCCAGCACCGAGACGCTCACCCGGTACACCTCGCACGAGCGGCGCGGCAGCGACGCGATCGACGACGCTGGCGTGCTCTCCGCTTTTAACGGCATCGCGATCCACGACGGCTGGGCGCCGTATCGTAACTACACCGATTGCGAGCACGGCCTGTGCAATATCCACCACCTCCGCGAGTTGCAAGCCGCGATCGAGGCCGGGCACAACTGGCCGCTGGCGATGAGCTGCCTGCTTTTGGACACCAAGGATCTCGTCGCCAAGACCATCGCCACCGGCGGGCAGCGCCTCAGCGCCCGCGCCTCACGGGAACTCACCGCAAGCTATCAGACCGTGATCGACATGGGCCACGAAGAGCATCCCGTCACGACCGCCAGAAAGACCAAGCCGCACAACCTGCTGTTGCGCCTCGAGCGCCATCAGCCCGATGTGCTGCGCTTCGCCAACGACTTCAAGGTCCCATTCGGTAACAACCAAGCCGAGCAAGACATCCGCATGGTCAAGCTCCAGCAAAAGATCTCCGGATGCTGGCGCACCACCAGCGGCGCGCAACGCTTCCTCACCATCCGCAGCTACCTCTCCACCGCCCGCAAGAACGGAATCGACGCGCTCCACGCCCTCGACGCGCTCACCGCCGGAACACCCTGGCTACCCGCCTCCCCCTGACCAAACCCCGGGCCCGCCACGACGTGAACAGTTACCTGCCGACGTCATAACGACGCCGCCCGCGACGTGCCGGCGCTCTCACCGCAGGTCTACTTGCACTATGACTCGTACTGCTCGCAGGAGCGGTCCTGCGACGTCAGCGTCCGCGATTTACGCTGCGATCGACGGATCGTGTCGGCTGGACGAGCGAACGTGCAAGACGCAGCGGTCGCGAAAGCCCAAGCTCGAACCCAAGGTCCCGGCGGGGGTCGGACATCTCCCGGTAGGCCAGTGAGGGTGTTCGTGCTCTGCTTGACCGCATGTGCTGGGCCAGGCGCGTGATGCGCTGGGGGTCCTGTCCTTCGGTGCCGAGGTTGTCGCGGGCGATGAACCAGTCGGTGCCGTGGCGGGCACGGGTGGCCTCGACGTAGGCAGTCTCCTTGCTGGTTTGCCAGCCGCCGGTGAGCACGACGGAGCGCTCGACGGTCGCGCCCTGCTGACGGTAGACGTGCTGCGCGTAGGCGAGCCGAAGGGAGTCCAGGTCCTCGTCGGCGAGCTGGACCTTGCGCTTTGACCCGTCGAGCATGATGGTCACGCCTCGCTCGTGGATCGTGCTCACCTGGCCGCGGGTGCCGTTCTCGACACGCGGCTGCCCCGGCGGGCGGTGCTGAGCGGTGAACGCGATGAGGTCGCCTTCGCGCAAGCCGTAGTGGACGCCGGGTAGCGCGATGTCGTGGTGGCCGAGTTCGCCGCGCTCGGCGCGTAGGTGTTGTGCGCGGGCGTTGAGCCGGTCGATCTCCTGATTGGAGGCGTCGGCGATCAAAGCGACCTCGCGGATATCGCGTCCCTGCGTGAGCGCAGCCCATGTTTGGACGGCTTGCTCTGCCGCCTGGTCGCGGGTGTCGGAGAGGTGGAGCTGGCCGCGTGAGGCGTAGTGCGCCATCGCGCGCTCGGGTTCCCCTGCGCGTAGCGCTTGCCACGCGCGCTGGTCGGCGGGGTCCTTGGTGCGATGTATATCTGCAAGCTCAGCGGTGGGCGCATGGCCGGCGAGCCGGTCGAACATGCCGCCGGGTCCGATCGAGGGGAGCTGCTTGCCGTCGCCGACGGCGATCAGCTTGGGCCCGGAGCGCTCCACCAGTTCGGTGAGCGCGTCGAGGCGCTTGTGGTCAACCATCCCGGCCTCGTCCAGGATGACCGTCGTGTCGCGGCCCACATGAATGGCGCCGGTCTTGGCGCGGGCGACCAGCGAGTCCAGAGTGAGTGTCTGTCCGGCCAAGGCAGGGCTGTCCGCTCCGAGGCGCTCGGCTGTGGAGCCCGATACGGCGACCCCGATCGTCTCGCGTCCGGCGTGCTGCTCTGCACGGGCGGCGGCGTCGATCACTACACCCTTGCCGGTCCCGGCGGGGCCGACGAGCACCGCGGCGCGCTCGGGGCCGGTAAGGACTTGGAGCGCGTGGTGTTGCTCGGGATTGAGTGGCCCGCCGATGCGCTCGGCGACCTCACGGGCAGCGTGATTGCGTGCGATCCCGCCGACGTCTCGGCCTGCGGGCTGCGCGAGCTGGGTGGCGCGGCGTTCGATTGCCTGCTCCTGGGCGCGCACGGCCGGGGTGGTCATCCGCCCGCCCTCCAGAGTCAGTACCCGCCGGTCGAGGACCATCTCCCGGGCGATCCCGAGTGCCTGATCCGGCGCGATCTCTCCGGCGGCCTGCTCCAGTAGGACCGCGCGGAGGTCGCGTTCCTCGAAGACGGCGTGCTGCTCAGTCAGCTTCATCTCGACCCGATCCTCGATCGCGCGATCGGCTACTGGACGCTCGGATGCGCCGATCAACCGCACAGCCTCATCCGGACCGAACCCGTGACCGCGCCCGGTCTGAGCCCATACTCGTTGTAGGTCTGAGCGTGTAGTCAGCTCCTTTGCTCGGCGGTTCTCGAGCGCGAGATTGCGCAGCTCGCCGCGTTCGGGTGCCCGGCCGTAGCGGGCACGGAAGCGCTCCGCCGCACGGGCGACCTCGCGGGAGCGCCCAGAGAACACCTCGCACAGCTCCTTCGGCACACCGGCGATCTCGAAGTACCGGCCATCCTTCCCAGTGCCCTGCTCAATTGCGTATCCCTCCCGCACGAGCTCCTCAGCGAGTGCGGAACGGTAGAACGCGCCCAGCTCCCGAGCGCAGCGAAAGATCGGCCGCGACGCGACCGCCACAATCCGGTTGTCCTCACGGACAGCGCCGGTGACCACGACATGACTGTGCAGCTGCGGGTCCGGCGCCTGGGCGCCCGAGACGCCGCGGGCGGTCGTGTGCCGATACTCCGTCGCGATCACGTCCTTGGCGTGCTCTTCCACGACCTGTCCGCTGTAACGCCGCCGCACGACCGGCACCTGCTCACGCAGGTGGTGGATGGTCTGCTCGACCGCGCGACCGTGGGCCTGCTCGATCTGCTCGCGCTGCCACGGATCGCCAAGCGCCCACACCGTCGAGACGGACTTCGGTGCGCTGAACGTCACGTCGATCCCACCGCCTCGGCCGCCGCCAGCGCCCTCGGGCCGCAGCCAACGACCTGTCCCGGGGTGGCGGCCCTCCATGAGCGCGATGAAATCAGCGCCATCCACTGGCCTGTCCGCCTGGACTCCCAGCCTGTCCAGGGTCTCGGCATCGGCGAGCCACCGGCCGGGAGCTTGGGCCATCTCGCCGTCCGGCGTCAGGTAGTAGTCCCCGCGCTCTGGCTCCACCGTCTTGCTCTCCAGGTAGCGCGCGTACCCGCCACCTCGGGACGCACCTATGCTCGCCGCAGTCATCACAGGGTTAATGACCGCCAGCACCTCAAACCGGCCAAGGACTTTGCACAGCGCGGACACAGCGCTCGCACAGCGGTGCATCTACGGATGAAAAGTCAAGGGGTTGCGTGAACTTTTCTTCGGCTGAGGGCGCTGCTCAAGCTCGCGGAGCTGGCGGCACAGCGATCGCACAGCGCCGGGAGGCGTGTGCATCTGGTCTGTACGGCCGTTCTTGTTGCGCCGGGGGCGCGTCGTGGCGCAGGGAGACGCGTTAACGGCTGGGGTCGCGTCGAGTGCTTCGGAGTGGGATGATTTGTTGTGGTGCGGGTGACTGACGTGAGCGAAGCGCAGGCGTCAGGGGCTTGTGGCCTGCCGCGCGGCTTTGCCCTTTACGGGCTTTTGAGATGCGCGCCCCGGTGTCGCGCCCGCACCACCCTTCGGTGATGCTGTTGAGCGCCAATCATCGACCAGGCGCCGGTAGGCGAGTTCGGCCTGGGCTTGTAGCTGGAGCTCCGCCGCGCGCTGAGCGGCTGTCGGCGAGACGGTTGCCCCGTCGTGGCGGCGTGGCCGTCGTGACGCGCCGGCGGTGAGTTCCAGCCGCCGGGTCTTCTGGCGCGTCAGCGACGGTCGCGCGAACGCGTAGTCCTCGTCCTTGCTCAGCAGATGCCAGCAGAGAACGACGAGCTTGCGTGCGACAGCGACTGCCGCGACCTGGGCGCCGCGGCGAGCACGGACGCGCTCCCCGAACGCTTTGAGCGGGCCGGGGCTTCGTATCGCGATCCATGCGGCCTCGACCAGCATCGAGCGGGCCTGCGCGTTGCCACGCTTTGAGATATGCCCGTAGCGAGCGGGCTCTGAACCGGACTGGCGGACCTTCGGGTCAAGGCCGAGGTAGGCGACCAGCTGGCCAGGGCTCTGAAAGCGCGTGATGTCCCCGACGGCCGCGATCACCGCCGCCGCAGTCCCGATGTCCACGCCCGGGATCGTCAACAGCCTGCACAGCCCGGGCCATGTGAGGGCCTGCTCGGCGATCTTTTGGTCAAGCAGAGCGATCTCGCTGTCCAGGAAGTCGATCTGGCGCAAACAGCCCGCTACCGTCTCGGCCTCCTCTTCGGGGAGCTGTTGCTCGGCCAGCCAGACGCGTCCCTTGCGGCCGAACAGATCGCTCACGGGTGGACGGCCAAGCAGACAGCGCATCACGACGGCGTGCACCTCGTTCTTGATCCGGGTGCGTGCCCGCACCAAAGCCGAGCGCCGCGCGACCCGGCGGCGTAACGCGAGCGTCGCCTCGTCCGGCACCCATACCTCGCTGAGCATCCCCGCTGAGAGCAGCCTGGCGAGCATCGCAGCGTCAAAGCGGTCGGACTTCACGCGCGCGTGAGAGATCGCGCGCGTCTGCGCCGCGTTGGAGACGATGACCCGCCCAACGTTGCTCTCCCGCAGGATCCTCGCGATCGCCATCACGCTACCGCTGGCATCCAAAACGACCTGATCCTCGCCGCCGAGACCACGCGCGAAGTCCCTGATCGCCTCCGGTGTGCTCGCAATCCGCCCGACCTGCGAGACCTTGCCGCCCTCAGCGACCGCGATCTCGCAGAACTCCAAGTGAACATCAATACCGAAAAACCGCACTTTCCGCTCCTTTCACCAGCCATCGAACTCTCAAACTGGAAGGCGCGGTGGGCAGCGACAAATACGGATTCGGGCTCTCAGCCCAACCAGGTGAGTCGCAGGGGCGGCCATATAGTCATTGACGGGCTCGCAGCCCAAATGCACGGCGGCCTGCCCCACCATTGCGTCTTCCCACAAGAGCCCCTGTCCTGGTCAAACGACCCTACGAACACGACCGGACAGCAAGCCCACCCCGTATTTCATACCCGTAGTCTGTGCAGGCCGTTGAAGTGCCGCGTCGGCGAACGGCGGAGGACGCCGGCGCGGCCGTGGGTTTGCGACCGCTGGTGAGCGCCGGACAGGCCGGTTGAGGGTGCGCAAGATCGCGTCGGGGATGTCGTGCTGGGGCCACGGGCCGAAACTCGTTGGCCGGTTCTGGCGAGTCCCGGTCATTAACACTGATGGCTTCAAACAACCACCCCCCGGCAACGGGCCTACCAGGAGTGCCGCCAACCAGCCGAGTTGACCGTCATGACACTCGCGAGCTGGCTGCGGAGCTCGCCACCCTCATCGGCCAGCAGGCCACGCCGCCGTTGCTCGATTCAGGCCAGGCCGCCGCGATCTTGAACGTGCCGCAATCGTGGATCGCCGCCGAGGCTCGCGCCGGCCGCATTCCGCACGTGCGCCTCGGCCGCTACGTGCGGTTCAACCGCGACGAGCTGATCGCGTGGTGTGACGGTCGCTCTGTGGGTCCGCGAACCAAGCGCAGGACGGCGGCGTGACGGTCGGCTGGCAGGGTGATCGCCGCTGGGGATCGTCAGCTTTCCCGCGGGTCCTCGCCGCCGGCGTGGTCGAGTACGTCCTGGAGCTGAGGCAGGTCCGCATCGAGGGCGACGAGCAGGCGCTTGAGGGTGCTCCAGCGAATGTCGCGCCAGCCGCCCTCGACGCGGGAGAGGTAGGGGGCTGTGATGTCGGCGCGCGCGGCCAGTTCCTCTTGTGTGAGTCCGGCTCGCGCGCGAAGGATGCGCAGTGCATCTCCGATATCGGTCTGTCCGGGACTTACCATATAGTAAAGGTTATGCTGTGTTGGATAGCGCAGAACATAGTTGGCGCCTGCACGAGTAGGACCGCCGGGCGCCGCAGGGGAAGATCGCGATGACGGCGGCCGGCACGGCGGCGCGTCGGTCGTATGGCAGCGGGCGTGTGTATGTCCGTACAGACAGCGCGGGTCGGGAAACGTTCTATGGCTCGTGGTGGGCGAACGCCCGCCGGGTGAACCGCCGGTTGGGTGTCAAGCGCGCACGCGGCAGCAGAGAGGGGCTGACAGCCGCGCAGGCGGAGGCGGAGCTGCGGCGGCTGATGGGGGAGGTCACCCCGAACGTGGCACAGGGCGACCGGCTGGATGTGGCAGAGGTCGGCCGGCGCTACCGCAAGCACCTGGAGGCTCTTGGCCGCAAGCGCAGCACCCTCGCGGCGGTCGAGATGGTGCTGCGGGTGTGGATCGAGCCGCATCTCGGGGGTCGAGCTCTGGAGAGCGTGCGATCCGAGGACGTCGAGGACATGATGCGCGCGATGACGGCCGACGGGGTGGGGGCGAAGTCGATTCGCAACTACATCGGGACGCTGAGCGCGCTCTATCGCTACGCGATGCACCCTCGTAGGCGATGGGCGACGTCCAACCCCTGCGACATGATCGACCTGCCGCCGCTCACGGTCTCAGACGAGATCCGCTTCCTGACCACAGCCGAGGTCGACGCGCTCGCGTCGGCGGCGGGGGCGGGCGAGCACCACGCGCTCGACCGAGTTCTCTATCTGACGGCGGCGATGACTGGTCTGCGGCAGGGCGAGCTGATCGCGCTGCGCTGGCAGGATCTGGATTGGGCTGCCCAGCGGGTCAGGGTTCGTCGCAACCATGTCCTCGGCGAGTTCGACACACCCAAGAGCCGTCGCTCGACGCGCAGCGTGCCTATGAGCCGCCGTGTCGCTCGCGGGCTCGGCCAGTGGCAGAAAACGACGCGCTGGGCGGGTCCGGCCGATCTCGTGTTCGCTGAGCCCGTGTCGGGCGAAGTGCTCCGCCGCGGAGCGCTCATGCGCCGCTACCGCCGGGCGCTGAAGGCCGCCAAGCTCGAGCCGACGCACCGCTTCCACGACTTGCGCCACACGTTCGGGACCGCGATGGCCGCCGCCGGGGTGCCGATGCGGACGCTCCAGGAGTGGATGGGCCACCGCGACATGGCGACGACGCAACGCTACGCCGACTACGCGCCGAATGAGCGCGAGGTCGAGATGGTCGACCGGGCATTCGGCGATCCGGGCGCGTAGGTGACGGCCGCAAGCACATCGTTTACGTCTGACCGCAAGCACATCGTTTACGTGGCTGAGCGCTGAGCCGCGAGCACATCGTTTACATCGTGGCTGGCGTGGCACCCTCGCGCGCTCTTGTTGAGCGAGCGTGGAGGTGTTCATGTCGGAGGTGGAGGTGGCGTTGCGTCGCGAGGCGGCGCGGCGGCGGTTGGCGGGTGAGTCGCCGGAGACGATCGCGGCGGATCTGGGGCGCACCAGGCAGTGGGTGGCGAAGTGGGCGGCGCGCTATGACCCGCACGACCCGTCGTGGGCGGATGGCCGCTCCAGGGCACCCAAGCGCGTGGCGAACCGTACGCCGGAGGATGTCGAGGCGCGGGTGCTCGCGATCCGCTCACGGCTGGCCGAGAACCCGTGGGCACAACTCGGCGCGGAGGCGATCGCGTGGGAGCTGGAGAAGCTCGGTGGGCCAGTGCCGCCAGTGCGCACGATCGAGGAGATCCTCGCGCGCGCCGGCGTTACGCAGACGGGCCGTGTGAGTCGCAGGCGGACCTCCAAGGGCCTGCCCTACCCCGCGCCGGCGGCGAAGCGGCCGGGTGACGTCGTTCAGGCCGACCTCATCGGGCCGCGTCATCTGGACGGCGGGGCGCGCTTTCACGCGCTCACCCAGATCGACGTGGCCTCCCATCACGCCGGGATCGAGATCATCACCGACCGCGGTGATCAGCGCGTGCTTCAGGCGCTCTACGCCCTCTGGGAGCGCCATGGGCTGCCGCGACGCCTGCAGCTGGATAACGGTGGCCCGTTCGTCTCACCGACCGGCCTGGGGGAGGTCGTGCGGGTCTGCCTGCACCAGCAGGTCACGCTCGTGTTCATCCCGCCACGCGAACCATGGCGCAACGGCACGATCGAGCACTTCAACAATACCTTCCAGCAGCGCTTCTTCCGCCAAGAGCGCTTCGACGGACTGCCCCACCTCATCGAGCGCACGATGGCGTTCGAGCGCTTCCACAACAGTCAGCACCGCTACAAGGCCAGCGGCGGACGCACCCCTGAGCAGAGCATCCCGGCCAAGCCGCGCACACCCCGCCCGGCCAGCGAGATCCCCATCGGCTGGCCCGAGCACGGCCGGATCGAGTTCATCCGGTTCATCCGTTCCGACCTGCGCCTGCGAATCCTGGGCCGCGCGATCCCGATGCCCGACGACAGCGCCTACCAGTACGTCACCGCCACGCTCGACCTCTCGCTCACCGAGGGCGAGAACCTGCACGTCAGCGACACCGACGGACAACTGCTCACCACCGGCCAGCTGAGCACCCCACGCCGCCGGTGAGGACCCCATCGGACGACGCGCCGGGGATTTCTCATTCCGCTCCGTCCTACGGACTCCGCTACATGAGAAATCCCCGCTACAAGCCTTCACCCGGTAAACGATGTGCTCGTGGTGATCCCTCACCCTCAACGGTCAACGATGCGCTTGCGGCTGTGACGTAGGTAGTCTCGCCCGCCATGCCGGTTCTCGACCCACACCATCTGTTCATCGACGAGTCAGGCGACTCTGAGCGGACTCTCCTGCTGTGCGCGTTGAGCCTGCCTGAATCGACGGTGCCGGCAGCGAGGGCGAGCACGGACCATCTCGTGGAGGGTATGGCGGCGCTACTGCCCGGATTCGCTCGGCAGCCTGAGTTGAAGGCAAACAGGCTCGCTCGACCGCTCCTGCCGAACGAGATCGCCAACCTCGCCGACTTACCGCCGTTCCGCACACATGAGCGCGAGTTCGTCTATCAGCACGCTCTCCATCATGTCGCTGGCCTGACCGAAGCGAGGGTGTACGCGGTGCTGTGGCATTGGAATGGGCCGGCGGCCCGTGGCGGTCGTAGGTATCGGCTGCTGCTGGAACGTTTGATGGAGTGGGTGCTCGAAGATTCTGAGCCTTTGTCCAAGATCGTGATCGACCGGGCTGGCCAGGAGCCCTATTACCGCCAGGCTCTCGACGCGGTAGCGGCAAGCGCCTCGATGGAGTGGACCGTGGAGATGCCAGCCTCGCATGAGGATCGAATGTTGCAGCTCGCCGATCTAGCAGCGTTCGCTGCATGGCAGGCGGCGACGCCGGGCCAGAGCCACTCCAAGCCTCACATGAGATCCTGGTATCGGATGGCTCTAAGCGACTTGTTTGCGCCGCATGGCGATGGATACGGCTTGCGGCACTTCGACCGCGACGACGCGCACGCTAAACACAACTACCGACGTCAGCGCTAGGCCGAACATCGGACTCGGCCAAAAAGTTGCCCCGGGTGTTACCCCGGGGCGTGGTCGAGACCAGAGTCGCCTGTTGCGCAGACGGTCCGACCTCGTGACACGCATGATAGACGGTCCCCGGTCGGACCGCAAGGGGGCGCGCCGGCAGGCGCGGCGTCGAGTGCTTCGTGCGGCTTTGCGACCAACGCTTCGGACGCGCTGGTGGTCTCCCAGGCGCGCGCCTCGCGAGATGCCTCCACGTATTGATGGTGACCGATAACCTGATCGTCCGCACCGGAGGAGAACTATGAAGGCTCATCAGACCCCCTGGACTCCCGACATTGCTCACAAGATGCTGGGCAAGATCGACCCGAAGCCGCAGTATCAGCGTGGGTCTGTCTGGACGCGGAAGCAGAAACAGCTGCTGATGGACTCGATTCTCAGAGGGATGGACATCCCGAAGCTCTATCTCAGGAGCGTCGGTGACGGCTCGACGGGTTCCTATGACTTCGAGGTCGTGGACGGGCAGCAGCGCCTAAGAGCGATCTGGGAGTACTTCGATGGCGAATATGCGCTTTCGAAGGATTCCGAACTCGTCATCGCCGGCGAGGACCTTCGTGGCCGGAAGTACCAGGACCTTTCGAAGGATGCCTGGATCGAGTTGGGTCGGTACCCACTGACCGTAGTGGAGCTGGATGCTACGGACGACGAGGTGGAGGAGATGTTCGTCCGTCTGCAGAACGGCACCACGCTTCGTGCGGCCGAGATACGCAACGCCATGCCCGGCAACATGAAGGAGTTCGTCAGAGAACTGGCCGACCACTCGTTCTTTCCGAGCTGTCGCTTTGCGAACAAGCGACGCGACTACGACCACGTAGCGGCGCAAATGACCCAACTCGAGCTTGCTGGTGAGCCAACGGACGTCAAGAACACACGCCTTGAGGCGATGTACCGTGAGCGCCAGGATTTTGACCCAAGTTCCGATAAGGGGAAAAAGGTCCGTCGGGTCCTCGACTATCTTGCCGCGATGTTTCCAGCCAAGAGCCCTTTTCTGGAAAAGTACAACGCTGTCGCGCTCTATCTTGTCGTTTCGCATTTGATGGAGAATTTCCACATTGCGGGACGTGAGGCTGAGCTGACGAACTGGTTTGAGGATTTCGAGGCACTCCGACTTGCTGATCGAGACAAGCCCGAGGACGAGCGCGATCCAGCGCTTGTGAGCTACCAAGAGCGTACGAGTCACGCAACGGACAGCGTGGATTCCTTGCAGTACCGCATGGAGAGTCTGCTCGAGAGGCTGCACGGCGCGATCCCCGATCTTGCGCCGCTCGATCCTCAGCGGTCGTTTACCGACGCGCAGCGGAAGGTGATCTGGCTCGGGGATAACAAGCGATGTCAAGCGCGCACTCATTGCGATGGCACGGAGTGCGATTGGGACAATTGGCACGGTGACCACAAGATCCCGTGGTCGAAGGGCGGGACGACCACGGTCGAGAATGGACAGGTGTGCTGTCCAGCTTGCAATCTTGCCAAGGGCGCGACGCTGTCAGGCCCGATCCCCGCGTGAGCGCGGTGGTTGGCAGCAGGCGTGGCCAAGGTTCCATTCAAGGTTCCGTTTTGAGCAAATCTCAGAGAACCTGAGATCACCCGAGCCCAGCAAACACGGGGAACATCACCCAACCTGAGGCCCCCGGTGTGGTTCGAGCCCAGTATCGCCCATCGCGATAACCCGCTGGAAACGGCAGGTTTTCGTGTCTCAGCAGCGCCGCCGGGGAGAGGCTGCGGCAGGGCCGCGTCCTTCTCGCGTCCTTCACTGGGAGCCTCACCAAGCTGGGACTCATGACGCATTGCCAACTCGCTGGGGCCACCGTACTATTGGAGCATGGAGTTCGACTTCGAGCCCGACCAGGCACGTGCGGCGATCGACTTTTGTGCGCGTGCCATACGGGCGATCACGGCCCTCGATCGCCTTGACGATGAGCGTCCCCTCGCGTTGGCTTCGGTACAAGAGAGCATGGGCGCTCTTGCCGCTCGCGTTCCAGACGTCGCTTTGGCTTCGGATGAACGCCTTGCTGATGCGCATGCTGCTCGGACGGCCATGATCGACCAGCTACATGGCCTACGGTGTACGCTCGGCGATGTTTTGATGGATGCGCGTGCGGCAAAGCCGCAAGGGATGCTCGTCGCGGACGTAGAACCCCAGGTTCTGCCGGCTCCTCGCCCACTGCGTGGGCTTGTGCTCAACCCGGTAGAGATTATGCGCGTGCTGCTGGAGATCGAAAAATGGGTGGGTCAACAAACGGGCTATTGGTTGCGCGAGCTCAAGAGCGGGCTCGGGGGACTATGGGCCACCTCGCACGCGGTGCTGGCGACCACGATCGTGTGCCCGTACTGCCCCAGCTCGCCGTGACGGTTGTCGCCCGCATTGCGCATCACGGCGATGATTTCCTCGACGGTCGGCGGGTCGGCCGGGTAGCACATCCCCTTGTTGCGAGGCGAACGGCCGGCGTGGAAGCCGGGCAGAGTCGCCGGTGAGCGACGCCGCCCAGCGGAATCGAGAACAGCGGAAACAGTCATGGGATCCTCCTCGGGGATCGAACAGCAAACGGTTCTCGCTGCTCTATCGGCCTGTCGAACAACTCCCAACATGCCTCGCCGATCCAGTTCTTGTCGCGCTCAGGCGCTACCCTAGGATCGTGAAACATTCGGTTCTGAGCACAACCCCGACCGCCGAGACCCCTGCGCTGAGCGACGAGGAACGTGCCGAGCGCTTGCGGCGACTCGCCGAGCGCATGTTCAGCCCGGATGGGTTGGATCGGGACACGCTTGAGCACATTGAGCAGCTGACGGCCGACGAGTCGTAAGCGAACCTGCCGTGGATGCTGTCGAGCTGTTGGGAGGCGAGGCGCCGTTCATTGCCGACACCTCAGCGTGGTGGCGGTTCTCCTCGCTCCCTGATTAGCTTGCCGGATTGATCAAAGCAGCGGTAGCCGACGAGCGGCTGTGGACGACACCGATCGTGCGGATGGAGATCCTGTACTCCGCTCGCAGCACCTCCGAGTACATCGTGCTGGAGACAGAACTCGACGCGTTGCGAATCCTGCGCAACGATCGCGCTGTCGCCGACGCCGCGATGAGCGCGATCGGCGAGCTGGCGGAGCACAGCGACGGGTATCACCGCGTGCCGCTGACCGACGCCCTGATCGCCGCGGCTGCCGCCGAACACGGCGGCATCGCGGTGCTCCATCGCGATGCGCACTTCGACAAGCTCGCCGAAGTCCTGACGTTCGAGAACGTCGAGCTTCCTGGATCCTGACCCGCCGTCTACACCGCCGCGGCGAACACCGCAGCCACCAGCTTTCTACGAAACGCCTCGGCATCGTCCGCAGCAGGCGTGGGCTGGGAACAGGCGAGACGCTCGGAGCGATTGTCCGGCGCACGTGCGCCTGACGGGCGTCTGTCCATGGTCTAGTATCCAACCTACTGGTTTATCAACCACTATGATGAATACGTGATGACGACCGACCAACTCGACACTACGTTCGCGGCCCTCGCCGACCCCACTCGTCGCGCAATCCTCGCGCGGCTCGCGCAGGACGGCGAAGTCACGGTAAACGAGCTCGCCGAGCCGTTCCCCGTCAGCGTGCAGGCAATCTCCAAGCATCTGAAGGTGCTCCAACGGGCCGGGCTCATCACGCGGGGGCGGACGGCCCAGCTTCGTCCGTCCCGCCTCGAGGGTGCCCCCCTGCGCGACGCAGCGGACTGGCTGGAGCAGTACCGCGAGGTCTGGGAGGGCCGTTTGGATCGCCTCGCGAGTCATCTACAGGACATACAAGGAAAGGCAGGCAGAGATGAGTGAGCAGTTCGAGATGGCCGAGCACACGATCGTGATCGAGCGCGAGTTCGATGCGCCGCGCGAGCTTCTCTGGAGGGTGTGGACTGATCCGGACGAGGTGACGAAGTGGTGGGGGCCGCGCCCAGCCGGAGCACTTCACGACGCCCCGCGAGAAAATCGAGTTCGACCTGCGCACGGGCGGGGTCTGCCGGATGACGATGGTCGGGCTCGACGGGGTCGAGTATGCAAACGACGGCCACTTCGGGATCGTCGAGCCGCCCGCACGGCTGTCGTTCGCGCAGGAGACCACCGACAACCCGATGATCGAGTCGGGTGAGACGACGGTCGAGTTCATCGATCTCGGTGAGGACCGCACGAAGCTCGTCATCACATCCCGCATGATCTGCGCCGAGCAGCTCCTCCCCATGGCCCAGGCCGGCTGGAGTAGCCAGCTCGACAAGCTCGAGCGCCTGCTTCGGAATGCGTGAGTCTCACCAACGCCTCGACGAATGGCTCGAGGCGATCCACGACGAAACCGAACGGAGGCAATGATGGGCAAGCTCATCGAGGCGGCCCATGTCACGCTTGGCGGCGAGGTCGGCTCAAACGACTGGGCGTTCCCCTACCTCGACGAACAGCACTCGCAGTACGCCATGGAGCTCCTGACGGGAGCGGACGCCCTCCTGCTCGGGCGACTGACGTACGAGGGTCTCTCGGTCGCCTACACCAGAATGGCCGATCAAGCAGCCGCCGATCGAACACCCGCCGGTGTTCCCTCTGACTTCATCGGGCGGATGAACAGCATCCCGAAGTTCGTCGCTTCGACCACACCCAGCGGGCTGACCTGGAACGCCACGGCGATCGACGGCGATGTCGCCTCATTCGTCAACAATCTCAAGCGCAATGCTGGCCAGAATCTCTTGAAGTACGGAAACGGACCGCTCGATGCCACGCTTATGGAGCACGGGCTGATCGACGAGTTCCATCTCTTCCTCACCCCGGTCGCCATCGGCAAGGGCAAGCACCTCTTCGAGAGCATCGACACCGCGCCCCACCTCCGCCTCGTCAACGTCACACGATTCGATAGCGGCGTGCTAATCCTCGTCTACGCGCCCAAGTAGCCCGTCTCTCTCAGCGCTCGCGCCGACGACCGGCACCCAATGGGTCTCTTGTGTGAACGATGTCCGCCAAAGCCTACGGGAGCGAGCGTACCCCGGCTGGCAGCGCGTGCGGCTTCTCGTCGTCCCAAGCAGTAGCGGGCTGGTCGAACCCTGAGACGCTCGCGTCCTGCCCGGAGCGCGATACGGAAGCTTCGAGCGAGACGCGCCCGGACGGCGCGGCATTGAGGTCTGCTACGCCCAGGCCGGACAGGGGTACACCAAACTCCCCACCAAACCGGGGGAAGTCCAGTGAGTGGTACGAGGCTGGAGAAAAGTGAGGATGGTCGCCGAATAGCGGAGGCAACGTACGCACGGCACGCTAGGCTGACGAGTGCCGCGCCACCGTCGTCGTGGACGATGACACCGAGTTGATGTTGATCCCGTTTCCGCGCAGCTTCGTAGACCGGCTGCGTGGGAGTGTCCGGGTACGCGTGACGCACCGGCCGCACGGGCACGTCGCTGCGTATGCGACGGCCAGCACGCTGGGCCGCATCCGGTGCGTGAGATGCGCGATCTGGCGCACGCCTAACTTCCGGAAGACTGGCGCTCAATAGACCGCTCCGGCCGCGATGAGGCGTCCGTCTGCGTCCACCGCATAGCCAGGCAGCGCGAAGCGAGTGGCGAGGAGCTCCGGCACGGCATCGCGCTCGACCGGGGTGACGGTGGCGCCCGCGGGCGTTCGCTCGGTCAGCGCGAGCTCGCCCCAATCGCTCAGCACCGTACGGGTGCCGTCGTGTGTCTGCGCGGCGACGATCAGGCCGGTCACGAACGGCGAGGCGGGATGTGTCGAGGTGAACCAGTTGCTTGTTTCGAGGTCAACGAACGGGACGGGGTGTGGAATGAAACCGTAAACGTCGATCCACTCGTCCTCATTGATCGTCTGGAGCACGAGCTCCGGATCCTGCTGGACGACGCGAAAGCGCCAGCCCGATTGCTCATGCTCCGCGCCGGGGCCGAACGGGAGCGGCTCGAGCAGGCTGGCGTTACCGAAACCGACGTCCCCATGCCAGTCTGACCCCTCAGCGCGAACGCGCAGGACGAGATGACTACGCGGGCGGGTCACGCCGGGCGGCGCCCCGAGACGCACGCGCGCGAGGAACAGATCGACCTCTGCACCGAGCGCCTCCAGCGCGGCCTTCAGCAGCAGGTTCTGCTCGAAGCAGTACCCGCCACGGCGCTCCTCGACGAGCTTGCGCTGTAGATCCTCGACCGCAAGCGACACCGGCATCCCGCAGTGCGGATCGAGGTTCTCGAACGGAATCGAGGTGACATGCGCACGATGCACCTCCGCGATGCTCGGACGCCCGTGCAGGCCGATCCTTGCGAGATACGCATCGAGGTCGAACACCGCGGGAACTCTAATCGACCTCACTGACTCCATCAAACCCGGCCTGGTTCATAAGTCCAGCCTGGCGGGGGCTTGGGTAAGGTCCCGGCGCCGAACGGCCGATGGATGATCGTGGCGTGCGATCACTCGGAATGGTACAGCGGCGCGACGCGTTACCTGCGCGAGGCGGCTCAGCTGCGGCTGGTGCTGGTGTGCGATGTCTGTGGAGCCGAGCGAGCCCAGCTTGGGAGGATCGACTACCGCCTCCAACCTCGGTGCTTGGTCGTTCACGTGGCGGAGTTGATCGCGCGAGAGCTGGGTTTGAGCGAGGATCAGGCCATGAGAGTTCGCTTTGCCGCGATGGTGTCTCGCGCAGGGCGCGACCGGCTCTCACCCGAGATCGTCAACAAGAAAGGCCCGCTGACCCGGGAGGAGTGGACCGAGGTTCGCCGTCAGCCCGAGCTCGCAGCGGCGGTTCTGAGCGATGTCGATTTGGAAGACATACGCGGGTGGATCCTCTGCCACCGCGAGCGCCCCGATGGTCGCGGTTATCCACGTGGCCTCGTCGGCAAGCAGATTCCCCTGGAGGCGCGCATCCTGGCGGTGGCTGACGCCTACGCGGCGATGGTGAGCGACCGTCCGCATTGCGTTCGCCGCGATCACCAGGACGCCTGTCTGGAGCTGGTGCGCTGCGCCGGGACCCAGTTCGATACTGCCGTTGTCGAGGCGTTCGTGGCCGCTTCGACGGGACGCAATCCGCTGCCGCTCAGCGTGGCTGCCTGATCTGAAGCGGCGGCTTCATCGCCTCCGCCGGGGGTCGGCAGGCCGGCCCGGTGCCGTGAAAGGCATGCTCGGGCCAGCGAGGCGCCCGAGCGTGAGTCCGAGTCGAGTGCCGAGACGTGCGCCTCGAGCCACGCCGCCCCGGCCGGGCGCCGGCCCGACTAGCGATCGGCCGCCTGCTGCTCCTCGACCGTGAGCTCGGCTGTCGGCAGCGCTTGCAGGCGCGCATCGGGGATCGGCTCTCCGCTGAGGACGGAGAGGCCGTAGGCGCCCGCGGCGAGCCTGGCCTCCGCGCGCTCAACGGCAGCGAGCTGCTCGACGAGGTCTTCGGCCAGGCCCGCGTCGAACTCCTTTTCATAGAGCTCCTCAGAGCCCTGTTCGCCAGGTTCGCCCTGCTCGGCCACCGCCTGCTCGTCATCCCTGCCAAGCTCGGCGATGGCCCGCTCGACCCGCTCGCGCTCGTGTGCGAGTAGCTGGCGTGCGAGCTCCGCGTCCATCGACGGCAGCATAGTGCTGTGCGTGCATCCGCGTCGCGTCAACGACTGCCCGACGTGCGCTGTCGCAGATCATTTCGGGCGATCTCGTGCAGGCGATCGATGTCTGCTTTTACCGTCTGTCGTGCAACGTCGCCGATCACGGCATCGAGCGCCCGCTCGCGTGTGCCCGCGGCCTGATCGTGCCCACGCGTGGCATAGGCTCGGTGGCGAGAGGATGGATCGCCGTACAGCGTGCGGATGACCTCGGCCTCGACCTGCGCGTCGTCGTGTGTCAGCAACTCGCGGCGGGCGGTGCCGAACACCGGAGCGTTGAGCTCAGCCGCCATGACCGCTCAACCTGCCCTCTGCAGGATCGACGATCGCGCGCCGCGGCGCGGCCCGCGATCCATGACGTCGGCCTGGAGCGCCGGCTGGCCACGCGCGGCGAACCGCGGGAGTCCGCCCGCCGCTGAATGGATCGCGCGGTCATAGACCTCCTCGTAGCCTTCGGCGACGATCGTCGCGGCGTATCGCGAGACGACGCTCGCGCGGCAGCGGGCCGGATCGATCGTCTGCAGCGATCGCGACGCCTGGGCCATCGCCCGCACGTTCCCGACGTGGAAGCCGTTCTCCCCGTCGATCACGATCTCGCTGGCGGCGCCCTCGGGGAAGGCGATGACGGGGGTTCCGCAGGCGAGCGCCTCGACCATCACCATCCCGAACGGCTCCGGCCAGCTGATGGGCATCAGGAACGCCCTCGCGCGGGCGAACAGCTCCTTACGGCGTACGCCGCCGACTTCGCCGACGTATGCGACCTTGTGGCCGTCTACGTGCGGCTCGATCTCGCGGCGGAAGTACTCCTCCTGCCCTGGCTGAACCGGCCCCGCGAGCACGAGCCTGCATGCCGGCTGCTCGCGCCGCCGCGATCGCGCGCTGCGCGCCCTTCGCGGGATCCATCCGTCCCATCCACAACAGGTAGTCGTCCTTCTCTTCGCAAAACGGCCAGTCCTCGACGCGGATCGGGTTGGGCACGACATCGGCGACGCGCACGCCGGGCGGCGCGTGCTCGAGCTGGAAGTCGCTGATCGCCACGAGTCGCGCCTTGTGGCCGTGGCGCGCATAGAACGGACGTGTCTCATCGTTGAACGGGCGCGTGCAGGGTGTGCACGACCGGCGCCGATACGTGGTTGGCCATCGCGACCGCGGTGAAGCCCGAGTGGTCGTGCACGAGATCGAAGGGCCGGCCCTCCGCGCCGGCGCGCTCGATTGCGTCATAGGCCGAGCTGACGTGATCGGCCTCATACAGCGAGGAGCCGATCTGCTCGGCGTGGGTGCCTTCCAGCGGGCAGCAGACGTGAGCGGCCGAGTGCGAGCCGGGCGCGGCGAACAGCGTGAGCTCATGACCCCGCGCGACCAGCTCGTCGCACAGCAGCGCGACGACCGCCTCGATCCCGCCGTAGCCGGGCGGTGGTACCGGGATCCAGGGCGGCGCGAGCACCGCGATGCGAAGCGCCTGCGCTCCACATGCGGGAGAGAGGCGAGCGTGTGGTGGGCGGAGGGCGCGTTCATGGGGGAGGGGTGCGGCTATGGGTCAGCGCGGGCACCGCCGGGCGGACATGTTTGGACTGCACGATGCAACCTAATGTCCAGCGGACAGACGGACATCAGCAGACTGCCGCGGGGGTCGTGGTGGAACTACTGAAAACGGACCAGCGGAAGCCCCCATTGGGATCGCCGTGGCGCAGCTAGGATCGGTTGACACCCGATGAGACCGGACAGGAAAGCGAGCCAGGAGCGGTGAAGCCGACGGGCGACGGTCGGCGATCCAGGGAGGGCCGTGGGTCCGGCGCTGCCGCGGCCGAGCGCTCGGTCCTCAGCCCGCGCGGCGAGCAGTTCGAGGTCCTCGGTCGCGCCGGCCCTGTCGAGCTCCGGGGGGCGCCGGAGATACCGGCCGAGGCGCGTGAGGAGCTGCTCGTGATCAAGGACGGCGAGCTCTTCCTGTGCGCACGCACCGACGGCGACGTCGCCGCACCGCGGGTCTCGGGCGAGGGCTTTTACGCCCACGACACGCGCTACCTGTCGGAGATCCGCTTCGAGATTGGGGGCGCCGCACCGGTTGCGCTCTCCTACGCGGCGGTCGACGATCGCGCGATCGTCGACTCGACGAACGCCAACCTGGCGCGCGGGACGCGGGCGCCCGTGCCGCAGCAGTCCTTGAGCATCAGCCGCGAGCTGATGATCGCCTCCGGCCGCCTGTACTACCTCGTGCGCGTGCTCAACTTCCTGCGCGAGCCGGTCACGACGAGCGTCTCGCTCGCTCTCGCCGCGGACTTCGCCGACATCTTCGAGGTGCGTGGCGGTCCGCGCAGAAAGGCGCGCGGCCATGTGCTCGCTCCCAAGCAGCTCGAGCGCGGGCTGGCGCTGGCCTACGTCGGCGAGGACGAGATGTTCCGTGAGGCGGTCATCGAGCTCGACCCGCAGCCCGCCCAGGTTGAGCTGGACGCGGACCGCGTGCGGGTGCACTGGCTGCTGACGCTCGAGCCTGGGGCGCCGGTGACGGTGCTGATGACGGCCGAGCCCTCGATCGGCGGTCACCGGCGTTCGCGACGGCGTATCGAGACGGCGATGGCAGAGCTCGAGCAGCAGAGATCGGAATGGGAGTCACGCTGCACGCGCATCGTCAGCGACAACGAGCTGTTCGGTGGTTTGATCGCGACGTCGAATCGCGATCTGCGGGCGCTGGTCATGCCCGCACCGGGCGGGCAGATCGTCTCCGCGGGGATTCCCTGGTATGTCGCGCCGTTTGGGCGCGACGCGCTCGTGACAGCCAGCGAGGCCCTGCTGCTGAATCCCGACGTGGCGCGCGATGCGCTCGGCGTCTTGGCCAAGCTCCAGGCGAGCGCCGACGACCCTTGGCGCGATGCCGAGCCGGGCAAGATCATGCATGAGTTGCGCGTCGGCGAGCTGGCGCGGACAGGGATCGTCCCGCACACCCCCTACTACGGCACCGTGGACGCGACGCCGCTGTTTCTGATGTGCGCCGCCGACTACTACGCCTGGACGGGCGACCTGCAGACGCTGCGCACGCTGCGTCCCGCGCTCGACGCGGCGCTGCGCTGGATCGACGAGTTCGGCGACCGCGACGGCGACGGGTTCATCGAGTACGAGCGCCGCTCACCCGCGGGTCTGGGCAACCAGGGCTGGAAGGACTCCCACGACTCGGTGGTTCACGCCGACGGCAGCCTCGCCGAGGGTCCGATCGCGCTCGTCGAGGCGCAGGGCTATGTCTATCGCGCCAAGCTCGCGATAGCCGACGTCTATGCCGCGTTCGGGGCGACGGACACGGAGCTGCGCCTGCGCGGCGAGGCGCAGCACCTGCGCGAAGCGTTCAATGAGGCGTTCTGGAATCCGGAGGAGGGAACGTTTGCGCTGGCGCTCGACGGACGCAAGCGCCAGGTCGCGAGCGTCACCTCCAACCCCGGCCACTGCCTCTACTGCGGGATCATCGAGCCGGAGAAGGCCGCGGCCGTGGCTGAGAGGCTGATGGCGCCGGACATGTTCTGCGGGTGGGGCGTGCGGACGCTGTCGAGCGGCTGTCCCGCGTATAACCCCATGAGCTACCACAACGGCTCGGTATGGCCGCACGACAACGCGATCATCGCCGCGGGCCTGAAGCGCTATGGCCACGACGGCGCTGTCCGGCGTATCGCCGACGCGCTCTTCGACGTCGCCACGAGCGCGCGCGACTTCCGCCTGCCGGAGCTTTATTGCGGCTTTGACCGCCTCGAGCGCGCGGCGGTCGTCGCCTACCCGGTCGCCTGCATCCCGCAGGCGTGGGCCGCGGCGGCGCCGTTTCTGCTGTTGCAGACGATGCTCGGCATCTCGCCCGACGCGCCCGGCCGCGCGCTGAGGATCGAGCGTCCGGTGCTGCCCGACTGGCTGCAGCGGGTCCGGCTGGAGGGTCTGCGCGTCGGGCATGCCAGCGTGACGCTCGATTTCAAACGCGACGGTCGCGTCACGAGCTTCGCGCTGCTCGAGCAGGACGGCGAGCTGGACGTGACGATGGCCGCCGCTCCATGAGCGACGTCCCTGCGCTGCCTGACGAGCTCGACAGGCGCTTTGAGGCGCTGATCTTCGACTGGGACGGCACGGCGGTTCCCGACCGCGCCGCCGATGCCGGCGACCTTCGCGCTGCCGTTGAGAGCGCGTGCGCTGCTCGGCCTGGATCTGGCGGTGGTCAGCGGCACCCACGTGGGGAACATCGACGGTCAGCTCGGCGCGCGCCCGCACGGGCCCGGCGAGCTGCATCTGCTGCTCAACCGCGGCTCGGAGGTGTTTCGCGCGGCCGCAGAGGGCGTCGAGCTGGTCGCGCGGCGCACGGCCTCGGAGGCGGAGGATCGCGCGCTGGACCGTGCGGCGGCACTCACGGTGCGAGCGCCTCGGCGCGCGTGGCTGGAGGCGAGGATCGTCTCGCAGCGGCTCAACCGCCGCAAGATCGACCTGATCCCGACCCCGGAGTGGGACGGATCCGCCGAAGGCGCGCATCGCCGAGCTGCTGGCGGCGGTGGAGGCGCGTCTGCGCGAGCACGGGCTCGATGGGCTGCCCGCGGCGGTCGAGCTGGGCGAGGCCGCAGCCGCCGAGGCCGGGCTCGCGGACGCGTGCGTGACGAGCGACGCCAAGCACGTCGAGATCGGCCTCACCGACAAGTCCGACTCCGCCCGCTGGTGCTTCGAGCATCTGTGGCTGCGCGGCATCGCCGCCGAGCAGGTGCTGATCGTGGGCGATGAGCTGGGAGCGCTCGGCGGCCTTCCGGGCAGCGACTCGAAGCTGCTGATCGACGACGCCGCCGGCGCGACCGTGGCGTCGGTGGGGGTCGAGCCGGCCGGTGTGCCGGACGGGGTGATCGCGCTCGGCGGCGGGCCGGCCGCGTTCGTCCGGCTGCTCGACCGGCAGCTCGCGCTGCGCCGGCGCGGCGCGCTGCCGATCGTGTCATCCGACCCCTGCTGGACGCTTCGCGTCGAGGGCGTCGAGCACGAGCGCGAGCGTGCGCACGAGTCGCTGCTGACGCTCGCCGACGGCTGCCTCGGGACCCGCGGCAGCGTGCTTGCGCCGCACGGCGGTCGACGCCGGCGGTGCTGATGGCAGGTGTCTACCGCGGCCACGGCGAGCTCTCCGAGCTGCAGCCGGCGCCGCTGTGGAACCGCCTCGCTCCGCTCTCACCCGAGCGGTCGCCGTGCGCTCGCGTCCTGGACCTGCATGCCGGGGTGCTCCGCCAGGAGGTGCCGGGCGAGCTGCAGGCGCTGCAGTTCTCCTCACTGGCCGAGCCCGGACTCGCGGTGCTGCGCGCGCTCGCGCCACGAGCGACGCTCGAGGGCAGCCCGCCGCTCGTTGCGCCGCCGCACGTGCACGCCGAGCGCCAGGAGGACGGCGCGGTGATGCGCATCGCCGTCGCAGACGGCGTGCTCGAAGCTGCCGCGGTGCAGTCGATCGCGGGCAGCGGTAAGGACGCGGCGCTCGAGCGCATCGCCGCCTACGTGGCAACGGCCGCCGAGGATTCGAGCAGGCCGGCGCTGCGACGTGTGCACCGGGCCAGCGAGGCCGGGCGCGAGCGGCTGCTGAGCGATCATCGCCGCGCCTGGGCGGAGCGCTGGGATGCGGCCGACGTGCGGATCGACGGCGATCCCGAGCTGCAGCTCGCCGTGCGACTGGCGCTGTTTCACCTGATCGCCTGCGCGGGCGATCGGGGCGAGGCGGCGGTCGGGGCGCGCGGTCTGAGCGGCCGCGGCTACCGCGGCCACGTCTTCTGGGACAGCGACGTGTTCGTGCTGCCGTTCCTCGCCGCGACCCATCCGCGCGGCCGCGAGGGCGATCCTCGAGTACCGCGTCCGGCGTCTGCCCGCAGCCCAGGCGGCCGCGCGCGCCGCCGGCCGCGCCGGCGCCCGCTTTGCCTGGGAGTCGGCCGCGAGCGGCGAGGACGTCACGCCGCGCGCTGCGCGCGACCGCGCCGGGCGGCGGGTGGCGATCTACACCGGCCAGCGCGAGGAGCACATCGTCGCCGACGTCGCCTGGGCGGCCGGCTGCTACATCGACTGGACCGGCGATCGGGCGTTTCGCGAGGGGTCCGGGCGGCGGCTGCTCGTCGAGACGGCCCGCTACTGGGCCTCGCGGGTCGGAACGCGACAGCGACGGGCGCGCGCACATTCGCGGCGTGATCGGCCCCGACGAGTACCACGAGCTCGTCGACGACAACGCCTACACGAACGTGATGGCGCGCTGGAACCTGCGCCGCGCCGTTCGCGGAGACGACCGACGCCGACCTCGACCGGGCCGAGCGAGCCGCCTGGCTCGAGCTCGCCGATGCGCTCGTGGACGGCTATCGAGCCGGAGAGCGGCCTGTACGAGCAGTTCGCCGGCTTCTTCGAGCTGGAGCCGCTGGTCATCTCCGAGATCGCGCCGCGGCGGCCGATCGCCGCCGACCTGCTGCTCTCGCCCGAGCGGGTGCACCGGGCGCAGGTCGTCAAGCAGGCCGACGTGCTGATGCTCCACCACCTCGTCCCGGACGAGGTCGCGGCGGGCTCGCTCGCCGCCAACCTCGCCTTCTACGAGCCGCGCACCGCGCACGCGAGCTCGCTCTCGCCCGGCGTTCACGCCGCGCTGTTCGCCCGCGCCGGCAGGCTCGCGCAGGCGCGGGCGGCGCTGGAGCTGGCGACGCGGATCGACCTCGACGACGTATCCGGGTCGACCGCCGGCGGCGTGCACATCGCCGCGATGGGGAGCGTCTGGCAGGCGCTGGCGCTCGGCTTCGCAGGCGCCCGCCCGCGCGAGGACATGCTCGAACTGGATCCGCGGCTCGCGCCGGAGTGGGAGCTGCTCGAGCTGCGGTTGCGCTTTCGGGCGGCGCAGCTGAAGCGTGCGGGTGAGCGCGGACGCGATCGAGGTGAGCAGCGACCGCCCCACGCTCCTCAGCGTCGCCGGCGCCGATCCGGTGATCGTCGGGCCCGGCGGTGCGCGCTTCCAACGGGCGTGAGCTTCGGCCGGCACCGCGCCCGTCGGCAGGTGCCCCGCGATCGCGCTCGACCAGTAGTAGACCGCAGCCCCGATCAGCACATGCTGCCGATGCGCCGAGCGTCGGCTGCGGCGAACATTGTCCCGTGATGGAGCGTGACGATCTCGTGACAGCGCTTGAGGACGTGTGGGGAGCCCATGCGAGCGCGGCGACGTTCGAGCTCCCGCGGGATCGTGGAACGGACAAGATTCGCTTCGCCGATCGCCACGATGCGGGGCGCCGGCTCGCGGCGCTGCTCGGCGATTTCCGTTACGAGAACCCGGTCGTGGTGGGCATGGCGCGTGACGGGATGCCGGTGGCGGCCGAGGTCGCGCGCGCGTTGCAGGCGCCGCTGGAGGCCGTCGTGGTGCGCAAGATCGCAGCGCCCAAGACGCCCGAGCGCTCGCTCGGAGCGCTCGCCGAGGGAGACATCGAGGTCATCGACGACGAGCTCGTGCGCCGGCTTGGACTGAGCGCCGTCGAGCTCGGAGCGATCGTGACGCGCGCGCGCCGCGAGCTGGCCGAGCGACTGGCCCGCTATTACGCCAAGCGCCCGCGGCTGGGGCTTGCCGGACGGACGGTGCTGCTCATCGACGACGGCCTCGCGAGCGGTCAAAGCGCACAGGCGGCCGCACGCTCGCTGCGCAAGCGCGGCGCGACTCGCGTGATTCTGGCGACACCGGTCGCCGCCGCCGCGTCTGCCCACGAGCTGGACGAGTGGGTCGATGACGTGGTTTGTGTCGAGATGCCCAAGCGTCTGTGGGGGATCGGACGCTGGTATCAGGACTTCAGGTCGACCTCCGACGAAGAGGTGGCGGCGCTGCTGTCCGAGCATGCCGGCGCTGTCGCGCGTGAGGTGACGATCGAGGCGGCGCCCGGCGTCGTGCTGAGCGGCGATCTGACGGTGCCGTGGGGCGCATATGGACGCGGGGTGGTGGCATTCGCACACGGCTCCGGGTCGAGCCGGCTGAGCCCGCGCAACCGGATGGTCGCGCGGGCGCTCAACCAGGCGGGTTTCGCGACGCTGCTGCTCGACCTGCTGACCCCGCGCGAGGAGGTCGATCGCAGGAACGTGTTCGACATTCCGCTGCTCGCGCGGCGGCTCGTGGCGGCGACGCACTGGCTGCGTCGCCAGCCCGAAACGGCTCAGCTGGCGCTCGGTTACTTCGGCGCCAGCACCGGCTCGGCGGCCGCGCTGCTCGCCGCGGCAGAGCTGCGCTCGGGCGTCTGCGCGGTCGTCTCACGCGGCGGGCGCCCCGATCTGGCGCAGGCGCGATTGGGGGAGGTGGTGGCGCCGGTGCTGTTGATCGTCGGTGGCGCCGATGAGGCCGTGCTCGAGCTCAATCGCGAGGCACAGCGGCGCCTGTGCTGTGAGAACGAGCTCGTCGTGGTCAAAGGCGCGACGCATCTCTTCGAGGAGCCCGGCGCGCTCGAGCATGTCGCCCGGCTGGCGACCGACTGGTTTACCCAGCACCTCTGTCAGGGCGCAGCCACACCCGACGGCGACGCTCGATCGAACGTGAGCGTGTAGAGGATGTCGCTCGCTTCCCTGCTTCGTTCCGGCCCTCGCTCAGCGCCTCCCGCGCCGCTTCGCTGCGGCGGCTACGTCACGGATGGCCACAGGCTGTTCCGGGTCGTCTCGCAGTTCGCGACCGTTGGAGATCACATGTTTGCCTCACTTGAGGATTGCGCCACGCTGGAGGTCCAGGCCTACGCGCCGGGCGAGCTTTACGCCATGGAGTTGCGAGCGGTCCAGGCCATCGCCGAGCGACGCTGACGAGCGTGACGAAATTCCCAGCCATCCGGTTTCACGTCGAGCACGCTCGATGAAGGTCATCGCTGCGATCACCGATGACTCCGCGGCGACGGTCGTGCTGGCGAGCGCCGGCGCCATCGCCGGCCTGTTTGCCGCGGACGTCGAGGCGCTGCATGCGGGTGAGGCCGACCCGGCGGTGGCGCTGGCGGCGCAGCAGGCAGGGGTGACTCTGCGGGCGGTCGCCGGGCGGGCGGTCGAGGCGATCGCCGACGCGGCCGCAGCCGAGGACGTCGCCGTGGTGGTGATCGGAACGCGAGGCACCGCCGCTGGCGATGGGCCGGCCGGCTGCACGGCCATGGCTCTGGTCACGCTGTTGGACAAGCCGGTCGTGGTCGTGCCCCCGGGCGCGCCGGTCGTGCATCGGATCGACAGCGTGCTCGTGCCACTGGATGGAACCGCCGCGAGCACGGCGGCGCTGCGGGAGATCGTGGAGCTGGCCGCAAGCGCCGAGCTCCAGATCGTCGTGGCACACGTATACGAGGAGCGATCGTTGCCGGCGTTCAGCGATCACCTGCCGCACGAGGTGCGTGCGTGGCGAGAGGAGTTCATCGCCCGCCACTGTCCAACGGTGGAGGACGCAAGCCTCGAGTTGCGTGTGGGCGAGCCCCGCGAGCACCTGCTCGACATCCTTCGTGTGAGCCGCTGCAAGCTGGTGGCGCTCGGCTGGAGTCAGAACCTGACGGGCGGTCATGCCGCGGTGGTGCGCCAGATGCTCGCAGAGTCACCCGTGCCGGTGCTGCTCATGCCCGCAAGCCGCAAGACAGCACGACCACGCCTGCATCGGCGTCTCTCCAGCACGAGCCTACGGTGATCGAGCAGCCTGCGTTCGAAGCGCTGGTAGGCACAGGCAGGCGAGCGTGGATCAGAGCGCTGTGGGGTAGGTCTCGGGTGGCTCCCCGAGCTCCCAGGCGCCGGTCCGCTCCAGCGGCTCCACCGCGCGGGTGACGTCTATGTGCAGGAGCGCATCGAACTGCTGTGAGGCGCACGCGGCGAACCAGTGGCTCTGGCGTTCGGTCTGCGGTCGGTAGATGACGCCGATCGCACGCTGCAGTCGCGGCTCGCGCAGAGCGCGCCCACTGGCGCTCGTGCCCAGCGGGCACAGCAGGAAGGCCGGGATCTCCGTGGCGTGCAGGAGCGCCTCGTAGCTGTCGGGCAACGCCGGTCGGACGCGCTTGCGCTCGGCCTCCGCGCCCCACTCAGAGGCGGCCGTGACCGTGCCGCTGTAGGTGCTGAAGCCCACCAGCACCACGTCGTTGCCGTGGCGCTCGCGCATCAGCTGCCCCACGTTCAGCTCGCCGCGCTGGGCCATCTCGGTCGAGCGGGCATCGCCCACATGCGAGTTGTGCTCCCACACGACGATCTTGCCGGCGTCCCCATGGCGAGCCAGGTGTATCTGGAGCTGGTCCAGGGTGTCGGCCATGTGCCGGTCGCGCAGGTTCCACGACGAGGCGGGGCCGGCGAACATCGTGCGGTAGTACTCCTCCGCGTTGGCCACCACGGAGGCGTTCTGCTCGGCCAGGAAGTATCTGTCCTCGGCCACTGGACCGTCCTCGCGCAGATAGTCGCCGGCGTGACGTCGCAGCTCGACCAGCTGCTCCAGCACGCGCCGGCGGCACGGCTCGCTGACGCCGAGCAGCACCGCCTGCCCGTAACCCGCGCTGTCCGCGGAGAAGGGGTGCAGACACTCGTAGCGAAGGCGCGCCCGCGCGGCGCCGGGCGGGTCCACCTCATCCAGATAGGCGACGACAGCCTCCATCGAGGCGCCCAGGCTGTAGAGGTCCAGGCCGTAGAAGCCCACGCTTACTCGCGCGGGCGCAAGCCGTTCGTTGTGGGCGCGCAGCCACCCGACGAAGTCCAGCACCTCGGCGTTGCGCCACATCCAGGTCGGGAACCGCCGAAAGCCGCGCAGGGCCTCCTCGGCGTCGGCGTCATCGCCGAAACCCTGCACGTAGCGGCTGACGCGGTCGGCGTCTGGCCAGTCGCCCTCGACGGCCACGGCCGCGAAGCCGAGCTCCTCGATCAGCCTGCGGGTGATCCGTGCGCGCTCGCGGTAGAACTCGTGAGTGCCGTGGCTGGCCTCGCCGAGCAATATGAGCCGCGCGTCCCCTACCCGATCCAGCAGCGCGTCATGGTCAGACGCAGCGCCCTCCAGCGGATGCGCATCCAGGCGCACCGCCTCGAGGGCCGCGCTTTCACCGACGGGGAGGGTCAGCTGCGAGGCCACGGCTCACCTCGTCCCCGACAGCGCCTCACCGGTGCTCTTTCCCGGCGTGTCCGCCGGCGTGCCCGGCTTGGGCTCTTGCGTGGGCGATGCCGGAGCGCTCTCGCCCTCGCCGGCTTCGGCCAGCAGCGCTATCACCTGCTCGTCTGGCACTGGTGCGAAGTCGCGGTACCACATACCCACTCCGAACAGGCGTGAGGGCACCTCCAGGCAGACGACGCGGTCGGCCTCCTTGGCGAGCATCGACACTGCCTCGCTGGAACCCACCGGCACCGCGACGACGATGTGGCGGGCGCCTCGCTTGCGCACCGCGCGGACAGCGGCGAGGTCCGTCAGGCCGGTCGCCAGGCCGTCATCGACGATGATCACCGTTCGACCGACCAGGGAAACCGATGGCCGGTCGTCGCGATAGCGCTCCACTCGGCGGCGCAGCTCCTGCGACTCCAGCGCGAGCGTCGTCTCGAACGCGGCTTGGGTCATGCCGAGCATGGCGGCCGAATATGGGTCGAGGACGCCCGTGCCATCCTCCGCGACCGCACCTACGCCCAGCTCGGGGTTGCCGGGGGCTCCCAGCTTGCGTACCGCGAGGATGTCCAGCGGCGCGTGGAGCGCACGGGCGACCTCGAATGCGACCGGTACGCCGCCACGCGGCAGAGCGACGATCACCGGCCGCTCCTGCGCGAAAGACTCCAGCTCGGTTGCCAGCCGACGACCGGCGTCGTGGCGATCGAGAAACTCCATACGGGAATCGTCCCCCCTCCGGGCGCCCGGCGCGTCCGGGAGATGTCCGCTAACCGACGCGGCGGACTACTGAAGTCGATTCGCTCACGCCACTCTCAGCATGGTGCCGTCATGGTTGTTGCGGCCAATCGCGGATGCCGATGGCCAGCAGGCCCGCGTTGGCGGGCGATGGTGTGCGCGATGACCAGGCTGCTTGGCCCAGCCCGTCCTCAAGCCGGTGGCCAGGCTGCGACGGCGGCGAGGTCGGCGGTCGGCCGCTCCTCCTCTATCTGAGATCTCCGGGCGCCAGATCGTCGCGGCGACCGCTGTCCCCGCCCAGCCCGGGGTGGTGTGCTCGTGCGCGCGCCCGGATCGGCGCTCTCGGAGCGGGGCGCGGCCTGGTGGCGCGCGTGGCCGGGGACGTGGCCTCCCAGGGCGCGATCTCGCGGGTGCTCAGCGTCCTCGACGCGCGGCGGCCGAGCGGGCTGGTCTCGCGGGATGGCCGCGCGACGGTCGTGCTGGGCTACATCGGCGCACACGCCTCCGAACGCGCCGCGACGGCGGCGGCGCGGCAGATCGCGCAGGACCTGCGTGGCGTCCCCGGCGTGACGGTCGGCGGCGACCAGCTCACGTTCAGCCAGCTGGAAGACACGATCTCCGATCAGCTGCCGAAGGTCGAGCTGAACTCCTGGGCGCACCCGGCCGACGCCGTCCGCGAGCGCGTCTCGGCGGCGCATCATCGCTGACGGTAGGCTGCCGGGGGCCCGATGCCCGGGACCGGTAGTGCAACACCCGACACGGAGATTGACCACGGAGATTGACCAATGAGTGAGACGAGCACGCCCGAGCCGGCCTACCACCTCTTCCTCGACCCAGACGAGGCGCCCATACTCACCCTCGCGCTGAACCTCTTCATCTCCGACGAGGCCCACGAGCAGCAGATCCGTGGGCTGGCGCGCGAGATCCTCGCCTGCCTGCAACAACAACCCCCCGGTGACGCGGGCACGCTCACGGTCACGCTCACCCCCCAGCAGATGAAGATCGCTCACGGCGCCTTACGGTTGATGCTCAACGACTCCCAGCGCGGACAGGTCGCGGAGCGTGAGCACCTGCACAACATCCTGAACAAGCTCCCCGACGAGCACACCATGCGCGCGATCGAGCTGGAGTAGCGGCTTCATCGAGCTGACGATGTGCCTTGGCGGCGCATGCGCCGCCAGGCGGGGACGCACGTGTGCGTCCCCGAGACTGCTCGCATGCGAGCAGTCTTCCGGTGGGCACATGTGCCCACCGGCGGGCCCGCACATGTGCGGGCCCGAGCCCCGCCGCATGCGGCGGGGCCACAAACGGCGCACGCACAATGGGCGCATGCGACGACCAGGCGGCAAGCCTACGCCCCACGCCTGTCCACCGCGCGCGCGATCTCCGCGACCTGCGCGTCCAGGGACCGCGTGGTGTCGAGCCGCAGCACCTCACCGGCTGAGAGCTCGTCGAGCTCCTCGAACGCCAGAGATTGATCCCTCGCGATCTGCGGTGTCGCGTCGGAGATGCGCCGTGGGTCGTGCAGACGCCGCGCGGCGCGCTCGAGCGCAACCTCGAGCGGGAGATCGCAGCGAACCACCAGACGCGTCATGCCGACCCGTCGCAGCCTGTCCAGCAGCAGCGCGCGATCCTCGCGCGAGCGGCAGGTCGCGTCCACGATCACACCGTCGCAGCGGCGAAGCTCGAGCAGCGCGTCGCGGCCGAGCTGCTCGTAGGTGGCGCGCGTGAACCGAGCGCTGTAGTGCTCGGCGCGCGCCTGCTCGTGCTCGTGGACTCCGGCCAATCGCTTGCGCACGGCGTCCGATGAGACGACCGGCATCTCCGAGCGTCGTGAGAGCTCGGCGGCCAGCGTCGACTTGCCGCTGGCGGCGGGCCCGCAGATGACGATCGCCAGGGGCGTGCGGGCGCGCCAGCACAGCCGCTCGCTCAGCGACCACAGCCGTTGCGCCTGCTCTGAATGCTCGCTGGCTGCGCCGGTCTTTGCGCTGGCGTGCTCGGCCGCGGCGATCAGCTCCACCTTGGCGCGCACGAGCGCCCAGTGGGCGGCGTAGAACGAGCGCAGCGCCTCGCCGCCGGGGCTGATGCCCGCATGGCGGTAGGCGTGGATGAGCTCGCGGGCCGCCCAGCGCTGCCCGCGAGCCTCCAGATCCATCGCTAAGAACGCCAGATCGCAGGCGACGTCGGTGCGGCGCAGCTCGGGGTCGAACTCGATGCGATCGATCACGCGGACGGTCGATCCGGCCAGCACGTGCTCGCAGCGCAGGTCTCCGTGTCCGTCGCGCGCGAGTCCCAGCAGCGCGCGCCGGCGCAGCTGCAGCGAGTGCCTCTTGACGAACGTCTCGCCGAACGCGGCGGGGACGTCCACGGGCCATCCGCGCGGATGGCCCGTGCCTTCGAGCTCTTCGACGTTCCGGCGCCAGACGGCGAGCACCCGGTCTGGACCCCAATCGGCGACGATGGCCGCGGAGCGGTGAAAGTCCGCAAGCAGGCGGGCCACCGCGACGACGTGCGCTGCAGTGAGAGCGCCCGAGGCGATCAGACCGGCGAAGGTGTCCTTTTCGCTGAAGCTGCGCATCTCCACGGCATGCTCGACCGCGCCCGGGGCGCCATCGCGGCCCAGGCGAAAGCCGGTCGGGCTCCCGGGGCTCCTGAGGATCGCGCGCACGCCGAGATAGATCCCGGGGGCGAGCGCCCGGTTGACGCGCACCTCCTCACGGCAGGCGCTGTGCCGGCGTGCCGGCGTGCTGTAGTCCAGGAAGCCCAGCGACACGGGCTTCTTGATCTTGTACGCGCGATCGCCCGCCACGAACACCCACGAGGCGTGCGTCTCGTGCACGGTCACCCGGGGCTGGCCCTCATACATGGCGGGCGCGGCGAGGGCCCGCAACACGTCGGGATCGCCGCGGTGCTCCCCGCTGGAGACGATCTGCGTGGGGGACGAGCTCAGCATCGCCTTTCTCTCTCGCCACGCGCCGGGCGTCTGAGGATTACCGGCCGCGGCCCGGAGTGACGGCTGCGATCACGCCGGTATCGCGCCCGGCGGCGTGCCGTTGGTCGTATGGGCCTCGGCGCTCGCGCCATCGGGCGCAGGAGCTGCGCTTGCGCCTGCGCCACCGTCGCCCACCGCCGCGATCAGTGGTCCGATCAGGTCGATCGGCAAGGGAAAGACGATCGTGGAGTTCTGCTCGCTGCCGATCTCCAGCAGCGTCTGCAGGTAGCGCAATTGAATCGTGACGGGATTGCGGCTGATCACATCGGCCGCCTCGCCGAGCTTGGCGGCGGCCTGGGCCTCGCCCTCGGCGTTGATGATCTTCGCGCGGCGCTCGCGCTCGGCCTCGGCCTGCCGCGCGATCGCGTGCTGCATGTCCGGGGGGATCTCCACGTCCTTGATCTCCACCGCCGTCACCTTGATGCCCCACGGCTCGGTCTGGTCGTCGATGATTTTTTGCAGGTCTTCGTTCAGGCGCTCGCGCTCGGCGAGCAGCGTGTCGAGCTCAGCCTTGCCGAGCACCGAGCGCAGCGTCGTCTGGGCGATCTGCGAGGTCGCCGCGAGGACGTCTTCGACCTCGACGACCGAACGGTTGGGATCGACGACGTGGAAGTAGGTGACCGCGGTCACGCGCGCCGGCACGTTGTCGCGGGTGATCACCTCCTGGGGCGGGATCTGCTGCGTGACCGTGCGCAGGCTGACGCGCACCATCCGGTCGATGAACGGGATCAGCAGCACGACGCCCGGTCCCTGCTGGTCGAGCAAGCGCCCGAGGCGGAACACGACGCCACGCTCGTACTCGCGCAGGATGCGCACCGACGCCGAGGCGAGGATCAAGCCGAGCGCCAGCAGCACGACGAGGACGACGATGATGACCGTGACGATCATGGACTCAGCTCCCATTCCTCGGCCTCGCGCACGCACAAGGTCAAGCCGTTGACACGTTCGACGACGACACGCTCGCCGTCCCGCAACTCAGCTTCGTGATGAACCGGACTCGGCTCGGCTCGCCACAGCGACCCGTCGAGGAAGACCTGCGCCTCGGGGCCCTCACCGCAGCGAACGACGCCGACATGGCCGACGAGCGCCTCCCTGCCGGTGCGTGGACGCAGCCTCAGCGGGCTCAGGATCCGGCGCCTGGCGAGCACCAGCAACGACATCGACGCCGCCGCGGCACACAGCGCAACGATCAGCACGATCGCCGCGCTCGCGCCGGCGGCCAGCAGCAACAGTGCCACGCCGGCGATGGCGGCGACGCCCGCACACATGCCGATCAGCCCGCCGGTCAACAGGTGCGCCTCGGCCAGCAGCAACACCACGGCCATCACGAGCAGGACCAGGCCGAGAGCGGTCATGATCTGAGTGCGGGGTCAGCGCTGTTCATCGCCCTGCGAACGTAGCGCCCACGAGGCCGACCGCCATCGGGCGATTCCCCGCCGGCGACTGCGGATAACTACGTTCATCGCTTCGTTGATCGCCGGCCGGCGTCCGATCGGCGGGAATCGACGCGTATGCCCAAACACGAGCAAAGAGCAGAGCGCAACGGCTCAGTCCACAGCGGCACCCGGCAACATCGGCGATGCTTCGCGATGTGATCGACCTGCACTGCCACATCCTGCCCGGGCTCGACGATGGCGCGCTCGATCTCGAGGACAGCCTGGCGATGGCCGGCCAGGCCGAGCAGGACGGCATCGCGGTCGTGTGCGCGACGCCTCATATTCGCCACGATCACAACGTGCGCATCGAGGAGATCGCCGCGCGCGTGGACTCGCTGCAGGCCAGCCTGGACGCTCATGAGCTCGGCGTTCGGGTTCTCCCCGGCGGAGAGCTGGCCCAGACGCAGGCCGACAGCCTGAGCGACGCCCAGCTGCATGCGGTGGCGCTCGGCGGGAGCGGAGGGTGGATCCTGCTGGAGCCGGCCCCCGGGCCGCTGGGCGATGGCCTGGACGAGCTGGCCGGGCGACTCGCGCGGCGCGGGCTCAGGAGCGTCATCGCACATCCCGAGCGTCACGCGGGCGCGGACTTCTCCGAGCGCCTTGCGCGACTCGCCGGCGAGGGCTGCCTGATCCAGTGGACGGCCGAGTTCATCGCCGAAGCCGAGCCTGGGGGGTTCGTGATGGAGCTGGCGCGGGAGGGGCTGGTGCACCTGCTCGGCAGCGACGCTCACACCTCGCGCGCGGGCCGTCCCGTCGCCCTGGCGGCGGGATACGCACGTCTGGCAGAGGTGCGCACCTCCGAGCAGATCGCGTGGTCGGCCCAGGTTGCGCCGCGGGCGATCGTGCACGGCGATCCCGTCATCGCGTGTCCATGAAGATCTCCGTCGGCGATCGCAACCTCGCCCGCGCGATCCTCACCCTCGATGCTCACTCTCACTCTCTCGCTCGGTATCCGTGATCGGCTCCAGGACGACGCTGTCCACGAGTCGCTCCACGACCTCGCGGGAGGCGCTGCCCAGCCCGTGACGCAAGAAGTTGGCCGCACCCGCGGCGGCGCCGATCTTTAGCGCCCGCTCCAGGGACTCGCCCCGCGCCCACGTGGCAGCGAGAGCGCCGAACATCGCATCGCCACACCCCTCGCGATAGCCGCGCGTCAGACGCGGCGGCGTCAGCCACAACGCTCGCTCGTCTCTGGCGAGCACGAGCGCGGGCTGCTCGCCACGTGTCACGATCACCGCGCCGGCGCCCTGCTCGCACAGTCGCTGAGCCGCGTCGCGCAGCTGTCCGGGCTCAGACACGGGACCGCACACGAACTGGGCCAGCTCCCAGTCGTTCAGTTTCACCAGATCCGGTTCCCCACGCAGCGCGCTGTTCAGACGTGGCGCTGAGAGATCGACCAGCGTGCGGCATCCTCCGGTGCGCGCGTCGGCGATCAGATCGCCATAGATCTCCAGCGGCAGCGCATCGCCGGGCATCGGGTTGGTGATCAGCAGCCAGCCGTCGGCGATCGCCTCGGCGCAGGTGATCGAGAACAGCTCGTCGAGCTCGTGGCGCGACGGTGGATCGCTGAGCGCGCAGGTGAGCAGCTCACGCTCGCCGGAGCGGCGGTCGGTCACATAGCAGCCGCTCGCGGACGTGGTGGACACCACGCGCCGCTCGCCGCCGACCCGCTGCAGCAGGCCGTCCAGCAGCTCGCCGCTCTCTCCTCCGAGAAACCCGCACAGCACCGGCTCCGCTCCCAGGCACGCGGCCATGCGCGCCACCCACACTCCCTGTCCACCGGGATGGAAGTGAACCTGCTCACGCTCCGATCCCTCACGCTCGAGCGTGACCGTGAGCAGCGGGTGGGGCGCGAAGATCGCGACGCGCGGTGCGACCGACGGGGCGTCGGCGTCGGGCGCCGCTGGGCCAAATTGCTCGATCATCGTAGATGCATCCTTGCGCGTATCCACTGGGCGCGGCTGGCTAAGGTGCAGCTGTGGCACTCATCCAAGCAAGTCGCCCGCTCAGCCGAGCACTGCGCGAGACGCTCCCGGAGCGGCCATTTCACGTGCGCTTCTGGGACGGCGGATACGTCAGGCGACGAGCTCGGGGGCGCCGACGTTTCTTCGTCAGGCGCCCGTCGGCCATGTCGCAGTTCCTGCGCTCGCCGGGGACGCTCGGTCTCGGGCGTGCTTATGTGGAGGGCTCGCTGGACGTCGACGATCTCGACGCGGCGTTCATCGTGGTCGACGAATGGGAGC
The DNA here is from genome assembly GCA_963730575.1 of uncultured Solirubrobacteraceae bacterium. Lineage (GTDB taxonomy): Bacteria > Actinomycetota > Thermoleophilia > Solirubrobacterales > Solirubrobacteraceae > Palsa-744. The sequence continues at coordinate 51,668 of CAVSSG010000006.1, forward strand.
CGCCACGGCTGAGTCTCGCCGACCGGGCGCGGCTGGGGTTGGCGGTCGCCTGGCCGCGCTGCCGGGCGGGCTGCCTCATCGCCCGAGCCTCGAGCTGATCCTGCGTGGCGAGCGTCACACGCCAGAGCGCGACGCCGCCGCGATCCGCTACCACTACGACGTCGGCAACGAGTTCTTCGGGCTGTTCCTCGACGAGTCGATGACCTACAGCTGCGCGATCTACTCCCGGGGCGCCCAGACGCTTGGAGGAGGCCCAGCGCACGAAACTCGACCTCGTCGCGAGCAAGCTCGAGCTGAAGCCCGGGATGGCGCTGCTGGACGTCGGCTGCGGATGGGGCAGCTTCGCGATCCACGCGGCCAAGAACTACGGCGTCACGGTCACCGGCGTCACCCTCTCGCCCTCGCAGGCCGAGCTTGCGCGCGAGAAGGTCGCCGCGGCGGGGTGCGGCGAGCGGGTGGAGATCAGGGTGGCCGACTATCGCGAGCTGCCGGGAGGATCGTTTGACGCGATCGCGTAGCATCGGCATGTCCGAGCACGTCGGCGAGAGCCAGATCGACCGTTACGCGGCGACGCTGTACGCGCTGTTGCGCCCCGGCGGCGTGCTGCTGAACCACGCGATCGCCGCGCTCGATCCCGAGTACGAGTCGCTCGACGACGAGTTCTCGATGCGCTACGTGTTCCCGGACGGAGAGGCTTCTGGCGCTCTCCCGGGTCCAGCTCGCGCTGGAACGCGCCGGCTTTCACATCGACCATGTGGAGGGGTTCAGAGAGGACTACGCACAGACGCTGCGCGAGTGGACCAAGCGACTGGACGAGCACCTGGAGCGGGCCGAGCAGCTGGCGGGCGTGCAGCGCACACGTATCTGGCGGCTCTATCTGCGCGCCGCCAGGCATGGCTTTGACACGAGCCTCACCGCCGTCTACCAGATCCGCGCGCGCAGGCCTGCCTGAGCGCGCACCGGCGCGGCGGGCCAGTAGCCTCCAGCGACCAATGCCGATCACGGTCACCCTCCCGGACGGAACACCGCTGCAGCTGCCCGACGGCGCCACGGGCGCCGATGCCGCCGCGGCGATCGGGCCCGGTCTGGCCAGGGCGGCGCTGGCGATCGAGATCCGTCATCCGGAGGCGGCGCATGAGCCGGTGCGGGGAGGGCCCCGAGGTGCGCGACCTGGCGCGAGCGCTGCCGGACGGCGCACGGATCGCGATCCTGACGAAGCAGAGCGGCGAGCAGGCGCTCGCGCTGATCCGCCACGACGCCGCGCACGTGCTGGCGAGCGCCGTGATGGAGCTGTATCCGGGCGTGAAGATCTCGATCGGGCCGCCGATCGAGCAGGGGTTCTACTACGACTTCGAGTTCCCCGAGGGTACCGCCGTATCGGAGGAGCAGTTCCCGCAGATCGAAGAGCGCATGCGTGCGCACGTCGCGGCAAAGGAGGCATTCGAGCGGGCCGGACGTGACACCCGCCAGGCCCGCCAGCGGTTCGTCGCCGAGGGGCAGGACTACAAGGTCGAGCTGATCGACGATCTCATCGCCGGCGCGCGCGCGAGGCAGGGCAGGAGCTGGAGAGCGTCTCGCTGTATACGAACGGTCCGTTCACCGACCTGTGCCGCGGGCCGCACGCGCCGAGCACCGCCAGCATCGGGGCGTTGAAGCTGCAATCGGTCGCGGGGGCGTACTGGCGCGGGGACTCGACGCGGACGATGCTGACGCGCATCTACGGCACGGCGTTTCACTCCAAGGGCGAACTGGCCGAGCACCTGGAGCGTCTGGAGCAGGCCAGGGCGCGCGACCATCGCAAGCTGGGACGCGAGCTCGACCTGTTCACGTTCTCGGACGTCTCGCCCGGCGCGGCGTTCTGGACGGGTGCGGGGACGAGATTGTGGAACAGGCTGGTGGCGCTCTCCCGCGAGATGGGGGCTTCGCGCGGGTACACCGAGGTCAAGACGCCGCTGATCTACGACGCCGAGCTGTGGAAGACCTCCGGACACTGGGGCAAGTACAGGGAGAATATGTTCGTCATCGACGTGGAGGGCCGTGAGATGGGGCGTCAAGCCGATGAACTGTCCCGGGCACGCGCACCTGTTCTCGACCCGACGGCACTCCTACCGGGACCTTCCGGTGCGCTATTCGGAGCCCGGGCTGCTGCACCGCAATGAAGCTTCCGGGGTGCTTCACGGGCTCCTGCGCGCGCGTCATCTTCGCACAGGACGACGCGCACATCTTCTGCACCGAGGAGCAGGTGCAGGACGAGGTCGCGGGGCTGTTTGGAGATGGCGTTTGCCACATACGCGCGCTTCGATTTCGACATGCGCATCGAGCTCTCCACCCGTCCCGAGCAACGCGTGGGCAGCGACGAGATGTGGGACCGCGCGGAGGGCGCGCTCACCACGGCCCTGGACGAGCAGGGGCTCAGCTATGAGCTGAACCCGGGCGACGGGGCGTTCTACGGCCCGAAGATCGACATGCACATGACCGATTCGATCGGACGGTCGTGGCAGCTGGGAACGGTTCAGCTGGACTACTCGATGCCGGCGCGCTTCGAGCTCGCCTACACCGGAGCGGACAACTGCGAGCACACGCCGGTGATGATCCACCGGGCGCTGTTCGGGTCCTACGAGCGGTTCATCGGGATCATGCTCGAGCACTACGCGGGCGAGCTGCCGCTGTGGCTGGCGCCGGTGCAGGCGATCGTGCTGCCGGTGTCCGATCCGTTCAACGAGTATGGATCGGACGTCGCGGCGCAGCTGCGCGCGCGGGGGGCGTATGTGGAGCTCGACGAGCGCAGCGAGTCGGTCGGGCGCAAGATCCGCGACGCGGAGCTGCGCAAGATTCCATACATGCTGATCGTCGGCGAGCGCGAGCAGGCCGATGGTACGGTGTCCATTCGCCGGCATCGTGAGGGCGATGCCGGCGCCATGGTCGTGAAGGAGTTTGGCGAGCGGCTGCATGGAGAGCTATACTCGGCCTCGTTGACACCACGTAAATCCTCAGAGCGCGACGCACAGCACTCCGCTTGACGCGCAGTCACGACAGCTAGTGCCGGTACCACGCAGGTTCGACCGGCGCCCGCCCGAGCGGGACCAGACGAGGATCAACGAGCGCATCCGCGTGCCCGAGGTGCGCGTGATCGACGATGAGGGCAATCAGATCGGCGTGATGAAGACGCCTGACGCGCTGAAGCTCGCCCAGGAGCGCGACCTCGACCTGGTGGAGGTCGCCCCGGAGGCGCACCCGCCGGTGTGCCGGGTGCTGGACTACTCCAAGTACAAGTACGAGCAGGCCCAGAAGGTCAAGCAGGCGCGAAAGCATCAGCAGCAGATAACGGTGCGCGAGATCAAGTTCCGCCCGAAGATCGCCCAGCACGACTACGACACCAAGAAGCACCACGTCGAGCGCTTTTTGCGCCACAAGGACAAGGTCAAGGTGACGATCATGTTCCGCGGGCGCGAGGTCACCCATCCCGAGCGCGGCACGGCGATCCTCGACCGGCTCGCCGAAGAGCTCTCCGAGCTCGGCGTCGTCGAGCAGCGCCCGATGCAGGAAGGGCGCAACATGACGATGATGATGGCGCCCTCCAAAGCGGTGCTCGCCGGAGCTGTGCCGGACGGGGTCGCTCCGACTGCGCCGGAGGGGGTCGCGCCGGATGGGCGCGCCGGATGGGGCGCGCCGGATGGGGCTGCGCCGGATGGGGTCGCGCCGGATGGGGCTGCGCCGGATGGGGTCGCGCCGGATGGGGCGGCTGTGCCGGATGAGTTGGCGCCGGCCGAGACAGCGGTCCTCACGAGCGAGAACGGGGGCGCTCCGGCGGACGCGGGGGCCGCCGGCGAGGTTCCGGCCGCAGCCGACGGCGAGGGCGCGGACACGGCTGCCTGAAGCGCGCCCGGCTTTAGAGCCGGCTGGATAGGGCGGGCATGTCATACTGTTGCGCTCGATATGCCCAAGATGAAGACACACTCCGGCGCAAAGAAGCGCTTCAAGGTCACCGCCACCGGCAAGGTGCGGGGCAGGCACGCGTTCACGAGCCACATCCTGGAGAAGAAGTCGCCCAAACACAAGCGCGAGCTGGGCCATCCCGCCCTGCTCTCCGACCATGACTCACCGCGCGTGAAGAAGCTGCTGGGGGTCGGGAAATGACACGGGTGAAGCGCTCGTTGCACGCGCGTAAGAAGCGCAGGGCGACGCTCGAGCAGACGAAGGGGTTCCGCGGCCAGTCGAAATCGAACTACAAGCGCGCCAAGGAGGCCTTGATGAAGGCGGACGCGTACGCCTACAGGGATCGGCGCAATCGCAAGCGCGACTTTCGCCGGCTGTGGATCACGCGCATCAACGCCGCGGCGCGACAGAACGGGATGAGCTACTCGCAATTCATGCACGGGCTCACGCTGGCCGGCGTCGAGCTGGACCGCAAGGTGCTGGCGGACATCGCCGTGCGCGACGCCGACACGTTCCGACGTTTCGCCGAGACCGCCCGCGAGGCGTCGGCTGCCTGAATCCGGCAGCCGGCAGAAGTGCCTCCCGGGCGTCGCTCCTGATCCAGGACGGCGCTTTTTTTATCGCCTACGTACGGGAGGGATCACAGGACGATCCCGCGAAAGACGAGATTACCCGATAGACGAGCAAGGACAGCTGCGCCGGCTGAAGCGCGCAAGCGCGACGGCGCGGGCGCAGCGGCGGGCGGTTCGCGCCGAGGGCGAGGATCTGATCGCTGCGGCAGAGAAGGCCGGGCGGCCGGCGGTGGAGGGATATCGCGTGGCCGGCTCGGGGCTCGGCGGCCCGAATTTCACGACGTGGAGGCGGCGGCGCTCGCGGCCGTGTCGACGCTCGGTTCGGGCACGCGCGCGATCGGGGTCTACGAGCAGCGCTGGCTGCCGGCGCCGGCGGGTCCGCTGTGCGTGTATCTGCACGGCGTCGGGGATCCCGGGCAACGTCGGCACGGTGCTGCGCGGCGCGCTGGCGTTCGGGGCGTCGTGTGTGGCGCTTGGGCCCGGCTGCGCCGACCCGTACTCGCCGAAGGCGGTGCGGGCGAGCATGGGCGCGATCTTCGCGGTCGGGCTGGCGCGGGTAACGGAACGGATGTGCGGAGACTGCCCGGCGAGCGGGTCGCGCTGGTGGCCGGCGCCGGCGAGCCGCTGGCGGAGCTGCCGGCGAGGCTCGCGGGATCGACAGCGCTGACGCTGCTCATGGGCGCCGAGCGCGAGGGGCTGCCGGAGGAGGTGGTGGGCGCTTGCGAGCGGGTCGCGCACATCCCGATCGCGACGGAGTCGTTGAACGCGGCGATGGCCGCGACCGTGGCGCTGTACGAGATGACCCGCGGCCTGCAATGCCCGCCCGACCGTAGGATGCGCGGAGCATGAGCGCCCAGGACCCGACAACTGCGCCCGGCGACGGGCTCGGCCAAGACCCGCTCCAGCAGATCGCGCAGATCGAGCGCGACGCGCGCGCGGCGGTCGCCGCCGCGGACGACAGCGAGTCGCTGGAGCAGGCGCGTGTGACGCTACCTGGGGCGCAAGGCCGAGCTGCCGCAGCTGCTGCGCGGCGTGGCGCAGCTGGAGCCGGCGCAGCGCGGGGCGGTGGGCAAGGCCGCCAACCAGGCGCGCCAGGCGCTGGAGGACGCTGATCGAGTCACGCGCGGGCGAGCTGAGCGGCGCGGAGCTGCAGCGGAGCCTCGCCCGGGAGCAGATCGACGTGACGCTGCCCGGCAGCCCGCCGCAGCCGGTGGGCAGGCTGCACGTGCTCACGCAGACGACGCGCGAACTGGAAGACATCTTCCTCGGGCTCGGGTTCACGGTGCTCGAGGGTCCGGAGGTGGAGACTGTCCACTACAACTTCGACGCGCTCAACCACTCCCCGACGCATCCCGCTCGCGCGCACACGGACACGTTCTATCTGGGCGCGGACGTCGTGTTGCGGACCCACACCTCGCCGATGCAGATCCGGGCGATGGAGGCGCATCCACCGCCGCTGTACGTGGTGATCCCGGGGCGCGTGTACCGGCCCGACTCCGACGCGACGCACACGCCCCAGTTTCACCAGATCGAGGGGCTGGCGGTGGACGAGGACATCACGCTGGCCGACCTGAAGGGGACGCTGCTGGCGTTCGCCCGGGCGGTGTTCGGCGAGGAGCGCGAGGTCCGGCTGCGGCCCCACTTCTTCCCATTCACCGAGCCGAGCGTCGAGGTGGACGTGTCGTGCTTTCACTGTGACGGACGCGGCTTCCTGGGCGACGGCGCGCGCTGCTACCTGTGCAAGGGCGAGGGCTGGCTCGAGGTGCTCGGCGCGGGCGAGGTAGACCCGAACGTGTACTCCTACGTGCCAACCACCGAGCACAACGCGCCTGGGTATGACCCCGAGCGGGTGCAGGGGTTCGCATGGGGGATGGGCGTCGAGCGGATCGCGATGCTCAAGCACGGCATCCCCGATCTGAGGCTGTATTACGAGAACGACATCCGGTTCCTGGAGCAGTTCGGATGAGGGTTCCGCTGAGCTGGCTGCGCGAATACTGCGATCCCGACCTCGACGTGCGGCGGGATCGAGGAGCGGCTGACGATGACCGGGACCAAGGTCGAGGCGATCCACCATCACGGGGTCGGCGCCACGGAGGGGTTCGTCGTGGGGAGGGTGCTCACGTGCGAGCGCCATCCCGACGCGGACCGGTTGAGCGTGTGCACGGTCGAGCTGGGCTCGGCACGCGAAGGGAACGGCCCCGCGACGATCGTCTGCGGCGCGCCGAACGTCGCCGCCGGTCAGACGGTGGCGGTGGCGCTCCCGGGTGCGGTGATGCCGGGGGGGATGAGCGATCAAGCGCGCGAAGCTGAGAGGGGTCGTCTCCGAAGGGATGATCTGTGCCGAGCAGGAGCTCGAGATCGGGCCTGGCGGCCAGGGGAATCTCGTGCTGGACGACCTGACGCTCGACTGCGGAGCTCTCGCCCGGAACGCCACTGGCGGACGTGTTGCCGATCGTCGATCGAGGTGATCGAGCTGGAGGTCACGCCCAACCGGCCGGATTGCCTGGGGGTGTACGGGGTTGCGCGCGAGCTGCACGCCGCGACTGGCGCGCCGCTCGCGCCCGAGCCGTGGCGTGAGGACCCGGGCTCGCCCGGGACCGCTGGCGGGCGCGAGATCGCGGTCGAGTGCACGCGACCTTTGCCCGCGGTTCACCGCGCGCGCGTTCGAGCGACGTCACGATCGCTCCCTCGCCGCCGTGGTTGAAGGCGCGGCTGAGCGCCGCCGGGCAGCGGCCGATCAACAACGTCGTTGACATCACCAACTACGCGATGCTCCTGACCGGCCAGCCGCTGCACGCCTTCGACCTGGATCGGATCTCCGGCGCGCGACTTACGGTGAGACGCGCGCGCGAGGCCGAGCAGGTGCAGACGCTCGACGGGCAGACACGCACGCTGGACTCGGAGATGGTCGTGATCGAGGACGCAGACGGACCGACATCGATCGCGGGCCTGATGGGGGGCGAGCGCTCGGAGGTGCAGCCGGACACCACGCGCGTGCTGCTGGAGGTAGCCAACTGGCACGGGCCGAACATCCACCGCACCTCGTGGGCGCTCGGTCTGCGCAGCGAGGCCTCGTCGCGCTTTGAGAAGGGGCTCGCGCCCGAGCAGTGCCTGTGGGCGCAGGCGGTCGCGAGCACGCTGATGGTCGAGCTGTGCGGAGCGACCGTGCAGCCCGGCACGATCGACATCGGCGGCGATCGGTGGGCGGGCTTCACCGCGCCGGAGATCAGGCTGCGCGAGGCGCGCGTGCGGGCGATCCTCGGAATCGAGGTTCCCAGGGCGCGCCAGGCGGAGATCCTGAACGCGCTCGACTTCGCCACCGCCGAGGCGGATGACGGCCTGGATGCGATCCCCCCGCCGGTCCGGCGCGAGGACGTGACGCGCGAGGCCGACCTGATCGAGGAGGTGGCCCGGATCGACGGTCTGGAGCGGCTGCCGGTGACGCTGCCCGCCCGCCGGGGCGCCTACGGCGTGCTCTCGCACGAGCAGCGGTTGCGCCGGCGCGCGCTGGAGGTGCTCGCCGGGCGCGGTCTGTATGAGGCGGTGGGGTGGACGTTCGCCTCGCCGAGCCTCGCCGATCGCCTGCGCCTGGACGTCGAGGACCCGCGACGGGACGCGCCGGTGGTGGAGAACCCGCTGTCCGAGGAGCAGTCGCTGCTGCGCGCCACCCTGCTCGGCTCGCTGCTGGACACGGCGTCGCGCAACGCCGCGCGCGGCATGGGCGACCTGCGCCTGTTCGAGACAGGGACCGTGTTCGCCCGGTCCGGCGTCTCCGCCGCCGGCGCTGGGTCCTCGTCCGCGGTCGACGCTCGCCGCGATACGGGTGTGTCCGAACACCGGTCTCTGGGAGTGCTGCTCGCCGGCGGGGCTCACGAGCCGAGCTGGCGCGTGTCCGAGCCGGCGGTCGCGGACTTCTACGCGGTCAAGGGGGTGCTCGAAGCCCTCGCGGCGGCGCTGCGCGTGGACGGCATCGAGCTTGCGTCCGACCCTCAGCCGTTCCTGCACCCCGGCCGCGCCGCCGCCGTGTCGGTGGGCGGCGATCGGATCGGCTGGCTGGGCGAGCTGCACCCGCTCGTCGCCGAGGAGTGGGAGCTGCCGGGCGCGAGCATGTTCGAGATCGATCTCGACCGGCTGATCGCGGCCGCCCCCGCGGAGACGGGGTATGAGGATCTGATCGGCTACCCGCCGCTGCGCCAGGACCTGGCGGTCGTGCTGCCCATGGACGTGCCCGCCGCGAGCGTTCTGTCGGCCGCGCGCGAGGCCGCCGGCGAGCTGCTGCGCGACGCGCACGTGTTCGACGTCTACACCGGCGCCCAGGTGGGGGAGGGCCGGCGCTCGCTGGCTCTGGCGCTGTCGTTCCGGGCCTCGGACCGGACGCTCTCAGACGAGGAGTCGCGCCCGTGCGCGAGCAGATCGTCGCCGCGCTCGGCGGGCTGGGGGGTGAGCTGCGTGGCTGACCCGAGCCCGCCGCAGACGTTCGCACACGGCTCTCCGCGCGTGCTCGTCGCGGGCGCGACCGGGTTCGCCGGGGCGCTGGCCGCGCACCTGCTGTGGCGCCATCCGCGGTTCGAGCTCGTCGGTGTGACCGGGCGCTCGGAGGTGGGCCGGCGCTTGGACGAGCTGTACCCGCGCTACCGGGTGGCGCTTGGAATCGAGCAGCTGGATCTCGACGGGTTGGCAACCGATCTGGACACCGGCGGGCGTCTGGACGCGGCCGTCGTCGCCTACCCGCACGCCGCCGCCGCCCCGACGGTCGGTGCGCTGCGCGAGCTCCGTGTACGCGTGGTCGATCTCAGCGCCGACTTTCGCCTTGCCTCCGTGGCGACGTACGAGCAGTGGTATGGCCTCCACCCGCGGGCGGACCTGCTCGGCGAGGCGGTGTACGGGTTGAGCGAGCTGCACCGCGCGCAGATCGCCGGCGCGGGCATCGTCGCCAACCCCGGCTGCTATCCGACCGCGGCCGTGCTCGGGCTCGCGCCGCTGGCCCGCGCGGGCCTGATCGCCGACGTCGTGATCGACGCCAAGCAGGGCATCTCCGGCGCGGGCCGCACGTTCGACGAGACCACCCACCTGTCGATGGCGGGCGAGAACATCCTGCCCTACCGCGTCGCCTCTCACCGGCACACGCCCGAGATCGAGGAGCAGTTGGGGCTGCTCGGCGCGGAGATGCCCGTTCAGTTTCAGGCTCATCTGGTCCCGCTCGATCAGGGCGAGCTGGCCAGCTGCTACGTGACGCCGACCCGCACCATCGCGCCCGGCGAGCTGAGCGAGCTGTATGCGGACGCATACGCGGACGAGCCGTTCGTGGAGGTGGCCACCATACCGCCGGGCACCCGGGATGTGCTCGAAACCAACTTCTGCCGCATCTTCGCCGCCGCCGATCCTCACACCGGCAAGGTCGTCGTGCTCTCGGCGATCGACAACCTGTGGAAGGGCACCTCCTCGCAGGCCGTCCAGAACCTGAACATCATGTTCGGCTTCCCCGAGGGGGAGGGATTGCTGTGAGCGCGGGCGACGACGTATGGGGCGATCGGACCTCCAATGGGCCGCCGCGGCCGTTCTTTCACTCGCGCTGGACTCCTCGACCCGAGCACGTGCGCGAACTGGACCCCACCGCCGGCTTGCCCGCCGGGTTCAGGGCCGCGGGGGTGGCCTGCGGGATCAAGCCGATCCGGCAACCCCGACCTGGGGATCGTGATCTGCGACTCCGATCGACCGGTCAGCGCCGCGCGCTTCACCGCCACCGCCACGCCGGCCGCGCCCGTGCTGCTCAGTCAGGGGCGCTGCCGGCTGGACGCCCTGCGCGCTGTGCTCGCCAACTCCGGCTGCGCCAACGCCGAGACCGGCCAGCGCGGCCTCGACGACGCAGCCAAGACCCAGGGCGCCGCCGCGCTCGCGCTGGGGGTCCAGCCCGATGAGGTGGCCCTCGGCTCGACGGGTGGAATCAGCTGGTATCTGCCGGTCGATGCAGTGCTGAAAGGCATTCTCGCCGCGAGTTCGCAGCTGCGCCGCGAGGGCGACGCAGACTTCCAGCAGGCGATCCAGACGACCGACGCCTTCGAGAAGCGGGCCTCGTTGGAGGTCGAGCTGCCCTCCGGGACCGTCCGTCTTTGCGCGCAGTGCAAGGGCGCCGGCATGATCTCGCCGAACTTCGCCACGATGCTCTGCTTCGTCCAGACCGACGCTTCGTTGACGCCCGCGACCGCCGACCTGCTGCTCGGGGTCACGGTCAAGCGCTCGTTCGACCGCTGCTCGGTCGACGGTCAGCTCTCGACGAACGACACCGCCGTGCTGATGTGCTCGGGCGCGTCCGGCGTCGAGATCCAGCCGGAATCCGAGGACGAGCTGCGCTTCGGCGAGGCCCTGGACGCGCTCTTGCGGGCTTTGGGGATCATGATGGTCTCCGACGGTGAGGGCGCCCAGCGGATCGCGCGGGTCGTGGTTCGCGGAGGACATCTCGAGGGCGTTGAGGCGGTCGCGCGCGCAGTCGCCAACTCGCCGCTTGTCAAAACCGCCCTGCACGGCGCCGACCCCAACTGGGGACGCCTGATCCAGGCCACCGGCGCCGCGCTGGCCGGCACAGACTGGTTTCCCTCACCGCTCGTGCTCGACCTGTCGATCGAGGGCACGCTCGTCTGCTCGGCCAGCACCCCGGTCGACTGCGACCAGGACGCGCTCGCCCAGGCGCTTCAGGGGCGGGAGATCGAGTACGAGATCACGCTGCCGGGCTCGGGCGCCGAGGCCGAGATGTTCTTCTCCGACCTCGGCCATGAATACATACGTATAAATGCGGAGTACACAACGTGAGGAGTCGGCGATGCGGGACGTAGGCACGCTGCTGGAGGCATTGCCGTACATCAGGGAGTTTCACGGCAAGACGGTCGTGATCAAGTACGGCGGCGCGGCGATGAACGACCCGGCCCTGCGCGAGGAGTTCGCGCGTGACGTCGTCCTGCTCAAGTACGTCGGCTTGAATCCGATCGTCGTGCACGGCGGCGGCCCCGAGATCACCGCCTACATGGAGCGTCTCGGGCTGCCCGTCGAGTTCGTCGGCGGCTTGCGCGTCTCCGACGAGAGCACGGTCGAGGTGGCCAAGATGGTGCTCGTCGGCAAGGTCAACACCGAGATCGTGCTGCGCATCAACCGCCACGGCCAGCCCGCCATCGGTCTGTGCGGCGACGACGGCTCGCTGTTTCGCGTCGCTCGCCGCGCCGCCCCGGGCGGTGAGGACATCGGGTTCGTCGGGAGCATCGAGCGCGTGGACGTGGACGTGCTCAACCACGTCGCGACCGACTACATCCCCGTGATCGCCTCCGTCGGCGCCGACCGCGACGGGCGCTCCTACAACGTCAACGCCGACGAGGCGGCCGGCGCCGTGGCGGGCGCGCTCGGCGCATACAAGATCGTCTTTCTCACCGACGTCCCCGGCTGGCTGGGCGATCCGGCGGAGGAGGACTCGCTGATCGGGCAGGCGAGCACCGAGCAGGTGCGCGCTGCGCTGCATTCGCTGGAGGGCGGCATGCGCCCCAAGCTGCAGGCGTGCGTCGATGCGATCGGGGCCGGCGTCTCCGCGGCGCACATCCTCGACGGGCGACTCGCGCACTCGCTGCTGCTCGAGCTCTTCACCGATGCGGGCATTGGAACGAAGATCGAGGCCTCCGCGTGAGCCTCACGGAGTTGCAGGCGCTCGAGCGCGCCCAGTGTGATCCCCTCCTACGCGCGCGCGCCCGTGCAGTTCGTGCGCGGGGAGGGCCCCTGGCTGTGGGACGAGGATGGGGATGAGTACCTCGACTTCCTGTGCGGCATCTCCGTCACGAACATCGGTCACTGCCACCCGCGCGTGGTCGCCGCCGTGCGCGAGCAGGTCGGGCGATTGATGCACGTCTCCAACCTCTTCTACACCGAGCCCTCGATGCGCCTGGCCGAGCGCCTGTCACGATCCTCGCTCGGGGGCAAGGTCTTCTTCTGCAACTCCGGCGCCGAGGCGAGCGAGGCGGCGATCAAGCTCGTGCGCGCCGCTCGCCCCGGGGGGAAGTGGTCGTCGTGCACGGCGCTTTTCACGGGCGCACCTACGGCGCGCTCTCGGCCACGCCCAGGAGTCAAAGCAGGCGCCCTTCGCGCCGCTCGTCCCAGGCTTTCGCGCGGTCGATCCCACGCCCGAGGCGATCGCCTCCGCCGTTGACGAGCACACGGCCGCGGTACTGCTTGAGCCGATCCAGGGCGAGTCCGGCGTGAACGTGCTCTGCGAGGAGACGCTCCAGGCCGCGCGCGCCGCCTGCGACGCACATGGGGCGGCGCTCGTGTTCGACGAGGTCCAGACCGGCATGGGTCGCACCGGCACGCTGTGGGCCTACGAGCAGACCGGCGTCATTCCCGACGCGATCACCCTCGCCAAGGCGCTCGGCGGCGGCCTGCCGATCGGCGCGCTCGTAACCGCTCCGCGGCTGGCCGACGTGCTCCAGCCCGGCGATCACGGCTCCACGTTCGCCGGCGGGCCCGTCGTCGCGGCGGCCGCGCTGGCGGCGCTGGAGGTCACTGACGATCCAGACCTGCTCGCGCGCGTGCGCGAGCTGGGCGGGCGATTGCAGGCCGGCCTCGAACGCCTACCTCATGTCGTCTCCGTGCGCGGGCGCGGACTGATGCTCGCCTGCGAGCTGGACCTGCCTGCGCCCGATGTGGCGCGCCGCGCGCTGCTGGAGCAGCGGCTGATCGTCAACGCCACAGGCCCCACGACCGTGCGCCTGCTCCCGCCTTTGATCGTCTCCGAGGCCGATGTCGACCTCGCGCTCGAGCGTCTTGGTGCGGCACTTGCAGGCTGAGCACGTCGAGCAAGCTCCTCACCCGATGTGTCTGCTGAGAGTCAAACAGCGGCGAGGGCGTCCGCCAGCTCATCCGGGTTGGTCTCGATCGTCTCGGGCATCGTGACGACCAACCTTGCGACCACTTGCCTGATGCCGTCCGGGGGACTAGAATAAATGCCATGACGATTATCGCATCTGCGCCTGAGTTCATTATGGAGGGTCTCTCGCCCCGCGAGCGCGAGGTGGTTTCCGGGGTATATCTGGAAGGACTGACGAGCCGCGCGGTCGCCAAGCGACTCTCCATCAGCGAGGGGACGGTCCAGAAGATCCTGGTGAACGCCACGAGGAGCCTGTTCACGGACCTGGCGCGGACGGTCGGTACTCGACGGCGGCTGGAGGACCTGATCGACGTGATGCTTCCCGAGTCGGTTCCTTCGCCTGCGGAAGCATGGCACGCCCAGCAGAGTGCGCAGGCGCGCAGCGAGTTGCTGAAGGAGTTCGAGGCGCTCACAGCCGAGCAGGTGGCAGACCAGGCGGGCTTAACAGCCAGTAACCGCTCGGCGCTGGCGTCACGATGGCACGGCGAGGGACGAATCATCGGAGTGCCGTTGCGCGGCCGCACGCTGTATCCGGCGTTTCAGTTTCGCGACGGACGGCCGAGTCCGATCGTCGAGCGCGCGGGGGCGATCCTGCGCAATCGGGGCCTGAGCGGCTGGCCGCTCGCGCTGTGGTTCACCACGCCGAGCGGCTGGCTGTGGGATCGCCGCCCGGTTGACCTCCTCGACGAGGATCCCGAGCGGGTCCTCGCGGCGGCTGGCGAGACGCTGTCGCTTCCCGCTTGAGCGGCCTTCCGGAGCCGCCCGCGCGAGGCCGGCTCGCGCCGGAGCTTGAGACGATGCCGGCAGGCACGCGCCTGGTGCGGGTCCACGACCGCTATCGCGGTGCGATCGACTTCAACTCGTCTCCAGAACCGATCGCTCGGTTTCGCCCGATCGGCAAGCCGGTGGTCCCGACCCTGTATGCCGGGGTGGACGAGGACGTGGCGCTCGCCGAGGGCCTGTTCCATGACGTTCCAATACGTCCGGATGTCATCAGGCAGTACTTCCTCGCCGGTCTGAACGGCCGGGTCATCAGCGAGCTGGTGCCCACGCGGGGGCTCACCCTCATCCAGCTTCACGGATACGGGCTTCAGCGACTTGGCCTCACGCACGGCGAGCTGATCGAGACGCCGGCGGCAGAGTACGAATGGACGGCGCGATGGGCACGTGCCCTCCACGCGGCCGATCCGCGAGCGGACGGGCTGGTGTGGATGAGCCGGCGCTTCACAGGGCGCAGGGCGATCATGCTGTGGCGGGGCAAGGGAAGAGCTGGGCACAATGACCTCATCATCACGACGCCAGCGCGTCCGCTGTGGGAAGGCGCTGGCCGTGAGCTTGTCCTTGAAGCAGCGCAGCGGGCTGGCATCCGGCTCATTGCGTAGACATCCCGCCGTGCTTGTCCTGAAGCCCTACAGGCACTACACCCGGGCCTCGCCGCCACCGTGCTCGACCTCCAGCGACATGGAAAGGGTGACGTGGTCGTCCCAGCAGCGCGACGATGACCGTCACCATTTGCTCACATTCGAGAGCTTCCACCTGTGCTAATTTGCCCATCAAGCAATCTCGGGAGCCGCGGGGGCACGTGAGTGATTGGGTTTCCGGTCGTCAATCCATCAGCCGTTTGACGAGGCTCGCCGATGGGCTCGGCTAGCAGTCAGATGAGCGGTCCCCGTCGATGAGCGTCGAGCTGCGGCATCTTCGCTACTTCGTCGCGCTCGCTGAGGCGAAGAGCTTTGGCCGGGCGGCGCCCGTGCTCGGGATCGCACAGCCCGCGCTCAGCCAGCAGATTCGCAAGCTCGAGGACGAGTTGGACGTCGTGCTGTTCACGCGCGGCAACGGCGGATCGCATCTCACTGCGGCGGGGGAGGCGTTTATGGACGGCGCCCGAGCCAGTCTCGCCGGTGCCGCCGAGGCGGTGGCGAGCGCGCGGATGGTTGCGCGCGGGGAACATGGTCGCCTCAGCGTCGGCTTCGTCGGCTCCTCGGCGGACAACCTGATTCCGGCCGCGTTGCGTCTGTATTGGCGCGAGCACCCCGGTGTCAAGGCCTCGCTCGTCGAGACCGATCCCGGCCGGCTGTCGGGGTGTTTCGAGCGCAACGAGCTCGACGTAACCTTTGCGCGCCGGCCTGTGACTTCATGCGGCCTGATGTGTCAAATCGTGTTATCTTGGAGGTGTGCTAGATCGAGCTATCGGTGGGTCTGCTTCACGGTGCTCGACTGCTCTTGGTCATCACGGACCGCGACCGACACCTCACATGAGCGTCCAAAGAGGAAATTGTGCGCTCCTCGTCACCGTTTTGGTTCTCGGGGCAGCGGGGTGCGGGCAGGCTGGCAGGCACCGCTGCTCGAATTCAGGCTCGCCGCGGAAATGGGGCCTCGGGGGCAGTGCCCGACAGCGCGCGCAAGCCACCCAATTGCCCACCGCGGCAGCCCCGACGGATCGTTCGGACGTCCTGGCCACCGGCACACCGGGAGTTGATGCCCTCCGGCGCGCTCGCGGCGCGCCTTTGTAGCTATAGCGGGCTCGGCACCAGCTACGGCAGATTTCTCCCGCTCTCCTTGATTCGTTCGCGGCTCGTGGACACCGCCGGACCTCTCGCAGACCTTGCTGCAGACTTCAATGCGCTGCCGCCGCTCCCGCGGATTAATATTCAGTGTCCCCTAGCTGACGGTTCTGAGATCGTCGCATTCATCGCGTATCCAGGTGGGCCGCCGCTCACCATAACCCTGCGTGATAACGGATGCCCCGAAGCGACGAACGGGGCGCTCCTGCGCTTTGCCTACACGGCTCACAACCCGGCTGCTGAGAAACTCGACGGCGAGTTGCGCCGCCTCCTCGGGTAGCCGCGCGCTGGCATCTGAAGCGAGCAATCACACTCCGTCGTAGAGCCAGCTCGGCAGCCGCACCGCCGATCCAGGCTTCGGGGGGACCGCCCCAGTGTCAGGCCCCACGTGACTCGCTCCGTTTTCCGCAAAATGGGCAGATTCAAGCCAGCCGGCTGCTCGGCAGTCTTGACGTCACGGTCAACTGGCGCTATAACAACCCCCGCTCAGTGGTTCTGTATATCGGGTGGCTTCGTGTTGCCGGTTCTATCTAGTTACGGAGAGGGAATGTCCATGCCGCTACATAAGATGATTGACCGTCTATCTGCAGTCCGTGGCGAGCAGTTCCGGTGCTTGCGCTTAAATCGCGCGGTGGTGGTGATCGTAATCGCGACAGCAGCGACATGGTTCTGTAACCCTGCTAGTTCGACCGCCGATACGACGCCGAACTGCCTCCGCGGCATCTCTTCACCCTCACAGCAGGTACCCGTTATCTGTACCCGCCTCCTCCCGCTAGTCGGAAGTTTTTGAGGCCGGGGCGCTGAATTCCCCGGGGTGGCGGGGCTCTGGCCCTGTTTTGGGCTGGCGGGTTCTGTCTACGCGGTGAGCTTGATGTCGAGTAGTTCCAGTGCTCTGGCCTGTAGCGGCGTGGGTTTGGTCAGGCGCGTGAAGGTGTGCTCAGCGTCCCCGATGCGGATCGTGTTGCGGGTGATCGTGGCGAGCTCTGCGAGCAGGTCGGGGAGGTTTGAGGCGGGGTAGCCGTCCTCGGTCACGGCGCTGGCGGCCTTGGCCTTGGCGGCCGTTGAGCGCCGCGCGGGCGCGATGGGGTCTGAGGGAGCGAGCGGTGTCTGGTCGGTGAAGAGGATGGGGGTCAGGCGCTGGGCGAGCTCGAAGGTGACGTAGTAGGCGAGCATGCATAGGAAGATGTGCGCGCGGACCCTGGGCTCGAGGTGGTGGTGGATCGGGCGGATCTCCAGGGTGTCCTTCATCGTTCTGAACGCTCGCTCGGCCATCTTGAGCTGCTTGTAGGCGCGGACTGCGGCCTGCGCGGTGAGCTGGCCGGCTGGGCAGGTGGTGCGGATCGCGTAGAGCCCGTCAAGCGCGGTCTCCTCCTCGATCTGTGCTTGCTTGCGCTCGAAGGAGAACGCGCCGTTTTTGATGTGAAGCTCGAAGTGCTTTGCGACCTTGTACTTGTTGACGATCTTGCCGGCGCGCGTCCCGATTTCACCCGCGTCTGCTTTGCGCAGGGAGCCTCGCGGGCCATCGACCATCGCCTTGACCTTGGCAAGCTCGGCTTCGGTCGCGGCGAGCAGCTCTTGGCGCTTCCTGGCTCGCTCCGTGGCGACGGCGGGGTTGCGGCAGATGATCAGGCGCTCGCCAAGGAACTTCTCCGAGGAGATCTCCGCCAGGTTTGATTCATCAAACAGAGAGAGCTGGCTGTCACCACTGTTGATGAGCGTGCGGATCTGCGCGCTCTTCAGCGCGCTGATGAAACCAACACCCTGATCCTTCAATGTCTGTGCGTGCGCCTGGGTGATCATCCCGCGGTCACCGACAAGCACCACGTTCTTGATCGCGAAGCGCTCGGTGACCGCCTGGACGGCGTCTGGAAGCGTCTTTGAATCGGTCGTTGACCCGTCGAAGGCGTGGACAGCGACAGGCCGGCCCTCCGGGGAGCAGATCAGGCCGTAGTTGACCTGCTGGGTGCCTTTCCTGCCGTCACGCGAGTAGCCGAGCTTCGCCAGCGGACAGCAGCGCCCCTCCACGTAGCTCGATGACAGGTCATAAAGCACGAAGCCATCCCGGGAGAGATGCCGGTGAGCGAGCGTCTTCTCGATCCGCTCCTGACGCTCAAGCAGCCAGTCCATCGCCGCCAGCAGCTCAGCCTCCTTGACCTCGCCGAGGTCCAGCTCCTGCGCTAGCGTGCTCACACCAAAGCGCCGTGTCGCCGAGAGCTTTGAGCCCGGGCCGATCACACGCTGGACGATCATCGCTAGCACCAGGTCACGCTCACGGCAACGCTCACGACTGAGGAGCCGCTCCACGTCGAGCGCGCGCAGCACACCAAGCACCGCCGCGACGTGACCATGCGGCAGCGAACGCTCGACCTCGAGCTCCTCATCGAGATCCACAAGCGCCTTGCCGGCGAGCATCGCGCGGATCGCATCGATCACGTGGGGCGGCAGGTGCGAGAGGTTGCCGACCGTTTCGTTGCGGACCTTCCCGCCCTCGCGGTAGGAGCGGCGCAACAGCGTGCTTTCGTACTCTTTGCCCTTGTAGTGGCGACGAGTCGTCGCCACATGCACCCCACCAGTTCTCTTTCCCATAGCCATATAATGCCACACCCATCGGACAGCAAAACCCAATATTAGTGTCTACGCCCAACCACCAAAAGAAGGCCCGATTCCCCGCAAACACGGGCGATCGGGCCTCAGAACCTCAAAAACTTCCGGCTAGTATCAACGACCGAGATGCGCTTTGGCGGGACCGAGTACAATTATCAAGGTCCCGACGGGCAGATCGTCAGTCTCACGGTCCCCTCTCCGACTTTCGATTCTGCGACCGCGTCTTCGGCCGAACTTCGTGAAGCGGGAGTACCACCAGAACCGCCGAGGTCTTCGCCTGAATACCCCAAATGGGCGGCGATGATCAAGGCAGGCATCCACTTCGCGAGACCCGAAGCGACCTTGGAGCAACGCGTCGAGCAACTACATCACAGCCGCAAGCGCATCGTTGACCGTTGAGGGTGAGGGATCACCACGAGCACATCGTTTACCGGGTGAAGGCTTGTAGCGGGGATTTCTCATGTAGCGGAGTCCGTAGGACGGAGCGGAATGAGAAATCCCCGGCGCGTCGTCCGATGGGGTCCTCACCGGCGGCGTGGGGTGCTCAGCTGGCCGGTGGTGAGCAGTTGTCCGTCGGTGTCGCTGACGTGCAGGTTCTCGCCCTCGGTGAGCGAGAGGTCGAGCGTGGCGGTGACGTACTGGTAGGCGCTGTCGTCGGGCATCGGGATCGCGCGGCCCAGGATTCGCAGGCGCAGGTCGGAACGGATGAACCGGATGAACTCGATCCGGCCGTGCTCGGGCCAGCCGATGGGGATCTCGCTGGCCGGGCGGGGTGTGCGCGGCTTGGCCGGGATGCTCTGCTCAGGGGTGCGTCCGCCGCTGGCCTTGTAGCGGTGCTGACTGTTGTGGAAGCGCTCGAACGCCATCGTGCGCTCGATGAGGTGGGGCAGTCCGTCGAAGCGCTCTTGGCGGAAGAAGCGCTGCTGGAAGGTATTGTTGAAGTGCTCGATCGTGCCGTTGCGCCATGGTTCGCGTGGCGGGATGAACACGAGCGTGACCTGCTGGTGCAGGCAGACCCGCACGACCTCCCCCAGGCCGGTCGGTGAGACGAACGGGCCACCGTTATCCAGCTGCAGGCGTCGCGGCAGCCCATGGCGCTCCCAGAGGGCGTAGAGCGCCTGAAGCACGCGCTGATCACCGCGGTCGGTGATGATCTCGATCCCGGCGTGATGGGAGGCCACGTCGATCTGGGTGAGCGCGTGAAAGCGCGCCCCGCCGTCCAGATGACGCGGCCCGATGAGGTCGGCCTGAACGACGTCACCCGGCCGCTTCGCCGCCGGCGCGGGGTAGGGCAGGCCCTTGGAGGTCCGCCTGCGACTCACACGGCCCGTCTGCGTAACGCCGGCGCGCGCGAGGATCTCCTCGATCGTGCGCACTGGCGGCACTGGCCCACCGAGCTTCTCCAGCTCCCACGCGATCGCCTCCGCGCCGAGTTGTGCCCACGGGTTCTCGGCCAGCCGTGAGCGGATCGCGAGCACCCGCGCCTCGACATCCTCCGGCGTACGGTTCGCCACGCGCTTGGGTGCCCTGGAGCGGCCATCCGCCCACGACGGGTCGTGCGGGTCATAGCGCGCCGCCCACTTCGCCACCCACTGCCTGGTGCGCCCCAGATCCGCCGCGATCGTCTCCGGCGACTCACCCGCCAACCGCCGCCGCGCCGCCTCGCGACGCAACGCCACCTCCACCTCCGACATGAACACCTCCACGCTCGCTCAACAAGAGCGCGCGAGGGTGCCACGCCAGCCACGATGTAAACGATGTGCTCGCGGCTCAGCGCTCAGCCACGTAAACGATGTGCTTGCGGTCAGACGTAAACGATGTGCTTGCGGCCGTCACTTACACAGCCTCACCCGCAGTCCTGCAAGCGTGTGGTACGCGCGTCCTCCCTCTACAATCCGTAACCACGCTGCCCTACGGCGGCAAGCAGTACAACTACGAGCAACCGGACGGGCGCATGGCCTCGCTGAGCGATCCTCCCGCCTCATTCAACTCAGCCACGGCATCCCCAAGCGAACTGGAAGCCTTCGGAGTCCCACCCGAACCACCCGCCAGCTCGCCGGAATATCCAAAATGGAAGGCGATGATCGTCAAAGGCATCCATTTCGTGCCACCGTCTCCAACCCTCGATGAGGTTCCAGCCAACCCCCTCGCCGCGAGCCAGTCGCTAGGTAAAAGCGGACTTCTAGAAAACGCAGCCAGCTTGGCGTCACCTGCATCCGCCGGTGAACACCGGGGTGGACGAGGACGTGGCGCTCGCCGAGGGCCTGTTCCATGACGTTCCAATACGTCCGGATGTCATCAGGCAGTACTTCCTCGCCGGTCTGAACGGCCGGGTCATCAGCGAGCTGGTGCCCACGCGGGGGCTCACCCTCATCCAGCTTCACGGATACGGGCTTCAGCGACTTGGCCTCACGCACGGCGAGCTGATCGAGACGCCGGCGGCAGAGTACGAATGGACGGCGCGATGGGCACGTGCCCTCCACGCGGCCGATCCGCGAGCGGACGGGCTGGTGTGGATGAGCCGGCGCTTCACAGGGCGCAGGGCGATCATGCTGTGGCGGGGCAAGGGAAGAGCTGGGCACAATGACCTCACCATCACGACGCCAGCGCGTCCGCTGTGGGAAGGCGCTGGTCGTGAGCTTGTCCTTGAAGCAGCGCAGCGGGCTGGCATCCGGCTCATCGCGTAGACATCCCGCCGTGCTTGTCCTGAAGCCCTACAGGCACTACACCCGGGCCTCGCCGCCACCGTGCTCGACCTCCAGCGACATGGAAAGGGTGACGTGGTCGTCCCAGCAGCGCGACGATGACCGTCACCATTTGCTCACATTCGAGAGCTTCCACCTGTGCTAATTTGCCCATCAAGCAATCTCGGGAGCCGCGGGGGCACGTGAGTGATTGGGTTTCCGGTCGTCAATCCATCAGCCGTTTGACGAGGCTCGCCGATGGGCTCGGCTAGCAGTCAGATGAGCGGTCCCCGTCGATGAGCGTCGAGCTGCGGCATCTTCGCTACTTCGTCGCGCTCGCTGAGGCGAAGAGCTTTGGCCGGGCGGCGCCCGTGCTCGGGATCGCACAGCCCGCGCTCAGCCAGCAGATTCGCAAGCTCGAGGACGAGCTGGACGTCGTGCTGTTCACGCGCGGCAACGACGGAGCGCATCTCACTGCGGCGGGCGAGGCGTTCCTGGACGGAGCCCAAGCCAGCCTCGCCGGCGCTGCTGAGGCGGTGACAAGCGCTCGGAGGGCGGGGCGCGGCGAATGCGGCCGCCTCAATATCGGTTTCATCGGCTCCTCAGCGGACAACTTGATCCCAGCCGCGCTTCGTCTCTTTGCGAAAGAGCGCCCCGACGTTGAGATCTCGCTCATCGAGACGGACCTTGCCCAGCTGTTGGGATGCTTTGAGCGGGAGGAGCTTGACGTGGCTTTCGTGCGCCGGCCCGTTGACGATCCAACGCTTCTGACCGAGCTCGTGGCGGTGGATGATGTCGTGGCCGTGCTTCCGGACGACCATCCGCTCGCCGCTCAGCAGTCGATCCCGCTCGCCGCGCTCGCAGGGGACGCTTGGGTTGTCCCTCCGGCGTCCGCTTCGAGGGCATCCCGGGAGATGTTCTTGGCCGACTGTTACCGCAGCGGCTTTGAGCCGACGATCAGCGCGGAGGCGGCTACACCTGAGGCCATTATCGGCCTCGTCGCTGCCGGAACCGGTGTGTCCATGCTGCCGAAGGGATCCCACTCGCTTTCCCGTGAAGGCGTCTGCACGGTGCCGGTTCAAGGCGAGGAGTCGGTGGTGGTCATGGCCTGGCGCGAGGATCGCCGGACCCCGATCGCCAGCATCTTCATGAGCCTTGCGCGCCAGATCGCACATCCCGACGGCGTTGGCCAGAGCGGAGCCGGTCGTCCTCGCAGCCACTAGAGATCACACGCATTCCTAGCCTTCGATGGGCTTTCGCGGAGGGGCTGCACAGCGAAAACCGAGAGCCTTCTCGTCAGCGTAGAACTTGACTCTAAGACGGTACACTGCTGCGAGGTCATTCTTCAGTGCGCCCGGTTTATAGCCGGGAGTCTCGGCTGCCGTGCGGATAGCTGCTAGCAGCTTGTCCTCCGCGTGTGCATCCGAAACCAACTTGGCGACACGTGGCAACTTGCGGTCTGCCTTCACCATCGAAAGAAAGTTTGCACTGTCCTTCCGTTCCGTTTGGGAGCTAAGGGCTCTGCCGTCGCAATGCACGGTGTCGAACGCGGCCGCAAGGCGTGCTTCGGCACCCTTTGTTGAAGACACCCCACCACCACAGCCCGCCAGGACAGCCACGAGACAGCAGGCCAGAACGACCGCAG
The DNA here is from genome assembly GCA_963730575.1 of uncultured Solirubrobacteraceae bacterium. Taxonomy (GTDB): domain Bacteria; phylum Actinomycetota; class Thermoleophilia; order Solirubrobacterales; family Solirubrobacteraceae; genus Palsa-744. The sequence continues at coordinate 74,572 of CAVSSG010000006.1, forward strand.
CAATCATCCTCGCTTGATCTCGCCCTAGCATCACTCCACCCTAGCACCCACTCTGAATCAGTCCGGCTCCGCGTCATAAGTAACGTGCATGGCCGCATAGCCGACAGATACTAGACAGCCGGAACGCGCGGATGTAGCTTCGGTGGCCACACAGGAACGTCGCGGTAGATAGGGAGTCCTTCATACGGAGTCCTTCCGATACGGCCATGATTCGTCTCAGCAACTTGGAGGATCTTATGCAACGCAAACCGCATGCTCCTACCGTCTTCGTCGTCGTGACCTGCGCGGCACTTCTCTTGGGGCAAGCGTGGATAGCCTCTGCCGAGGCGTCATCACGTCCGGCATGCCCGGTCGGGGTCAGTCCCTATAGTCTTTCATCCGAAGCACTTGCTGCGTGCGGCGATCACCTGCTGCCACGGAGGTTGACGACGACGCTCCCGGGCGGTGGCTCCCAAGCTAACTACATGGAGTCGAACGGGACGGAAACCTCCGTGACAGTGCCACCGCCGTCCTTCGATGCAGCTACGGCGTCCCCCGCGGAACTGCGGCTTTACGGAATTCCCCCCGAACCGGCGGCCGACTCTCCGGAATACCCGAAATGGAAGCAGATGATCGATGGCCCTATGTACTGGGCGCCTGCGCCCGAAGCTCTCGTCGAAGTGCCACCGGTATCTCGACGCGAAACCGAATCCACATCTCCCGACTCGGGCGAGAAGACAACCGAACCACCTTCCAGTGCCACCACAGGCTCCGATAGCCGGTGGTCGGGATACATGGACTGGAACGGCGGCGGCTGCTCTGGGATTTGCTCACCGATCTACACCCATTCAACCGGCTACTTTATTGAGCCCGCGAGCAGCAATACGACTCCCGGGTGCACAGATGTGGCGTCTTACACTTGGGCGGGCATTGGTGGATGGCATTCCAATGAAAGCACCCTCGCACAGGACGGAACCGGTCAGCAGGCGCCTAACTTAGGTCCCGATGAAGCTTTTTACGAGGTGGTCCACCCGAACGAAGGGGGCGGAGGGACGATCGCTACGAAATTCCACGCGAGCCCAGGGGAATATTTCATTGCGGATACGGAATACACGGGTAGCGATAAATACAGTTTCTATATGTACAACTATGAAACGCACCGGCCCTTCCGTACCACCGCGACCGGCGCCCTTTGGGGCAAGACCGCTGAGTTCATCGTCGAGCGACCTCGTGAACACAACCTTTACAATTTCAAGTCCGTGACCTTTCAAGGGTTTACCAACGGCAAAGCGTTTCGCCAGTATCCAAACGAGCGCATAGATATGCAAAGTGGCGACTTTGTAAAAGAACAGGGCTTCCTCAACGCCGCCGCACCTACCAACATCATAAACAACTACCAATTCAATGATGTATTTCACATCTGCACAAAAGCAACGGAAAAGACCATAGAAGAAGAACTGGAAGGCGCCGGCAAGGGAGGGAAACTGCCTCACGCCGTGACGGAAGGCAGCTCTGAACAAACGGGGACTACCGTAAAGCTCAGCGGGAGCGTAGACCCAGAAGGTACGTACACAACGTACCATTTCGAATACGGCACGGAAGCTGAAAACTACAGCGCCGCCACACCCGAGAACAGCGCGGGCGAAGGCTCAACCTCGGTGCCCGTTAGCGCCACTGTCACGGGATTGCAGCCCGGCACAACCTACCACTACAGAATCACTGCAAACAGCGCCGAAGGAACGGCCGTTGGCACCGACGAGACGTTCAAAACGAGTGGAACGCCTCCGCCACCGCCACCAATCGTGACAACCGAAGCTGCGACTGGCGTGACGGCGGACAGCGCAACGCTCGAAGCGAATATAAATCCCAACGGTGCTGACACTCATTACTATTTCGAATATGGGACTAATGCCACGCTGCTCGACCGGACCGTGCCGGAACCTCCGGGTAGTGACGCAGGCAGCGGGACCTCATCGGTGCAAGAGAAAGTGGGGCTGTCGGGACTCACCCCATCTACCACATACTACTACCGTGTTGTCGCGGCCAACTCGACCGGAACAAGCTACGGAGAAGAACAGCAGTTTACGACGCCGCCGGCATGGACAATCCAGACGACGATCACGCCGCCGGGTGAACCGACGGACGCGCGACTGCAGGGTGTGTCTTGCTGGTCGTCGGTCGCCTGCGACGCGGTCGGTGTGTACAACAACCTGGAAGGCAAAGGCATCACGTTGGTCGAGGGCTGGAACGGCGCCACGTGGGAAGTCCAGCCCACGGCAAGCCACACCGAATCCATCCAGAACGTCCTGGAAAGCGCCTCCTGCCGATCGGCGAGCGAATGCACTGCGACCGGCTACTACGAAGTAAAAGGGGGCGAACACCACACGCTCGCGGAGCGATGGGACGGCTCGGTGTGGACGGTCGAGACGACGCCCACCGAAGGCAACTCCGATGACCTCGTCAGTGTGGCGTGCGCGGCCGCCGACGCATGCATGGCCGTCGGCTCGTATAACTCTGGGACCCCGACGAGAAAATACCCGGTGACCGAGCTGTGGAACGGCAAAAAATGGGTAGTGAAGGCGAGCGCGAAACTACCGGAAGAAGACAAAAATGTGGTCTTTGAATCCGTCTCCTGCCCCACGGCGAAAGCGTGTACGGCCGTCGGTTACGTGGTGAATCACTCGCAGGGCGTGGAAGCCCTCGTCGAGAGCTGGAATGGCAAACAATGGACTGTTCAACCAACGCCCACCCCGCCGCACTCGCTCTACCCGTACCTGTTCGGAGTCTCGTGCTCGTCCACGACTGCGTGCATGGCGGTCGGGACATACAAGAACACCGAAGCGGGTGGAGAAGTCAAAAACACCGAATTTCACGGACGGGAAGCGCTCATCGAGCGGTGGAACGGGACCTCGTGGGAACTGCAATCGTCCCCGAGCCCGATCGGCAAACCAAAACCCGAAGGCGAAGCGCGTTGGGAACTCACGCGGATCTCCTGCTCGTCGGAAACGTGGTGCGTGGCTACGGGTTACTACATACAGAGCGAATCCGGCGCTCCCAGTGCGCTCCTGGGTGAGCGGTGGAAAGGCAACGAGTGGGAACTGGAACTGCCGGTGAACGTCGCGGGCGCGGCGCTCAGCAACCTGGAAGGGCTCTCATGTACCGCGGAATTCGAGTGCACCGCGGTCGGTAACTCGCTCAAAGCCCTTCCGTTCGGGCCACAGGCAACCCTGGCCGAGAGGCTCGAACTGCCGTAGCGCAAGGGATCACGGTCCGGTAGCCTGCCCGGACCGTGAACGCGCCCAACGCCAGCCGACAGTTCCCCCCGCGCACCGCCTCCTACGAGGCCGACCCCGCCGAGGTTTCCCGTGTGCTGCCGCTCCGAGGTTCACAGCGCTGACGGAGATCGTGGGATACTGGCGTCATGGGCGGGCCGTGGGCTGCGGAATGCCGGTGCGCGTTGAGGAATCAGTGCTGGCGTGCTTGGGCATTCGCTGTGTTTGTCTGGGCGGTGGCAGGTTTGGCATCGGCTTCAACCAAGGGCGGGAACTGATCACCCTCGCGTTCCGGTGGCCCGCGCTGGTCGTGGTGGAGACGACGAGCGCCCCTTTGCTTCCGAGCGAAGTGCACTGCTGGAGCGGTGAATTTGGTCCGGCGAGCAAGCCCTTCCTCGGGATCTTCGACCTGGCCCGCAGCGAGCCGTTCGTGCCGGCACCGGCCCTCGTTCACGTGCCACCGAGCAAACCGCTGACAAACTGTGGGCCGGCGCCACCGTGACACTGCGCTGGGCTACGGGCCGCGACTTGGCGGCTCTGCCCAGACCACAATGTTGTCGTCGGGAGGCAAAATCCGGACCCGGTCCCCGTCGCTCCCGTACTTTACCCTCGCCGGTTTCCCAGGCGTGGGACGGCGGTCGCGTGGGAAGAATGGCAGGAATGGGTGTATCGTCCGGGACCAGTGAGGAATACGACCGAGCCACCCGCCGTTTCATCCGGCGCATCTCGCGCCTGGCCGTTGGTTCTGCTGCTGGGCGCTTTTGCGCTGGCATTGATGGTCGTCGCCGGCCTCTCGACTCGCCCCGCAGGCGGCGAGTTGGCACAGGCCGGCGAAGCGGTGATCGGCGTTTCAGGAGAAACGGTTCCCGGCAAGTTGCCTCGCTCGCGCATGGTTCCGGCGACGCTGCGGCTGGGGTTCACCTCCGAGGCACCGAGCACGCCCACAACCCCCGAACTCACCGCAATCAGGCTCGAAGTCTCTCGCAACCTGGTATTTCAGACAGCGGGTTTGCCGAGTTGCCCCATCTCGGAGCTCTACTCCGAATCTTCGGACGCGAGGCAGATATGCGCGGGGTCGCTGGTCGGCTCCGGCATCGTGATCTCAGAAGTAACTCTGCCAGGACAGGCGCCTGTGACGATCGAAGGGCGCCTTTCGGCTTTCTATGACTTCGGGGAAGGCCAGCCGCGTATCCTCGCGCAGGTCAGGAGCACCGGTGCTCTGCCGCTCACCTATGTAATCCCGTTCACGATCTACAAGGAACCTGGGGTCTTCGGGACCGTCCTATCGGTGGAGCACATGCAATTCATCTCGGGCATTTGCGCGCCACGGCGCACGAACTGCTTCTCTCAGACCTACACATATAAGGGCATCTACGGACACATCTCGAAGTTCGAACTCACTCTCGACCGTCAATTCGTCCATGCAGGCAAGAGGACTAGTGTCGTGAGCGCGGATTGCCCCGCTGGCGGTAGTTTATCGAGCGCGATATATCCCCTCGTGAAGGTGAACCTGGCCTACTCCGGGGGGATCTCGCGGAGCCAGGTCGCGACTCGCCGGTGCGAAGTCTCAGCTTCGCGGCACCGTCGCCGAAAGCGGTCGTAGATTTTAGAGGTACGAGCACCGCCGAAGTGGAAGTGACCGTCACCGGCGACGCGCACAGCGCAAGCGAAGGATTGACCCTCCACCGCGGGCTCCACGACGCCGGGCGGGTGCTCGTCGTAACGCTCACCGTCCTGCTGATCGCCGGAGCGCTGCTCATCCCGCTGGCGCTGTTGATCGTCGTGCTCGCCACCGCCCGGCGGATGTGGCTCCGTTACCGGCGCGAGCGTGTGCTCGACGCGCGGTAGGAGAGGAGGACTTGCTCCGTGCCCATCTGGAGCATTCGGGTCTCAGCTCGATGCCGGTGGCGGAGCCGGTGGGCGTTGCCACGGATCGAGCAGGTGTACGTCGCAGCCTTGGAAATCGTCCGTGTTGCGCGTGGCGACGGTGAGGCCGTGAACGCGGGCGGTGGCCGCAATCAGGCTGTCCACCGTGCTGCGCTCGGCACGCGCATTCAGCCGCCCCCATTCGTCCGCCACCTCGACGTCAACCCGCAGAATACGATCGCCGAAGCGCTCGCGCAGTTCGTCAAGCCACTTGGCGAACACCTCAGCCTGCTTTGGATCGCGGCTGCGCAGGCGCTCGATCCCCTTGCGAATCTCGCCGACGCTCAAGACGCTCAGATAGAGATCCTCGTTCTCCCAAGCCTTCGCCCACGCGGCGACGTTCGGGTCACGGCCCCGCCGGATCTCGGAGACCACATTGGTGTCCAGGAGGACGCTCACAAATCCACGTCACGCCCCGCATCGGACGCGCGGGCCAGGTCCAGGAGATCGAAGCTCGGCGCCCGGCGGATGAACTCGAGCAGGCTTGGTCGGCCACGCAGCCGCTGGTACTCCTCAACCGAAACGACGACGACGGCGGGCTTGCCGTGCTTGGTGACCACCTGCGGTCCCTCTCCACGAGCACGCTCGACCAGTTCGCTCAGATGCTGCTTTGCCGCTTGCAGTTGCCAGGCCATCACGCCCTCCGCCATTGTGGACAGACTGGACAGAGTATAGCTCGGCAGCCGATCCAGGGCCTGGCCCAGTAGCCTGCCCGCACCGTGAGCGCGTCTGACGCCAACCGAGAGTTCCCCGCCCGCACCGCCTCCTACGAGGCCGACCCCGCCGAGGTCTCCCGCGTGCTGCTGCTCTACTCCGGCGGCCTGGACACGAGCGTGATGCTCAAGTGGATCCAGGACTCCTACTCCGCCGAGGTCGTCTGCCTGACGGTCAATCTTGGTCAGCCCGGGGAGGACTACGAGGTGATCCGCGACAAGGCCCTGCGTCTGGGCGCGCTCGACTGCCATGTGGTGGACGCTCGTGAGGAGTTCGCGCGCGACTTCGTGGCCCCCGCGATTCGAGCCAACGCGCTCTACGGCGGCGGCTACCCGCTGTTCACCGCGCTCGGGCGCCCGCTGATCGCCAAGCTCGCGGTCGAGTACGCGCGCGCACACGGGTGCGACACGATCGCTCACGGCTGCACCGGCAAGGGCAACGACCAGGTCCGCATCGAGGCGACCGTAGCCACGCTCGCTCCGGAGTTGAAGGTGATCGCGCCGGTGCGCTCCTGGCAGATGGGCCGCGAGGAGGAGATCGCCTACGCGCGCACCCACGGCATCCCGATCAAGGCCTCCCACGGCGCCGAGTCCGGCCCGCCCTACTCGATCGACGACAACCTCTGGGGGCGCTCCTCGGAGGGCCGCTGGATCGAGGACCTCGCCCACGCCCCCGACGACGACGTCTTCCAGCTCGTCACCCCGCCCGAGCGCGCCCCCGACGAGCCCGAGACCGTCGAGGTGCAGTTCGACCGCGGCGTCCCCGTCGGCTTGAATGGTGAGCGACTACCGCTGGTGGACCTGATCGAACGCGCCGCCGCGATCGGCGCCCGCCACGGCGTCGGCATCGTCAACCACATCGAGGATCGCATCGTCGGGCTGAAGGTGCGCGACATCTACGAGGCGCCCGCCGCCGCCATCCTGCTGCCCGCCCATCAGGAGCTCGAGCGCCTCGTCTGCACGATCCACCAGAACCAGTTCAAGCCACACCTAGACCGCCAGTGGGCCTACCTCGTCTACGCCGGCCTGTGGTGGGAGCCCTTACGCTCGGACCTCGACGCATACATGGACGCCGTCAACGCCCAGGTCACCGGCACGATCGCCCTCAAGCTCTACAAGGGCAGCGCCCGCGTGATCACGCGCTCCTCTCCCAACGCGGTCTACGACGCGAGCCTCGCGTCCTTCTCCGAGTCCGGCGGCCTGTTCTCACAGGCGGCCTCACCCGGGTTCATCGAGCTGTTCTCGCTACAGTCGCGCATGGCCTGGCGGTTGCGCCACGGATCCTGAACACGCGCCGGTGCGCCGGACACGTCCGCTCCAGGACGTACGCTCCCAGGCGAGCCAATGATTGCCGAGGGATCATCGTCATCGCAGACACCGGTACCGCGGGGAGGGTCGCCCGCGCCGAGTGAGCGCGACCTGCCGGCCGGCTCGGGGATGCTGGCCGGTTCGGGCATCAGGGCGGAGCGAGTGTCTCCTGGTTCGGAGGAGCGCCGCGCCCGCCGCGCTGCGGACGCGGGCGAAACCGTGCTCCTGCGCCGCGCCGAGGCGGCCGAGGCGACCGTCAAGACGCTCGAGACCCATGTCTCCAGCCTGCAGCGGCGTCTGGAGGAGGCCGAGCGCGACGGGCGCCGAACCTCTGAGCTCGCCGATCGGCTGGAGAGGGTGGAGAGCGCGCTCGCAGCGATACACGAGAGCCATCGGAGGATGGCGGTGACGGTCAGCGAGCTGAAGGACGTTGCGGTGCGGCTGCGAGCCGCGGCTGACCGGACCCCCGCCCAACCTCCCGCTCAACCCTTCTCCCAAGCCCCTGTCCCGGCGCTTGCCAGCCCGCGCAGCGAGGAGATGGCCGATGCGCTGGCCGCCGCCGTCGAGCGCCTGCGTGCGCGTGCGCAGGAGACCGTCCCGCCGGCGCCCTCGCCGCCGAGTGTCCCTCCCGTCGCGCGGCTCCCGCACAAGCACAGCATGTCGCTGATCGGCCGCTTTAGGTTAAGACGCAAACAGCGGCGCGAGCTCTGAAGATCCGCCGCCGCGGCGCCTAAGATCGCCCTCAGTGACCGCTCCAGCCTGCGCCCATCTGCACGTCCACTCCGAGTACTCGCTGCTCGACGGGGCGTGCAAGATCGACGCGCTGGCCGCCCGCGCGGCGGAGTTCGGCCAGCCCGCCCTGGGTCTCACCGACCACGGTGTGATGAATGGAGCGGTCGAGCTGCACAAGGCGTGCGCCTCCCACGGCGTCAAGCCGATCGTCGGCTGTGAGATCTACCTCGTCGACGATCACGCGGCCGCCGCGGCGGGGCCGGGATCGCCGAAGGTTCAGCGCAATCACCTGACGCTGCTGGCCGCCACCGACGCCGGCTATCGCAACCTCGTCAAGCTCTCCTCGGCGGGGTTTCTGGAAGGGCTCAACCGCGGCAAGCCGACGGTCGACCTGCACCAGATCGAGCGCCACGCCGACGGCGTGATCGCGCTCACCGGCTGTCTGGCCTCGCGCTTCTGCCAGCGCCTGCTGGAGGATCGCCCCGACGACGCGCGCGCACACGCTAAGGACTTGCGAGGGATCTTCGGGGCGGAGAACGTCTACTTCGAGGTGCAGAAGAACGGGCTTGCGGCGCAGGAGAAGTGCAACGAGGGGATCGTGCGGATCGCTCGCGAGCTGGGCGGCTCGCTTGTGGGCACGGGCGATGTTCACTATCTGCGCCGCGAGGACTACGACCATCACACCGCGCTGCTGTGCGTGCAGACCAAGAGCACGCTCGCCGCGCCGAAGCTGACGTTCGAAACGAACGAGTTCTTCCTGCGCGACAGCTCAGAGATGGCCGAGGCGTTCGCGCAGTGGCCGGAGGCGATCGCCAGCACGCTGGAGATCGCCGAGCGCTGCTCGGTGAAGCTGGAGCTCGGCAAGCAGCTGATCCCGAGCTACTCGACGCCCGACGGCGCCAGCGAGTGCGAGTACCTGCGGGCGCGTGTGCTGGAGGGTCTGCGGCTGCGCTACGGCGATCCTCCGCCCGCCGAGGCGGTCGAGCGTATGGAGCTGGAGCTCGGGGTGATCGACAGGATGGGCTTCAACGCCTACTTTTTGATCGTCTGGGACTTCGTCAAGTTCGCCAAGGAGAACGGCATCGCCGTCGGTCCCGGCCGCGGCTCGGCCGCCGGCTCGATCGTCGCCTACTGCCTGGCGATCACCGATGTGGATCCGCTCCGTTACGACCTGCTGTTCGAGCGCTTCCTGAACCCCGAGCGCGTGTCGATGCCCGACATCGACATCGACTTCTCCGTGCGCGGTCGCGAGCGGGTGATGAAGTATGTGACCGGCAAGTATGGACGCGAGTCGGTCGCGCAGATCGTCACGTTCGGCAAGATGTTTCCGCGCGCCGCCACCCGCGACGCGGCGCGAGTGCTAGGCCTGGACTACGGCACCGGCGATCGTCTGGCGAAGCTGATCCCCGACCCGATCATGGGCCGCGCGCCCTCCTTCGAGGAGTGCCTGAAGGCGGGACAGCCGCTGCGCAAGGCCTACGATGAGGAGCCGGCCGCCAAGCAGATCATCGACGTCGCGCAGGGACTGGAGGGGATCGTGCGTAACAGCTCGATCCATGCCGCCGCCGTCGTGATCGCCGACCGGCCGCTGACCGACATCGTGCCCCTGCAGCTCGCCGACGCCGGCGCCGATGAGAACGGCGAGAAGGTGTTTCGCACGGTCACCCAGTTCTCGATGAAGCCGATCGAGGACATCGGCCTGCTCAAGATGGACTTCTTGGGCCTGCGCAACCTCGACGTGATCGAGGACGCGCTGGACATCATCGAGCGCTCCTCGGGCGAGCGTCCCGACATGACGACGCTGCCCCTGAATGACGCGCGTACGTATGAGATGCTCGCGCGCGGGGATTCGATCGGCGTGTTCCAGTTCGAGTCCGAGGGCATGCGCGAGGCGCTGAAGAAAGTACGCCCGGACGAGTTCAACGATCTCGTCGCGCTGAACGCGCTCTACCGACCCGGCGCGTTGGATCAGATCCCGGTGTATGCCAAAGGCAAGCACAATCCACAATCGATCTCCTACCCGGATGAGCGCCTGCGCCCGATCCTCGAGTCCTCCAACGGGGTGATCCTCTACCAGGAGCAGGCGATGCAGATCGCCAAGGAGCTCGCCGGCTTCTCCGGGGCCAAGGCCGACGATCTGCGCAAGGCGATCGGCAAGAAGAACCGTCAGGCGATGGCCGCGCTGAAGCCGGAGTTCGTGGAGGGCTGCCGCGCGTCTGCCACCAAGCCCGAGGTGATCGAGTTCCTGTGGAACACGAACGAGAAGTCCGCCGACTACTCGTTCAACAAGAGCCACGCCGCCTGCTACGGGCTGATCGCCTATCGCACCGCCTGGCTGAAGGCCAACCACACGGCCGAGTACATGGCGGCGCTGATCTCCTCGGTCATGTCCACGAAGGACAAGGTCCCGTTCTTCGTGGCCCGCTGCGAGGAGATGGGGATCGAGATCCTTCCGCCCGACGTGAACCTCTCAGATCACCGGTTCACGGTCGGGCCGTCCAGCGTCAAGGGCGGGGTCGGAAGCATCCGCTTCGGCTTGGATGCCGTCAAGGGCGTCGGCTACCAGGCTGTGGAGGCGATCAAGAGCGCGCGCGAAGATTCAGATCCCACCAGCCGGGGATCAGACCCCGGAGATTCAGTACCCGCCCGCCCAGGGCGCCCATTTCAATCGCTATGGGATTTCTGCGAGCGCGTGGACAGCCGTGCGGTCAACAAGAAGGCGATCGAGGCGCTGATCAAGTGCGGCGCGCTCGGCTCCACCGGGGCCAGCCGCAAGGGCATGCTCGCGGTCCTCGAGCAGGCGCAGGCCGCGGGCCAGAAGGCTCAGCAGGATGCGCAGATCGGCCAGGGCTCGATCTTCGACCTCGAACCCGACGCCGGCTGGCGCCCCGACAGGCGCGGCGGGCCAGGGGAGCGCAGCCGGCGGTGGCGCTCTCGCGGGAGCGCCGGCGCGCGCCCGGCGGCGCGTTCGCGCGCCCTGCCCATCCACCGATTCCCCCCGAGGAGTTCGAGCAGGCGCAGCTGCTCGCGGTCGAGAAGGAGGCGATCGGCCTGTTCGTGTCCGCCCACCCGCTCAAGCCGCTGCGCGAGATCCTGCGCGCGCGCACGGACTGCCCGCTTCAGGCGCTCTCGGACCGGCGCGACAAGGAGTGGGTGACGGTCGGCGGGATCATCGTCGAGGCCAAGCGGATCCGTACCCGCAACGGAGACCCGATGATGTTCGCGACGCTCGACGACCTCGGCGGCGCCGTCGAGGTGCTCGCGTTCGGCAAGGCGCTCTCAGAGCACGAGGCCGCGCTCGCGGTCGATCAGGTCGTGCTCGTGCGCGGGCGGGTCGATCACAAGGAAGCCGGCAAGACCTGCCTCATCGCCCAGACCGTCGAGGTGTTCGCCCCCTCGGAGCAGGAGATCGAGCAGGCCCGCAGGCAGGCCGACGCAGACGCCCGCACGGCGGTCGCGCTCGTCGAAGCCCGTGCGCATGCGCATCGAGATCGGGAGCGTCTCGCCGAGCGCGATCGAGGACGTAAAGCAAGCTCGTCGCCGACTATCCCGGACCGGCCGAGGTCTGGATCGAGATCGCCACTCCGGCCGGCGTGCGCCGGCTGCGCCTGGGCGAGGCCTACGCGTTCAGAACACCCCGACTGTACGAGCCGAGCTGGAACAGCGCTGATCAGCGCGCCCGCGGCCGCCGCGGCAGCTCGCCGGCTGATGCGGGGGGGCCTAACCGGCGCTTACGAGCCCGCATCCCTCGCTCGCGCAGCTCCGCGCCAGCGCGATTTCCTCGCGCGAGGGGCCCTCGCGGTTCTCGCCGGGGGTCTCGAGCACGCACGGCAGCTTCTGCAGTCCCGGAGCGGACAGGAACGCGACGAGCACCGGACTCGCCGAGCTCGCCCTGCCGATGTTCGCGTGGCGGTCGCGATTTGAGCCGAGCGGCGTCTGCGAGTCGTTCAGGTGAAGCGAGCGGACGCGACCGCGACCGAGCTTGCGCCTGCACTCGCGCAGGACCGAGCCCATGCCGTCGACCGTACGGATGTCATAGCCGGAGGCGAGCAGATGGCAGGAGTCCAGGCACACCCCGATGCGCTCGCCGCCGCCGGCTGCGTCCAGGAGCTGGGCCAGCTCCTGAACGAGCGCCCGAGCGTGCCGCCGGCGCCGGCGGTGTTCTCCAGGTGCAGCTCACAACCCTCGCTCTCGGCCAGCGCCTGCGCGATCGTCTCGCCGGCCCGCGCGATCGCCTCGCCCACGTCCCGGTCTTGGCCGAGCCGGGATGCAGCACCACCCCGGAGGCTCCGATCGCTTGGCCCACCCGCAAGCGAGTGCGTCAGCGACGCGAGGGACTTGGCGCGGATGTCTGGGTCCTCGCTGGCGCAGTTGAGCAGATAGACGGCATGGATCAGCACCGCCTCGATCGGGCTGTCCCGCATCGCGTCGCGAAACGCCGCGAAGTCCTCCTCGGTGTAGGCGGTCGGGCGCCACATGCGCGGAGACTGGTTGAAGATCTGGATCGCCTCACAGCCGCGCTCCGGCCCCGCTCGATCGCTTTCGGCAGGCCGCCCGCGGGGGAGACGTGCGCTCCGATCAGCATCGCGCAGCCCGGGGCGACGCTCGTGGACATTGCGCGAGAGGGGTGCCGCGCCCAGCCCGTGCGGTGGGAGAGGCGAGTGGACTGCGAATAGCATGAGCGCATCCTATGAGAGTCCGATTCGCTCCATCGCCCACGGGCGCGCTGCACATCGGCGGCGCGCGCACCGCCCTGTTCAACTGGCTGCTCGCCCGCCATTACGGCGGCGAGCTCGTGCTGCGCATCGAGGACACCGACCGCGAGCGCTCCACCGCGGAGAACGTCGAGCAGATCCTCGACGCGCTGCGCTGGCTCCAGATCGACTGGGACGAGGGGCCGATCATCCAGACCGAGCGTTCCGCGCGCCACGCCGAGGCGTTGCAGGCCCTGCTCGACTCTGGATACGCCTACCGCTCAAATGCCACCGCCAGGACGTCAAGGCCTACAAGCAACGTCACGGCGCTGAGGCGGGTACCGCGGCGAGGGGTGGGCGGGCGATCGGAAAGACGGGGCGGATGGGGCGGACGGGGCGGTGCGCCTGCGCGTTCCCGATGCAGGGCGCGACCGTCGTCCACGACGTGATCAGAGGCGATACGAGATTCGAGCACGTCCATCTCGACGACCCGGTGATCGCCCGCGCGGACGGGTCGGCGCTCTACAACTTCGCCGTCGCGATCGACGACCTGGACGCCGGGATCACCCATGTCGTTCGCGGTGAGGACCACCTCTCCAACACCCCCAAGCAGCTGCTCGTCCTGGAGGCCGCGCGCGCGGTCGGGTTCGGGGGCGCCGCCGAGCGGGCGGTGGTCGGACGCCGCTGCCGGTGTATGCGCACCTGCCGCTGCTGCACGGACCGGACGGTAAGAAGCTCTCCAAGCGCCACGGGGCCGCCTCCGTGCAGGAGCTGCGCGACGCGGGGTATCTGCCGGAGGCGGTTCGCAACTACCTGGCGCTGCTCGGCTGGGGCGCGGGCGACGATCAGACGGTGCTGGCCACCGAGGAGCTGATCGAGCGCTTCACTCTGGATCGCGTCGTCCCGCAACCCGGCGCGGTTCGACGAGGTCAAGCTGCGCTGGCTGAACGGCGTCTGGATCCGCGAGCTGACCGTCGAGGATCTGACGGCTCGTGTCGAGCGGCACCTGCGGCGAAGCGGCCATGGGAACGCCGCCGAGGATCCGAGGCTCGCCCGCGCCGTGGCGATCAGCCAGGAGAAGATCCACACGCTCGCCGACTTCTGGTCGCTGACCGGCCCGCTGCTCGATGCGCCCGTCGAGGAACCCAAGGCGCGAGAGCGCTGGCTCGGGCAGGAGGGACGCGCCGCGCTGGTGCAGGCGCGCGAGGCGCTGGCCGAGCTGGACGGCTTCACCGAGACGGATATCGGCGCGGCGCTGGAAGCGCTCGTCGCACGTCGCGCCGTCAAGCCACGCGAGATCTATCAGCCGCTGCGCGTGGCGGTCGCCGGCACGACCGTCTCGCCCGGGATCTTCGAGAGCGTCGCGCTGCTCGGCCGGGATGAGACCCTTCACCGTATCGACCGTATATTGGAAGTCGACGCTAGAGTCGGGCTAGCGTAGGCCGGCCAATCTCGCCAATCTCGCCGAACCTCGCCGCATGCTCTCGCGGTGGCGCGATTTCGCTCGTCGAGCCGGCGGCCGAACCGAGGTGAGATGAGATTCCGCTCTCAACCATTCGTCAAGGCCTGCCGATAGGACACTCGACAATGCCATTGACGGCGACAAAGACGAAGAGCGGCGCACGGACTGCTGCCGCCAGCAGCGCGCGCGAAAGCACTCCGGCGAGCAGCGCCAAGCCCGCGTCCCGGCGAACGGACGGGTCCGGCAAGGTGCGTCCGCGCGGCAGACCCAGGATTCGCCGCGGGGGCGCGGCTCGCCAGAGGGTGGGGGCACGGCCGGCGCCTGGCGAGCGCGTTCGAAGCGCTGGAGGCGTTTCCCGCGCTGGCGGAGTCGCGCAACCGGCTGCTCTCGGTCGTCGAGAAAGACAACGTCGCGACCGCCGACATCGTCAGCGCCGTCGAGTCCGACGTCGCGCTGAGCATCGCCGTGCTGCGTCTGGCCAATCAAGTACAGGGCAGCCGCGGGCGCGTGGCCACGATCGTGGCGGCGGTCGAGGTGCTGAGCGAGCGGGCGTGCAGGCGATCGCCGGACGCGTGCAGGACCTTCGACTTCTTCGAGCGATCCGGCGGGTGGGACGTGGCGCCAGAGCGCTTCAGGCTGCACGCCCTCGTCCACCCAGCACGCGGCCGACCGTCTCGCATCGGAGGTCGGCTACGAGCACCGCAACCGCCTGACCGTCACGAGCCTGTTGCACGATGTCGGCAAGCTCGTGCTTGCTGCACGCCTATCCCGGCTATCCCTCTCAGGTGCACCGGGACGCAAAGACCCCCGAGGAGCGCATCCACTCCGAGCGGCGCGAGCTGGGCGTCGACCATGCGCTCGTCGGAGGCGTGCTGATTCGTCGTTGGGGTCTGCCGGGCGACGGTCGCGACAGCGATCGAGCGCCATCACAACAGCGACGTCGAAGGCGAAGTCGCGTTCGTGCGCCTGGCGGACATGCTCGCCCACTACGAACAGGGCGCGACGGTGTCGCCGGGGGAGATGCTGCACAGCGCGCGCGTGCTCGGCCTCGGCCCGGACGAGCTCAGGCGCGTGATGTATGAGCTGCCGAGCACCACCGGGCAGCGCCAGCGTCACGTCGATCCCTCACCGCTGTCCGGGCGCGAGCTGGGAGTGCTGCAGCGGCTCGCCGAAGGCAAGGTCTACAAGCAGATCGCCCACGAGCTGACGCTCTCCACGAGCACCGTACGGACCCACCTGCACAACATCTACGGCAAGCTCGGCGCGGTCGATCGCGCCCAGGCGGTTCTCATAGCGACCGAGCGCGGCTGGCTGTAGTTCCCTAGCATCGCGGGAGCCCAATGCTCTCGATCACCAGCAAGTCCCCGTATGCCGTGCTCGCGCTCGCCGAGCTGGGGCGCAGCGCGGGCTCTGAGCCAGTGCCGATCGGCGAGCTCGCGCGCAAGCGCGATGTGCCGGTGCAGTTCCTGGAGCAGCTGTTCGCGGTCGCTGCGGCGCGCCGGGCGTGATCAGCTCCCAGCGGGGCGTCAAGGGCGGCTATCGCTTCGCGCGAGATCCCTCCAGCGTGACCGTCCTGGAGATCGTGGAGCTGCTCGACGGGCCCCTCGGTCGCGATGCGGCAGGGCGTGTTCGCCGACGCCGCCGCCGCCGCGCGCACGGTGCTCGCACAGACCACGATCGCCGACGTGATCGAGCGCGAGTCGCGCGAGGCCGGCGCGAGCATGTATTACATCTGAGGGCCATCAGCGTCAGAGCCCGTTTGGCGCCTGTGTGGGATTGGACCGCTGGAGAGCCGCCGAAAACCGCGGGGGTAGGGCATCCGACTGTCGCGCGACCGTCCCGCTCCTCGCCCGCCCACTATTGTCGTGGCCGATATGTCCCAAATCCCGATCAACATTGCGGAGCTGGTGGGGGACACGCCGCTGGTCGGGCTGCCGCAACTGCTGGAGGGGCCGGCGGCGGAGAACGGCGTGCAGCTGTTCGCCAAGCTCGAGTCGCTCGAACCCCGGCGGGTCGGTGAAGGACAGGATCGGCGTGGCGATGATCGAGGCCGCAGAGCGGAGGGCAGATCGAGCCGGGGCGCACGACGATCGTGGAGGCGACCTCCGGCAACACCGGCATCGCGCTCGCGTTCGTGTGCGCGGCAAGCGGCTATGAGCTGGTGCTGACGCTTCCGCAGGGCATGAGCCGCGAGCGCGAGAGCCTGCTGAAGCTGTACGGGGCGCAGCGTGAACATCACCGAGTCCCTCGGCGGCATGGGCGAGGCGGTGGCCGCGGCGCGCGCGATGGCGGCCGAGCCCGACGTGTTCCTGCCCGACCAGTTCTCCAATCCCGCCAACCCCGCGGTCCACCGGCGCACGACCGGTCCCGAGATCGAGCGCGCGCTGGACGGGCGCGTCGACGTGCTCGTCGCGGGCGTCGGCACGGGCGGCACGATCACCGGCGCCGGCGGATACCTGCGCGAACGCAACCCCGACCTGCGCATCGTCGCGGTGGAGCCGCGCGGCTCGGCGGTGCTCTCCGGCGGCGCTCCCGGCCCCACCGCATCCAGGGCATCGGCGCCGGGTTCGTGCCCGCGGTGCTCGACCGCGAGCTGATCGACGAGGTGATCGCCGTCTCCGACGACGACGCGATCCACACCGCCTGGGCGTGTGCTCGGCGCGCGGGCGTGCTCGCCGGCATCTCCTGCGGCGCCGCGCTGTGGGGGGCGCTGCAGGTGGCGGCGCGGCCGGAGTCCGCGGGCAAGCGAATAGTCGCGATCATGCCCGACTCGGGCGAGCGCTACGTCTCTCAAGCGTTTTTTGCGCCCTGAGAGTTACTGGGGCGGCGCTACGCTGTGCGTATGCTCGCCCGGGTCGCAAGAGAGCTGCGTCGCGATATCGCCGCGACGCGCGACCGCGATCCGGCGGCGCGCGGCGTGGGAGATGCCGAGATCCTCGCGACGTGGCCCGGCATCCACGCGCTGCTCGCCCATCGCGTCGCCCACGCGCTGCACGAGGCGGGCGTGCCGCTGCTGCCACGCGCGATCTCGCTGCTCTCACGCGCGCTGACCGGCATCGAGATCCATCCCGCCGCGCGCATCGGCGAGGGGCTGTTCATCGACCACGGCGCCGGCGTCGTGATCGGCGAGACCGCCGACATCGGCAACGACGTGACGCTGTATCAGGGTGTCACGCTCGGCGGGACGGGGTTCGCCACGGGCAAGCGCCATCCGACGGTGCAGGACAACGTCACGATCGGCTCTGGAGCCAAGCTGTTGGGCCCGATCGCGATCGGCCACGGCGCGAAGATCGGCGCCAACAGCGTGGTCATCACCGACGTCCCGCCGAACTGCACCGTCGTCGGCAACCCCGGTCACCCCGTGCGCGTGGACGGCCGCCGCGTCGAGGGCCCCGACGCCGACTGGATTCACCTGCCCGATCCGATCGCCGAGGCGATCCAGGGTCTGGCCAGCCGCATCGGCGCGCTGGAAAGGACGGTCTCAGAGCTCTCGGGCGAGGAGGCCGACGCTCCCGTCGCCGAGGTCGCGCCGCTGCGCACCGTTCGTGGGCCGAATCCGGCTGGGGGGTAGGGGATCGGGGCGGACGGCGCCGAGCCGGTGGCGCCCGCCGAGCGCACATCTATCCTGAGGCTCGATGCCCGAACACGCCCGAGCTGAGCTCGACAGCCGTCTCGCCACGCCCGGCGACGCCGATACGCCGCGTCCTCCAGGCCAGATCGCGCCTGACGGCGAAGCGCGGATCGAGCGCCTGCTGGAGGGGCTGAACGAGCCCCAGCGCGAGGCGGTCACGCACGGGGAGGGGCCGCTGCTGATACTGGCGGGAGCGGGCAGCGGCAAGACACGCGTGCTTACCCACAGGGTCGCGTTTCTGATCTACACCGGGCAGGCGCAGGCGAACGAGATCCTGGCGATCACGTTCACCAACAAGGCCGCCCAGGAGATGCGCGAGCGGGTCGAGCGCCTGCTCGGTCAGGGCACGCGGGGGATGTGGCTGATGACCTTCCACGCCGCGTGCGCGCGCATCCTGCGCTCCGAGGCGCAGCGCCTGGGGTATACGCGCCAGTTCACGATCTACGACCAAGCCGACGCGCGCCGGCTGACGCGGCGCTGCGCCGATGAGCTGGGGATCGACCCCAAGCGCTTCACCCCAGCGGCGATCCACAGTCAGATCTCCGCGGCCAAGAACCGGCTGCAGTCCGCCGCCGACTATCGCCAGGCGGTGGGGTCGCAGTTCGAGGAGATGATCGCCGAGGTGTACGAGCGCTACGAGCGCGACCTGCTGCGCATGAACGCGATGGACTTCGACGACCTGTTGTTCCGTGCCGTCAACGTGCTGGAGTTATACGAGGAGGTACGCACCCGCTACGCGCGCGCGTTCAGGCACGTGCTCGTCGATGAGTACCAGGACACCAACCCCGTGCAGTACCGGCTGCTGCAGCTGCTGATCGGCGGCGGTCGGGCCCCGAAGCGCGGGGAGCGGGTCCATCTGGAGGGCCATCGCAACCTCGCGGTGGTGGGGGACGATTCACAGTCGATCTACGGGTTCCGTCACGCCGACATCCGCAACATCCTCGACTTCCAGGACGACTTTCCCGATGCGCGCGTGGTCAAGCTCGAGCAGAACTACCGCTCGACGCAGACCATCCTGTCCGCGGCCAACGCGGTGATCGCCAACAATCGCGGCGGCATCGCCAAGCGTCTGTGGAGCGAGCTGGGAGACGGCGAGCCGATCCACGTGCGCGAGCTGGAGGACGAGCACGCCGAGGCGCGGTTCGTCGTGGGCGAGATCGAGCGGCTCGTGGACGAGGGCGCTTCGCGTGCGGAGATCGCCGTGCTCTATCGGACGAACGCGATGTCGCGGGTGATCGAGGACACGCTCGTGCGCCGCGAGATCGCCTATCAGGTGATCGGCGGGACGAAGTTCTACGAGCGCGCGGAGATCAAGGACGCGATCGCCTACCTCTCGTGGCTGGCCAACCCGTTCGACGTGGTCAGCTTCACGCGCATCGCCAACTCGCCCCGGCGCGGATTGGGCCGCACCTCGCTGTCGCGCATCGTCGCGCACTCCGCCACGATCGGCGTGTCGGTGTGGGAGGCGGCCACCGCGGCCGATCGGATTCCCGGTCTCGGCGCCGCGGCGGTCAAGTCGCTGACGCGGTTCATGGTCGGCGATGAGCGGCCTGCCAGAGCTCGTCCAGCAGCGGCATACCGGTCGGGGATCTGCTGGACGCCGTGCTGTCGCGCACCGGCTACTCGACGCGCTGGAGGCCGAGGCGATGGGGGGCGCGGAGAAGACGATCGAGGCGCAGGGCCGCCTGGAAAACCTCGACCAGCTCGTCGAGGTCGCGCGCGAGTTCGACGCGGGCGCCGCCGAGCTCCAGGACACGCTCGACCTGTTCCTGCAGCAGCTGGCGCTCGTCGCCGACGCGGACTCCCGCAGCGATGACGAGGGGCTCGTGACGCTGATGACGCTGCACAACGCCAAGGGCCTGGAGTATCCGATCGTGTTCATCGCCGGCTGCGAGGACGGCGTGTTCCCGCACTCGCGCGCGCTCGACGAGGGCGGGCTGGAGGAGGAGCGGCGCCTGTTCTACGTCGGCGTCACCAGAGCCAAGCGCGAGCTGTACCTGACCTACGCCCGCAGGCGCTCGGTGTTCGGCCAGGCAACCTACGGCCTGCGCAGCCGCTTCCTGGACGAGATCCCCGCCGAGCTGACCGATTCCGAGGAGGAGCTGAAGTGCAGCGGGCCGGCACGGGCTGCGGGCTCGCCGGGGCGCCCGGCTGGGCGCCTCCCGGGCGCCGCAGGCACCCGCCGGAAGGGTTATCGTATGGGCGAGGACGTCGTGCACGCGGCGTTCGGCGAGGGCGTCGTCACGGGTGTGGAGCCGGGCGGGGTGATCGTCGTGCGCTTCGCCGGGGACGGCTCCGAGCGTAAGCTGATGGCCGAGTACGCGCCGGTCACCAGACGTTAAGGTTCGCCCCGATGTCCGCCTCGATCATCGACGGCAAGGCGATCGCCGCGCGCGTGCGTGGCAAGTGACCGAGGGTGTGCGCGCGTTCACCGAGCAGACCGGACGGACCCCGGGCCTGGCGACGGTGCTGGTAGGCGAGGACTCCGGCTCGGTCGTGTACGTGGGCGCCAAGCAGCGGGCGTGCGCGGAGGCGGGCATGACGCCCTTCGATCGCCGGCTCCCAGCCGACGCTTCGTTCGAGGATGTCGCGCAGGCATTGTCGGAGCTGAACGCCGATCCGGCGGTGAGCGGGATCCTGCTGCAGCTGCCCGTGCCCGACCATCTCGATGGCCCGACGCTGACCGGCATGATCGATCCGGACAAGGACGTGGACGGGCTCACGCCGGTCAACGCGGGACGGCTCGCGCTGGGACTGCCCGGTCTGCGGCCGTGCACGCCGCTGGGGGTGCTCGAGCTTTTGAGCAGCGTCGATACGACGCTGGAGGGCGCCGAAGCGGTGGTGGTGGGCCGCTCGAATCTCTTCGGCAAGCCGATGGCGCAGCTGCTGCTCGCGCAGAACGCCACCGTGACGATGTGTCACTCGCGCACGCGCGAGCTGCCCGCGGTGTGCTCGCGTGCCGATGTCCTGATCGCGGCCATCGGCCGTCCGCGCATGATCACGGGAGATTTCGTCAAGCCCGGCGCGGTCGTGATCGACGTCGGCATGAACCGGCTGACCCCCGAGCAGGCCGGAAACAGGAGCGGGCTGGTCGGGGACGTCGATTTCGCCGCCGCGGTGCTCCTCGCCTCGGCGATCACGCCGGTGCCCGGGGGCGTCGGTCCGATGACGATCGCCTGCCTGCTGCGCAACACGTTGGACGCGGCTCGCCGTCGGGCGGGAATCCAGGTATAGATATCGCCGATGTCCGATCGCACTAGGACGGCGCGTGGCGCCGGGAAAGAGGAGACGGGCGCGTGAGCCTGAGACGCCTGCTGGCCTTTCGGAGATCCCTCCGATCTCCGAGAGGCGGCGAGCTGCTCGCGCTGGCGGGCGCGATCTGCGTGATCGTGTCGTTGTTCGAGCCCTGGTATGAGAACGCCGCCGGCAAGCTCAGCGCCTGGGACACGTTCGGGCCGGCGGTCGTGCTGCTGATCGCGGCGGCGGCGGCGGCGCTCGCCCTGGTGCTCAGCACGCTCACCGAGCGCAGCACGGCGCTGCCGGTCGCGGCGGCGGTGTGGAGCACGCTGTTCGGAATCATCGCCGTGATCGCAGCGATCGTGCGAGTGCTGGAGCGCCCAGAACACGCCACCTCGCTGTGTGCGGGCGCGTGGCTGGCGCTGGCCGGCGCGATCCTGATGCTCGCGGGCTCGTGGCAGTCGATGCGCGACGAACGCGCTTCGCTGTATGAGCCGGCGAACCCGCGGCCATTGCCGCCCCCTGACCCTGGGGTCAACGGCGCCCAGCCACCGAGCTGAGCGGCGCCTGCGATCGTCGCCTCGCGGACTGTGAGGATGGCGCCCGGGGGCGGCCCGTAGAATGCGCCACGTGATCGACCGCGACGAAGTCCTGCATGTGGCCCGCCTGGCCAGACTGAAGCTGGGCGAGGAGGAGATCGAGCCGCTGGCGCGCGAGCTCTCGGCGATCCTCGACCATGTCGCGCACATCGGTGAGCTCGACCTCGATGGCGTGGAGCCGACCTCGCACGTCGTGGAGATCACCGACGCGTTGCGCCCCGACGAGCCGCACGAGTGCCTGCCGCGCGTCCTCGCGCTCGCGCAGGCGCCGGCCGTCAGCGGAGATGGCTTCTCGGTTCCCAGCCCCCAGGCATGAGCACGGCCGATCTCATCGGGCTGTCCGCCGCCGAGGCGGCGCACGAGATCGCCACCGGCGCGCTGTCGGCTGACGAGCTCTTCGAGGCATATCGCGCGCGCGCGGTCACCGACGAGCTGAACTGCTTCACCTGGCTCGCTCCGGAGGACGCGAAGGACGGGGACGGCACCCCCGATCCCCCGGCCCGGGGCGGCTCGGGGGCCTCGGACACCGCGGCTGCCGGCGCGGCGTCGGACCTGCGCGACACCCCATTGGCCGGCGTCCCGCTGGCGGTCAAGGATCTGTTCTGCACCGAGGGCGTCCCGAGCCAGTCGGGCTCGCGCATCCTCGAGGGCTACGAGCCTCCGTACACCGCCACAGCGGTGGCGCGCCTGCAGACGGCCGGCGCAAGCCTGCTGGGCAAGACCAACCAGGACGAGTTCGCGATGGGCTCCTCCAACGAGAACTCCGCATTCGGGCCCGTGCTCAACCCGTGGGATCGAACACGCGTGCCGGGTGGCTCCTCGGGCGGGAGCGCCGCCGCGGTCGCCGCGGGCCTCGCGCCGTGGGCGCTCGGCACCGACACGGGCGGCTCGATCCGCCAACCCGCCGCCCTGTGCGGGATCGTCGGCATGAAACCGACCTACGGCGCGGTGTCCCGATACGGGATGATCGCGTTCGCCTCCTCGCTGGACCAGGCGGGACCGCTCACCCGCGACGTGACCGACGCGGCGCTGCTGCTCAGGCACATGGTCGGACGCGACCGCTGCGACGCCACCTCGCTGCAGTTGCCCGTCGAGATCGAGCTGCCCCTCACCGAGCGCCTGCACGGGATCAGGCTGGGTGTGCCGGCCGAGCTGACCGGCGCGGCCGGAGGCGCCGGCAGTACCGACGCGGGCGCGGGCCTCGCCGCCGGCGGGGACGGCTCGCACGGCGCGGGGATCGAAGCGGGCGTGTTGAAGGCGTTTTGGGCGGCGCTTCAGATCGCCGCGGACCTCGGCGCGGAGATCGTGCAGAGCATCAGCCTGCCGCACGCGCCGCACGCGCTGTCGGCCTACTACGTGCTCGCTCCCGCCGAGGCCTCCTCGAACCTGGCACGCTTCGACGGCGTGCGCTACGGGATGCGGGCGCCCGGCGCGGAGGATCTGCTGGACATGTATGAGCGCACCCGCCACGACGGCTTCGGCGCGGAGGTCAAGCGGCGGATCATGCTCGGCACCTACGCGCTGTCGGCCGGCTACTACGACGCCTACTACGGGCGCGCGCAGCGGGTGCGGACGAAGATCTCAGAGGACTTCGCCCAGGCGTTCGCCGAGGTCGACTTCATCGTCACGCCCACCGCGCCGACGGTCGCCTTCGAGTTGGGCGCCAAGACCGGCGACCCCCTGGCGATGTACATGAACGACTACTGCACGGTGCCGATGTCGCTGGCCGGCATCCCCGCGATCTCGATCCCGTGCGGGCTGCACGACGGGCTGCCCGTGGGGCTGCAGATCGCGGGCCCCGCGTTCAGCGAGAACGAGCTGCTGGACGCGGCCTACGCGCTGGAGCTGGCACTCGGCTTCGACGGGAGCTCCGCGCGTGTCTGAGGCGATGGGCCGGGCAGGGGAGACCGTGCGGGATGGGGCCGGCGGGGGACCGTGGGAGCCGGTGATCGGCCTGGAGATCCACGTCCAGCTGAAGACGCGCACGAAGATGTTCTGCGGCTGCGAACTGTCGTTCGGAGAGCCGCCGAACACGCGCACGTGCCCGGTCTGCCTGGGCCTGCCGGGCGCGCTGCCGGTGGCCAACGCCCAGGCGATCCAACTCGGCCTGGTGATCGGCCTGGCGCTCGGCTCAGAGATCGCGCCGCGCTCCATATTCCATCGCAAGAACTACTTCTACCCCGACCTGCCCAAGGGCTATCAGATCTCCCAGTACGACGAGCCCCTCTGCCGCGGCGGCAGCCTGGGGGAGGTGCGCATCCACCGGGTGCACCTGGAGGAGGACGCCGCCAAGCTGACCCATGTCGGCGCCAGCGGGCGGATCCACGGGTCGCGGGAGAGCGTCGTTGACTTCAACCGCGGAGGCACGCCGCTGGCGGAGATCGTGACCGAGCCCGACCTGCGCTCGGCCGAGCAGGCGAGCGAGTGGCTGAAGCTGCTGCGCACCACGCTGCGCCAGCTTCAGGTCAGCGACGTGAACATGGAGGAGGGCTCGCTGCGCTGCGACGCCAACATCTCCCTGCGTCCGGCCGGGACCGAGGAGCTCGGGACGAAGACCGAGCTGAAGAACATGAACTCCTTCCGCTTCATCGAGCGCGGGATCCGTACGGAGATCGCGCGCCAGGAAGAGGTGCTGCAGAGCGGGGGCCAGGTCGTCCAGGAGACGCTCCACTTCGACCCCACCTCGGGCGCGATCACAGCGCTGCGCTCCAAGGAGCAGGCGCACGACTACCGCTACTTCCCCGAGCCCGATCTCGTTCCCGTGCAGATCGACGAGCGGATGCTCGCTCGGGCGCAGGCCGCGGTGGGGGAGTTGCCGGCCCAGCGGGCGCAGCGCTTCGAGCAAGAGCTCGGGCTCACCGCCGACAGCGCGTGGCTGCTCGCGTTCAGAGGCGAGCTGGGCGACTACTTCGAGGCGGCACTCGCGGCCGCTGCGGACCCGCCTGCGCCCGCGCAGGCGCTGGCGAACTGGATCACGACCGATCTGGTGGCCAAGCTTCCGGACGGCGAGGATCCGGCGATCTCACGCGTCACCCCCGCGGCGCTGTCGGCACTCGTGGGAATGGTGGCGGCCAAGCGCATCAGCGTTGGCACGGGCCGTCAGGTGCTCGAGCGGCTCGTCTCCGAGGGCGGAGACCCGCAGCTGATCGTGCAGGCCGATGGCCTGGAGGCGATCGGCGACTCTGACGAGCTGGCGCAGATCGTCGCCGCCGCCCTCGCCGCGAATCCCGATGCCGCGCAGCGCGTGCGCGAGGGCAACGCCAAGGCGATCGGGCCGATCGTGGGAGAAGTGATGCGCGAGACCCAGGGCCGCGCCGACGGCGGCGAGGTTACGCGGTTGGTGCACGAGCAGCTGGGCATCTGACTCGGTGTGATAGCGCGTCACCCGCAACACGCGGGCGGCGCACATTTTGGACTTTCGGCCAAAGGCAAGGAGGGCGTCGTGCGCCAACATAGGGCTCGTCGTACAAGTAAGCCTCACGTCAATGCGTCTCGGCTTCCCTCGGCCGGACGCGAGTGGAGCGGCCGGGCGGGGTGGCGATTCCCGTCCGGTCGCACCGTTGCCGCCAGAGCGGCTCCACATCTAAGCTGGTGACCGGCGCGATGAGTCCGTCGTCGAGTAACGACCGGGTATAACGATGCGCCATGGACGATCGCGCTGGCGGGCAGTGTCGGCAGCATGTCGTGCGGGTATTTCCTGATGGTCGTCCTGATCGGCTGAAGATCATGATTGCATGGTGGCGGCGTTCTTCCGTCTGGTGATCGTGGCGATCGTCGCCGTGATCTGGGCGCTGCGCGTCCTGCTGTAGGGAGCTACATGGAAGGCGATCAGTATCTGGTCATCGCCCTCTGCTTCGCGCTCGCCGGGGGAATCGTCGGCAAGATCAAGGGCAGCTCGTTCTGGCTGTGGTTTCTCATCTCCGGGTGCGTGCCCGTGCTCGGGCTGATGGCGGCGATCGCCTACCGCTTCGAACGTGACGAACTGCGCCGGCAATGTCCGCGCTGTGGGCGCGTGACGAAGATCTACGACGCGATCTGCATGCGCTGCGGGACCGAGCTCGAGTATCCCGATGTCGCACTCGCTCCCGAATCGTGGGAGCCGCCGCCGGCGGCGCACTCATGACCGATTCCCGGCGGGTGTTCTGGCGCTCCCGGAGCGTCGTTACGGGCGTTTCCGGACCGCCCCGCGAGATAAGGGAGCCCGAAGCCGGAGCCCGTCTATAAATCGCGGATGGACACAGACACCACGAGCGTGCCCGAGCACGAGAGCCCGATCTCCAGGCTGATCCACCGCGTGGGGTTCAAGGACGAGACGGACTTCGTGCTGCGTGTCGTGCAGCCCGCGCTGGTAGGCATGATCGACGGCACCGTCTCGTCGCTGGCGCCGATATTCGCGGCGGCGATCTCCTCGGACTCCCACACCGCCCTGCTGGTCGGGTTCGCCACCGCGCTGGGAGCCGGGGTGAGCATGGGCTGGTCGGAGGCGCTGTCGGACACGGGCGAGCAGACCGGCCGCGGCTCTGCCGTCGTGCGCGGGTCGATCACCGGCGGGATGACCACGCTGGGCGGCATATTTCACACACTGCCGTTCCTGATCTCCGATGTCCACAAGGCGCTGTTCGTGGCGGGATGCGTGGTCGCGGTCGAGCTGTTCGTGATCGCGTGGGTTCGCAAACGGTTCTTGCACGTGTCGATGCGCTCGTCGCTGCTGGTCGTCACGGTGGGCGGCGCGATCGCGCTTGCGATCGGTGTGGGACTCGGGCTGTCCTGACAATCGCTGACGCGGCGCGAGGCGGCGTTCTCGGTCGCTCATGGACCGATCGGAGATCGACGGGATCTCCGATCGGCCAGTACACTTCGCTCCCTGCGTCCTGCCTCGCTTGGTCATCGACCGCCAGGACCGGTCACTTCATGAGCGCGGCCGTCCGAGGGCGCCGAAAACCCACTGGTAAACTCGCGATATGCGCGCGGTGGACGCAATCATGGAATGCCTGAAGGCCGAGGGCGTGGATGTCGTGTTCGGGCTGCCCGGAGGCGCGAACCTGCCGACGTACGACGCGTTCGTGGGCGGCGGGATCAGGCACATCCTCGTCCGCCACGAGGCCGGCGGCGGCCATGCCGCGCAGGGGTATGCGAAGGCGACGGGCAAAGTCGGGGTCGCGTTCGCCACGAGCGGCCCGGGCGCGACCAACCTGATCACCCCGATATGCGACGCGATGATGGATTCGGTGCCGGTCGTGTTCATCACCGGGCAGGTCCGCACGGAGCTGCTCGGGACCGACGGGTTTCAGGAGGCGGACACGCTCGGGATCACGATTCCGATCGTCAAGCACTCGTTCATGATCCAGGACCCGCGCGAGATCCCAAGGGCGATCCACGAGGCGTTTTACATCGCCCGCACCGGCCGGCCGGGCCCGGTGCTGGTGGACATCCCCCAGGACCTCTCGCGTGCGGAGATCGAGTACGAGCCTGTGACCGACGTGCGGCTGCCCGGGTATCAGCCGACGACGGAGGGCAACCAGAAGCAGATCCGCCAGGCCGCCAAGGCGCTGGCCGCGGCCCGGCGCCCGGTCATATATGCGGGCGGGGGCGTGGTCAACGCCAACGCCTCGGCCGAGCTCGTCGAGCTGGCGAGCTGCGACCGCTTCCCGGTGACGTGCACGCTGATGGGCCTCGGCGCGTTTCCCGGCGGCGGGCGGAGAGGGCGGGGCTGGGGAGCCCAATCCCCAGTGGCTGGGAATGCTGGGAATGCACGGGACCAGAGCGGCGAACTACGCGATGGACGAGGCGGACCTGATCTGTGCCGTGGGGGCGAGGTTCGACGATCGCATCACGGGCAAGCTCTCAGAGTTCGCGCCGAAGGCGAAGTTCATCCACATCGACATCGACCCGGCGGAGATCTCCAAGAACGTGCCCGCGCATATCCCGATCGTGGGCGACGCCAAGCACGTGCTGGGCAAGCTCGCGGTCGAGTACCGCGCGCTGAGCGCCGACCCCGCTCGGCTGGGCGACTGGTGGGAGCGGATCGAGGGGTGGCGTGCGAAGTATCCGCTGGGCTACGAGGACTCGAGCCGACAACGAGATCAAGCCGCAGTACATGATCCAGGCGCTGTACGAGGCGACGGGCGGTGAGGCGATCGTCTCCAGCGACGTCGGCCAGCACCAGATGTGGGCGGCGCAGTACTACGACTTCCCCGCGCCTCGGCGCTGGATCAACTCGGGCGGGCTGGGCACGATGGGGTTCGGCCTGCCGGCCGCGATGGGCGCCGCGGTGGGATGTCCCGATCGGCTGGTGTGCTGCATCGCCGGGGACGGGTCGGTGCAGATGAACGCGCAGGAGCTGGCGACGTGCGCGCAGAACAAGATCCCGATCAAGGTGTTCATCATGAACAACGGCTATCTGGGCATGGTCCGCCAGTGGCAGGAGCTGTTCTGGGACGGCAAATACAGCCAGGTCGACACGGGCGAGTTCCCGGACTTCGTCAAGCTCGCGGAGGCCTACGGCGCGACGGGGATGCGCTTCGAGGACAAGACGACGCTTGTCGAGGACATGCGCCGCGCGATCGAGACCGACGGCCCGGTGCTCGTGGACGTGCGGGTGACGCGCGAGGAGAACACCTACCCAATGATCCCCGCGGGCCAGGCCGCGCGGGAGATGGTTGGGTGAGCGCGGCCGTGGGCGAGCCAGGGACGAAGGCGCCACTCAGCCTCGAGGAGCTGGAGGCCTCGGCCGGGCTGCGCACGGGGCGCAAGCACGTGCTGTCGATCTTGGTCGAGAACAAGGCGGGCGTGCTGACGCGCATCGCCGGGCTGTTCGCGCGCAGGGGCTTCAACATCGACACGCTCACGGTCGGGCCGACCGACGACGAGCAGATCTCGCGCGTGACGCTGACCGTCGACGGGGCGCTGCACCCGATCGACCAGGTGACAAAGCAGCTGCACAAGCTCATCAACGTGCTGAAGATCCGCGACCTGGAGCCGGCGGACACGGTCGCGCGCGAGCTGGCCCTGTTCAAGGTCTCCGCGGACGGCGCCCAGCGGGGCGAGCTGATGCAGATAGCGGAGATATTCAGGGGCAAGGTCGTGGACGTGACCAAGCGCTCGGTGATCGTCGAGGTGACCGGAACGACGGAGAAGATCGAGGCGTTCGAGGGCATGGTGCGCCCGTTCGGGCTGATCGAGATGATGCGCACGGGGGAGATAGCGATATCCCGAGGACGCACAGAGACGTGAGCCGCGCCGCGAAGCCGGCTGCGCGATGGCCCGTTCGCGCTGAGCGAGCAGGATCGCGAGCGGCTGCGCGGCGCGGCTGCAGTTGGCGCGTGCGCAGGGCCAGGCGCAGCGGCGAGCCGACGCTGGCCACGAGCACGGTGGGCTGCCCGGCGACGGTGGATCCGAGCGCGGTCGTGTGTGCGTCGCGTCGCGCGGGCGAGCCGTGGTTCGCGTTCGAGCAGCCCGACCGGGGTGGGGTGGCGCTCGCGGCGCTGGGCGAGGCGGTGCGGCTCAGCGGCGCCGGCCGGGACCGGTTCGCGAGCGTGGCCGACCGCTGGCGCGGGCTGGCGGCGAGCGCGGTGGGCGACCCGCTGGATGACCGCCGATCGCGGTCGGCGGCGGGCCGGTCGCGGTGGGCGGATTCGCGTTCGCGCCCGACGGCGGGGGCTCGCCGCGCGTGGGACGGGTTCGATCCGGCCTCGATGGTCGTGCCCGAGGTTGCGATCAGACGCGTTGCCCGGGCGGCGCGAGGGCGAGCCGGACGTCAGGCTGACGCTGGCGGCGCTGATGGCCGCCGGACGACACGGCCGAGGATGCTGCTCGCGCGTCTGGAGCGCCGCTTGGACGAGCTGCGCGAGCGGGCGCTGCCGCTGCTGGACCCCGCGCCCGCCGGGCGCTACCGGGTGGCGAGCGCGATGCCGCCCGAGCACTACGAGGCGGCGGTCGCGCGCGCGATCGAGCTGATCGCGGACGGCCGCCTGGAGAAGGTCGTGCTCGCCCGCGAGGTGCAGGCGCACGCGCCGCGAGCGTATGACCCGGCGGCGATGCTGGGCGTGCTGCGCGAGGCGTTCCCGGCGTGCTTCTGCTTCTGCGTCGGGCGCGGCGACGCGACGCTGGTCGCCGCCAGCCCCGAGCTGCTCGTGCGCCGCGAAGGCCACCGCGTGAGCACGCTCGCGCTCGCGGGCTCCACCCGGCGCAGCGCCGACCCCGCCGTGGACGACCACCTCGGCGAGCAGCTGCTGCGCGACGAGAGCTACCGCGAGGAGCACGCGATCGTGGCGCGCCGGATCGAGCGCACGCTGCGCGATCACGCGGTGTGGGTGGCCGCCGCGCCCGAGCCCGAGCTCGTGAAGATCGCCAACATCCAGCACCTGGCGACTCCGATCCGCGCGCAGCTCGCCGCCCCGATCGACGTGCTGGAGCTCGCCGGACTGATGCACCCGACGCCGGCCGTCGGCGGCGAGCCGCGCAGGTCGCGCATGCCGCTGATCCCCGCGCTGGAGGGGCTTGACCGCGGCTGGTACGCGGGCCCCGTCGGCTGGACCGACGCGACCGGGGACGGCGAGTTCTGCGTGGCCCTGCGCTGCGCGCTGCTGCGCGGCAGCGTTGCCCGCTGCTATGCGGGCAACGGGATCGTGCGCGACTCGCGCCCGCAGGCCGAGCTGGCCGAGACCGAGGTCAAGCTTGCAGGCGCTGCTGCCGTTGCTGGCGGGCTGAGTGCGCCTACGCAGATCTCACGGTCCGCCTGCAGCCGCGTGCCAGGCGCAATGCGATCGTGGATGAGCGCGAGGGCGTCCTGCGCGTGAGTGTCGCGGCGGCGCCCGTCGAGGGCCAGGCCAACGCGGCGTTGTGCAAGCTGATCGCCAAGCGTGTCGGCGTCGCCCGGGCGGGTCACCGTGATCGGTGGCGAGCGCTCGCGTGAGAAGGTCGTGCGCGTCGAGGGAGTGACGCTGGGCGAGCTGCGCCGGGCGCTCGGGCTGACCCCGAGGTGATCCGCGGGTGTGGTTGCACCGCCCGGCGTGAGACCTCTGTCAGCGGGGGTGAGCGTTTGGGCTCTGGGGGCGCAGTCCCGTTGCCTCTGTCAGGGGGAGCGTGTCAGCGCACCGGACGCGGCGCTCCACACGCGGCGTGCAGCTCCACGTTGCTGGCGCGGTCGGTCTGCAGTGCACGATCGTCGAACCGATCTGCGGGGAGAGCGCACGCTCCAGG
Source organism: uncultured Solirubrobacteraceae bacterium (assembly GCA_963730575.1). Taxonomy (GTDB): domain Bacteria; phylum Actinomycetota; class Thermoleophilia; order Solirubrobacterales; family Solirubrobacteraceae; genus Palsa-744. The sequence continues at coordinate 105,326 of CAVSSG010000006.1, forward strand.
GCGACGCGGAACTGTGGGATCCTCTCCACGCGCTCGTACTCCAACCCGTACAGCTCGGCGGCCTTGGCGAAGTCCAGACCTGTGGGTGTGGCGATGTGATCGGTGTAAACGTCGTCCTCTCGCGCCATCGCCGCGCGCGATACGGGCAGGAAGTCGAAGATCCCACCGCCCTCGTTGTCGAGCAGCACGATCGTCAGTTTCAACCCGAGGCGTTTGGAGGCGAGCAGGCCGCCGATGTCGTGCGCCAGCGCCACGTCGCCGATCAGCAGCACCACCGGGCCGTCTGTGGCGGCGGCCGCGCCGAACGCGCTGGAGACGGTCCCATCGATGCCGTTCGCGCCGCGGTTGCACAGCACGCGCGGTGGGTCCTCGCGCACCGGCCAGAACGTCTCGATGTCGCGCACCGGCATCGACGAGGCGACGAACAGCGTCGCAGTCTGCGGCAGCAGCACCCCGAGCTCGGCTGCGATCGCGGGCTCGCTGAGCTCCTCGCCCGCGAGCGCGCCGTCGATCGCCTCGGCCGCCTGCTCGTCGGCGGCGCGCCAGCTCGCAAGCCAGTCGGGGTCCGCCGCGGACGGGGCGGTCGACGTCCCGGCTTGTGCGGTCCCGGGGGCCGCGTCTGGCGTGCTCAACCCGGCCAGCGCCGCGGCGGGATCGAGCGCCAGCGAATCGCTCAGCACCGACGCCGGGTCCTGCCATGCGCCCTCGGGGTCGAGCGCCACCTGACGCGCTCCCTCCAAGCCCGCGAGCCATGTCCGCAGGGGCTTTGAGACGGGCAACTCGCCCACGCGCAGCACCAGGTCTGGGCGGTGTGAGCCGGCGAACGCCTCCTCGCGCAGCAGCGCGTCGTAGTGAGCGATGGCGGCTTCTCCGCGCCGGGCTCCTGACATCGGGTCCGCCAGCAGTGGCCAGCCCGCGGTCGCACACCATTCCGCGGCGGCCCGGCCGAGGGGCGTGTGGTGGCGCTCGTCGCGCCCGGCCACGACCAGCCCGCGCCTGGCCCCCGCCACGAGCTCTCGCAGGCGCGTGTCGTCCGCGGCGCCGGCGGTGGGTGCGGACATCGGCGGGCGGCGGGCCACATACGGCCGGCCTTCGTGACGGCCCGTCCCGTCGGCGGGCAGCGGCTCGTCGCTCACCAGCGGCTCGCGCAACGGGAAGTTCAGGTGCACCACGCCCGGCCGGCCCTCGAGCGTGCTCCAGTACGCGCGGCAGGCGAGAGTGCGTATCCAGCGCACCCGCTCGGGGCTCGCGTCGTGCGTGCCGACTTCGACGAACCACTTCGCCGCGCTCCCGTACAGCTTGAGCTGGTCGATCGCCTGGCCAGCTCCGTTCTCGCGCAGCTCCGGCGGGCGATCGGCGGTCAGCAGCAGCAGCGGCACGCGCGCCTGGAAGGCCTCGATCGCGGCCGGCAGCAGCTCGGCCGCCGCCGTTCCGGAGGTGCAGGTCACGGCGACGGGCAGCCCCGATGCCTTCGCGACGCCGAGCGCGAAGAAGCCCGCGCAGCGCTCGTCCACGTGCGAGTAGCACTCCAACCGCTCCTCGCGCGCGAGCGTCAGCACCAGCGGAGCGCACCGCGACCCCGGCGATGTGCACGCCATCCGCATCCCGCACCGCACGAGCTCGTCCACGAACGCGCGCAGGAGTACGTATGTGTCGGTGGCTGGGGTCACGCGGGCGGTGGCGAGGTGGGGAAGGGAGAAAAGGACGTGCGCATCGGGGTCGGGCTGGGTATCGGGGGATAGGGAGAGTGGAGGGGGAGAGTAATTACGATGGTCGTGTGCCGGAGAACATCGTCCTGCTGCACGGGTTCGGCGGCACCCATCGCGCGTGGGACGGCGTGATCGAGCGTCTGCCCCCTGAACGCTACCGGCCGCTGGCGATCGACCTGCCCGGGCATGGTGTCCACGCCAACCGCATTGGGAGACATTCGCTCCGCTCATATCCCCAATCGGGCCAGCGCGGGGTGGGCGAGGAGGCGATTACGTTCGATTGCTGTGTCGAGCACGTGCTCGCCCGCTCACCCGAGCGCTTCGCGCTGTGCGGGTACTCGCTGGGCGGACGCATCGCCCTGCACGTCGCGCTGGCCGCCCCGCAGCGCGTATCGCGGCTCGTGCTGGTGTCCAGCGCCGCGGGATCGAGGACGCATCCGAGCGTGCGCAGCGCAGCGCGGCCGACCACCGTCTGGCCGAAGAGCTGGAAGCGGATCCCGTTCGAGGATTTCATCGAGCGCTGGCGCACCCAGCCGCTGTTCGCCGCCGATCCCCCCGAGGTCGGCGCGCTGGCACGCGAGGATCAACGCCGCAACCGCCCCGATGCCCTCGCCGCCGTTTTGCGCGGAATCGGCACGGGGGAGATGGCGCCGCTGTGGGACAGGCTGGCCGAGCTGCGATGCCGGTGACGGTCCTCGCCGGCGAGCGCGATGCGAAGTTCCAGGCGCTCGGCCGGCGCATGGCCGAGATGATTCCCGACGCCGAGCTGATCGTCGTGCCCGGGGGTCATGGACTGCCACTGGAGAACCCGTTCGCTGTGGCCGAGCGCATTTAGATTTTCTCGGCGATCGTCCGAGCGCGTGCACGATTAAAGCCGTCCCCGTTCGGGCCGATAAGGCGGGAGCGCATGCGTGCGCAGCGGGGACACAGGACTGCCATGTCAGACAGCGAAAAACCTCAACAGCCGTCGAACCCGGGCAGAGATGCGCTCGGGCGCGTGAAGCATGTGTTCGAGGGCCGCAATCTGGTTGAGGGCCGCAGGGGCGTTTGGGTCGCGGTGGCGGTGCTGTGTGTCGCCGCTGGGACGGTCGCCTCGCTGCTCGGAGCGCAGACGGTGGCGCGCAACGACGAATCCTCGACACGCCAGGCGTTCCATCAGGGCTCGACCGCGATCGCCTCGACGTTGAGTCTGGCCATCCGCCACGAGGAACAGCTCACCGTCAGCGCGAGCACCTACTTCGCCGATCATCCGAATGCCTCGTCCGCGGAATTCGAGAAGTGGATGAGATGGGCGCGTACTCGGGGTCGCTATCCGGAGCTCGACGCGCTCGGTCTGCTGACGCTCTCCGACGGTACCCCCGCGCTGCGGCTGGCTGCAGACACGGCGCAGAGTATCTACACCCCCATCCCGGCCGGGGGCCGGAGCGCGCTGGCGATCGAAACGCCCGTGTATCGGGGCAGCGTGACGCCGCGCAGCGTCTTTGGCCGCAGGGCGGCATCGGTGGGGTGGCTGCGTGAGGTGCTCATACCCGGCGTCATGCTGGGAGAGGTCCTGCGGGGCCATCCGGGCTACGCGGTGAGCGTCCGCCACGGGGCCGGATCCACGAACGTCGCATTTGCCGCTGGCGCCGCTGCGGCCCGGCGCGCAGAGCGCGACGACCGGCCTGCACGACGGATGGACCGTTACGAGCTTCGGCCCAGCGGCCGGCGCGAGCGTATTCACGGACGGCGACGCGTTCGCGGTGCTGATCGGCGGGATCCTGTTGAGCGTGCTGCTCGGCTTGGTCGTGGATGTCCTTGGCGGCACCCGTTCGCCGGCGCCGACGCCTGCGCCGGCAGAGGCAGGGATAGAGGCAGAGACAGATATGCCGGCCGGTGCGCTGCCCGAGGAGTATCTGTACGAGCCTGTGACCGGGCTTCCCAACCGCGCGCTCACGCTGGACCGCGCCGAGCGCATGGTCGCGCGGGCGGGACGCGATTCGGGCATGCTCGCGGGCGCGCTGTTCATCGACATCGACCAGCTGGGCGAGGTCAACGAGAAGCTCGGTCTCACCGCCGGCGATCAGCTGCTGAAGATCGTCGGGGAACGGCTCCGGGACGTCGTGCGGGACGGGGACACGCGTGGGTCGTCTCGGCGGCGACGAGTTCGTCGTGCTGGTTGAATCGACCGCCCGCGGGGTGCGCCTGGACTCCCTCGCCCAGCGCATGATCGAGGCGCTGCACAGGCCCATCGAGCTCGACGATTTCGGGCCGAGCTTCGTCCTGACCGCGAGCATCGGCGTCGCCTTCGGCCGCTACGCGACCCCCGATGACCTGCTGCGCGACGCGCACGTGGCCCTGGCCTCGGCGAAGGCGGCCGGCAAGGACCGCTACACGCTGTTCAACGCCAACATGCGCACCGTGATCGAGGGTCGCGCGGTGCTCGAGGCCGAGTTGAACACCGCGATCGCCGAGCAGCAGTTCTTCCTGCTCTATGAGCCGATCTACGATCTGCGCACCCGCAAGGTGGCAGGGCTGGAGGCGCTGATCCGCTGGCAGCATCCCGAGCAGGGCGTGCTGGCGGCAGAGGTGTTCATCCCGCTGGCCGAGGAAACCGGGCTGATCGTGCCGATCGGCCGCTTCATGCTCGAAGCGGCCTGCGCTCGCGCCGCGGCCTGGGACGTGGCCGGGCCATCGCGTCGGCGTCTCGGTGAAGGTCTCGGCGCACCAGCTGGATCGAGACGGCTTCGTCACCGACGTGCGGCGAGCCCTGCAGCAGTCCGGGATCGAGCCGTCGCTGCTCACGCTCGAGATCCCCGAGATCGCGGTGATGGGCGACCTCCCTGCGGCCACCGAGCGCCTGCGAGAGATCAAGGCACTGGGCGTGGGCATCGCGATCGACGACTTCGGCGGCAGCGGCTACGCCCATCAGGCCGATCTGCGCCAGCTGCCGCTCGACTCCCTGCGCGTGGACCGCAGCTCGCTGGCGGCCTCCGAGGACGAGAGCTACCGCAGCTGGCTGCTCGAGGCGATCCTGCTCGTCGGGCGCGAGCTCGAGCTGACGGTGATCGCCACGGGCATCGAGACGCACGAGCAGATGGCCACGCTCCAGACGATCGGCTGCACGATGGCTCAGGGCGCCCTGATGGGCGGGCCCACCTCCGCGGAGGCCGTTGCGAGCCTCTTCGATGTCCCGCTCTCGGTCGCACCCGTACCGACGATGCCCGTCCTGTCAGAGCGGTCTGACGCCCAGCCCAGAGCTGACGGCAGCGCGATCCTGCCTGCCCGCACGGGCAGCGGGTCCTCGATGCCCTCGAACATCCCAGCGTCGCCAGCCCGCAGGCCGGCACCGGTCCACGGGAGGCCAGGGCGGCGGCCGCGTGCAGGGCGGCGGCCACTCCCAGCGGGCCGTCCAGCGTCGAGGAGACGTATGCCTCCGCACCGGAGGCGCGCACCAGCGCTCGCGGCCGCGAGCAGCCCCGAGATCCCGCCGCAGCGACCGATCTTCAGGCACACCGCGTCGGCCACGCCCGCGCCGAGCGCGCCGTGCTCGGCCGCGGTCTCGTCGATCGCCACCCTCGCGCTCACGCGCTCGCGCACCTCCCGCACGCCTCGCAGTCCGTGCGTCGGCTCCTCCACGAGCTCCAGCCCGGCGGGCGCCAGCGCATCGATCGACCTGAATCGCCTCCGCCACCGTCCACGCGCCGTTGGCGTCCAATCGCAGCGCCGTCCCGGGACCCGCGGCCGCGCGCACCGCCGCCACCCGGGCCGCATCGTCGCCGGTGCCGACCTTCAGCTTGATGCACTCAAACCCCTCCTCCACGGCCTCCGCGGCCTGCTCCACCGCGCCCTGGCGGTCGACCGCGCCGATCGTCGCGTTCACGTCACCTCGCCAGCCGGATCGTCTGTGAGCAGCTCCGCGACCGGCTTGCCCGCGCGCCTGCCGGCACGGTCCCACAGCGCCATGTCGATCGCGGCCAGCGCCTGCGGCAGATCGTCCACTCGCCGGCACGCTTCGATCAGCTGCATCCCGTTCATATCCCGCGCGTCCGCGAGCACCCGCTCGTAGCGCTGCAGCGCGCTCTCCACCCGGGCGAGGCTCACGCCGTCGTAGGACTGCAGCGGCGCCGCCTCGCCATGACCCTCGACCCCGTCCTCGTCGGTCAGCGTCACCGCCACCAGCTCGCGCTGCTCGCACCGTCCCGTGCGCCGTCTGCAGCGGACGCTTCAGGCGCACGCTCCGTCGCTCGTGCTCAATCGCAACCGCGCTCACCCTCCGATCCCGCCGCTCGCGAGGATGCCCGGCGGCGAACAGCAGGCAGAACAGCAGCTGCAGCATGCCCGTCTTCGCCAGCGCGCCGTTCAGCGACGGTCCGTCCATTCGTCGTGCGCACGGTCCTCACGACCGCAAGCGCAAGCGGGATCGCCGCCCAGCTCAGCAGCAGCCACGGCGACATGCCCAGCGCCCACAGCGCGGGCGCGCTCGCGAACGCGCCTGACCACCATCGCCGTATACAGGCCGCGCGTGCGCTCGCGTCCCAGCCTGACCGCGAGCGTGCGCTTGCCGGCGCGCCTGTCGGTGTCGATGTCGCGGACGTTGTTCACGACGAGGATCGCGCTCGCCAGCAGGCCCGACCGGCACGGCGCACCCGAACGCCTGCCACGGCAGCTGCTGTACCTGCACGAAGTAGGAGCCCGCCACCGCGACCACGCCGAAGAACAGGAACACGAACACCTCGCCCAGCCCCTCGTACCCGTACGGCCGCGGGCCGCCCGTGTACAGCACGCCCGCGAGGATCGACGCGGCCCCGACCGCGATCAGCTCCGGCCCGGCCACCGCCACCAGGTAGGCGCCGCACACGACCGCCAGCCCGAACGTCGCGTACGTCGCGATCAGCACCTGCCTGGGCGGCACCAGCCCGCCCGCCGTCACCCGGACCGGCCCCAGCCGGTCCTCGCTGTCGGCTCCCCGGCGCGCGTCGGAGTAGTCGTTCGACAGGTTCGTTCCCACCTGGATGAACACCGCCCCCAGCAGCGCCGCGACGAACGCGAGCGGGTGAAAATGGTCGGCGCCGAGCGCGAGCGAGGTTCCCACGAGCACGGGCGCCACCGCCGCCGGCAGCGTCCTGACGCGTGCGGCCATCACCCAGATGCGCACCATGTTCGGACGCCCGGAACGTCCTGGGCCCGCCGGAGCGGGCGCGGTCAGCGTGGTCACAGTGCGTCACCGCGCGCTCACGCTCGGACCCAATCGCTTGGCGCACGACCCATCGGGCTCACGCGCGCTTCGGAAACCGACCGAAGTCCGGCGTGCGATGCTCCCGGTAGGCGTCCCTGCCCTCCTGGGCCTCCTCGCTGCCGTAGAACAGCAGGTTGGCGTCGTGCGCGAGCTGCTGGATGCCCGCTCAGCCCGTCCTCGGCCGCGTTGAAGCTCGCCTTCAGCAGTCTCAGCGCGAACGGCGAGAGCTCGAGCATCTCCTCGCACCAGCGCACCGTCTCGTCTTCCAGCTGCGCGAGCGGCACGACGGTGTTGACCATCCCCATCTGCAGCGCCTGGAGCGCCGAGTACTGCCGGCACAGAAACCAGATCTCCTTGGCCTTCTTCGGTCCCACCAGGTTCGCCAAGAGGCCCGCGCCGAACCCACCGTCGAACGAGCCCACCTTCGGGCCCACCTGCCCGAAGCGTGCGTTGTCGGCGGCGATCGTCAGGTCGCACACCAGGTGCAGCACGTGCCCACCGCCGATCGCGTAGCCCGCGACCATCGCCACGACCGGCTTGGGCAGCCGCCTGATCTGCACGTGCAGATCGGTCACGTGGAAGCGCCCGATCCCGGCCTTGTCCGGCGGCGTCCTCGGCCAGATAGCCCGAGTCTCCGCGCACGCGCTGATCCCCGCCGGAGCAGAACGCCAGCTCGCCCGCGCCCGTCAGCACGATCACGCCGATCTCCGTGTCCTCGCGCGCGTCCTCGAGCGCTCTGGAGATCTCCACGATCGTCCGCGGCCTGAACGCGTTGCGGACCTCCGGGCGGTCGATCGTGATCTTGGCGATCCCCGTCGTCGAGGGCTCGAGCGGACTTCTCGTAGCGGATGTCCTCGTACTCGCCCGCGGCTGTCCAGGTGGTCGGCATGCCGGGGAAGGCTAGCCTTTGGCGCATGATCGTCGAGGGCTGGCTGCATCGCGCCGCGCGCACGCATCCCGGATCGACGGCCGTGGAGGGGCCCGACGGCAGTCGTTCCTACGCCGAGCTTTACAGCGCCGCGCAGCGCCGGGGCGGGCGTGTTATCGGCCGTGGTGTCGCGCCCGGGGATCGTGTCGCGATCACCTTGCCGCCGGGGTTGGCGTTCGCCGAGGCGTTCCACGCCTGCCTGTTGCTCGGAGCGGTGGCTGTGCCGGTGGACCTGCGCCTGGGGGAGGCCGAGCGCGCGCTCATCTGCGACGGCGCCGCGCTGATCGTGGAGGAAGGGCTGGATGGAACCTCGCGACGTGACCCTCGGCGTACCCGCGATGACTCGCGTCGCAGGCGAGAGAGCCGCCGTGGCGTGGCTCTCGGCAGACTCAGGCGCCCCAGCCACAGCACGACCTCGATGCCGTCGCGGCCGTCATCCACACATCCGGCACGAGCGCCGCGCCCCGCCCGATCGAGCTCACGTACGGCAACTTCCTGTGGAGCGCCCTCGGCTCGGCCGTCGCCCTGGACCTCGATCCGCGCGAGCGCTGGCTGTGCGCGCTGCCGGTATCGCACGTCGGCGGCCTCTCGATCCTGGTGCGCTCGGCGATCTACGCGACCACGGCGGTGATCCATCCCCGCTTCGACACCGACCTGGCTCTGCAGGCGCTGCACGAGCAGGACATCACGCTGGTCTCCCTCGTCGCCACGACGCTCGCGCGGCTGCTCGACGCGGGCCTACGGCGGCCACCCGCACTGCGCTGCGCTCTGACCGGCGGCGGCCCCGTGCCCGAGGCGTTGATCGAACGCGCGCACGATGCCGGCGTGCCGTCGTCAGCACCACCTACGGGACTGACCGAGGCCTGCTCGCAGGTCACGACCGCGCGCGCCGCCGCTGTTCTGCACGCCGTGGCGCATCGAGCCCCGCATCGACGGCATCGACCCGGGTCGCCGACGATCCGCGGCGGAAGAGCCGGAGCGGCGGGATCGGCGAGATCCTGGTCTCGGGACCGACCGTCGCGCCGGCGTCACGCGACCGCGACGGCTGGCTGCACACCGGCGATCTCGGCTCGCTCGACGAGCGCGGCTTCCTGCAGTCACCGGACGCGTCGCCGACACGATCGTCAGCGGCGGCGAGAACGTCGCCCCGGCCGAGGTCGAGGCGGTGCTCGAATCCCATCCCGACGTGCTGGAGGCGGCGTCGTCCTCGGGCGGTCCGGACCCGACGCTGGGGGGAGGCCGTCACGGCGATCGTCGTGGCGCGTCCCGGCTCGCGATCTCGAAGGCCGAGACGCTGCGCGCGCACTGCGCCGCGCGCCTGGCCCGCTATAAGGTCCCCAAGCAGGTCTGACTTCACCGGCACGCCCCTGCCGCGCACACGATCGGGGAAGCTGCTCAGGAGGGAGCTGCAGTGAACGGGGATCCACAGGACAACGGCGGTCCGGGATCGGTGTCTGGCGCGCGAGCAGCCTTCGACGCCAACGCTCACCGCGAGGCGAGCCTCGCCGGCTGGGAAGCCGCCGCCTCCGGCTGGACGCGCCGTCAGGAGACGATTCGCAGGTTCGGGGCGCCGGTGTCGGAGTGGATGCTCGACGCGGTCTCGCTGCAGCCGGGTGAGCGGGTGCTCGAGCTGGCGGCCGGTCTCGGCGAGACGGGGATGCTCGCCGCCGAACAGGTCGCGCCGATGGGCGGCGTGATCGTCTCCGACCAGGCCGACGCGATGCTGGACGGCGCCCGCGCGCGAGCCGCCGAGCTGGGTCTCAGCAACGTCGAGTTCCAGGTGATCGGCGCCGAATGGATCGACCTGCCGCTGGCGAGCGTGGACGCCGTGCTGTGCCGCTGGGGCTACATGCTGCTCGCCGATCCCGCCCGCCGCGCTGAGCGAGACCCGTCGCGTGCTGCGACCGGACGGGCGGGTCGCGCTGGCCGTGTGGGACTCCGTCCAGCACAACCCCTGGGCGCTGCAGCCGGCCCTGGAGCTGATCGAGCGCGGCCTCACCACGCCGCCCGCGCCGGGGACGCCCGGGACCGTTCGCGCTCGGCGACCCCGAGCGCGTGCGCGAGCTGCTCCAGCAGGCCGGGTTCGCCGAGATCGATGTGCAGGCGATCGACATCGCCCAGCGCTACGACTCGTTCGATGAGATGTGGGAGACGACCCTCGACATCTCCCACGCCTTCCACGACGCCGTGCTCAGCCGGCCAGAGCCCGAGATCGCCGAGATCCGCGCAGGTCTGGCGGCGCGCCTGGAGCCCTACACCGCGCCCGACGGGACGCTCACGATTCCCGGCCGCACGCTGGTGGCGTCCGCGAGCGCCTGACGATTCGCCCCTGGGGTTCGGAATCGAGCGTCGAACCGATAGCCTGCGCGGCTCATGCTCTACGACGACGACGCAGATCTCCACGCTTCTGGACGGCAAGACCGTCGCGATCATCGGCTACGGCTCCCAGGGCCACGCCCACGCGCTGAACCTGAAGGATTCCGGCGTCGAAGTCGTTGGTCGGATTGCGCCCCGACTCCGCGTCGGTCGCCAAGGCCCGCGAGCAGGGCCTCGAGGTGCTGCCCGTGGTCGAGGCCGCCTCCCGCGGCGATCTCGTGATGATCCTGCTGCCCGACGAGCTCCACCACCAGGTGTGGGAGGCGGAGATCCGCGACGGGATCGCGCCCGGCAACATGATCCTGTTCGGTCACGGTTTCTCGATCCACTACGGAGAGGTCGATCCGCCCGCCGGCGTCGACGTGGCGATGGTCGCGCCGAAGGGGCCCGGCCATCTCGTGCGCCGCCAGTTCACCGAGGGCAGCGGCGTCCCCGGGCTGATCGCCGTCGCCCAGGACGCGACCGGCAACGCCCGCGCGCTTGCGCTCGCATACGCCAAGGGCATCGGCTGCACCCGCGGCGGCGTGATCGAGACGACGTTCAAGGACGAGACCGAGACCGACCTGTTCGGCGAGCAGGCCGTCCTCTGCGGCGGCGCCTCCGAGCTCGTCCAGGCCGGGTTTCAGACGCTCGTCGAAGCGGGGTATGACCCCGAGATGGCCTACTTCGAGTGCCTGCACGAGCTCAAGCTGATCGCAGATCTGATGTATGAGAAGGGCCTGGCGGGGATGCGCTACTCGATCTCCAACACCGCCGAGTACGGCGACTACACGCGTGGCAAGCGCGTGATCACCGACGAGACGCGCGCCGCGATGCGCCAGATCCTCGCCGAGATCCAGTCCGGGGACTTCGCGCGAGAGTGGATCGCCGAGAACCGCGCCGGTCAGGAGAACTTCCTGCGCATGCGCGCAGAGCAGGCCGACACTCAGGTCGAGCACGTCGGCGCAGAGCTGCGTTCGCACATGGACTGGATCAAGCCCTCGTTCTAGATGACGCCCGATCTGGTCATACCCGACGAGCTGAAGCCCGCCGACGGGCGCTTCGGCTGCGGGCCCTCGAAGGTGCGCCCCGAGGCGCTCGCGCGCCTGGCGAGCGACGGGGCCGCGGTGATGGGCACCTCCCACCGCCAGAAGCCCGTCAAGTCGCTCGTCGGCGAGATCCGCGCCGGGCTGCGCGAGCTGTTCTCCCTGCCCGACGGGTACGAGGTCGCGCTCGGCAACGGCGGAGCGACCGCGTTCTGGGACGCCGCGGCGTTCGGGTTGGTGCGCGAGCGCGCGCTGCACCTGACCTACGGCGAGTTCTCTGCGAAGTTCGCGGCGGTCACGACCGGCGCGCCGTTCCTGGAGGACCCGGTCGTCGTGTCAGCCGACCCCGGCGACGCCCCCGACCCGGGCGCGCTCGACAGCCCCGGCGGACCTGTCGATGTGGTGACGTGGGCGCACAACGAGACCTCGACCGGAGTGATGGTCCCGGTCCTCAGACCTGCCGCGACAGGCGATGCGCTGGTGTTGATCGACGCGACCTCGGGCGCGGGTGGGCTCCCGGTCGATACCGGTCAGGCCGACGCGTATTACTTCGCCCCGCAGAAGTCGTTCGCCGGCGACGGTGGCCTGTGGGTGGCGCTGCTCAGCCCCGCCGCGCAGGAGCGGATCGCAGAGCTTGCCGGATCCGCGCGCTGGATCCCGCCGTTCCTCTCCCTGAGCACGGCCCTGGAAAACTCGATCAAAGACCAGACGTACAACACCCCGGCGGTGGCGACACTGTTCCTGCTCGCCGATCAGATCCGCTGGATGCTGCGACGGAGGCGGCCTGGACTGGTGCGTATCGCGTACGCGCGAGTCCTCGACGCATCTGTATGACTGGGCGCAGCGCACCGACTACACCAGTCCGTTCGTGGGCGATCCGGACAAGCGCTCGCTGGTCGTGGGGACGATCGACTTCGCCGAGGAGGTTGACGCCGCCACGGTCGCCAAGACGCTGCGCGCGAACGGGATCGTTGACACCGAGCCGTATCGCAAGCTGGGGCGCAACCAGCTGCGGATCGGCATGTTCCCGGCGGTGGAGCCCGACGACGTGCGTGCGCTGACGGCGTGTATTGACTGGACGGTAGAGAGGATCGCGTCATGAGCCCCGCAACGCCGGAGACCACAGACCGCCACAAGCGCCGCGAGCGCCCGAAAGTGCTCGTCAAGGAGAAGATCGGCGACTCGGGCATCGAGCTGCTGCGAGAGCACTTCGACGTCGATCTCGGCATCGACTGGAGCGATGAGGAGCTCGCCGAGAAGATCGGTGCCTACGACGGCATCGTGATCCGCTCGGCCACGAAGATGACCGCGGAGCTGATCGAGAAGGCCACCAACCTGAAGCGCGATCGGACGGGCCGGGGTGGGCGTGGACAACGTCGATGTGCCGGCGGCGACCAAGCGCGGGATCGTCGTCGCCAACGCGCCCGAGTCGAACGTCGTGACCGCGGCGGAGCACACGATGGCGCTGCTGCTGGCGCTCGCGCGCAACGTGCCGCAGGCAAACCGCTCGCTGAGCGAAGGTAGATGGGACCGCTCGAAGTACTCCGGAGTGGAGCTGTATGAGAAGACGCTCGGGATCCTCGGGTTCGGGCGCATCGGCCAGCTCGTGGCCCAGCGCGCCCGCTCCTTTCAGATGCGCGTGCTGGCGTTCGACCCGTTCGTCAGCGCCGAGCGCTACCGCGACCTGGGGATCGAGAAGGCCGACTCGCCCGATGACGTCTACGCCCAGGCCGACTTCATCACGATCCACCTGCCCAAGACGCCCGAGACCGAAGGGTTCATCGACGCGACGGCGCTTGCGAAGATGCGCGACGGGGTGCGCATCCTCAACGTCGCCCGCGGGGGCCTGATCGACGAAGCGGCGCTCAAAGACGCTCTCGATTCGGGCAAGGTCGGCGGCGCCGCGCTGGACGTGTTCCCGTCGGAGCCGATGACCGACAACCCGCTGTTCGGCTATCCCAGCGTGGTCGCCACCCCACACCTGGGGGCCTCGACGGCCGAGGCGACGGACCGCGCCGGCTATCAGAGCGCCGAGCAGGTGCTCGCCGCACTGACCGGCGGTGTCGTCTCGACAGCGGTGAACATCCCCGCGATCGGCGCTGAGGACATGGAGGTGCTGGGGCCGTTCCTGCCGCTGGCCACCCAGCTCGGCAAGCTGGCGATGGCGCTCGCCGAGGGCAGCTCGGTCGAGCGCATCGAGGCCGCGTTCCTCGGCCGTATCGCCGAGTTCGACACGCGCCTGCTCACGCTCGCGGTGATCCAGGGCGCGCTGCAGGGCCGTACGGAGGAGCAGGTCAACCTCGTCAACGCCCCCAGCATGGCCCAGCAGCGGGGGATTGTCGTCGAGGAGAAGGCCGTCTCCGAGGCGCAGGACTTCAACGAGCTGATCCGCGTCACCGTCGTCGCCGGGTCCGAGCGCGTCGCGGTCGCCGGCACCGGCATCGGCCCCAACCGCGTGCCTCATCTGGTCGAGGTCCAGGGCCGGCGCCTGACGATCGAGCTCGAGCCCTACGTCACCGTGTTCCGCTACCAGGACCTGCCCGGAATGATCGGGCGCGTCGGCACGATCTTCGGCGCGCATGGCATCAACATCTCCTCCGCCGCCGTCGGTCACACGCCCGACGGGCACGGCGAGGGCGAGGAGGACGGGCGCCTGGCCGCGATGGTCGTCACGACCGACGCCGCCGTGCCGGACGGTGTCGTCCAGGAGATCGTCGCGTCCGACGGGTTCGTCAACGGCTGGTCGGTGGATCTCGGTTGATTCGGCTGTTCCGGTCGGTACATGTACCGACCGGCGGGGCGGCTCATGAGCCGCCCCGAGGCAGGGCCACATGTGGCCCTGCCGGCGGCGCCGCATGCGGCGCCGCCCCCCTACGGGGAATGGGAACGGACACCCACGCGATGGCGGCTGTCGCTAGGCGCTGCGAGCGATGAGGGCTGTGGTCATCACCAAGCATGGGGGACCGGGGGTGCTGCGGGTTCAGGAGCGCCCCGATCCCGCGCTCGGCCCGGGCGAGGTGCGCATCGACGTCGCCGCGGCGGGGATCAACTTCGCCGACGTGATGGCGCGCCTGGGCTTCTATCCCGACGCGCCCAAGACCCCGTGTGTGGTCGGCTACGAGGTGGCCGGCACGATCCTCGAGCTGGGCGAGGGGGCATCGAACCCCGCCCGTCCCCTCAGCCTCGGCCAGCGGGTCGTGGCGGGCACGGAGTTCGGCGGCTACGCCTCGCAGGTGGTCGTGCCCGCCGACGGCGTGCTGGCGCTGCCGGACGGGCTCTCCTTCGAGCAGGGCGCGGCGATCCCCGTCAACTACGGGACGGCATGGATGGGGCTCGTCGGCTTCGGCAGCCTGCTCTCCGGCGAACGCGTGCTGATCCAAGCGGCCGCCGGCGGCGTCGGCATCGCCGCGACGCAACTCGCCAAGCGCCAGGGCGCCGAGGTGTACGGCACCGCCTCGCCCGGCAAGCACGCGCGCATCTCCGAGCTCGGCGTCGATCATCCCCTCGACTACACCAAGCCCGGCTGGGAGCGGGGCCTGCCGCAGTTCGACGTGATCATGGACGCGATCGGCGGCGCGAGCTTCCGGCGCAGCTATGAGCTGCTCGGCGCCGGCGGGCGCCTGATCGCGTTCGGCGCCTCCGCGGTCGTCTCCGGCGAGCGGCGCAACCCGATCTCCGCGCTGAGAACCGCCCTGCGCATGCCCCGCTTCAACCTGATCAAGCAGATGTCGGCGTCAAAGGCCGTGATCGGCCTGAACATGTACACGCTCTCCCAGGACGAGCGCCGCCGCGCCCAGGTGGGCGCCGCGCTGCGCGAGCTGCTCGGCGACGGCACGGTCCAACCCGTGGTTGCGGGCGCCTTCTCGTTCGAGGAAGCCGGCGCCGCGCAGAACATGATCACCGAACGGCGCAACGTCGGCAAGGTGGTGCTCGCTCCGTAGATACGGACCCGGGAAGTGTCGTTAGGCGCTGTGTGAGACGATCCAGCTAAGTATGGCCAGCGTGCAGAGACCGATGCGACTCACCCGCCTTGAGCTTCGCAACTGGCGAAACTTCCAGCATGCCGAACTCGATTTGGAGCTTCGCACCTTTCTGGTCGGGCCGAATGCGGCGGGTAAGTCGAACCTGCTAGACGCGATCCGCTTCCTGCACGACATCGTCGCTGTGGGAGGCGGCTTTGAGGACGCTGTGGCGCGACGCGGCGGTGTCTCGTCGCTGCGCTGTCTGGCGGCACGGTCCAAGTCGGACATCGAGCTGACGGTTCATCTTGGTTCAGAAGCCAATCACCCAGACTGGCAATACACGCTTGGGTTTGGTCAGAGCCCGCAGCGTAGGCCACTCATCAAGCGCGAGCGTGTGATCCACAAGGGTGAGACCCAGCTTGACCGCCCAATTCCCGCCGACCGGTCAGATCCCGCTCGTCTCAGTCAGACCTACCTCGAGCAAGTGAACGTGAACCGGGATTTTCGTGCGATCGCCGATTTCCTCAGGACGATCCGTTATCGGCACATCGTGCCTCAGCTGATCCGCGAACCCGACCGGTCGGTGGGCAAGGTTGACGATCCTTTCGGGGGCGACTTTCTGGAGCAACTTGCCAAAACACCAAACCGTAGTCGGGAGGCTCGGCTGGAGCGGGTGCGCAAGGCATTGCAGGTGGCGGTTCCGCAACTCCAGGCTCTTGAGCTACATCAGGACGCGAGAGGCGTCTACCGCCTGCGAGGCAAGTACGAGCATTGGCGTCCACATGGAGCGTGGCAGTCGGAGAACGACTTCTCTGACGGCACCCTGCGACTGCTCGGCCTGCTGTGGACGATGCTGGACGGCAAGGGGCCGCTGCTTTTGGAGGAGCCCGAGTTGTCGCTTCATCCCGGTGTGGTCCGCTACATACCGTCGATGCTCGCGCGAATGCAGGCGCGTACCGGCAGACAGGTTCTTGCAAGCACCCAGTCGACGGAGTTGCTTCAGGACCCCGGCATCGGCCTAAACGAAGTGTTCCTGCTGCGCCCGGGAGCCGAGGGCACCGATGTTCGATCTGCCGGAGAGTTCGAGGAGATCCGGCCTCTGCTTGACAGCGGACTGAGCATCGGCGAGGCGGTCATGCCCCGAACTCGTCCGGAGCTTGCGGAGCAGCTTGCGCTGTTTGCCGGCCTGTGACCGTGATTGTCTTCGGTGCCGTAGAGGGGGTGGTGGACGATGCCGTCGTCCGGCGCATCGTGCGAGCCACCGACCACGAAATCGGACCTATTCACGTTAAGGACGGCAAGCAGGCGTTGCTTCAGAAGCTGCACGGTTACAACGCCGCGGCCCTGTTTGTACCGTGGCTTGTCCTCGTTGATCTCAATGGCGACGCTCCCTGTGCTCCTCCGTTCGTTGCTCAGCACCTACCAACCCCGAAGGGGAACATGCTGTTTCGTGTGGCGGTCCGCCAGGTTGAGGCTTGGCTGCTCGCGGACAGGGCTCGCTTTGCTCGCTTCCTGCGGGTGAGCCCGGCGAAACTGTCGAATGACCCGGACTCTCTGCCAAATGCCAAGCGGGTTGTCGGTGAGCTTGCACACCAGTCCACGGACAGACGGATTCGCGAGGAGGTGGCGCCTCGGCCAGGGAGCGGGCTGCAGGTCGGTCCGGCGTACGTAGCCAGGATGATCGAGTTCATCGGGCTTGCTTGGGAGCCGGACGAAGCTGCTGTTCGCTCAGACAGCCTTCGTCGTTGCCTTGATCGTCTCCGATCGCTGCAAGACTGAGCCCCAACCGGCCTACGTCGGTGCTACTCTGACCCGACATGTCGTTCCAGCTCTCGTCCCTGCTGCAGCTTCTCCTGCTCCCCCCTCGGGGGGAATAGCGCGTGGCGGCCGCGTAGCCGCATACCAACGGAGAAAGCAGGTAGACGAGACACAGAAAGGAACTAAGGAACGACCATGAGCAGCCAAGGCACACCATCGTCGGCGGAGCCTTCGCCTGACGCCGGCGCATCACCCACGCCCGAGCGATCCACACCGCCCACGCCCGAGCGCACCGAGCAGGGCAGGGTCCGGATCTTCGACACGACCCTGCGCGACGGCGAGCAGTCGCCGGGGATCTCGCTGAACAGGCAGGAGAAGCTGGAGATCGCCCACCAGCTCGCGCGGCTGGGGGTGGACGTCATCGAGGCGGGCTTTCCGATCACCTCGCCCGGCGACTTCGAGTCGGTACAGGCGATCGCCCGTGAGGTCGAAGGCCCCGTCATCTGCGGGCTGGCGCGTACCTCCAAGCAGGACATCGACGCCGCCTGGAACGCGGTCAAGGACTTCCGAGCGCCCGCGGATTCACACGTTCATCGCCACCAGCGACATCCACATCGAGCGCAAGCTGCAGACCACGCGCGAGGACGTCAAGGGGCAGGTGCGCGCCGCGGTCGCGCACGCGCGCGAGTACACCGAGGACGTGGAGTTCTCGCCCGAGGACGGGTCGCGCTCGGACATCGCAGTACATGGCCGAGGTGATCCAGATCGCGCTGGACGAGGGCGCCACCACGATCAACGTGCCCGACACGGTCGGGTACACGATGCCGCGCGAGTACGCGGCGATGTTCGAGGAGCTCTACCGGCTGGTTCCGGGCCTGCGCGACGTGGTCGTCTCGGGGCACTGCCACGACGATCTGGGGCTGGCGGTGGCCAACTCGCTGGCGAGCGTGGAAGCGGGGTGCCGGCAGGTGGAGTGCGCGATCAACGGGATCGGCGAGCGCGCGGGGAACGCGTCGCTGGAGGAGATCGTGATGCTGCTGCGCACGCGCGAGCCGAGCCTCGGGCTGTGGACGGGGATCGAGACGACCGAGATCGCGCGCACGAGCCGGCTGGTCTCGCGGTTGACCGGGTATCAGGTGCAGCCGAACAAGGCGATCGTGGGGCGCAACGCGTTCGCGCACGAGGCCGGCATCCATCAGGACGGCGTGCTGAAGGAGCGCACGACGTACGAGATCATGGACGCGACGACCGTCGGGCTTGAAGAGCAACTCGCTCGTGCTGGGCAAGCACTCCGGTCGCCACGCGCTGCGCGACGCGCTGGAGGAGATGGGCTTCCAGCTGGACGGCCAGGCGCTGAACACGGCGTTCAAGCGGTTCAAGGAGATCGCCGACCGCAAGAAGCAGATCACGGCGATGGACTCTGGAGGCGCTCGTCACCGATGAGCTGCGCGGCGAGGACATCGGCGGGTACGCGCTGGAGTGGTTCGAGGTCGAGGCGTCCTCGCGCCGGCCGCCGCACGCGCGCGTGTCGGTGACGCTGCCCGACGGGGGCACGGGCGAGGGCTCGTTCACGGGCGACGGGCCGATCGACGCGGTGTTCAGGGCGATCAACGCGGCGGCCGGCGTCGATGCGAAGCTCGGCGAGTTCACGATCGGCGCGGTCACCGAGGGTCAGGACGCGCTCGGCGAGGTGTCGGTCGTGGTCGAGGTCGGTGGCATGTCCGGGGCGGGGCAGGGCGTCTCGACGGACATCATCGACGCGGCCGCGCGCGCGTACGTGCGCGCGCTGTCGGTTGCACGCGCGCGTGCCCAGGCGTCTGTCGATGCGGTCGGATTGCCCGAGCCCGCCGGGCCGTAGACACGACAACATACATACGTGTGTGATAACGTACGCGCTATGGCAACCGCAACACGGGATCCGCTGGACCCGGCCACGATCGGCGCACGGGTAAAGGCGCTGCGCGAGTCCGAGTCGCTGTCGCTGCGCGATCTGGCCGAGCGCAGCGGGGTGAGCGCGCCGATGCTGTCGCAGGTCGAGCGCGGGGAGACCAGTCCGACGCTGACGGTCGCCGCCCGGATCGCGGCGGGACTCGAACTGCGACTGTCCCAACTGCTGCGCCTGGACGAGGACGGCGCGGTGACGATCGTCCGCTCCGGCGAACGCAGTCGTGGCGGGAACAGGCGACGGGGACACAGCTTCGAGGTGCTGACCTCATCCCAGCCGGGTCAGCGCGCCGAGCTCTCGCGGCACACGCTCGCCCCCGGAGGCGCCACGGGCGCGCCCGACGACCCACCGATGCACGAGCCCGGCAGCCGCGAGACCGCGCTGGTCGAGCGCGGCTCGGTCGTGCTCGTGTGCGACGGGCAGCGATATGTACTGGACGAGGGGGACTGCGTCACGTTCGACGCCGACCTGCCGCACCACTTCGAGAACCCCACGACCGACACCGAGGCCGCGTTCCTGGCGGTTGTCTCGGCGGGACTGAGGCGCAGCTAGATGGCCGCCACGACGCCGATCCCGCCGGACCCCGGCGGGGTCTGCATAAGCAACGATTCGAGCACCCACGACGACGAGGACCGATGACCATGCCACAGACGCTGTTCGACAAGATCTGGGAGACCCACGAGGTGGAGCACGGATTGCTGTACATCGACCTGCATCTCGTCCACGAGGTCACGAGCCCGCAGGCGTTCGACGGCCTGCGCATGGCCGGGCGGACGGTGCGCCGGCCCGACCGCACGCTGGCGACCGCCGACCACAACACGCCGACCGACGGCACGCCGATCGCGGCGCGGATCAAGGACGAGCTCTCGCGGGTGCAGGTGGAAACGCTCGAGCGCAACTGCGCGCAGTTCGGCGTGCCCATCTACTCGCTCGGCTCCGACCGTCAGGGGATCGTGCACGTGATCGGCCCCGAGCTGGGCGTCACCCAGCCCGGCATGACGATCGTGTGCGGCGACTCGCACACCTCCACGCACGGCGCGTTCGGCGCGCTCGCGTTCGGGATCGGCACGAGCGAGGTCGAGCACGTGCTGGCGACGCAGTGCATGGTCCAGCACAAGCCACGCTCGATGCGCATCTCATACGAGGGCGAGCTCGGGTTCGGCGTCACCGCCAAGGACCTGATCCTCGGCACGCTCGGCCGGCTCGGCGTCGGCGGGATGACCGGCCACGTCGTCGAGTACGCCGGTCCGGCGATCGAGGCGCTCTCGATGGAGGGGCGGATGACCGTCTGCAACATGACGATCGAGGGCGGCGGGCGCGCGGGGATGATCGCGCCCGACGAGACGACGTTCGCGTGGTTTCAGCAGGGCGCGGCCGATGCCGGCTGGCCCGAAGGTCGTCCCGGGGCGCCGCAGGGCGAGGAGCTGGAGCGGGCGATCGAGCACTGGCGCGGGCTGCGCACCGACGAGGGCGCCGAGTTCGACAGCGAGGTGTCGATCGACGCATCGAAGATCTCCCCGCAGGTGACGTGGGGCACGAACCCCGGGATGGTGCGCGCGGTGACCGAGAGCGTGCCCGCGCCCGAGGAGTTCGACAGTCCGGCCGATCGCGAGGCGACCGAGCGCGCGCTGACCTACATGGATCTGCAGCCCGGCACGCCGATCGAGCAGATCGCGCTCGACCGGGTGTTCATCGGCTCGTGCACCAACTCTCGCATCGGCGACCTGCGCGCCGCCGCCGAAGGTGGTGCAGGGGCGCAAGGTGGCGGCGAGCGTCGACGCGATGGTCGTGCCCGGCTCCCAGCAGGTCAAGGAGCAGGCCGAGGCCGAGGGGCTCGACCGGGTGTTCCGCGAGGCCGGCTTCGACTGGCGCGTGGCGGGGTGCTCGATGTGCCTGGGGATGAACCCCGACATCCTGCAGCCGGGCGAGCGCTGCGCCTCGACGTCGAACCGCAACTTCGAGGGTCGCCAGGGGCGCGGCGGGCGCACGCACCTCGTCTCCCCGCAGATGGCGGCCGCCGCGGCGATCGAGGGGCATTTCGTCGACATCAGGGATTGGAGCTAGAACATGGACCCGATAAGCGTCATCGCCGGAGCCGTCAGCCACCTCGACCGCGCCGACGTGGACACCGACCAGATCATGCCCAAGCAGTTCCTCAAGCGCGTCGAGCGCACGCGGGTTCGGCGAGTTTCTGTTCTACGACTGGGCCAAGGAGCCGGGCTGGGATCTGCCGCCCAATCCGATCCTCGTCGCCGGCGAGAACTTCGGCTGCGGGTGCTCGCGCGAGCACGCGCCGTGGGGGCTGCAGGACTACGGCTTTCAGGCGATCGTCGCGCCGAGCTTCGCCGACATCTTCTACTCCAACTGCACGAAGATCGGGCTGCTGCCGGTCGTGCTCGGCGCCGAGGACTGCCGCGCGCTGGCGCACGCCGGCGCCGGCGAGATCGATCTGCTCGAGCAGGAGGTGCCGCTTCGCCGGGCGCGAGGTCGCGTTCGAGATCGACCACGAGATCCGCCACCGGCTGCTGAACGGCCTCGACGACATCGCGATGACGCTGGAGCGCTCGGCGGAGATCGGCGAGTTCGAGGCAGAGCACGAGGACCTGGGCTGGACGCGCGTGCCCACGACCGCCCTGTGAGAGCCGGCCCGCCGGCCGTCTCCGCGACCCTGTGAGCACCCGTCCGCCGGTCATCCCCACCGCGGCCTGATAGCTTCGTTCGCCGCCCATGACACATCACATCGTCACGCTGCCCGGCGACGGGATCGGCCCGGAGATCATGGCGCCCGCACTGCGGGTGCTGGAAGCCGTGGGCGAGTTCGAGCTTCGAGGAGCATCCGTTCGGCGGCGCGATCGATCGACGCGCACGGAACGGCGCTGACCGACGAGGTGCTCGACGGCATGCCGCAACGCCGACGCGGTGCTGCTGGCGGCGGTCGGCGGACCGAAGTGGGACACGACCGATCCGTCCAAGCCCCGGCCCGAGCAGGGGTTGCTCGGGCTGCGCAAGGGGCTCGGGCTGTACGCGAACCTGCGCCCGGTCAAGCCGCTGCCCGCGCTGTACGACGCCTCGCCGCTGAAGCGCGAGCGGATCGAGGGGACCGATCTGCTCGTCGTCCGCGAGCTGACGGGCGGGATCTACTTCGGCGAGAAGACCCGCACCGAGACCTCGGCCAGCGACGTGTGCGCGTACACGACCGCAGAGATCGAGCGGATCGCGCGCACCGCGTTCGAGGCGCGCGCGGGCGAAGGTGAGCAGCGTGGACAAGGCGAACGTGCTGGAGACCTCGCGGCTGTGGCGCGAGGTCGTGAGCGAGCTGCACGAGCGCGAGTTCCCGCACATCCAGCTCGAGCACGTGCTCGTGGACAACGCCGCGATGCAGCTCGTGGCGGCGCCGCGCCACTTCGACGTGATCCTGACCGAGAACATGTTCGGCGACATCCTCAGCGACGAGGCGGCGATGATCACCGGCTCGATCGGGCTGCTGCCGAGCGCGTCGCTGGGCGGGATGGAGGCCCGCACGCGATGGGCGGGGTCCAGGTCTGTTCGAGCCCGTGCACGGCTCGGCGCCGGACATCGCCGGGGACGGGCGAAGGCCAATCCGCTGGCGATGTTCCTGTCGGCCGCGATGATGCTCCGGCACGGACTCGACTTGCCCGACGAGGCCGGCGGCGGTAGAATCGGCCGTGCAGCGCGCGCTCGACGGCGGTCTGCGCACCCCCGACCTGGGCGGCGACAGGACGGCACGTCGGGGCGGGCGACGAACGGCAGTGTCTCGAAACTCGCCAATCTACTAAAAAACAGAACAGGAGCCAGATGAAAGTGGACCCGACGGATCTCATATGGATGAACGGAGAATTCATCGCATGGGAGGACGCCAAGGTCCACGTCCTGACGCACGGGCTGCACTACGGGACGGGCGTGTTCGAGGGCGTGCGCTGCTACGACACAGAGCTCGGCCCGGCGGTGTTCCGCAACGCCGAGCACGTGGAGCGGCTGCTGCAGCTCGGCCGAGCTGTACTACATGCCGGTGCCCGTACTCCGACGAGCAGCTGCGCGCCGCCACGCGCGAGCTGGTCGCCCGCAACGGGCTGCGCTCGTGCTACATCCGCCCGATCGTGTTCCGCGGGTACGGCGAGATGGGACTGAACCCGCTGGAGGCGCCGGTGGACGTGACGATCGCCTGCTGGGAGTGGGGCGCCTACCTGGGCGAGCAGGGCAAGCGCGAGGGAGTGCGCGCGAAGGTGTCCTCGTGGGAGCGGATCGCCCGCGCTCGCTGATCCCGCACGCCAAGGCCTCCGGTCAGTACCTGAACAGCGTGCTCGCGAAGATCGAGGCGACGAAGGCCGGCTACGAAGAGGCGATCCTGCTCGACGAACACGGTCACGTGTGCGAGGGGACGGGCGAGAACGTGTACGTCGTGCGCGACGGCGAGATCGCGACGCCCGGGCAGCACAACTCGATCCTCGACGGGATCACGCGGCGCTCGATCATCCAGATCGCCCAGGATCTCGGGTATACGGTCTGCGAGCGCAACGTCGCGCGCGCGGAGATGTATCTCGCCGACGAGGTGTTCATGTCGGGAACCGCGGCCGAGCTGGTGCCGGTGCGCGAAGTCGACGACCACCAGGTCGGGACGGGCGAGCCGGGCGAGATCACGCGCGTGCTGCAGGCGGCGTTCGACGACGCGATCCACGGGCGCTCCGAGCGCTACCGCGAGTGGCTGGACGTGGTCGATGCGCCCGCGCTCCAAACCCCCCCGGGCGCGGTGCACCGGCGGCGCGGCTCGAGGGGCGGCAGGCTCGCAGGCCGCCCGCGCCGAGCGGTTCCTCCGCCACGGGCTGAGGCCGGCGATGGCCGACAATACAGCTATACGACGCGACCCTGCGCGACGGCATGGGCGGCGGCGGCATGACGTTGACCGCGGCGGAGAAGGTGCGGGTCGTGCGCGCGCTCGACTGAGCTCGGGGTGGACATGATCGAGGCCGGGTTTCCGGCGTCCAACCCGAAGGAGCTCGAGCTGTTCGAGCTGCTCGAGCGCGAGCGGCTGCAGAACGCGGAGATCGTCGCGTTCGGGATGACCCGCCGGCGCGGGGTGGACGCGGCGCAGGACGAGGGGTTGCGCGTGCTCGCGGAGTCGTTCGTGCCGGTCGTGCACGCTCGTCGGCAAGAGCTCGGCGGCGCAGGCCGAGACGGTGCTGAAGGTCACGCGCGCGGAGAACCTGAGCATGATCGGCGAGTCGATCGCGCATCTGATCGCCCACGGCAAGCGGGTGCTGTTCGACGCCGAGCACTTCTTCGACGGCTACTCGCGAAGACGCGGAGTACGCGCTGGAATGCCTGCGCGCCGCGGCGGAGGCGGGCGCCGAGCGGGTGGTGCTGTGCGACACCAACGGCGGCTCGCTGCCGCTGGATGTGCGCGAGGCGGTCGACGCCGTGCGCGAGCGGCTGCCGGACGTGGCGCTGGGCATACACACCCACGACGACACCGGCTGCGGCGTGGCGAACACGCTCGTCGCGGTGCAGGCGGGCGCGACGCAGGTGCAGGGCACGATCAACGGGATCGGCGAGCGCACCGGCAACGCGAACCTCGTGACGATCATCGCCGACCTGCAGCTGAAGCTGGGATACGAGGTGCTGCCGCCCGAGCGGCTTGCGCGGCTGACGGAGACCGCGCACCTGGTGGATGAGCTGCTGAACCGCACGCCCGATCCGGCGCAGCCGTACGTCGGCAAGCACGCGTTCGCGCACAAGGCGGGGATGCACGCCGCCGGGGTCAGCGCAGTCGAGCGCGATGTTCGAGCACGTCGATCCGGAGCTGGTCGGCAATCGCAGCGACGTGCTGATCTCCGAGCTGTCGGGGCGGGCCACGATCGTCGAGAAGGCGCGCGCGGCGGGGATCGCACGCCGACGAGGAGCTCACGCGGACGGGTCGTCGAGCGCGTCAAGGAGCTCGAGCACGAGGGGTACCAGTTCGAGGCGGCGGACGGGTCGTTCGAGCTGTTGATGCGCCGCGAGGCGGGCGAGTACGAGCCGCTGTTCAAGCTCGAGTCCTGGCGGGTGATCGTCGAGCAGCACGCCGACGGCCGCGCGACCACCGAGGCGACGATCAAGATCTGGGTCGGGTCCGAGAGATACGTGCGCACCGCCGAGGGGAACGGGCCGGTGCATGCGTTGGACCGGGCGTTGCGCGACGCCATCGGCGAGATTCATCCCCATCTGAAGGACATCGAGCTGGTCAACTTCAAGGTTCGGATTCTCGACGAGACCAAGGGGACCGGGGCCGTTACCCGGGTGTTGATCGACGCCTCGGATGGGCACGATGTGTGGGGGTCGATCGGAGTGTCCGAGAACCTGATCGCGGCGTCATGGGACGCTTTGGTCGATTCGCTGGAGCGTGGGATGCAGGGTGGCAGGCCCTCGTCGGTTGTCGAGCCTCCGACCGGCCGGAAAGGCGTAGTGCCGGGCGCTGACGCTGTGCCGGGCGCGGCCGGCCGCTCGGATCTCGAACCGCCGAGGACCCGCCGATCGCCCTGGCGACGCGACGTTTACGGCACGATTCCTTTGGCCAGGCCGGTGCTTGGGGAGGCCGAGGAGGCAGCCGTGTTGGAGGTGCTGCGGTCGGGGCAGTTGTCGCTGGGGCCGAAGTTGGAGGAGTTCGAGCGCTGTTTGCCGCGCGCGTGGGGGCGCCGTGTGCCTGTGCCGTGAGCAGTGGGACGGCTGGGCTGCATCTGGCGCTGCGAGCCGTTGGCGTGGAGGCTGGGGATGAGGTGGTCACCAGTCCGTTCTCGTTCGTGGCTTCGGCCAATGCCGCCGTTTATGAGGGCGCGAGGCCCGTGTTCGCCGACATTGACCCCGTTACGTTGAACCTCGACCCGCAGGCCGCCGAGGCCGCCGTCACAGAGCGCACGAAGGCGATGCTGCCGGTGCATATCTTTGGGTATCCCGCCGACATGCCGGCGTTCGAGCGCTGCGCGCGAGAAGCGGGGGTTGGCGATCGTCGAGGATGCTTGCGAGGCGTTGGGGGCGACGGCATGGCGATGGGGCCGCGTGGGAGGGCGAGGGCAATCCGGCGGTGTTCGGGTTTTACGCGAATAAGCAGATCACGACCGGCGAGGGCGGGATGGTCACGCTCGCCGATCAGGGGATGAAGGAGCGGATCGACTCGGAGCGCAATCAGGGGCGGGCGGCGGACATGGGGTGGCTCGATCACGACCGGCTGGGGTTCAACTACCGGCTGTCGGACGTGGCGTGCGCGCTGGGGATCGCTCAGCTGGAGCGGCTGGATGAGATGCTGGCGGCGCGGGCCGGGTCGCGGGGCGCTACAGGGAGGCGCTGGAGGAGATCGACCGGGGTTGCGAGTCTCCGTGCGCGGACATCGAACGGCGACGAGCGAGGGTGGTTCGTGTTCGTCGTGCAGGTCCCGCACGGGGTGGATCGGGACGAGACCGTGCGCAGGCTGGGAGCCGCATGGCGTGCAGAGCAAGCCGTATCTGCCGGCGATTCATCTGATGAGCTACTACCGCGATACGTATGGCCATCGCGAGGGCGAGTTTCCGGTGTGCGAGGACGTGGCGGCGCGATCGCTGGCGCTGCCGTTCTTTCCGGAGATGAGTGAAGGACAGGTCGCGCGGGTGGCGGAGGTGTTGAGAGCGGCGATCGGTCAGATCTGATACACTTTTTTATATCACACCGGTTGGAGAACTCATCTTGGAACACCGTCGGCGACTCGGTCTCAGTCAGCGCTCACTTGCACGCCGGGCTGGCACTACGCAGGCCGCCGTCAGCCGGATCGAGCGTGGCCTGACGTCGCCGACATGGGACACGGTGCAGGCGTTGCTGCTCGCGATGGGCTATGAGCCAGAGCTGCGGGCGCGCCGCTTGCGCGGACGCTGGGATCCCGTCCACCTGGCGGCCGTGCGTGAGCGCTCTCCGGCGGAACGACTGGAGCTTGCGATCTCGGCGAACCGTATGGCGGGGCGTCTGCGAGACGCTGGACGCGAGGCGAGCGATGAATCCCGACACGCCGCTTGACGCAGAGCGCATCTTTGAAGTACTCGCCGAGCACGCTGTCGATTATGTGCTCGTCGGTGGACTCGCGGCGCAGGCCCATGGGCACGTTCGAACGACGGTCGATATCGATGTGTTCCCGCGACCCGAGCGATCCAACCTGGCCCGTCTGGCCGATGCCTTGAACGCTCTTGACGCGCGTGTCCTCAACCCTGGAAGCGAGAGCCTCGCGATCGACGCCGCGATGCTGCCGCGGGCAACTATGTGGCAGTTTGTCACGCGTAGCGGCGCGATCGACGTGCTGCACGATGCGCCGGGTGTCCCGCCATACGACGAGTTGCGGCGTCGAGCACTGGAGATCGGGTTGGGAGAGATGAAGATCGCCGTGGCCGGACGCGACGACCTGATCAATATGAAGCGCGCGAGCGCCCGCCCCATAGACCTCGACGATGTCGCTGCGCTCACTGAGCCGGATTTGTAAGCACGCACGCGACGAATATACGCGTGCCCAGGCAAAGTGTGACGAAACTGTGCCGAGTTTGAGCCAAATTTGCACATAGCCTTGATCCCATGAGAGGCGTTCGTACGGTGTCGGAAATCCAACACCGAAAGGAGTGCAACATGGGATTGAAGGAGAAGACTCGGAAGGGTGGAAAACGCGATGGGCAGGCACCGAAGATCAAGTTCGGCCGGCTCTACCGGGATTACATAACGGGCTTCGAAGGTCGCTGTACGGGCTTCACCTCGTACATCTCTGGGTGCGACCAGGTGCTCCTCGTGCCGCCGGTGGACAAGGACGGCAAGCACCAGTACGGTCACTGGTTCGACGATGACAGGCTGATCGATGTGAAGCTCGAGCAGAAGGTGGAGCGCACGAGCACGCGTGGAGGACCACAGCAGGCTCCCTCCCGCACAAGCTGACGCCGAGCCCTGCTGGTTAGCACTGAAGCAGTCAGCAAAGCGCGGGCGAGATACGAGCCCGGTCGGCGAGGATTGCCAGAGGCATTAGGCTTTACGTAGTTCCTTCGCCGGCCGGGAACGTGCTCGCATCGCGCGATGGTAGACTTTTACCATGGTTACAACCATTGATAAGGCCGGACGAATCGTGGTTCCCAAGCGGCTGCGCGAGGAGCTCAGGTTCAAACCGGGGCAGAAGCTGGAGCTGAGCGCCGTGGACGGCCGGCTCGAGGTCGAGCATCCCACGACGCCTGTGCGCCTCGAGAAGAAGGGTGGGCGGCTGGTGGCCGTCGCCGATCGGCCGATGCCTGTGCTGACGCAGGAGATGGTGCGCGAGACGCTGGAACAGATTCGCCGGTGAGCGCCAAGGCCGACGCTGGCGCGGCTACTCCCGACAGCAGCGTCGTGATCGCTGCTTTTGCCAGCTGGAACGAGTACCACGAGGCAGCGAGCGAAGCGCTCGGCGATGTCAGGGATCTCGTTGCTCATGCGGAGTTGGAGACCTACTCGGTCCTTACCCGCCTGCCCGAGCCGCTGCAGATGGAGCCGAAGCTGGTGGCGCGGTACCTGCGCGAGGACTACCCGGGCAAGCGGATGGCGCTGCCCGAACCCGAGGGTCGCGCGCTGATCGCGCGTTTCGCGGATCTGTCGATTGCAGGCGGCGCAATCTACGATGGCATCGTCGCCGCCACTGCCGCCCATCACGGCTATCGCCTCATCAGCTGCGATCGTCGGGCGGCGACCACCTACGACCGGCTCGGTGTCGAGGTCATCTATCTCTGAGGCGCTCGACGTGCTGTCAGACTGATCGCATATGTCCCGCTTCCGTGAGCCCCAGCACCCAGACTTCCAGCGCCTGAACGCCTCGATCGGGTTCGACAGGCGGCTGTGGCCCTATGACGTCGCCCAGTCCCGGGCGCATGCGCGGATGCTGGCCGAGCGGGGGATCATCGCCGCTGAGGATCGCGACGCGCTGCTGAGAGGTCTTGACGCGGTCGAGGAGGAGCTGGCCGAGAGCGCGTTCCCGTATCAGCCCGACGACGAGGACATCCATATGGCGATCGAGCGGCGGTTGACCGAGATCGTGGGGCCGGTCGGGGGGAAGCTGCATACCGCGCGCTCGCGCAACGACCAGGTCGTGACGGACCTGGCGATGTATACGCGCGAGCGGGCGGCGGTGGCGCACGCCGCGATCGCGGCGCTGATGCGCGAGCTGATGATGCGCGCCGAGGAGCATCTGGACTGGGCGATGCCCGGGTACACACACCTGCAGCGCGCCCAGCCCGTCTACCTCAGCCACCATCTGCTGGCGTACTTCTGGATGCTCGCGCGCGACCGGGCGCGGTTCGCGTTCGCCGAGCGTGAGGCGGGACGCCTGCCGCTCGGCTCCGGCGCGCTGGCGGGCGTGAGCTTCGACACCGATCGCGAGCTCCTCGCCCGTGAGCTGGGGTTCGCGGAGGTCGCGCCCAACTCGATCGACGCGGTGTCGGGCAGGGATTTCGTGCTGGACTACCTGAACGCCGCCGCCACGTGCGCCACCCACCTGTCCCGGCTGGGGGCCGAGCTCGTGCTGTGGTCGAGCAGCGAGTTCTCCTTCTGCGAGCTGCCGGATGAGTGGAGCTCGGGCAGCTCGATCATGCCCCAGAAGAAGAACCCCGACGCGGCCGAGCTGCTGCGCGCAAAGGCCCCGCGCGTGGTCGGACATCTGACTGCCCTGCATGGCGTGATGCACGCGCTGCCGCTCACCTACAACAAGGATCTGCAGGAGGACAAGGAGCACCTGTTCGATGCGGTCGAGACGATCGAGCTGGGGCTGGCCGCGGCCACGGGCATGGTCGCGGGGGCGAAATTCGACCGCGAGCGGATGAGCGAGGCCGCCGGCGACGAGCTGATCGCCGCGACCGACGTGGCCGATCTGCTGGTGGGTCTCGGCATGCCGTTTCGCGAGGCGCACGGCGTCGTCGCGGGGCTGGTGCGCACGGCGCTCGACAGCGGGCGCCAGCTGTCCGGGTTGACCACCGATGAGCTTCACGCGCATAGCGAGACGTTGGCGGCAAACGAGACGCGGTTCCGGGAGGTGCTCACGCAAAGCTCGTGGTTGGAGTCCAAGGTGTCCGAGGGCGGAACGTCACTCGCGCGCGTGCGTGAGCAGATCGCGCTGGCCAGGACGACGCTCGATGGGCCGACGGAAGGCTGAGGGGCTGCCGGCCGGGTTCTACGAGCGCCCGGTCGTGCAGGTCGCCGAGGAGTTGATCGGCTGCACCGTCTCGTTCGGTAAGGGCAGCGGGTTGATCGTCGAGACCGAGGCCTACCACGACTCCGAGCCCGCGTGCCACGCCTTCGCCGGGCTGACGCCACGTACGCAGACGCTGTTCGCCGCGCCGGGCCGCGCCTACGTGTACCGCTCCTACGGCGTGCACGCGCTGCTGAACGCGGTGTGCGAGCCGGAGGGGGTCGGCGCGGCGGCGCTGATCAGAGCGCTCGAGCCGCTCACGGGAATCGAGGAGATGCGGGTGCGTCGGGCGGCGAACGGCGCACGCAGGATGCGTGACGCGGACCTGTGCTCGGGACCGGGCAAGCTCACGCAGGCGCTCGGCATCTCACTGTCTCACAACGGGGGCGATCTGCGCACGGGTCCGATCACGATCGGCCCACGCCCGGAGGGATGGGACGAGCCGGTCGTGGCCGGCACGCGCATCGGCATCACCAAGGCGGTCGAGCTGCCGTGGCGCTTCTGCGTGGCCGCCAACCGCCACGTCTCCAGTCCCCGCCCTACCCCGTCGGGCTGACCCCACCGGTCGCTTCGGGAGTGGCGCTGCCCCCGCCTTTGGGGGCGGATGGGCTTTCCGGTTGATTTGGAGCTCCGCCCGCCCCGGCCGGAGTCGGCGGCGTCGAAGGAGCCGGAGCGGGCGTCGGAGTGGCGGGCGCGGACGGGGAGGCGCTGTGTTCGTTTGCTCCTCCGCCGCCGCCACCGGTGCTCGGGCTGGCGTGGTGTTCGGCCTTTTCCCCGCCGGGCTGAGAGGCGCCCGCCGGCGTGCTCGCAGGTGAGGCGGCTTCTTCGGCGCCGCTCGTCGTCCCCTTGGTCTTGCCCGCGGCGTGGGCGGCTGCCGCGGCCGAAGCTTCTTCTGCGCGGATCTTGTCGATCTGCGTGGCCGAGGTCATGAAGTCGTGCCAGATCAGGGCGGGGAAGGTGCCGCCGAGCACGGGGCCGCCGTCGTAATCGGTGCTCATCGCCTTCGCGCCTTCGGGATAGCCGACCCAGACCGCGACCGTGTACTTGTGGTTGTAGCCCACGAACCAGGCGTCGACGTAGTTGGAGGTCGTGCCCGTCTTGCCGGCGGCGAATTCGCCCAGCGCGGCGCCCCGGGCGGTGCCGTACTGAAGCACGGTCTCGAGCATTTCGGTCTCGGTCGCGGCGACATCCGGGGGCAGCACCGGCGTGGCACGCACCCGGTTGATGTCTCGGTGGGAGCCGTCGGGGAGCGGGCTGTTGGGTGAGGCGACTTCCTGGATGCCCACGGGGGCGTCGTCTTCGGCCAGGGTCCCGCTCACGCGCTCACCGTCGTGGGCGATCGTCTCATAGGCGTGGGCCATGTCCAGCGGCGTGACGCCGACGTTCAGGCCGCCGATCGTCATCGCGGGGTTCGTCGAGATCGGGGTCGTGATGCCCATCCGGTGCGCCAGGTCGGCGATGCGGTGGGTGCCGACACGTAGGCCGACTTCCGCGAAGATCGAGTTGTCCGAGTAGGCGAGGGCGTTGGTCAGCGTCCGTTCGCCCACGTAGGCGCCTTCGTCGTTGTGTACGACGAACTTTTCGTGGCCGCCGGTGCCCGGCACGATGAATTCCTTCTGCTTGGACGTCCACACCGATTCCGGCGAGATGCCGTCCTCCAGGGCTGCGGCCAGGTCGAAGGCCTTGAACGAGGAGCCGGGCTGGCGCTCGCCCTCGGTGGCGAGGTTGAACGGCGATTCGTCGTAGCCCCGCCCGCCCACCATCGCGCGCACCTCGCCGGTGGAGTTTTCGATCGCCACGAGCGAGGCGCTTGGATCGCCGGAGTAGGCGAGATAGCCGTCGACCGCCTGTTCGGCGGCGCGCTGCAGCTCGAGGTCGAGTGTCGTCTTGATGCGCAGCCCGCCGTCGAACGCGCGCGGGGCGCCGTAGCGTTCGATCACCTGCTGCTGGACCCAGCTGGTGAAGTAGCCGGCGTCGACGCCTTCGACCGTCTGCTCCTGCGGCGCCTGGATTTCGCTGGGGCTGGGCAGCGGCTGATCGACGCTCTGTTCGTAGATCGTCTTCGTCAGGTAGCCCTGCTCGTACATCTGCTGGAGCACGACGTCCCGGCGTTCGCGGGCCGCCTGTGGGTGCTCGGCCGGGTCATACGCCGTCGGGTCCTGGATGATCCCGCCCAAGAGCGCCGCCTCCCAGGGCTGCAACTGCTGCACGCACAGTTCGTGGTCGGGGGTGCCGCAGCCAAGATGGGCGGGCTCCTGGCCGAAGTAGGTCTGTGCGGCGGACTCGATCCCGTAGGCGCCGTTGCCGAAGTAGATCGTGTTGAGGTAGGCCGTGAGGATCTTTTCCTTCGACCACTTGTGCGAGAGCTGGTAGGCGAGCGCCGCCTCGCGCAGCTTCTCGAAGATCGTGCGGTGCGACTGGGCCTGGAGTGCGTTCTTGATGAATTGCTCCTCGATCGTCGAGGCGCCTTGGGCGGCGCCTTTGTGCTCGATGTCGTCCACGAACGCGCGCGCGATGCCGCGGATGTCGATCGCCGCCCTCGGTCCCGAAGCGCTTGTCCTCGATCGAGATCACCGCCTCTTTGACGACCGGAGGGATCTCGGAGGGCGTCACGATCACGCGGTTGTGCTGGCTGAGCACGCCGATCGGGTGGCCGAGGTCGTCGTAGCAGCGTGGAGGACTGCTCGTCCTTGTACAGCGAGAATTTGGTCAGCGAGGGCAGGTCGGAGGCGACGGCCACGAACATGCCGAAGACGAAGGAGATCAGGCCGAGCAGCAGCACGGCGAAGAGGATCAGCAGGAAGCGCAGCCGCTTCAGCGGTCTCAGACGTGAGGCTCGGCCGCGGACTGGCGGTGCGGCGGACTCCACACGAGGGCGAGAGTCTACCATTGCCCGCCATGCCCGACCGCCAGCCCTGCACGCGGATGTCCTCGAGAGGCGGCCGACGAGGCCGCCGAGCTGGCGCTGGGCGCGCGTCGACAGCCTGCCCGGAGGGGGCGCTGGCCGGGAAGCTGCGCCTCGCCGCGCGCCGAGGGCAGGCAGCTGCGGGTCAAGCTGGGGATCGATCCGACCGCGCCGGACATCCATCTCGGGCACGCGGTCGTGCTGGGCAAGCTGCGCGAGTTCCAGGACGCCGGGCACCGGGTGGTGCTGATCGTCGGCGACTACACCGCGCGCGTGGGGGATCCGTCGGGCCGGTCGAGCCTGCGGCCGATGCTGAGCGAGGAGGAGATCGAGGCCAACGCGAAGACGTTCCAAGAGCAGGCGTCGAGGATCCTGGATCCCGATCCGCGAGCGCATGGAGGTGCGGCGCAACAGCGAGTGGCTGGACATGGGGATGGCCGAGCTGCTGGGGCTGGTGCGCACGACAACCGTGGCGCAGATGCTCGAGCGAGACGACTTCGCCAAACGCTGGCAGGCGAAGGAGCCGATCTCGATGCTGGAGCTGCTGTATCCGCTGCTGCAGGGCTACGACTCGGTGGCGGTGAAGGCCGACGTGGAGCTGGGCGGGACCGACCAGAAGTTCAACCTGCTGCTGGGGCGCGACATCCAGCGGGCGTACGGCCAGCCCGAGCAGGCGATCCTGACGATGCCGATCCTGGTCGGGCACCGACGGGCTGAAGAAGATGTCCAAGTCGCTGGGCAACCAGATCGGGATCACCGACGAGCCGGAGGAGATGTACGGCAAGACGATGGCGATCCCCGACGAGGCGATGGGCGAGTACTACCGGCTGCTGCTGCACCGGGAGCCCCCGGGCGAGCTCCTCGCCGCGCGACGCGAAGCGCGCGGCTGGCGCGCGGGCTGGTGGGCTGGCTGCACTCCGCCGGAGCAGGCCGCTGGAGGCCGAGCGCGAGTTCGACCGTGTGCTCGTCGAGCGCCAGCCGCCCGAGCGAGATGCGACGAGGCGCGCGTCCGGCCGGGGAGAACGGGATGGTCGCACCTGCCCGCGGCGATCGCCGAGGAGTTCGGCATGTCGCGTTCGGAGGCCCGCCGCCTGATCGACCAGGGCGCGGTGACGCTGGGGGAGCGGTGCTGGCCAAGGGCGAGCACGACGTCGCGCGTCGAGCGCGCCGACGGGCCAGGTGCTGAAGGTCGGCAAGCGCCGGCTTCCGTGCGGCTTAGCTCGTCCAATAGCGCTATACTCCCCGGTCGGCCCAAAAGCGCGCCCACGGGCGCTGGGTCGGATCGGTTTCCTCTGAAGGTTGCTCCCTGACGGAGAGCATCGGCGGTCTTTGAAAACTCAACAGCATGCGCACCTACGATCGAACATCGATCGTGGTGTGCGTCCAGGTTCGACCCGCCACGGCGAGCGCTTCGGCGTACGTCGGCATGGCGGACAAAGAGTCAAGTAGGGAAGTACCCCGTCATGGTGCCGGGACCACGGTGTATAGGTCCCGGCGGAAGCCGAGTATCGGCGTGCGTTCGCGCTCGGCGGGCGAGCGGCAAACCAATGACAGCTTTTCGTGAAGTTCTTCACGGAGAGTTTGATCCTGGCTCAGGACGAACGCTGGCGGCGTGCTTAACACATGCAAGTGGAGCGACGAACCAGGGCTTGCCCTGGGGCAGAGCCGCGAACGGGTGAGTAACACGTGGGTAACCTGCCTCGATGACCGGGACAACCCGAGGAAACTCGGGCTAATACCGGATGTGCCCGCAAGGGGAAAGGAAGCTTCGGCCTCCGCATCGAGATGGGCCCGCGGCCCATTAGCTTGTTGGTGAGGTAACGGCTCACCAAGGCTACGATGGGTAGCTGGTCTGAGAGGACGATCAGCCACACTGGGACTGAGACACGGCCCAGACTCCTACGGGAGGCAGCAGTGGGGAATCTTGCGCAATGCGCGAAAGCGTGACGCAGCAACGCCGCGTGGGGGAAGAAGGCTTTCGGGTTGTAAACCCCTTTCAGTTGGGACGAAGCTTCACCGGTGAATAGCCGGATGGAGTGACGGTACCTTCACAAGAAGCACCGGCTAACTACGTGCCAGCAGCCGCGGTAATACGTAGGGTGCAAGCGTTGTCCGGAATTATTGGGCGTAAAGAGCGTGTAGGCGGCTCGATAAGTCCGCTGTGAAAGTCCAGGGCTCAACCCTGGAAAGCCGGTGGATACTGTCGGGCTAGAGTCCGGAAGGGGCGAGTGGAATTCCTGGTGTAGCGGTGAAATGCGCAGATATCAGGAGGAACACCAATGGCGAAGGCAGCTCGCTGGGACGGTGACTGACGCTGAGACGCGAAAGCGTGGGGAGCAAACAGGATTAGATACCCTGGTAGTCCACGCTGTAAACGATGGGCACTAGATGTGGGGGGTGTCGACTCCCCCCGTGCCGAAGCTAACGCATTAAGTTGCCCGCCTGGGGAGTACGGCCGCAAGGCTAAAACTCAAAGGAATTGACGGGGGCCCGCACAAGCAGCGGAGCATGTGGTTTAATTCGACGCAACGCGAAGAACCTTACCTGGGCTTGACATGTGAGTGACCGCCGTGGAAACACGGCTTCCCTTCGGGGCACTTTCACAGGTGGTGCATGGCTGTCGTCAGCTCGTGTCGTGAGATGTTGGGTTAAGTCCCGCAACGAGCGCAACCCCCGTCGCATGTTGCCAGCATTTAGTTGGGGACTCATGCGAGACTGCCGGTGACAAACCGGAGGAAGGTGGGGATGACGTCAAGTCATCATGCCCCTTATGTCCAGGGCTACACACGTGCTACATTGGCGCGTACAGAGGGCTGCGATACCGCGAGGTGGAGCGAATCCCTTAAAGCGCGTCTCGGTTCGGATTGCAGGCTGAAACTCGCCTGCATGAAGGCGGAGTTGCTAGTAATCGCGGATCAGCAATGCCGCGGTGAATACGTTCCCGGGCCTTGTACACACCGCCCGTCACACCACGGGAGTGAGCAACACCCGAAGCCGGTGGCCTAACCCGCAAGGGAGGGAGCCGTCGAAGGTGGGGCTCGTGACTGGGGTGAAGTCGTAACAAGGTAGCCGTAGCGGAAGCTGCGGCTGGATCACCTCCTTTCTAGGGAGCACATAACGGTGCCCCGGTCGCAGCGACCGTCCGAGCGCTCCGAGCTCGTCCGCGAGCACGAGGCCGGTCGGTGTCACGAGCGGACCGGGCCTAGCATGTCGACCGAACCTGACTGGCGCGCCACGCTTCGTCGAGCTCTCGTCCTACTCGGGAGCTGCCTGAGCGCCGGCATCCAATCCGCCAGCATGCTGTTGAGTTTTGAGAGACCGGCGCCCGCCGGCGTCAGCCGTGGTGCGCGCACATAGCGCGCGCGCAGACGCACGCGAGCCGGCCGGCGTACAAGCCTCTCCACGGTCCTTGAAAACTGCACAGAAGCCACATCGACCGCCATCGATAAGCGGGCGGTCGAAACGGGTATCACCGGGCCGCCGCGATCGATCCTCCGAAGCTGCATCAGGCGTGTCCGGGTCAGATCACCGTCAAGATAGTAAGGGCACATGGTGGATGCCTTGGCACCAAGAGTCGATGAAGGGCGTGAACGGCTGCGATAAGCCACGGTTAGGCGCTGAATAGCCTTTGACCCGTGGATTCCCGAATGGGGAAACCCAGCGCTGGTAATGCGGCGTTATCCCCGGCTGAACACATAGGCCGGCGGAGGACAAGCGGGGGAAGTGAAACATCTCAGTACCCCGAGGAAAGGAAATCAACCGAGACTCCCTGAGTAGTGGCGAGCGAAAGGGGATCAGCCCAAACCTGGCAGGTGCAAGCGGGCACGCGTTGCGTGTCGGGGGTTGTAGGGCGTCTGTTCCGAGCCGTGTCCGGCTCGGCGGAAGTTACAAAATCATGTGGTAGTCGAAGCGTGTGGAACCGCGCACCATAGAGGGCAATCGTCCCGTAGACGAAACTGCATGACCTTCCGTCAAGACGTTCCTGAGTAAGTCCGCGCCCGTGAAACGCGGACTGAACCTGGGGGGACCACCCTCCAAGGCTAAGTACTCCTTGGTGACCGATAGCGGACAAGTACCGTGAGGGAAAGGTGAAAAGTACCCCGGAAGGGGAGTGAAATAGTACCTGAAACCGCGTGCCTACAAGCGGTGGGAGCAGGCTTGTCCTGTGACCGCGTGCTTTTTGCATAACGAGCCGGCGAGTTACTCGTCTGCGGCAAGGTTAAGCGATGAGCGGAGCCGTAGCGAAAGCGAGTCCTAATAGGGCGACATAGTCGTAGGCGGTAGACCCGAAACTGAGCGAGCTACCCATGGGCAGGCTGAAGCGGGGGTAAGACCTCGTGGAGGGCCGAACCGACCTAGGTTGAAAACTGGGCGGATGACCTGTGGGTCGGAGTGAAAGGCTAATCAAGCTCAGTGATATCTGGTTCTCTCCGAAATATATTTAGGTATAGCCTCGGATAAATTGCGTGGTGGCCGTAGAGCACTGTTTGGACTAGGGGCCCTACCAGGTTACCGACTTCAGGCAAACTCCGAAGACCATTACGTCTACTCCGGGAGTCAGTTGCTGGGGGATAAACTTCAGCGTCGAAAGGGAAACAGCCCAGACCGCCAGCTAAGGTCCCTAAGTACTAGCTAAGTGGGAAACGATGTTCGAGTGCATAGACAACCAGGAGGTTGGCTTAGAGGCAGCCACCCTTGAAAGAGTGCGTAACAGCTCACTGGTCAAGTGTTCGAGCGCGGACAATGTAACGGGGCTCAAGCTAGTCACCGAAGCTGCGGGTGCGTGAGACCTTCGGGTCGATCGCGCGGTAGGAGAGCGTTCCCATGCCAGCAAAGCGGCGGCGTAAGCCAGCCGTGGAGGCATGGGAAGTGAGAATGCCGGCATGAGTAACGAAAGAGGGGTGAGAATCCCCTCCACCGATTGCCCAAGGATTCCTGAGTAAAGTTCGTCTGCTCAGGGTTAGTCGGGACCTAAGGCGAGGCCGAAAGGCGTAGTCGATGGCCAACAGGTTGATATTCCTGTACCACGTCGCTTCCGTTTGACCGATGGGGGGACGAGGAAGGCTAAGGGAACCCAGGCGATGGTCGTCCTGGGGTAAGCATGTAGGGGTGGCCCTAGGTCAAATGCCGGGGCCGCACTAACCTGAGGTGCGATGCCAGCTGGCTACTAAGCCGGCGAGTCCCCGACGCCATGCCTCCAAGAAAATCCTCTAGGGAGGAAGCGCGTGCCCGTACCAAAACCGACACAGGTGGGCAAGTAGAGAATACTAAGGTGATCGAGATAACCCTCGTTAAGGAACTCGGCAAAATTGCCCCGTAACTTCGGGATAAGGGGCGCCCCAGTAGGGTGAAGCCGCTTGCCGAGTGGAGCCCGAGGGGGCCGCAGTGAATAGGCTGAAGCGACTGTTTACCAAAAACACAGGTCTCTGCTAAGTCGTAAGACGACGTATAGGGGCTGACGCCTGCCCGGTGCCGGAAGGTTACGTGGAGTTGTTAGGGCTTGGCCCGAAGCAGCGAAGCTAAGCCCCGGTAAACGGCGGCCGTAACTATAACGGTCCTAAGGTAGCGAAATTCCTTGTCGGGTAAGTTCCGACCTGCACGAATGGCGTAACGACTTCAGCGCTGTCTCAACGAGGGGCTCGGTGAAATTGCAGTCTCGGTGAAGATGCCGAGTACCCGCGGCTAGACGGAAAGACCCCGTGAACCTTTACTACAACTTGGTATTGGGATTCGGTGCATCTCGCTCAGGATAGGTGGGAGGCTTTGAAGCGCTGGTTGCGGCTGGCGTGGAGCCAACCTTGAGATACCACCCTTGGTGTACTGGGTTTCTAACAGCGCTCCGTGAATCCGGGCGCTGGACAGTGCCAGGCGGGTAGTTTGACTGGGGCGGTCGCCTCCCAAAATGTAACGGAGGCGCACAAAGGTTCCCTCAGCACGGTCGGAAATCGTGCGTAGAGTGTAAAGGCAGCAAGGGAGCTTGACTGCGAGACCGACAGGTCGAGCAGGTGCGAAAGCAGGTCTTAGTGATCCGGCGGTAGCAAGTGGAAGTGCCGTCGCTCAACGGATAAAAGGTACTCCGGGGATAACAGGCTTATCGGGCCCAAGAGTCCACATCGACGGCCCGGTTTGGCACCTCGATGTCGGCTCGTCGCATCCTGGGGGTGGAGTCGGTCCCAAGGGTTGGGCTGTTCGCCCATTAAAGCGGTACGCGAGCTGGGTTCAGAACGTCGTGAGACAGTTCGGTCCCTATCTGCCGTGGGCGTTGGAGAGTTGAGAGGATTTGTCCCTAGTACGAGAGGACCGGGATGAACGCACCTCTGGTGTATCTGTTGTCCTGCCAAGGGCATTGCAGATTAGCTACGTGTGGATCGGATAACCGCTGAAAGCATCTAAGCGGGAAGCCGGCCTCAAGATGAGCTCTCCCATCCCCTTGAGGGAGTAAGACCCCTGGTAGACCACCAGGTTGATAGGCCGGATCTGGAAGGGCGGTAACGTCTGAAGGAGACCGGTACTAATGGGTCGAGGGCTTGACGGATATTTTGTGATACCCGTGTGGCGCTGTGCAGTTTTGAAGGACCGCCGGGGCGTGGTCTCTCATCATTTTCCGGTGGCCTATGGCGAGGGGGAAACACCTCTTCCCATTCCGAACAGAGCAGTTAAGCCCCTCAGCGCCGATGGTACTTGGCTCGCAAGGGCCTGGGAGAGTAGGACGCCGCCGGTTTTTCAGTAGACAACGGCCACCTCCGGGTGGCCGTTGTCAGCGTGATGGCGAAGAGAGGATGGCTCGGGTGCGTGCCCTGCGCCGGGTGAATTCAGTCGGGTCGTGTGACCTTCAGCCCGAGCCCTGGCGGGCCCTCGCAGAGCTCGTCGGCGCGCGCGCTGGGAGGTGGCGCATCTGTCCGGCGGGGGCGTGGCCTTTCGTTAGAGGTGGCCGGGCGCGTCAGCGGGGACAGGCAGACGTGTCGCGGCGGGGCGGGCTGACGTGGACGGCGAGGGGCAGTTCGCCCGCGCAGCGGCGCCCGGTGCGGATGGGCCGGCTGCCTCGGCTCGCTGCGATCGACCTCCCAGTCGACGTCGTGGTCGTCCTCGAGCAGCAGGAACGAGCGGGTGAGCCTCAGGGCACCGAGCGCGCACTGCGCAAGCGTGGAAG
Source organism: uncultured Solirubrobacteraceae bacterium (assembly GCA_963730575.1). Lineage (GTDB taxonomy): Bacteria > Actinomycetota > Thermoleophilia > Solirubrobacterales > Solirubrobacteraceae > Palsa-744. The sequence goes on from CAVSSG010000006.1 coordinate 145,502, forward strand.
TGGGCTCGCGGGGGAACATGTGTTCGCAGGCTAGGGGGGCGCTCGGACGGACCATGCACGAACATGTGTACGCATCGGGCAGTGCCACTGGAAAACGGCTCTGCAGAGCCGATCGGGGACGGCCACGGTGCAACGCGGCTTGCACCGACGTGGCCCTGCCCAGGTGCGGGGCAGAGCTTTGACGGTTTCCAGGCAGGGTCGCGGCGGTACGGCTCGAACTTGGGTGGTGAGATGGCTGTTACGCTTGCGAGGCGCAGCACCGGCGAGTCCCTGTTGGGGATCCGGCGGCGGCGTAAACCGCTCATGGAGAAGTTCGTAATCGAAGGTGGCGCCCCGCTTTCCGGCACGATGGTTCCGGCTGGGAACAAGAACGGGGCGCTGGCGCTCCTCGCGGCCACGGTGCTGACCGAGGATGAGGTGATAGTGGGCAACGTTCCGAGGATCCGGGACGTCGAGGCGATGCTCAGCATCCTCGGCACGATCGGCGTGGACGTGAGTTGGCGCGGTCCAAACGAGGTCGCGGTGTGCGCCGCAGGTGTGCACGAGGTCGGGATCGAGCGTGAGCTGGCGGAGCTGATTCGGGCGTCGTTCCTGCTCGCCGGCCCGCTGCTAGCCCGTTTTCACCGCGCGGTCATGCCCCCGCCGGGCGGCGACGTGATAGGCCGCCGCCGCCTCGATCCGCACCTGGATGCCTTCCGGGCGATGGGCGCCATCACCGAATGCGGGAGGGAGATTGTGCTCAGCGCTCCACGCGGGCTGCGTCCAACCGACGTCTTCATGGACGAGCCCTCGGTCATGGCCACGGAGAACGCGCTGATGGCGGCCGCCCTGACGCCGGGCACCACGGTGATCGGCAACGCCGCATGCGAGCCGCATGTCCAGGATCTCGCGCGCATGCTCGTGAAGATGGGCGCCGACGTCAATGGCATCGGTTCGAACATGATCACGATCAACGGCGTCGAGCGCCTGCGAGGTTGTGAACACGATGTCGCGCCCGACCACATCGAGATCGGCAGCTTCATGGCGCTGGCGGGTGTCACCGGGGGCGAGCTGTGCATCAAGGACACGGTCCCGGGCGATCTGCGAATGATCCGCCTCGTGTTCGAACGGCTCGGGTTGCGCTCGGAGCTGCACGGCAACGACGTGGTCGTGCCCGGTGGCCAGAAGCTCGTCGTCCAGGCGGACGTGGGGGAGTACAAGAGCAAGATCCAGGATGGGCCCTGGCCCGCGTTTCCCGCCGACCTCACGTCGATCGCGGTGGCGCTGGCCACGCAGGCGGAGGGCTCGATCCTGATCCACGAGTGGATGTTCGAGAATCGCCTGATCTTCACCGACAAGCTGATCCTGATGGGCGCCGACATAGTGATGTGCGACCCGCACCGCGCGATCGTTACGGGACCGCGGAGGCTGCGTGGCGAGCGCGTGGAGTCGCCGGACATCCGGGCCGGCATGGCGATACTGCTGGCCGCCTTGTGCGCCGAGGGACGCAGCGAGATCGGAAACGTCCGCCAGATCGACCGTGGCTACGAGCGGATCGACGAGCGTCTGCGCGATCTGGGCGCCCATATCGAGCGCGTGGCGACAGAGCCGGTGCACGCATAGTCGCGAGCGCGCCCGCGGTCGCCTGCGGCTGCGGACGGCCTCGGTCAAGACGGTCAGGCCCGCCGTCCGCTTGAATGGCAGGGGCATGATCCACCCGATCCCCAGCGGCACACGCGATGTGCTGCCCGACGAGACGCGCGAGGTGCGTGCGATCACCGACACCCTCCGGAGGGTGTTCGAGCGCCACCACTACGGCGAGGTCTACACGCCCGCGCTCGAGTACGAGTCGGTGCTGGCGCGGGCGGACATGGCCGAAGTGCAGCCGGCCTATCGCGTGTTCGACGAGTCGGGGGCCGTGCTCGTGCTGCGCTCGGACATGACCGTGCCGATCGCCCGCGTGGTTGCGACGCGCTACGCGTCCAGCGAGCCTCCCCTGCGCTTCTGCTACTTCGCCCACTGCTACCGGGGTGTGCGTCCCCAGCGCGGACAGTCGCGGGAGCTTCTGCAGGCGGGGATCGAGCTGATCGGCTCGCCCGCGCCTGAGGGGACGGCCGAGACGCTCACGGTCCTGTGTCACGCGCTTGACGCGGTCGGCCTGAAGGACTACCGGATCGGGGTCGGCGACGCATCCCTGTTCCCTGCCCTGATGGAGAGCCTGCAGGTGCCCCCGCAGGCTCGGGCGGGGTTGCTCGAGGCGCTCGCACGCCGCGACTTCGTCGGGCTCGAGCACAGTCTCGAGGAGGCCGGGCTGACCGACGAGGCGGCCGAGCTGCTGCTCGAGGCGCCGCAACGGCGGGGCGGACCGGAGGTGCTCACCGACGCGCCGGAGCCGGCCGTCCAAGCAGTCACGGGCATGCGCCAGGTGCATCAGCTGCTCGAGCCGCAGGTGGCGGCCAGGGTGATCTTCGACCTTGGCCTCATACGCAACATCGGCTACTACACGGGCGCGGTGTTCGAGGTCTACGACCCCGCACTGGGCGGACCGATCGGCGGCGGTGGCCGCTACGACGACCTGCTCGGGCGGTTCGGGCGGGCGCTGCCCGCGGTGGGCTTCGCCCTGGGCGTGGACCGGTTGCACATCGCGCTCGCGGGCGAGGAGCGCGGGACCGGTGCGCTGCTCGCGCGGCCGGGCCCGCGGGGCGGTGGCGACCCCTCCATCGGGCAGGCGGCATGAGCTCCATGCAGGGCCTCACGATCGCGGTGCCTCGCGGCGCGCTGTTCGCCGGGACCGTAGACCTGCTCGCCGAGCTCGGCCTGGACACCGAGGAGCTGCGTGCCAACGACCGCAAGCTGCTGTTCGAGGACATCGGCGTCATCACCATGCGCCCGTCGGATGTGCCGACCTACGTCGAGGCGGGGGCGGCCGACCTGGGGGTCACCGGCAAGGACGTGCTGCTCGAGCAGGAGGCTCAGCGACCGGGCGAGGGCGGCCGGGAAGTGTATGAGCTGCTCGACCTCGGCTTCGGTCGCTGCACGATGGTGCTGGCGAGCAAGGCCGGTCCCGATCCCGCGCTGCAGGCGCTGCGGCGTCTCGGCGTGATGCGCGTCGCCACCAAGTATCCGCGTATTGCCGCACGCTACCTCGAGGAAACGGGCAGGCAGGCGGAGATCGTGGAGGTGAAGGGCTCGGTCGAGCTCGCACCGCTCACGGGGATGGTCGAGGCGATCATCGATCTGACGGCCACCGGGACCACCCTTCGCGAGAACAACCTGGTCGTGCGGGAGGAGATATTCGTGTGCACGGCCAGGTTGATCGCCAACCCGGTGGCGCACAAGCTCAAGGCGGCGCCGATCGACGACCTGCTCGAGCGGCTGCGCGGCATGCCGGCGGCGGGCTTGGCCTGAGATGCGCCTTGAGCGCCTGAACGTGGAGCTGGTCGACCGGCACGGCGGTCCCGCCGGTGTCGCGGCCTACCTGCGCTCGCTCGTTCCCGGCGGCGGATCGGTGGAGACGGCGGTGCGCGAGATCCTCGAGCGGGTACGCATCGAGGGCGATGCGGCCGTGAGGGACTACACGCGCCGGCTCGACACGGCCGGCAACGACCCGGGGCCGCTGCGGGTCGGCGTGGAGGAGCTCGACGACGCCATCAAGCTGCTCGGGCTCGAGCTGGTGGCGGGGCTCCAGGTGGCGATCACCAACGTCGCGCTCGTGGCGAACGCCGGCGTCGGCGAGGACGTCTCGCTCGACCTGCCCCAGGGACAGCGGATCGTGCTGCGCGAGGTGCCGGTCAATTCGGCCGCGGTGTACGTGCCGGGCGGGCGCGCTCCCTATCCGAGCACGGTCGTGATGGGCGTGGTGACCGCACGGGCCGCCGGTGTGATCGACGTCGTGGTATGCGCTCCTCCCGGCGCGGACGGCCAGATCGATCCGTCGATCCTCGGCGTCTGCCGGCTGTGCGGGGTCGAGCGGGTGTACCGCATGGGCGGCGCGCAGGCGGTCGCCGCGCTGGCATACGGGACCGAGACGGTCGACCGCGTCGACGTTGTGGTCGGTCCGGGCAACCTGTATGTGCAGGAGGCCAAGCGCCAGCTTTCTGCGACCGTGGGGATCGACGGATTTGCCGGCCCCAGTGACCTTCTCATCCTGATCGAGGGCCGGGCGGACGAGGAGGTCCTGAGGCTGGCCGCGCTCGACATGCTCGCGCAGGGCGAGCACGGCGAGGGCAGCCTCGTGGTGGCCGCGTCCTCCGAGGCACGCGTCGGCGATGCGCTGATGGAGAGGCTCGAGGAGCTCGTGGTGGAACGCCCCACGGTGGGCGAGGCCGTGTTCGCGCTCGTCGACGTGGCCGAGACCGACGAGGCCGTGGCGCTGGCGAACGCGTTCGCACCCGAGCACCTGCAGCTCCTCGGTGCGCAGGCCGAGGAGCTCGCGCCGCTGATCCGTACGGCCGGCGCCCTGTTCGTGGGCAGCGCCAGCGCGACCGCCTTCGGCGACTACGTAGCCGGCAGCAACCACGTCCTGCCCACCGGCGGTGCGGCCCGGTTCGCCTCGATGCTCTCGGCCCGCCACTTCCGCCGCAGGATGGCCGAGGTACGGATCGGCTCCTCGGCGGGGAAGCTCGCCGTCGCGGGCGCGCCGATCGCGCGCGCCGAGGGCTTTGACGTGCACGCCGAGTCGATGGAGGCGCGCGTGCAGGAGAATCCACAGCCATGAGCCGTGCCGCCGCCGTCGAGCGTCGAACCAACGAGACCGACGTGCGGCTCACGCTGGCGCTCGACGGCTCCGGTGAGGGCGTGCGCGACACGGGTGTGGGGTTCCTCGACCACATGCTCGACCTGCTGGCCCGTCACGCGCGCATCGACCTCGACGTGAAGGCCGGCGGGGACCTGCAGACGGGAGCGCACCACACGGCCGAGGACACCGCGATCGTGCTCGGACAGGCGCTGGACGCGGCGCTGGGCGACCGCGCCGGCATCTTCCGCTACGGATCGGCGACCGTGCCCATGGACGAGGCGCGGGCGAGTTGTGCGATCGACATCTCGGGTCGCCCGTTCACGCTGTTCGAGGCCGAGCTCCCCCAGGGATCCACCGGGGGCTTCGATCATGAGCTGACGGAGGAGTTCTTCCGCTCGCTGGCCAACACGGCGAAGCTGACGCTGCATCTGCGGGTCGAAACTGGCACCAACGCCCACCACATGATCGAGGCGGCCTTCAAGGCGTTCGCGCGCGCGCTGCGCCAGGCGGTCGCGATCGATCCGACCGAGCCGGGGGTGCCGAGCACGAAGGGTACGCTGATCGGATGAGCAGTCTCATCGAAGAGTCGGTAGAGGTAGCGGTGGTCGACTACGGCATGGGCAACCGGCGCTCGGTCGAGAAGGCGCTCGAGCACGTGGGCGTGCGCGCGAGCATCTCGAGCGATCCGGCTCACCTGCGGGCAGTCGCCGGCCTCGTCCTCCCGGGCGTCGGTGCGTTCCCGCGCGCGATGGAGAACCTGCGTGAGCTCGGCCTGGACGAGCTGCTGCGCGAGCGCGTGGCGGCGGGTACCCCGGTACTCGGCGTCTGCCTGGGAATGCAGCTGGCGTTTGACTCCTCGACAGAGCAGGGTGGGGCCGACGGTCTGGGGATCGTCGCCGGGGAGGTGCGCGCGCTGCAGGCGGGGCAGCTCAAGCTTCCTCACATCGGCTGGAACGAGGTCCGCTTTGCGAGGAGCTCCTCGCTACTCGAGGGCATGCCTGAGCGGTGCGCCTTCTACCACGTGCACTCGTTCGCGCCCGTGCCGGTCTCGGCGGGCGACGTGCTGGGCACGGCCGAGTACGGCGCAGCGTTTGTGAGCGCGGTCGAGAAGGGCGCCTTCTACGGCGTGCAGTTCCACCCCGAGAAGTCCTCGGCGGCCGGCCTGCGCCTGCTGGCCAACTTCGCGCGCATCTGCGCAACGGCTCGAGTGCCGCTCGCCAGGTGAAGCTCTACCCCGCGATCGACATACTCGAAGGTCACGCCGTACGCCTGCTGAAGGGCGACTTCGAGGCCAGCACCGTCTACGAGCGCGACCCGCTGTCCGCCGCGCGCGCCTGGGTCGAGCAGGGGGCGCGCCACCTGCACGTGGTCGACCTCGACGGTGCCAGGGCGGGCGAGCCCGTCAACCTGGAGCAGCTGCGGCGGATCGCCGGCCTGGGCGTGCCCGTCCAGTACGGGGGCGGCCTGCGCTCGGCGACGGCGGTCGCCCGTGCGCTCGGGGCCGGAGCGGCGCGCGTGATCCTGGGAACCGCCGCGTTCACGGACCCACGGTTGCTACAGGAGGTCCTCGACGTACACGCGCCCGAGCAGGTGCTCGTGGCGGTGGACGTGCGCGGCGGGTACGTCGCGACGCACGGTTGGCTCGAGACGACCGACGCGCGAGCCCGCGACGCGTTTGCCGGGCTGCGGGAGCAGGGCGTGCGTCACTTCGTCTTCACAAACATCGATCACGACGGGATGCTCGACGGTCCCAACCGCGACGAGGTCGTATGGGCCGCGAAGGCGGCGGGTGACGGAAGCCTGATCTACTCGGGGGGATCGGCAAGCTGTCGGACCTCGAGCACCTGGCGAGGCTGCGCTCGGAGAACGCGATCGACGGCCTCGACGGGGTGATTGTCGGCAAGGCCCTGTATGAGACCCGCTTCACCGTCGAGGAGGCCCAGGCCGCGCTCGCGGCATGAGCCGGCGCTCTCGCGGTCCCGATCGGCCGCTACGGTGAGCGGATGCACTTCAAGCGCGTGATCCCCTGCCTGGACGTCGACGCCGGTCGCGTAGTCAAGGGTGTGGAATTCGTCGATATACGCGATGCCGGCGACCCCGTCGAGCTCGCCGCCCACTACGACCGGGAGGGCGCCGACGAGCTCGTGTTCCTCGATATCACGGCCACACACGAGCGGCGGGACACGATCGCGGAGCTCGCGCGACGGACGGCGGACGAGGTGTTCGTCCCGTTCACGATCGGCGGCGGAATCCGCTCGGTCGCCGACGCCCAGTCAGTGCTCGACGCGGGAGCGGACAAGGTCTCGGTCAACTCCGCGGCGCTGCGGCGCCCCGAGCTGATCGACGAGCTCGCGGCCGTGTTCGGTGCCCAGTGCGTGGTGCTGGCGATAGACGCCAAGGCCGTCGATTTGGGCGCCGACGGGGGCGCATCCTCGTGGGAGGCGTATCTCGCCGGCGGGCGCACCCCCACGGGCCGCGACGTAGTCGGTTGGGCCCGCGAGGCCGTCGAGCGTGGCGCCGGGGAGATACTGCTCACGAGCATGGACCGGGACGGCACCAGTGACGGCTACGACCTCGCGCTCACAGCCGCTGTGAGCGAGGCGGTGAGCGTTCCGGTCATCGCATCCGGCGGCGCCGGCGAGCTCGAGCACCTCGTCGAGGCGCTGCGCGCGGGCGCCGACGCCGCGCTGTGCGCGTCGATCTTCCACTACGGACGCCACACGATCGCCGAGGCCAAGGCCCACCTGGCGGCGGCCGGCATCCCCGTGCGGGTCGTCGAGGCGTAAGCGGGCGAGGCTTCCCAGGCGGGCACGATGGCTGATCATCCGGGGACCCACGGCGAGACCGTGCTCGGGCGGGTGCGCGAGCTGCCGGGCGGTGCGGAGCTGCTCGAGCTCGCCGCCGGCCGCGATGACGTCGAGCTCGTCGGTGGCGCGGTGCGCGACCTGCTGCTCGGACGCACGCCACGCGAGCTCGACGTGGTGGTGAGCGACGATGCGCCGGCGTTCGCGCGCGCCCTGGCCCTCAGCCTCGGCCTTCCTCGCGAGCCGCCCCCCGGCGGACGCTCCGGCACGATCGTTCACGAGCGCTTCGGAACCGCTCTGCTGTGGTGGCCGCAGGGGCGAGTCGACGTCGCATGCCGGCGTGCCGAGTCCTACTCCGAGCCCGGGGCGCTGCCCGACGTGCGGCCGGGCACGGCCGAGGAGGACCTGCGCCGCAGGGACTTCACGGTCAACGCGATCGCCGTTAGCCTCGGCGGGAGGCGCAAGGGAACCATGCGCACGCGTGCCCCACGCGCTCGAGGATCTCGCAGCCGCGCGTCTGCGCGTGCTTCACGAGCGAGAGCTTCCTGGACGACCCCACACGCCTGCTGCGGCTCGCGCGCTACCTCGCGCGCCTGGGGTTCGAGCCCGAGGAGCACACCGCCGAGCTCGCCGCCGAGGCGCTCGCTGGCGGCGCCCTGCAGACGGTCTCCGGCGCGCGCATCGGCACGGAGCTGCGGCTCGCGCTGACCGAGCCCGAGCCGGTGGCGGCCCTCGGCAGGCTCCGCGAGCTGGGCGTGCTCTGCGCCCTGCATCCGCGCCTTCATCTAGACGAGGGCCTGACACGCGCGTCGCTCGCGCTGCTGCCCGAGGAGGGACGGGCCGACCTTCTGCTGCTCGCCGCACTGTTGCTGGCGATGACGGACGGCTCCGGCGAGGATCCCGAGCCGGCCATCGTGGGGCTGCTCGACCATCTGCAGTTCACCGCCGGCGACCGCGATCGCGCGCTCGCCACGGTGCTCGAGGACCGGCGCTGCCCGCGCGGCTGGACGCGGCGCTCACGCCGTCGCAGCTGCGCCGGGCGGTGCGCTCCGCTCCGCTCGAGGCGGTCGCGCTCGCGAGCGCGCTGGCCGAGCAGCAGCACCTCGAGGGCGCAGCCGCCGGCGCCCGACGGTGGCTGTCGGAGCTGCGCCACGTGCGCCTGCAGATCACCGGCGACGGATCTGCTCGCCGCGGGCATACCGGCCGGGCCCGGAGATCGGCCGGCGGCTCGAGCTCGCGCTGCGCCGCAAGCTGGACGGCGAGCTGGCCGACGGTCGCGAGGCCGAGCTGAGCGCCGCCATGGAGGGGCGGTGACGGGCGGGGCCGGAGATCGCGAGCTCGCCCGGTCGGAGCGATCCTCTGCGAGCTGCCCGGCGGCGGGCGCGCGCTGTTCACGACCCGCGCCGGCGGCAACCTGTCGACCCTGCGGGGCGAGGACCACGAGCACGGCCGTCGGGCGTCGCGAGCGGCTGTGCGAGGAGCTCGGCCTGCAGTGGCTGTGCGCGAGCCGCCAGGTCCACGGCACGGCGGTCCAGCGCGTGCGCGCGCCGGCCGGAACCGGCGGGCAGGCGCGTCGCGATCGACGCCGACGGTCACGCCACCGCCGCTGCGCGGGCTCGGCATGATGGTGCTCACCGCCGATTGCCTGCCGGTCGCGCTGGGGTCCGGGCGTGCGGTGGCGATGCTGCACGCCGGCTGGCGCGGTCTCGCCGCGGGCGTGCTCGAGGAGGGCGTGCGCGCGCTCGAGGAGCTCGGCGGGCGGCGGCCCGATCGCGCGGTCATCGGCCCCGGCGCGGGCGTGCTGCTGCTATGAGGTCGGGCCGGAGGTGCATGCGGCGTTCGGCGGTGCCCACGGCGAGGGGCGGCGACATCGACCTGCACGCGATCGCGCGCGAGCGGCTGCTCGCGGCCGGCGTGGCGGAGGTGCGCGATGTGGCGCTGTGCACGATCTGCGACGAGCGCTGGTTCTCGCACCGCCGCGAAGGCGCGCGGGCGGGGCGTCAGGCGGGAGTGGCGTGGTTGAGCTGATCAGCGGCCTGCGGGCGGATGTGATCGGCGCGAATCTCGAGCGCCTGCGCGAGGAGATCGCCGCGGCCGCCGCGCGATCCTCCGCCGCTCGGGCCGGGCGCGCCGGGAGGTCGAGGTGCTCGCCGCGACCAAGTACGTGTCCGTGCGAGGATCTGCCGGTGCTCGCCGAGGCCGGCGTCCGCCTCGTCGGCGAGAACCGCGCCCAGGACCTCGAGGCGAAGGTGGCCGCGCACGGAGAGCTGTTCGAGTGGGACTTCATCGGCCAGCTGCAGAGCAGGCGTGTGCGCCTGATCGTGCCGCACGTGCGCCTGATCCACTCGGTCGCCTCGCGACTCCGCGCTGCGCGAGCTGGAGCGCCACGCGAGCTCGCCCGCCCGGGCCTGCGCATCCTGATCGAGGTCAACGTGGCGGGTGAGGCGGGCAAGGCGGGCGTCGCGCCCGAGGAGCTCGACGCGTTCATCGCGCGCTCTCCCGCTGCCGGTGGCGGGGCTGATGACGATGCCTCCGCTCTCGGCGGACCCCGAGCGCAGCCGCCGCTGGTTTGCGGCGCTGCGCGAGCTGGCCGGACGAGCGGGGCCTCGAGCACCTGTCGATGGGCACCTCCCAGGACTACCTCGTCGCCGTCGAGGAGGGCGCGACAATCGTGCGGATCGGCACGAAGCTGTATCATCAGCGGGCCCTGCTCGACGGCCGCGGAGCGACTAGCATTAGCAGGGAAATCCGGCTCGCCGGGCGAAGACGCACCTACACCGATGGCTTTCCGCGACTCCTGGCACCGCGCCCTCGTCTACTTCGGCCTCGCCGAGGAATATCACGACGACTACGAGGACGACGCGCCGCCGGAGGCCGAGCTCGAGGATCGCTACCGCGAGCGGCCCAACGTCCGCCGGCTGCGGCGCCGGCGCGACGAGTACGAGGACATCTTCGCCGAGGACGACCGCGCCGAGGGCGCCGGCCGCCGGGGGCGCTCGCGGGCGCTCGGCCACCGTGCTGAAGCAGGTGGGCAGTCGCGGCAACGGCGACGTGCGCGTGCACCTGGTGATCCCGAAGTCGTTCAACGACGCCCAGCAGATCGCCGACAAGTTCAAGGACTCGATCCCCGTGATCCTCAACCTGCAGAGCTCCGACACCGACCTGTCCAAGCGCCTGATCGACTTCGCCTCCGGCCTCACCTACGCGCTCGACGGCGGCATGCAGCGGATCGCCGACAAGGTGTTCATGCTCACCCCGCGCAACGTCGAGATCTCCGCCGAGGAGCGCGCAAGGCTGATCGAGAAGGGCTTCTTCAATCAGTCGTGAGGCGCGAGAGCCTACGCCTGGCTGCGTCCTCGATCGCTCGTGTGCCGAGCACACTTCGCTCACTGCGTCCTTGCCAGTCTTGACTCTCACACCTCAGGAGCGCTGCTCAACCGTCCTAGCCTGGACGTCATGCAGGTCGGCCTGATCGGTTGCGGGAACATGGCCCGCGCGCTCGCTCGCGGGTGGGGGCGTCCGCTGCTGTGCGCCGACCCGCTCGCCGACCGCGCCAAGGCGCTGGCCGCCGAGGTCGGGGGAGAGGCGCTCGCAACGAACGCGCTGGTCGCCGAGCGGGCCGAGCTCGTGGTGCTCTGCCACAAGCCCGCCCAGCTCAGGATGTCGCGCGCGAAGCTGGCGCCCCACGCCGCCGCGGTCGCCTCGATCCTCGCCGCCGTGCCTCTCGATCGAGCTGAGGGCCGCCTATCCGGAGCGGCCGGTCTACCGCTTCATCCCGTCCCTGCCCGTCGAGGTTCGCCAGGGCGCCGTCGTCCAGGCCGCCGACCCCTGCGCGCGGCGCCGATGACGAGCGAGGCGGGCGCGCTCGATCGCGCCGTGAGCGAGCTGTTCGCCGAGCTCGGCACGCTCGTGGTGCTGCCCGACGCGCTGCTCGACGTCGCCATGGGCCTGATGTCGTGCGCGCCCGCCTACGTGGCGCTCGTGGCCGAGGCCCAGGTCGACGCCGGCGTGCGCCGGGGCATCCCGGCGGCCCAGGGCGCCGAGCTCGTCGTGCAGACGCTCGCCGGAACGGCCGAGCTGCTGCGCCGGCGCGGCAACGACACGGTCGCCGTCCGCCGCGAGGTCACCTCGCCCGGGCGGGGTGACCGCGCGCGGCCTCGACGCGCTCGAGCGCGCCGGGCTGAGGGCGGCCTTCAGCGCGGCGCTCGACGCCGTGCTCGCCGACGGGCCGCGCTGATGATCCTCGTCAGCTCGTGCTGGCCAGCGCGCGCACCCAGATCGCGGGCTACCTGTCGACGCTCATCTACGTCTACACGCTGCTGATCATCCTGTACATCGTCATCCAGCTTCTGTTCTCGCTCGGCGTGCGCCCGCCCTACTCGCGCACGGTCGACGCCGTGCTCGGCTTCCTGCGCGACATCTGCGAACCGTTCCTGCGCATCTTCCGCCGGCTGATTCCCTCGTTCGGGGGCATCGACTTCAGCCCGATCCTGGCGATCATCACCCTGCAGATCATCAACAGCGTCGTCGTGACCGGCCTGATCCACGGCTGAGCTCCGATGGTGGGGATCGAGGATCGGGGCGGGCGCTCGACGACCCGGTCCCACGGCCGTCACGCCTCTGGCCGGGCGGCCGCCTGGGTTCGCGCCGGGCTGGTCGTGGTCGTCGTGATCGCCGCCGACCAGCTCAGCAAGCGCGCGATCGAAGACTCGATCGTCCGCGGCGAAGAACGCAAACTGCTGCCGGGCATTCAGCTCGTGAACACGCGCAATCGCGGGGTCGCGTTCGGCTTCCTGCCGGGGAGCCACGTCGGCGTGACCGTCCTCATCGGCGTCGCGCTGCTGGTGCTGCTGCTGCTCTACTTCGCGCGCCACTGCGCGCAGCCGCTGCATGTGGCTGCCGACCGGAATGCTCCTCGGCGGCGCGCTCGGCAACATCATCGACCGCGTCAGCGACGGGTGCGGTGACCGACTTCATCAAGCTGCCGCTCGGCTGGCCGCCGTTCAACCTCGCCGACACCGTCGATCACGCTGGGCATCGTGATCCTGTTCCTGCTGATCGATCACCTCGCGCCACGGTCGAGCCGATGACGCCGCCGTTCACGATCGCATACGAGGACGAGCACCTGATGGTGATCGACAAGGGGCCCGGTCTGGTCGTTCACCCGGCGCGCGGGCACCGCGAGGGGACGCTCGCCCAGCTGCTCGAGGCGAGAGCGCGGCCGGCGGCGAACCAGAGCGGGCGGGCATCGTCCACCGGCTGGACCGCGACACCTCGGGCCTGCTCGTCGTCGCGCGCTCGGAGGAGGCCCACAGGCTGCTCCAGGCGCGCGCTGTCGCAGAGGCTGATCGAACGCGAGTACCTGGCGCTCGTCAGGGCCGCCCGCCGGCGCGCTCGGGGACGATCGACGCCCCGATCGGGCGCGATCCGCGCGTGCGCACGCGTATGACGCGTGGGCGGCGTCCCACCCGCGCGAGGCGCGCACCGACTTCACGCTCGAGCGCGCGTTCGAGAACACCTCGCTGCTGCGCCTGCGACTGGAGACCGGCCGCACCCACCAGATCCGCGTTCACCTCAGGGCCATCGGCCATCCGGTGTGCGGCGACCCGGAGTACGGAACGCCGGGCCTGCTCGGCCTCGAAGCGCCAGTTCCTGCACGCCACCCGCCTGGCGTTCGACCATCCGCTGCGCGACGAGCGCGTCGAGGTGCTCTCGCCGCTGCCCGCGGACCTTCGCGCAGGCGCTGGCGCTGGCCGAGGCGTCGGAGATCCGCGAGCGGCGGCCATGACGGGCGGCTGCCGCGAGAGCGAGAGGGTGTGGCCGGCTCTGCGAGGAGTGCCCGCGAGCGCTCCCGTTCGGCTATTCTGGAGGGTCAATCGGATCTTCGACCCGTGCGGCAATGGATTGCGGCCCTGCCCGCAGAGCGACACTCGAGTCGCGCTCTTCGGGTCCGCTCCATCCGCACGGAAACTAAACGCATACATAAAGGGAGCAACCCGTGGCTGAGGTAGGTATCGCGGAGCTGCTGGAGGCCGGCGTCCATTTCGGCCACCAGACGCGTCGCTGGAACCCAAAGATGCGCCGCTTCATCCATGCCGAGCGCGGCGGCATCTACATCATCGATCTGCGCAAGACCGCAGCACTGCTGGCCCAGGCCCAGGAGTTCGCCGGCGGCGCTCGCCCACCGCGGCGGGACGGTGCTGTTCGTGGGCACCAAGAAGCAGGCGCAGGACACCATCCGCGACGTGGCCGAGGCGGCGGACATGCCCTACGTCAACCACCGCTGGCTGGGCGGGCTGCTGACGAACTTCCAGACGATCAGCCAGCGCATCCGGCGCCTGCACGATCTCGAACGCTTCGAGGCCGAGGGCCAGCTCGCGCTGCTGCCGACGCGTGAGCGGATGTCCGCGCAGGCCGACCTGGCGAAGCTCAAAGCCAACCTCGGCGGCGTCAAGAACATGCAGCGCGTCCCCGACGCGATGTTCGTGATCGACCTCAAAACGGAGGTCATCGCGGTCAAAGAGGCCCAGCGCCTGCGTATCCCCATCATGGGCCTGGTCGACACCAACTGCGATCCCGACGGCATCGACTTCGTGATTCCCGGCAACGACGACGCGATCCGCTCCTGCGCGCTGATCACCCAGGCGATCGGCCAGGTGGTCGCCGAGGGCCACGCGGTGTTCCGCGCCGAGGAGGAACGCGCGCGCCAGGAAGCCGAGGAGAAAGCCCGCCTCGAGGCCGAGGCGCGGGCTCGCCGCGAGGCCGAGGAACAGGCCGCGGCCGAGAAGGCGGCCGCCGAGGCTGCGGAGCGGGCTGCCGCCGAGGCCGCCGCGGAGAAGGCAGCAGCCGAGGCCGCTGCCGCCGAGAGTGGCTGAGGCCGAGAGGGCGGCTGCGCCCACGCCGCCGAGCGCCGAGCGCCCACGGCGGCCGCCCCCGGGCCCGCCGAGCCCCCGCGCCGTCTGAGGCCGCTGAGGCGCCCGAGGTCTCCGCCGGAGGCCGCTAAGACTCCCGCGGCGCCCGAGGCCGCGCCTGCGTCTGCAGGTACGGAGCTGGCGGCGCCGAGAGCCTGCGGAGCCGGAGGCACCGCCGCAGGCCGAGCCGCCGAGGCCGAGTGCGGCGGCGGCTGACGTCCGACAGCGCGGCGGGCGATGCCGGCGGCGAGGTCGAGCTGGCCGCCAGCGAGCCGGCCGCGGAGGTCAGGCGAGTCGTGAGCGCGGTCGAGGATCGGCGCGAAGGACGTGAAGGCCCTGCGCGAGCGTACGGGCGCGGGCATGATGGACTGCAAGAGGGCGCTCACCGAGGCGCAGGGTGACGTCGAGAAGGCGATCGAGATCCTGCGCGTTGAAGCAGGGGAAGAAGATCCAGGATCTCGGCGAGCGGGCGGCGACGGAGGGCGCGTGCAAGCGTACGTGCATGCCGGGCGCCAAGGTCGGGGTGCTGATCGAGGTGGACTGCAACACCGACTTCGTCGCCAAGAACGATGATTTCGTCGGTTTCGCGCGCGACGTCGCCATGCAGATCGCCGCGACGCCCACCGTCAGGTACGTCAGTCGCGAGGACGTTCCCGCCGAGGAGCGCGAGGCCGAGACGCGGATCTATGAGCAGGAAGCGGCCGAGAAGCCGGAGAACGTGCGCGAGCGGATCGTCGTCGGGCAAGCTGGATGCATGGCTGCAGACGGTCGTCCTGCTCGAGCAGGAGATGCACAATCCGAAGTTCGAGGGCAAGACCGTCCAGCAGCTGCGCGACGAGCTGACCGCGACGACGGGGGAGAACGTCGTCATACGCCGCTTTGCCCGCTTCGCGATGGGCCAGTAGATCGTGCCCACGGCCCACGGGCCGGCGTGATGACGGGTAGGCTCTGCCGTCGATGGCACCCGCCTTCAAACGCATTCTGCTGAAGCTCTCCGGTGAGGCGCTGATGGGCGAGCTGCGAGTACGGCACCGACCCCGAGCGGGTGGTCGCGGTGGCCCGTCAGGTGACGGCCGTGCGCGACCAGGGCGTGGAGGTGGCGATCGTCGTCGGCGCCGGCAACATCTACCGCGGTATGAAGGGCGCGGCCGCGGGCATGGACCGCGCGACGGCCGACTACATGGGGATGCTCGCCACCGTGCTGAACGCCCTGCCGCTCCAGGACGCCCTCGAGAAGATGGGCACCAACACGCGCGTGCAGTCCGCGCTGGGCGTCGCGGAGGTGGCCGAGCCCTATATCCGCCGCCGCGCGATGCGCCATCTCGAGAAGGGTCGCGTGGTGATCTTCGCGGCCGGCACCGGCAACCCGTTCTTCACCACCGACACCGCGGCGGCGCTGCGCGCCGCGGAGATCCACGCGGAGGTGATCCTGATGGCCAAGAACGGCGTCGAAGGGGTCTACACGGCCGATCCCGCGGTCGACCCGAGCGCCACCTTCATCCCCGAGATCACCCACATGGAGGCGATCGAGCGGCGGCTGCGGGTCATGGACTCGACCGCGCTGGCGCTGTGCATGGAGAACGCGATGCCGCTGAACGTATTCAACATGGACGACGAGGAGGAACCTCGCGCGGATAATCTCCGGCGAGCGCGTGGGCACCCTTGTATCGACACCTCAAGGCGGAGGGCGATGGCGGCTGAGAACCTGATCGACGAACTGCTGGAGGATGCGCGCGAGCGGATGGTCAAGTCGACGGAATCCGCTCAGCACGAGTTCTCGACCGTGCGCACCGGACGGGCCAGCCCGTCGCTGCTGGACCGGGTGGTCGTCGACTACTACGGCGCGATGACCCCGCTGAGCCAGCTCGCGACGATCTCCGCGCCCGAACCGCGGCTGATCACCGTACAGCCATACGACAAGTCCTCGATCAAGTCCATCGAGAAAGCGATCAACGAGTCCGACATCGGCCTGAATCCGTCCAACGACGGCAACCTCGATCCGCCTCGCCGTACCCGAGCTGACCGAGGAGCGCCGCCGCGAGCTGGTCAAGGTGGTTCGCGGCCTGGCCGAGGAGGGACGCGTGGCGATCCGCAACGTGCGCCGCGACACGATGCAGCACCTGCGCGAGCTGAAGGCCGAGGGGGAAGCGTCCTCGGATGACGAGCATCGCGCCGAGGTGGAGCTGCAGAAGCTGACCGACGGGTCGCATCGGCGATCTGGAGAAGGTGCTCAAGGCCAAGGAAGAGGAGATCCTCGAGGTCTGATGGGCGCCGGCGGGGAACGGGCGTCGGGGCGATCGGGGCACGGCTCGGATGGCGGGCTCGCAGGCGCCGCCGACGGGCTCGCCGGTGCAGTCGGCGCGCTACGTCGCGATCATCACCGACGGAAACGGGCGCTGGGCGCGCGCGCACGGCCTGCCGGTCAACGACGGCCACAGTGCGGGCGCCGACACGGTCAAGGCGCGGCTGCGCGACGCGACCGAGCTGGGCGTCAAGGAGCTGACGGTGTACTCGTTCTCGACCGAGAACTGGTCGCGGCCGGCCGAGGAGGTGCAGGGCCTGATGGAGATGTTCTCCCGGCGCATCGTCGGGGAGACGCCCGAGCTGCACGAGGAGGGCGTGCGCATGCGCTTCATCGGGCGACGCGAGGGCGTCTCGGCGGAGCTGGTCGAGCGGATGCGCTCGGCGGAAGCGCTGACCGACGCGAACCGGCGGATCACGCTGTTCGTGGCGTTCAACTACGGCGGACGCGCGGAGATCCTCGATGCGGCGCGCCGCTTTCAACGGAAGCACCGAGGAGGAGTTCCGCGACTGCCTGTACGCGCCGGAGATGCATGACCCCGATCTGATCATCCGCACGAGCGGCGAGCGGCGGCTGTCCAACTACCTGCTGTGGCAGTCGGCCTACTCCGAGCTGGTGTTTCGCGACGAGCTGTGGCCGGACTTCACGCGCGAGGCGCTCGAGCAGTCGCTCGCCGAGTTCACCGAGCGGCGCCGGCGCTTCGGCGGGCGATGAGCGCACAGCGCTCGGACCTGGGCGCGCGGAGCCTCGTCGCGCTGCCGGCGATCGCGCTGGCGCTGTTCCTCGTGATCGAGGGGGGCATCGTGTTCACGCTCGGCCTGTTCGCGCTCGGCTGCGTCTGCATGCACGAGCTGTATGCGATGTATGAGCGCGCGCAGCCGGTGCGCCTGGCGGGCTTCCTCGCCCTGGCGGGCCTGCTGGCGGCGGCGCTGTACGGAGACCAGGTCCAGATCCTGATGGCCGCGGCCGCCGCACTGCCGGTGCTGTTCGCGCTGACCGTCCGCCAGCGCCGGCCGAGCGTGGGGGGGATGGCGCTGACGCTGCTGGGCATCTACTGGATCGGCTTCGCCCTGGCCTACGCCGTGCTGCTGCGAAGCCTGCCGCACGGGATGGGCATCGTCATCGACGTGCTCGTGGGCGTATTCCTCGGCGACACCGGCGCCTACCTGGGCGGGCGCATGTTCGGACGCCGGCCGCTGGCGCCTCGTATCTCACCGGGCAAGACCGTCGAGGGACTGTTCATCGGAATGGCATTCGCAGTGCTGGGCGTGTGGATCGCCGGGCGCTACCAGGACTGGCTGCCCGGCACGCACGCGCTGGTGCTCGGGGTCGGGCGTGGCGCTCGTGGCACCGGTGGGCGACCTGTTCGAGTCGTTCATCAAGCGCGAGGCCGGCACGAAGGACTCGGGTCGCCTGTTCGGCGCCCACGGCGGCGCCCTTGACCGTCTCGACGCCGTGCTGTTCGCCGCGGTCGTAGGGTATTGCATCTGGTCGGCCTACGTTTGAGAAGCCGGGCGTCGGTGCGCAGGATCGCCGGCTCGCGTGATCCGGAGCGCCGAGCGCGAGGGACCGGCTACGCTCGTGGCGTGCATGCCCGGGCTGCTAGCGCCGCGTTGCTCCTGGCGATCGGCTGCATGACCGCAGTCGGCTGCGGCGTGTCCACGGTCGCCGAGCGCACCGCCAGGCAGGACACGAGTCCCACGACGGTGGGCGCGGGATCCGCGCGCGCAGGTGAGGGCTCGGACGGGCCAAGCGCCGATTCCGCGACGAAGGACCCGGGGTCCGCCGCGACTGGCGGGGTCGGCGTGACCTCGGGCGCCGTCTCGGCGCAGGCGAGGATCGCGGCGAGGGTCGACGAGGCCTCCGACGCCGTGCTCGCCGAAGGCAAGGTGCAGATCGCCCAGGGGGCCCCCTCCGACGCGGAAGTCCGCCGCGAGATCAAAGCTCTTCGCAAGGCGGGCGTCGTCCTGCCTTCCGGCGAGTCGGTCCAGTCGTTCGAAAAGGGAGCGATATACACCCACGGGTCCGGACCTCAGGTGGAAACCCCCGAAACGCCGTGGAACCCGCGATTCAAGCCGATCGCCGACTGGATCATCCCGGTCCTGCAGTGGGCATCTCTGCACGGCTGGACGGGAACCGTCACGAGCGGCTACAGGACCTACTACGAACAGTCTCGGCTGAACGCCGCGGGTGACTTCAGTGCGCCTGCCGGCTCTAGCAACCACGAAACCAGCGTGTATCCCGGCGGCGCGGTGGACGTCACCGAACCCTCTGAGCTGATCAGC
Organism: uncultured Solirubrobacteraceae bacterium; assembly: GCA_963730575.1. Taxonomy (GTDB): domain Bacteria; phylum Actinomycetota; class Thermoleophilia; order Solirubrobacterales; family Solirubrobacteraceae; genus Palsa-744. The sequence continues at coordinate 164,521 of CAVSSG010000006.1, forward strand.
GTGCTACGGAGCTACCCGGGGCCCGAGAAGCTCGTCGGCGGGGTTCTCGGACCGGCCGATCCCGAGCATTTCTCGGCGACCGGCGACTAGCGAGGATTCAGGCGCGAGGGTGGATCGCCCGCACGACGAACCGCTGCGATCGCCGCGGAGTCCCAGGAGCGTCGTGCCTGTCGAGCAGGAGGGCTCCCGCCACGCGCGGGGCGGCTGGGCAACCCGGTAGGTTGGCTGCGCAGTGAGTGCAAGTCTCGTGCCAGTCATGCCCGGATCGGGCCGGATTCCACCGGACTGCATGGCGGCGAGCTTGGCTTCAGTAGGCCGACCGTGGCGATGCCACGGGAGATGCTCGATATGGCCGGCTCATGTCTAGCCGCAAGCGCCTTTTGATCCTCGGCTCGACCGGGTCGATCGGGACCCAGGCGCTCGACGTGTGCCGGCGCAGCGAGGAGCTCGAGCTGGTGGGGCTGTCGGCCGAGCACTCCTGGGAGGATCTGCTCGAGCAGGCGCGCGATCATGGGGTGACGCGAATCGCGCTTGCGAACGAGCACGCAGCGGCGCGTGCCGCCGAGGCTTGGACGGACGGGGAGGTGCTGGGCGGAGCCGAGGGGCTGGTGCAGCTCGTGGTCGAGTCCGGGGCCGATCTGGTGCTGAACGCACTCGTCGGCTCCGCCGGCCTCGGGCCGACGGTGGCGACGCTCGGAGAGGGAATCGACCTGGCGCTCGCCAACAAGGAGTCGCTCGTGGTGGGCGGCGAGCTCGTGACCGCGCTCGCTGAAGCCACCGGTGCGCGGATCGTGCCGGTGGACTCCGAGCACACCGCGCTTCACCAGCTGCTCGCCGGGCTGCCGGCAGGCGCGGTCGAGCGTCTGGCGATCACGGCGAGCGGGGGGCCCTTTCGAGGGCTGGCGCGGGACGAGCTCAGGGACGTGACGGTCAAGCAGGCGCTGGCCCACCCGACGTGGGCGATGGGTGGCAAGATCACAATCGACTCCGCCACGCTGATGAACAAGGGGCTCGAGGTCATGGAGGCCCACCACCTGTTCGGGACGCCGTACGAGCAAATCGACGTGGTCGTGCACCCGCAGTCGCTCGTCCACGGGATCGTGCAGTTGGCCGACGGCGCGATGCTTGCCCATCTCGGTCCCCCGGACATGCGCATCGCGATCTCCTATGCGCTGCACGGGGGTGAGAGCGTGCACCTGCCGGTAACGCCGCTCGACCTCGCCGCCGTGGGCGAGCTCACCTTCGAGACGGTCGATCTCGACGCCTTTCCGTGCCTGCGCCTGGCGCGCGAAGCCGCGCGGGCCGGGGGGACGTCCCCGTGCGTGCTCAACGCCGCCAACGAGGTCGCGGTACACGCCTTCCTCGACGGCCGTCTCGGGTTCCTCGAGATCCCACAGGTCATCGAACGGACGCTGTCCGAGCTCGCATGCGAGCCGGTGCGGGCGTTCGAGTCGCTCTATGAGGCGGACCGCCAGGCGAGGACCGTGGCGGCACGGGCGATCGCGACGGGCATCTGACGGCGGCGCGCGAAATGGCGCCGGTCAAGTCCGAGCGGGACGCTGTGCGCGCCTGCGCGACTCCGGAGCTCTGCACGATCGGGCGCGTCACCTTGGGCTGGTGGCGGGATTCACCGCGACGCCTGCCACACTGAGGCCCATGAGCTGGGTCCTGACCATCCTCGGCATCGTCATGCTGATCGTGCTGCACGAGCTCGGGCACTTCACCGTCGCGAAGGCCGTGGGCATGCGCGTGGAGCGCTTCTCGCTGTTCTTCCCGCCGACCCTGTTCCGGGTGCGCCGCGGGGAGACCGAGTACGCGATCGGCGCGATCCCCGCGGGCGGCTACGTGAAGATCACCGGCATGAACCCGGAAGAGATCGGCGATCTCGATCCGGAGGCGGCGCGGCGCGCCTACTACATGCAGAGTCCCTGGAAGCGCATCGTCGTGATCCTGGCGGGGCCCGGCGTGAACATCCTGATCGCGTTCCTGCTGTTCTGGGCGGTGCTCGTCCTGGGCAACCTCAACGGGGTCGGCGCCCTTGAAAGCCTAAATCCCGCAGTAAACACCCGTGTTGCCACGAGCTCGGTGGCGCAGGTGCTGCCGGGCAGGCCGGCCGACGGGGTGCTGCGAGCGGGCGATCGCATCATCGCGGTCGACGGGCGGCCCGCCACGGTCGCATCGGCGAAGCAGAGCATCGACTCCCACCGCTGCCGGGGCGCGCTCACCGAAGGCTGTCGCGCGGCGACGCCCGTGCGGTTGACCGTCCAGCGTGACGGCCGGACTGTGCTGCTGTCGGTCTATCCGAGCTACAGCCAGAAGGAAGGACGGATGCTGGTGGGCTTTGACTTTGGAGAAGCGGCAAAACACTTCGGCGTGCTGTCAGCCGCGGGAGCGTCCGTGGCCGAGATGTGGCACATCACCACCCAGACGATCACGGGCTTCGGTCACGCCCTCACGAACGCCAGGGCGCGCAAGCAGATCTCGAGCATCGTCGGCATCACCGAGGACGCGCACGAAACCGTGGCCGCCGGCGCCGGTTACGCGCTCGTCTTCCTCGGCTTCATATCGCTGATCCTCGCGGTCATCAACCTGTTCCCGTTCCTGCCCCTCGATGGCGGCCATGTCCTGTGGTCGGTTGCCGAGAAGGTGCGCGGACGGCGGATCTCGCTCGCCACCATGTACCGGTTCAGCTCGGTGGGGATCGTGTTGATGCTGTTCCTCGTGATCAACGGCATCTCGAACGACATCGGCCGCCTCGGCGGCTGAGAGGGCTACGTCACCCCTCGGGGGCGCGCACGCACACCCAGCTCTTCACGAGCGGACCGATGCGCTCGGGCAGCGCCGGCCCGAACAGCTCTTCCAGCTCGCCCCGCCTCAGCAGCGATATCTCCTCCCAGCGTCCGGCGGCACCCAGGCGCCAGTAGGCCCTGCGCGGTCGCGCCGGGAGCCAGTGGGCGGCCGGCAGCAGCGAATGCGGCTCGAGCGGGAACGACCATGCGGGGGTCTGCACGAACCAGCCGCGCCCGACGCGGCGGATCTCCTTCGCAAAGGCCGCGCGGCGCGCCGGGAGGACGTGCTCGATGACGCTCGAGCAGTACACCAGGTCGAACTCGTCGTCCGCGAAGGGCAGCCCCGCGGCCACGTCGGCGCGCACGAACGGCCCGGGATAGTCGGGGCGCTCGAGCAGATCGACACCTGTGATGTCGAGCCGCGGCTCGAGCTCGCGCAGGCCGATGCGCCCGCAACCGACGTCGAGCACGCGCGCCCTCGCCGGCAGTCGCGTCAGCCTGAAGAAGCGCTCATGGCGACGGACGCGGGCACGGGCGGCGAGCGGCGATGAAAGTCGCGCCAGCGGTCCGCGGGCGGTGGCATAGACGTCGGGCATCTAGAATCAGCCTATGGCCTCGAAACGTCAGATCCAGGTCGGCTCGGTCCAGATCGGAGGCGGCGCGCCGGTTGCGGTGCAGACCATGACGAAGACCGAGACGGCGAACCTGGGCGCGACGATGGAGCAGATCCGCACTGTTGCCGACGCGGGCGCCGACATCGTACGCGTGGCGGTGCCCCGCGAGCAGGACGCCGAGGCCCTGAAGAGCATCGTCGGGCAGTCGCCGATCCCGGTGATCGCCGACATCCACTTCAACCACACGCTGGCACTGAAGGCGATCGAGGCCGGCGCCCACTGCGTGCGGCTGAATCCGGGGAACATCGGCGGGTCCGAGAAGGTCGCGGAGGTGATCGCGCTGGCCAAGGAGCGCGGCACGCCGCTGCGGGTGGGCGTGAACTCCGGCTCGCTTCCCAAGCACCTGCGACAGCTCGAGTACGACAACCCGGTCGAGGCCCTCGTCACGGCGGCGATCGAGACGGTGCAGCTGATGGAGCGGCTCGACTTCACTAACTTCAAGGTCTCGATGAAGTCGACCTCGGTGCCCAACACGATCGCCTCCAACCGCATGCTGTCCGAGCGGATCCCCTATCCGCTGCACCTGGGAGTCACCGAGGCCGGTACCAAGTGGTCCGGCTCGCTGAAGTCGGCGGTTGGGCTCGGCACGCTGCTGGCGGACGGAATCGGGGACACGATCCGAATCTCGCTGTCGACGTTCCACGCCGAGGAGGAGGTGAAGGTCGCCTGGGAGATCCTCAAGGCGCTGAAGCTGCGCGAGCGTGGCCCCGTGCTGATCGCCTGCCCCACCTGCGGGCGGCTGCAGTTCGACATGGACACGGTCGTCGTGGAGGTCGAGCGCCGTCTGGAAGCCTACGAGGACCCGATCGAGGTGTCCGTCCTGGGATGCGCGGTGAACGGCATCGGCGAGGCGCGCCACGCGGACTTCGGGATCACCGGGGCCAAGGACATGGGGATGATCTACTCCAAGGGCGAGCCGCTGAAGAAGGTGCCCACCGACCAGCTGGTCGACGAGTTGTTCAAGGAGATCGACCGCTACTACGCGGCCGGCAGGACAGTCCAGCGTGACGAGGCCGCCGCCGCGGAGGCGCGCGCGTGGCTCGCCGAGAACGAGGACGCGACGGCGATGACCCCCGAGCGGATCGCCGCCCTGGAGGCCGCCGCCGCCGAGAATGACGCCACGACCGACGCGCTGCTCGAGGGGATGCTCGAGCCCACGCCAGTGCTGGATGAGGCCGTCTCGCCGGTGGCCGGCCGGCGTTTCAGCCGCAGCTGAGTCAGCCGACCGCCGAGAAGCGCTGTGCGACGGCGTCCCAGTTGACGACGTTCCACCACGCGTCGATGTAGTCGGGGCGACGGTTCTGGTACTTCAGGTAGTAGGCGTGCTCCCACACGTCGACGCCCAGCAGCGGGGTCTTGCCGGCCGAGAGGGGCGTGTCCTGGTTGGGCGTTCCGAGTACCGCGAGACCAGATCCGTCGTGTACCAGCCAGGACCAGCCCGAGCCGAACTGGTTGACGCCCGCCGTCTTCAGCGCGGTCTGGAAGTCGGCGAACGAGCCGAATGCGGCCTCGATAGCGCTCGCCAGGGCGCCGGCCGGGGCGCCGCCGCCGCCAGGGCTCATGCTCTCCCAGAAGAGCGAGTGGTTGTAGTGGCCGCCGGCGTTGTTGCGCACCGGTGCCTCTTTGTCGGCGGGCAGGCTGCCGAGGCTCTTCAGCACGTCCTCGACGGGCGCCTGTGCCCACTCGGTGCCCTCCAGCGCCGCGTTCGCCTTGTCGACGTAGGCCTGGTGGTGCTTGTCGTGGTGGATTTCCATGGTCGCCTTGTCGATATGCGGCTCGAGCGCGTCGTATGCGTAGGGAAGCGGGGGGACGGAATAGGCCATGTTCGGGCTCCTTGTCGAGGTCGGTCGCAGATCGGCAGGTCATCGCTGTTCTATCAAAGGCCTCGCTCTCGCCTCGCACGGTGGCCCCGGAGATCGCTGCTCCAGGCTCTGAGGATGCCTCCGGTTGCCACTGGCCGTCCCGGCCGTCCAGCCGCCGCCGGCCGGGAGGATACGCTGGCGCCGGAGACCGAGCCGTTCCTGCAGGGCGAGCGCGTCGACGTGAAGGCGGTCGTGCAGGAGCTGGGCCTGGCGGACCGCGATCCGACAGGACACCCCGAGGAGTGGCGCTCGCGCGCTGCTCGCAGGGCGACACGGATCGCCTGCGCGAGGTCGGTTGGCACCTGCGGGCGGCGCGGGCGACGAGCGTGAACCCATCGAAGAAGTTTTCGGCCCGCTGTGGGGCACGCATCTCGAGGACGTCAACGGCGCGCTCGGCAATCTCGTCGGGCTCGTCGGGCTCGAGTCCGTGAGCTACCGTCTCACCCATTAGCAGGCCCTTCGAGCAGGCCGCGCTTCCAATCTGAAGCCCAACCACCCTCACCCCCGACTCGGCCGGTCGGCACTTCTTGTCGAGTCGGGGGATGCGGGCTGTGAGCGCACGCGGCGTGCGAAGCTTCTCACGGCCGTATACGCTCGACGCTCATCCTCGAAGCCGAGCTGCACGATCGATCCATGACCCGCCTCTCCGCATACCTCCTGCCGACCGAGAAGCAGCCGCCCGCCGACGCGGAGGCGCTTTCGCACAAGCTGATGGTCCGCGCGGGACTGATCCGTCAGATGGGGGCGGGCATGTGGAGCTGGCTGCCGGCCGGCTGGCGGGTGCACCAGCGGGTGGTGGCGATTATCCGCGAGGAGATGGATGCGATCGGCGCCCAGGAGATGCTGATGCCCGTGCTGCAGCCCGCCGAGCCATGGCGCAGGACCGGGCGTCTGGACATCGAGGAGCTGTTCAAGCTCACCGACCGCAAGGGCTCTGAGCTGGTGCTGGCGATGACCCATGAGGAGGCCGTCACCTTCCACATCGCCCAGATCGTGCGCTCCTATCGGGACCTGCCGCTCATCGTCTACCACTTCCAGGTCAAGGAGCGCGACGAGCCGCGTCCGCGGGCGGGCGTCCTGCGCACGCGCGAGTTCGTGATGAAGGACTCCTACAGCTTCGACCGCGACCAGGCCGGCGGAGAGGAGCGCTACGCGCTGCACGTGGGCGCCTATGATCGCATCATGAAGCGCACCGGGCTGCGCTTCTATCGGGTCGAGGGCGACGTTGGGATGATGGGTGGCCTGGGTGCCCACGAGTACATGGCCCCGTGCGCGGCGGGCGAGGACGAGATCGTGCTCGGGGCCGACTACGCGGCAAACGTCGAGGTCGCCGCCGCGACCGCCGGGGTTGAGCAGGTCGGCGGCGACTACTTCAAGGACGGCGAGAGGCTGACGGTCGAGCCGGCGATCGAGGTGGGCAACATCTTCAAGCTCGGCACTCGCTACTCCGAGCCGCTGGGAGCACGCTACCTCGACGAGCACGGCAACGAGTTGCCGGTGTGGATGGCCTCCTACGGGATCGGCCCGGCGCGCATCGTGGCGGCTGCCGTCGAGCAGTTCGCTGATGAGCACGGCATCTCCTGGCCGAGGGCGCTGGCGCCGTTCGCCGTGCATCTGGTCGCCATCGCTCGCGCGGGCACTCCCGAGCGCGCTGCGGCCGAGCGGCTGTATGAGACGCTGCGCGCCGCCGGGGTGGATGTGCTCTACGACGACCGCGAGATCGGTCCGGGGGAGAAGTTCGCAGACGCCGAGCTGCTCGGATGCCCGATCCGCCTGACGGTCGGGCGCCGGACGATCGAGTCCGGCGAGATCGAGGTTCAGCTGCGCCGTGGTCGTCAGGAGGGCCGGAGCCTGCCCCTCGGGGCCGAGCCTGCCGAGCTCTGTGGGATGGTGGACGAGCTGTGGCGGAGCCTCCCGTAGGGCACGCCGCGCACGGAAGCGCCCGGCGCGCAGGAGAGGATCTCCCCGGCCCGGGTGAGCGGGTCGCGCTCGCCGACCGGCAGCGCCCGAGCGCGCGTCGCCTGCTCGGCCTCGACCGCTCGGGCCCGCTGCCGGCGGAGACGCTCGCCGGGAGGCCCCTGCGGCCGTGGACCGTTCCCAACGCGATCGGCTTCGCCCGGCTCGCGCTGATCCCCGTGTTCCTGATCGTCTCGCTCTCCAGCGAGAACGGCACGAGCGCTCTCGGAGCGGCGCTGTTCGCGGTGATCGCCTGGGCCGACTACGCCGACGGCATCGCCGCGCGCGTCACCGGACAGTACAGCCGCCTCGGGGCGCTGATGGACCCGGTCACCGACCGTCTGCTGGTCATCGCGGGCGTCGTGGTGTGCTGGCGCTTTCAGCTTCTGCCGAGGTGGGCGCTGGGGGTCCTGGCCGCGCGCGAGCTCCTGATGCTCGTGTTGGGCCGATACGGCGTCAGGCACGGCCTCGAGCTGCGCATCAACTGGCCGGGGAGGCTTGCGGTCGCACCGGTCATGGGCGCGCTCTTCCTTGCTCTCGCGGGAGTCGAAGTGATCGCCGAGATCCTTCTGTACATCGGCCTGACCCTCGCCCTGGTGGCGAGCGGGCTGTACGTGCGCTCGGGGCTTGCGCAGCTGCGCGAGCGCGCGCAGCACCCCCGTCCGTAGTCTCAAGCTCAGCTTTACCGTCTGGGCTATACTGGTGCTTCGGCCGGCCGCGCCGGCATTGTCTGCCGGGCGTGGGCCCGGCGCAAGACCGCAAGAGGAGAAGAGCTCACGATGGACGACACGTTTCCCGACCTCGGCTCGCTGAAGGACGTCGAACTGAAAGACGTCATCCGCCAGCTCACCGAGGAGGAGACCGAGATCTCCTACAGGCGGCGCATCCTGCATGGCAAGATCGACATCCTGCGCGCCGAGCTGGTGAACCGGCTGCGCAAGAAGCACGACGGCGGCGAAGTGATGATCACCGGAGAGGACGTCCAAAAGCTGACCGACATCCTCGCCAGCCGTCAGACCGACGCTTCCCCGGGGGATGCCCCGTCATGAGCGCCCTCGCCTGGAACCCGCCGCCTCGCGCCGACCGACCCCCGACGGGTCGGCGGCGGATCGCGTAGACCTGAGGGCGGTGGGCGATGGCCTTGCACTGCACCGAGTGTGGCTTCGTCAACGCGGAGGGAGCCAACTACTGCCAGCGCTGTGGCAGCCTGCTTCCGCGCGCTCAGACCGGCGGTGAGCCCGTCACCGCCACCTACCGCATCGACGAGGAGGGCGAGCTCGTGCCGGTCGAGCTCGACGAGGGCACAGCGCGCGGCCCCGCTCTGGTCATTCGCGCCGGCGGAGGGCGCGTGGGCGAGAGCTTCGTCGTCGAAGGTGAGCGGATGAGCATCGGTCGGCGCCCGGACTCGGCGGTGTTCCTCGACGACGTCACGGTCTCGCGCGACCACGCTCTGCTGATCAGTCGCGGCGATCACTGGTATCTGGACGACTGCGGCTCTTTGAACGGCACCTACGTCAACCGCTCGCGGATCGAGTCCCAGCGCCTGGAGGAGGGCGACGAGGTGCAGATCGGCAAGTACAAGCTGACCTTCCACATGCGCTGATGGCTGCCCAGGCTCCCCGCGTGGACGTGAACCAGCTCGAGGTCGAGCTGCCCGGCGAGGACGCCGTCGGCTCGCAGGTCCGCCAGCGCCAGAAGTCGCTGACGATCGGAGCGGTGTGCAAGGCGCTCGCGCAGGAGTTCCCTGACATCTCGATCTCCAAGATCCGCTATCTGGAGGACCAGAAGCTCTTGACGCCACGGCGGACCCCGGGGGGCTACAGGCTCTACACACAGGGTGACGTCGCGCGGCTGCGCACGATCCTGCGCATGCAGCGTGACGAGTTCCTGCCGCTTCGCGTGATCCGTCAGGAGCTCGCGGCAGGCCGCGCGGGCGGAACGACGCCGACTCCGGTTCGCACGGGTGACGGCACGCGGGCATGGAGCCCGGGCGTGAGCCTGCGCTCGCCGATCTCCGATCGATCCAGCGGCGCGCTGTACTCGATGGACGACGTGCTCGAGGAGACCAAGGCGGACGCCAAGCTCGTGCGGGAGCTCGAAGAGTACGGCGTCGTGAAGGGGGAGCTGCGGGGGGGCCTGCGCTACTTCGACGAGACCGAGCGGGAGATCATCGCCGCCGTGGCCGAGCTCGCGCGTTATGGCGTGGAGGGTCGCAACCTGCGCGTGTTCCGGTCCTCGGCCGACCGCGAGGCGAACCTGCTCCAGCAGATCCTCGCGCCGGCTCTGCGCTCGCGCAACCCGCAGCGGCGCAAGGAGGCGGTCGAGGCGCTCGAGAATCTCGCGGCGGTCGCCACCCACCTGAAGCACCTGCTGCTTATCCGCGATCTGCGCAAGATCGTCCGCTGATGGGCGTGACGACCAGGGACGAGCGCCGCCTGCGCGAGCTGATCCGCGAGATACCCGACTTTCCCCGGCCCGGGATCGGGTTCAAGGACATAACGCCGGTGCTCGCCGATCCGCGGGCCCTCGCGGAGGCCGTGCACGCGCTGGCCGAGTACGCCCGGCCGCTGGCGGTGGACTGCGTGGTGGCCGCCGAGGCGCGCGGCTTCCTGCTCGGACCGGCGCTGGCCCTCGAGCTCGGGGCCGGCTTCGTGCTCGCACGCAAGCCGGGGAAGCTCCCGTATGAGACGATCAGCGCCGAGTACCTGCTCGAGTACGGCGCCGGCCGGCTCGAGCTGCAGACGGACGCGGTGCACGCCGGCAAGCGGGTTCTTGTGCACGACGATCTGCTGGCCACGGGCGGGACCGCGAGGGCGTTGTGCGACCTCGTCGAAGAGCTCGGTGGCGAGGTGGTGGGATGCGGGTTCCTGGTGGAGCTCGCCTTTCTCAACGGCCGCCGACGGCTGGCCCCGCACGATGCGCACGCGCTGCTCACCTACGAGTCCTAGGCGCGGCCGCCGTGCCCACGACGCGCCGCAGCCGCACGATCGAAGCGCCGGTGGAGGAGCTGTGGAGGGTGATCCGCGACCCCCATCACCTGCCACGCTGGTGGCCCCGTGTCAATCGGGTCGAGGACGTCGATGAGGGCGCGTTCACCGAGGTCATGACGACCGCGAAGGGAAAGGTGGTGCGGGCCGATTTCCACATCGTGGAGGTTCGGGAGAGCATGCACAGCCTGAGCTGGGAGCAGAGCGTCCAGGGCACGCCGTTCGAGCGCGTGCTGAAGGCGGCGAGGACCGAGGTCAGCCTCACGGCGCTAGGGCCGGGCGCCGCGCCGGTGCCCGCTGCGGGCGCCGGCGGCCCCGCAGAGACGACCGGAAAGGGGGCGGCGACCTACGTGACGATCGAGCTGCGCCAGACGCTGCATGGCTTCTTCACCCGCTTTGGCGGCTACATGGTCCGCCGCGCCACCGCATCGACGATCGAGGGCGCGCTCGACGGCCTGGAGCGGATCAGTGGCTGAGGCGAGCGACGTGCCAGCGATGCGCTGGTGGGGGTGGGGGGACAGCGCCCGCCACTCGCCGCTGCCGGCGCACGTCCTGAGCCTTCTGAGGGACACCGTGGGGGTCGCGGACCCTCCCCGGCCGCCGGTGGCGCTCGAGCGCGTGCGCCTCGAGCGCTCGGCGCTCAGCGAGGCGAGCTTCGCGGAGCTGCGCGCGATATTGGGCCCGGAGGGTGTCCGCGATGACCACTACCAAAGGGTCCTGCACGCTGCGGGCAAGGGCTATCCCGATCTCGTACGCCTGCGTGCCGGTGAGCCCGAGGGGGCGCCCGACGCCGTGGTCCTGCCGAACGACCATGCCCAGGTGCGCGCCGTGCTCGCGCTCTGCGCGCGAGCCTCGCTCGCGGTCGTCCCGTTCGGCGGCGGCACCAGCGTGGTGGGGGGGCTGGCTCCGCTGCGTGGCGAACACGGCGCCGTGGTGGCGCTCGACATGAGGCGCATGGCCGGGATGGTCGAGCTCGACGGCGAGTCGCGGACGGTCACTGTGCAGGCCGGCATGCGCGCCCCGGCGCTCGAGCGGTTCCTGGCCTCGCGGGCACTCACCCTCGGGCACTTCCCGCAGTCGTTCGAGTACGTCTCGCTGGGCGGATGCGCGGCCACCAGGTCGGCCGGACAGGCCTCGAGCGGCTACGGGGCCATCGAGCGCATGGTGCTCGGCCTGAGGCTGGCCGCGCCCTCGGGCGAAATGGAGCTGCCGGCCGTTCCGGCCACGGCGGCGGGGCCCGGGCTGCGTCAGCTGCTGGTGGGCTCCGAGGGAACGCTTGGCGTGATCACCGAGCTGGCTCTGCGCGTGCGCCCGGCGCCGCGCGAGCGCGTATACGAAGGCGTGTTCTTCGAGAGCTTCGACGCGGGAGTGCAGGCACTGCGCTCGCTCGCCCAGCAGGATGCCGCTCCCGACGTGGCGCGCCTGTCAGACGAGCAGGAGACCCGCATATCGCTCGCGCTGGCCGGCTCGGGCGGACTGAAGGGCGGGCTGGGGCGCCTTTACCTCGGCATGCGCGGGTATCGCGACCGGGGTGTCCTTGCGATCCTCGGCTTCGAGGGTGCGCCGGAGCAGGTCGCCGGCAGGCGCCGGCGCGCGCTCGAGCTGGTGCGGCGGGGGGGAGGTCTCGCGGTCGGGCGATCTCCCGGAGAGGCGTGGCTCAGGGGGCGCTTCGACGCTCCCTACCTGCGTGACGAGCTGCTCACGCACGGGGTGATGGTGGAGACGCTGGAGACGGCCACGAGCTGGTCGAACCTGAAGCGGCTGCACGATCGGGTCGGGCGGGCGATCGCCGAGGCGCTGCAGGCGTGTGGGACGCCGGGGCTGGTGATGTGCCACGTCTCACACCTGTATGAGACGGGCGCCTCGCTCTACTTCACGTTCCTGGCCGCCAGGCGCGCGGAGGATGAGATCGGGCAGTGGCGCGCCGTCAAGGAAGCCGCGAGCCGTGCGATCTGCACCGGCGGGGGCACGATCACCCACCATCACGCCGTCGGGCGCGACCACGCGCCGTGGATGCGCGCTGAGGTGGGAGGTACCGGCCTCGCGGCGCTTCGGGCGCTGAAGTCAGAGCTCGACCCCGCCGGGATCATGAACCCGGGCAAGCTCATGGCGTCGAGCGGCCCAGACTGAACGGGCCGCTGAGTACGACCGGCCCCGGATGGCTTGGCCGTTCGCTCGTCTCGCGCGTGAGCAGCATCTTGTGGTATTGGCCCGCATTGGCCGGCAGCAGGGCGCCTCCCTGCAGCGTGCCCGATGAGCCGACCGGGGGGCTCTTGCTGAGGGCCAGGTGGCTGCGTCGGCGAGTTGTACAGCCAGATGGCGTAGAAGAAGCCGTTGGTCGGGGGCAGGTGTTCGGCGGCCAGGTAGAAGGCGTGTTTGCTGCCTTCGGCGAGGATCGCCACGACGCCGATCGCTTTGCTCGAGGGGTCCGGCGAGAGTGAGCGTGAGCCGGGCCTCTTCGGTGGGTCCGCCGCTGCCGGTGGAGCCCTTGGAGGTGGTCGAGTCGCCGGGTTTGGTGGAGCCCGTCGAAGATGCGTTCGCGCTGCTGCCCGCGCTGGTGGTGGCGTGCGAGCCACCGCCACCACCGCTCGTGACCAGGATGATCGCGACAATCACCGCCACGAGAATCCCGGCCAGGAGCAGCGCGCCGCCCAGCCGCGAGATCGGCTGAGTCGGCCCGGCGGGCTCGACGCCGGGGGTCTGCGATGCCGCTCGCGGCCGGTCGGGCTCGGCTCGCCGCTGACCTCCCCGGGCGCGGCGGCCACTGCCGGGCTGGGGTATCTCGGGCAGGGGGGCGCTGCTAAGGGGGACGATCTCGGTGGAGATGGCGTTCGCCCATGCACGGGCCGGGGCCGAGGCGTCAAGGTAGGTGCGCGTCGCCAGGCGGTCGGCGACGCTCGTCTGCTGGCCGAGCAGGTACTCGCCGATGCTCTCGCGGCGCTCGGCCGTCAGCTCGCGGGCCTTCAGAGGAGCGAGCACCGCCAGGGCGGCGTGGGCGCGGTCGTGAACCGCGCCCTCGGGGAGACCGAGCAGCGCGGCCACCTCGGCGTAGCTCTTGCGTTGGCCGAGCAGCAGCGAGAGCGTCGCGCGCTGGTCGGGGGGGAGGTCATCCAGTCGGCTCATGTGTGCGTTTGCCGGGGAGGCCGGCGGGCCGGCGGCGGTCGCCTCTTAGGCTATCGTGGCGCCGCGATGAGCATGCCGGACCACGTGCGAAGGAGATCAACGCATTGCTGGGCGGATACGAGCGCCTCTACGGGCTCGAGATGATCGAGGTCTCGGACACTGAGGCGCGTGCCCGGGTGCCGGTGCGAGACGAGCTCAAGCAGGGCTTTGGTCTGGTCCACGGCGGCGTGTACGCGTCGCTGGCCGAGTCGGTCACCTCGCTGGTCACCGCGATGGCGGTCGTGCCGGAGGGCAACATGGCGATGGGGCTTTCGAACTGCACCAACTTCCTGCGTCCGATCACCGAAGGCGAGGTGCACGCGCTCGCGACGCGCCTGCATCGGGGCCGCACGACGTGGGTCTGGGACGTGCGCATGAGCGACGATGCCGACAGGATCTGCGCGCTGACGCGCATGACGATCGCCGTGCGTCCCCTTCCCGGCGGGCCGCAGGCAGCGGGGATAGTCGCGGCGATGGAGCAGCGCGGACAGGCGCCGCGGGCGTCCTGATCGACGACGCGCGTAGCCTCGACGCGCCTCCTGCGCATCGTTCGTCCGGCTCAGTCCGGGGGGCGCAGCTGCGAGGGCATCTGAGACGGCAGAGGCTCCTCGCCGAAGCCGCTGTCGGGCAGCCGTGCGGGCAGCTGCGTCTGCGGTGAACCGATCGCGTTGATCGGCACGATCGTCTGCGCGGCTGCGCTCGCCACGCGGGGGTCCCGGGCGTAGATGTCGACCACGACCTGCCCGGTCGGGATCTCGATCGTCTTGCCTTCCCGTGCCACGACGGCCATGACGCCCCTTATGTCGGCGTCCGAGTGAGGTGCCGATTCGCCGGGCACGAAGCTGTTGTCCGGCGAGGTGACCACGCGCAGCGGCGGGACGCACATGCCCTGGCCACCTTCCAGGCAGTCGCCGTACTGGATGCTGGATGCACCCCCCGGGTCGTGTGCGGCTTCGGTGATCTGAAGGCCCTTGAAGGAGCCCCCCAGCCAGTAGACCGGATAGGGAGCGACGATCAGGCTCTCGAGGATGTTGTGTGGGATCGGCTGGTCCTGCACGGTGTCGGCGCAGCCGCCGAGGGCCACGGCGAGCAGGACGCCGAGTGCCAGCAGCGCTCGAGCGCCGGGGCGCACGCGGGCATCGTGACGTCGCATCGCCGACAGCGGGCCGCCCTAGCCCCGGTAGCGGTTGGTGATCGGCATACGCCGGTCGCGGCCGAACGCGCGCGTGGTGATCTTGATGCCCGGAGGGGCCTGGCGGCGCTTGTACTCGGCAAGGTCGACGAGGCCGGATCGTACGGTCGACCTCGGACTCGGGCAGCCCCTCGCGCGATCAGCTGCTCGCGGCTCAGGTACTGCTCGACGTAGCCCTGCAGGATGCGGTCGAGCAGCTCGTATGGTGGCAGCGAGTCCTCGTCGCGTTGGTCGCGCCTGAGCTCGGCGGAGGGGGCGCGGTCGATGATCGAGGAGGGGATTGGAGCGCCGGTCACCGGACCGTGCCCCACGGTGGCGCCGGTCGAGGAGTTGCGCCATTCGCACAGCCGGTAGACGAGCGTCTTGGGCACGTCCTTGATGACGGCGAAGCCGCCCGCGAGGTCGCCGTAGAGGGTCGTGTAGCCGACGGACATCTCGGACTTGTTGCCCGTCGTCAGCACGAGCCAGCCGAACTTGTTGGAGAGGGCCATCAGCAGGTTGCCGCGAATGCGGGCCTGCAGGTTCTCCTCGGTCAGATCGGCGGCGCCGCCCGCGAACTCGGCGCGGAGCGTCTGCAGATAGGACTCCATCACCGGACTCGATCGGCAGCTCGTGCGTGCGGATCCCCAACGTCGCGGCGAGCGTGCGAGCATCGTCCTGGGTTGCCGCGGAGGAGTAGGGCGAGGGCATGATCGCGGCGCTCACCCGCTCGGCGCCGAGGGCATCGACCGCGAGGCAGGCGACCAGCGCGGAGTCGATGCCCGCCGGACAGCCCGAGCACGACGTGGTCGAAGCCGTTCTTCTCGACGTAGTCGCGCAGGCCGAGCATCAGAGCGGCATACACCTCAGCCTCGACGGGCTCGATCGGCTCGCAAAGCGATCGCACCGGGGCGCCGGCGTGACCCGCGTCGGCTTGATGGTGCCGGCACCGGGTCCAGCAACTCGACCCGCGGGAGCGAGCGACGCGCGGCCGGACGGTGGCCGGCCTCGCGCAGCCGGGCGGATGCGGCCGCCTGCAGGTCGACGTCGCACACGAGCAGCTCCTCGCGGAACTGGGCTGCGCGGGCGATCGTCGTGCCGGTGTGGTCGATCACGCAGGAGTGGCCGTCGAACACGAGCTCGTCCTGGCCGCCCACCAGCCCGCAGAAGGCCACGCAGGCGAGGTTGTCGCGCGCGCGCTGCGCGA
The DNA here is from genome assembly GCA_963730575.1 of uncultured Solirubrobacteraceae bacterium. Classification (GTDB taxonomy): domain Bacteria; phylum Actinomycetota; class Thermoleophilia; order Solirubrobacterales; family Solirubrobacteraceae; genus Palsa-744. The sequence continues at coordinate 180,329 of CAVSSG010000006.1, forward strand.
ACATGCGCTCACGCTCCGACCCCTTGCCGGCGTGGTAGGGGGATGCGGAGATGTTGACGATCAGGGTCGCGCCGGCGAGCGCCTCGTCGGTGGCGGGCGGGCCGGGCTCCCAGATGTCCTCGCATACCGTCAGCCCGACGCGGTCCGCACCCAGCTGGGCAGCACGGCTCCCGCCGGGTCCCGACTGGAAGTAGCGGTGCTCGTCGAAGACGCCGTAGTTGGGCAGATGCACCTTCCGATAGATCGCGTGGACAGCTCCGTCGGCGAGCACCGCGGCGGCGTTGTAGACGTCCTCGCTGCGCTCGGGGAACCCGACGAGCGGCGACCACGCCATGCGCCTCTGCGGCGAGCTCGCGCAGGGCCGCGCGGCATCGGCGAGGAAGTGCTCGCGCAGCAGCAGGTCCTCGGGCGGGTAGCCGGTGAGCGCGAGCTCGCGGAAACAGCACGAGGTCGGCCTCGGCGTCGCGCGCGGAGCGCAGGCCGGCGCGTATGCGCTCGGCGTTGCCCGCGATGTCGCCGACCGTGGCGTTCATCTGACAGAGGGCCAGGCGCATGTGCCAGCTATCGTAGCCGCGCCCGGAACCGTCCCATCGCGCCGGCTTGCCTTCACGCTCAGCTCGCGCTGGCCGGTTTGGCGGCACGCGAGGACGAGCCTGCGGTTTGCGCGGATTGCGCGCGGACGTTCTGGCGCCGCCGCTGCGCACGCCGGCGGCGCGGGTGAGTGAGGCGATCGCCCACTTGAGGTCGAGCACGATCGACTCGAGCTCCGGCAGCGCGTCGTAGTCGCCGAGCAGCCCGAAGCCGAGATGGCCGTCGTAGCTCATGACCGCGATCCCGAGAGCCTGGCGCGGGCGAGCGGCACGACCGGATAGAGCACCTGCAGCCGGCGTCCGAGCAGGTAGAGCGGGAACTGAGGTCCCGGCACGTTGGTGACGACCAGATTGAAGAACGGCTGGCGGGCCTGCAGGCGGGCCGCCTGGCTGAGGATCGTCGGCGGCGCGAAACCGGCGAGGTTGGTGAGCACCTGCGCCCCGACCGCCTGGCGGGATTTCTTCAGGTCCTCCATCGCTCGGGAGATCTCGCTGCAGGCAGTCGGCCGGGTTCTCGACCCCCACCGGCAGGGGCGCCCACATCGCGGCGACCTGATTGCCGAGCGCTCCGCGCTGGGAGGTGGCGCGCACGGAGACCGGCACCATCGCCTTCAGCACGAGACCGTTCGTGTCGTGGCCCTGGCTGCGCAGGTATCGGCCCGAGCGCGAGGGTGACCGAGGCGAGCACCACATCGTTGAGCGTTCCGCCGAGGGAGTCCTTGATCGCCTTGAAGCGTGCGAGGTCGGCGTCGAGGAACGTGTAGCGCCGGTGCGGGCCGATGTCGACGTTGAACGGGCTCGGGGGCGCGGGGGCGTTGATCCCGGCGACCGTGGTGGCGCCGATGCTCGCCAGGCCGTCCTTGACCTGCGAGAGGGCCCTGCGCGGGGTGCGCAGCAGCGCGCGGGCGCCGCGGGTCATCTCGGCGGGCACGGTCGAGCGCTCGACCAGCGCCTCGCCGAGCAGCTTGGCGCGTCCCGGGAGCGGCTTGGCGACCCATGGGCGTGCGCGGGCGCGGCGTGGGGGCGGGTCGGGAGCGGCAGTCGAACAGGACCGTCGTTATGTCCACGCCGGAGATCCCGTCGACGAGCGCGTGGTGGGTCTTTGCGATCAGCGCGAAGCGCCCGCCCGACATGCGCTGGACCAGCCAGATCTCCCACAGCGGCTTGGAGCGGTCGAGCCGCTGGGAGAAGAGGCGCCCGGCGAGCCGCTTGAGCGCCTCGCTCGTCGGCGGGCCGGGGAAGCGCCGTGTGGCGTATGTGGTAGCGCGGGTTGAAATGTGGGTCGTCGGTCCACACCGGCCGGCCCTGGTCGAACGGGACGTAGGCCAGGCGCTGGCGGTAGCGCGGCACCAGATGCAGGCGGCCGAGCACGTGGTCGACCAGCTCCTGCGGTGTCGGGGCTTTGCCCTCGAACACCATCACCGAGGCCACGTGCATGTGCGCGGTCGAGTTGTCCTCGAGGTGAAGGAAGGTCGAGTCCAGCGCCGACAGCCGGTCAGGATTGGCCATACCCCTCGATTGTCGCTGTTGTGGCACGCCGCGTCAACGCCGGCCCGCCGATTGCCGGCGCCCGCGTCGAGGTGGGCTCGCGTCGGGAGCCCACAGATCACGATAATCCGGGCGGGTCTGGCCAGGTACGGCTTGCCGATGCGGAATGTCAGCTCCGAAGGAGAGGTGCGCGCCAGTATTCGCGCCAGTCTTGGCGGGTCATTTTGCAGCGACGGCCTGCCCGGACTTCGCACAGTAGGCCCATGCCAACACGAATCCCCGTTCCTCGCTGGTGGGACTGTTGACCGCCCCTTCGGCGACCCATCCGGTCATAGACCCGGTCGCGTAGCTGCCCGTCAAGTGATCGGGTTCGCTCGTGTAGGCGCCACCGCTAATCGCCGACTCGCCGCTGGGACATTCCGCGACCGAGAGGTTCGTGTTCTGGATTTCGCTGAGCGGCTCCTGTGGGCCTTCGACTTCCGTGAGAGTGCTTAGCCTGGTCGGCCCTGCCGGACCTTCCGCGCCTTTCGGGCCTGCCGCTCCTGCCGCACCCGGTGTCCCTGCCGGACCTGCGGCCCCGGCTGGCCCGCGCAGACCGGCCTTCCCGCGCAGACTCCTGAGCACGCTCGGCTTGATCTGGCTCGTACTCGTGATGATGTAGTGACTGGCTGCTAGAGCCGTGCCGCCAAGCGCGACGAAGAGCGCCACACTCGCGATGATGGTGGCCGGCGATGGTATGCGTGGGCGCATGTCTTCCTCCCGCCTTTCAGTCGAGGGTCGAGCGGATTCTCTCAGTGAGCGAGTCGCGCGCGTCGGCGCGAGAGCGGCGTCCGCACGCCGGACTACGATCCGGCGAACGATGGGCTTTTATGGGAAGCGAGAAGTGAAGCTGCGAGCGCGGCAGGCTGTCCAAGCGGCGGTCCGGAGCGGTGCCTTAGTCCGGCCGAGAACATGCCAGAGGTGCGGGTGCGGCGGCGAAGCTATCCACGCCCATCACGCGGATTACAGAAGGCCGCTCGACGTGGAATGGCTCTGCGTCGAGTGCCACGCTGCGGAGCACATCGACCTAGGGATGGACGAGAAGCAGCTACTAGGTGTCTTTGGCCGAACTGAAGCGGTGGGCACCCTCTTTGAGGATGACGATGCCTACTACGATCCGGACTTCCCGCAGTTCTAGGGCTCAGCCCGCGAGCTGCGCCAGCCTCGCGCCCGTGTCGGCACGCGCTAGGTAGGCGTCGAGCAGCCCGGCCGCCTCGGCCTCGTTGCCTGGCATGAGGTGGCCGTAGCGGTCGAGGGTGATCGAGATGTTCGCGTGGCCCATGTAGGTGCTGAGAGCCTTCGCGTTGACGCCTGCGGCGATCATGAGCGAGGCGAACGTGTGGCGGCACTCGTGTGGCGTGATCGGGTCGAGGCCAGCCGCCTTCCATGCGCGTTGGCGCGTTCGCCGAGGCCCGCGACCGGGAACGGGGAGACGGCGCTCACGCCGAAGACGAGCGCCTGCGGGTCGTCTCGCCAGTCAAGTCCGACGAGGTGCTGATCGAGGTAGTCGCGGAGCACCGCGGCGATCGGCACCCTGCGGCCCGTCCCGTTCTTCGGCAGGATCGGCCCCGCCTTCGCGTCGTAGCCGCGACGGACGTGGATGACGCCGTTGGCGAGGTCGACGTCTTCTATCCGGAGCGCGAGCAGCTCGCCGCGTCTAAGGCCCGCGTAGAGAGCCGTCGCCCATACAGGTCGATCGTTCGGCGCGAGCGTCTCTAGAAGCCTCTCGGCCTCATCCGGCGATGCGATGCGGTCGCGGCCCCCGCGCACCCGCGGAAGCTCAAGCGCGGTCGTCGGGTTCACTGCGACGTCGCCCTTTGATAGAGCGCGTCGGTAGATGGCCCTGAGCGGCAGGAGCGCGCCCGCGATGGTGGACGGTTCGAGCTTCGGGTCATCCTGCGCGAGCAGCGCATCGACGAGGTCTTGGAGGTCGTGCCGCGTGACGTCCGTGAGCTTGCGATGGCCGAGCGCGGGCAGCACGCGGAGTCGTAGCGCGGCCTCGTATGAGCGGATGGCGCTCGGCTTGTACGGATCACCCGAGCGCGTCCGGATGAGCCCCTCGGTCGCGCTCGTCAGCCACGTCTCGGCGGCCTCGGCGAGCGTGGTCGATGTGGGAGCCCGCAGCAGCTTCTTGCGGACCGCTGTGCTGGCGTCGTTGCCACAGGCGACCGCCGCTGCTTTGTCGGGGAACGTCTTGCGAATCTTCTTGCCGTCGCGCTTGGAGTAGACGAAGGCTTCATACGGGCACTTGCAGCGCCCTTTTGCTCTACATGCGCGACCGTGTCGCTGTCGTATGCCGGTCATCGGAGTCCTCTCGGTCGAGGCTCCGAGGGACTGCTCTGACGAGGAAGCAGCGCTGCCGTCTTCGGTAGCGTTGCCGACGCGCCGGGAGCGTGTTCTCTCGGTGCCACGGGGCCGGCGTTCACAGCGCGCGGCCCCACTTGAATGTATGCCCTCATTGTAGTCGTCCTGGCGGTGCCTGAGCACGCTTCTGCACGGTTTCTGGACGGCGGATGGCCCCGAGCCTCGTCCAGAACGTCTCGGCGGCCTGAGCGGCCCCTGTGTGCCTCGCTGCGGAGCGACAGGACGCCGAGCAGTAGACCGCGTGACGCCTGCGGCCCTCCATCGACGCCTCACACACCGGGCACGCGCGAGCGCTCATCGGTCCTCGACCTCTTCCCACTGAAGGCGCCACGTGCGGTCCTGGTCGTGGCAGCGCTGGCACAGCCTTAGCGTGGCTGCCTCTTCGGTCCTGCGGTGGCGCACGCGGACCTCGGACAGCGGCGACGTCGAGCCGCAGCACTCGCAGGCGTCGTTGAAGGCCGTCACCGCCACACTCCGTCGAAGATCGGCAGGTCGGAGTCCACGATGCGCTCGCGCGGGCGGCTCCACAGCTCTTCGGTCGCCGGCCCGGCGAGGGCCTCTTCAGCGAGCACCGGCTGGCGCCTCGAAGCTGCCTCGCGGGACTGCTCGGCCAGCCGCGCGATCTGCTCGCCTCGGGCGTGGACTGAGCAGGCCCACACGGCGATCGTCAGCGCGTCTGCCCGGTCAGGGCTGTTGGCGAGCTTCGACTTGTCGCCTATCTGAATCTGGCCGGCTGGCGTCAGGCCGTAGGTGGCGCTGGCCAGTTGGTCGGCAAGCTCGCGGTCGCGAGGGTCGATGTCGAGCTGGCCGGTGCGGAACGCTTCCCGAGTTGACCACCACGCGAACGCGCGCATGTTGAGGAAGCGGGACGGGTCCGGCGCCCGCGCGCTGGCGATGAACGCGGCGACGGGCACCTGCATCTGCACGAGCCGGTCGAAGACGCCGATCCCCATGCCGGTCCCGTCCAGAGCGAGCGTCGGCGCAGGGCCGCGCTCGTCTCGGGAGAGCTGCGCGAGCTTGGACGACAGCGCCATGAGGTCGGCGCCGCGCTGCGCGTGGACGACACGCGCGACCTGCCCGGCCATGCGGATCACCACCGTCTCATCGCCGCCCTTACGCGCGACGTCGCAGGCGAGCACGACAGCGCTGCCGGGTGCGAGTTCCCGCTGCTGCGCTTCGGCGATCCACTCGCGGGAGATGACCCTCTCATCTGCGCCAGCGGCGGCGAACTCGCCGAGGTACTCGCGGCGGAACGCCGCATCGGGTAGCTGCGCCTTCGCGGCGGCGATGACGGATGGCTCGACCCACGTGGCGTCGGTCAGCGCCCACCGGAATGTCTCGACGTGCTCGTCTCCGGTGTCGCCCGCGTTGGCGAAGTGGAAGAAGGTGCCCTCGGGCGGGCCAGCCGATCCGGCCAGCACGATCTTCCGCCCGGCCTCGCAGCCGTTGTCGGGAGCGCCGCGCTCAAGACGAGGTCGTCCTCAAGCTGTGCCATCTCGTCGAGTAGGAGCAGGTCGATCGAGTGGCCGCGGATCGCCTTCTCGCTGCTCGGCACCGACCTGATCGTCGAGCCGTTGCTTAGCTTCAACTCGGCGGCCGTCTCATCGACGAGCGAGACGCGCAGGAGCGGCGAGGTGGTGGCTGCACCCGCGCACATGCTGAGCAGTCGGCGGGATGCGTCTTCGCCTGCGCTGACGAGTAGCGCGTGCTGCTCCGGTGAGCGGAAGCACCACCACAGCGCGAGGACGGCCAGCGTCCTGCTCTTGCCCGTCTGGCGCCCACTCACGATCACCGTCGTCCGCCGCCGCAGCGCCAGCGAGTCACTCTGCCAGCGGGTAAGCGGCAGGCCGATCGCCTCGGCGAAGGCGAAGACGTCGGAGCGCATCTCGGCGGGACTAGGCGCCATCCTCAGCCTCGGCTTCGGCGGACATCATGCGGGCGAGGTCGAAGCTCTGCGCGGTGCGCGCGATGTTGAGGCCCAACCGCGATCTTGCCTGAGGATTCATGCCGAGCGAGTCCAGGCAGCGGTGCAGCGCGCGCTCGCCCTCCAGCTCGTAGCGGGCCGCCGATCTGACCTCGCCCTTCTCGTCGAGGCGCCCGTGCAGGTCACACCATGCGGTGACGTGCCGCCAGCGCTTCAGCGCACGCGCCGCAGTCTCGATCGCCACGGTGTCGGCCGCAGGTAGGCCGCCATCGGGATCGCGGACGGGTGCAGACTCGGCGAGGGCGTCCATCAGCTCGCGCACCTCGGCCTCGACGTCACGGACGAGCGCCTCGGAGCGGAAGCCGTGCTTCAGCGCGAGCGTGTTGCCGGGCGCCGTGGGTGGACCGGCGCCAGCGCGAAGGTTGCCGAGGCTGTTGGGATGGCGAGCGCTGCCACCCGTGCGGTGCGGCTTCGGCTTGCGGCGGCGGGTCACAGCTCAGCCTCGATCTGCCGCAGCTTCCACGCGGCCCCTGCGACGTCGTCGTCGAGGCGCAGCATCCGGATCGTGTGGCACACGTCCCACAGCGTCTCGCGGAGCTGCTCTTGGTAGATCGCGTGCCGCGCGAGAGCCACGAGCATGGGGTCGGTCGCCTCGACCATCGCCTCGGTCGCGAAGCGCCAGCCGTCGAGGAACGCTTGAGCCTCGCGGTCGAGGTCGGTCATGCCGGTCCCTCGCGCAGTCGGCAGACGTCGGCTTCGACGCGGGCGAGCACCTGGTCGGCCTCGACCTCGTCGGGTGCCAGCGCCAGGATGCGTCCGGCGATCACGAGTAACGGCTCGACGACCGACAGCGCGCGCTCGATGCCGTGGACTTCGCCGGCCGCGTAGCGCTCGCGCTCGACGTCGCCGTGAGTCGTGTGCTGGCCCGATCGCTGCCAGCGGAACGGCTTGACGGCGCTCATTGGACCTCCGTCCTGGCGCGCGGCTGGCGCGCACCCTTCAGGATCGGCTCTACAGCGCGACATCTCGGAGCGGTCCAGATGAGCATCATCTAGTCGATCACCTTCTCGGCGTGGTCGGCGAGCCAGCGTTCCAGCTCGACGACAGGCACTCGCTTGCACCGCCCGGTGATCCGCACGAGCCTCACCTCGGGCTCGATCTCGGCGTGCCAGATCTTCCACGAGACGTTCAGCGCTTCACACGCCTGCTCGACGCTGAGAGCCAGGATCGGGACGCTGTTCGACGGTTTGAGGCTCCCGAACGACTCGCGCGTGCTCGTGGCTTGGCGTCTCATGCGTGGTCTCCGGTCGGGTCGAAGGCCACTGGCGTGTCAGGCGCTGGCTCGGGCTCGGGCGCTTCATCGGGCGGTGAGGCGTCGGGCTTGTCGCCATCGGCCAGCGCATCGACGGGATCGCTTGGGAAGAGAGCCAGTTGTTCGCCCGCCTCGCGCGCGACCACGGCCTTTGCACTACTGACGACCTCAGTGCTCAGCCCACGCTTGGACTTCGGCGGCGTTGACGGCAGAACGGGTAGGCCGAAGGCCGTAGCTCTGGTGTGTACCTTTGCGCGAGCCACGCTCATGACTTCATCCTCCGCACCCTCTCTGGACGCACATCTTCTGTACGAGTTCGCGCTTGTCGCGCTCTCTGGCGGGACGGGTAGCCGCCGCAGGTGCTTGACACTCTTCCCGCGCCGTTCGCGGTGTAGGAGGCCATCGGTCGATCCGGCACACATCGCCTGCCGGGTGTGAGGCACCTACCCGGACGCTGAGTCCGACGCGGCTTCGATGCCGTGGGGCGTCGGATATGCTCCTGTCGCTCTTAGCACGAGCGCGGACATTAGAGAGTCGCCCGATGGACGTCGGTTCCGTCTGGAAGGCGGCTCTCAGTCCGTCTGCCGCGGCCCGTTCACCGGGCTCGGGATCACCGCCAGGGTCGCCGCGCGAGCCCGAGCGTCGAGCCCTGCACGTGCGTCGAGCCCTCGGACGACGGCGGCCTGCCGGTCGGCCTGCACGTGGGCAGCGCATCCGCTGACGCTTGAAGCAAAGCAGCAGCTTGGCGTGCATGTCCCTCGCTTCGGGGCCGTACATCGCGGCGAACTTACGCGTCACGGTGAGGTGCCCGCGACGGACCTGCGGTATCTGCGCCGGGTCGTCGTGGAGCAGGCAATCCTCAAGTGCGCGGTGATCCTCAGGGACCTGTCGCCTGCTGCACGTCGCGGTGCTGTCGCGCTTGGTGCCCACGTCGTCGTCCCTTCGCAGTTCTTCGCCCGCCGATCGACGAGCGCTCTGGCCGGCCACTCTAGCGCCTCTAACGATGGCCGTTAGCGCAGATAAGAGCGGCCCCGGCCTGGCGCCATACGGTAACGCCGGGCCGGGGCCGAAGACTGCGGGCGGAGGGACGAACTCCGCGGGCTCATCCTACATCACGAGTGCCCCGCCGCTCGCCGGAAGTGAACGGAGAATGTAACCCCGGCGAGCGGTCACCCGCGACATACGGAGAACGCAGGCTGCCCTGGCGTTCGACGGCCTAGGAAGGACGCCAGAGCGAGACGATTCACCTCAGAAGCCGATCACCGTTGCCGGTGACAGGTGGCTGAGCTTGGCCAGGTCAATCAGGCCATCCTGATCGACGACAACCGAGGGCACGGTGACATCGCCGCCGACTTCCGGGCCGCTCATGCCCCTGTATGGAGGCTGGACGAGCCAGGGCGGCGGCGGAGTGGTCGTGCCGGGCTGTGGCCCCGGCTGCCCTTCGATCTTCTGCGTGTAAGCGTTCATCATCCGGCGCGTGGTGTTGGCCGTAGGCGGCGAGCTGGCGCGGACCATGAGCCTGCGCATGGCCACGGGGTTGTGCTTCGCCTGATAGGCGTCGTGGACTTGCAGCTCAGCGGCTTCGATGGACGCCAGCTCGGCGGCAACGGCCTCGGGCGTGGAGTCCTCGGGCAATCCGAGCGCCGCGGCCACCCGGTCAAGCGGGAATGAGCCGGTGAGCTTCACCTGTTCACCACGTCTCTTGGCCACCCGTCGCGTTCAGGCGGCCCTGGCGGTACGCCTCGATCCTGGCCTCATCTTCGGCGTCGAGGTCGGCCACCGTCTGACCGACAACGGCCAGCGCGCCCATGCTGTCCAGCTTGGCCTCTTCGACGGCCTCGATCGTGATGACCTCACCTCGGAGGGCCGTGTGGGGAACCTCGATGGCCTCGCCGGTAGGGCGCCGCTCGACGGTGTTGTAAGCGACGACAGCGTGCCTGACAAGCCGCTGGCGGGCTCGCGGCTTCACGGCGGTGCTAGGCGGCATCGCGCTCCCTCAATGGTGGTGGCGCCGACGTCTCCAGCACGACCTCGATCCCGTTCAGCTCCCCGACACGCTCGGCCTCTTCCCGTGCAGCCTCGACGATCAGTGCCGTGAGCCCGCCCGGTCCCGCGAGAAGCGCGCTCCGCAGCGGCTCGGCCAGGCTGGCTGGGTCCAGCTCTTGCCGACGACTGCGAAGCTCAGCTAGGACCTCGATCACGACGTCGGCGAGCGTCTCTTCAGCGAGCTTGGCGTCGTCCCTGGCGATCGCCACCGTCACCTCGTCAGCTACCGGATCAGCGCTAGGTGGTGGCGCCGGTTCGCCAGATGCGAGGGCGGCCCGGACGGCGGCCCGGTGGCTGGCGCCCGCGGCAGCCTGGCCGTCGATCAGGTCACCGATCGCGTCGATAGCCTCGGACCACTTGGCGACGGCGGCCACGTGACGCTCGCGCAGGCCATCGAGCCAGGCCAGACCTGTGCCCTCGGGAAGCCATGCCGCCTGTTGATGCGGCGCCGCCCCGGCTATAGCGCGAGGTGGCGCTGTGGTCCTGCGCTTAGTGGCGGTAGCCATCGGAGCCTCCGTTCATGCGGCCCGAGGCTACTCCGTTCGCCGACAGGCGTCGGTTCTCTCACATCACCGCCGAAGTGGTGGCGCGTGCTGTGAGGCACAGGCCACCACCCCGGCTACTCAGCCTTTGTACACGTCTGTCTCGTGATTCCGAGAATCCGATGGTTGACCGCCTCAAGACCGATCCTAATTGAACACCGCCCAGTCGATGTCGTTGCCGCCTCCGCCCTTGACCACAAACCCGACGCCCGGCATACGAGACTTGACGTAGAACTCGTTCGTACCGTTTGGTCCGCCCTCGCGGGTCAACTCGATAGCTGACGTCGCGGTGACCGATGGAGCGGAGATGGTGGTTTCTTCTCCGACTTCAGCTACGACGCCATGTTCGATAGCAGCCGCAGGTCCCGTAGCTCCGGCTGCTCCGGTGCGGCCTTCTTTGCCTTCAGGACCAGTCGGGCCTGTCGCTCCTTCTCCCGTCGCGCCGGTCGTTCCCTGTGGGCCGGTCGGGCCTGCGGGTCCTTCTTTGCCTTCCGGTCCTGTCGGGCCGGTGGCTCCGGTCGCGCCCTGAGGTCCGCTCGGGCCTTCTTTGCCCTGGCCGCCGCCTTGACCTTCGGGTCCGGTCGCACCCGTTTTGCCTTCGGGGCCGGTGGCTCCGGTCACGCCCTGGGGCCCGGTGGGTCCGGATTTGCCTTCGGGGCCTTTTTTGCCTTCGGGACCTTCGGGGCCGGTCGCGCCCTGCGGTCCGGTGGCTCCGGATTTGCCTTCGGGGCCGTTTGGACCCTGTTTACCTTCGGGTCCCATCGCCCCGGTCACGCCCTGCGGTCCGGTGGCTCCGGATTTGCCTTCGGGGCCGTTTGGACCCTGTTTACCTTCGGGTCCCATCGCCCCGGTCACGCCCTGCGGTCCGGTGGCTCCGGATTTGCCTTCGGGGCCTTTTTTGCCTTCGGGACCTTCGGGGCCGGCTTTGCCTTCGGGGCCGGGCGGTAGTACGAAGCAAACGCCAGCAGGTTCTTCGCAAATGTAGCACCCGTTGATGTTGCACCCTCCTAACCGTAGGCCCCTACCTTCGGGTCCGGTTGGGCCTTTAGGGCCTTCGGGTCCGGTCGCTCCGGTCGCGCCTGCCGGTCCGGTTTTACCTTCGGGACCCTGAGGTCCGGTCGGGCCGGTGGCACCTGTCGCGCCTGCCGGTCCCGTGGCTCCGGCTTTGCCTTCGGGTCCGATCGGGCCAGTCGGACCGATACATCCGCCTTTACCTCGTTCACAGGCCGGGCCGGGACCTTCCCTACCTTCGGGGCCGGTCACGCCAGTGACGCCGGTTGGTCCGGTCGGGCCGGTGGCACCTGTCGCGCCTGCCGGTCCCGTGGCTCCGGCTTTGCCTTCGGGTCCGATCGGGCCAGTCGGACCGATACATCCGCCTTTACCTCGTTCACAGGCCGGGCCGGGACCTTCCCTACCTTCGGGGCCGGTCACGCCAGTGACGCCGGTTGGTCCGGTCGGGCCGGTGATTCCTTTGCCCGTGACGCAGGTCTGGAAGTCGCTGAAGCTGAAGATGACGGAGGACGTGCTGTGGTTGAGCGAGATGGATCCGGCACCACTGCCTTCCGTCTGCAAGAACACCGGGACGACCGCCGTCGCGCTCGTGCTGCTGATGACCTTGGCAGTCGTTGTGACGGACGTGAAGATGAGCGAGCTTGGGTCTCTCCATTCTGCGGTCGTCGTCGATCCGTAGAAGGAGCTTCCGGTCAGTTTGACTTCGGTCCCGGGACATCCGCTCGTCGGGGAAACCGACGTAAGACGCCACGCCGATGCAGCCTGAGCGCTGCCGAGGAAGACAAGCAGGCCAAGCGTGCCGACGAGGCTCAGACGCCTCACCGCTCGCAGGCTCATCGCTCGTCCGCTTACGCCCCACCGGGCCTTGAACGCACTCATCACGCCACCTCCGTGCACTAGAGAACGGGCGAACCGGGGCGTCGCCCGCAGCCATGCACGAAGGTCTATGGCGCAGCGGCGGCCTGCGCATCGGTATACGGCCACACGGTGCATAGGTAGAAGGCCACTCGCGCTCCACGGCACGAACGGTCAGCGCGCTATGCGACCGGCACTCAGCGATCGGGGGCCGACGGTGGCGGTGACCACGTCGGTTCGTCGGCCATGAACATCTGCATGTTCGCCGCCTGCCTGCAGTGCTTACGCATCTGCTCGTCGTGCGTCTCGTCGCGTTTCGGCACCGACGTCGTCGGACGCGGGCTGAACGGACCATGACCGGGCGGGAGGACGTACAGCGCCTCGACAAGCTTGGGGTCTGCCTTACTCGCCTTCACCTCTAGCCTCTTGCGTCGCCCCCGCGCGCGGATCGCGGCTTCGGCCTTCCGCTTGGCCTCCTGCTGTCCGCGCGCCGCCTGCATCCGGCCGAGGCACTCGTCGCGGGCTTCGCGCATCACGACCTCGTCAAGCCAGCGCAGCTCGTCGGCGGTGAGTTCGTCCCGGTCGGGAGACACGAGCAGGTCTTGACGCGGGGTCAGCTCCACGAAGACGCGGCCCCGTGCCCGGCACCACACCTCGCTCGTGTTCACGATTCCGTCCACACTTACATGCTAGGTGCGCGCCAGCCGCGCGCCAGTCGCGCCACTATTCAGGGTGATCCGAGGCGACCGAGGGCGATGGTGATTCGCTCTACAGAGCCGAATATGGCTCTGCCATGCGGTGCCCGAGGGATCACGATAATCTCGATGGATGAGCGACGACTTCGAGATCGTCACGACGGTCCACAACGACATCGAGGCGACCGTGGTTCAGGGTCGCCTGTCCGAGGCCGGGATCCACTCGATGCAGCAGCCGAGCGGCAGCGGCGGAACCTGGAACCCGTCGGGTGCGCACAACGTGCTCGTGGCCCAGCGGGATCTCGAGCGGGCACGCGAGGTGCTGAAGGAGGACGAAGCCATCACCGAAGAGCAGCTGCTGCGCGAAGAGGAACTGGCCGAGCAGTCCGAGAAGTCGCCGAGCGAGGGCTGAGAGGCGATGCCCCAGCACGACAAGCGCATCCCCGAGAACGCCCGCTGCTCGACGTGCAGCGGGTCGGGGTGGACCTCGTGGTCTGATCCCGAGGCACCGGAGGAGACGAAGTGGGTCGTTTGCCGCGACTGCCTGGGAACGGGTCGGACCGACAAGAAGGGTCGCAAGCGTCAGCGTCCCGACGATGCCTCCGACGGCTGAGCTGCTCGCGCACGAGGCCGAGGCCGTCTAGGCGCCGAGCTCGGCATTCAGCGCGTCGAGCAGGATGCCGAGCCGGGCGTGACGGTCCGGCGGCGCGCTGCGTACCCGCACTTCGCGGCTCTCCGGGCAGCGAATCTCGACGACGACCGCCACGTTCCCGAGTTCGCACTCCTCATCGGGGTGATCGGCTTCGATCGCCTCCATCTGTTCCTGCACGATGGTCCCGAGCTTCGTCTGGTCAATCGGCATCAAATACCCTCCTTGTGGATCGGCAACGGAAATCAGGGGCGCCACGACGCGCCGGCGTCCAGGCCATGCTCTCTCACCGACCGTACAGGCCTGCGTCCGGAGGCGCGCGCTGCATCGGTAGGCCACTCAGCGCGCGCGCGTCGACGCGATCGCCAGGAAGGCTAGCCGTGGCTGTCGGACTGCCCGGACCGGGGCGGTGCCGGCGGACTGGGTTGCGACTCCCCCCGGCCGGGGGGAGTCAATAGCCTCCTGGGCGCTTTCGGGCGGCTTATACATTGGATGATCATGTGTGACCAGGGTCACACATGTGTAGCAAAGGTATGTATACTCAGCCCGACAGGGCAGCGCTCCGGAAGGTCCGGACGCTTTGGCATGCCTTGGCGCAGGTGTGGGAGGTGCTGCCGGTGGAGGGCTGAGCCGTTCGTGCGCTATTCGCCCTGCTGCGCCGCGTCGGGAAGTTCCGGCTCCATGAAGGAGTGCCAGACACTGTCGTTGAACGAGAAGCGCGGTGGCCACGCCGCCGCCTTGGCGGACGGCCAAATCGGCAGGATGAGGTCACGGAGGGTGATGCCGGGCGCGTTACTGGCGCCGATACGGATATCGATGGGCTTCTCGGTTCGGTGGACTTCCACTATGAGATGGTCGATGCGGATGGCAGTACGGTGCCCGTCTGGCGGGCGCGGTCGGGCACCTTCCGGGATGGTCCGCTTGTATAGGTCGACGTGGCCGACCTGCAGGAAGTCGCCCGTCCCTTCGTACCTCGCGAGCTGTACGCCGACTTCGGGCGGTGGCAGCTTGCGGTCCATCAACTCCTTGTAAAGCGGCGTGGGCCAGACCCGTTCCGAAGGCGGGTATTCCTGCTCGACGACCATCGCGGTCTTAGTCGCCCAGGTGGCCAGGGTAGCCTGCTGGCTGACTGAAAGACCCCGTCGTTCGCCTCTAAGCATGGGCTTGAGGACGGGCGCTGATCGCGTCTCAAGATCGCTCATCCAATGGTGGTTGCAGTCGGCGCAGACGGTTTCGACGGTCATGTCGATGATTTTTCCGCGGTGCTCGTTGCCGTCCTTGTCGATGCGGGAGAAGATCGCGGTCGGGTACGCATGGCTGACCCATTTGGGGATGACGTGCTCGGGCGGCGCTCCCGCGTCGATATCGGCCCCGCAGAAAGCACAGCCTCGCACGACGCTACCCTCAGGAGTGATGCCCGACACCGAGCCAGAGCCTACCCAGCTAACGCAGCCCAAAGGCATCGACCCAAAGACCGGGAAGCCCTACGAGGGGATCGAGATCCCCATCCCGAAGGAGCGGGAGATCGAGGACCTGATCGACCGGGCAGCGAAGCCGCCGGGCAACGGCTGAGGCGGGACCGACTCGCTCCGGGCGGCTTTGTGCCACCGGGTGGAGAACACTGCCCCGAGCCGTGGCGACGGCTAGCCGGTCTCCCGCTCCGCTCGTTCCGCCCGGCGGAATTTTCCGGGTTATCGATAAGAGGTTCGCGCCGCTAAGTAGTACGAGCGCGCACACCGCGTAGCTAAACCAGTTCCAAGTGCTGAAGGCGATCCCCACCACGAGGATGGGTGCGTAGATGAGCATCGCGCGCCCGCTGATGCGGCGAACCATACGCATCTGTTCGAGCTTGGAGGCGCCCTTCGGGAGAGGTGGACCGGTAAACCACTCGCCGATCCGGCGTTGCCACGGTCCGGGTGAACGCCATTCCGGCTGCCACCACTTAGCCATCGGTCGGCTTGCCGTCGGCCGCGCGGCCGAGCAGCTGGTCGAACAACGGCGCGCCCGAAGTCTCGCGGTCACGCTGCGCGTTGTGCCGCCAGGAGTACTCGTCAAGGTAGGACTGCAGGTAGCGCGGAGAGACCTTCTTGTACGCGCCGCGCATCCCGGTCTTCATGTTCCCGAACGCACCCTCGATGGAGTTCGTGTGCGGCCGTCGCCCCGACGTAGA
The DNA here is from genome assembly GCA_963730575.1 of uncultured Solirubrobacteraceae bacterium. Taxonomy (GTDB): domain Bacteria; phylum Actinomycetota; class Thermoleophilia; order Solirubrobacterales; family Solirubrobacteraceae; genus Palsa-744. The sequence continues at coordinate 196,014 of CAVSSG010000006.1, forward strand.
CGCCTGCCGAGTGGTTGACGATCTTGTGGTCGATGTAGGTGCCGGCGAAGCGGTTTGTAGGAGGCCCAATCGTCGGTGAAGATGATCGAGTCCGGGTTGACGTTCGCCAGCACGGCTCTACTAAGCGGCGCGCCATGGCGGGTTGAGATCACGCGGAAGCGCAGCCGGCCGCCGCGCTCGACCATCCCCAGGACGGTCGCTTTGGTCGTCGGCTTCGAGTGCTGGCGCGGTCAGGGCCGAGGCGCCGGGCCGAGTGCCGCGCGGCTTGCCGCCCCAGGAAGTCTCGTCGATCTCCACGTCGCCTTTCAGCGGCTCGTCGTCCTCATCGCCCATAAGCTCGGTCCGGATGCTGCTTCATCATGCGGTGAGCCGTCTTGTACGTCACCCCGATCTCGCGCTCGATCTGCTTGGCGGAGATCCCACATCGAGTGCTCGCCATGACGTACATGACGTAGAACCAAAGCTGCAGCGAGACGGGCGAGCCCTGGAAGATCGTCCCCTTCATCGGGTGGATGTGCAGCCCGCAGGTGTCGCAGGTGTAGGAGGCCCGCGTCTTGGTCCGGTGGAACTTGCGCTCGCGTTCGCAGCGAGGGCACTGGGCGTGGTGGCCGTCCGGCGCGTAGCCCTCTCGCCATAGGCGATCAAGGCAGGCAGCATCGTCGGGGTAGCGGCGCATGAACTCCATCAGCGAGAGGTCGGCTTCCGAGGACTTCTGCCGGGTCGGGTTATCGCGGGTCTTGCGGGGGGTTTGCTCCTTGGGCGTCTCCATGCCCAACATTATACATACTTCTACTCCATATGTGTGACCAGGGTCACACAGTGTAAGTTCGGAGTCTCTATCATCCGAACAGTTGTTCGACTCTGCCGAGTCGTCTTCGTGAATGGAGACGATCGGGGGACCCACAGCCGGAACGCGGTACGCGCGATCCGGATGGGGCGAATCGGCCGCTGATGCGCCCGTAACGCCCGGATGGCATGCGTCCGTTCGCGTGCCCGCCGGGCGTGAGCCCGACAGCTAACCCCGTAGGCGGACAGACGGCAAGGAGGTCCATGCCGATGTACGTACCAATCATGCTTGATCAACCCGTTACCGCGCTCGCTCCGGCGGGGGTCCTTTCGGCGGCTCCAGCGGCCGGTGCGGCGGCGAACACGGCCATCGTCGTGCGCCGCAGCCATCTGAACGTGCTCGCGGGCCAGACTGCGACCGTCGCAGGCACGCTGCGTCCCGACCTGCCCGGGCGCTTGGTGATGCTGCAGACGCTCGGCAGGCACGGCTGGAGCACGGTGAGCCGCGCGCGCACGCGAGCAAGAGGCTACTTCCAGTTGCGTTACGTGTCGAGTCGAGTCGGCCACGTGCGGGCACGCGTTGGCTTTGCCGGCGACTCGGTCGCTCTGGGCGCACACAGGAGACTGGGCTGGCTGAACGTCAACCGAGTCGGGGCCGGGTCGGGTAAAGCCATGTGCGTGGCCGAACGCGAGTCATCGCTGCGCTGGCACATAAGCGACCCGCCCTACAGCGGCGCCTTCCAGTTCACGGACGAAACCTGGGTCGCAGCCGGCGGAGGGCGCTACTCCACGACGGCCGCCGCGGCGACGCCCACGGAGCAGATCGAAGTGTTCCTCGCGTACGAGCCGTCCCATCCCGGCGCGTGGCCGGTGACGGTCCCCGCGTGCTCGTGAGGGACCACTGCGCTCCGGGGGGTCACGGATCGAAATACTCCTGCTCGGACTCGAGCGGCTGGTCGCGAGTCTCGTGCGAGCGGTAGCCTTGGGGTCGTGGGGGAGACCAAACCTCGCGTACGGCTACGTCAGGCGGTGCTGGTCGCGGCCGAGCTCGACCCGGTCGCCTCGGCGCTTCAGGCGGCCCTGGGGCTGGGGGAGCCCTTCAACGACCCTGGGGTCGGGCAGTTCGGTCTGACCAACGCCGTGTTCGCGCTGGGAGACTGCTTCCTGGAGGTGGTCTCCCCGTCGAGGCCGGACACGGCGGCCGGGCGCCATCTGCTCCGGCACGGTGGCGATGGCGGCTACATGGTGATCTTCGACCTGGAGGATCTGGAGGGAGCAAGGGCGCGAGCGCACGAGGAGGGCATCCGCGCGGTCTGGGAGATCGACCTTCCGGACATCGGCACGACCCACCTGCATCCCGCCGACATGCGTGGAGCGATCGTCTCCCTGGATCGATCCCGCCCGTACGGCACCTGGCGCTGGGGTGGGCCGGCATGGACGGGTCAGATCGGCACCGGCGCGCCCGGACACCTGGCGGGCGTGACCGTCGCGGTCGACGACCCGCGTGCCGTGGCCGCATGCTGGGCGCGCGTGCTCGGCGTGTCCGTGGCAGACGACGAGGAGGAGCCCGTGTTGCGACTGGACGGCGCGGAGGTGCGGTTCATCGCCGTGGACGGTCCGCGTGGGGAGGGGCTCGTCGAGATCGCGATCGAGCGCTCGCCGGCGCTGGAGGCAGCCGGTTCACCGACCGAGCTCGGCGGGGTGCGGGTGCGCCATCCAGAGGCTGCGTAGCAGCAGGCGGCGTGCAGCTCGATCAGCGGGGGTGCTCAGCCTGCCGCTGGCGGTACGGACGTCGCGCTCGAGCGGGTCACGCGACCCGAAGGGCGCTCGCCCGTTCGGCGAGGATCGCCGCCAGGCGCGCGCGGTGGTGCTTGGCGTCGCCCAGCAGCGCGGCGTCGAGCTGGGCGCGCTTGTACAGCCAGTGCACGTCGGCCTCCCAGGTGAAGCCGATGCCGCCGTGGGCCTGGATCGCGCTGGCGGTGACCTCGCGCGCCGGCATCCGAGGCCGCGGCCTTGGCCATCGCGGCCGCCTCTGGCGAGACGCTCGGGGTCGGAGTCGGCGGTCCAGGCCGCGAAGGCGGTCGTCGAGCGGGCCTTCTCGGTGTCGAGCAGCATCTGCGCGCAGCGATGTGAGACGGCCTGGAAGGAGCCCACCGGCACGCCGAACTGCCGGCGCTCCTTGACGTAGGCGACGGTCATCTCGAGCGCCCGGTCGCACACGCCCACGAGCTCGGAGCTCACCGCGACGAGCGCCCGGTCGACCCCGAGGCCGACGTCGCCCTCGAGCGGCTCGCCCGCGTCCTCGGCGGCGCTCACGCGGGCCGTCGAGCGGGTCGGGTCGATCGAGGCCACCGAGCTCGACATCGGCCTGCTCGCGCGTCGAGCAGGCGCGCCGTGCTGGTCCTCTTCGAGCAGCACGATCACCTGCGCCTCGCCGGCCGCCGATCACGAGCTCGGCGACGCCGCCGGACGGCCAGGCCGAGCGCACCGATGGTCTCACCGCTGGCCAGTCCCGGCAGCCAGCGCTCGCGCTGGGCGGGCGAGCCGGCCTGCTCGATCAGCGCGCCCGCCAGCACGCTTGGCAGGAACGGCACCGGAGCGAGCGAGCGCCCGAGCTCCTCGCACAGGATCGACAGCTCGATCCCGCCGAGCCCCTGCCCGCCGTGCTCCTCGCTCAGCGCGATTCCGGGCCAGCCGAGCTCGCACAGCTCGCGCCCACAGCGCCTCGTCGGTGCGGCCCGCCTCGGCGTGCTCGCGCACGCGCTCGGGCCGCGCCCGCTCTGCGAGCAGCTCACGCGCGGTGCGCTGGATCTCGCGCTGGTCGTCGGTGAGGCCGAAGTCCATGTCCGATCCCTACGCCGCGGCCTTCAGCCGAGGCAGTCCCAGGACGCGCTCGGCGACGATGTTCTTGAGCACCTCGGTCGTGCCTCCCTCGATCGTGTTGCCGCGCGCGCGCAGCTGCTCATAGCTCCAGCTCGGTGCCGGCCGTCAGCGCCTCCGGCCCGATGATCTCGACGGCGAGCTCGGTCAGGCGCTGGTTGGTGTCCGACCACAGCCACTTGACCAGCGAGCCCTCGGGGCCGGGCTGGCCGTAGCGCTCGGCGTCGGTCAGGCCCTTCCAGGCCAGCAGCCGGATCGACTCGCAGCGCACGTGGAGCTCGGCCAGCGCGTCGGCGTAGAGGGGGTCGTCGAGCAGTCCGCGCTCGCCCGCGGTCGCGATCAGATCGTCGAGCAGCTGGCGCATGCGGATCTGCAGCGCGAAGCCCAGGCCCGCGCGCTCGTTCATCAGCGTCGTGAGCGCGACCTTCCAGCCGTTTCCCACGCCGCCGACGACGTTCGCCTCGGGGATCCTCGCCTCCTCGATGAACAGCTCGTTGAACTCCGCCTCGCCGGTGATCTGGCGCAGCGGGCGGACCTGCACCGCATCCTGCTCCATGTCCATCAGGAAGTAGGTGAGGCCCTTGTGCTTGGCCGCGTCGGAGTCGCTGCGCGCGACGAGCATGCACCACTTGGAGTACTGGGCGCCGCTCGTCCACACCTTCTGGCCGCTGACCACCCATTCGTCGCCGTCTTTGACCGCCCGCGTCTTCAGGGCGGCGAGGTCCGAGCCGGCATCGGGCTCGGAGAAGCCCTGACACCAGATCTCCTCGGCCGAGAGGATCGGGGGGAGGTAGCGCTCCTTCTGCTCGGGCGTGCCCCACATCATCAGCGTGGGGCCGCCCAGCAGCAGGCCGAGCATGTTGGCGGCCTGGGGCACCCGCGCGCGTCCGATCTCCTCGAAGTAGATGGCCGACTCCGTCGGCGTGGCGCCGCGGCCGCCGTACTCGGTGGGCCAGTGGGGAGCCGCCCAGCTGGCCTCGTAGAGGCGGCGCTGCCAGTCGCGTCTCCAGGCGTACTGCGCGTCCTCGCCGCCGTCGGTCGGCTTGGGGTCGGGCGGGTTGTCCGCGAGCCAGCCGCGAAACTCGTCGCGGAACGCCGTCTCCTGCTTGCTGAACGTCAGGTCCATGGCCGCACGGCGAAGCCTAAACGATCGGTGATGGCGGCGCCGCTCGGCGCGCCGACGCCGCTAGATTCGAACGGCCATGTCGGCCGAAACCGCCCCGCTGAGCGTCGCCCACCTGGATGCCGACGCCTTCTACGTGTCGATCGAGCTGCTGCGCCATCCGGAGCTGCGCGGGCAGCCGGTGGTCGTGGCCGGAAGCGGGCCGCGCGCGGTCGTGACGACCGCGAGCTATGAGGCGCGCCGCTACGGGGTAGGCTCGGCGATGCCGGCCGCACGGGCGCGGCGGCTGTGCCCGCAGGCGGTGTTCCTGTCGCCGGACTTCCCCACCTATCGGGAGGTGTCCGGGCGGATGATGGACCTCGATCCGCTCGCACGTCGAGCGGGTCGAGGTGGTGGGCCTCGACGAGGCCTACCTGGACCTGGAGGGCCTGTACTCGCCGCGCGCGGCGATGCGCCGGCTCCTGGCCGAGATCAGGCAGGCCACGCAGCTGACCTGCTCGGTCGGCATCGGCCCGAACAAGCTCGTCGCCAAGGTGGCCTCGGACGCGGAGAAGCCGGCCGGCTTCGTCGTGCTCAGCCGCGAGCAGGCGTGCGCACGCTTCGCCACCTCGCCGCCGGGGCTCGTGCCGGGCATCGGGCCGAAGACCGCCGCGCGCCTGGCCGAGCTCGGGCTGAGCACGCTCGCCGCGGTGGGCTCCGCGCCCGAGCAGGTGCTGGTCGAGCGCTTCGGGCCGAACCTCGGGCGCGAGCTGCGGCAGGCGCGCGCGGTTCGAGCACGGCGGCGAGGTCGCGGCCGCGCGCAAGGTGGTCTCCGAGTCACGCGAGCGAACCTTCGAACGCGACCTCGACGATCCGGCGCAGCTGCGCGAGGAGCTGAGGCGAATGACCGCGGAGCTGTGCGCGAGCCTCGCGGCACACGATCGCCGCGGCCGCACGATCGCCATCAAGGTGCGCCTCGACGACTTCACGACCGTCACGCGCGCCCACACCGTCTCCGAGCCGACGTGCGATGTCGAGCCCGTCAGCGCGGTGGCGCTGCGGCTGCTCGAGGAATACGCGCCCCCGCGGTCGGTGCGGCTGCTGGGCGTGCGCGTGGCCGGCCTGGCCGCTGCCGATCGGACTGCTGGCGAGAACGGCGCGGATCCAGACGCCGGCGCGAGCGAACCGGCCGGTCAGCTCGCGCTGCCCGTATAGGGCTTTGGCTCTGCGCTGCAGCGCGATCCGGCCGGGAGCGTGCGTCCGGCGAGCACCGGCACGCCGGCGGCGGCCGTCTAGGATCAGCGCATGACCGTCGTGAGCGTCGGCGACATCGAGCTCGACTACGAGCGCAGCGGATCGGGCCCGCCGCTGCTTCTGATCATGGGCATGAGCGGCACCGCGTTGCACTGGGGCGAGTCGTTCCTCGAGGCCCTGCGGCGCGATTTCGAGGTGATCGCCTATGACCATCGCGGAGTGGGCGCCAGCAGCCGCCTGCAGGGCCCCGTCACGATCGTCGAGATGGCTCGAGACGCGGTCGGTCTGCTCGACGCGCTTCATATCGAATCCGCGCACGTGATGGGCATCTCGATGGGAGGCATGATCGCCCAGGAGCTCGCGCTCGCCCACCCCGAGCGGGTGCGCACCCTCACGCTGGGCTGCACCTACTGCGGCGGGGTGGGCAGCGTGCTCATCTCCCGTGACCTATCGGAGCGGCTCGCCGAGGCGTTGATGTCGGGTGGGCGCGAGGGCGTGCTGCGAGCCGCCTGGGAGGCGAACGTCTCGGCGGCGCTGGTCAACGACGAGGACGCCTGGGCCGAGTTCCTCGCGATCGGACGCACGCGGGCGGTGGCCATGCCGGTCATCGTGGCCCAGTCACAGGCGATCCTCGCCCACGACACGAGCAGGCGCTTGGTCGGGCTCGAGATGCCGACGCTGGTCATACACGGCACGGCCGATGAGATTCTGCCGGTCCAGAACGGTCGTATGGTCGCGTCGCACATCCCCGGAGCACGCCTCGAGATCTACGAGGGCGCAGGACACCTGTTCTTCTGGGAGCAGCCGCAGCGCACGGCCGAGCTCGTGCGCAAGCACGCGGCCGTCCCGGTGTGAGCCCGGAATTCAGCGTTCGCGGCAGCGGCGCCACGCTGTCCGGCCAGGAGAGCGGCAGCGGGCCGCCCGTCGTCCTGCTGCACGGCCTCACCGCGACGCGCCGGTACGTGGTCATGGGATCGCGCGTGCTCGAGCAAGCCGGCCATCGCGTGATCGCCTATGACGCCCGCGGCCATGGCCGCTCGAGCCCGGCCACCGACGCCCGCGCCTACGGGTATGAGCATCTCGTGGCCGACCTCGAGGCGCTGCTCGACGCTCTCGAGATCGAGCGAGCAGCTCTGGCCGGCGCTTCGATGGGCGCCCACAGCGCCCTTGGCCTTGCCCTGCGCCGACCCGAGCGCGTCGGGGCGCTGGCGCTCATCACGCCCTCGTTCGATCCTGTCGATCCCAGGATGGGGCAGGAGCTCGCGGGCTGGGACGCGCTGGCCAGCGGGCTCAGGGAGGGAGGGGTGGAGGGGTTCGTGCAGGCCTACGATCTGGGCCGCGTGCCCCCGGCGTGGCGGGAGACCGTGGCGAAGGTGCTCCGCCAGCGCCTGGCCGCGCACGAGCACCCCGACGCGGTGGCGGATGCTCTTGAAGTCGTTCCGCGCTCACGCCCCTTCGAGCAGCTGGGCGAACTCGCCACGATCGAGGTCCCGACGCTCGTCGTGGCCAGCCGCGACGAGGCCGACCCGGGCCACCCGCTCGCCGTGGGCGAACGCTACGCCGAGGCGATACCGCATGCGCATCTGATCGTCGAGCCGCCCGGAACACCGCCGCGCTCGCCGATCGCGTGGCAGGGTGGGCAGCTCTCGAAACTGCTCGCCGACCTGCTGAGGCGTGCGTGATAACGTACAGACGTATGCCAGAGATCCGCGAGTGGGACGGCAACAGCTACGACCGCATCTCCGCGCCACAGGAGGCGTTGGGACGGGAGGTGCTAGCTCGGCTGGAACTGACGGGCGATGAGACGGTCCTCGATGCGGGCTGTGGCTCCGGGCGTGTCACCGAGGCGCTTCTCGAGCGCCTGCCGCGGGGACGGGTCATCGCCGTCGACGCATCCGCCTCGATGGTGCAGGCGGCCCGGGAAAGGCTGGCCCGAGCCGATGGCCGGGTCGAGGTCCGGCTGCTCGACCTGCTCGAGCTGGAGCTCGAAGAGCCCGTGGACGCGATCTTGTCGACCGCGACGTTCCATTGGATCGCCGACCACGACGGGCTCTTCCGGCGCCTTCGTGCTGCCGTGCGTCCCGGCGGGCGGCTCGTGGCACAGTGCGGGGGGAGGGCAACATCGACGTCCTTCGCGCCAAGGCGATGGCGATCCTCGCACGTGAGCCCTACCGGAGCACTTCGGCGACTGGCAGGCGCCCTGGAACTACGCGGGCGCGCGCGAGACCCGCGAGCGCGTGCTCGATGCCGGGTTCGCCTCCGCCGAGTGCTGGCTTGCCCCGGCGCCGCAGCAGCCCGGGCACCCGCGGGAGTTCCTCCAGACGATCGTGTTCGGCCCGCACGTCGAGCATCTGCCCGAGGACCTTCGCGAGCAGTTCATGGACGACGTGCTCGCGGAGCTCGGCGAACCGGTCACCGTCGACTACGTGCGCCTGAACATCGACGCGACCGCCTGACAGCGCTCAGGCGAGAGCAGCGGAGCTGCTCACCGCCGGAGAGCCCTCGGCTACGGCCGCGCCGCTCACGAGCGCCGAGTAGCGGCCTCCGAGATCGAGTAGCTCCTCATGCGTGCCGCGCTCGACGATGCGTCCCGCGTCGAGCACGAGGATCTGATCGGAGTCGCGGATGGTCGAGAGGCGGTGGGCGATGGAGATCGTCGTGCGGCCCTGCGAGAGCTCGTCCAGCGCCTGCTGCACCGCGCGCTCGGTCTCGGTGTCGAGGGCCGATGTGGCCTCGTCGAGGATCAGCACCGGCGGGTTGCGAAGGACCGTGCGAGCGATCGCCATGCGCTGCTTCTCCCCGCCGGAGAAGCGGTAGCCGCGCTCGCCCACACGCGTGTCATAGCCATCCGGCAGCGAGGAGATCAGCTCGTGTATCTGCGCCGCACGAGCGGCATCTTCGATCTGCTCGTCGCTAGCGTCCGGACAGGCGAAGCGCAGGTTCTCACGAATCGTGGCGTGGAACAGGTACGTCTCCTGGGAGACGAGGCCGACGGTGGCCGCCAGCGAGGAGAGGGTCATGTCGCGGATGTCGGTGCCGTCGATCCTCACGCTGCCGCGCTGGGGCTCGTACAGTCGCGCGACCAGATAGGCCAGTGTCGTCTTGCCGGAGCCGGTTTCGCCTACGAGCGCGGTGCGCGTGCCCGCGGGGACTTTCGCGGCGATCTCTTCGAGCGTCCAAGGCGCGTCGGGCGCATAGCGAAACCAGACGTCCTCGAGCTCCACATCACCGCGTACGCCGCTCAGCGCACGTGCGCCGGGCCGTTCGACGATGTCCACGGGCAGGTCGAGGTACTCGAATATGCGCCCGAACAGCGCCAGCGACGTCTGAACTTCAAGGCCGACCGACAGCAGCTGCTGCATCGGGAACAGCAGACGCGTCTGCAGCGTCGTGAATGCGACCACGGTCCCGATCGAGATCACGGCGCTACCGTGGACGCTGCTGTAGCCGGCAAACCAGTAAACGGCGGCGGGCATGATCGCGAAGCTCATCTGCACGGAGGCCATTCGCCAACGCCCGGCCATTCGCGCGCGCACCTCCAGATCGGCGAGCTCGCTGGACTCCGAGGAGAAGCGGTCGACGAGCTCGTGTGAGCGACCCATCGTCTTGCCGAGCAGTATCCCCGACACCGACAGCGACTCCTCGACCAGCGTGGACATGTCTGCGAGACGGCCCTGGCGAACAGACTGGATGCGACGGCGCTCGTTGCCCACGCGGCGCGTGAGCCACACGAAGAACGGGAGCAGTATCAGGGAGAAGACGGTCAGCTCCCAGCTGAGTGCGAACATCGCCACGATCGTCGCCGTCACCGTCGCCACAGTCGAGACCGTGGAGGTGGCTGTGCTCGTGACGACATCGTCGATCCCGCCGATGTCATAGGCGATCCGCGCCTGGACCTCACCCGAGCGGGTGTGTGTGAAGAAGGCCAGCGACATCCGCTGCAGATGCGCGTACACGGCGGCGCGGAGATCGTGCATCACGTGCTGGCCGACCTGGTTGGATATCAAGGTCTGCGCGACGCTGATCACGCCGTTTATCACCGCCAACGCGATCATCCCGGCGACCATCCACGTGAGCAGCGTCAGGTTGTGCTTCACGATGCCTTCGTTGACGGCTTCACGCAGCAGGAACGGCGACGCCACGCTGAGGATCGAGCCCAGGAAGATCAGGCCCAGCAGGAGCCCCAGGCGCAGTCTGTAGGGGGCGAACAGGCCTCCGATTCGTCTCAGGGAGACCGGCGTGGCCGGCTTGTCCTCGGGACGGAGCTCGGGTCGCGGAGCATGGCGCCCCTCACCCGAGCGTCCCTGCGCGAATGGCTGGCTGCTCACGCAATTGACTGTATCGTCGCACCGGCGCGACGCAGTGGTCATATCCTTCTCGGCGAGGTGTCAGCGAACGTTGCCGAACACGCCCGCGCGGGCCGCACGTCGAGCCGGTGGGTGCTCACACCGGGTTGAGGCCGCCGGCCATCCGCCCGGCTGCGTTCGTGGCGATCATCGCCGTGTCCCTGGTCGCCGCCTGCGGGAGCTCCGAGAAGGGCACCTCCAGGGCGAGCGCGACGCAGACGTCGCGGACGCGCGCCCCCGTCAGGGGAGCGAGTGCCGAAGTCGCGTCGCTGCTAGCGGGCATCCCCCAGCACGGCAGCATCCTTGGCGATCCTAAGGCTCCGCTGACGCTCGAGTACTTCGGCGACCTGCAGTGTCCCTACTGCAGGCAGTTCACGCTGGACGCGCTGCCGTTGCTGATCCAGCGCTATGTGCGCGTTGGGAAGCTGAAGATCCAGTACCGCTCGTTCGAGTCGGCGACGGCGGACCCGGGGATCTTCAAGGCCCAACAGATCGCGGCGCTAGCAGCGGGGGTGCAGAACAAGATGTGGCACTACGTCGAGCTCTTCTATCGCGAGGCGGGCAGGGAGAACAGCGGCTACGTGACCGAACGCTACCTCCAGGGACTGGCGCAGCAGGTACCGGGCCTAAACCTCGTCGCGTGGACCGCGGCGCGGAGCGATCCGGCGCTGGCCCATACGCTCATCCGCGATGAGCAGACGGCCTTCCTCGCCCGCTTCAGGGGCACCCCGTCATTCCTGATCGGCCGGACCGGAGGCAGGTTCTGGAGGTTCGATCCCCGCTCCTCCACGCGGGCCCGGCCGTTCACCACCGCAATCGAAGAGCTGCTGCGCTTCGGTCATCCGGTCCGTCGCGGCATCCCGAGCGCACCGGGGGCCATCGGCGTAGCGCGTCCCACCGCCCGCCTCGGTCAACGTCCGCACGAGTACTCTTGAGGGTGTGGTGAAGCGTCCCGAAGCAGGCACACGACCGGATGTCCTATCGATAGCTCGAGTCCGGACCAGCATCGAGTGACCTCGAAAAACGGCTCATCTGCAGGCGCTACGGGGCTGAGGCCCAGCGAGGTCAGGGTCCTGGGCTGCCTGCTTGAAAAGCAGCGGACCACCCCCGACGCCTATCCGCTGTCGCTGAACGCCCTTCGTCTCGCGTGTAATCAGTCGACCAACCGCGAGCCGGTGGTGGAGTACGACGAGGCCATCATCCGCGACGCGTTGCACCGCCTGGAGCGACGCGGATTCGCACGCCTGGCAAGCGGTGCCGGGAGCCGGGCACCGAAGTATCGGCACCTGCTCGCCGAGGCGCTCCCGATGGACGCCAAGGAGCAGGCGCTTATGTGCGTGCTGATGCTGCGGGGCCCGCAGACGCCCGGCGAGCTCAAGCAGCGCAGCGAGCGCATGTGCGCGTTCGGCGATCTGGCGGATGTCCAGGAGACGCTCGAGCGGCTGATCGAGCGCGAGCTCGCGGCGCGGCTGCTACGGCGGCCGGGCCAGAAGGAGGAGCGCTACGCTCAGCTGCTCGGAGACGACTCCGAGCAGCACTCCGAGGCGGAGCCCGCAGCCGGGGCCTCCTCGTCCGATGACCTGCGCGAGCGCGTCAGCCGGCTGGAGCGGGAGATGACTCAGCTGCGAGCCGCGATGCGCGATCCTTCTTCGAGCAGCTTCGATGATCATGGCATGCCCTCGTCCACCTCATCCTCGCCGCCTCCTCGGACACGGCCACCGGCGTGGGCATCCCGCTCGCGCTGGCCGCCGGCCTGGTGTCGTTTCTCTCGCCGTGCGTCCTGCCCTGGTGCCGGGCTACCTGTCGACCGTCATCGGTGTGACCCCGACGGACCTGAAGGCCGGGGTGGGGGCCCGTCGCGTGCTCGTGCCCAGCCTGCTGTTCATCGGGAGCTTCTCTGCTGATCTTCATCCTGCTGGGAATGAGCGCAACGGTCATCGGCTCAGCACTGAACGCCCACAAAGAAACCCTCGAGAAGGTGGGCGGGGCCGTGATCATCCTCATGGGCGTCATCTTCCTCGCGACGCCGTTCGTGCGCCTGCTGAACCGCGAGTGGCATTCGGAGACCCTTCTGCGCCTCGCGGGCCGGGGTGGACCGATCGTCGCGGGAGCAGCGTTCGCGATCGCTTGGACCCCCTGCACGAGCATCACCCTCGGCGCGATCCTCACGCAGGCGGCGGTCTCGACCTCAGCGGCCCACGGCGCCCTGCTGCTGGCCTTCTACTCCGCCGGCCTGGCGATTCCGTTCCTGCTGATCGCGCTGGCGTTCGAGCGGATGACCCTGGCGCTGGCGGTTGTCAAGCGCCATTTCCCGGTGATCATCGCGATCGGGGGCGCCGTGATGATCGCGCTCGGCCTGCTGATCCTCACCGGCGAGTTCACGATCCTGAACAGCAAGGCGCAGGAACTATCCAGCTCGCTAGGGCTTCCGAGCACGTCGATCTAGCGCAACTCCGCGCTGTAACCGTGGACACACACGAGCTCGATGAGATCGTGTGCGTGGCGTTGCGCGCGGGTCGGACCGCCACCACGTGAGCCGGCGACCCGGCGTCTCACGCCGCCGCCGCCGCTAGCGAGCGGACCTCAGCCCGGCGGATCAGGCGACCGGCTGCGCCGAGGCGAGCTCGCGTGCCCGGGTGCGCTGCAGGAAGCGCTTTTCCCACGCCTCCTGGTTGCGCTTGGCGTCCAGCACGAACGGCGAGAAGCCGATCGCGCGCGACGATCAGCCGGTTGATCAGCCGACTCGGGGAACGGGAGCGGTCGCAGGACGTCGACGAACAGCACCACCCGCGTCTCGTCGGTGTCGTTCCAGACCTCGTGGTTGAAGGTGTCGTCGAAGATCATGCTCTTGCCCTCCTCCCAGTGGCGGATGTCCTCGCCGACCCGGATCCGGCAGGCCTCGGCGTCACGGGGCACGATCAGCCCGAGGTGGTAGCGCAGCACGCCCTTGTAGGGCCCGCGGTGGTCGAGGATGTGCTTGCGCGGGGAGAGGATCGAGAACATCGCCGTCGTCATGCCCGGGATCTGCTCCATCAGGGCCGCCGTGCGCGGGCACATCTCGATCGCCCAGCTTGGCCTTGAAGCCGTAGCCGTAGAGGAAGAACGTCTTCCAGCGGTCGTCGTCGGTGATCTCGATCTGGTCCTTCGAGATGTCCTGGAAGTTGGGCAGCCCCGCGTGGTCGTCGAGCACGCGCTCGAGCTCCTCGCGGATGACCGTCCAGTGCGCCTCGACGTGCGGCACCCAGGGGAAACGCTCGAGCGGGAAGAAGGTCGCGTCGCCCACGAGCGAGCGGCGACCGATGAATCGCTCAACCGGGACCAGGATCCGCTCGCCGACCGTGATCGTCCACTGCACGATGCGGTCCCACAGCGACTTCTTCGACATGTGCCTCGCCTCCTGCCGATCGACTTGACACGGCGGGGGCTAGCTTAGAGGGTCTACGCGGCCTCGCGCAGTGCCGCCAGCTCCGGCGACTCGGCGAGCTTCTTCAGCGCGCGCTGCTCGAGCTGGGAGGCGCGCTCGGCGGAGAATCCGAGCCTTTTGCCGATCGCCGTCAGCGTCTGCGGCTCCTCGCGCCCGGTGCCGAAGCGCAGCGTGAGCACGGTCCGCTCGGTGTCGGGCAGCTGCGAGATCGCCTGGTGCACGATCCGCTCGCGCTCGTTGTCCCAGGCCGTCTCCTCGGGCGCCTCGTGCGTCGGAGGGGAGCAGGTCGCCGAGAGCCGTGTCGCCGTCTTCGCCGACCTGCTGGTCGAGGCTGACCAGGGCGGCGCGCTGGTGGCGCACCTCCTCGACCTGCTCGATCTCGAGGCCCGTCTCCTGGGCGAGCTCCTCGATCGTGGGCTCGCGGCCCAGTCGCACCGACAGCTCGCGCTCGACGCGCCCGACCTTGCGCGAGCGCTGGGCGACGTGAACGGGCAGGCGGATGGTGCGCCCGGAGTTCTCCAGGCCGCGCTGGATGGCCTGGCGGATCCACAGGGTCGCGTAGGTCGAGAAGCGGAAGCCCTTGCGCCAGTCGAACTTCTCGCTGGCCCGGATCAGGCCGAGCATGCCCTCCTGGACGAGATCGGCCAGCGGCAGGCCCTGGTTCTGGTAGCGCCTGGCGTTGGATGCGACCAGGCGCAGGTTGGAGTTGACGAGCAGTTCCTTGGCGTGCAGGTCGCCGCGCTCGATCCGCTTGGCCAGTTCGATCTCCTGGGCGGGGGTGAGCAGCGGGTAGCGGCGCGAGTGCGCGAGCAACTGGTCGACGGACTCCGGGATGAACGTGTCTGGCGTCCCGATGTCGGTCCGCTCGATCGGGCTGTCGAGCCGGCCGGCGGCCACGACGGGCGCGGCGTCCAGCGCAGCGTCGACCTCTGGCTCGCCCTGGGCGGGGGCCAGCGGATCGAGCGTGGGGGAGGTGTTTACGACTGAGTCTGACATGAGCGTCCTTCTAATCCGATGCTTGGAGTCGGAATTATACGCCATGATAGTTGCGTTGTCAATTATCCTTCGAGGAGGCGTTGTGGGATCTCGTTCGACGCCCGATTCGGCCTACCTGCCCGCTCGGGGGACAAATGCTCGGGCCCGCATGAGCCTAAACCCGCAAAAGGCCCGAAAGACTCGCATGGAATGGTTTCCTATCGGGCGGATGGCTCAGATAGATGAACCCTGGCCGGCTGCACTCGGCGCATGGGCATCAGCCAACGTTAGCGTCAACGCGGGGTGCTCAGCCGTCCGAGCCGGCAGACCGGGTGGTGGGGTGGGGGACCGGCAGGGCGATCTCCAGGAGCTCGCTGCCCGCGTGGTCCACCTGCAGGGTCGTGTGATCCAGGGCAAAGCGCTCGTGCAGCATCGCCTCCATGTCGCGACGGGCGGCGTGGCAGTCGCGCTCGGCGGTGACCAGCACGTGCGCCGAGAGCGCCGGGAAGCCGCTCGTGATTTCCCACACGTGCAGATCGTGCACCTCGACGACGCCGGGCTGGCGCGCGAGCGTCTGGCCGATCATCTGTGGGTCGAGTCCGGTGGGGGCCGCCTCCAGGAAGACGCGGCCCGAGGCCTTCAGCAGCGTGAGACCGGAGCTCGTCATCAGCCCGGCCACAAGCAGCGAGGCGATCGGGTCGGCCCGCTCGAAACCCGTCGCGAGGATGATCGCTGCGGCGACCGCGGTGCCGATGAAGCCGTAGAGGTCCGTCAGGACGTGCTGGAAGCTGCCCTCGAGATTGAGGCTTCGGCGGTTGGCCTTGGAAAGTGTCCAGATCGCGGCGAGGTTGACCACGATGCCGACGAGCGCCACGACGAGAACCAGTCCACCGCGTACGGTCGTTGGGGCGAACAGCCGACGAATCGCGGCGTAGGTGATGAAGGCGGCGAGAATGAGCATCGTCAGGCCGTTGACCTGGGCCGCGAGGATCTCGACCCTCCTGAAGCCGAACGTCATCGCACCTCTGGCCGGGCGTGAGGCGAGCCGCAGCGCAAACAGGGAGAAGCCGATCGCGGCGGCATCGGCGAGCATGTGTCCGGCATCGGAGAGCAGCGCGAGCGAGTGCGCGACGACGCCGGTCGCCACCTCGACCACCATGAAGGCGACGATCAGGCCGAGTGCGACCGTAAGCCTCCCGCGGTCGGCGTCGGCGGCTACGCCGTGCGAGTGTCCGGCGTGATCATGGGTCATGAGCTATCGGCTCACGATACGCGGCATTCGTGCCCGCTGCCGCCGCGGACCGTCCGCCCGCAGGGCGCTTAGTCTCCAGTCAGTGCCAACCTCGGTAGAGCCCCCCGGAGCCGATCTGGGCAGCGCGCCGCGACGGACGACCATCGTCTCGATTGCGGCCGCCGGGCTGCTTGTTGCCCTGAAGCTCGGGGTCGGTCTTGCGACCGGCAGCCTGGGGCTGATCTCCGCCGGGATCGAGTCGAGCGGCGACGTGATCGCCGCGACGCTCACCTTCTTCGCGGTGCGTCTGGGCGGTAGACCGGCAGACCGCGAGCACCCTTACGGTCACCGCCGGGCCGAGAACCTCGGCGCCCTGGGAGAGGCGGGCATCCTGCTGGCCGGCGGGCTGTTCGTCAGCATCGCGGCGATCCGTCACCTGCTGCACGAAGGCAAGGCTCCGGAAATCCGCTGGTACCAGTTCGCGGTGATCGGGCTCGCCCTCGTGGTCGACCTCACCCGCACGAGCGTCTCGCTAGACGCCGCCCGGCGCTACAACAGCCCGGCCCTGCGCTCCAACGCCTTTCACTTCGGCGCCGACATGGCGGGCTCGGTCGCGGTGCTGGTGGGGCTCGTGGCCGTGCACCAGGGGTTTCCCCAGGCCGACTCCGTCGCCGCGCTGATCGTCGCAGCGATCACCTTCACGGCCGCCTCACGGCTGATAGCCGAGAACGCCAACGTGCTGATGGACCGCGCGCCCTCCGAGGCGCGTCGGGTCGCCGAGCGGGCGATCGCCGACCTCGGCGCCGACATCGAGCTCGATCGCTTGCGGCTGCGCGAGTCCGCGGGTCGCTACTTCGCCGACGCGGTCGTGACGGTTCCTCCCGGCCAGGCGGTCGTGGAGGGACACCGCACTGCCGATCTGATCGAGTCCGCGGTCCAGGGCGCGCTGCCGGGCAGCGATGTGGTGGTGCACGTCGAGCCCCGCCGCAGCGGACTCGATCTTCGCGATGTGATCCTCGCCACCGCGCTCGCTGAGCCGCTCGTAAGAGAGGCACATGACATCGCGATATTCGAACAGCCCGGCTCGACCAGCGTCTCGCTGCACCTGAAGTTCCCGGCCGACCTCGACCTGAAGACCGCACACGAGATCGCCGAGCGCGTCGAGCGGTCGATCTGCTCGAGGGCGGGCGTCGCCGAAGTGCAGACCCACCTCGAGCCGCTTGAGCGCACGCTCGCAGCCGCCCCGACCGGCGACGGCGACGAGGCCTCGGTCGAGCGAGAAGTTGATCAGCTTGTGCGTGAGCGGACCGGGGCCGGCGCCCACCGGGTGAAGCTGCTCTCCACCGACGCCGGCCGCGTCGTGTTCGTCACGCTTGGAGTGCCGGCCGGCGAAGCGCTCTCCGATGCTCACCTGCTGGCCGGCGAGCTCGAGGAGGAGCTGCGCCTGAAGATCCGGGACATCGTCGACGTAGTGATTCATACCGAGCCGTGAGGGTCTGAGATTGGCTCTACAGAGCCGTTCCCGCGTCGGCTCCGGAGGTGCTCGTGCCAGTCTTTGTGCCAGTCGTGGGCGCTGAACGGACTAAGCACCAGGGTCACGACTGGCGCGAGACTCGTCGGCGAGACGTATAGACGCCGCCGTGGATCACGAGTGGCCGTCTCTGACGTCGGGTGTGGCAGGCATACGGGTGCCCGGCTAGCCGCCCGCGCCATAGGCTCGACGGACCCACTACGCAGGGGACGGCGAACGTGCGGCTACGCAGACCATCACCATCCAGCATCATCGCGGTCGCGGCGCTCATCTTCGCGCTTAGCGGCACGGTCGCGGGCCAGTACGTATGAGTGCCGACACCAAGGTCTGTCCCGATTGTGCTGAGGACATAAAGGCAGGGGCACACGTCTGCCACTATTGCGGCCACAGGTTTGCGCTACCAGCGGAACCAGACGCGACTATGTCGCGCGCCGAACCATGGGCGATAGAGCCTGGCCCGGTGCCCGAAGACAGGCCCACCGGACTGATTGCTGCCGGGTGTGTCTTTGCAGTCATCCTGCCGATTGTCGGCTTCATTCTGGGCATCGTGGCGGTGACCCGCAAAAACAAATGGGCGTCCAAACACGGCGTCTCGATCATTGTCCTCTCGGTCGCCATTGGCATCGCGGGTTGTGCTGTCGCTGTTTTGAGCTTTGAAAGCTCCGTCAAACAAACACAGCGGCAGCTCATACAGGAACTGAAAACAAACGAAGAAAGAATCAAGCAGGAAGCCACGGCAGCCGAACAGAAGGCTAAGCAGGAAGCCACGGCAGCCGAACAGAAAGCGTTGGAGGAATCCAACCCGCAGAAGGAACCGCGGGTAACCTGCGAAAACTACAACCCGGGACCCGGTTTCAGTGAAAAGACACGCAAAGCTCTAGCGGCACCCTGCAAGTAGCTTTGTTGTTGGGTTAGGTCTGATTGCGGTTGGAGAGCGACGTAGCTTTCGCGGCGTCTCCGGCAAGCGCCCGCAAGCGCTAGCGCCCATGCCGTATTGAAGTCGTCGCCGAGCTTGCGTCGGGCCGCGCTTGAGTAGACAGACTGACGCATCTCGTCGGGTCGCTGCCCGCCGTTATCGCGAGCGGTCCGACGGGTGCGCGGTGCCGAGCGTCCACGCTCCCCGGCGCGACGGACGCTCGCCGAGACGTTTGGCCATCTCGCGACGCCTTGGACAGATCGCATCCTTCTACGCAGAGGGCGTGTGGCCGTATACTGATGCGCCGCCCGCCGCTGAGCCATAGACCTCCCTGCATGGCTGCGGGCAGCGCTTGGGTTTGCCCGCTCTCTAGTGCACGGAGGTGGCGTGATGAGTGCGTTCAAGGCCCTGCGGGGCGTAAGCCGACAAGCGACGAGCGTGCGTGCGATGAGGCGTCTGAGCCTCGTCGGCACGCTTGGCCTGCTCGTATTCCTCGGCAGCGCTCAGGCTGCATCGGCGTGGCGTCTGACGTCGGTGTCACCGGCGAGCGGGTGTCCGGGGACGGAAGTCAAACTGACCGGAAGCTCATTCTACGGATCTACGACGACCGCAGAATGGAGAGATCCAAGCTCGCTCATCTTCACGTCCGTCACAACGACTGCCAAGGTCATCAGCAGCACGAGCGCGACGGCGGTCGTCCCAGTGTTCCTGCAGACAGAAGGCAGTGGTGCCGGAACGGTGTCGCTCAACCACAGCACCTCCTCCTTCATCTTCAGCTTCAGCGACTTCCAGGCCTGCGTCACGGGCAAAGGAATCACTGGCCCGACCGGACCAACCGGCGTCACTGGCGTGACCGGCCCCGAAGGTAGGGAAGGTCCCGGCCCGATCTGTGAACGATCTAAAGGCGGATGTATAGGTCCGACTGGCCCGACCGGACCCGAAGGCAAAACGGGAGCCACGGGACCGGCAGGCGCGACAGGTGCCACCGGCCCAACCGGACCCGAAGGCCCTGCAGGCAAAACCGGACCCGCCGGAGCGACGGGCGCAACTGGACCAACCGGCCCCGAAGGCCCGAGAGGCCAGGAAGGTAGGGGTCTACGGTTAGAGGGGTGCAACATCACGGGGTGCTTCATTTGCGAAGAACCTGCTGGCTCTTGCTTCCTACTACCGTCCACGCCCGGACCCGAAGGCAAAACCGGACCTACCGGAGCCCCAGGCCCGACTGGATCCCAGGGACCCGAAGGTAAAACCGGACCGGCGGGACCCGCCGGAGTAACCGGCTCCTCAGGCCCGACCGGACCCGAAGGCCCTGCAGGCAAAACCGGACCCGCCGGACCGACCGGACCCGCCGGTGCGACCGGTGCGGAAGGACCACGGGGCGTGACCGGAGCCACCGGCCCGGAAGGTAAAGAAGGCAAAACGGGTCCGACCGGTCCGACCGGACCGGAAGCTCCGGAACCGAAAAAAATGCCCCCTCAGCCAGGCCCGACCGGCCCGACTGGCCCCGAAGGTAGAACCGGACCCACCGGCCCGGCAGGCGTGACCGGAGCGACGGGTCCCGAAGGCAAAACGGGCGCGACCGGAACCGAAGGCAAACAGGGACCAACCGGACCCGAGGGCCCCGAAGGCAAAACCGGGACTACCGGACCGCAGGGCGCAACCGGAGCCACCGGACCGACAGGCCCCGAGGGCCCCGAAGGCAAAACCGGGACTACCGGACCGCAGGGCGCAACCGGAGCCACCGGACCGACAGGCCCCGAGGGCCCCGAAGGCAAACAAGGACCTCAGGGCGAAACCGGAGCGACGGGACCCGAAGGCAAAGAAGGCAAGACTGTCGTCCAAGACCTCTCTGAGGAAGGCGAAGTACCGCAGGAAACCACTGCCTTCGGCTTCACCGTCTACTGTCCGGAAGGAAGGAAGGCGACCGGTGGTGGCTATACCCTCCCATTCACTGACGCCAGGGTTCACGTAATTAACTCGTCTCCCGCTTTTCCCGAAGGCGACGGATGGGCGGTGTCTATCACCAACGAAACAGCGTCGGCGGCGAAAGTCCATATCTATGCGGTCTGCGAGCCATGACGAGACCCGCCCACGCTCTCGGCGACGATGAGTCCCATTGGAAGGATCTAGCGCCCGGACCCCTGGTGGCGCTGGATCGGACTTCCAGTGGTTCCCAGCGATGGAAGTTCCGCTACTAGCCGGTTAGACCGACAGTGGCACGCCGGAGGGGTGGCCTGTGCCTCACAGCACGGGCCACCACCTCGCCCGAGCACGGGTGATTGAGATAACAGACTTCTCACCGATTCACCGAGCGCGACCTTCGCCGTCGATGGGCTACGATCCCCGTGCCGGTCCGTGCCCCGGATCGAGGTCCTGAGAAGCGCAGTGCCACGCCGAAACGCGGGCGCGGCGCTTCACTATTCGCAGTAGAATCGGAGCCTCAGAAGCTCAACCGATAGGGGCGTAGGTGAAGGACCGAGTCACATCCGACGGGCAGCGCGAAGGCGGGACGACGCTGAGCTACCTTCGGCGCATCCGAATAGTGCGACGGGCCGTCGAACTCAACTGCAAGCAACGCCTCATTCTGAGCGTCTGCGATCACGAAGTCGAAATGAGCCTTGAGCGCGTAGCTGAAGTCGGCGTCCGCGAGCGTGCTCTTGGAGACGGGCAGCACGTCGGCGATGCGAACCTTGGGGAACAGCCTCGCTCCGAAGCGCTGGCAAAGCGACGCCAGCTTGCCATCAACGACCTGCTCCCCTCGGCTGACGAGGATCGGACGACGGTATGCCTCCATAGGTCACGGAGACTAGCGCCAAGGGGGGACGGAACAGGCGGGCCGACTGGCGCTCGCCTCGTGCCAGAAATGTGCCAGTCGTGTCGCTATTCCACGCCACGCCATCGGACGCCATCGGCCAAACCCGGCGATCCGTATGACGGAGCCGAATCTGGCTCTACAGAGCCGATCGCGGGTAGGGGCGACGGCTTGATTCATACCGAGCCGTGAGAACAACGCCCGGTGTCGGGTCTCGGCATATCCTGTGGGCGGAGAAGCGCACCTCCGGCTCGTCGGGTCCCGCAAGGATCCGGGCCGTGCGGTGCCTGAAGAGAGATGGCCCCAACCCACTGGAGGATGTGATCGTGAGCTCGCAAGCGGCCGGACCTAAGATGATGCGTCGCGTCTACAAGACCTCGATGCTGCCGTTCCTCGCGGTCGGCCTGCTCGCACTGGCCGGTTGCGGCAGCTCCTCGAGCAGCACGAGCTCGTCCGCCTCCACGGCCAGCACCGCGGCGAGCGCACCCGCGACCTCCACGCCCTCGGCCGCGACGGGCGCCTCGACCACCGCGCAGAAGCTCAGCCTCGCGGCCAACACCGAAGGCCAGCTGAAATACAACACGGCATCGCTCACCGCCAAGGCCGGCAACGTGTCGATCGACTTCACCAACGCCTCGCCGCTGAACCACAACATGACCATCGAATCCTCCTCGGGCGCGGTGCTCGGCGCCACGCCGACCTTCCAGGGTGGCACAAGGACGCTGTCGCTGAACCTCAAGCCGGGCACCTACAAGTTCTTCTGCTCGGTGCCCGGCCACCGGATGGCGGGGATGGAAGGCACGCTGACCGTCAAGTAAGAACGCGCCCGGCGCGGGGGCGCCGGGCGCGTTCGCCGGCGAGGGCCGCCATGTGTGCGCCTGGTGGCGGATAGCCTTGCCGGTCCATGCAACGGCACGGGCGGGGTCAAACATTCGAGCTGCCGTCCAGTGACCTCGGATGAGCATCGGCGAGATTGTGGCGATAGCCGTCGCCGGCCTTGCGGCTGGCACCATCAACACCGTGGTGGGCAGCGGCACCCTGATCACCTTCCCGGTGCTGCTTGCCTTCGGGTACGCGCCGGTGACGGCCAACGTCTCGAACACGATCGGCCTGGTCCCGGGCTCGGTCTCCGGAGCGTGGGGCTACCGCCGCGAGCTGTCCGGACAGCGCCGTCGCGCGGTACGGCTCGGCACGGCCTCGGTGACGGGTGGCATCACGGGCGCCGTCCTGCTGCTGGTGCTGCCCGCTTCGGCATTCGCGGCCATCGTGCCGGTCTTCATCGCGCTTGCACTCGTGCTGACCGTGCTTCAGCCCCGCCTGAACGCCTGGCTCGTGCGCCGCGAGATCAGCATAAAGCGGGAGGGAGGGGCGCTGACTGCGCTCGCGGTCTACGCGGCCGGGGTGTACGGCGGGTACTTCGGTGCGGCCCAGGGAATCCTGCTGCTCGGAATCCTCGGCGTGGCGCTGGCGCAGGACCTTCAGCGCACGAACGCGCTCAAGAACGTCCTTGCGGGCCTCGTCAACGGGGTGGCCGGCGTGTACTTCGCTTTTGCCGCGCACGTGGAGTGGGCGCCCGCCGCGATCATCGCCTGCGCCTCGATCGCCGGCGGGCAGCTCGGCGCCAGGTACGGACGCCGCCTCGAGCCCCGGCCGCTGCGCGCGCTCATCGTCGTGGTCGGCATCCTCGCGATTGTGCGCCTGCTGACCATGTGAGCAGCTCAGGCCATAACCACGGGCGCTGCCACTAGTGCAGGTCGTGGAAGAACGTGTAGATGACCATCAGGCTGACGAGAATCACAAACACCCGCAGCGCCCACAGTCCGGCCCTCGCGCGCGCGCTCAGCGACGCCCTGGGCACAGGTCGAGAGGTCTCGGCCACCAACTGGTCGCGCTCGAGGCCCATGATCAGCTCATCCTCGAAGCGCTCGTGCCGCTGGAGCTCCGCCTCGGGAATGACCCGGCCCTGGGAGTCGTTCGTTGAGGGTAATCGGGCTCTCATCTCAGCCGATCACGTGGGTCGCCCGAAGGAAGGAATCGATGCCGTAGGCGGCTCCGCAGAGCCCGACGAACGCGATGACCGAGATCCCGATCGCGTTGGTCGAGCGCTTGTTCATCCACTTGCCCATCAGGTCCCTGTCGTTGGCGAGCATCACCATGAAGACGAGGCTTACCGGGAGTAGCACCGTGGCCAGGACGTTCGCGTTGAGCGCGATCGAGAGCAGCGGCGCGCCCGGGATCAGGATCACCACCGCGGCTAGCAGGGCGACCCCGATGTTCGCGGTGTAGAAAACGGCTGCATGGCGCGGAGAGGTGTTGAAGCTGTGCGAGACGCCGATGCATTCTCCGGCCGCATACGCGGTGCTGGCGGAGATGGTGAGGATGGCGACGGCTCCGGCCTCGACCAGCCCAAGCGCGAACACGGTCCCGACCAGACCGCCCGCGACGTGGCTCAGCGCCTGGGGGAACCCGGCGTTCGGCGCAAACCCCTGAATGCCGGCGCCGTTGTGCGCGAGCAGCGCCGCTCCGGCAATCAGCGCGCCGACCCCGAAGATCGCGGCCAGAACCGCGCCCGCCGCTGTGTCGTAGCGGCCGTGGTCGATGTCACGCGGGGTCATGCCCTTGTCCGCGGAGGCACTCTGCTGGAAGAAGATCATCCACGGCGTCACCGTCGCTCCGATCGTCGAGGCCAGCAGCAAGAGCAGCGTGTTGAAGCTCCCGCTCGGAAACGGCATGAAGTCAAATGAGCTCGCAACGGCTCCGATGTCGGGTTTGACGAGGATCGCCGCCACCAGGAACAGGCCGTTGAACAGTGCCAAGCCGAGCACGATCCGCTCCCAGCGCCAGTAGCGACCGCCGCTAAGGGTGAACAGAACCAGCGCCAATCCGAGCGCGACGGCGACTGGGGCGCCGAGATGGAAATAGGCCAGGCCGATGCGAATCGAGACGAACTCGGCGACGAGGGTCACCAGGTTCGTGAGTGTCAGATCACCGGCGCCGAACCACCCCCACACCTTCCCGTAGCGCTGCAGAACGAGCTCGCCGTAGCCGCGGTGCGTGACCGCGCCGACGCGCATGCACATCTCCTGGCAGACGAAGGCCATTGCGAACAGCACCGGGATGAACGGCACGAAGAACCCGAGCCCGTACTGGGCGCCATCGGCGGCGTAGGCGATCATGCTCGGCCCGTCGTTCTCGCCGAGCATGGCGAGAATCCCTGGCCCGGCGAGCAGCCACATCAAATGCCAGCGTTTGCGGTGCCTGCGTGCATGGTGCACGCGCGTGCGGTCCTGCGACCGCGCCTCGTCCTCCTCGGTCAGCGGCGGTATGCCGAGCCCGGGAGGGGTCGCGACTTCAGTGCTCGCCAACGGTGGGCTCCTCTTGCGTTCGGGCTCCGGCTCGGTCGGGCGTCACATCGACCTCGACGCGCATCGCCTTGGCCAGCTGGCCGCCGATGGCGTGCTCGTGCTCCCCGAACAGCACGAACGACGGGCCGCCGAAGGGCTGGCGGTCACGTATCTCGAAGCGGTCACCGGGTGAGATCCCGAAGCCGGCCAGATAGCGAAGCATCGCCGGATCGGAGTCCGAAACGCGCACGAACACCCCTGTGTCACCCGGTGCGAGGCTGTCCATGCTGCGCGTCGCCCGCTCGCGCAGCTCGAGCTCGGCACTCGGGATCGGGTCACCGTGCGGGTCCACCGTCGGATGCCCGAGCTTGTCCGCGATCAGCTGCTCGAGGTCCTCGGAGAGCACATGCTCGAGGACCTCCGCCTCGGCGTGAACGCGATCCCAGGGCATTCCCAGGGTGTCGGCCAGGAAGCTCTCGATCAGGCGATGGTGGCGGATCACCTCCAGAGCGAGCCGACGCCCATCGGGGGTGAGTCGGACTCCCCGGTAGGGCACGTGGGTGATAAGCCCGAGCTCATCGAGCCTCTTGAGCATCGCCGAGACGGACCCAGGCGTGATCCCCAGCCGCTCGGCGAGGGCGTTCGTCGAAACTGGCTCCTCACTGCGCGACTGCAGCGAGAAGATGGCCTTCGAGTAGTCCTCGATGGCCGGTGACCGCAGCAGCTCCTGTGTACCCATGGAAAAATAGTATGGCATGCCAAAAGGTGGATCAAGGGGCTACATAAGGACTTCCTGATGTTTCCGCGGTCCGAGAGGAAGGGATCCCGCCGACGGCGCGCGCATGGCGGAGCGGTTGATTGGGAAGCTACCGCCGCGGTCGGTGGCGTGGACGACGGCCAATGAGCGGAAAGGGGGCGGCTTCAAGAAGCCCGAACACGACGTATGGCACTTGATCCATCGGCTGGGAGGCTACGCCCCGAGCGGGAGCGCCGCACCATGCCGACAGGCGATTGCCTCAGCAGCGACCTAAAGGGGTCTGAGCGGAAATCAGCCCGCGCGGCCCCTCAGAGCCGCCGTTAGCCTGCGGTTGCGCTGCCAACGGCCAGGAGAGGCTTCTACCCAACGCTCGATAATGCATGTTATGTCAACTAGAAAGGCGAAGGGACCCCGCTCCTGCACTCTGCAGGCGCGAGTGTGACCCCCGACTCTCAGCTCCCGCGCGACACCTGGCACGAGGGGGCGACTAGTTGTAGTTCCTGAGTAGGTTGGTCCATCCGGGCCCCCTTGGAGGCTGAGAGCTACCAAGCGACTCAGTCCCAAGGGAGGACACCGGATGAACCTTCACGCTAAAGCTGCACTCAGTCTGAATCGGCGCCGGCAGTTGTGCCGGCGAGTAGTCGATGAGCAATGGACGCTGACGAAGGCGGCCGAGGCCGCCGAAGTCAGCGTCCGCTGTGCCCGCAAGTGGGTGGGGCGCTACCGGACCGAGGGCGAGCTCGGCCTGCTCGATCGCTCCTCGGCGCCAGGCTCGATCCCGCATCGCACTGAGGAGGAGCGCGTAGCAGGCGATCGCGGCGCTCAGACGGCTGCGCTTCACGGGGCCCGAGATCGCCGAAACGCTCGGGATGGCGCTCTCCACGGTCTCGGGCATCCTCGCGCAGATAGGGATGGGCAAGCTCGGACGGCTGGGCCTGGAGCCCGCCCAACGTTACGAGCGTGAGCATCCCGGCGAGCTGATCCACATCGACGTGAAGAAGCTCGGACGCATCGAGCGGGGCGCCGGACACCGCGTCACAGGCCGCCGACGGCACAACCCTGATAAGACGGACGCGGCAGGACGTCGCCGACGCCGGGTCGGCTGGGAGTTCGTACACATCGCCATCGATGACTGCACCCGCTTGGCCTACGCCGAGGTGCTGAACGACGAAAGGGCCAGCACCGTCGTCTCGTTCCTGGCCCGTGCCGTCACCTTCTACGAGCGCCACGGCATGGCCGTGCAGCAGCTGCTCACGGACAATGGCTCCGGATATCGCTCGATCGTGCATGCGATCGCGTGCCGCGCCATGGGCATCCGCCACCTAAGGACTCGCGCCTACCGACCCCAGACAAATGGCAAGGCGGAGCGCTTCATCCGCACAATGCTCGGCGGCTGGGCCTACGGAGCGATCTACCGCGACAGCAAAGAGCGCACCGCGGCACTTGACGGATGGCTCTGGCACTACAACCATCACCGAAAACACTCAGCGCTCGGCCACCAGCCCCCGATCGCTCGCCTCAACGCGCGAACCAACCTACTCAGGTAACTACAACTAGTGCGGCCGTGCGGCAAGCTCGCGTGCGCGGGCCAGAACGGTGTCGATCATCGACTCGGTGAGCCTGCCAGTGAACGTGTTCTGCTGGCTCGGGTGGTAGCAGCCGATCAGCGTGTAGGGCTCGCTGTGCAGCTCCGCGCCGTGGCCGAAGCGCGGCCGCGGCGAGGGCAGCGGGGTGCCGTTCTCGCAGCGCGCGATCAGCCGCAGGGCCGCGTTCCAGGCGAACGCGCCCAGGCAGAGGACCACGCGCACATTCTCGAGCAGTGGCCAGCTCGCGGACGCTCCAGGGAAGGCACGCATCGCGCTCGGCCGGCGTCGGCCGGTTGGCCGGCGGCGCACAGCGAACCGCGGCCGTGATCCACATGTCATGGAGCACCAGGCCGTCGTCGCGGCCCACGGACACCGGCTGGTTGGCGAAGCTCGCACGCGACAGCGCGGCGAAGAGGAAGTCGCCGGAGCGGTCGCCCGTGAACATGCGCCCGGTCCGGTTCGCTCCATGGGCGGCGGGCGCGAGCCCGAGCACGATGCATCCTGGCCGAGCGGGTCGCCGAACCCCGGCAGCGGGCGGCCCCAGTAGTCCTGCTCGGCAAATGCCGCGCGACGCTCTTTGGCGACCTCCTCTCGCCAGGCGACCAGACGAGTACAGCGCCGACAGCGGCCGATCTCCTCGGCGAGCTCGGTCAGGGCGCCCGCATTGCGCGATTCCACAGTGCAGTAGTAGCATCGGATGGGACATGTCGCTGTGGATGTTGATCGTGCTGCTCGCCACCGTGGTCAAGCTTCCGATCGCAGCGACTGCTGCTGTGGATACCGTTCCGCGACGACGCGGCCATGCAGGTGCCGCCGGAGCCCGATTCAAACGACGAGGACGGCGGCTCAAAGACGCTTCCGGGTGGCACCTCGGACCCGCACCCGCGCAGCGCCGACGCCGCGCTTCCCTCGGCGTGGCCCGCATGGCTCCCCCGCTCCGCCGGCTCCCCGCCGGGTTCGAACCACGGTGGCTGCGGTCAGCAGGCGCCGCGTCGACATCTCCCACTGAATGACCGCGGCGACGGGCGGCTCGGGCTCGCCGAGCTTGGCCGTGGCCGACGCCCGCGAGCTCTGCGCCTAGCGGTTGCGCTTGCGCTGCCGACGCGCCGCCTTCGCTTTGGCGCGGCGCCTGCGCAGGCTCTCGCGGCGAATGGCGCGTCGGGCTGGCTTCCCCGACTGACTCTCACCCACCGGCGCCACCCTGCGCGCGTCGCGCACGATGAAGAATCCGATCCCGACAGTAGGGCGACCGCCGCGGCGAGGACGCCGAGCACGACCGCGTCGATTTGGAGTCCGAAGAATCGAGGTCGGTTGTGGTGGCGGCGGTGGAGGTCGTCTGCGTGGCTGCGCTTGACTGCCCCTCGTCAGTTCGCTGAGTGCGGGGTTCGCGTTGAGGCGACGCCGACATCGCCGCGGGCGCGCCGGCGCCGGCGAGCCCGAGCGCAAGAACGCCTGACACGCACAGCGATGCTGCGCGGCGACGCAGGGACGGCGTGTGGCGACTCGGGTGGCTCGACACGCGGCGAGCATAGCGCCTGTGCGATCGTCCGCCAACATGGAGCCTGCCGCGGCACCCTCGGGCGTATGGCCGCCCCACACCCTAGAATGGCGGCCCATGGCTCCCAAGCAGACGACAGGTCCGGATCGAGCAGCGCGGTGGCCTCGAGGCCATCCAGGCGCTCGAGCAGCGCTCCGATGAGGAGCTCGAGGACGAGACCAAGTACAAGTCCGCCGCGATGGCGATACTCGGTGCGCGCGCCTCCGAGCGCTTCGACGCGGAGGCGGCGCGCAAGTACTTCCAGCGCGCGATCGCCGCCGCCCGCCCACAGGAGCGGATGCAGATCAGGCGCATGGCCGACGCCTCCCTTGCCCTCGCCGAACGGCGACGCGGGCGATCTGAAGGACGCCGTCGAGCGCCTCGGCCAGGCGCCTCCGAGCGGCCGTCAGATGTTCGCGCTGCGTGCCATGGGCCTGCTCATCCCGCCCGCCTCCGCCGGGATCCTCGCGCGCCTGCGCGGCGTCGTGCTGATCATCCTGCTGATCGTCGTGCTGCTCGCCATCGGCCTGGGGATCGTCGAGCTCGTATGCGCTGCCCTTCGGCGGACTCGGGCTCGCCCCGGCGATCCTGCTCGGGCTGTTCGTGGTGCTTGCCGTGCTCGGCATCGTCGCGGCCGTCGGCCGCGCCGGCGCGACCGCGCCAAGGCCGCGGCAGCAGCCGCCCCGCCAATCCTCGACGCGCGCGCGGCCGCCCGCATGGGCGGCCGGGCAATACGCTTGCCCGGTGCCGCCCGCCCGTCTGTCTGATCGTGAACCCGGCCGCCGGTGGCGGCAGGGCCGGACGCCTCGCGCCGGCTGTCGGAGACAGGCGCTGCAGCTCGCACGGGCTGGCCGTGCGCCGCTGCGACACGCGCGACCTCGACCATGCACGCGTGCTGGCCGGCGAGGCGGCGGGCCGCGGTGAGACGATCGTGGCGCTGAGCGGCGACGGCATGGTCGGCGCCATCGCCGACACCCTGCGGGAGCTCCCGGGCGCCGTTCTGGGTGTGCTTCCGGGCGGGCGCGGCAACGATCTGGCGCGCGTGCTCGGCATACCCGAGGACGCCGGCGCAGCCGCCGGGATCGATTGCCGACGGCGTTACACCGCGGCGCGATCGATCTCGGGGCTCGTCGGAAGGCTCCGGCGACCGCGCGCGCGGTCGGGCGTTCGTGGGCATCGCGTCGGTCGGCTTCGACAGCGAAGCCAACCGCATCGCCAACGAGGCCCCGTCCTGGCTCGGTGGCCTCGTGTACGCATACGGGGCGCTGAGGCGCGCTCATCTCCTGGCGCTCGGCGCGCTTCGAGATCGAGCTCGACCCGCCGGGCGAGCGCCACAGTTTCACGGCCTACTCGGTCGGCGCCGCCAACTCGAAGGCCTACGGCGGCGGCATGCGCGCCGCGCCGGACGCGATGCTCGACGATGGCCTGCTCGAGGTGATGGTTCTCGAAAGCGTCAGCAAGCTGAGGTTCGCTGACGAGGATCCTTCCCAAGGTGTTCAGCGGGACGCATGTGCACGAGCCCAGCGTGCGCGGTTTCCGTGCCGCCGAGGTCGCGATCAGCGCCGATCGGCCGTTCACGATGTACGCCGACGGGGACCCGATCGGTGAGCTGCCGGTTCGCGTGCGCGCCCTGCGGGGCGCGGTGACGATGCTCGTTCCGCGCTCGGCCGGCAAGAGCTCCGCCTTCTCGGAGGACCCTCCCCCACCCGGCGCGCCCTCTACGGGCGGCACGCCCGACCCGCCAAGCATCCCGTCCGGCGAAGGCCCGGCCGGCGGCTGATGGCGGGCACGCTCGGCGCCAAGCTGGCGCTGGCCCGAGCCGTCGGGACGCTCTCGCGCATGCGCGGCGGCGGCACGAGCGCGCCCGGGAAGTGCTCCTGATGCGCCTCGCGCCCGACGCGATCGGCGGAGCTCGGAGCGCGCCTGCCGCGCGGCAGCGTGCTGATCTCCGCCACCAACGGCAAGACGACCACCGCCGCGATGGCCGCCGGCATCTTCGAGCAGGCCGGGCGTGCGCGCTGGTCTACAACCGGGCGGGCGCGAACATGGCCGGCGGGATCGCCACGACCCTGCTGTCGGCCGCTCGTCGCGCACGGGCGCATCGACGGCGAGCTCGGGCTGTTCGAGGTCGACGAGCTGTGGCTGGAGCAGCGTCGCCGCGCAGCTGCATCCCCGTGCGGTGCTGCTCGCCAACCTGTTCCGCGACCAGCTCGACCGCTACGGCGAGCTCGACGCGATCGCCGAGAGCTGGGAGCCGCGCGCTCGGTGACGGCGCCGTCGCCGCCGTCGCCGATCGGCGGCGGATTCCGGCGCCGGGCCCCGAGCGGCCGCTGCTCGTCCTGAACGCCGACGACCCGCTGATCGCCGATCTCGGCCGCGAGCGCCACGGCGTCCTGTACTTCGGCGTGCAGGACGATTCGCTGGCGCTGGCCGGGCATGGCGCATGCCGCCGACGCGAAGCACTGCCGCCGATGCGGCGCACCCTACGTGTTCGACGCCGTCTACCTGGGCCACCTCGGCCACTACCGCTGCCCGAGCTGCGGGCAGAGCAGGCCCGAGCCGGCAGTGCTCGCCACGCAGCGTGACGCTCGAAGGGGTGCGCGCGGCGCGCTTCACGCTGTCCACGCCCGCCGGGGAGGCGGAGGTCGCGCTGCGGGTGCCCGGGCTCTACAACGTCTACAACGCGCTCGCCGCCGCCGCGCTCGCGACCGCGCTCGATGTCGAGCTTGACAGCATCGTCGCCGGGCTGGCGAGCATGGAGGCCGCCTTCGGGCGCGCCGAGAGCGTGAGGCTCACGCTTCCCGATGCGGCGTCGGTCGGGATGCAGTCGTCCGAGCGCGAGCTGCGGATCACTGCTCGTGAAGAACCCGGCGGGGGCCAACGAGGTGCTGCGCACGCTCGCGATCGAGCCCGGCGAGCACGATCTGCTGGGCGTGCTCAACGACAACATCGCCGACGGGCGCGACGTCTCCTGGATCTGGGACGCCGACTTCGAGCTGCTCGACGGGCGGGTGCGCCGCGTCACCTGCAGCGGCAGCCGCGCGCCCGAGCTGGCCGTGCGTCTGAAGTACGCGGGATCGACCCGGGCGCATCCGCGTGCAGCCGGACCTCGCGCTCGCGCTGCGCGCAGGCCGGCGGCCGACCGCCCCGAGGACTGACGCGCCGCTGTATGCGCTGCCGACCTACACCGCGATGCTCGCGCTGCGCGAGCTGCTGATCGCGCGCGGGGAGGCGCGCAGCGCATGGTCGGTGAGCGCGCGCGAGGTCGTCTGGCACGAGCTCGAGTGCGGCTCCTACCGCGCCGATCTGCCGCTGTGGCGGGAGCTGGCCGACGGCGCTGCGCGATCGACCGAGGCGCCGCGCGGGTCCTCGATGTGGGCGCGGGCACCGGCCGCGTGGCGCTCGTCTCGGCGCGGGCCGGCCATCGCGTGACGGCGCTGGACCTCGATGCCGAGCTGCTCGACGCTCTGGCGCGAGCGCGCCGGGACGCCGGACGTCGACATCGTCTGCGCCGACGCGCGCACGTTCGAGCTTCGCTCGACGGCGACTTCGACCTGTGCCTGATGCCGATGCAGACCGTGCAGCTGCTCGGCGGCTCGAGCGGGCGGATCGAGTTCCTGCGCCGCGCACACGCCCACCTGCGCCCCGGCGGCCTGCTCGCGCTGGCGATCGTCACCGCCGTTCGAGTCGTTCGACTGCGCCGAGGGCGACGCCGGGCCCTCGCCGGAGACCGCGCGTCTGGACGGGTCCTCTACGCGAGCCGCGCCGACGCGTGTGCAGGTGCTCGCCGACAGGGTGCTGATCGAGCGCGAGCGGTACGTCGTCCTCGACGCCCGGTGGCTCGCCCGGACGGCGTGGTGTCCCCGCAGGCCGAACACGACGTGATCGAGCTTCACCGCGTCGAGCCGGAGCAGCTCGAGCGGGAGGCGATCGCCGCGGGCCTGCATCCGGAGTCGCGCCGGGAGCTCGCGTCGACCGAGGATCACGTCGGCGGCACGGTGGTGGTGCTGCGTGCCTGAGTCAGCCGGGCAAGGGGCCCGTGGCCGCGCGCGTGCTGCGCGTGTGCGCGCTGTACCCCGACCTCATGAACATCTACGCCGACCGCGGCAACCTGCTCGTGCTCGAGCGCCGCTGCCTGTGGCGCGGGCATCGGCTTCGAGCTCGAGGCGAGCGGGCTGGGCGAGTCGTTTGACCCGGAGGCCCACGACCTCTTCTACCTGGGCGGTGGCCAGGACCGCGACCAGCGCCTGTGCGCCGAGGACCTGCTCGAGAGCAAGCGCGATGCGCTGCACGCGGCCGCGGCGCGGGCGCGGTGGTGCTCGGCGTGTGCGGCGGCTACCAGCTGCTCGGGCACTCCTACACGCTCGGTGAGAGCGGATCCCGGGCGTCGGGCTCCTGGACGTGGACACCGTGCGCGAGGACGCGGCCTCGCCTGATCGGCAACGTCGCGATCGAGGTCTCGCTCGACGGCGAACCGGCCGGCGCACGCTCCCGCGTGCTCGCGGGCTTCGAGAACCACGGCGGGCGAACCCATCTCGGCGACGGCGCAGCGCCCGCTCGGGCGCGTGCTGAAGGGCTATGGCAACGACGGGCGCAGCGGCATGGAGGGCGCCATGCGGGGCAACACGATCGGCACCTACCTGCACGGCCCGCTGCTGCCGAAGAACGTGTGGTTCGCGGACTGGCTGATCGCCCGCGCCCTGGCGACTGGAGCCCGGCGAGCTGGCGCCGCTGGATGACGCGCTCGAGCGCGAGGCGCACATCGGCGCGCGCCGCGCCGCCGGGGTGTGAGCGCGCCCGCTGCCGATCGCCGCAAACTCGGCGATCGCGACCGCCGCCAACGCCGCGCGGCGTCATACGATCGCCGCCGTGGAGCTCTCCGAGTATCAGCGCCTCTCGCGCCGCACCGCCGAGTACCCGCGCGAGGCGCTGGCTGGCCTACCCGGCGCTCGGCCTGGCCGGCGAGGCCGGCGAGGTGGCCGAGCATGCCAAGAAGGCGATCCGCGACGACGCCGGCACGGTCGAGCGACGAGCGCCGTGCGGCGATGGCCAAGGAGCTCGGCGACGTGCTCTGGTACGTCGCCCAGCTGGCGAGCGAGCTCGACCTCGACCTCGACGAGATCGCCGAGGCGAACCTCGAGAAGCTGCTCTCCCGCCAGCGCCGCGGCGTGCTGTCGGGCAGCGGCGACGACCGCTAGCGGCTGGGAGGCGACCGCGAAGCGCGCGAAGCGCCCCGCCAGGCGCGCCGGCACGAGCGCGCTCACCCTGACGCCCTCGGGGGTGTCCTCGCGGCTGACCTCGCCGGCCACCTCGTGCAGCTCGGCGAGGCTCCCGCCGTCGGCATACGGCACGAGCAGCTCGACCGGGCGAAGCGTCGTGCAGGAGCTCGCGCTCGATGCGCGCGCACAGCTCTCCCAGGCCCTCGCCCGTGACGCCGCTGACGAGCACCGCGTCGGGATGGCGCAGACTGAGCTCGTCGCGCGCCTCCTCGTCGAGCAGATCGATCTTGTTCAGCACCAGCAGGCGCGGGCGCTCACCGGCGCCGATCTCCTCGAGCGTCTGCTCGACCGAGCGCTGCATGATCGTCGACCTGCGCCTCGGGCGCGGATCCGTCGAGCACGTGCGCGAGCAGATCGGCACGGCGCGTCTCCTCGAGCGTGGCGCCGAACGCGTCGACGAGCTGGTGGGGAAGCTTGCTGATGAAGCCGACCGTGTCGGTCAGCAGATATGAGCGCCCGACGCGGCCGGCCTGCGAGCCTCGCGGCGCCGGCCCGTCGCGGCCGGGTCGCCGTTGAGCGGTGCCCTCGTGCCCGCGGGCTGGCGGCGCGCCGTCGAGCATGCGCGTGGTCGGATCGAGCGTGTGGAACAGCCGGTCGCGCACCCCCACCTCCGCGCCGGTGAGCGCGTTCAAGAGCGTCGACTTGCCGGCGTTCGTGTAGCCGACGAGCGCGATCGTCGGAAGCGCCGCCCGCTCGCGCTCGGCGCGCTGGACCGCGCGTGTTCCCTTCACGTGCTCGAGGCGGCGGCGCAGGGCGGCGATCCGGTCGCGCGCCAGGCGCCGGTCGGTCTCGATCTGCGTCTCCCCCGGCCCCCTCGTGCCGATGCCGCCACCCAGGCGCTCGAGGTGGCTCCACAGCCCGCGCATTCGCGCCAGGTTGTACTCGAGCTGTGCCAGCTCGACCTGCAGCTTGCCCTCGGCGCTCGCCGCGTGGGAGGCGAAGATGTCGAGGATCACGGTCGTGCGATCGACCACCGGCAGGCCGATGGCCTCCTCGAGATTGCGCTCCTGACGCGCGGTCAGCTCATCGTCGCAGGCGATCAGGTTGGCGCCGCTCGCCTCGGCGGCGGCCTTCACCTCGGTCACCTTGCCCGGGCCCAGGTAGGTGTTCGGGTGCGGCTGCTCGCGGCGCTGGACCATCTCGCCGACGACAGCCACACCGGCGGTCCGAAGCAGCTCGCCCAGCTCGGCGAGGTCGTCTCCCTCCGGCAGTGCCGCGATGCAGAAGGCGCGCTGGCGCGCGCGCTGTGTTTCCTCCATCTGGATCTCAGTCTAGAGGCTCAGGGCGCTCCTCAGGCGCCCCTTCCACCGAGCGCACCGAGCCGGTTGACCGCCTCGAGCAGGCGGTCGTCGGGTGTCGTCAGCGAGATGCGGAACCATCCCTCTCCGGCGGGACCGTAGATCGCGCCGGGCGAGAGCACGACGGCGGCCTGCTCGAGCACGTGCTCGCAGTAGGCGGCCGAGCTGGCGAAGCCCTCGGGAACGGGTGCCCACACGTAGATCGTGCCGTGCGGAGGACGCACCTCGACGCCGATCGTGGCGAGCGCGTCGCAGACGAGGTCACGCCGGCGCAGGTAGAGCTCGCGCATCGATGCGACCTCCTCGTCTGTCTCGGGTGAGAGCGCCGCTACGCCGGCGAGCTGCACGGCCTCGAACAGGCCCGAGTCGATGTTGGTCTTCAACCGCCAGTAGATCTCGAGCGCCTCGGCGTTGCCGACCACCACTGCGCAGCGCCAGCCCGTCATGTTGTAGCCCTTGGACAGCGAGAAGACCTCGATCCCGACCTCCTTTGCACCGGGGGTCTGCCAGGAACGACGGCGCACGATATCCGTCGTAGGTGATCTCGCTGTAGGAGTTGTCGTGCACGACCAGGATGCCGTGCTCGCGCGCGAACTCGACGACCCGCTCGAAGAATCCCTCGGGCACGACCGCCCCGGTGGGGTTGTTCGGGTAGTTGAGGTACATCAGCTTCGCCCGTCCGACCACGTCCCGGTCGATCGCCTCCAGATCGGGCGCGAAGCCGTGGTCGGGGCGCAACGCCATCAGCCCGGGTCGGCGCCCGCGAGCCACGGCCCGCCCGTGTAGACGGGGTAGCCGGGGTCCGCGGCAAGCGCGTAGTCCCCGGGGTCGAGGAACGCGAGATTGAGGTTGAAGATCGCCTCCTTCGCGCCGATCGCGGGGATGATCTCGCGCTCGGGGTCGAGCTCCACGTCAAAGCGCCGCGCGTAGAAGTCGCGCACGGCCGCGCGGAAGTCCTCGCGCCCGCGGTTGGACGGATAGCGGTGCGTTTCGGCCTCGGTCACGGCCTCCTGCATCGCCTCGACGATCAGCGCCGGCGTGGGGCGATCGGGATCGCCGATGCCGAGGCTGATCACGTCCACCCCGGCGGCGCGCTTGGCGGCGATCTTGCGCTCGAGCTCGGCGAACGCATACGGCGGGATGCGCTCAAGGCGCTTACTCGGTCTCATCCAGCTCCTTCGCTCTCGGTCGTGGGAACCCGGCTGGCACTCATCCGAGCTCCTGCAGCTCCTTCACGAACTCCTCGCTGAGGCGACCCTCGAACACGGGCAGAGCCCAGCCTGACAGGTGCACGTGCAGATCCGCCTCCACCTCGACCTCGAGCTCGCCGCCGTCGAGCACGACGGTCACACGAGCGCCCCCGCCGCCGCGGCGCTCGGTGCCTGCACCTCCGAGCACGTGGGCGACCGCGGCGCCGGTGGCGCCGGTGCCCGAGGAGAGCGTCTCCCCCACGCCCCGCTCGAAGATTCGTGCGCGGATGCGCGCCGGCTGACCGGGCTCGAGCTCGGTGTACCAGGAGACGTTCGTGCGGTTCGGAAAACATCTGTGTGGCCTTCGATCGGCGGCCCGATAGCGCTCAGGTCCAGGGCGGCGAGTCGGGCCTCGTCGGCCACTGCGAATGGCGCACTGGGGGTTGCCGATCGATACGTGCTGGAAGCGCCACAGGTGCCGCGGCGGCATCGAGCGTGGCCGACGCCGTCTCGGCGGCCCCCCGCGGGAAGTCGTCCGAGCTCAACCGCGCCTGGCCCATGTCGACGCGGCAGCTGTCCGGGCCCGATGATCGTCGGGCGGATCGTCCCCGCCGCCGTGTGGATCGAGAAGCTGTCCGGTCGGTCCAGCCGCGGCGGCGCAGGTAGAGGATCGCCTCGCGGGCGCCGTTGCCCGACAGCTCGGCCTCCGAGCCGTCGGGGTTGAAGATGCGCAGGTCGGCCACGTGCGCTGGGTCCGCCGGGCGCGACAGCTCGAGCACGCCGTCGGCGTACACGCCGAAGTGGGCCTCGCACAGGCGGCGCACGCGCGCGGGCGTGAGCTCGAACGGCAGCTCGTCACGCTCGAGGATCAGGTAGTCGTTGCCCAGCGCCTGCCACTTCTCGAATCTCATCGAGCGCCTGAGTCTAGGATCTCCTCGCCACCGCGGCAGGGTCGCGGCCGGTGACGTCGATCAGGCGCACGCCTGCGAGCTTGCGCATCCATGTGAGCTGGCGGCGTGCGTAGTTGCGCGTGCGGCGCTTCATCGTCTCGACGTCGTCGATGAGCAGCTCCTGGAAGCCAAGCGCCTTGCGGGCCGTCTCGGAGGCACCGGCGGCATGGGCGCGACGCACCTCCTCGCGAGCCCCCGCCGCGAGCATCGCCTCGACGCGCGCGTCGATCAGCGCGTACAGCTCCTCGCGCTCCATCGTCAACCCCGCGAGCAGCGTCGGATGACGAGCGCCGCGCTCCACAGCCGCGAGGCGTCCTCGGGCGGCTCGAGCTCGCCGGCGTCGAGCAGCTCGAGCGCGCGGACCACACGCTGGCGGTCGTTGGGGTCGATGCCCTCCGCCGCCCAGGGCGCGCGGCGCGCGAGCAGCGCGTGCAGGGCGGGCGCCCCGCGCCGTTCGAGTTCGTCCGTCCAGTGCTCGCGCGCGCCCTCCGGCGGTGGCGGGCGCAGATCGAGATCGGCGAGGGCGGCGCGCAGGTAGAGGCCCGTGCCGCCCACGACGATCGGTCGTTGCCCGGCGGTGAGCAGTGCATCGATCTCGGCATGTGCGAGCTCCGCGTACTGGCCCACGCTGAACTGCGCGTCGAGCGGGAGGAACGAGACCAGGCGATGTTCCAGAACGGCCTGCTCCGCCGGGGAGGCGACCCCGGTGAGGGTCTCGAGTCCTGCGTACACCTGCAGCGCATCGGCCGACACGGCGACCGGATCCTCGCCCTCGGCGCGCAGCAGCTCGGCCAGCGAGAGCGCGATCGAGGTCTTGCCGACGCCGGTTGGGCCGAACAGGGCGATGATCGTGGGCGCGGCCCGCCTGGCGTGCACGCCTCCAGTATCGTCCTCGCCCGCCGTGTGACACGGTCCTCGCCCGCCCTTGGGCAATCAGGCAGGCCCATCTGCGCGCCGCGCTCGGACTCTAAGCGCTTCGTGTCTTCACCCGCGCGGACGGTTTAGACCGCGGCCTCTCAGCCGTGGTAGCGTTCCGCTCGCTCCCGGCCGGCCAACACCAGGACAGGAGGTCCCGGCAGTGCGCAGGATAGCCCCGTTCATCGTCGCGCTGTTGCTGGTCGCGATGCCCGCGGTGGCGCAGGCCCATCGATCGCGAGGACCCCGATGCCACCGGCGGGCGCACCACCACCATCTGACGTGTACGCGGCCCAGTCGTCACTCACCGACCCCGCGTCGGGTGGCCGCGACGCGCTCGACCCCCGCGGCGCGGGCCTCGCCGCCTGTCGAAACGGCACCACCTTCCTCACCCCAGTCCGAAGCGGTCGAAGACGAACAGCTCGCCTTCGCCGAACCGCCGCAGGTCATAGCACCGCAGGTGCAACGGGAGATCGAAGAATCGGAAGCCGAAGAAGAACGGTCCGAACAAGCCGAAGGCTAGTTGGCCGATCGCAGCACCAGGACCGACGGGTGGCTCCTCGTTCACCGCGTGGACGTTGGCAGACGGCCAGCCCCGTCCGCCACTTGTCGTCCTTGACCATGGACGCAGGTGCCTTAGCCGTCTGCCGCCTATCCATCGAGCGATCCCGACGGCGCCTTGAGGGCACGGTCCGCCGGGAGCCGGATGGCCCACCGGCCGAACGAGCACCCGGCCGTCAGGTCATGCAACAAAGATTGCAAACTGCGAGGTTGTCTTGACGATCCCACGCGTCGGTAGGAGCATTCTCCGCGACGGCTGATGTTGCCTCGGACGGCCGTCGCCGCCACCGGCACGAAGGCCACGGCGGAGCGTAGGAACGGATACCAGGGTGTGAGCAACGGAAACCAGAGCCCGGCTTGCCCCGGGCTCTGGGCTATCGGCCGTCGGCGCGCGCTCAGCATCCGCGCCTGCGCACCCGCCCGAACCGCCGCGCAGTCGGCCCCCTCGATGGCTCTGCAGGGCCGCTCAGGGACGGCGGTCACTCAGAACAGCACCTGCTGCGCGGAGGGCTCGGGCGCAGGGCTCGCGCCGGGCGGGGGCGCCGGATCTTGCAGGAACCTCGGGCTTGCCGAGCTCCCCCGGCTGCGCACCAGCGAAGCCAGCCGCTTTCGTTCCTCCCCCGGCGCGTAGGCGCCCCGGCTGTACAGATCCTCATAGCGGTCTACGAGGTCTGGACGCTGAGCGCGCAGCCAACCCATGAAGACGTCGCGAACCTCCCCCCTCAGGTGCAGCGCGATGCCACCGATGCTCCTGGCGCCGGCGGCGCCCGCCATCTCGAGCAGCGGCTCGATCTGGTGCGGGGAGTCGTTGATGCCGGGCATCAGCGGTGCGATCAGGACCCCCGTGGGGATCCCCGCGCGGTTGAGCTCTGCCACGGCCTCAAGGCGCGCGCGGGGGTTGGGCGTGTGCGGCTCGGTGGCCCGCCACGCCTTCTCGTCGAGCGTGGGGATCGACAGGCACGCGCTGATCTCCGTACGCGCGGCGATCTGCAGCATCAGCGGCAGGTCTCGCAGCAAGAGCGGCGACTTGGTGAGCACCGAGCACGGGTTCGAGCCGTCGCGCAGCGCCTCCCATATGCCCTGCATCAGCCGGTAGCGACCCTCGACCCACTGATACGGGTCCGTGTTCGTCCCCAGCGCGACGTGCTCGCGCTTCCACGAGGGACGCGCCAGCTCGGCGCGCAGCACCTCGGGCGCGTTGACCTTGACCACGATCTCGCGCTCGAAGTCCCGGCCGGCGTCGAAGCCGAGATACGTGTGGGTCGGGCGAGCAAAGCAGTAGGCGCAAGCATGGGTGCAGCCCCTGTAGGGGTTGATC
This sequence comes from uncultured Solirubrobacteraceae bacterium, assembly GCA_963730575.1. Lineage (GTDB taxonomy): Bacteria > Actinomycetota > Thermoleophilia > Solirubrobacterales > Solirubrobacteraceae > Palsa-744. The sequence goes on from CAVSSG010000006.1 coordinate 236,006, forward strand.
GTCCAGCGGAACGGCATGCGCGAACTGCCGGGCACGCGGTTGAGGACGGAACGCGCGCGCACCTCGTAGAAGCGGGTCTCGAGCGCCTCGGGAGCGTCGAATCGCCGGACGACCGCCTCGTCACGGTAGCCGGGCAGCCGCCGCTGTTCCTCCTCGTTCAGGCTGAGATTGGACCAGCGCACGAACGTATGTTCGCATAGGTGGCCGACGACCACTTACAGAACTCCCACAAACCTCTGGGAGGTTGCTCAGCCGCTCCTACGGGTCCGCTTAGCGCTGGGTCCGACCATGGCTTGCACAAGCAGTCATCGACCCTGGAGGTTTCATCCCATGAACGTAAACAAGATGCTCGGCGCAACGATGGTGGCGGGAGCGCTGGCGGGAGCCGGCGCCCTGGCGGGCATATCCGGCGCGGCGGCCGCCACGGGCACCACGAGCAATGCCGCAACCACGACAACTCAGTCCACGACGACCCAGTCGGCGACACCGACGACGACCACGACTCCAAGCACGACTCCAAGCACGTCGTCCTCGACGCAGAAGACCCAGCCGCCCAGCACGGGTTCGACGGGAAAACACGCCTGCCCGAACATGGGCTCTGGCTCGAGCGGCAGCTCGAACACGCCGCCCGCCCCGAACGCGGGAGCAGCCAACTACGGCCCGCCTGCCGGGGCCAGCGTCCAGTAACCCGGAAAGGCTAACTCCGACGGCAGTCCAAGCGGCCGCCGGCCTCCTCTAACGAGGGCGCCTGCCGGCCGCGTGGCATCGCGGTGCCGGGCATCGCCCTCGCCAATGATGGCGCGACGGTGCCCGGCCCTCAACCCGTTGCGCGTGCCAGCAGGCGTTCCTCGCCGCTCAGCGTCTGGCTGGTGGCGTCGGTGATCAAGACATCGACCAAGTCGCCCGGATCGGCCAGGCCGGCGAAGTTCACGACCTTGTTGTGACGCGTGCGTCCCCGCAGGCGTGCCGGGTCGGTGCGCGACGGGCCCTCGACGAGCACCTCGACCGTGCGACCGAGGAAGCGCTGGGCTCGCTCAAGCGCGCTGCGCTGGACGAGCTCGACCAGCCGTTCCATTCGCTCCACCTTCACGGGATGTGCCACCACGCCGTCGGTCAGCTCCGCCGCCTCGGTCCCGCGGCGCGGCGAGAATATGAACGTGAAGGCGCTGTCGTAGCCGACCCCCTCGACGACCTCCATCGTCTGGGAGAAGTCCTCCTCGGTCTCCCCGGGGAAGCCGACGATAACGTCGGTCGTGAGCGAGACGTCGGGGAGGTGCTCGCGGATCAGGGCCACGCGGTCGAGGTAGCGACGGCGGTCGTAGGTGCGCCGCATCGCCTTCAGGATGCGGCTCGAGCCCGACTGCAGCGGCAGGTGGATGTGCTCGCAGACGCTCGCAAGCTCCGCATGCGCGCGGACCACGTCCTCGCGCATGTCCTTAGGGTGAGGGCTCGTGTAGCGGATTCGCTCGATGCCCTCGACCTCGTCGAGCATGCCGAGCAGCTCGGCGAACGTGGTCCGGCTATCGCCCGCTGCCACCCGCTCCCGCGCACCCGCTCCCAAAGGGCGACCGATCGGCAGATCCCGCCCGTAGGAGTTCACGTTCTGGCCGAGCAGCGTCACCTCGCGCACGCCTTCGGCGGCCATCGCCCGCACCTCGGCCACCAGCTCGCCAGGTGGCCGGCTGACCTCGCGTCCACGTGTGGAGGGGACGATGCAGTAGGAGCACGCGCAGTTGCACCCCACGCTGATCTGAACCCATCCCTGGAACCGCCGCGCCCGCCGCGCGGGCAGATGACCGGTGAAGCCCTCGAACTCGAAGTAGCCCTGCGCGGTCAGCGAGTCGCTCGTCAGGAACTCGGCGAGCCTGTGCACCTGTCCGGGGCCGAACGCGACGTCGACGAAGGGGAACCGCTCGAACACCTCCTCCTTGACCGACTGCGCCCAACAGCCTCCCACCCCCACCACCCGCTCGGGACGCTCACGCTTCAGCCGCTTGGCCTCCCCCAGGTGCGCGATGAAGCGACTGTCGGCCGACTCGCGAATCGAGCACGTGTTGAACAGGATCAGATCTGCCTCATCACGCGCCGGCGCCTCGGCGTAGCCGAGCGACTCGAGCATGCCTCTCATCCGCTCGGAGTCGTGCTCGTTCATCTGACAGCCGAACGTCGTCAGGTGGTAGCGCTTCATGGCTCCAAAGGGTATCCACGCCTGTCCGACCTGGCGGGCCGTGGATCAAGCGGGACTGGCACGCAATGAGCTTGGCGTGCTTCGCACGCGTGCGACCGAGGACGCAGCCCTGCGCCGGTACACGGCCGTCTAGGCGGCGGCGACGGTTGGTTCGCTGACTATCGGCGGCGGACTGTCCTTGTCACGTTCTATCGGTGTGACGAGGTCCTTGCCCAGGCCCAATGTCGCGTAGATCTTGATCCTTGATCTCCTGAGCCACCGCGGGGTTCTGGTCGAGATGGGCCTTGGCGTTGCTGCGACCCTGTCCCAGGCGGTCGTTGCCGTAGGAGAAGAACGAGCCGGACTTGGAGATGATGTTGTGCTCGAGGCCGAGGTCGATCAGGCAGCCCGAGGTCGAGATGCCCTTGCCGAACTCGATGTCGAACTCGGCCTGACGGAAGGGCGCGGCGACCTTGTTCTTCACGACCTTCACCCGCACGCGGTTGCCGACGGCCTCGGTGCCGTCCTTGAGCGTCTCGATGCGGCGGATGTCCAGACGCTGTGAGGCGTAGAACTTCAATGCGCGCCCGCCCGGCTGCGTCTCGGGCGAGCCGAACATGACGCCCACCTTTTCGCGGATCTGGTTGGTCAGGATGCAGAGCGTCTGCGTGCGGTTCAGGTTGCCGGCGAGCTTGCGCATCGCCTGGGACATCATGCGCGCCTGGGCGCCGACGGTCTGGTCGCCCATCTGACCCTCGATCTCTGCGCGGGGGGTCAGCGCGGCGACCGAGTCGATCGCGACGACGTCCACGGCGCCGGAGCGCACGAGCATGTCGGCGATCTCGAGAGCCTGCTCGCCGTAGTCGGGCTGGGAGACGAGCAGCTCGTCGATGTCCACACCGATCTCCTTTGCGTACAGCGGGTCCATCGCATGCTCGGCGTCGATGAACGCGCACACACCGCCCAGTTTCTGCGCCTCGGCGAGCACGTGGTAGATCAGCGTGGTCTTGCCCGAGGACTCCGGGCCGAAGACCTCGACGATGCGCCCACGGGGCACGCCACCGATCCCGAGCGCGAGGTCGAGCGAGAGCGCGCCCGTGGGGATCGCCTCGCAGCGCACCTGCGCCCCCTCGTCACCCATGCGCATGACCGTGCCCTTGCCGAACTCGCGCTCGATCTGCGTGAGCGCACCCTGAAGGGCGGCGTCACGCGCCTTGGCGGCCTTCTCGTGGTCGGTCACGGACATGCTCTGACTCCTCCGGTTTGAGTGTGAGCTGGGCAAGATAGACGGCACTTCGGACGGAACAGCTGTTCGTATCACGATCGAGTGCCGCGGCGGCGAGACCGGGCATGGACGCCGCGCGACTCTTCGTCCACGGGCCGCCGTCCGCGCTCACAGGGATGGCCGGCGTCGACGATGCGTGAGTCGCCCCACGTCGATGCCGGAGGCTCAACTTGACCAGAAGCGTTCCCAACCAGCGCGTCACGGCTGCTGCCATATCCCTCTGCACGCTCACGGTCGTGGCGCTGCTCGCGCTGCCCGGGCCGTCGCTGGCGCAGGCACCGGGCGTCCGGTGCCGGTCCGTCCGGACCGACCCGGCGGCCGGTGCGCCACACGCCTGCACCCAGTCCGCGCACGCGCCGGGATCGGCCCACGGGAGCAGGGCCCGTCCCCGGCACACGGCCACCGGACGCCATGCCGGGCACGCCGTGAAGCGCGCTACGGCCAGGAGGCACGCCGCGCACAGGCCCTCGACGAGGGTGCGGGCGGGGTCCTCCCCTGCGACGAGGCTCATCCCCGCGCTCTGCGAAGACGGCACGCGGCCAGCGTACGCGGGCGGGCGCTTCTCCTGCGACGACGGATCCGAACCGGCCTGCGAAGACGGCTCCTACCCGATCGCCTCGCGCGACGGCTCGCATCTGGTGTGCGAACCGCCGCCCTCGGGCTCCGTCGGCGAAGCTGTCTGCGAAGACGGCAGCAGTCCCCTGTCGGCGGGCGAAGGGAGCTTTAGCTGCGACGACGGATCCGAACCGGCCTGCGAAGACGGCACCCAGCCGACGCTCTCGAGCAACCGCGCACGCCTCGTATGCGACCTCGTCCCCGCCGATCCGAGCTCGGCCGGTCCGGGCTTCGAAAGCGCGGGCTGAGTCGGTCGCACCCGCTCACAGCCCGGCGGGCACTAGGCGGCAGCTCCTCAGCGCCTCGTAGGTGGATCCGCCGGGCGCCAGCCACGACCGGTAGAGGGTCACGGACTCCGCCGTGAAGCGAATCGCCGGCGTGGGCGCCAGCGGGGACCCCTCGCCACCACCGGCCGGGCTCCGACGGGCCCTGTCGCGGACCCCGCGCGTGCGCGCGACCGTGATGTGCGCTCGGAACCGCGCGTGCTGAGGCTCCCAGGCGGTCGCGGCGGAGATGGCCTCGGTCACGGTCGCGTGCAGCCTTGCGAGGTTCCCCTCCTCGTCGTGGACCGCGACCGCGAGCGCACGGGGGCGGGCTCGCGGAAGCCACACCGGAGCACCGAGCGACAGCTCGTCCAGGTGCGCGGGGCACGCTTCGAGCGCCCGGCCGATCGCCGCAATCTCCTCGACCGGCCGGCTGCCGAGAAAGCACAGCGTCAGATGCAGCGAGTCGGGATCGAGCAGGCGCAGGGATCGACGGGCGTCCGCGCTCTCGGAGCGAAGCCCCGCCGCGGCGGCACGTGCCCAGCCGCACAGTCTCTCGCGCACGGCCGCGGGAACATCGACCGCCACGAACAGCCGGGCCTTGGCTCCTGCAGGCATCGTCACCGTGATGCTAGAGGGGCCCGGCTCAAAGGCCGAGCAGGGCGCGGCGGACGAGATGCATCGCCACCGTGGTGGCGCGGTCGCGCACGTCGGCGCGTCCCCCCGGAAGGTTGACCGAACGCGTGAGGTGGCTGTCGTCGGGAGCCGCCACGCTCAGCCAGACGAGCCCCACGGGCTTCTCCTCGGTGCCGCCGCCGGGGCCGGCGATGCCGGTCACCCCCACGCCGACGTCGGCGCCCAGCCTCGACCGCGCCCCGTCCGCGAGCGCCTGTGCGACCTCGGCCGATACCGCTCCGTGCCTGTCGATGAGCTCCTTCGGAACGCCCGCCTGCGAGCTCTTCACCGCGTTCGAGTACGCCACGACGCCTCCCATCACGTAATCGGAGGCCCCCGCCAGCTCGGTCAGGCGCGCGGCGAGCAGGCCGCCCGTGCAGGACTCGGCGGTGGCGATCGTGAGGACCCCCCGGCTCCCGTGTGCGCCGGCGGGCTCTCCCCGCAAGAGAGCCGCGACCTGCTCGTCCACCGTGCTGCCGTCGCGTGAGAACAGGGTGTCCCCATGACGGTCCTCCACGACCCTCTCGAATGCCTCGTAGATCTGCTCGGCGTTGGGCTCATAGCGGGTGACGACCTCGATCTCGCCGCGTTTCAGGCACGTGGTGATCTCGATTCGGTCCAGTTCCACCCCCTGCGCCTGCGCCACGCGGAGCGTCTCGGCAATCTCCGACTCCGGGATCCCGAACAGCCGCAGCATCCGCTGGCTGTAGGTACCGGCACCACGGAGCGCCGCGCGCAGCGCATCGGTGCCCACGGCCTGCGCCCACATCGGCTGCAGCTCGCGCGGCGGGCCGGGCAGCACGACGACCGTCGGTCCCTCCGGGGAGGAGTGTCCAGCGCCCGCGGAGCCGGCTTCACCGGGCGGGACGATGAGCCCGGGAGCGGTTCCCGCCGGCTCGAGGATCGTCGCCCCCGCGGGGATCGTCGCCTGCTTGCGGTTCGCCGCCCGAATCGCCTCGGGGTCGACGTCGGGCCAGCGTTTCATCAGCGGGGCGACGATGTCGGCGATCCGCTCCGAGAGAGCCTCGTCGAGCACCATCTCCCGGCTCTGGAAGCCTCCGACCACCTCGGCGGTCAGGTCGTCCGCGGTCGGACCCAGCCCGCCGCTCGTGATGATGAGCCCCATCCCCTGCTCGGCCATGAACCGCAGCGCGGCCTCCATGTCCTCGCGGCGATCGCCGACGATCGTCGTGTAGCCGAGATCCACCCCGAGCTCGCGCAGCCGATCGGCCAGCCAGGGACCGTTGCGGTCGCTGACGCGACCGCTGAGCACCTCGGTGCCGGTCACGACGATTCCCGCGCGCAGGCTCATGTGCAGGTCGGCAGCTGCCCCGGCGCCAGCGACCGGCGACCGTTGGCCTTCGTGATCACGTATCCGATCGGCTGGCTCGAGGGGGGCACGGCTCTAGCCCGGCCGTCTATGAACATCGTGACCGATGCGTTGCCCAGCGTGATTTCGAAGCGCCTTGAGTGGAAGGTCGGGGTGCTCGCGCCGGGATGCAGTTCGCTGCCGGGGATCAGCTTGCGCCCGCCTTCGCCGATCAGGCATACGTACACCGTCGCGGTCGGGGTGAGCGAAAGCGACACGATCTGGGATCTCGAGGGTGCGTGCGTGCCGGTTCGATGCGTATGAGCGCCGCCGTGGCCGTGCGCGGTCGTCGTCGAGCTGGTGGCGTGGTTGGAGGTGCCCCCCCCGCTCAGCAGGGCCGCCAGGAGCAGCACGATCACGAGACCCACCACGCCCACGGCCACCATGTACCGGCGCGAGGGGCCGGCGGGGGCCCGGCCGCCGCTGCGCGGGCGTGCGTGCTGGCGGCTCGAGACGATCGGCTCGACGGCGACGTCGTTGAGATTCTCGTGGCTCAGGCGGTATTCCTCGACGAGCGCCTTCCCGTCCAGCCCCAGCGCCTCGGCATAGGTGCGCAGGAAGCTCTTCACGAACGTGGGCCCGGGCAACAGGCCCCACTCTTCGTTCTCCAGGGCGCGCAGGTACTTGGCCCGAATCTTAGTCTTGGCCTCGATCTCGGACACGTCGATGCGGGCGCGCATACGCGCGTCGCGCAGCGTTTCACCGATCTCGGGCATCTCTGCTCGAAGGCTAGTCGCTTGCCGTCGCCGCGGGGTCGCCGAGCCCCGCCAGCACCCTGGGCAGGTCGGCCTCGGTGATGAGCACCTGCCTAGGCTTGGATCCCTCATAGCCGGAGATCACCCCGCGCCGCTCCAGCATGTCGATCAGGCGGCCCGCCCTGGTGTATCCGAGGCGCAGGCGGCGCTGCAGCATCGAGGTGGAGGCCGTTTGCATTTCCGCCACGAGCGTTATCGCGTCTGCCAGCAGCGGGTCCTCGTCGGGGTCAAAGCCCTCGGCGCCACCGTCGGGCAGCTCGGGCTCGACCTCCTCCAGGAGCTCCTCGCGCAGCTCCGGCTCGCCCTGGCGACGCCACAGATCGGTCAGCTTCGCGATCTGCGCCTCGTCGATGTAGGCACCCTGGATGCGCTGCAGGCGCGAGCTGCCGACCGGGCTGAACAGCATGTCGCCCTGGCCCAGCAGCGACTCGGCGCCGTTCTGGTCGAGGATCACGCGCGAATCGGTCTGGGATGAGACCGAGAAGGCGATCCGCGAGGGCACGTTGGCCTTGATCATGCCGGTGATCACGTCCACCCGCGGGCTCTGCGTCGCGAGGACAAGATGGATGCCGACCGCGCGCGCCTTCTGCGCCAGGCGGATGATCGAGTCCTCGACATCCGCCGGCGCCACCATCATCAGGTCCGCGAGCTCGTCGATCACGCACAGGATGTAGGGCAGCGGCGCTTCGCCGCGCTTTGCGCGGGCACGGTTCAGCTCGACCAGGCTGCGCGCACGGGCCAGGGACATGATCCCGTAGCGCTGCTCCATCTCCTTGACCAGGTTCTGAAGCGCGTTCGCCGCCATCCGCGGGCTCGTGATCACCGGCGTCAGCAGGTGCGGGATCGACTCGTAGTGGTTGAGCTCCACCTGCTTGGGGTCGACCAGGACGAGGCGCAGCTCGTGCGGGGTCGCGCGCAAGAGAACGCTGGAGAGCATCGCGTTGATCGCCCCTGACTTGCCCGCCCCCGTGGTGCCGGCCACCAGCAGGTGCGGCATCTTCGCCAGATCGGCGCCGATCGCCTTGCCCGCGACGTCCTTGCCCAGCCACACGGTCAACGGCGACCAGTCGCTGGGCGGCTCCTGGAAGACGTCCCCGAGCCTCACGATCCGCCGCTTCGCGTTGGGGACCTCCACGCCGACCGCCTGCTTGCCGGGAATCGGAGCCAGGATGCGGATATCCGTGGCGGCGAGCGCGTATGCGAGGTCGTCCTTCAGCTGGGCCACCTTCGCGACCTTCGTGCCCGGCGCCAGCCTGAGCTCGTAGCGTGTTATGTGGGGCCCGGCAACCCTTCCGATCACCTTCGCCTGGACACCGAAGTGCCCGAGCGCCTCCACGAGGCTCGTCGCAACCCGCTCCTGCCCGGCGGTGTCCGGGCGGGACTGCTCGCCGGTCGAGCGCGTCAACAGCTTCGACGCGTTCGGCAGCTCCCACACGAAGTCGGGGTCCTCGGTCGCGGCCTCGCGCAGCCTGCCCTGCGGCGTGAGCGACGCAGGGTCGGCGTGCGCCACGCCGGAGATCTCCTCCCGCTCGATATCGCTGCCGCTGGCGCCCGCGCCGGTCCTGCCGGCGGTGCCGGCACGCTCGGGCTCCGGGCTCTCGAGGTCGTGCCCGACGGGCGGCTCGTCCTCGAGGCGATCGTCCTGCGAGGGTGCCTCGACGTGCGTGGCGCGCACGATCAGCTCTTCCGGGGAAGGCTCCGGTACCGAGACGTGTCCGCGCTCGGCGAGCACGTGCGGTGCGCTCTCACCGGCGGCCGTGCCCGGCGGCCGGCCGTGGGTGAGCGTCTGCACTCGGCGCGTCGTGTCGATCACGCCGCCGCCGGCCGCGCGCACGACGCCCGCGAGGGAGGCGCCGGTCAGCAGGATCACGCCGACGATGAGCAGGAACACCACGAGGATGCTCACGCCCAGGCCCTGTACCAGCCTGTCGCTCGCCTGATAGAGCGCCTCGCCGACGACGCCTCCATGCGACTGCAGAAAGGCCGAGCTCCAGCTGCTGGCCCTGCTGCCCGGACCGGAGCTGACCCCGAGCGTCCCGGCGGCAAGTGCGAGCGTGAGTGAGGCGAACAGGCAGATCGCGCCGGCCCGCAGCGGGCGCACCGCGGGCAGCAGGCCGCGCGCCAGCAGCGTGCAGCCGCCTGCCGCGAGCGCGACCGGCACGAGCATCCGGGCCCCGCCGAACAGCCAGCCGAGCGCGACCGCGAGCCCATGTCCTGCACGTCCTCCGTCCCAGCCGCCGTACAGCACGAAGCCCATAAACACGCCGACCGCCACGCACGCGAGGCCGAGCACATCGCGCCCGCGCTGGTCGAGCACCGGCAGGCGTGGAAGGCTTCGGGGGACGAGCAACCGCAGGCGCGCGAGCCCCCGGAGGCCGCCGGATCGACGCGCTCGCGCGCGGGTCGCCCCGGTCCTTCTCGAGGAGGATCTACGCGCGGTGGAGCGCTTGCGGGTTGCAGCCATCCCGCGCAACTTCGACGCCGACCCCGCGTAACCTGCCCGGGAGCCTTACCATCGCTTTAGCGCCGGCCGATACTTAACCATGATGAACGACTTCTCCCGTGCACCACGCGTCCTCGTTGTGGAGGACGATGAGGACATCGCGCAGGCCCTCCAGCGCTCCCTGCGCATGGAGGGCTATGAGGTGCGCTCGGCCGCCGACGGGCGCACCGCCCTGGAGCACGGGCGCTCGTTCATGCCCGATCTCGTGATCCTCGATCTCGGACTGCCGGAGATCGACGGCCTGGATGTGGCGCGCTCGCTGCGCGCCGACGACGACGTCCCGATCCTGATCCTGACCGCCCGCGACGCCCTGGAGTCACGCGTGGAGGGGCTGGACGCCGGGGCCGACGACTACCTGGTAAAGCCGTTCGAGCGCCAGGAGCTGCTCGCCCGCATGCGCGCGCTGTTGCGCCGCCGCCCGCCACGCGGCTCCGCTCCACTGCGCGTCGGCGACCTGTCGCTGAACGCCGACACCCACGAGGTGCTCCGCGGCGAGCGCCAGATCGAGCTCACTCAGCGCGAGTTCGAGCTGCTCGAATACCTCATGCGAAACGAGCGCATCGTCATCTCCCGCCAGCGCCTGCTGGACGAGGTGTGGGGCTATGACCCCTTCTCGACCACGAACACCATCGAGGTGTTCGTCTCCAACCTGCGCCGCAAGCTCGAGGCCGGCGACGAGCCCCGCCTGCTGCACACGATCCGGGGAGCGGGCTACGTCCTACGAGCGTAGTGTCCCGCATGGAGCGCGGAGCCTGGGCTCACGCATCTCCGCCCGCTTTGACCGCCTGCCGATTCGCGTGCGCCTCGCCGGCGTCTCGGCGCTCCTGACGTTCGTGATCCTGTGTGTGTTCGCGATAGCGATCGGTTCGCTGACCGTGCATCGCATCCGCGATGACTTCGACAACCAGGTCGAGGCGACGGCGAGACAGCTGCGCACGCAGCTGCGCGTCAGCGAAGTGCCGCGCGTGAACGAGTCGCCGACGGGCTCCCGCGGGGTATTGGAGGTCGAACCGCCGCTCGACGCCTTCGCATCGCCGCAGGATCATGCGGCCATCTGGATCCTCACCCTCGGCGGGCGCCCCGTCGTGCACGAACCCAGCTCGGCGCGATCGCTCGGCACACCCGAGAGCGAGCCGAGGACGGTCAACGGCTACCGCGTCATCAGCCTGCTGGTGCCCGTCCGCAATCTCGTCGGCGAACCCATCGGCCAGCTCGTCGTGCAGTACGGCCGGCGCGTCTCCGACACCGAGGCGACCGTCGCGCGGGTCGAGCTGTTCCTGTTGTTGGGGGTGCTCGCGGGGACCGTGCTCGCGCTCGCGGCGGGGATGATGATCGCGCGCAGGGCGATGGCGCCGATCGCCGCGCTGACCTCCGCCGCCGCGGAGATCGCGCGCACCCGCGACCCCTCTCGCAGCGTGCCCCAGCCGAAGGCCGACGATGAGGTCTCAGAGCTCTCGCGGACCCTGCAGGGAATGCTCCATGAGCTCGACTCCGCCCGCGAGGAGACCGAGGCGATGCTCACCCGCCAGCGTCAGTTCGTCGCGGACGCCTCCCACGAGCTGCGCACCCCGCTGACGAGCGTGCTCGCCAACCTGGAGCTGCTCGCGGAGTCGCTGCACGGCGATCAGGGAGACGCGGCGCGCTCGGCGCTGCGCTCGTCCCAGCGGATGCGCCGGCTGGTCGCGGACCTGCTGCTCCTGGCGCGCACGGATGTCGGGCGCGTCGTGCCCCGGGAGCCCTGTAATCTTGCGCAGGTCGTGGTCGAGGCCGCCGCCGAGCTCGGGCCTGTGAGCGACGAGCACGACATCGTCCTTGACGTCCATCCCGCCGTCGTCGAGGCCTCCCGCGACGAGATCCACCGCCTCGCGATCAATCTCCTGGAGAACGCGCTGCGTCACACACCGGCCGGTACCCGGATCAGCGTTCAGGTCTCAACGGCCGGCGATCAGGCCATGCTCGTGGTGCAGGACAACGGGCCGGGCGTGCCACCCGAGCTCGCCCCCAGGCTGTTCGAGCGCTTCGTGCGTGGCGCCGGGGATCGCGGCGGCTCCTTCGGCCTCGGCCTCGCCATAGTCCGGGCAGTCGCCGAGTCCCACGGCGGCACGGTCACGCTCGAGTCGGTGAAGGAGGGCTCGGGCGCCCGCTTCGTCGTGCGCCTGCCGGCGTACAGGTCGGCCGTCCGATCCGATGCACCCCGCGGCGAGACCGAAGGTCAGCCGAGCGGGCTCGTTCACAGCTGAGGCCGCCTCGCCCCCGGCGGGGCCGGCGGCCGGCTACACCTCGACGACGACAGGCAGCACCATCGGCCGTCGCTTCAGGCGTTCATACACCAGCGCCGCCATGTCGTCGTGCAGCATCTGCTGAAGCTGGTCCACCTCGTGGATCTGCTCCTTCGCCCCGCGCGCGAGCGTCGCGTCGACGGTCGACCGGATCTCGTCGCGCAGCTCGTCGGCCTCATCGAGGAAGGGAACGCCCCTGAAGATCACCTCGGGGTCGGCGACGGACCGCCCGTCCTGCTCGGCGATCGTCACCACCACGATGAAGATCCCGTCGGCCGAGAGCATCCGCCGGTCGCGCAGGGCGACGTCGGCCATGTCGCCGATCTCGACGCCGTCGACGAAGATCATCCCCGAGGTCTCGGGCTTGCCGAAGCGCGCGCCGCGCTCGTTGATGTCCAGCGGCAGGCCGTTCTCCCCTTCGAAGATGTCCTCGGCGGGCACGCCCACGGCCTCGGCGAGACCGGCATGCAGCCGCAGGCGCTTGAAGTCGCCGTGGAACGGCATCACGTAGCGCGGCTTGACGAGGTTCAGCATCAGCTTGACCTCCTCGGCGTAGCCGTGCCCGGAGGCGTGAACCGGCGCGTCCGCCGGGGTCACGATGTCGCAGCCGATGTGGTACAGGCGGTCAATCGTCTCGTTGACGGCGCGCTCGTTGCCGGGAATCGGCGTGGCGGAGAACACGACGGTATCCCCCCGGTGCAGCTCCACCTGGCGGTGGTCGCGGTAGGCCATGCGACGCAGCGCCGACAGCGGCTCGCCCTGCGAGCCGGTCGAGATGATCACCATCCGGTCATCGGGGAGGTCGTCTATCTCGCGTGGGCCCACAAGCATCCCCGCGGGGATGTCGATGTGACCGAGCGTGCGGCCGATGCTGACGTTCTTGCGCATCGAGCGTCCGACCAACGCAACCTTGCGGTCGAGCGCCTCGGCGGCGTCGACCACCTGCTGGACGCGGTGGATGTTCGACGCGAAGCTCGTCACGACGATCCGCCCCTCGCAGCGCGAGAACACGTCCTGCAGATGCGGGCCGACGAGCGACTCCGAGGTGGAGAAGCCGGGACGGTCGACGTTCGTCGAGTCGCCACACAGGAGCAGCACGCCCTCCCGGCCGAGCTCGGCGAGCCGGGAGACATCCGCCGGCGGGCCGTCGACGGGTGTCTGGTCGAACTTGTAGTCGCCGGTGATCAGCACGGTCCCCAGCTCGGTGCCCAACGCGACGGCGCTCGAGTCGGGTATCGAATGCGTCATGTGCACGAGCTCCAGCGAGAAGGGCCCCAGCTCGAGCGTGTCGGCGGGCGTCACCTCGGTCAACTCGACGTCCCTCAGCTTGTGCTCGTCGAGCTTCGAGCGCGCCATCGCGACCGTCAGCGCGCCCCCGTACACCGGCGGGACGTGAGTGTCGCCGAGCTCGCGCAGGACCCACGGAAGCGCGCCGAGATGGTCCTCGTGACCGTGCGTGACGACGATCGCCTCGATGTCGCGGGCACGCTCGCGCAGGTAGGTGAAGTCGGGTAGCACGAGGTCGATGCCGATCATCTCCGGCGTCGGGAAGCGCAGTCCCACGTCGACCACCACGATCCGCCCGTCGTGCTCGACGACGGTCATGTTCTTGCCGATCTCCCCGAGCCCCCCGAGGGGCAGGACGCGCAGTGATTTCACGCGCCGTGGGCCCGGACGGACGACGCGGCGGCTCCACTGGACGACGTCGCCGAGGTGCCGGCGCCCACCACCGGGGCAGCCTCATCCCCGCTCAGCAGACGGTGTCGCTCGAGCATCGCGCGCACCGCCGCGAGCTCCTGTTCGGTGGCCTCCACCAGCGGCAGGCGCAGGCCGCCGACTTCGTGGCCGAGCAGGTTCAGCGCGGCCTTCGTGCAGGTGGGGCTCGCGGTCATGAACAGCGTCTCGTACACGTCGCGCAGCGACGCGTCGATCTCGGCACGGTGCTCGGGCTCATCGACCATGCGGCGCATCTCGGGCCCGACGATGTGGCTCGCCACGAGGATCCCGCCGGCTCCGCCCATGTCCAGGGTGCGCGCGAAGGTGCCGTCGTCGCCGGCGTACAGTGCGAGGCCCTCGATCGGCATGAGCTCCTCGGCGTTGGCCTGCTTGACGCCCTCGATCCCGTCGATCTGAGCGAGTTCTGCCAGCAGCTCGGGTCCCATGTTAGTGGCCGTGCGACCCGGGATGTTGTAGAGCAGGACGGGTTTGTCGGTGGCGGCCGCCACCGCTTCGTAGTGGCGCTTCAGGCCGAGCGGGCTGGGCTTGTTGTAGTAGGGGGTCACCGACAGGATCGCGTCGGCGCCCAGCGCCGTGGCCCGTTCGGTCAGGTGAACCGCGTGGCGCGTGTCGTTGGTGCCCGCTCCCGCGACGATCGAGCAGCCCGCCGGGCGCTCGGCGACGGCCAGCTCGATCAGCCCGAGCTGCTCCTTATCGGTCAGGGTCGAGGCCTCGCCCGTCGTGCCGGCCACGACGAAGCCGTCGGAGCCGTTCTGGGCCAGGTGATGCATCAGCGCGACGAACGACCGCTCGTTGACGCCGCCCTGCGCGTCGAAGGGCGTAACGATCGCCGTGAGGATCGTGCCGAGGTCGATCATGGCCTGCAGTATCTCCACGCGCCGCTCAGAACAGCAGGCTCTCGAGGCCGACGACGAGCGGCTCGGGAAGGGCTCGCGACCCGGCGCACCGCCAAGCAGCACGCCCGGCATGAACGACTCGCGGCTGATCGTGTCGTGGCGGATCGTCAGCGTCTGGCCGACGTCGCCGAGGATGACCTCCTGGTGGGCGACGAGCCCGGGCAGGCGCACGGAGTGGATCGGCGGCTCCTCGCCGCCGGCGCGGCCGCCATCAGCGCGGCCGTGCGTGCCGCGGTGCCGCTCGGAGCGTCGAGCTTGCCGTCGTGGTGCAGCTCGATGATCTCCGCCTTGGCCATGTGCCTCGCGGCCTCGGCGGCGAAGCGCATCATCAGGACCGCCCCGATCGCGAAGTTGGGCGCCACGAGGACGTTGGCGCTGCCGCTCGCCCCTCTTCGGGCCGCTCTTGCACGATCGGCGCAGGGTCAAAGCCGGTGGTGCCGATCACGACGTGCACGCCGGCCCGCACGCAGGCGCAGCGCGTTCTCGAGCGCGGTGTCGGGCCGAGTGAAGTCGACCACGACCTCGCGCCGCGGCAAGCACCTCCTCGAGCGTCGTTCCCAGCAGCGGGTCGGCGCGCCCGACGAGCTCCATGTCATCGGCGCCTTCGACGGCCGTCGCAGACGGTCTCCCCCATCCGTCCGGCCGCGCCCGCGACGGCCACCCGGATCATCGAGCCGCCCGCTGGGCGCCGGCCGCTCGCTCGCCCCGTGGCTCGCCTTCGCGTCGGTTACCGCGGCAGCGCCCAGCGGCTCGATCGCGGCCTGGAAGGCCTCCTCGTCGGGCCCGACGCCGGCCACCGAGAGCCGCTCCGGCGCGAACAGCTCGCCGGCGAGCTCGCGCAGCTCGGCGATGCCCGACGGCGTCGATCCGCTCGATCATCTCGTCCACCGACGAGGATCGGCAGCCCGTGCAGCACGCGAGGCGCCCAGGCGGCTCATGCGCGCGCCGGTGGACTCCAGCGACAGCACGACCCGGCCCTTGAGGTTCTCGCGCGAGCGGACCAGCTCCTGCTCGTCGGCGGGGTCCTCGACGCAGCGCTGCGAGCTCGTCCGCGATCACCGACAGCGCCTCGCGCGAGGTTCTCTGGGCGCGTGCCGACGTACAGCCCCACCTCGCCCGTGTGCGGCGTAGAGGTTCGAGAAGGAGAAGACCGAGTAGGCCAGGCCCGCGCCGCTCGCGCACCTCCTGGAAGAGCCGCGAGGAGGAGGTGCCGCCGAGCACGCCTTCGAGCACGCGCAGGGCGAAGCGGCGCTCGTCGTCGCGCGCGATCCCGCCGCCGCCGAGGCACACGTGGTACTGCTCGGTGTCCTTCTGCAGGAAGCGCACCCGCCGCTGCAGCTGCGGCGGCGCGGCCTCGGCGCGGGGCGGGAAGGCCGACGGCGAGCGCCGGCGCCGTTGTCGCCCGTCTAGGGCGTTCACCCGGTCGCCTGCCGCCTGCGCGCCTGCGCCCGAGGCGGCCTGCGCCATCGCGACGAGCTCGTCGTGGTCGACCGAGCCGGCGGCCGCGATCACGACGTTCTCGGGCAGGTAGCGCTCCGCGTGGAAGGCCTCGCAGCTGCTCGTGCGTGGCGGCAGCCGACGACCTCGGCCCGGCCGATCACGGGCCGGCCCAGCGGATGCTCCCCGAAGACGGCCTCGCCGAGCACGTCGAAGACCCGGTCCTGCGGGTCGTCCTCGTACATCGCGATCTCCTCGAGCACCACCTCGCGCTCGGCCTCGAGCTCGCCGAAGCGCGGGCTCCAGACCATGTCGCTCATCACGTCGAAGGCGCGCTCGAGGTGGCGGTCGAGCACGCGCGTGTACAGCGAGGTCGCTTCCTTGTCGGTGCCCGCGTTGAGCTCCGCGCCCATCTCGTCGAAGATCTGGTCGATCTCCTCCGAGCCGAAGCGCTCGGTGCCCCGGAACAGCATGTGCTCGAGCAGATGGGAGATGCCCGCCTCGTGCCTCTGCTCGACCGCCGAGCCCGTGCCGATCCAGAAGCCGAGCGCCACCGAGCGCACGCCCGGGACGCGCTCGGTGACGACCCGCACGCCGGAGTCCAGCGTGGTTGTCCGGTGCGTCGGACATGACGGCGCTCGCGGTTCAGTCGCGCTCGCGCCGCTGACGCGGGCGGCAGAGCCCCGCTCGGACCGTCGCGGCGAGCGAGGACGCCCGGAGCGCTCGCCGCCGTTCCTCGCCGGCGCCGTCGCGCGGCGCGCGGCGCCCGCCGCCGCCGCCGGAGCCGACGCCCGGCCAGCTCCTCGACCGACTTGCCGGCGATCTCGGGGTCGTGGGCAAGGCGCAGGCCGATGCGGCCGCGCTCGCGGTCGACCTCGACCACGCGCACGTTGACCTCGTCGCCCTTGTTGAGCACGTCCTCGACGCTCTCGACGCGCTCGCCGGGCGAGACGTTGGAGATGTGCAGCAGCCCGTCGGTGCCCTTGGCCAGCTCGATGAAGGCGCCGAAGGTCGTCGTCTTGACGACCTTGCCGAGGTACTCGTCGCCGACCTCGACCTCCTTCATCATCATCCGGATCCGCTCGACGAGCGCGTCGCCGAGCTCGCCGTTGGCCGAGTAGATCAGCACCTGGCCGTCGTCGTTGACGTCGATCTGGGACTCGAACTCCTCCGAGAGCGCCGCGGATCGTTTCGCCGCCCTTGCCGATCAGCAGGCCGATCTGGCTGGGGTCGATCTGGATCGTCTGGATGCGCGGCGCGTACTGGCTGAGCTGCTCGCGCGGAGCCTCGATGACCTCGGCCATCTTGCCGAGGATGAACGTGCGCGCCTCGTTGGCCTGCGTGAGGGCGTCGCGCAGGATGTCGAAGGTGACGCCGGAGATCTTGATGTCCATCTGCAGCGCGGTGATGCCCCGCTCGGTGCCGGCGACCTTGAAGTCCATGTCGCCGAGGTGGTCCTCGACGCCGGCGATGTCGGTCAGGACGATGTAGTCGTCGCCCTCCTTGATCAGGCCCATCGCGATGCCGGCGACCGGGCGCTTGATCGGCACGCCGGCGTCCATCAGCGACAGCGAGGAGCCGCACACCGAGGCCATCGAGGAGGAGCCGTTGGACTCGAGGATGTCCGAGACCACGCGGATCGAGTAGGGGAACTCCTCGATCGAGGGCACCATCGGCACGAGCGCCCGCTCGGCGAGCGCGCCGTGGCCGATGTCGCGGCGCTTGACGCCGCCCATGCGCCCGGCCTCGCCGACCGAGAACGGCGGGAAGTTGTAGTGGTGCCAGTAGTACTTTTTCGTCTCGCAGGCCGAGCGTGTCGAGGCGCATCTCCTCCTTCAGCGTGCCCAGCGCGGCGACGCTCAGCGCCTGCGTCTGGCCGCGCGTGAACAGCGCCGATCCGTGCGTGCGCGGCGTGACGCCCGACCTCGATCGTGATGTCGCGGATCTCGTTCTCGGCGCGACCGTCGGGGCGCTTCTTGTGCACGGCGATGCGCTCGCGGATGATCGACTTCTCGAGCTTGTCGAACGCGAGCTGGACCGCCGCGCGGCGCTCGCTTGGCGCTCAGCAGCTGCTCCTCGGATGGCGCCCTCGGGCGGCGGCGGGGCGTGCTGCTCGAGGATCGCCGCCTCGACGGCCTTCGTGGCGTCCTGGCGCTCGAGCTTGTCCTCCACCTGCGTGGCGTCGTCGAGCGCGGCGCCGTGCGAGGCGCGGATCGCCTCGAGCAGCGTGCTCGTCGACGCCGATCGCGTCGAAGGCTTTCTTCTCCTTGCCGACCTTCTCGGCGAGCTCGCGCTGGAGCGCGCACAGCTTCTTGATCTCGCCGTGCGCGATGTCGAGGGCGTCGAGGATCTCGGCCTCGGGGATCTCGTTGGCGCCGGCCTCGACCATCAGGATCGCGTCCTCGGTGCCGGCGACGATCAGGTCGAGGTCGGAGCCCGCCCCGGACGTCGCTCGGCGAGCAGGTCCTCCTCGCTTGGGGTTGACGACGAAGTTGCCGTCGACCTTGCCGATGCGGACCGCTCCGACGGGTGTCGGCGAACGGGATGTCGGAGATCATCAGCGCGGCCGAGGCGCCGTTCATCGCGAGGATGTCGTAGGGGTGGACGTGGTCGATCGACAGGGGGATCGCGACCAGCTGGGTGTCGTAGCGCCAGTCCTTGGGGAACAGCGGGCGCAGCGGGCGGTCGATCATGCGCGCGGTCAGCGTCGCCTTCTCGCCCGGTCGACCCTCACGCTTGAAGAACGAGCCGGGGATCTTCCCGGTCGCGTACATGCGCTCCTCGACGTCCACGGTCAGTGGGAGGAAGTCCACGTCGCGCAGGCTTCCCGCGACCGCGGTCGCCGAGACCATCGTGTCGCCCTGGCGGACCACCACTGCACCGGAGGCCTGCTTGGCCATCCTGCCCGTCTCGAACGAGATCTCGCTGCCTGCGATCTCCACGGAGACCCGCGTAACGGCGTCACTGCTCATATGCACTGCCTTCCTGTTCCGCCCGTCGGTCGGCGGTCCGTTTTCTTTGTCTCTTTTCCGAACGCACGGAGCTTAGCGGAAGGACCTGCGGGAACCGGGCCCGGCGGGGCCGATTCCCGGCTCACGGTCGCGCGCCCGCGCCGGGAGCGGGCCCTCAGTGGGCCGCGACGCGGTCGAACGCGGCGTTCAGGCCGGCGCGCAGCACAGCCAGGCCGGGCAGCTCGCCCGGCGACGAGGCCTGATGGCTCCAGCGCACGACCCGGTCCGGGCCGAGCATGACGATCGCCCGCTCGGCGAAGCCGCCGGGGTGGAGCACCCCGAATGCGGCGCACGTGGCCCCCTTGGGCTCGAAGTCCGACAGCTGCTCGCTGCTCACGCCGAGCTTCTCCCTGAACGCCCGCTGGGCCCAGATGGAGTCGCAGGAGACCCCATAGAGCCTCACCCCCTTTTCGGCCAGCTCCCCGATCAGCGGCTCGTACAGCTGCAGCTGGTCGGTGCAGACGGCGCTGAAGGCGAACGGGTAGAACACGAGCACCGTGCCATGACCCTGCAGATCCCGCTCGGTGAAGGCCTCTTCGTCCTCGCGCAGGAGCCTGAACGAGGGCGCCGGCGTGCCGGGCGCGATCACGCTCACGAAGCCCCCGAAAGGCCTACTTGCGTAGACCGAGCTCTTTGATGAGCTCGCGGTAGCCCTCGAGGTCCTTGCGCTGCAGATACGCCAGAAAGCGGCGCCGGCGCCCTACGAGCATCAGCAGTCCACGGCGGGAGTGATGGTCTTTGCTCTGCACGCGCAGATGCTCGGTCAGGTGGTTGATGCGCTCGGTCAGCAGGGCGACCTGGACCTTGGTGGAGCCCATGTCGCGCTCGTTGGCACCGAACTTGGACGCGATCTCGCGCTTGCGCTCTGTCGTGATGGTGCACATTCGCGATCGCCTACGCTAGCAGCCGAAGTGACTTCGCGCGTGCGCTCGACGTCGCGATGCATCTGCTCGATCAGCGCCTCGGGCGTGTCGAAGCGCCGCTCGCCGCGCAGGCGCTCGAGGAACTCCAGGCGCAGGCGGCTGCCGTACAGGTCGCCGTCGAAGTCGAGGATGTGGGCCTCGATCAGCTCGGCTCTGCCCGTCCTGAACGTGGGGCGCACGCCGATGCTCACCGCCGCCGCGCGGCCGTCGGCCAGGCACGCGTACACGCCGTGGCCGGGACATGCCAGCGCCTCCTCGGGTACCAGGTTGGCGGTCGGAAAGCCGAGTGCACTTCCGCGCTTGTCGCCGTGCACCACCTCCCCGGACAGCTCGAAGGGATCGCCCAGCAGATCGTTGGCCTCGGACAACCTGCCGGCGAGCACGAGGCCCCGGATATGGCTGGAGGAGACGATCTCCCCGTCCACTTCCAGGAGCGGATGGACCACGGTCGCAAACCGCCCATCGGAGGCGAGCATCTTCGTGTCGCCCTGCGCCTTGTTGCCGAAGCGGAAGTTCTCGCCGACCGCGACCTGCTTGGCGCCGAGGCGCCCGACGAGGACATCCGCCACGAAGTCCTCGGCCGAGCGCCTGGCGAACTCGGCGTCGAACGGGATCACGATCAGCTCTTGCACTCCCAGCGAGGCGATCAGCTCGGCCTTGCGCTCGAGCGTCGTCAGCAGTCTGGGCGTGTGCTGCGGGGCCACGACCGAGACCGGATGCGGCTCGAACGTGAGAACGCTGTCCGAGCCGCCGATCACCTCGCGGTGACCGAGGTGCACGCCGTCGAAGGTTCCCACCGCTACGCTGCGCTGCAACTGGCGCTCCACGTCGGGCAGGCGGGTGATCCTCACGGCCGCACAGTCTACGGCCGGCCACCCGCGCGTTGGACCGCCCGGCCCGCCGCCATCCCGAGCGCCTGCTCGACCGCGATGAGCGGCGGATCGCGCCAGAGCGCCCCGCGCGCCGGCGGCGCGACCGCGTCGGTGACCTCGAAGGGCCCGATCGCGGTTCGTCTCAGCGTCAGGCAGTAGGCGTCGTTCAGCTCGGCGATCAGCGAGCGCACGTAGGTGCCGGCGGCGCATTCGATCTGGAAGCCGGCGCGAGCGATCGGCTCGCGCTCTCGCCACAGCTCTTCGAACCGGTAGACGTGACCTCGCGCTCGGGCATCTCGAAGCGCTCGCCGCGACGAGCGCGCCGGTAGGCGCGCTCTCCTCTGATCTTTACCGCCGAGTGCATCGGCGGGCGCTGTCGAATCGTTCCCGTCGGCAGCTCGGGCGGGTCGGCGGGCAGGCGGCCTGTCTCCGTTATCTCGCCCCTCGGTGTCGCCCGTGCTCGACACCGCTCCCAGCCGCGCGATCGTCTCATAGCGCTTGGGCAGCTCCATCAGCGCGCTCTGCGCCTTCGTCGCCCTGCCGACGAGCACGAGCAAGAGGCCCGTCGCAAACGGATCCAGCGTGCCCGCATGCCCCGTGCGCACGCCCCCGAGCGAGCGTCGCACCGCGGCGACAACGTCATGCGAGGTCATGCCCGCCGGCTTGTCGATCAGCAGAACACCCTCAGGCGGAGGGGAAGGCACCTCAGGCGAGCGTGGGGGTTCCCGCGGCGGGCGTCGCGTGCATTTGCGCTGCGATCTGCTCGCGCAGGAACCTGATCAGCCCGTCGAGGTCGAGCTCTGTGGAGAATCCCGCCGCCCGCCGGTGGCCCCCGCCTCCCTGCGCGCGGGCGACGATCGACACGTCGACGTCGTCGTCGGTGGCGCGCAGCGAGACTTTGCGCTGACCCTTGCGCTCGCCGCTGCGCACCTCGCGCACGAGCGCCGCGACCTTCGTGCCCTGTACAGCGCGCAGCTGATCGATGATGCCCTCGGAGTAGCTCTCCTCGGCGCCCGTCTGCTCGAAGTCGTCCGCGCTGAGCGCCGCCAGCGTGAGCTCGCCCGAGTCGAACCGCTGCACCCGCGTGAACGCGAGCGCGAGCAGCGCGAGCTTCGCGGGCGGCAGTTCCTCATACAGCTGGCGGTACACGAGCTGCACGTCCACGCCGGCTTCGATCAGCTCGGCGGCCATCTCGTGCGCACGCGGACCGGTGTTCTCGTACATGAAGCGCCCGGTGTCGGTGATCAGCCCGACGTACAGCGCCTGCGCGACCGAGGGCGTTGGGTGCACGCCCAGGCCGTGCATCAGGTCCCACACGATCTCCGCGGTGCAGGAGGCCGACGGCACCACGTAGTCGAGCGTGCCGAAGTGCGTGTTGTCGTGATGATGGTCGATGTTCAGCAGGTGCCTGCCGTCGCGCAGCACGCTCGCGGAGTTGCGGTCGATGTTGCCGCAGTCCAGGAACACGGCGGTACGCTCGGCGATGTCCGTGGGCGGGGCCTGGATCAGCCCGTCCAGCACGAAGATGCGGTACTCGTTGGGCAGCGGCAAATCGTCGGGTGCGATGAACATCACCGAGTCCTTGCCCAGTGCGCTCAGCAGCCCCTGCATGCCCACCAGCGACCCCAGCGCGTCGCCGTCGGGATTCTCGTGCGCGGCGAGCACGAAGCGCGAGTCCTCGCGAATTCGCGCCAGCACCTGCTCGCGGACCGGGCCGCCGTTCTCGCTCACGAGCGGCCGGCCTCGTCGATCAGTGCGTCCACGCGCATCGCCCGGTCGGTCGTGTCGTCGTAGGAGAACTCGAGCGTCGGCGTGCGCTTGAGGCGCAGCTCGCCGGCGACTCGGCCCTGCAGGTAGCCGTGGGCCGAGCGCAGGCCTTCGAGGCTCGCCTCGCGCTGGGCCTCCTCGGACGGGCGTCCGCCCTCGCCGAGCACGCTCACGAACACGCGAGCATGGCGCAGGTCGGGGCTGGTTCTGACATCGGTCACGGTTACGAATCCCACTCGAGGGTCCTTCAGATCTCCTGCCAGTGCCTCACCCAACACCTGACGAATGGCCTCGTCGACGCGACGCATACGCCCTGTGCTCATCCTACCCGTCCGCCTCCCGGCAACGACCGCCGCGGGCGCCTGCTTGCAACAGCGGACCCGTCCGCGCGGACGCGGCGGCGCAGGGGATGACCGGGACGGCGCTCAGGAGGACAGCTCGCGCTCCTGCAGGCGCGTCTCGTAGGTCTCGAGCACATCGCCCACGTGCAGGTCCTGGAAGTTGGTCAGCACGATCCCGCACTCGAAGCCCGCCGCGACCTCCCGCACATCGTCGTTGAAGCGACGCAGGCTGTCGATCGTCGTGTCGAAGATCACGGTCCCGTCGCGCACGACGCGCACCTTGGCGCCGCGCGTCACCTTGCCCTCGGTCACGAACGACCCCGCGATCGTGCCGATGCGCGAGGCGCGGAACAGCTGGCGAACCTCGGCCTGACCCAGCGAGGTCTCGACCTCGGCCGGCTCGAGCATCCCCTGCATGGCGGCGCGCAGCTCCTCGATCGCCCGGTAGATGACCGCGTAGGAGCGGATCTCGACCCCCTCGCGCTCGGCGATCTGGCGGGCGTCGCCGACGGGTCGCACGTTGAAGGCGAGGATCACCCCTTTGGAGGCGGCGGCGAGCATCACGTCGGACTCGTTGATCCCACCGACGCCGCGGTGGATGATGTTCACCGAGACCTCCTGCTGGGGGAGCTTCGCGATCTCGTCCTCGATCGCCTCGAGCGAGCCCGCCACATCGGCCTTCACGACCAGGCCGAGCTCCTTGACGGCTCCCTCCTGGGCGAGCTTGAAGACGTCCTCGAGCGACACCTTGCGTCCCGAGCGCCGCGCGAGCGCCTCGGTCTTCAACCGGTTCGCCCGCTCGCCGGCGAGCTGGCGCGCACGCCGCTCGTTCTCGACCACCCGCACGATCTCGCCGGCCTCGGGCACGCCGTCGAATCCGAGCACCTCCACCGGCTGGCCGGGCGTCGCACGCTTCACGCGCGCTCCACGAAGTCGTGCATCGCGCGCACCCTCCCGAAGTGCGCACCCGCCACCAGCGCGTCGCCGACGCGAAGCGTGCCGCGCTGGATCAGGATGCTGACCACCGGCCCGCGTCCGGGGTCGAGCTTTGACTCGATGACCGTGCCCGAGGCGTCCGCGTCGCGGTTCGCCTTGAGCTCCTCGAGGTCGGTCACCACCTGGATCGTGTCCAGCAGGCCGTCGAGGCCCTGGTGGGTCTTGGCGCTGACGTCCACGAACTCGATGTCGCCGCCCCACTCCGCGGGCTGCAGGCCGTGCTGGGTCATTTCGGTGCGCACGCGCTCGGGCTGGGCGCCCTCCTTGTCGATCTTGTTGACCGCCACCACGATCGGCACCTCGGCGGCGCGGGCGTGATCGATCGCCTCCTCGGTCTGGGGCTTGACGCCGTCGTCGGCCGCCACCACGATCACCGCCAGGTCGGTCACGCTCGCCCCGCGGGCGCGCATCGCCGTGAACGCCTCGTGGCCGGGCGTGTCGAGGAAGGTGACCTCCCTGCCGCCGTGGTGCACCTGGTAGGCGCCTATGTGCTGGGTGATGCCGCCGGCCTCCCCCGCGGCCACCTCGGTCTCGCGGATGGCGTCGAGCAGCGAGGTCTTGCCGTGGTCGACGTGTCCCATGATCGTGACCACAGGCGGGCGGTCGATCAGATCCTCCTCGGCGTCCTCGAAGACCGGCTCGACTTCGACGTCGTCGGCGGCGTGCACGATCTCGATCTGCTTGTCGAACTCCTCGGCCAGCACCCCGATCGCGTCATCGGACAGCGTCTGGGTGAGCGTCGCCATCTCCCCCAGCGTCATCAGCTTCTTGATCACCTCGGGCACCGCCACGCCGAGATACTCCGCGACGTCCTTGACCGTCGAGCCCGAGTTGACCCGGATCAGGTCGGTCGCCTCCATCGCGGCCGTGTCGATCGGTGCGATCGTCTCGTCGTATGTGCCGCGCCGGCGCCGCCCGCGGCGCGGTCGCCTCTGGGGCTGGTTGGCCGGTCCGCCCTGCTGGCGACGCGAGGCCTGCGAGTCGATCACCACACGCCGGCGTCCTCCCGGGCCGATGTCACCCGGGGTCCGCTCGCCGGTGCGCGAGTCGCGCGTTGGGCGAACCCGCTCGGCGGCCGCCGGGGCCGAGGCGACCGGTGCGCCCGGTGCCACCGCGCCGGCGCCGGTGGGACGCGCGGCCGGGGCGGGCCGCGAGGCTCCGGCGGCGGGCGAGCCCGCGCCCGGTGCCGCGGGCTCGGGACTCTTCGGCGGGCTGGACGGGCTCGGCGGGGCCTCCTGCGCCGGGGCGCCCGCAGCGCTCGCCGACGGCGAGGCGGCCGGAGCGCCGTTGGAGCTGGGAGGTTCGCCGGCCCCGGAAGCGCCCAGCGCCTCAAGCGCGACCGCCTCCTCCACCGAGGACGCCGCGACCTTGACCTCCACGCCGGCAGCTTTGAGCCGTTCGAGCACCTCCTTGCTCGACAGGCCCTGCTCCTTTGCGATCTCGTGCACGCGCTTCTTGCTCATGGGCTCACCGATTCTACGATCTCTGGGTCGATCCTCACCGCGCAGCGCAGCGCACGGGCGATCCCACCGCGACGTCTTGCCAGGGCGAGGCATTCGCCGGCCGGCACGCCCGCGGCGGTCCCCCGGCAGAGATACGCTCCGCGGCCGGGCATCGTGCCGGCGGGATCGATCACCGCCAGGGTGGAGCGCTCCCCACCGGAGCCGCCGTCCCCGGCCGCGCCGTGACGCGCGAGCGCGAGACGCACGAGCTCGGACTTCGGCGCGATCCTTCCGCAGCCGACGCACCGGCGACGTGGCGGCGCAGCGGCACGGGCCCGGCCACCGGGCTGTGCCCCGGCTGTGCGCGCCGCGTGCGCGCTCGGCTGAACCGCTATCTCGCCTGCTCCTCGGCGGCCCCCTGCGGGGCCTGCGCGTGGAGCTCGTGCGCGCTGCCGGCGATCGGGCCGCCGTCCAGGGGTCCCGGAACGGGCTGCTCGAGATCCTCGTGCACTGCGGAGGACCCGGCCTCCTGCGCCGCGGGGGCGGCCTCGTCGGCCTGGGCGAGGTCGACGATGTTGTCGCTCGAGATGCCGGCGAGCGCCTGGTGGGTGTCGAGGCCGCAGTAGCGCGAGCCCGGCAGTGACGGCGTTGGGGCAGCGGCGTCCGTTGGAGAGGATCGCCGCGCAGCGGCCCTGCACCTCCTCCTCCTCGTAGCCGTGCTCGGCCTCCTCGGCGGCGAACTCGGTCTCCGAGCGGATGTCCACCCGCCAGCCGGTCAGCCGCGCGGCCAGGCGGGCGTTCTGGCCCTCGCGGCCGATCGCCAGCGATAGCTGGTCGTCGGGCACGATCACCGTTGCCTGCTTGGCGTCGTCGTCGACGAGCACCTCGCGCACGCGCGCCGGCGACAGCGCCTTGGCGACGAAGCGCGCGGGCTCGTCGTTGAAGGGGATGATGTCGATCTTCTCGCCGCGCAGCTCTGAGACGACCATGCGCACGCGCGAGCCGCGCGGACCGACGCAGGCGCCCACGGGGTCGACGCCGTCGGTGTGGGAGATGACCGCAATCTTCGAGCGGTAGCCCGGCTCGCGGGCGACGTTGGCGATCTCGACCAGGCCGTCGGCGATCTCCGGGACCTCCAGCTCGAACAGCTTCTTGATCAGCTCCGGGTCGCGCCGGGAGACGATGATCGCGGGCCCTTTCGTCGACGGGGAGACCTCCTTGATCACCGCCTTGATGCGCTGCGAGTGGTCGTAGCGCTCGCCCTCCACCTGCTCTGACTTGGGCAGCAGCGCCTCCACGCGTTCGCGCAGCTGCACGAGCGTGTAGCGCGAGTCCGACTGCTGCACGATGCCCGTGATCAGCTCGCCGACGCGGTCGCGGTACTCCTCGTACATCATGTCGCGCTCGGCCTCGCGAATCCGCTGGAGGATGACCTGCTTGGCGGTCTGCGCGGCGATCCGGCCGAAGTCATCGGGCGTGACGTCGCGCTCCTCGATCTGGTCGCGGTATTCGGCGAACTTCTTCGGGTCGATTTCCGGTTCCTCCGGTTCGCGCATCTCGCCCGTCTCGGGGTCGATCGTGGTTTCCTCGTCGATCGTCTCGACGATCAGATGCGCCTCCAGGCGCTCCGGGATGATCAGCTCGATGACCCTGAAGTCGGCCGTGTCGCGGTCCATCTCCACGCGCGCGTACTTGGCCGAGCCCGGCTGCTTCTTGTAGGCGGACAGCAGCGCGTCCTCGAGGGCCACCATCAGCTTCTCGGGCTCGATCCCCTTCTCGCGCGCCAGCGCGTGCATCGCTTCAAGGATCTCTCGCGACATGGCGTGCCTACTCCCCGACCAGGTTCGAACGGCGGATCTCCGAGTAGGGGATCGCGATGATGCCGCCGTCGGCGGCCAGCGTGACCTCCTCCTCGGATGCGCCCACGAGCTCGCCCGTGAAGCTCCGCACGGGCCTTGCGCCGCCGGGCCGCTGTCCGGGCAGCTGACCGACCGCGCGGGGGTGGCGCGTGCGCACCCGCGCGCGGCGGCCGACGAACCGCCGGAAGTGGGCCGGCTTGGTCAGCGGACGCTCGCTGCCCGGCGAGGAGACCTCCAGCGAATAGCGCTCGCGCTCGGAGCTCAGCAGCCCGGTGATGCGCTCGCACAGCGCCAGGGTCACTCCGTCGGGGTGGTCGATGTACACGCGCAGGCACCTGCCGCCGAGAACCTCGGCGAGCAGCACCTCGACGTCCGGCTCGCTTTGGGCCAGACGCCTTTCGATATCTGTCTGCAGGGCGGTCACAATCAAGTCCTTACGCAAAAAAAGCGGGCGGGCGCCCACTCTCGGTACTGCTGCCGGCGTCTGCACGCCGACACGAAAGCTGTCGGTCGAGCATAGCATCGGCACCGCTCGGATATGCGCTCTCAGCTCCGTTCGGCGTCACGGCGCGCCCGGTCTCGGTAGAGGCGATAGTCGGCACGGTCGGGGCGCAGCGAGCACGCCAGCGCCAGTGGCTTGCAGGCCTCGCGATGACGGCCCATTAGCTGCATCGAGCGGCCGAGGCAGAACAGCGCGTAGTCGTCGGTGGGAGCGCTCTGCGCGACCGCCTGGAACTCGGTGGCGGCCGCGGCGTAGCGGCGCGAGTGAAACAGCGCCCGGCCCAGCGTCTCGCGGATGGAGGCCTTCTCGGGCTCGAGGTCCCGGGCCCTCTGCAGCGGCACCGTGGCGGCCTCGTGGTCGCCGTGGTTGAGCAGTTCACACCCGCGCTGGTAGAGGTCGTACACGTTCTCCATCTCACCCCAGTTTAACCGGCCGAGACGGCCGTTGTCGGGGTCGGAGCGGGCGCGCCGATCGTGGCCACCGCGGGGTCGGTTCCGGCGTGGGCTAGTGGCGCGCGCGCAACTCCTCGACCGTGTCGAGGATCGCCCCGGCGACCTCCGCCTTGGCGGCGCGGGCGACGTGCCGCTCGGCGATCTGCTCCGCGGCCGGCCCGGCATCAGACGCCCCGACCTGATGCCGGTGCCCGGCGGATCGGTCGGGCGGGGCGATCAGGATGGTGACCTCGTTGGCCTCGGTGTGAAAGCCGATGTCCGCGCGGGAGATGTCGTTGACCACGATCGCGTCCACGCCCTTGCGCGCGAGCTTCTCCCTACCGTGCTCGATCGCCCCCTCGCCGTGCTCGGCGGCGAACCCGATCAGCGTCTGGCCCTCGCGGCGACGGGCCGAGAGGCCGGCGAGGACGTCAGGGTTGGCCTCGAGCTCGAGCTCGAGGCGCTCGCGGCCGGAGCGCTTGAGCTTGCCCGGGCTCGGAGCGGATGGCCTGTAGTCGGCGACGGCGGCCGCCATCAGCAGCACCTCGCAGGAAGGGAACTCCTCTTCGCAGGCCTCTTTGAGCTCGGCCGCCGTCACGACCTCGCGGACCCGCACGAGGGCGGGACGGGGAAGCGCCACGTTGGCGGCGATGAGGGTCACCTCGGCCCCCCGCGCCTGGGCGGCTCGCGCGAGGGCCAGGCCCATGCGCCCGGAGGACCTGTTGCCGATGAACCTCACGCTGTCGATCGGCTCGCGTGTCCCCCCGGCCGTCACGAGCACCTTCAGTCCGCTCAGGCCGCCGTCGGCCCGGCCGCCGTGCGCGGCGGCCAGCGCCGCCTCGCACGCGCCGAGCAGCTCGGCCGGCTCGGCCATGCGCCCGATGCCGTGCTCCCCCTTGGAGGCCAGTCGCCCGACGCCCGGCTCGACGATCCTCACGCCGCGCGCGCGCAGCGTGTCGAGGTTCGCGCGCGTCGCCGCGTGCTCGTACATGCGGCCGTTCATCGCCGGGGCGATCACCACCGGACAGGGGGCCGCCAGGGCGCAGCTGCTCAGCAGGTTGTCGGCCAGGCCGTTGGCGAGCTTGGCGATCGTGTTGGCCGATGCGGGGGCGATCAGGTAGACATCGGCGCTGTCCACGAGCTGCAGGTGGCTGAGCGGCTCGTGGGTGGGCAGCTCCTGGTCGGGGAACACCCCACGGGCCGGATCGCGCTCGAACTCGCTGACCAGAACGGGTGCGCCGGTGAGCGTCGCGAACGAAGCCTCGCCGACGAACCGCCGGCTCGACGGGGTCTGGATCACGCGCACCACATGTCCGGCGGCGCCGGCCACGCGCACGAGCTCGAGCGCCTTGTAGGCGGCGATGCCGCCGCTCACGCCCAGGAGGATTCGGGACATAGCTTGAGGTTATCTTCCGCCCGTGCTGCCCACTGATGGCGAGTAGCGGATAGTCCGTGGCTACGGGGGATTTCGCGCCCTACGCGGTGCGTCCGTGCGGCTTCGTGATGCCCCGTCGGGCTACGTTCGCTGACATCGCGTTGACAAGGACCTGCCAACCCGACCGGATCACGATCACCCCTGCATGAGCCCATCCAGGTTGTCGGGCCGCCCGTTGTAGGCGTCCCGCCACGCCTTGCGGGTGTCCACGAGCGCGGCCCTTACTTCCCGGTCCTCGACGGTGGCGGGAGCCCGCCGCCATGCCGCTGTGAAACCTCGGCCCCGCTCCCGCTCCCGGGCCAGGTGCTCGCGGACGGGGGCGAAGTCAGACACGACTCAGCGCCAGAGTCGCCGCCATACGCCGGCACGACCGAGCAGACGCCCGACCGCGATGTTCTTCGCCCTCCGTGGCGCTTTGCCGGTGCGGATGGCCCTTCCGGTGGCCGAGAGCCTTGCCGCCCGGTACAGCTCGCTTGTGAATGTCCTACGACGTGGCATCTGCATCGCCCCGCATCTCATCTTCCAGCGCGTCCATCATGATTCGAATGTCCTCAAAGTTGGCCCCGCCGAGGCCCTCTTCGAGGAGCTCGCGGAGGTGCTCCTCGCTTAGGAATCCAGACGCCGCAAGTAGGTCGTCCTGCTTCGGAACGCCATTCAGCAGAAGGTCCGCCGCAAAGAGCCGCGACGACGCCTCTTCTAACAGCGCGATCACTTCGGCCGGACTAGCGGACAGTGGGTCCCGAGCAGCCTCTCGGAGCCGGTCATAAAGGGCCGGGAGCTTCATCGCCCGCACCCGCGCGTCATCCTCGTTTGGCGTCTCCATCATGCACCTCCTCGGCAAGCCTTATGCGGCGGCCTACGCCGTGGCATCGTCCCGCCCCTCGGCTAGTTCGTGCGCCGTTGACCTTGCCGCCTCCGAATCCGACGATCTCCTGCTCGTGGTCAACTCGCAGCGCATTGTGTCGCATCGCGAGATCGGATGAAGGGAGTCTCGGCGGCACAGAGCGGCGATATGATCCGGCCACATGTCGGACCATGAGGATCTAAAAGCTCGCTACGAGGCGATAGCCGCCAAGGATTTGACGGCACTCGCTGACGAGGCTGCGCAGAGCCTGGATCTCGACACGCGTGAGGCCGAGCAATTGGGCCTCCTGCTTGCGCGAGCATGGATGGCCGGGGCGACAGCCGGACAGGACGAGATGATCCGCCAAGCCGACTCCCAAGGCTTCAAGATCAACACCGAAGTAGTCCTCCGATCTCCCGACGCGTCCGCGGATTAGTTCGGTAGTTCCCAAGCCGGCCAGCCTGACCACGGTGCGTCGGGCCCAACGCACTAGGCGACCGGGGCTGCAGGTATGACGCCCCGACCCTTCCGCCCGCATCGCCGAGCTCGCCAGCCTGATCGGGAAGCTCAGCTCGCCTCGATTGAGGGCGTCAGGGCGGCACTCGTCGCGGAAATGCTCAACGGCGACCCGAGTATCCGCTCGGGTCGCCGCAGTCACTACTTGACTTGCTGGATTTGGTACTGCTCGACGGGCTGACGCGATGGCTCCGTGCGGCGGGTCGATCCGTGCGGCGTCAGGTGCCGTGGGTGGGACATCATCCACGCGGTGAAGCCGATCCAAGCGACGTCGAGAACAACGATGACGGCGATTGCGGCTGGCAAAGACATTGCTCCTCCCGAGATGTCGATGACTATGTACGCGCAGCGTAAAACTGGCGCACCCATCCGTCTGTGCAATTGAGCACACGAGCCAGGCTGCGTGAGGCAACATGTCGTCGCGCCGGCAGTCGGCGAGCGCCTGGTGCACGGCGGCGAAGTCACTCACAGCCACGCCTCCCGCAGCTCGGCCGGCGCGTCGCTCGTCACGCCGTAGACCATCGGGCCGATACTCCCGAGCAGCCGGCGCGGCTCCGCGAGCCAGAGCACGCGCGGCAGCGGCTCCTGCTTCACTCGCGGGCGATGGTTCAGCTCGTGACGATCCGGGCGCGGCCCCGCCATCCACGCGGGAGCGTTCCCCGGCGACGATCGCCGGAAGGGACCGGGACGTGTCGCCGTCGCGCTCATCCCTATTCCTCGACGTGCGCGACGGATTTAGCCCAGCTATCCGGCAGCCTGTACGTCACCCTGAGCCGGACGGCGCGCTTGATTATCCAGCGCCGGACCGCTTCGCGTTCGGACGGGTTCCCTCGGCCGGCGTTCCAAGCTTTCACCGCATTTGTTATGTCGCGGCCATCAACGAGAGGCCAGGCATATTCACCGTTTTTCTTCTTGAAAGCCTTGGGCGGGTCCAGTTCGCCCAGAGCTTGGATTTCCTTATCGGTGTATTGCGGTCCGTCATCAGCACGGCGTTCGCGGCGGCGCCTGCGCGGCTTCATCCCCCCTGCAACATCGAAACCGAGAAAGGACCGACGATGAGAGGATCAACCCGCAAGCGCGGCACCACATGGACCGCCCTATGGGACGCCTACGACCCCACGACGGGTTCGCGGCGCCAGAGGTCCAAGGGCGGTTTCCGCACCCAGAAGGAAGCCCAGACGCACCTCGCAACGGTCATCACGGCCACCGCCGCCGGCGAGTACGTGGAGCCCTCCAAGCAGTTGCTCGGGCGGTTCCTGCAGGACGAATGGCTGCCCGCCATCCGCAGCACCGTGCGACCGCTGACGTGCACCGGGAGATCGGCCAAATGCCGCTGCGGAGCCCGACCGCCGGCAGCCTGACTGCCCTGTACGGCGCGATGGAGCGCGATGGCCTGTCCGCCAGTACGCGGCGCCTCACCCATGCCGTCCTGCGCCGGGCGCTGAAGGACGCAAAGCGCTGGGGCAAGATCGCCCGGAACCCCGCCGCCGACGTGACGCCGCCCAGCCGCCCGAAGAGCGGTGCGAGCGCTTGGACAGCGTACGAGCCGAGGGCCTTCCTAGCCCGAGTACAGGACGATCGCCTGTTCGCCCCTATGGAGACTGGCGGCGACGACCGGAATGCGCCGTGGAGAGCTGCTGGGGGCCTCCTGGCGGGCACTCGACCTCGAGAACGCCCGCCTGCAGGTCGATCAGCAGTTGATCCCGACACCAGGCGGCTGCACGTTCGGGCCACCGAAGTCCAAGCGCTCTGAGCGCACGCTCGCCCTCGATCCCGCGACGGTCGAAGCGCTCCGGGCGCACCGTGAGGTCCAGCAGCTCGAGCGCGACCTCGCCGGCGCGGCATACGAGGACCACGATCTCGTGTTCTGCAACGAGCTCGGCTCTCCGATCCCCCCAAAATGCTCTCGCGCTGGTTCACCGCGGCGCGAACGGCGGCAGGCATCCCGGCAGGCACGCTGCACATCCTCCGCCACACGGCCGCCACGCTGGCGCTGACGGCCACGCCACCCGTCCCCCTGCACATCGTTGCGGGGCGCCTGGGCGACGATCCGACCACCCTGCTCAGCACCTATGCCCACCTGCTCCCCCGCTCCGACGCGCAGGCCGCGGAAGCCGTCGCCGCCGTTCTCGCTGACAATCCGTTGACAGATTCGGCGGTTTGAGGCTCTACAGAGCCATGCGGGCTACTACTTGAGCTTGTGGCCCTACCGCCAGGACCGGGCAAGCCCTGGCCGGCCCCTTGCGCCCCTTAGCGGTAGTGGTACTTGATCTTCCCCGCTGCTACCTCCTCGAGGGCGATCGTGAGGTAGTTTTTCGAGCGCGTCTCGATCATCGGCGGCGGAAACTCGTCGAAGGTCCCCTCGCCGAGGTTGTGGTAGTAGCTGTTGATCTGGCGCGCGCGCTTGGCGGCCACCACGACGCTGGCGTAGTTGGAGTCGACCTGCTCGAGCAGGCGGTCTATGCGTGGGGAGATCACGGGTGCTCTGCCTTTCCTGGTTGGCCTTCGAGTGTAGTGGGCCCGGGCGGCCCCTCGCCGCGACGGGCGCCGCCGGGGGCCGGCCGTGTCATTGCGCCAGCGCGCCCTGCACGATCCTCGCCAGCCGCTCGAGCGCGTCGTCGAGCCGGTCGTTGACGATCACATGCGCGAACTCCGGCTGGGCCGACAGCTCCTGCTCGGCCACGCGCAGCCGGCGCTCGACCTCCGCGGGATCGTCGGTACCGCGCCCGATCAGGCGCGTGCGCAAGGCCTCAAGCGACGGCGGGGCGATGAACACCTGCACCGCCTCGGGCATCGAAGAGCGCACTTGGCGGGCGCCCTGCACCTCGATCTCGAGCACGACAGGCACCCCCGCGCGCACCCGGTCCTCGAGCTCGGAGCGCAGCGTCCCGTAGCGGCGGCCAGCGTAATCGGCGTGCTCGACGAACTCGTTGTCAGCGATCCTGCGATCGAACTCCTCGCGCGAGAGGAAGTGGTAGTCGACCCCGTCGCGCTCGCCCGGGCGGGGGGCGCGCGTGGTGGCGGACACGGACAGCTCGAGCTCCGGCAGCCGCTCCATCAGCCCGCGGATCAGCGTTCCCTTGCCGACCCCCGAGGGCCCGGTTATGACGAACACCCCTGCTGGCACGGCCCGCACCCTATTGCCGCCCGCGGGTGGAACAGATCCGCGAGGACGCCGGGATGGCCGTCGGGCCGTCCTAGCGGTGCAGCAGTGAGACGAGCTCCGAGCGCTGGCGCTCGGAGAGCCCGCCGATCGTCTTGGAGGGCGCGATGCGGCAGTGGGCGAGGATCTTGTTGACCTTCACGCGCCCGTACTTGGGGACGGCCAGCAGCATGTCGAACACCTTGGCGGTCTCGACGTACTCCGGCGGGTCCAGCAGCAGCGAGTGGATCGAGCGGCGGCCCGCCTTCAGGTCACGCTTGAGCTCCGCGCGCTTGACGCGGATCTCATTCGCTCTGGCGAGGGCGTCCATCCGCTGGTTCAAGGATCTCTCGGGTGCCATGGAGGTGGTGGACGACTGCCTGCCGGTCGCGGTGGACATGGGCGGCGAGTCTACACACCAGCGACGGGCGATCAAGACCAAGGGGGCTAATTCACCTGCACCTCAACCTGAGGTCGACTCACGTCGAGCCTGGTGTATGGTCGCGGTTCGTGTTTGCAGGGATTTTGGTCCGATCCACCGCCGCCGATCCCGCTATTTGCAGACTCTTGACGCGGTTCGGCGTTCCGGCCGGCGAACCGGCTCGCACCGGCCCGGCCAGCGGCGCTCAGTCCGCGCCCCCCTGAGCGAGCTCCCGGGCGATTCGAGCCGCGGCCGCCGGGTCGCGGAAGCTCTCGGTGCCGACGGCCACGAGCGTGGCCCCGACATCGATCAGGTCGCGGGCGTGCGCCGCGCTCTGAACCCCGCCCATGCCCACGACTGGGATCGCCACCGAGGATGCGACGGCGGCGACCTGTGCCAGGGCGATCGGGCGCACGGCGGGCCCCGACAAGCCGCCCGTGCCACCTCCCAGCCACGGCCGCGGTGAACCGGGGGCAACGGATCGGACCCGTGGCGCGAGCGCCATGGCCCGCAGCGTGTTGATCAGCGAGACCGCGTCGGCGCCGCCCTCCTGAGCGGCCAGCGCGCAGGCCGGGACGTCGGCTGTGTTGGGTGTCAGCTTCACGATCAGGGGCTTGTCCGTCCTTGACCTCACCGTCCGCACGACGCGCTCGAGCTGGTGCGGATCGGCCCCGATGTCAAGCCCGGTCTGCACGTTGGGACAGGACACGTTGAGCTCGAGCGCCGCGATCTCCGCGCGCTCCTGGCAGGCCTCGACGAGCCGTGCGAACTCATCCGCGGAGGAGCCCATCACGTTCGTGATCAGCGGTACCGGTCGGGCCCTTCGGCCGTCGCGGCCCGCCCCGCCGGTCAGGCGCGCGAGCTCTGGGAGGTCCTCGGAGATGTAGCGCGCAAGGCCCTTGTTGGGCAGGCCGATCGAGTTGATGAGGCCCCCGGGCGCCTCCCAGAGCCGCGGCGGCGGGTTGCCCTCGCGGGGCTCGAGCGTGATCGTCTTTGACACGTAGGCGGCGAATGGAAGCCCGCCCCGAAGATCATCGCCGAAGGCCCTTGCCGCCGCGATCGCGTCGAAGGTGCCCGAGCCGTTGATGACCGGGTGCGCCAGCTCGAGGCCGCAGAAGCGCACGCTCATGCCGGCTGGCCGACCGGCGGGCGCCCGGCGTGACCCTCGACCCTGTCGAGCTCGGCCGCGTCGATCACGGGGCCGTCGACACACACGCGCAGGTAGCCGCCGCCCCGCCTGGGCACGACGCACCCGTAGCAGGCGCCGAAGCCGCACGCCATGCCTGCCTCGAGCGCGAGCTGGGCGGGAGTCCCGTGCACGGCGCACATCGCCCGGACGGCCTCGAGCATGCCGGGCGGACCGCACGCGTAGACGACCGCATGGCCGTCGCGCTCGAGCTCTGCGGCGAGCAGATCGGTGACCGGCCCGTGGTATCCGGCCGAGCCGTCGTCGCTGGCCAGTCGTGCGCCGGCAAGCAGCGCGCCGCCGGCGGTGCGCGCGCGATCGCGAAAGCCGAGCAGGACGGCCAGGGCCACATCCTCGCCGGCGCCGTGGAGCGCATCCTGCAGCAGCGCCAGCGGCGCGATCCCCACGCCGCCGCCGACGAGGATCGCCCGGCGACCGTCCGCCGGCCCGGTGAACCCGACCCCCAGTGGCCCGAGGACCCACAGCTGCTCACCCGCCTCGAGCTCGCACAGCCGCCGCGTGCCCGGGCCGACGTCCTCGAGCAGGAAATGACACTCCCCGTCCAGCCTCCTGGCGATCGAGAAGGCGCGCGCCAGGTAGGGCCGCTCGTCCCGCCCCCCGCCCCAGCGCTCCGCGGCCGCGAGCATCGCGAACTGCCCGGGAGCCGGGTCGGGACCGTCGGGGTCGGCGACAGCCATCACGCGGTAGGCAGCTCCCAGCGCGCTCATGCCGGTCACCGTCAGCAGGCGGCGGGCGAAGGGGGCGCTGGACGCCTGCGGCGCGTTCACGTCACCCCCGCTCCGTGCAGCTCCTGAAGACACAGCACCGGCGGCGCACCGTCACGCCGTGCGCTTGCGATCGCGCGTGCCGCCGAGACCCCTGCGGCCAGGGTCGTCAGGCACGGGATCCCGTGGGTGACGGCCGCGCGGCGGATCTCCCAGCCGTCGGTCCGCGCGCCGAAGCCGGTGGGCGTGTTCACGACCAGATCGACGTCCCCGCGCTCGATCCAGTCCAGCACGTGCGGGGAGCCCTCGCCGATCTTGTTCAGCGTCTGCACTGGCACGCCCATCCGTGCGATCGCCTCGGCGGTGCCGCGGGTGGCCACGATGCGAAAGCCGTTGTCATGCAGGATCTGCGCGACCGCGAAGGCACCGGACTTGTCGGAGTCCGTGACCGTGATGAACGCCGTGCCCTCGCTCGGGAGCGGCACGCCGGCCGCCGCCTGGGCCTTGGCGAAAGCGGTTGGAAAGTCGCGTGCGATTCCCATCACCTCACCGGTCGAGCGCATCTCCGGGCCGAGCACGGCGTCGGAGCCCTCGAACCGGTCGAAGGGGAGCACCGCCTCCTTCACCGAGACGTGCTCGCCGTAGCCCATCCCCTCCCTGCCTTGCGGCAGGGAGATGTCCCTGATCCTCTCGCCCAGCATGATCCGGCAGGCGAGCTTCGCCAGCGGCACGCCGACCGCCTTGGACACGAACGGGACCGTCCGCGAGGCCCTGGGATTGGCCTCGATCACGTAGGGCACGCCGGCGTGCA
Source organism: uncultured Solirubrobacteraceae bacterium (assembly GCA_963730575.1). Taxonomy (GTDB): domain Bacteria; phylum Actinomycetota; class Thermoleophilia; order Solirubrobacterales; family Solirubrobacteraceae; genus Palsa-744. Next base: position 273,211 of record CAVSSG010000006.1, read on the forward strand.
CGGCGAACTGCACGTTCAACAACCCGACGACCCCGATCTCCAGAGCGATCTCGCGCGTGGCCGCGCGGATCTGCTCGAGCATCTCCTCGCCGAGCGAGTGCGGCGGCAGCACGCACGCGCTGTCGCCGGAGTGCACGCCGGCCTCCTCGACGTGCTGCATGATCCCGCCGATCCAAACCCGACCGCCGCCTCCCGCCGCGGCGGCGCCGTCGCAGAGCGCGTCCACGTCGACCTCGGTGGCGTTCTCAAGGAAACGGTCCAGGAAGATCTCGCCCCCGTCCTTCACGGACTCGCGACGCAGGTAGTCCTCGAGCCCGTCGCGCGAGTAGACGATCTCCATGGCCCTTCCGCCGAGCACATAGGAGGGGCGCACGAGGAGCGGAAAGCCGACCTGCTCGCTCTTCTGCAGGGCCTCTGCGACCGAGCAGGCGGTCGCGTACGGCGGTGCCTCGTAGCCGAGGCGCTTGAGCAGGGCGCCGAACCGTCCCCGGTCCTCGGCCAGGTCGATCGCCTCGACGCTCGTGCCGAGCAGCGGTACACCCGCCGCGCCCAGGCCGGCCGCGAGCTTCAGCGGCGTCTGTCCGCCGAACTGCACGATCACCCCCAGCGGTCTCTCGACCTCGACCACGGCCAGCACGTCCTCGAGCGTGAGCGGCTCGAAGTAGAGGCGATCGGAGGTGTCGTAGTCGGTGGAGACCGTCTCGGGGTTGCAGTTGACCATCACCGCGTCGCGGCCGGACTCGCGCACGGTCATGGCCGCGTGCACACAGCAGTAGTCGAACTCGATCCCCTGCCCGATGCGGTTGGGCCCCGAGCCGAGGATTACCACCGACTCGCGCCCGGAGCGATGCATCTCATCCGAGCGCCGGCGGTCCCAGCCGGAGTAGTAGTAGGGAGTGCGGGCCGGGAACTCCGCGGCACAGGTGTCGACCGATCTGAACGAGCGCTCGCCCGCGAACGGCGCCTGCGGCTCGAGCGCCAGCCTGCGCAGCTCGTTCAGGAACCACGGGTTGATCATCGTGCGCTCGCCGACCGACTCGATGCTCTGACCCCGGCTCAGCAGCTCGAGGATCGCCTCGTAGCGATCGGGCCCGGGCGACTCTAGGCCTCTCAGGAGATCATCAGCGGAGGCCTCTTCCAGGCAGGGAGGCTTGTCCAGCTCGCGCGAGCGAAGAGCCTTGGCGAATGCCTGGCAGAACGTACCCCCGATCGCCATCACCTCGCCGACCGACTTCATGTGCGTGGAGAGCGTGGAGTCGACGCCGGGGAACTTCTCGAACGCGAACCTCGGCCACTTCACCACCACGTAGTCGATCGTCGGCTCGAAGCAGGCCGGTGTGACGCCGGTGATGTCGTTTGCGATCTCGTCGAGCCTGTAGCCGACGGCGAGCCGCGCCGCGATCTTCGCGATCGGAAAGCCGGTCGCCTTGGAGGCGAGCGCCGAGGAGCGCGACACGCGGGGATTCATCTCGATGACGAGGATCTCCTCGGTCTGCGGGTTCACGGCGAACTGCACGTTCGAGCCGCCCGTCTCCACGCCTACCGCCCGGATGACCGCGATCGCCTGGTCGCGCAGCCGCTGGTAGAGCTGATCGGTGAGCGTCTGCTGCGGCGCCACCGTGAGAGAGTCGCCCGTGTGCACGCCCATCGGGTCGATGTTCTCGATCGAGCACACGATCACGACGTTGTCGGCGCTGTCGCGCATGACCTCGAGCTCGAACTCGCCCCAGCCGATGACCGACCGATCGAGCAGCACCTGCCCGATCGGCGAGACCTCGATGCCGTGGGCGACGATCCGCTCGAACTCCTCGCGGGTGCGTGCGACCCCGCCGCCGCGCCCGCCGAGCGTGAACGCCGGTCTGACGATACACGGCAGGCCCACGCCGGCGAGCGCCTCGACAGCCTGCTCGAACGTGGTTGCGATCGCGCTGTGGGGCATCTGAAGGCCCGCGCGCGCCATCGCCGCACCGAACAGCTCGCGGTCCTCCGCGCACGCGATCGCGTCGTAGTTGGCCCCGATCAGCTCCACGCCGAAGCGCTCGAGCGTGCCGTCGTCGTGCAGGGTCTTCGACAGGTTCAGCGCCGTCTGGCCGCCCAGCGTGCCCAGCAGCGCGTCCGGGCGCTCGCGCTCGATCACCTGTGCGACGGGTCCGGGCAGGAGCGGCTCGACGTAGGTCGCGTCGGCGAACTCCGGGTCGGTCATGATGGTCGCCGGGTTGGAGTTCACGAGCACCACCTCGTAGGCCTCCTCGCGCAGCACCTTGCAGGCCTGCACCCCCGAGTAGTCGAACTCCGCGGCCTGTCCGATGACGATCGGGCCCGAGCCGAGGATGAGCACCTTGTGGATGTCCTCACGCCGCGGCAATGCGCTCCAGGAAGCGGTCGAATAGATACAGGCTGTCGTGCGGACCCGGGCCGGCCTCGGGGTGGTACTGGACGGTGCCGCCGGGCACCTCGAGCAGCTCGAGCCCCTCGACCGTGCGGTCATAGAGGTTCACGTGCGACAGTGCCGCGGCCCCGAAGTCCGTCTGCCAGCGGACGGGCTCATCGACGTCGATCGTGTGCGCCCCTCCTGGTGCGACCGCTGCGAAGCCGTGGTTCTGGGAGGTGATCTCGACGCGTCCGGTCTGCAGGTCCTTGACCGGATGGTTCGCGCCGTGGTGGCCGAACGGCAGCTTGAACGTGTCGAGGCCGATCGCGCGGCAGAGGAGCTGGTGGCCCAGGCAGATCCCCCAGACCGGCTTGTTGCCGACGAGCTCGCGCACGGTGTCCACGACGTAGCCGAGCGCCGCCGGATCGCCGGGGCCGTTGGCCAGGAAGATCGCGTCGGGGTCCTGCTCGAGCAGCTCCTGGGCGGTGCTCGTGCACGGGTGGAGCGTCACGCGGGCGCCGCGCTGGACGAGCTCGCGCACCATCGACGCCTTGATCCCCGTGTCGATCACGGCGATCCTCGGCCCCGCGCCCGAGCCGTGGCTTGACAGCTGCGAGGGCGTGACGAGCCGGGCGAGGTCCCGCCCGGCCATTGGCGGCTCGGCTCCGATCAGCTCACGCGCGCGCACCTCGGGGATCGTCGCGGGGAACACCCCACCGCGCATCGAGCCCGCGTCACGGATGTGCATGACGAGCGCGCGCGTGTCGATGCCGGTGATCGCCGGCACGCCGCAATCGGTGAGCCAGTCGAGCCAGCCGCGCTCGGCGGTCGGAGCGTCCTCGCGGTTGCACGCCTCGCGCATGATCACCGCGCGCGCCCACGCCCGGTCGGACTCCATCGCCCCGGCGCTGGCACCGTAGTTGCCGATGTGCGGATAGGTGAAGGCGATCAGCTGCCCGGCGAAGGACGGGTCGGTCATCGACTCCTGGTAGCCGGACATGCCCGTCGTGAAAACCACCTCCCCGACCGCGTGACCCTCGGCGGCGCAGACCTCGCCGTCGAAGCGCGCGCCGTCCTCCAAGAGCACGTATCCGGTCGGCTCGCCCATCAGATGATGAGCCTCTGCACGGCCTTGAACTCCGGCGTGCCCGCGCGCCCGAGCAGCTCGAACAGAGCCGCCTCGACCGTGCTCACGACCGCGCCGGCCCGCTCGAGCCGCTCGAGGCCGCGGTCGTAGTCGATCTCGTGGCGCGAGCCGACGGCGTCGGCGGGCACGTGCACCTCGATTCCCCGCGCGAGCAGGTCGTGGACGGTCTGCGAGACGCACACGTGCGTCTCGATCCCGCACACGATCGCCTGATCGCGCGCGCCGAGGTCGAAGCCCTCCGCGCGAGCCGCCGAGAACACCGTCTTCTCGATCGGACGCTCCTCCTCCAGGCCAACCTCGGGCGCCGTCGCGCCGAGGCCCCGCGGGTACTGCTCGGTGACCACCCTGGGCAGCTCGAGGATGCGCGCCGCCTGTAGGAGCTTGCCACAGGACGCGGCCACGGCGGCGAAGGTCGGATAGGGGCGGAAGGCCTCCTGAACGTCAACGACCACCAGCGCGGCCCGATCGCGCGCGAGCAGGCCCATCAGAGCGCTGCCATCGCGAACGCGCGCTCGCGGTAGACGACCGCGCCGTCGGAGAGCGTGAGCAGCACCCGCCCCCTCAGCGCCCGGCCGGCGAAGCAGCAGTTCTCAGAGCGACTCTCCCAGCCGTGCTCGCCGGCGACCCACACCGCATCGAGGTCGACGAGCGTCATGTTCGCGGGCTCGCCCGGGCCGATGAGCGGCGTGGGCAGCTCGAACAGCCTCGCGCCGGCGGTCATGCGCTCGACGAGCAGGCCGAGCTCGAGCACTCCGCCGAGCACCAGGCCCGAGTAGAGCGCCGCGAACGCGGTCTCTGACCCGGTGGTGCCCATCGGCGCCTGTTCGAAGGGCACTTCCTTCTCATCGCGCGCGTGGGGAGCGTGATCGGTGGCCACGCACTCGATGACCCCCTCGCGAAGCCCCCGGATGAGCGCCTGGCGGTCGTCCTCGGTCGCCAGCGGCGGATGCATCTTCATGCGCGTGTCCATCCCCCGGACGTCCTGCTCGGTCAGCAGCAGGTGATGGGGAGCCACCTCGCCGCTGACCCGGAAGCCGCGCGCCCTGGCCTGTGCGAGGGCGTCGACCGAGGCGGCGCAGCTGAGATGCTGGAAGTGCACACGCCCGCCCTCGTAACCGGCGAGCGCCGCGTCGCGCGCGACCATCGTCGACTCGCTCACGGTCGGTATGCCAGACAGGCCGAGCGCGGCGCTGACGACGCCCTCGTTCATGCTGCCGCCGTGCGTGAGCGTCTCGTCCTCCTCGTGCAGCGCGAGCACGCCGCCGCACAGGCGCTGGTACTGAAGCGCCTTGCGTAGCATCCCGGCGCTCTGCACGCCCCGTCCGTCGTCGGTGAATCCGATCGCTCCCTCCTGCCTGAGCTCGGCCATCTCGGTCAGCTGCTCGCCACGCAGGCCCCGGGTGATCGCGGGCAGGAAGCCGACCGAGATGCACGCTTCGCGTGCGGCGGCGTCGCGCAGCGAGCGCAGCAGCGGAGCGGCATCGAGCACCGGGTCGGTGTTGGGCATCGCCAGCACGGCACAGTATCCGCCGGCCGCGGCCGCCCGGGTGCCCGTCTGCAGGGTCTCGCGGTGCTCCTGTCCGGGCGTGCGCAGGTGCACGTGCGGGTCGAAGAACGCCGGCATGAGCGTGAGCCGGCCCTCGCCCTCTACGACCCCCTGCTCGCCGTCACCCTCGAGCGCACGGGGCTCGCCGAGCTCGGCGATCAGCCCGCCCCGCACGCGCACGTCCCGGCGCACGTCGAGCCCGGCCCTCGGATCGAGCACGCGGACGTCGCGCAGCAAGAGCTCGCCGGGCTGCTGCGGTCCGTGCACGAGCGGCTGCACCGCCGTTCTCGACTCCGAGGTCATGTGGCGAGCCCGGCCCCGCGCGCGGGCTGAGCGCCGCTGCCGCGGACCGCGGCGGCTCCGGTCACCCCCGCCGTGGCCGGCGCGTCCGTGCCTTCGGGAAGCGACCGCGGCCGCCGCGCGCCGGCGAGCAGCTCATAGAGGACCGCCATGCGCACCACGACCCCGGCCTCGACCTGCGCGGTGATGAGCGCCTGCGGGGAGTCGACCACCTCTCCCGAGAGCTCCACCCCGCGGTTGACCGGGCCCGGGTGCATGAGCACCTGACGCGGGTGCAGGCGCTGGGCGTTGATCTGGTAGAAGCTGGCGTACTCGCGCGTCGAGGGCACCCAGGTCTCGTTCATGCGCTCGCGCTGCATGCGCAGCGCGTAGACCACGTCGGCCGAGCCGAGCTCGTCCAGCGTGTAGCGCACCTCGCAGCCGAGCTCCTCGATCCCGCGGGGGATCAGCGTCGGCGGACCCGCGAGCGTGACCCTCGCGCCCATGCGCTGGAAGGCGATGATGTTCGAACGGGCGACCCGCGAGTGGGCGACGTCGCCGACGATCCAGATCGATGCGCCGTCGATCCCGCCGAGCGATCGGCGCAGCGTGTAGACGTCGAGCAGCGCCTGCGTGGGATGCTCGTGCTTGCCGTCGCCGGCGTTCACGATCGCCGCGCTGCACCATCTCGACACGAGCTCCGCGGCGCCCGCCCACGGCGTGCGCAGCACGATCGCGTCGGGCTTGTGCGCGCTGAGGGTGAGCACCGTGTCCTTCAGCGACTCGCCCTTCTCCACGCTCGAGCCGCTGGCGGCGAAGTTGACCACGTCGGCGGACAGCCGCTTGGCGGCGAGCTCGAAGGAGCTGCGCGTACGGGTGGAGGCCTCGTAGAAGAGGTTCAGCACCATCCGGCCCCGCAGCGCAGGGACCTTCTTTATCTCCCTGTCGGATACCTCCGCGAAGTTGCTCGCCCGCTCGACGATCCGCTCGATCGCGGCCCTGTCGAGTTCCTCGATCGACAGCAGGTGGTTCATGCGGAGGCCTCCATCGGCGCGGGCACGGCGATCGCCACCTCGTCCACCCCGTCGAGCTCGCGCACCCGCACGTACACGCGCTCCGAGCTCGACGTGGGGAGGTTCTTGCCCACGTAGTCGGGGCGAATCGGCAGCTCGCGATGGCCCCGGTCGGCGAGCACGGCCAGCTGCACGCGATCGGGCCGCCCGTAGTCGAAAAGGGCCTCGATCGCAGCCCTCACGGTACGCCCGGTGTAGAGCACGTCGTCGACCACCACGACGGTACGAGCGGTCACGTCGAAGTCGATGTGGGAGGCGTGCACGACCGGCGCATCCGGCCGGCTGGAGACGTCGTCGCGGTAGAAGCCGATGTCCAGGTCCCCCAGCGGGATCTCGGTCTCTAGCAGCTCGTCGAGCAGATCCCTCAGCCGCCTGGCGAGGAACGCACCGCGGCGGTGGATGCCGACGAGGGCGAGCATCGAGGCGTCCGGGTTGCGCTCGGCTATCTCATGGGCGATGCGCGTGAGCGCCCGCCGCATGTCCTGCTCGTGCAGGACGATCTTCTCGCTGCCGTCCATTCTTTCCTTCCTGGCCTCACGGGACCGGGTTAAGGACAGGCGCAATGTATCAGGACGGGGCGACTGCCTCGACATCGGTGGCGACGCCCGTCCCGGAGACCGCGGGCTCGGGGACCCCGGTGCGGCGCTCTGACCAGCGCACGAGCCTTGCCGGTCCGCGCTCGGGAAACGGCACCTCGATCGTGTCGAAGTCCCGGGGCGCCTCGGTGGTCGCGAACACCGCGCGCGCCTCATCGCGCAGCTCACCGCCCGGATAGCGGCTGGAGACGTGCGTCAGCGCGAGCAGCCGCACGTCGGCCTCGCGCGCGAGCTCGGCCGCCTGGCGCGCCGTGCTGTGCGAGGTCTCCCGCGCGCGCTCTGCCTCCGCCTGCATGAACGTCGCCTCGTGCACGAGCACATCCGCCTGATGAGCGGCGACGGCGAGCGTCTCACACGGCGAGGTGTCGCCCGACAGCACGATCTTGCGGCCCTCGCGCGGCTGTCCCATGACCTGCTCGGGCTTCACGCCCCCTACGGTCTCACCTCTCTGAAGGCGTCCGAAGTCCGGCCCGGGCCTCACGCCCAGCTGCTCTGCCAGGCGCGGATCGAATTCCCCCGGGCGTGCGTCCTCGGTCAGCGCGTAGCCGTAGGCCGGCCGGTCCCCGTGGATCACGGGGACCCCCGATATCTCATAGCCGTCGCGGGCAACGACGCCCCACCTTTCGAGCTCGACGATGCCGAGCTCGTAGGGCAGGCGCCCGTAGACGACCCGCATCACGCCCATCAGCTCTCTCAGCCCCTCCGGCCCGTACACCGTCAGCGGGCGCTCGCGCTCCCGCAGCGCGAACGACTTGAGCATCCCCGGCAGCCCCAGCCAGTGGTCGGCGTGGAAGTGCGTGATGAACACGCAGTCGACGTCCACGAGCCCCTCCGAGCGCATGAGCTGGCGCTGCGTGCCTTCGCCGCAGTCGAACAGCAGCCGATCGCCGCCGCGGCGGATGAGCACCGCGGGCAGGCCGCGCCGCGCGCTCGGCACCGAGCCGCCGGTGCCCGCGAAGAATAGGGACAGGTCCATGTGGCTACGGTAGCGGCGGCAGATGCGCCGCGACACGGCGGTAAGCTCTCGCTGGCGAAGGCGTCCTTGTCAGGGTGCCCTCTGCGCCCGTAGCTCAGTGGATAGAGCGCTCGCCTCCGGAGCGAGAGGTCGGCCGTTCGAATCGGCCCGGGCGCGCTGGGTTTTAGCCCTGCGCCACCACTCCCTCGGCGTCCTTGGTGCCTTTTCGGTGCCTTTTCACGAGATCGGCGAGCGCCTGCTTCGACCCCTCATCGCGCCTCATGCCGTGCCGGTAGACGCGGGGCGTGAACGTCGGGTCTGTGTGCCCGAGCTGGTCCATCACGGCCCCGGGGTCGGTCCCGAGCGCCACGAGCAGCGATGCGAACGTGTGCCTGAGCTTGTGCGGGCTCAAACCGTCCGGGAGCGGGGTCTGCCCGGCCGCCTCGCGGCGTTCGTTCGCCCGCTCGGTCGCTTTGGCGAGGATGCGGTTGCGGACGTTGCTCGGGTTCATCGGGCCGCCGGCCTGAGTCGGAAAGACGCGCGAGCTTGAGAGCGTCGGGGCCTCTCCGGAGTCCTTCGCCGCCCTGTGGGCCTCCAGGCTTATGACCTTGGCTCCCCCCCGCCCCTGCGCCTCCCTGAGCGCTTCAAGCTCCGCTCTGAGGATCGGCAGCAGGTCGATAGTCCGGACGCCCGCGTCCGTCTTTGAGCTGCGCACGGTGATCTTCCCTGCGGCGAGGTCAACGTCACGCCAGCGCAGCTCGATCAGCTCCCCGATCCGTAGCCCGGAGAATACGAGCGCCGAGAGGATCGCCCGCCTCGGTATCTCGGCTCCGTTCGTATGCACTGTGCGATCCAGCTCGCCGGCCGCGTCGAGCAGCGCCGCGATCTGCTCGGCGGAGTCCAGCCATACCGGGGCGGGTTTGCTCGCCTTGAGCCTGCGCCGCTTCCCTCGCGCGGGGTTGCGCTCGATCATCCCGTACTCGACGGCAACCTCCAGAATCTGCGCGAGCCGCGTGATCGTCTTGTTGATCGACGTGGCGCTCAGCTTGCCCTGCTTGACCTTCAGCGCCCGGTAGCGGTCAACCTCGGCGATCGTGATCTGCGAGAGCCGGTGCCTGCGAAAGAACTTCAGCAGGTGGTGAGATAGCTGCCATTCGTAGTCGAGCCGCGTGGACTCCCGCCACTCGCCTTCATGCGCCGCGACCCATTCGGTGGCGAAAACATGGAACGTCGGGTCCTGCTCGACTACCGGAGCGGGCTCGGGCTCCGGTGGCGTCCAGGTCCCGAGCTGGACCTTGGCGAGTTCGTCCTGTAGCGCGTCCTGCGCCCGCGCCTGCGTCCAGCCATCCTTGGAGCTTCCGAGCGTCACATACTGCCGGCGGCCCTGCGCGTTGAATCGGAGCGCGTAGACCGTGCTGTCGGCCCGGGTCCGCTTCATCACCTGCCCTGTTGCTCTGCGTGGCATCACCCACCGCTCTCGATCGGCGGGTGCGACGGCGCGAGCCGTAGGCTTCTGCGTTGCATGGGACCTCCTTGCGGTTCCGTGCCACGGGGCCGGTCGTTAGCGCGACGCGGCCCCACTTGTCTATGTGGCCCCACGATAGACCCAGGCTCGGCCAGCGTCAAGATGACCCCCGCTGCCCTGCGCCTCAGAAACCCACGCGGCCGGAAGCGTATTCTCGTAGTTATGAGGCGTGTGCTTACCGTTGTATTGCTCGTTTACCTCTGCCTGCCGGCTGGGGCTTCGGCACACGGCGCGTTCTTGCCGAAGGAAGTCGCCGAACAGGAAGTCATCGTGTACGAGTACCTGTACTGGGAAAACCTCAACATGCCGATCAGCGTTTCCCAGTGCCATCGCTACAACGCGACTCATGTGAGTTGCTTGGCGCGGTATGAACTGAGCGGCTATCTCGACTTCAGCCGGGACTACGTCAGCCTGCATCACGGTGAACCCGTGGTGGACCCAGGGTCGTGGGAATCCCGGCTTATTTCGTGACCGTAGAGCGCGGCACTTTCGCCGCGTAGTTTCCCCCGCCCTTCTTGTGGCATGGCACCGATGCCGGGTGCCGGGGTCTGGCGGGACGGTATCCGCGTGACGTTCCAGTTCCCCTGAGGAGAGGGACGGCACGCCTGCCCGCGGCGGTTGGTGTGGGGTTCGCGGGTCAGAGCGCAGCACGAAGCCGCACGGGCGGATGTCTCCCTTTGTCGCCCGTGCGGCGCTGCGCAGCTCACGCCGCAACCGGAAAGCCCGCATCTTTCTACCCAGACCGCTTGTGGTCGTATACCGATGCGCCGCCCCGATCGAACTGCTTTGGTTTCTTTGGGGTAACGGCTTCGCGAACCTGCCCCACCGAGGAGGAGCGGGGCGAGAGCGTCCCTTGCGCGCCGGGCGCTCTCGTTTAGCTGGACGATTGCTACCAAGGCGTGTGTACCCGGAGGCCCACGGCCAACATCCTAATCCCGCATGATGTCCCAGAGGCGCAGCACACCTGGCCCGGTCGAGCGTATACGCGGTCTCATTGAGCCTGCGAATCGCCGTGACTTTCGCGCGATGGTCAGCCTCTACGGTCCAGGTGCGGTGCACGACGCGTCGCGTTGGGCAATGGGTGTCTACGAGGGCCGGGCGGCGATTCGTCGGTTGTTTGAAGACTGGATCGGCGCCTACGAGGAGTTTGAGATCGAGCTTGAGGAGATCTTCGATCTCGGCAACGGAATCATCTACGTCGTGCTTTGCCAGAGCTGCAGACCGTTTGGCAGCGGGGATCACCGTCGACTGCGGGCGGCATGGGTCTACGAGTGGGCCGAGGGCATGGTCGTGCGGGTGACGGCCTATCCCGACATCGACGAGGCGCGCGCTGACGCCGAGCGGCTTGCCGCGGAGAGGCGGTAGGCCGTGTCGGAGAACCTGGACCTTGTGCGCTCGATCTACGCCGCCTGGGAGCGTGCCGCCTTCAGCTCGACCGGCTGGGCGCGCCTCGAGATCGAGTTTGTGATCGTGGGCGGATCCGAACCCATGAGCCGAATAGGCGTCGCCGAGATGGCAGAGTCCTGGCAGGATGGGTGCGGGGGTGGAAGGACTACCGGGTCGAGACGGATGAGTATCGCGAGCTCGATGATGAGCGTGTCCTCGTGCTGACCCGCAGCACCGCGCTTGGCAAGGCGGGCCGACTGGTGGTCGGGCAGCTGCGAGCGAAGGGAGCGGTGCTCTACCACGTCAGCGACGGCAAGGTGACGAGGCTCGTTTACTACTGGGATCGCGGCCGTGCGCTCGCCGACCTCGGCCTGGCGGAGTAGGCGATGTCGCAGAAGGACCCTGAGGCTGGCCGCTCCATCGATGAGCGGGTCATGTTGCGGCTGCCGACCCCGGTCGTGCGGCTCATGTTGAGGGGCCTTGCGCTGCTGCCGCCCGGGTCGCATGTGCGACGGCGGATACTGAAGCGAGCCCTTGCGCGCGGTTTTGAGGCGGCAAGGCGAGATGATTACGCCGTCGGCTTGCTGTTCTACGAGCCGGACGTTGACCTGCGGGCAGGGAAGGAGGTCGGTCGCACCCTGGGTCTGCCCGAACGCTACTACGGCCACCAGGGGTTCGTCGACATATGGCGCGACATGAAACAGGACATGGATGACTTCCACCTCCAGCCTGAACAGATCATCGACCTCGGAGACCGCATCGTCTTGCGCGGCACCCTCGTCGGGCGAGGCCGAGCCAGCGGCCTCCCCACACGCCAGATGACGGGCACCATCTACCACCTGTCGCCGCGCGGCATGGTCGCACGGCAGGACGTCTACTGGACGTGGGAGGACACCGTCGCCGCGTTGAACGATCAGGGCGAGGCGTCGCGGGCAGCGGGAGTGGCCGAGTAGGCGATCACTCTTCGCCACGCGGCGGAACGGGACCGGACGTGTCGCCGTGGCGCTCATGTCTCGGCGCCTATACCTCGACGTGCGCCACGGACTTGGCCCAGCTATCCGGCAGCCTGTACGTCACCCTGAGCCGGACGGCGCGCTTGATGATCCAGCGCCGGACCGCTTCGCGTTCAGATGGCACCGCCCGGCCCCACGCTCTGACGGCGTTGGTCACATCGCGGCCATTCACTATCGGGTAGTGGTAGGTCTTGCCGTCTTTGCGCTTGAGCGCCTTGCCTTCCTCGCCGAGTTTCTGAATCTGCGCGTCGGTGTAGCGCGGGTGATCGTCTGCCCGGTAGTCGCGGCGGCCTCCGAGCCGCGCTCGGCGAGCCTTGGCTATGTCGAGTTCGCTCCGCGCCACGAACGCCGCGTGATCGGAGCGGGCCCCGTGCCGGCCTTCAAGCCCGCCGAGCATCGGAGCTGAGTACGGGCCGCAGACGCGCTCACCGATCCGATCGGCGATCCGCTGGCGCTGCTCAAGTGTCAGCGCCTCCGCGCGCAGGCTCGCTGTAGCGGACGGGTTCGCTCCGGCCGTCACTAGTGACACGTCGCCCCGGTGAATCCCCACGTCCTGCACGAGCCGTTCGGTTTTGTCATCGCTCCAGCTCTGCCGGTTGGCTCGGAAGGCAAACGACATTTCGTTCATGTCCCCCCGGCGCATCTTCGGGAGGATCGCCTGCACGTCGGGGTCGCTCGGCTCCAGTTCGGCGCGAACGTGTAGCCCGGTCGCATCTTCTGTGAGCTGCATGGTGCCGCTCGTGGTCCGGGCCAGCGGTGCGCCCGCGTGATTCACCAACAGTGACACGTCCGGGTTTTCGCCCAGCGTGCGCTTGAAGGCCCCCGGGGCGATGGTCTCTGTGAAGCTCCCGACCGGGTAGGGTTCGTCGAACGTCGCCGCGTGGCCGCGTAGTTCGATCGGGCCGCCCGGTTCTAGTTCGCGCAGCTCTATGCGTCGTCCGTTCATGTTCGTACCTCCTGCCGGCTGCGTCCGTTACTTGCCGGCCGGGATCGTTGTGGTTTTGCCTCCGCCTGGGTGTTTCGCCGGCCCGGCGGGTGAAGATTTGCCGGGCGGGAGTTTCGGTAATTTCGGGTAATCGGCCATCGTGTATGTCTCCTGTGTTTGTTTGTGTGAACTACGCCGCGACGGGTTGGCGGTTCTCCAGCGTCGGGTACCCGCCGAGCGCGTCGAGCTGATCGGCCTTGCGCCGGTCGATCTCCTGCCTCGCGGCCAGGTGGCGCTCGTTCTCGGCCCTCCACGCATCGGCGGCCTCGGCTTGGATCGCGCCTTGATTGGCCTCCCACTTCGCCCGCAGCTCGGGCAGGCCCGCCTCGCGCTCGGCGGCCTCCCGCTTGCGCTGCCTGCGTTCCTCGCGCAGGACCTTCTTCTCCTGCTGCCAGATCGCAAAGCCGGGCGGGTGCTTCGGGTACTCGCCCCTTGCCAGGGCCGCATGGTTGGCCCGCTCCTGCTCAAGCTGCGTGCGTAGGGCCTCTACCGGGTCGCGGGCGACCGGCTCTGCCTCGGCCGCCGCTTCCTCGGCGTCGAGTTCTTCTTCCATCTTGGCCCTGCGTTCGCGCTGTTCGCGGTCCTCGCGTTCGCGTAGTTCACGCTCGCCCTGCTGCGCCTTGCGGCCTCTCGCTTCCCATTCCTCGCGGATCGATTTGGAGAACACCATTACGCCACCGCCTCGGCCTGTGCGGAACGTTCCCTCTCTGGGCCTGCGTCGATCGTCATCTGGGCGAGTTCCACGAGCCACCTGCTCGTGAGGTCGGCGAGGGCCTCCTGGCCCTGGTGCGCGAGTCGCCAGCCCACCGTCTGCGTGAGCGCAACGCCGGTCTGCCCTATGGCACGGTCGGCTAGCGCGGCGGACCGTTCCAGCCTTTTCAATCGTTCGTCGGTGGTCATCATGTCCTCTCGGTGGTTTGTGTGTGTCTGCGCTCGGGCAGCGCGAACGGGCGCAGCTCATAGCCGGGACGGTGGCCGGTTGCGCGCTGTAGGTCGGCCAGCTCTCGCTTGACGGCCGCCAGTTCGCGCTCCAGCACGTCGAGCCGGGTTTCAGTCTCGGTCGGGTGATCGCGCCTCACAGCGCCCCCTCCCCCCCACGGCATGTCGATCTCCGGTCGCTGGTTGGCCTCCTGGTAGGCCTCAAGAGCTAGGCGGATGTCGATCTCGAGTGCTTCGAGTTCCGCCGCCGCAGCCGACCGACCGTTTACTTTCGTCCCGGCGTCTGCGAGGCGTTCGATGCGTTCGATGCGGGCTCTGGAGATTGCGATTTCAGGGCTCATCGCGCCGCCCGGATCGCGTCAACCGGCACCGTGGGCCTCATCCTTCGTTCCTCCGGTCGTTTGCCCCCATCGCCGCGAGACGCCTGTGGCGTCGAGCGCGCAGCTCGTCGAGGAAGTCGGGCCGGTCGTCGGCCTCGACGACAGTGAGCCCGAGCCGGGCCCGGCCGGCCGGCGTCAGACCGAGCGCTTCGCAGAGCTTCGCCTGCTCGGCGCCGAGCTTGCGAAGCCCCACGCTGGCTGGCGATTCGTATGCTTCTTCGCCGACCGTTTCGCCGCGGGCGGTCTGGATCGGCTTCCAGAGAAAGACCCCGTGCTCGGCCACCTCGGCGCGGAGGTTGGCCGCTTCGTCCTCGAGTCTCGCAAGCCGTTCGACCGTCAGCCGATCGCCGAGTGTGATCTGCGGCTCGTTCCAGATCTGATCCCATGCCCGCTGTCCCGGTTCGCCGAGGTCGCTCGGCGCCTCTGGGATGGTCGCCGGGCGCCCTGGAACCGTCACCGATCCGGGTTCGTGTCCGTCTTTCTCAGCGGCGCGCCTGGCCCGCTTTGAGCGCTCGCTGTTCGGGTCAGGCAACGGTCCACGGCTACCCATCGCAGAGCCCCCCTGCGCCTGTGGAGCCCCCTATGGGGAGACACAAACCCGATAGGGAGAAATTTGTGACCTGGGACGAGTCGCTAACGCCGCTCCGAGACTTTTCGGGGTGGCGCGGGGTACCACCGGCCAGGCCCATCTGGTCGAGACGCCTCGCCGGGAGCTTCAGCGCTTGAGTAGTCCTACGCTGGGAAGATCTAGGCATGGTTGGAGACGCCATCATCTTCTGGGTCGAGATCGGCACGCTGGGCGTGCTGTTCGTCGTCCTGTTCCTCATGCCGCGCCTCAGCCGGTGGCTCGGACGGAAACTCGGGCGTCGGAATACCTCTCGATAGACGCGCATCAGAAGGTTGCGCGCAAACGACAACGTCTACATCGCTCGTCTCGGCGCTGCCGGCGCTGTCACCGTTGACGCCCTGCACGCGCTCCAGCTCGTGGCGGAGTGCCCGGCGGATCAGATAGCCGACGCTTCGGTCCTCGGCTTCTGCGGCCTGGCGCACGCTGTCGGCGAAGTCGGCCGGGACTCGCGAGCCGATGACAATATGCGAGTCGGTAGCTGGCACTAGACCTCCAAGAGCGCAAACACTGTTGTCACTCTTTGACGATCTCAGCCCCGCGAGCGCAATCCAAGTCCGAGCGTTACGGATGGCGTCCGGACTGTTACGGATAACGTCCGAGACCGTGCCTTAGCTCATCTTCCCGTGTTTCGCACGCGCCGATCATGGGCGATCGCTTTCACGGCAAAGGCGGAAGCGCACGACGGGACCGGTCGCGTCCCAGGAGTGCTGTAAATAGCTCCGAGAGTCGTCAAGGTGACGGCGTAGGTTCCCTCATGTCCTGCAAGACGATTGAAGGAGGCCTACGCCGTGAGACGTACCGTACCGCCGTCGGCGGAGATAGAAGATCGGATCGACCAACTGCTCGCCGTGGGAGTCGGCGAGAACCCGCGCGAGGCGCTGTCAGAGCTCGCCAAGCTCGGTGCCCGGCTGATCATTCAGCGGGCTGTGGAGGACGAGTTCGAGGCCTGGCTGGGTCGTGCTCGCTATGAGCGCCGGCCTGACTATCAGCGCGGGCTTCGCAACTACGAGTCGGGGCTCAGAAACGGCTATCGCCCTCGCCGGGTGCAGACCGCAGAAGGGGAGCTTCAGGTCGAGATCCCGCAGGTCCGCGAGGCTGCCGAGCCGTTCGTGTCTGCGCTGTTCCCGCACTCGACGAAGCTGCTTCGCACCCGGCCGCTGGAGGCGATGGTTGTTGGCGCCTTCGTCCGCGGCCTCTCGATGCGAGACGTCGAATCGCTCTGCCAGGAGGCGGGGCTCGGCAAGCTCTCGAAGTCGACCGCGTCAAGGATCTGTGAGGAGCTGCGAGAGCGCTTCGAGCAGTTCAAGCGCCGCGACCTCTACGGGGTCAGGCTGGTGGCGCTATTCCTCGACGCGATCTTCCTCAACGTCAGGCCGAAGGGCCCGAAGGAGGGCGTCCTTTGCGCCTGGGGCTTCACCGAGAGGGCGAACGGGTCCTCGTCGGCGTCTGCCTCGGGATGCGTGAGTCCCACGAGGACTGGCTCGCTCTCGCAAGGGACCTGATCGCCCGTGGGCTCGGGGCGCCGATGCTCGTTCGTCGCCGACGGCGCCCCCGGACTGATCAAGGCGGTCGAGCAGTGCTGGCCTTCCTCGGATCGCCAGCATTGCTCCGTTCACCGGGCGCGCAACCTGATCGCGAAGCTGCCCGAGGGAGAGCGCGAGCGGGTACGCCGGGCCTATTGGAAGGCGCTCGACGAGGCCAAGGACGAGCGCGACGGAAGACAGCGGCTCGCGGCCCTCGTCGCCGAGCTCGAGCGGGCCGGCTATGCGTCGGCCGCGAGATGCCTCGCGGATGATCTCGATGCTCTCGTCGTCCATCTGCGCTACCCGCTGCGCCACCGCAAGCGCTGGCGATCGACGAACCTGCTCGAGCGGACGCTCGGCGAGGTGAAGCGAAGGACGAAGGTGATCAGAAGGTTCCCCGGCGAGGAGAGCTGCCTCTCCCTCGTCTGGGCCGTGCTCGACCTCCAGATCAACAACACCTGCAACGGCGTCAAGCTCTCCGAGATCGACCGCCAAAAGCTCTACCGGCTCCGCCACGAGCCAGCGGAAACAGAGGCCGAGGAAAAGGAGGTGATCGCCGCATAAACTACCCGCCACCGGGAACCCGAGCCGGAGTGGATTTACAGCAGCTCAGGGACGCGACCGAGGCGACGTGACACGCTCCCTATCACGCGAAAGCAAGCGTGCGGGTCGTTCTAGGGAGCTGCGAATCCCTCGGTTCCAGCGCCTCGACCCACCGGGCTAGGACAAGTCTGAAAGCATGTTCGATCCGTGCGCTGGTCGAGACCGCACTCGTGATCGTCGTCGGTGTCGTTATCGTCGTTCTCGGCGGCCTGATCGTGGGAGGCCTACTCAACGTGTTCAAGCGCTTTGAGCGACCTGTTCGTTGCAGCTCCGGCCACCTGTTTACGACGATCTGGATACCGTGGGCATCGGTCAAGGCGATCCGGCTCGGCAGTCGACGCTTTCAGCGGTGCCCGGTCGGCCATCACTGGACCACTGTCGAACGCCTGGATCACACGACGACCGCGCCTGCAGACCTGGAAGGTGCCGCAGCCGTGCACGACATTCATGTCCCCTAGGCTCGGCATCGCGCTCTCATCCCTTTCCGCAGGGATGCGAGCGTCTGAGAAGACACCCAGCTCACTGCTCGGGAACGAAAACGAGCACTTAGCCGTTGAGACTCACGGCGCTCGCAAGGGATGGCGGAGCGTCAGCGACGCCTCGTCGACCGGTGTGTTGCTGCCATGACCGCGGCGGCGATGACGAGGGTGCCGAAGATCGCAATTGCGAACATCCACGCGGCCGGGAGCCGATTATTGAGGAGCGTGTTGGTGATTAGGGCGAGCAGCGCGATGGCTCCAATGAGCCCGACATTGCTAAGGAAGGAGCGTTCGCGCACGGTCGCCCACCCAAACGAAGTCGGAGGGTCCGGTGGTTGCCGTCAGAGAAGCATCGGCGGTCAGAAACGGCAAGTCAAGTTGGCCTCCACATGTTCTTGCCCGAGTACCAGTCGGGCTCTGTCGCAACGTCCGCCAGCGCTTGGCGCTGTGCTGCTCCGATCGAGAAAGCGAGCGTCGCTTGCCTGTTACGGCGCTCGAGGCTCATATCGCCAGTCACAGGCGCAGGACGATCATCGCCTGTGTCGCCTTGGGCACTGGCGTCGCGCTCGCCGCGATCCGGAGACTGAGGCGCGCGAGGGCGGCCCACCAGCGCCAAAGCCGTTGGCCAGTCCTGCCTGCGATGCTGACGCGCACAGGGCGAAGCCATCGTGCAGCAAGCAGCGCGCGAGCTCGCAAGCTGAGGTGTCGGTAGCCCAGACCGGGGCCGAGGCGTGGTCGCTCTCGATCACTTGCTCCAGACCCATACGAGCTCTAGCGGGCGGGTGCGCGCAGGCCGGGAGGGCATGATCGTACCGATTATCTTCCCCCTACCGGAGTATGGCCGGCTGCTGCCACGCGAGCTGAACGAGCGCTCGGCGCCTGCTCTAGGGAGTTGCACGTTCTCCCGCTTTCCCAACGGCGAGCTGTGTGCGCGCGTAGGCAGCCCGGTCGCGTCTCGCGTGTGCGCGGTGCTCGGTTCGCTGGCGGCGCCGGATGAGCAGATCGTGTCGGTGCTGCTGCTAGCCCACACCCTCAAGCGCGAGGGGGCCCGGCGCGTGGTTGCGCTGCTCCCCTACCTAGGCTATGCCCGCCAGGACCGGGCTGACGCTGGCCAGAGCCTCGGCAGCGCGTGGGCCGGTGACCTGCTCCGCGCCGCGGGCGTCGATCAGGTGCTGACGATCGACATGCACAGCCGCCGGGCAGCCGCCTGCTTTCCGATGCCTGTCCATTCCCTGTCAACTGCACCGCTATTTGCCGAGGTGCTTGTGAAACTGGGCCTGACCGATGTGAGCGTCGTCGCGCCGGACGAGGGCGCCCTGGAACGGTGTGAAGCGGTTCGTCACGCGGCGGGCATCACTGCGCCGCTGGCGTACTTGCGCAAGCGGCGTTATGCGGACGGTGTCACGCACAGTTCCCTCGTCGGCGCGGTCACCTCGCGCGTCGTGATCGTGGATGACATCCTCGACACCGGCGGCACTCTTCTATCTGCGTGCGTGAAGCTCCGACGAGCCGGGGCGCGGGAGATGACGGTGTTCGCCACGCACGGGCTGTTCACCGGCCAGCGCTGGCGCGAGCTGGGCGCCCTCGGTGTGAAGCGCATCTACACGACCGACAGCGTCCCGGCCGCTCGGGAGCACGCGGGAGATATGGTCGTGGTGCTCCCGGTTGGAAGGCTGATCCTCGACGCCTTCGCGGCGATCGCCGAGGGACAGCCCCAGCAGGCCACCGTCCCGGCGCGAACCGCGAGGGATTTTTCGGTCATTGAGGAGATCGAGGGGCCGGCGCCGGCGGAAGACTCCAGCCTGCCCGCTGAGGTTGACTGACGCCGACGCCTACGTGTCGAGCGTCGCGCAGGCTCGGGCACGCGGTGCCACTCCCGTACTTACCCGCTCCTTGGCCCCGGGGCTACCGCTTGGTCATGTGAGCGGGCGCGTGAGGCGTCGGCAGCGAGACTGTCGAAAAGGACGACGTGCAGGCGCGGCGGCCGAGGACCGACAGACGATCGCTTTCTCCGAGGCGAAGCAGAAGCTTGGGCGCCGTTGGTGCCAGCAGCTCCCTCGGCTTGTGGCGCGTCCCGCGTGTTGGGACGGTCGGGACGCTGGCGGACGCATCTCAGTCATTCATTCGGCCCTCGGAGCGGAAGCGTTTCGCGGCCACGACGGCCTTCGTGAGCTCGTCGCCGCTGTCCTAGAGGGCGCGGACAGCTGGGCTGCGGAGATCGGCGAAGCCCGGATCAGGCGCGACGGGGTTCTGCTGATCGATTACATGAATCGTCTCCAGACCAGCGGCTCCATCCACATGGAGCTCACGTATAAAGGCTGGCAGGAGATCGAGGTCCGCGACGGCCTCATCGCGAGCGTCGCGCAGTTTGAGCATGCGCCCCCTGGATGGGACGGAGCGACACTCCTCAGCCTCGGCCTCACACCGGACACCGGCACCTGACGACTACAGCCCGCCACCCACAACGCTTCGCCTACTCCGCCAGCCCCACGGCTTTGAGGGCCTCGTCCCAAGATGCGTAGTTCTCGATGCGTATCGGGACGCCGCCCCTAAAGGTCGTCACATGCGCCCACCGTCTGCTGGTTCTAAGATCGTCGCGGCCTCGAACTTGGAACGTCACCAGCGCGATAGTCTCTTCTCCAAGTTCCTCGATGCGCTCGATGGTCACCTCGAAGTCACTCCACGGCCCGCGCATGTCCTCCCAAAGCTTGAGCGCCCCCTCAGGCCCTCGATAAGCGGGGTCGAGGCCAAGAAACACGCCGCTCGACACAAACTCCCAATCTGGCGGTATCTCCTGGAGCCAAGCCTCTCGGTCATCGCGTGTCCAGGCATCGACACTGCGCCGGTAAGCCTCGACGTTCTCCTCCGACATCGTCTACCCCTCCAGGCCGAGGTCCGCGAGGGCGCGGTCGCGGTCTTCGTAGAGGACGAGTCTCGCGACGCGGCCCTCTCGAAGCTCGAACAGGTTCGCGAACCTTTTCTCGACCTCTACTCCACTCGCCTTGCCGCGCCCGCGGATGCGCCCGGCCACGAGCACGCGTCCATCGTCAAGCTCGCGGTACTCGTCAACCTCCACGGGTCGGAAGTCCTCCCACTCGTCAAGCCACCGACGCCACGCCGAGGCCATCCCGGCGATGCCCACGGTGCGGTCGGGATCGAGATCGACGTCCCTGACGAACTCGATGTCGCTGTGCGCCCAATCTGCCCGGCGGAAGTCTCCGCGTTCCCAGTCCGCGTGGATCGAGCGCACGAAGTCCAGGTTCTCGGACATCGCCTACCCCCGTTCCTGCGCGAGGCGTTCGGCGGCGGCACGAGCCTCATCCACGTCGGGGTATCCCGATATCCGGAGGATTCTGCCCTGCGCCCACTCGAAAACCTGCAGGTGCCTTGCCTGCACGCGCGCATCGCTGCCTTTCAGGCAACCGTCTTCCCGGATCGCGACAGACAGTACGCCGCCGCCGAAATCAACAATCCCCTCGATCTCGTGATGATGGTCGTCCCACGTCGTCCAGTAGCCGACAAGGAAGTCACCGATCGCCGCTACGCCGTTGTAGATTCCTAGATGCGACCCGGACAGATCCCATACCGCGTCGGGCGCGAAGAAACCCGCGAGCGCATCGAAGTCCCACTCGCGGTCCATCGTCTCGTAGAAGGAGCGCGTCAGCTCGATCGGGTCGGGGGTCGTGGACTCATCGGGCATCAGGCAGGCAAGTATCCCGCGCACCCGTGACTTCCGCTTTGAGAGCCTGAGCGAGCGCCCGCGCTACACCCGCGCAGACGATCGCAGCGGACGAGCCTCGATCGCGCTGACCCAGGCTCCACAGACGATCGCTTACGCCGGGGCGAAGCAGGTGTCTCGCCATCGTCAGCCGGCGCGCCTCCCAGTCGTCGAGGGCGGTCGCGCGGCGGATGGCGTCGGGCTGGACCGCTCAGTGGCAAACGCGGCAGTCAACGCCACTGCGGGCGTCCCTGCGCGCGTTTCAAAGCCGTCAGCCAGCCGAAAGTTGGAGTGGGCGGCTCAGGGCAGCAGCACGATCTTGCCGTGGCTGTGGCGCCTTTCCAGCTCGCGGTAGGCGTCGCGAACCTGCTCCAGCGGAAAGGCGCGTGCGATCGGTATCTCAAGGCTTCCGTCGGCCACCATTCCCACGATCTCAGCGAGCAGCGCCGCGGTGGCGATCGCGTGGGTGCCCTGCCCGTGGACGCCGAGTCGCTGCACCGCCTCGAAGTCAGCGATCGTGTTGATGCGCTGCGGGGCAACACCCAGCCCGATCGCCAGCTCGACGTAGCCGCCGCCGAACGTGTCGATGAACGCGTCGATCCTGCCGCCGGCCGCCTCTCGGATCCGGTCAGCCTGCCCGTCGCCGTAGGTCACCGGCACGATGTCGTGGCGGCGCAGCCAGTCGTGGTTCTGTTCGCTGGCCAGCCCGATCACAGTCGCTCCGGTGCGCCGCGCGAGCTGGACGGCTACAGAGCCTACCCCGCCCGCCGCCGCCGAGACCACGACCGTCTCACCGGCCTGAGGGGCGACTGCCTGAACCGATGCGTAGGCGGCGAGTCCCACGACGAACAAAGCCCCCGCCACCTCCCACGAGACCGTCGCCGGCTTGGCCGTCAGCTGGTCGGCCGGAACCACGACAAGCTCGGCGTGGCTGGCGCGCTGCTCAGTCCAGCCGAGCACCTCGTCTCCGACGGCAAACGTGCTCACGCCGTCGCCGACTGCCTGCACCACGCCGGCAAAATCAGTGCCCTCACCCGAGGGGAACGTCGCGGGGAAGCGCTCATGAAGACGGCCCTCGCGGATCGCGATCTCACCGGGATTGATCCCGGCCGCCTTGACCGCCACGAGCGCCTGTCCCGGGCCGGCGACGGGGTCCTCGACCTCGCGCACCTGAAGCACATCAACCCCGCCGTACTCGTCGAATCGCACTGCCTTCATGCCATCTCCTCGGTCATCGTTCGGCACGACCACACCTTCCCCGCGGCGGCTCAGCCCAACCTAGCGAATACGACGACCTGACGGGCCCAGCGCGCGCCGCGCATCGTGGCGTGAGCGAGACCCTCGATGCTCCCGACCGCGAACCTCCGGCCGTCGGCGCGCCCGTCTGTCGTTCAACGCGCGAGCCAAGGGACGCAATCAAAGGCAGCCGCTTCACGCCAAAGCAGGCGCACGTCATACGCTGCGAACAGATCGCTCCGACTACGGTGCAGCTCCCTACTACTAGTAGAACGCCATGCAGGTCCTCAGACTGACCGGCGTTTGACGCCCCGCTCAACCAAGCGCCGGATCTCCAAGAGAAGCGGGTAGCCGAGGATAATGCGGCGGCGATGAGGGCATCCACCGACGATGCGAAGCCGCGGGGACGACCGCGACGCCGACAACTGGCTCGTCGGCGTGGGCGCCGTTTCGCTCCCCGGATTTCGCGAGGATGGCGTCGGCGCAGTTCGTGAGCAACGTCGGTGGCTGGATGCAGACGGTCGGCGCTCAGGAGCTGATGCTGACCTTGACGACGTCGGCCACGCTGGTGGCGTTGATTCAGACCGCCGCGGGCCTTCCGGTTGTCCTGCTCGCCGTGCCGGCGGGCGCCATCGGTGATCTCGTCGACCGTCGCCGGCTGCTGATCGCGTCGCAGTCGTTCATGCTGCTCGCGGCCCTGGCGCTTGCCGTGCTGGCGCTCGCCGGGCTGGTGACGCCGTGGGTCCTGCTCGCGCTGATCTTCGCCGTCGGCGCCGGGCAGACGCTGACCTCGCCCACGTGGCAGACGCTGCAGCCCGAACTCGTCGCGCCAGAGGACCGAACACAGGCGATCGCGCTGGGTGCGGTCAACATGAACCTCAGCCGAGCGATCGGCCCCGCCCTGGGCGGTGCGCTGTATGCGGCGAGCAGCGCCGCGGCGCTGTTCTTCGTCAACGCGCTGAGCTTTGTGCCGGTCATCGGCGCGGTCGCTCGCTGGCGGGGCCGCGCGCGCGCCGACGAGCGCCGCCGCGCCCGAGCACGTCATTGAGGCGATCCGCGCCGGAGCGCGCTACGTCGCCGCGAGCCCGGCGCTGCGCGTCATCCTGCTGCGCGCCGGGTTGTTCATGTTCTTCGCCAACTCGATCTGGGCGCTGCTGCCGCTGGTCGCGCAAACGCGGCTGCATCTCGGCTCCGGCGGTTACGGGCTGCTGCTCGGCGGCGTGGGCATCGGAGCGGTCGCCGGCGCGGCGGGGCTGCCGCGCCTGCGCGGGCGCGTGACTGGCGGGCGCCCTAATGATCGCCGGCACGCTCGTCTTCGCCGCCGTGACGCTGGCGCTGGCGTACGTGCGCGTCAGCGCGCTGGCCGCGTTGGCGCTCGTGATCGGCGGCGTCGCGTGGATCCTCGTGCTCTCGACGCTGAACTCCCAGTATCAGTCGACGCTGCCCGGCTGGGCCAAGGCCCGCGGCATGTCCTACTACCTGGTGATCTTCCAGGGCGGCGGCGCGCTCGGTAGCGCCGCGTTCGGTGTCATCGCGCAGAACGCCGGGCTGACCGCGGCGCTGCTCGCCGCCGCCGTCGGGCTCGCGCTCGTCGCCCTGGCCGGCGTGTGGCTGCCGTTCAGGGCGATCTCACCCCACGACCTGCTGCCGGCCGGCGACTGGCCGGACCCGCAGCTCGTCGGCGCGACGGCGACCGACGGGCCGGTGCTGGTGACGCGTCGAGTACCGGCCAAGGCCAGGGCTCGAGCGAGACCTCGTCGAGGCGCTCTACGCCGGGCGCCACGCCCGACGCCGCACGGGCGCCGTGAGCTGGCGCGTGTGGCGCGACGCGGCCGATCCGGGGCGCGTCCTTGAGCAGTTCGTCGTCGGCTCCTGGGATGAACACCTCCGCCAGCACGAACGCGTCAGCCGCCGCGACCAGCAGCGCCTCGAGGAGATCAGGGCGATGACCGACCCAAGCCAGCCCACGACCGTCACCCACTGGCTGGCCCCTCAGCTCGACGGGAACCCTCCCTCGTCACCGTCACCCGACGCTTCACACTGACGGTGTGGCCGTCGCCAAGCGCGGGTTGCGATGAAAAGCGCGGTCTACGAGTCTGAACATGTCACCCTTCGCCGACCGATCGAACGAACGAACCGCACGGGTGCCCGGCCACTGCCTGGCTGCTGACGCTGCTCGGCGCGGCACGCTAGATTGTCGGCAGGCGCGGCCGATCGAGAGGAGCCCAGCCTTGTCCGCTGAGAACGGTAGGAGCAAGCCTCGAGTGGGGATGCTTGGCACGGGTCTCATGGGCTCAGCGATGGGTCGGCGTCTGCTCGAACAGGGCGTCGAGGTGATCGCCTGGGATCGCACCGCCGAGCACGCACGCGCCTTGGAGACGGCGGACGGGCGGGCCGCCGTCTCGCCCGAGGACGCTCTCGCCAGCGCGTCGACGGTGATCACAATGCTGCCCACGGCTGAGATCGTCCTGGAGGTAGTTGAACCTCTCCTGTCCAACTGGCCCGAGGGAACCGTCTGGCTGCAGATGAGTAGCATCGGTGCGAGCGAGGCCGACCAGCTCACCCGCGTTGCACAGGAACATCAAGTCACGATCGTCGACGCGCCAGTCTCCGGTAGCACGCACCCCGCACAGGAGGGTCACCTGACGATCCTTGCGTCCGGGCCAGACTCGGTGCGTGAGCAGTTGCAGCCAGTCTTTGCGGCGCTTGGTTCGAGGGTGATATGGGTCGGTCGGGCCGGTATGGGCTCCCGCCTGAAGCTGGCAGCCAACCATTGGCTGGTCGCGTCCGTCACCGCGGTCGCTGAGACCATGCATCTCTGCGAGGCGATGGGCCTGGACCAGCAGCGGTTCATCGAACTGCTCGAGGATGGTCCGCTCGGCTCCCCCTACATTCGCGAAAAGCTGCAGGAGATGCGCAGCCGCGAGTACCCCGCTGGCTTTCCCGTCCGCCTCGCGCTTAAGGACCTTGAGCTGGTCGGCGAGGTCGAGGCAGTCTCGGCCGCCGAGATGCCGGTTCTCGAGGTCGCCCGCGAGCGCTTCTCGGTCGCTGTCAAGGAGCATGCCGACGAGGACCTTGCGGCGGTGTATGAGGTTGGCTGGCGCGCGCGGGGGTCGGACAACAGCGACTGACAGGGAGCCCGGTGCCGGCACACCGCACCCCGCACCGTCGGTTTCGCGTGAGGCTGTTGCGCAAAGCCGCCGGCGAGAACCCGTGTGGCGTTTGCTGTGAGGGCCGTGGAAGGCCATGGGAGCGCCGAGGTCGAGGCGAACGAGCCGTGGGCGAGCGATCGCCTTCGCCTTTTTCGACCCCGCCCTTAGAACGGGCTCAGTGAGAGCTTCGGGGGACGTTCCTATAGATGTCAAGTGCGGTGTCGAGTGATCCCGATCGGTCCGGCGCCGCAGTTGATGGTGGTGGTCGCCCGGGTGGCAGCTGGACCTGAGAGGGCGGCGAGATCGGCGCGTAGAGCGTTGTAGGTTTCACGGGCGATATAGCGCTTCAGGCAGCGCATGACTTCGGCCTTCGTCTTGCCCTCGGCGGTGCGGCGGCGCAGATAGGCGCGGGTACGTGGGCAGTAGCGAAGGCGGCAGACGGTGATCAGGTGCAGCGTTCGGTTGGCTTGCCGGTCGCCGCCGTAGTTGAGGCGGTGGCGCGTGGTCTTGCCGGAGGACGCCGGGATCGGACTCGCGCCGCACAGAGCAGCGAACGCAGCCTCGCCGTGGAGACGGTCGATGTTCTGCCCGGCGGTCACGAGCAGTTGGCCGGCGTGCCCGGTTGAGATTCCGAGTAGCTGGGTGGTGCGCGGCGCGGCAGCGCGGACGAGCTGCTCGAGCTGCCGGTCAAGAACGGTGATCTCATCGTCAAGAGCATCGATGCGGTGGGCGATCGAGCGCAACGCGAACTTCGCCGCGTGGCTGGGCTGGCGGAGCTCGCCTGTCGTGGGCCGCAGCCGCCGGCAGAGCATCACCTTGCCGCGAATCGTCTTGCGGCGGGAAAGCTGATCGCGGAGCTCTTGCGGGGCAGTGATGATCAGATCACGAAGCTGAACCATCGCGGCGCTGCGGGACTTCACGGCGCTGTGACGCGCTGCGCGCAGCAGCCGGATCGACTCAACGATCCCGTCGGTCTGCTTCGGGACCGCCTTGGCCTTGCCGGCCAGGAACAGCCGGGCGGCCATCTCCGCGTCGATCGGGTCGCTCTTGCCGACACGACGGCGGGTGTGCGCGTGCGACTGGTTGACCTCGATGACCCGGACCCCGTGCTCGCACAGGTAGCGCACCAGCGCAGCCGCATACGAACCGGTCGACTCGACCGCTACGACGTCGAGCTCGCCGAAGCCGCTCAGCCACTCCAGCAACTCCCGGTAGCCGGCCGTCGTGGTTGGAAAGCTCTTCGTGGAGAGCAGCGCGCCGCGCTCATCAAGCGCGGCTGCGTAATGGGCGTCGGCGTGTGCGTCAACCCCGCCGACAACTAGCGCGTCCTCCTGCCTCATGCTGTGCATGTCGTCCTTTCGTTCCGGAAGGGCGGTCCGGTCGGGAAGGGCGGACAGAACAGTGACGGGGCACTTGTCGCGAGCAGGTTCCTATCAGGTCACGCCGCCCGACCCGACCACCCAATGAATGAGTGATCGACGGCGACCAGCCC
This sequence comes from uncultured Solirubrobacteraceae bacterium, assembly GCA_963730575.1. Classification (GTDB taxonomy): domain Bacteria; phylum Actinomycetota; class Thermoleophilia; order Solirubrobacterales; family Solirubrobacteraceae; genus Palsa-744. The sequence continues at coordinate 300,237 of CAVSSG010000006.1, forward strand.
GGGGCCGACAAGTCCCCACGAACGACACCAAGAGGGTCAGTTTATGCGCAGGTCAGACCCCAGGCCAGACGCCGCGCCTTATCTTCACTGTTTGTGCAACAGCCTCGGCCAAAAGCATTAGGCCTCAGTCGAGGTTTGAGGGTGCGACGTGTGCGCGCGGACGTTCGTCCCGTCAATCGACGCCCATGTGTGGCCCTACCAGAGCGCCTGCACGATCGTGCCGTTGTGCAGCGTCACGATCTTGGCCTTCGCGAACCACGCCGGCGTGGGCGGGTGAGGGCTCGGCACCGGTGCTGCCCCAGATCCTGACCGCCTATCCCGGTTCAGGAGGCGTTGGGCTCATTGGTTCTGAGCCAAGATGCTTCCCCACGCCGCGCACAGCAGATCGCAGAGCAAGGCGTCCCGTCGTTCATCGTCGCTTTCGTCGATGTCGTCGATCACCCGCACCACAAGCGCGGCGACGCCGTGTGGGTCAAGGGACCAGTCGTCGGGGCCCATCAAGTCGCCGCCGCACTGAAATTGGCTGGGTGATAGTACTCGCCATGGGGGCCTCGCTATCGGCCGGTTTGTGGACGCTGTCCACGCATTGGGACTGGGACTGCGCGACCCGGCCGGTGGCCGTCCTAGCCACCGGCCGGGTCGCGGTGATCGTTAGTTGAGGTGCACGCTGGTCGTCGCCGTGTTGCCGGCTCCGTCCGTGATCGTCACGGACCCGTCCAGGTGCTTGTGAGGCAGAGTGATGGTCGGGCCGTCGGCGGTCGTTCCATCCGAGAACGTCCATTGGGCCGCCACCACGTTGCCCGCGCCGCCCTCGGCCACAGCGGTGACGACGCTGGTGTTACCACTCTCGGGCTTCTGGACCACAGCCGCGCTCAGCGGCCAGTCGATCTGCACCGGCTGGATCCAGCTGTAGGTCTTGCCGAGGTTGTCTGTGACGCTCGTGGTCACCTGGTAGAGGCCAGGGCCGGGGAACGTGTGGGTGAAGCGCGCTTCATCGGGTTGGACCTCGGTCGTGCCGTCCCCGAAGTTCCAGCTGATCGAGCCGTCGCCCTGCGTGCCCGCGCTCGAGCCGATCGTGGTCGATGCGGAGTGGGACGCCGAGTTCGCCGCGTGGGCCGAACCGTAGAAGCTCACCATCGGATCTGCGGTCTCGACCTGGTCGGGGTAGAACTGGACCCCGGGCTCCGAGAACGCCTGCGGGTTGGTGATGTCCGCCGTCACCTGCTCGGGGCTCGGGCTCAGACCGAGGCTGTCGCCGGCCTGCACGACGGCGCTCATGTTGTCCTGCGCCACGTTCGGACCGACGTTGTTCGTGGTCAAGTCGCCCTGCATCTGTTCCGGCGGGTACGCGGCGTAGTCTCCGAAGTAGCCGAGTGTGTCGCTGCCCTCGTCGATGACATGCGCGGCCTGGATGCCACGCGAGCCGGCGAAGGAGCGCTCGATTGCTTCGGTCACCTCAGGGAACCCCTCGCCTGGGACAGTTGCGTACACCTGATCTCCGACGCGGGCGACGGTCGTCGACGAGCCTACGGTGCCGGCGGCGGCGTTGAAGTACGGCGCGTTCAGCGAGCGGTTGATCGTAAAGATCCCGCCGACCGCTTCCCAGTCCCATGTGCCTTCACCGTTGTTGCTCGCGGGCTCGCTGAGCGGGCCCGGACAGCCGAGCGGCCCGTCGGGATGGTTGCAGGACATCGCTGCCAGCAGACCCATGTTCGTGGCTTCGGTCGTGAACGGCACGTTGTCGGCGCCGAGCGTGGTGTCGGTGATTGGGTGCGCGTGGGTGAGCGCGCGGACAATCGCGTTTGTGACGAAACGCCCCTGCTCGACGACCTCGGCGTAATGAGGATCAGAGCCGATGGACTCCTGCCGACCAAGGGTGCCGACCGCGACGACCTCGGTACCGCCGAACAGCTGGGCCAGTCGTTCGCGCACCCACCCGGGGTAGTCGGCACTCCACTGGTTGTTGCCGGACGCGGTCGGATCGTACTGGTCGGCGTGGATCGGCACATCGGCGTACATGGAGATCGTCGCACCGGTACCGGGCTGGCGCGCCCATAGAATCGGCAGCTGATCGTCGACCGAGAACCCAGCCGTCTGATCGGTCCCCTGGAGCTGGGAGACCAGGCCGCGGATGGTGCCGGTCGCCGACCACAGTTCCGCCTGGCGCGTGTTCGACGCAGCCTCGATGACGGCCTTGACCGCCGCTTCCTTCACCTGGTGCAGGTACGCCGGATCGGTGTGGCCCCAGAGGCCCATGAGCGTCGGGGCGGCATGGTCGTGCGTGGTGGACAGGACGATGTTGGACGCAGTGACGTCGTAGCCCCGGGCAGCAAGGGCAGCGGCTGCGTCCGCGCGCGCGTCGTCGCCCCCATCGCCCACGTTCGGCGACTGGTATGCGGCAAACCAGCCCTGAGAGTCCACCGTCACGAAGACGACAGCCTGCTTGCCATGGCCGACGAAGAACGCCCGCACCTGCAACGGATCGTGAACTCCGCCCGTGACGATGTAGTTCGAACCGTAGCCACCATCGGCCATCGGCTTCTCGGGCGAGATGTCGACGACCGAGGTCCCGACCTGGAAGAGGCCGGCATCAGGCTGAGGCTGCTCCGCCTGCGGGGCGGGCGTGCCGGGGGTCAAGGCGCCCGACGCAGCGGCGGCCGAGGACGCACCTGCTGCCGCCAAGAACAGCGCTGCCGAGGCAGCGGCGACCGCGGCAGTCTTGGTTTTACGAGACTTGGTTTTCCGAGACAATGTTTTTCTCCTAGCTAGACGAACGCACCGCGCGAACCGTGCGCGTAGAGACTGTTTGCGGGGGTTGGCGCAAGCACCGCGGCACGCCGTGCGAACGGCGCGCGCGAACGCCATCAACGACCGCACCGATCGCGAACGCGGTGGACCTATTGCTGTGAACATCAAGCTCCCGTTCGTTGGTACTGCCGCTTCTGACTCGCCTCGTCTACCCCGCTCTCCCATACGGCAGCTCGTGCGCTGCCGTATTCAACGACCGCCGCGGACGCTGCCGCGCGCGTGTCGTGCGAGGTGTCGGTTCGGGTCTGTGCGAACAGCCATCGAGCAATCTGCTTCATGCTCGACACAACACCCTTGGACAGACGCTAGGTTGCGGTCCCGGCCGAGAGATCACGCATTAGTGGTAGGCGAGCGCCACGACGGATACTGGTTCTTGAGGCATCAGTCCAGCATGAGTCCCTCGCCGAGTGCCTTGGCGACGAGCTGCGCGCGTGACCGGGCGCCGACCTTGCTCATCGCATTGCGCGTATGCGTGCGGACGGTGTCGTGGGCGATCCGCAGTTCGTCGGCGATCTCGGGCCCGCTGTGCCCGAGCGCCACGAGCCTCACGATCTCGCGCTCGCGTTGAGAGAGAGTTCGTGGCTTCGTGTCGAGAGTTGTGGTGCGACGGTAGTGCCGCCCCCAACGCGAGGTGCTGAGCGCCACGAGCAGGACTAACCGCCGGCCGGTCACGATCTCCGTGGTGGCTGCCAATTGCATGCAAACCTTGCTGCCGTCCGCGGCCAAGAGCTCTCTCTCGCCCGAGAACTCGCCTGCTGCCATTGCGGCCCGCCATTCAGCGGGTGACATCTGCGGACCACCAACGTTGAACGTGTAGATGGGCCGGTTGATGATCTGCTCGCGTCGGTAGCCCAGCAGCTTCAGATATGCGCCGTTGGCGTCAACGATTCGGCGGTCGCCGTCGAGCAGCACCATGGCGTTCCGCGACTGCGTGAACGCAGCCCAGAACAGCTTGCCCCATTCGCCCTGCTCCGCCACGGAGGTGAGTCTAGTTCGCAGCGGTTATCTAGGGCCGGGCGTGCATGACGACTCGGGTGGTGGCATGTGCCTCACGGCATGGGCCGCCGCTCACCCCCGCTAGCGCTTTCACGACTGAGCGAGCGTCTGAGCGAGGACCAGGTCGCGTCCCAGGAGTGCTGTAAATAGCTCCGAGAGTCGTCAAGGTGACGGCGTAGGTTCCCTCATGTCCTGCAAGACGATTGAAGGAGGCCTACGCCGTGAGACGTACCGTACCGCCGTCGGCGGAGATAGAAGATCGGATCGACCAACTGCTCGCCGTGGGAGTCGGCGAGAACCCGCGCGAGGCGCTGTCAGAGCTCGCCAAGCTCGGTGCCCGGCTGATCATTCAGCGGGCTGTGGAGGACGAGTTCGAGGCCTGGCTGGGTCGTGCTCGCTATGAGCGCCGGCCTGACTACCAGCGCGGGCTTCGCAACTACGAGTCGGGGCTCAGAAACGGCTATCGCCCTCGCCGGGTGCAGACCGCAGAAGGGGAGCTTCAGGTCGAGATCCCGCAGGTCCGCGAGGCTGCCGAGCCGTTCGTGTCTGCGCTGTTCCCGCACTCGACGAAGCTGCTTCGCACCCGGCCGCTGGAGGCGATGGTTGTTGGCGCCTTGGTCCGCGGCCTCTCGATGCGAGACGTCGAATCGCTCTGCCAGGAGGCGGGGCTCGGCAAGCTCTCGAAGTCGACCGCGTCAAGGATCTGTGAGGAGCTGCGAGAGCGCTTCGAGCAGTTCAAGCGCCGCGACCTCTACGGGGTCAGGCTCCTGGCGCTATTCCTCGACGCGATCTTCCTCAACGTCAGGCCGAAGGGCCCGAAGGAGGGCGTCCTTTGCGCCTGGGGCTTCACCGATGAGGGCGAACGGGTCCTCGTCGGCGTCTGCCTCGGGATGCGTGAGTCCCACGAGGACTGGCTCGCTCTCGCAAGGGACCTGATCGCCCGTGGGCTCGGGGCGCCGATGCTCGTTCTCGCCGACGGCGCCCCCGGACTGATCAAGGCGGTCGAGCAGTGCTGGCCTTCCTCGGATCGCCAGCATTGCTCCGTTCACCGGGCGCGCAACCTGATCGCGAAGCTGCCCGAGGGAGAGCGCGAGCGGGTACGCCGGGCCTATTGGAAGGCGCTCGACGAGGCCAAGGACGAGCGCGACGGAAGACAGCGGCTCGCGGCCCTCGTCGCCGAGCTCGAGCGGGCCGGCTATGCGTCGGCCGCGAGATGCCTCGCGGATGATCTCGATGCTCTCGTCGTCCATCTGCGCTACCCGCTGCGCCACCGCAAGCGCTGGCGCTCGACGAACCTGCTCGAGCGGACGCTCGGCGAGGTGAAGCGAAGGACGAAGGTGATCAGAAGGTTCCCCGGCGAGGAGAGCTGCCTCTCCCTCGTCTGGGCCGTGCTCGACCTCCAGATCAACAACACCTGCAACGGCGTCAAGCTCTCCGAGATCGACCGCCAGAAGCTCTACCGGCTCCGCCACGAGCCAGCGGAAACAGAGGCCGAGGAAACGGAGGTGATTGCCGCATAAACTACCCGCCACCGGGAACCCGAGCCGGAGTGGATTTACAGCAGCTCAGGGACGCGACCGAGGACCACGCTCGCGCCTGGATCGGACGAGGAGCAGCAGACGGCGTGGGTGTCCCTCGACACGCTTGCTTCGCCGATGGATGCGGCAGTCTCAATCTCAGCGTCCACGGTCATGCTGAGCGCCACCTATACGCCTTCTGCTTGCAGGCCAGCGAGTGATAGCGCTGGTTTGATCGACGCGGCGTAAACGTCGCCCCGCAGCCGGCGCACTTCACCTGCGAACGCCTGGCCGCGCGCAACATGCGGCGATAGACGGCCTCGGTGCGCGCCGCCTGTGCGCGATCGGCCAAGTCGACGAGCATGGCGGCGAGCTGGTCAGCGGCCGTCATTGGTCGTCACCGTGGACGGGCAGCAGCTCGCGCCGGCCGTTTTGTGACCTTCGCCTCGGCGTTGCTCGGGTCGGCTCCCACGCGGCCAAGGCGTCGGCGAGGTCGAATCTCCAGCGAGGTCGCGTGCCGTCACCGATCCGCCGACCGCCGAGCCTCGCGGCGTTGTCGTAGACGGTCTCGCGGGTGACTTTGAGAGCGTCGGCGACGGTCTGCGCGTCCACGAGCGCCGCCGGCTCCCGTGGTCTCACCTTCAAGCGTTCGGCGACGGCATCGGCCAGCGCGTCGAGCTGGTCGCCGGTTAGCTCAATCGTGAGCCTCATATCGCCGCCGCCTCACGGTTGCCGCTGCCGTTCACTCCTGCTGGCGGATGGCAGCGCCAGCAGACCATCCGGCCCGTGCCCGGGTGCGGTTTCCAATCCTCCGCGTGAGAGTCGGGCCGCACACAGTCAGGGACCGATTCGACCCTAGTTGTGCCAGTGACCGCCGTCTGGCACAACTGGCCCTGTGAATCGGCCGGTTTTGGCTCTACGTTGCGGGTTTGCCTAGTTGTGCCACCTACAGTTGTGCCAACCCTCTCAACGGTGCTTGGCACAACTGGCAAGCGCCACTCTGAAACTGCCGGGAAACCTTCGCGCCGATGCTCGACGCCCAGCGACTTGCGGGCTCGGTGAAGCGTGCGCTCGTGTATCTCGGCGACTTTGGAGCGGGTCTTGACTTCGCGTGCCTCGTGCCACTCGCCGTCTGCCAGTTCGTCAGCGAGCCAGTCGGCCGCTATCTCGCGGTCTGAGCGGTCATCCTCCCCCCGCGTTGAGAGCAGGTCGTCGGCCTGTGTCTCGCAGTCGCCGAGAATCACGAGCCGCGATGTTTCGATGCTGCCGACCTCATCCTCGACGATGCGAGGCTCGATCCGGCAGGCGAGCGACGGCGCCTCGGCGGCCACGTTGCACGCCGAATGAGCTAGCACGCGCTCCGGTGAGCGATCCTCAGCGTCGGGAGCGCGACCGAACACGAGCACGGACCGGGACGCCGCCGTGAGCGCCCGTGATCCGAGAACGCGGGTCAGCGAGTCGCCAGCGGTGCACTTGTTGAAGTGCGCCACGAGCGCGACCGCTAAATCCTCGTCCTCGGCGAGCTGCGCGAGGGCTGCTATCGCTCGGCGCATATCGCCGTCGCGGTGCGAGTCGATGCCAACGGCCAGCGATGCGCTGAACGGGTCAACGATGAGCAGACGCGCTCCACGGTCGCGCACGGCCTCGCGTACCGGCTCCACGTCATCGGGCAGGCTCACAAGGTCATAGACGCCCCGGCGCTTGGCTGAGAGAGCGTGAACGCGCCTCGGGTCAGCGTTGGCGGCCAGTAGTCGCGGCTTGATCGTGGAGCTTGCGTTGTCCTCATAGCTGACGATCAGCACATCGGTCGGCGTGCCTTGGAGGTCGCCCTCCAGCGTCCCCCGCGAGACTCCAGCCGCAAGCGTGACCGTAAGCGTGCTCTTGCCCAATTCTTCGCGGCCCACGAGCAGCGTCGGCGCTCCGAGCGGTATCCGTCCCTGCCAGAGCCAGCGGGTGCGCTGTGCTCGGATTGTGGCGAAGCTCTCAGCCACGATGACGCGCTCGTCAGTCTCTCCTGAGCCAACGGCCGGGGCCTGCTCGGCGAGCTGCGCTAGCTCGCTCGCGCCGTGGCCTTCGCCGGCCCAATCGGAGAGGTCGAAACCGTCCGACCGCGCCGGCGCCAGGTCGAGCACGCGAACGTCTGGACAGTGCTCGGCGATGGCGGCGGCCACGCGCTGCGCGGCCTTCCGGCCCTGCGGGTCTGAGTCCGCGATCACCACGACACGGCGCCGGCCATCCGCGAGCCGAGCCGCCCACTCTGGCCGCCATCCGGCAGCGCCAGGAACGGCCACGGTCGGCAGCTCCAGGCTCGAGCCCGTGGCGGCGTCGGGCTCACCCTCCACGACGTAGAGCACATCGCCGGGAACGGTTGCCGGGTTGGGCCAGAGGTCGCGGGACTTGCCGGCGTCCGCGATCGACTTCCGCTCGCCGTTGGCGCCGGGCATGTAACGCACGCTCCCGAACCGCACGCGGCCGTCCTGCTCGACGCTTGCGCCAACACGGCGCAGGCCGGCGGTTGTCCACGGCTTCACGTCATCCTCGGGGGAATAGCTCGCGCCAGCTCAGCCCGAGCGCGTCGAGCACGTCCAGCACATCGCAGCCGGCGTGACAGTGGACAAGCGCCCGGCCATCGCGGCCCACGCCGACGCTGAGGCTCGCGTTGCGGTCCTCGTGTGCCGGGCAGCGTGCCGTGATCTGATTGCCGCGCCGGGACACGAGCAGGTCGCGCCCGTCGAGCACGTCAGCCAATCTGTCGAGCGGTGTCGGGCTCATGCTGCTCGCCCCCGATCTACGGTCACGGCAAGCTCTCGCCATAGGCTCGCCTGCACGTTCTCGGGCAGTCGGGCGAACGCGGCTAGGCGTGCCGGGCCCGCCAGCCAGGTCGGCAGCGTGGCGTGCCACGCCGCAAAGCTCGGCGAGCAAGCCGGGGAGTCGAGTAGAAGCCGAGAACGTCCGGCGAGGATTGCTACAGGGCGGCGTTCACCTTCGGGATCGTCACCGCCTAAGTCGGGGTCATCGCCTCCGCTCGATGGTGAGCCCCGCGTCGAGCTTGGCGAGCGGTGGGCCGGTCGAGTATTGCCGCCGACGCAGTCCTGTCGGGCTCGTGGTGCCGTGGCGCCTGTGCGGCGCTCCCGCAGCTCCCGAGTGTGCCGCGCAACGATCCGCTCAAGAAACCGTCGTGACGAATCTTCGGGCGCGTATCCGTCGCGGTCAATCTCGGCGATGCGCTCTCGCGCGGCGGCGAGGAGGGCGCGGCTGGCGCGTCTGCGCTGCGCGGGGGTTTGGCGGCGACAGTAGTGGGGGTCTAGCTCGGCGAGTAGCTGTCTTGCGGACCGCTCGCTTAGCTGGCCGTTCTCATCCGGCCGGTGCAAGGTCGGCATGGTGTGCTCCATATCGTTGAGTGGGCAAACATTTAGTGCCCGGCACTATAGGCGCCGGTTTGGACGGACTTTCTTTCTGCCGCAGATAGACGAGAGCCGCCCCGGAAGGCGGCTCTCTTACCAAATGAAGCCCTCTCAAAACGAAAGGAACACCCCTGCGCCTTACTCAAGGGCGCAGGCAACCTACGGGGACGATCATAGACGACGCCCAGGCGGAGCCATCCGGCCCGGATCGACGAAAAGGCACCATGCCCGAGCCGGTGCCTTTATGGTGCCTTTTCCGCCCGTATCCGTCCATATCCGCGACGGCCCCGAATGGCGAAAGGCCCGCAAAGCCGGGACATTCAATCCTGGCGAGGCGGGCCTGCCGCGTTCTCCGGAGCGAGAGGTCGGCCGTTCGAATCGGCCCGGGCGCGTCGGGGTCTTTCAGCCGGCCTTGGGCGTCAAGATGATGACCGGGATTGTCCGCTGTGCCTGCTTCTCGTACTCTGCGAACTGCGGGACGCGCTCGGCCTGCGTTCGAAAGAGACGCTCGCGCTCATCACCGGTCGCCTCGCTGGCTACGACGTCGATCGTGTCCGTCCCGACCTCGATGGTGACGTTGGGCTGGGCCTTGAGGTTGTGGTACCAGTCGGGGTTCGTCGGCGCTCCGCCCTTCGAGGCAAACACGACGTAGCGGCCGTCGTCGCTCTGGAAGGCGAGCGGATTGACGCGGCTCTTGCCGGACTTAGCGCCGGTGTGGTGCAGCAGTAGCAGCGGCATGCCCTCGAACATGCCACCGACGCGTCCTTCGTTGGCGTGGAACTCCTCGATGACCTGGGCATTGAAGTCTTTGGGCGACGTGGACATGGTGCTCCTCAGCATGTATCGATGGGGCGGGGTAGCTGGGGTTGAAGTCTAGGACTGGTCGCACAGCCTCGAGCGGGTCGGAGACGTGGACTGCCCAACGTGGTCGCTACGTTCAGGGCTCGCAGGGCCGTGATCGCACCACGAGACGCTCGCTCAACGTCGGGATCGCTGCCCCCGCTCGTCTACTGCCCCGCAGAGGGAGCCGCGGCGCTACACCTCGCAGACGGCGATGGCTGGCGCGTCGCGGCGGGCCTTCTCGGTCGTCGTGGGAAGGTCGGCCAGCGGCGTGTAGGTGACGCGGTCCGGGTCCAAACCGAGCGCGTCGGCATCGTCGGGTTCGAGGCGCTCGAGCAGCTCCTTGGAGGCCAGGGCCAACCCGCCGGTGGCACACGCCTCGATACGCGCACCCTCGTTGACCTGGTCACCGAGCGCCGTCACCTCTGCTCGCCCGCTGGTGAGGATCTGACCGACGTACAGTGTCGCTCCCCAGTGCAGGCCGAAGCGCATGACAAGATCCTCGGGCGCGAGTTCGCTGCGGGCCGCCACGCCGGAGATCGCCTCCCTGATTGAACGGGCCGCCTAGATACAGGCGCGGGCGGCTGCGGATTCCGAGCCGGCGCTCTCGGCGAGGAAGAAGGCCACGACGCCGTCGCCGACGTGACGGCCCACGAGCCCGCCGGCGTCTACCACGCACTGGTCTGCGGCCCGCGTCAGGCGGCGTCCGAGGCAAAGTAGCTTGCCGTGGACATGCGCCGGGCCAGCGGCGAGGAGGACTCGAGGTCGGCGAACAGGATCGCGGCCGGTCGACGTGCCGGCTTAGCAACCTGCTGCATCCTTGCGAGGTGACGAACATCTCCCCCCGCGGCGAGCGCTGCGAGGACGCTCATGGGCGGTGCGGGCTTGTTGATCATGGCGGTCCCCGCGAGGCGACCGTTCTCGTCGCGTATGCGCATCGCCGTGATCGGCACATCCACGGCTTGGTTGCGCAGATGCATTCCTCGCCCGGCGATGCGCATCATCACGGCGGGGCCCTCTTCCGAGAGGCCACCGACGAGGTCGCGCAGAGCAGGGTCGACCAGCCCGACCAGTTCGTCCCGGCCTCCCGGCGTGTCCGCGAGCACCCAGGGGGCACATTGGATGAGCAGGTCGCGGAAGAACTCGATCCGGTTGGAACCGGCCCGGTATCCGAGACTCGCCTGCACCGCCTCCGGGCCGAAGAAATGCACGCCGGTCGTGAATGGCACGAGTTCGAGCTGCCCACCGAACGTGAGCCGCAGATCGTCGGTCATGTACACCTGCCGCCAGCTCCGGTCGACGATCGTGCCCCACTGCCCGTTGGCGTTGAGCGTGGCCGCCACCTCGGCGACACGGCGTCCTTCGGAAGCGGACACGTTTGCTCGGCCTCCATCGGCGCGACTTTACCGGGGGCACAGAGTGAGGCCGGCTTTGAGCGGCCGTATCGAACGCGCGCGCGTCGGCGGGCGGCGAGGCGGACAATGTCGCGGAACGAGGACCGCGGGGAGCTCCCGCCTGTGGATCTGCCGGCCAATAGGGGGCCGGTCCACTTTGGGGGGAAGTGGGCCGGCCCGTTCATGCCCTCAGGAGACAGGACCCTTATCGGCAGCCGTGCCGCCTGAGGTCACAGAAGCCGTCCAGATTCGCTGGACGCTCACCGTGAAGATTGATGCCCGCGGCCGCGAATGTTCCTCCTCAGTGCCCGTAGTTTCCGCCGCCCTTCCTGCGGTCTTGCACCGATGCCGGGGCTGCGGTCCGGCGGGAGGCTCTCCCGGTGGGGCTTCTCCTCCACCCCTCAGTAGGAACAGCACGCCCGCGCCCCCGCTCACAGAGTGCCCCTCTCGGCGGCCGGCGATGGGTGTCAGTGCGCAGCATCAAGCCGCGCGGGCGGGCGATGGATCGCTCGCCCGCGCGGCGCTGCACAAACCCGTCGGCGCGATGATGGTCGAGGTGCTTGGAACACCCGTCCTCCCGCGGACCGTGCGGGTCAAGCTCGCACCGTGAGTTGCCGAGAGTACCCCTGCGTGTCGCTGCATCAGCAAGGCCGGAGCGGAGATCGGCACCGCAAACGCGGCGCACGTGAACTTTGAGCCCCGAGGTCATCGACGATCGGCCTCGGGGCACGCCTCGCCGGCCAGGCGGACGGACAGGCGCGGCTTCACGAGCAGGCTCGACGGCTCGGCGACGATACGGGATCGGTGCATACGTGCGAGAGTCGCAGACATCAAAGTCGAGGAAAGGATGTCGGTATGGCTGACGGGGTTTATCGAGTCACCGAAGTGATCGGCGTGAGCGACGAGTCGTGGGAGGCCGCGGCGCGCAGCGCGGTGGAGACGGCCGGCAAGACCGTTCGCGACCTGCGCATAGCGGAGGTCCTGCGCCAGGATGTATCGATCGAGAACGGAGCGATCAAGAACTACCGCGTCCGGCTGGCGATCTCGTTCAAGTACGAGTCCAGCGAGTGATCGCACGGAGCGCCGGAGCACGGACGCTCTGGCGCTCTGAGAGCATGCACACTCATCCGGCCTGGGGATCGGGACCGCGATCGGCGGTCCCCTTCCTCGCCTCGCCCTCCGGCTCGACCCGAGCTCGCCGATGCAGCAGCGCGGTCAGACCCCGAGCGCAGCGCCCGTCCGTGTGCGAACATATGTTCGTATGGGACCTCGACCCTGGAAGCCCGCCGCCGAGCTCGACGGGGCGCTCGAGCGCGGCGACCTGCGCTTCGCGGTGAAGCTGGCCGAGGAAGTGCGGATCGAACGCGGTCAGTCGATCGACCTGGCGACGGCTGCCCGGTTCCTGCCGCTGATCGCCCGCGAGAGCCCGGGGGAGTTCGATTCGTGGGCCATCAGATGGCTCGCCCGTTGGATCGCCGAGACGCCTGCGGCGAGGATCGCGCAGGCCGCAGAGGTGGCGGGGGCGCTCGCCGACCTACCCACCGAGCCGAGCTCGTTCGAGGCGATTCGGATGAGCGTCGCGCCGACGCGCTAGTCGTGCCCTTCGAGTATCGCCGGCCCAAACACCTCAGCGATCGACCGGCGCCCAGGGCCTCTCGTCTCGCGTTCCGAGCCAACCGGGGTTGTCGCGGACACCCGGCCGCCAGGGCCGAATCCGTTCTTCTCGTCGTCGCTGTTCCTCAAGGAGCGCCGTGACCCGCTCACGCATCGCTTCCCTGCTGCGCCGCTCCGCACGCCTGTCCGTCGTGTCGAAGTCCATCGCCATGCCTCTCGTCTGGTCGATCAATGGCAGCGACAGGGGCATACCACCACGACGAACCGCGTGAAGCCCGCTTAGCCGCACGCAGCGAGGACTTTCGCGCCAGGGGACTGCGCGCCGATGTGCCCACGCCGCCCCTGCGGACTCGAGCGCCCGTCAGTCGCTCCACCACTCCTCCCCGTCGGCGGCCGCGCGCTCGATCTGCTCGAGGGTCAGGTCGGTGCGGCGATCCTCGACCATCTTCTGAAGGGCCTCCCCCACCGTCGCTGCCCACACGCGCCGCGCCACGACGACGGCTCCGGACTCCCCGTCGAACTGCTTCCATTCGAGCTCCACCGGCGGCACGCGCGATGGCGGGGCGTCGGCGGGCACCGGCGCCCCCCAACCGTACAGGGTGATCTGGGCCTGCCAGCCGTCCGGGCACAGCTCGCCCATCACGGCCAGGGCCTGCCACTGGTCGGCCACCGACTTGGGTTGACAGTGGTGGCGTCGCAGCAGCAGGCCGATCAGCACCGACAGCGCGACCATCGCCACGATCGCGCCGGCGAGCAGGAGCGATTCATAGATGGGCGCGTGGGCGTGGCCTCCCTGCACGCCGCTGGCGAGCATGAATCCGGCGCCCACCGCGCTCATGGCATCCTCGCGACGCCGTTGGATCCGGCCCGAGTAAGCAGACGCCACCCGCTCGCTCTCATCGCCCTCTCACAGTAGCCGCTCGGGCGTCCTCGCGAGGCCGGGATGCCGTGCCCGACACGCCCGCCTGATTTTCTTATCTCGCGTATCGGATGGCGCAGTACGTTCGAGGCGCCAGGGTACGTCGCCATGCCAAGGCGTGCTCCGGCTGGACAGGTCAGGTGGTGTGCTAAATGGGAGGGGAGCCTGCGTGTCGTGGGGCTTCCCTCCCTAGCATCTGATGAGTGAGCAGATGAGAGCGCGACCGATCCTCGTGACGCTGTCCGCGGGCGCATGCCTGCTGGCCGGGTGCGGGAGCACGACCAGCCGGCATCCGGCGCCGCCCGGACCGCGAGTACAGGTGATCTCCGTCACGGGGGCGATCGGGGTCGCGGGGGCGACCGGACCCGAGAGCCCCAAGGAAAAGCAGGTCGAACGCGAACTCAGCGGCGTTCAGGGCGCGGCACCCTAGCCGGACCGGCGATGCGCGGACCGGCGATGCGGAGAAGCCGGTGAGGCCGGAGTCCTGAGACCGAAGACCCGGCATGGGCGGGCCCCGGTCGATCGTCTCCGCAGAGGCGCTCGCTCCGCCGGGCTCAACGCGTGAACCCGGCCGTCTGGGTTAGCGTCCGCGCATGGCATCGACCCAGAACCGGAGGGCGCCCACCCGACCACCCTGGCTCGATCACGAGCTGAGCGCCGTCGTGCACGAGCTGGCGGGCTACGAGCGCCCCTCGGCCTCCGACGGCGAGCGCCGGGCCGCCGAGTGGATAGCCGGGCGCATGCGCGAGCTCGGTCACAGCGCCGTGGTGGAGGTCGAGCCCGCGCACGGCGGCTACTGGTGGCCGCTCGGTCTGCTGAACGGCGTCGTGGCCCTCGGTGGCCTTTTGGTCCACCGCTCGCCCTCGCGCCTGCGGCGGCTGCTCGTCGCGGCGCTGGGCGCTGGGGCGGCGGGGGCCATCTGGGATGAAGTCGGCGGCGGGCGGCTGTGGTTCCGCCGGGCCGTGATGCCCCACCGCGACACCTTCAACGTCCTCGCCGAGGCAGGGGACCCCAACGGCCCCGAGACCGTGCTGGTGGTGGCCCATCACGACGCCGCCCACAGCGGGCTCGTCTTTCACCCCGCCCTGCCGCGGCTGTTCGCCGAGCACCTGCCGGCGCTCCACGAGCGCTCGACGCAGACCCTGCCGGTCATGTACGCCACGTGGCTCGGCCCGGTGTTGGTGGCGCTCGGCTCCGCACTTTCGCGGGCTCGCCTGGTGCGCGCGGGCTCGGTGCTCGCGGCAGGCGCCGCGGTGGCGATGGCCGACATCGCCAGGAGCGAGGTGGTCCCCGGCGCCAACGACAACCTGAGCGCGGTTGCTGTGCTGGTGGCGCTGGCCCGCTCGCTGGCCGAGCGGCCGGCGAGCGGCGTGCGCGTGCTCTTGCTGTCGACGGGCTCTGAGGAGTCGTTCATGGAGGGCATGCAGGGCTTCATCCGCCGCCATCGCTCGACGCTCGACCCCGCGCGCACCACCGTGCTGTGCCTGGAGTGCCTCGGTGGACCAACGCTGACGCTCGTAGAGGCCGAGGGGATGCTGCGGATGCGTCACTACAGCGACGCCGCCCGCCGACGCCTGGCCGACGCCGGCGAGGCGGCCGGCGTGGAGCTGGTTCGTGGGCTGCGCACGGTCGCCGCCACCGACGCCCTCATAGCCCTGCGCAACGGCTACGACGCCGCGACGCTGGCGTCGATCGACGAGACCAAGTTCCCGGCCAACTACCACTGGCCGAGCGACACGCCGGAGAACCTCGACTGGGACACGGTCGGGCGCGCCTACGCCGTGGCCGATCGATTCATCCGCGCCTGAGCCCGGTCGGCGCGCGGGCGCGCCTCAGCGCCGCGGGCGCGGCACTAAACGTCGAGATAGCGCAGCACGATGCGTCCGAGCACGAGGACGTCGCCGTCGCCCAGGTCCGCCTCGAAGATCCGCCGTCCGTTGACGAACGTACCGTTTGAGCTGCGATCGTCGAGCACCCGCACGCCCGATGAGCGGTTGAGCAGGAGCGCGTGGCGCCTGGAGACCGAATCATCGTCAAGGCGCAGGTCGGCCGCCAGGCCTCGCCCGACGTGCGTCACACCCTGGGCGAGACGTATGAGCAGCGTCTCCTGCGGCCCTTGCACCTCGATGTATCGACCGGGCTCGACCGGCCGATCGGGGGTCGCCCGGCGGCGGGCGCGCTCGTCAAGGCAGGCGATCGCGTCGAATCGCTCGGTCTCGCCCGCTGCGGTCGCGGCGCTGATGGGGGCTTGCGCAGGCACGTTCGCAGCAAACAGTACGCCGGTCATGTGAACCTCAACGGTCCCTAAGAAGTTTCGAAATGCACCGGCGTCGGGGTCTTCTCGGACGGGCGCGTCTTCGGCCGGTCCCTGCGCTTGGTCGCCCTCTTGGTGCTCCACCAGCACCAGCCGCCGACCGCCACGACGGGCACTACGTAGAGCATCGATATGTACCAATGCATCAGGCAGGCAAGCGATGCCATGCTCAGAACGCTATCACGCCTTCACCATGCCTCACCGGCCGAGCTGCCCGGGTGCCGGGCCGATGGGTGCTCGTCCGCGTCAGGTGCCGCCCGCGACCGTCGCCGTCGCACGATCAGCACGAACAGCAGGCCGAAGACCACAATCGCGCCACCCAGCGCGATCACGACGGGAGAGGCCTTCGAGTTCTCGGGCGTCCAGAAGAGCTGTCCGTCTATCGTGCCCTTGCGCGTTCCGACCTCGATCGGGACCTGCCAGTTGAAGATGAGCGTGCGCTTGCTCTTGTCCTTGACCTGCGGCGGCACGACCGGCGACATCCAGTGGATGCGATGGTCGTGCCATTCGAACTGGCCGGTGCGGTCCACGACCGCCCACTGCGGCGGCGCGCTCGCGTTTGCCGACGGCGGCACCGTGACGTCGGCATAGAAGTTGGTGTTCAGGTAGGTGGCCGGCGAGCGCACGTTCTGCTCGGCCGTGCCATTGGCCAGCACGCGCGCGTAGGGCTCGCCCGAGTACCCGAAGACCGTGACCGTCTGACCAGTGTGGTTAGTCAGCACCAGGCGATCGGCGAACTCGAGAACCTGCAGGCTGAGCCCCGGCACATCGGGGTTGACCGAGGTTATGTTCGAGCGGTACTCATAGCTCGAGCCCTGGTCGCTGATGGGGTTGCCGCTCTCGCCCGCCAACCCCGTGCTCGTCGCCGCGTGGACGCCCTGGGCGAGGACCGAGGAGGCCAGGAGCAGGGCGCCGATGAGCGGCGGTAGAAGGCGTCGGGACACGTTACAGCAACCGTAGCGGAGGATCTACCAGCGCGGTCCGGTTCAGGTGCCCACAGCCGAGAGCAGCCACAGCCCGAAGCTCGTGAACGCGACCATCACCGCGAGCATCCAGTACTGGCTGCGCACCGCCTCCTCGGGATCCGGATACAGGGCCAGCGCGCGGTCGTGCGCGAGTCCCAGACCACACACATGGCCGGTGACCAGGGCCGCCACCTGCACGTACCAGATACCGGCATAGGAGATCACGTGGTAGTCGATCTGGTAGCTGCTCGTTCCGAGCAGGTTGGCTCCGTTGCCGAGCGGATCGGAGAACAGGTAGACCATCGCCTGACCCTGCCAGATGAAGAGCGAGAAGTAATGCGCGAGCACGTATGCGAACGCGATCGGTATAAGCGTATGGGCGAACACCCGGACCAGCGCCTCCTCGCCATAGCGACCGCTGACGCTGCGCACGCCGATGATCCCGAGCCGATAGATCCCGTAGATGACCAGGATGCAGAAGACCAGGCCGGCCGAGTAGGCGAGCTCGAGGGCCGGGGTGGGCGAGAAGCCCAGACCGGCGAACAGTTCCTGCAGGCTCGGCTCGTTGGTGCGCCAGACGCCGCCGTTGGAGAACCCGTCGAACGTCGTCGTGCCGATCATCGTGCAGATCAGCACGACCATGCCCGTGCGGATCCTCAGGCCCGCCGCGCCGCTCAGGGGACGCCTCAGGTACAGGACGCCGTCGGCCCCGCGCACGAGCGGGGACAGCCTGGAGAGGAGGTTGAAGTACACGCCGAACCCGTCCGCGTTCTCCACCCACGCGTCCACGCCAAACAGTGCCATCCCGGCGAGCATCAGCAGGAAGTAGCCGAGCGAGAGAGCCGCGAGCGTGGACGGTCGATCGCGTTCGACGTACACGAGCTCGAGCCACGCAAAGCCCACCAACAGCGCGATCGCCGGCCACACCCCCAGCCAGTCGGGATAGCGCAGCAGCGGCGCCCCAGCGTCGCTGCTGCGCAGGGCGCGCACGAGCGCCCTGCCGAGGCGTCCGCACGTGCGCCAGGGGCTCAGCGCTCGGAACACGTCGCCGAACAGCACGCTCGCAATCGGCATGCCGACCCAGAAGATGACGTAGATGAACGTCACCGAGAAGTTCGCCTGCGTGACCTGTGCGCCGGCGAACCCGCTGTAGACGACCAGCGCGAACAGGGCCACGCCGACCAGTCCGGCGAGCCATTCGATCGGCGCCGGCAGGCGGAACAGCCCGCGCCGGTGCTGCTCCTGCAGCTTCGGGCGCGTCCACATGGTCGACAGCGCCACGAACGAGACGATCAGCACGATCGCCGCCGCCCAACTGAACAGCCACACCGGGATCGGCAGGTCCGCCCTGCCCACGATCCCGTGCGCCTGGGCGCTCGCGGGTAGCACGAGCGCCACCAGCGCGAGTCCACCGAAGAGCGACGAAAGCAGGCGAGCGGGCGGGACCCTCATGCCCGCGGCAGTCTATGGAACGACCTTGTGGCATCCGCCGATCGGGGCTCTGCTCGCGTACCCTGGATCTGCATGCTCCAACTTCCGCTCGCCGTCTCCCCCGACGTCTCGGCAGCGCTACAGCTCGGGCCGCTGGCCGTGCTCGCGGTTCTCTACGCGCTGCGCGTGCGCACGCTGGCGATCGACGGACACCCGGTGCCCGGCTGGCGCCAGGCGTGCTTCTACTCCGGCTTCGTCGTGATCGCCGCAGCACTCACATCGCTCGGCTCGGCCAGCCAGGACCTGCTGTACGTACACATGATCGAGCACCTGCTGCTGGGGGACATCGCATCGCTCTTGATCGTGCTCGGACTGACCGGCCCGCTGCTCGCGCCGGTCCTGCGCATCAGGTTCTTCGATCGGCTGCGCGTGCTGACCAACCCGCTCGTGGCGTTTCCGCTGTGGGCCGTGGATCTGTACGTGTGGCACCTGCCCGTGCTCTACCAGGCCGCGCTCCGCCATTCCGCGGTGCACGCGCTGCAGCACATCATGTTCCTCACGTTCGGCATCAACATGTGGATGTGCCTGTTCGGACCACTGCCGACGCCCAGCTGGTTCGGCAACCTGGGCAAGCTCCTCTACATCGTCGCGGTGCGTCTCACCGGCGCGGTGCTCGGCAACATCTTCCTTTGGTCGGGCACCGTCTTCTACCCCTTCTACATCCACGGTGACGCCGTCTACCACATCTCTCCGCTGGCCGACCAGAACATCGCCGGTGCAATCATGATGGTCGAGGGCTCGATCCTCACACTCTGCCTCTTCTGCTGGCTGTTCCTGCGGACCGCCCGTGAGAGCGAGGAGCGCCAGGACCTGCTCGACTTCGCCCACTCCCGGGGTCTCGACCTGACCGAGGCTCGCGCCGCGCGAGCGGTCGCCGCGGGCCGTGGTGCCGAACTGCGCAGACGCCTCCAGGAGGGAGCGCGCGCGCCCGAGCGGCTGTGAGCGGCGCTTTCATGCTCGCCCACCAACGCCGCGGGACCCGCACCCGGGCCGCGTGTCCCCAACACCGCGCGAACGCACTATCCTTGAGCCATGTGCGTCGGCTGTGCGATGTGCGCCGCGTCAGCGGCCACCGGCTTCAGAACCTGGCTTCAGACCCATCACTTCGGCTGGCTCACCCCGCGCCGCATGCGCGCGCTCACGATCGGCGCGATGTGCGCCGCCGGCATCGTCTCGACGATCGGCTTCAGCGGCTCGACGGTCGCCACGCCGGCGCACGGGGGCCAATCCGCCGGCGCCCCGGCAGTACACGCCTCGGTGCGCTAGCTGTAAGACCCGAGGAGGTTGTTCAGCTCGTTGAGGCGAGCGATGGGCGGCTTGTGGCTGAGGGCGCCGTGGGGTCTTCGGCGATTGTAGAAGTCGATCCAGCCGGCGAGGGCTGCGGTCCGCTCGGCGCTGTCGCGGTAGATCGCCCCGTAGGCCCAGCCGCCGAGCATGGTGCGGATGAACCTCTCTGCCTTGCCGTTGGTCTGGGGGCGGTAGGGGCGTGTGCGGAGGTGGCGGATACCCATGGTGCGGCAGGCGATCGCGTGCACGGCTGAGCGGTAGGTGCCGCCGTTATCGGTGATGAGCTGCTGCACGGTAATCCCGTAGCTGTTGTAGTGCGCGACGGCTCGGGTGAGGAACGCGATCGCTGTGAGTGCCTTCTCGTCTGAGAGGACCTCGACATAGGCCGGGCGCGTTGCGTCGTCGATCGCGATGTGCACGAACTCCCAGCCGATGGTCTTGCGGACCCGGCCCTCGGCATCGGTGCGCTGCGGGTTATAGCGGCCGCGTTTGCCGTGCACGCGGTGCCCTGCGCCCTGGTGGATCCTGCCAAGCTTCTTGACGTCGATATGGATCAGCTCACCGGGCACCTGGCGTTCGTAGCGTTGGGCGGGCTCCGGCCCGAGACGGCCGAGCTTGCCCATCCCGATCTGGGTCAGGATCCCCGAAACCGTGGAGAGTGCCATCCCGAGGCACCTCGCCGATCTCCGCGCCAGTCATTCGCAGACGCCGCAGCGCAGCGATCGCCTCGACGCGCCGCTCCTCGGTGCGATTTGCTACCCGCAACGGCGCCGAGGAGCGATCCAGCAGACCGGCTCTTCCCTCTGCCCGGTAGCGGGCCAGCCACTTATGCGCGGTCCGGCCGGTGATTCCGGCCGCCTCGGCGGCCTGCATCACCGGCCACCCCTCTTGCTCCACACGATCGACCAGCAGCTCGCGGCCCTTGACGCTGAGACGAGCGTTAGCGTGCAACTTCATCCGGTGTCCTCCTTGGGACTGGTGGCTTCGACACCAACCAGCCTCCAAGGAGGCCCGGATGAACAACGTTCTCAGGTTCTACAGCTAGCTGCCCCCTGCGACAGCGGGCAGGATGGTCAGCTCCGCCCCGTCGGCGACCGGCGTCTGCAGCCCGTCGAGGAAGCGGATGTCCTCTCCGGACAGATAGACGTTGACGAAGCGCCGCAGCGAGCCGTCATCGTCGGCGATGCGCGTGCGCAGCTCGCCAAAGCGCTCGAACAGTCCGTCGAGCACCTCCTTCACCGTCTCACCCTCCACGACCGTTTCGGTCTCGCCGTCCGTGGCGGTCCGCAGCTGCGTCGGGATCTTCACGAGGGCCGTCATCAGACCGGCGCCGGCAGCGGCACCCCGGCCTCGAACGCCTCGAGGTTCGCGGCGATGGTGTGCGTCTCGAACGTGCCGCGCACCGCGTCCAGCGTCTTCAGGCCCGTCGCCGGTGATCACCAGCACGACGCGCTCGTCCGGATCGATGTCCCCGCGCTCGGCCAGCTTGGCCAGCACCGCCGTCGTGACGCCGCCGGCCGTCTCGGTGAAGATGCCCGTCGTCTGTGCCAAGCAGCGCGATGCCCTCCCGAATCTCCTCGTCGCTGACGGCATCGACCGAGCCGCCGTTCGACGCGCCTGTTCGAGCGCGTATGGACCGTCGGCGGGGTTGCCGATCGCCAGCGACTTCGCGATCGTGTTCGGCTTCACCGGCCGGCAAACCTCCTGGCCTGGCGGCGAACGCGCTCGCCACGGGCGAGCAGCCCTCGGCCTGGGCGCCGTTCATCCGCGGCAGCTCTCCCTCGAGGAGCCCCAGCTCGCGCCACTCCTCGAAGCCCTTGCGCGATCTTGGTGAACAGCGAGCCGGAGGCGACCGGGATCACGCAGCGGTCGGGCAGCTCCCACCCGAGCTGCTCGGCGATCTCGAACGCCAGGGTCTTCGAGCCCTCGGCGTAGTAGGGGCGCAGGTTGATGTTCACGAACGCCCAGTCGCGCTCCGCGGAGATCTCGGTGCACAGGCGGTTGACGTCGTCGTAGTTGCCCTCCACCGCCACGAGGCGGGTCCCGTAGACGCCCGTGGCAAGCACCTTCTGCTCCTCGAGGTCCGCCGGGATGAACACGTAGGACTCCATCCCCAACGCCGCTCCGTGGGCGGCGACGGAGTTCGCGAGGTTGCCCGTGGAGGCGCACGCGATCGCCTCGAAGCCCAGCTCGCGGGCCCGCGCGACGGCGACCGACACGACCCGGTCCTTGAACGAGTGGGTCGGGTTGGCGGCGTCGTTCTTGACCCACACCTCGCGCAGGCCGAGCTGCGGCGGCTAGCCGGTCGGCGCGGATCAGCGGCGTGCACCCGGCCGGCAGGCCGACGCGTGAGGCGAGCCGGCCCGAGGGGCCGGGCGGGCCGGCCGTCAGCGGCAGGAAGTCGGCGTAGCGCCAGATGTTCTGCGGACCGCCCTGGATACGCCGGCGCAGCCCGCGATAGGTCGCGCTCCGAGCGAGCTGTGGTCGTAGGCGACCTCCAGCGGCCCGAAGCACCGCTCGCACACGTACAGCGCCTCCAGCGGATACTCGCGCCTTGCACTCCTTGCACTCAGATGACTCACAGCCATTGAGGGCTCCTTCGCTCTAGTCTTCGCCGTTGTCACAGGTGTGGCGAAGAGCACGAAGCCCGCCACACATCTCTCTGGAATTGGCACCTTCCCGTGGTGACGTCACGGTGGTTGCCGGGGTTTCATAGGGCCAGTCCCTCCACCCCTCTGGATGTGTCCAGCTATGTCTGACGGGCAGTCTAGCAAGCATTCCGGCGAGCACATGGGCGTCACGTCTCCGGTCGGCGTGGTAACGAGGGCCCTGATGCGGTGTAGCCCATTGCGGTGAGCACCCCTGCCAAGCACGATCAGCGCCCGGCACAGGCGCCCGGCGCCCCGATCTCACCGGCGGGGAACCGGCGCATGCTGGTCATCGTCAACCCGCACGCGACCACGGTCTCGGACGAACTGCGCGAACTCGTCCTGTACGCCCTTCAGAACCGCTTCGACGTCGACGCCGTGGACACCGAGGCCCGTGGCCACGCCACCGAGCTGTGTCGCGCAGGCCGCGCAGCGAGGAATACGACGTCGTCGTCACGTTCGGCGGCGACGGCACGGTCAACGAAGCCGCCAACGGCCTGCGTCGGCTC
The DNA here is from genome assembly GCA_963730575.1 of uncultured Solirubrobacteraceae bacterium. Taxonomy (GTDB): domain Bacteria; phylum Actinomycetota; class Thermoleophilia; order Solirubrobacterales; family Solirubrobacteraceae; genus Palsa-744. Next base: position 322,943 of record CAVSSG010000006.1, read on the forward strand.
GGACACGCCGCTCTGCTGTCTGCCGGGCGGCTCGGCGAACGTGTTCGCCAAGCTGCTCGGCATCCCCGCGGACATCATCGACGCGACCGAGCACCTGCTCTCGCTGGCCGAGACTGGCGTGTGCGCACGGTCGACCTGGGGAGTGTCAACGGCCGCTGCTTCACCTTCGCCTCGGGCGTGGGCCTGGACGCGAGCGTGGTCCAGCGCGTCGATGCGAACCCGCACATGAAGGCCCGCCTGGGCGCCTACTTCTTCACCTGGGTCGCGATCAGCACGTTCACGCGGCGCTACCTGCGCAAGCCGCCGCGGATGGAGGTCTGCGTCGGCGGCCAGACGCTCGCGGGCGTCACGGCGATCGTGCAGAACGGCTCGACCTACACCTACTTCAACAACCATCCGATCGACATCGCCGAGGGTGCCGCGCTCGACTCCGGCACGCTCGCGGGTGGGGTGCTGCGCCGCGCAACACCGCTGAGCGGGCCGTCGATCGCCTGGCGCGCCCTCTCCACGCGCGCCCGGGTCACGCGGCACCGGCAGGTCAGCGCGATTCCAGGGGGTCAGCGAGCTGACGGTGCGCACCACCGACGGCCGTCCTCTGCCGCTCCAGGTCGATGGCGACTACCTCGGCGATGTCGCCGAGGCGCGCTACTCGATCCTGCCGCGCGCGACTGAACGTGGTCGCCTGAGGCGCCAGGCGCTACCCCGCGCGCCGCGCCGGGCGTCACCCGGTAGGCGTCGAACACCGACTCGATGTTGCGCAGGCGCGTGATCGCGCCCTTCAGCGTGTGCGTGTCGGCGACCTCGACCACGAAGCGGTTCTTGACCATCGGCGGCGTGGACAGGCAGCGGGCTTCGAGGATGTTGGCGCCCGGACTCCGAGAACACGCGCGAGAGGTCCTCGAGCAGCCGGTGGCGGTCCCAGGCGTCGATCTGGATCTCGACGACGAACCCGGTCGACTGGTCGCCCTCCCAGGCGACGTTCGTGAAGCGCTCGGGGTTCTTGCGCAGCAGCGCGCGTTCGGGCAGTCCTCGCGGTGGATCGTGATGCCGCGACCCAGCGAGATGTAGCCGATGATCTCATCGCCCGGCACCGGGTGGCAGCACTTGGCCAGTCGCAGCATCACGTCCTCGACCCCTCCACCCTGATGCCGTACTGCCCGGAGGACCTCGTCGGGCGCCGCCGCGCGCGCCCCACGCGAAGCAGCTCGGAGGCGCTCGCCTCGCCGTCGGCCGCCTCGCCCTGCTTCAGGCGCTGCATCACCTTGTTTACCACGAGCTTCGGTGACACCTTGGCGGCGCCGAGGGCGATGTAGAAGTCGTCCGCCTTGCGGTAGCCGACCTCGCGGATCACGTCCGCCAGCAGCGCCGAGCCGGTGATCTTCTGCGCCGGCAGGCCCTGTTTGCGCAGGTGCTCCTGCAAGCAGGTCGCGCCCGGTGTGCTCGGTGTCCTGGCGGGACTCGGCCTTGAACCACTGCTTGATCTTGTTGCGCGCGCGGGTCGTCTTGACCATCGCCAGCCAGTCGCGCGAGGGACCGCGCTCGCGCTTGGCCGTAAGGATCTCGACGATGTCCCCCGAGCGCAGCTCGTAGTGCAGCGGCACGATCTTCCCGTTCACGCGGGCGCCCACGCAGCGGTGGCCGATCTCGGTGTGCACCTCGTAGGCGAAGTCGAGCGGCGTGGCCCCGGCCGCCAGCGACTTGACCTCGCCCTTGGGCGTGAACACGTAGACCTCTTCCTCGAACAGGTCGGTGCGCAGCGTCTCCATGAACTCGCGCGGATCGGAGAGCTCCTTCTGCCAGTCGAGCATCGAGCGCAGCCACTTGAGCTTGGTCGTCCTCGCTGGGCGTCAGCGACTCGCTCCTGCCCGTCGCGTCCGGCGGCGGGCTGCTTGTAGACCCAGTGCGCCGCCACGCCGAACTCCGCCATCTCGTGCATCTCCTGGGTGCGGATCTGGATCTCCAGCGGCCGACCCTCCGGCCCGATGACGGTCGTGTGCAGCGACTGGTACATGTTGAACTTGGGCATCGCGATGAAGTCCTTGAAGCGGCCCGGCAGCGGCTTCCACAGCGAGTGGATCACGCCGACCGCGCCGTAGCAGTCCTTCACCGAGTCGACGATCACGCGCATCGCGGTGAGGTCGTAGATCTCGTTGAACTCGCGGCCCTTCTTGGTCATCTTCGAGTAGATCGAGTAGAAGTGCTTGGCGCGCCCCGCGATCTGCGCCTCGATCCCCAGCTCTGCGAGCTCGCGCGCCAGATACTCGCCGGCCTCGTCGACGTAGCGCTCGCGCTCGTCGCGCTGCTGGGCGACGAGGCCCTTGATCTCCTGGTACTTGCGCGGGTGAAGCGTCGCGAAGGCGAGGTCCTCGAGCTCCCACTTGATCGCGTGGATGCCCAGGCGGTGGGCGAGCGGCGCGTAGATCTCGAGCGTCTCCCGCGCCTTCTCCATCTGCTTCTGCTTGGGCATCGCCTCGATCGTGCGCATGTTGTGCAGCCGGTCGGCGAGCTTGATCAGGATGACCCGCACGTCGGTGGCCATCGCCACCATCATCTTGCGGTAGTTCTCGGCCTGCGCCTCGTCGTGCGACTGGAAGGTGATGCCCGTCAGCTTCGTCACGCCGTCGACGATGCCCGCGATCTCCTCGCCGAAGCGCTCGCGCACCTCCTCGATCGAGGCCGAGGTGTCCTCGACGGTGTCGTGCAGCAGCGCCGCGCACAGCGTCTCGGTGTCCAGCCGCATGCCCGCGCAGATCCGCGCCACGCCCACCGGGTGCACGATGAAGTCCTCGCCCGACTTGCGCCGCTGGGCGGCGTGGTGCTCGCAGGCGAACACGAACGCGTCCTCGCACGCGCGTCGCGGTCGATCTCGACAGCCGAGTCGGCCGCGTGCTCGGAGACGATCGCGAACAGGTCGTCCAAGCAGCCGCCGCTCCGGCTGGCTGAGCGCCTGGGGCGCTTGCGCGCGCCCGCCGGCGGAGTACCCGTTGTCGGGAGTCGGCTCCCCGCCGTGCCCGCGCGGCGCGAGTCCCTCCCGTGACGCATCTCGGCGTCCGGGCTCCTCGAGCATCTCGGCGCTCGGCGGACTGTGCGGGTCCCTCGCGATGGCCATCTCCACAGGGTAGGGGAACCGGTACCCGGATTGAAGCGATCGCCGGGCTCGCACGATCCGCTCAGGGCAGCGCGAACAGCACGAGCTCATCTCCCTCCGGCGCCTGCGGGCCGTCGGTCCGGACGGCCGCGACCACGCGCGGGTCGCGCCTGGCGGAGCACGAGGCGCGGTTCCAGACGCCATTCCACTCGTTGATCTCCAGCGAGAAGGTCGCCTCGGCCGGAGCGCCTTCGTCGACCGGCAGGCGTCCGCCCGAGCCGAACGCGACCGCCGCGCGCGCGTGCGCCGCGGGATTCGACGGTGAAGCGGACGTGCTTGCCTTCGCCCATCGGCCGGCCGTCGCGAAACGTCGCGTCGGCGACGAGCAGCGACACGCCGGGATTGCCCCGCCCGAACGGCGCGAGCGCTCTGCAGCTCCTCGGCGAGCGTCATCCCGAGCTCATCGCCTCCGACGACGGCGTCCACGCGCTCGACCGACACCATGTCCTGCGGGCTGAGGACCGCGCTCGGCGTGGCGCGTCAGCAAGGCCGCGAATGCCTCCAGGCGTCCGCGCTCGATCTCCAGCCCCGCCGCGGCACGGTGGCCGCCGTGGCGCAGCAGGTGCGCCGGCGCACGCGTCCAGCCCGCCGAGCAGGTCGAACGCCTCGATGCTGCGCCCCGACCCCTTGCCCGTCGTCGCCGTCGAGCGCGATCAGCACCACCGGGCGGCGGTGGCGCTCGACCAGGCGCGAGGCGACGATCCCGATCACCCCGGGGTGCCAGCCCTCGCCGGCCAGCACGTACGCAGGCGCGCTCTCCGAGCTGCCGCGATCTGCGCTTCGGCCTCGAAGCGGATGCGCGTCTCGACCTGCCTGCGCTCGCGGTTGGCGCGGTCGAGCTCGCCGGCGATCTCCGTGCGCGCGCTGCGGGTCCTCGGTCAGGATCAGCTCGAGCCCGGCGTCGGCGCGGTACAGGCGTCCCGCCGCGTTCAGCCGCGGCGCCAGCGCCGAAGCCGACCGAGCGCTCGTTCACCTTGCCCGGCGTCGACTCGCGACACCGCCATCAGCGCGCGCAGTCCCGGCTTGGCGGTGCCGGCCAGCGCGCGCAGGCCGCGGCGCACGAGCGCGCGGTTCTCGCCCACCAGCGGCACGACGTCGGCGATCGTCGCGAGCGCCACGAGGTCGAGATCCTCGCGCAGCCGCTCACCGTCGGCGCGCACCCGCGCCGGCGGCAGCGCACAGCGCCTGCGCCAGCTTGTAGGCGACCGCCGTCGCGCACAGCTCCGGGCAGGGATAGCCGCAGAGCGGCGGGTGCACGATCGGCGCGTCGCGGCAGCACCCCGTCGGCGCGCGGTGCGTGGTGGTCGGTGACCACGACCTCCATCCCCAGATCCCTCGCCACGGCCACCTCCTCGACGGCGGTGATCGCGCAGTCCGCCGTCATCAGCAGCCGCGTGCCGCGCGCAGCGAGCACGCGCACCGTGCGCTCGTTCAGCCCGTAGCCGTCGCTCGCGCGGTCGGGCAGATACCAGTCGACGTTCGCTCCCAGCCTGCGCAGCGCCCGCACGAGCACCGCCGTCGAGCAGACGCCGTCGACGTCGTAGTCGCCGTGGACCGTGATCCGCGCGCCGCGCGCACGTGCTCGAGGATCGGCTCGACGCCGCGTCGATGCCGGCGAAGGCGCCGGGCGGATGCTCCTCGGCGGCGTCGAGGAACGCGCGCGCGCCCGCCGGGTCGGTCAAGCCCGCGGCGCACGAGCACCTGCGCGAGCGGCCCGCTGACGCCGAGCTCGCGCCGCAGGCGCGCGCCACCTGCGCGTCCGGACATCGGCGGATCTCAAAGCGGCGCGCTCTGCACCCGGCAACCCTACGGCCGGGCCTGGACGGAACCCTCGTCCGGGCCCGACGCCCCGCTCAGGCGTGCACCGCCGCGGCCGAGCGTTCGCGGCGCATGCCCTCCAGGTAGACCAGGCGCGATGCCGAGCAGCGCGCCGGGGACCGCGTAGAGCACGACCGCGATGTCGGTCGCCTTTTCGCCCGGGATCTGCGAGCGCCGCGACTTTGACGCTGTAGATGATCAGCCCGACCAGGATCGCGCCGACGAGCGAGCCCACGAAGCGCGCCGACGATGCCGCCCCAGAAGCGGTCGGGCAGGAAGATCGTGAAGTGCCAGATCGCGAGGCCCATCATCACCCAGCCGAGCATCCCCATCAGCGCTTCGACCCCCTGTTCGGACCGTTCATCCGCCAGGCCTCAGCGCGATCTGCCATGTCGGCGGTTGCGCGGACGCCGCGCTTCTCGCGCGGCTTGGGCTCGTCCTTGAGCACGAGGTCCTCCGGCGTGAGGTCCGCGGCCGGGTCGCGGTGCGACGCCTCGGGCCGTCGCTCCTCGGGCTCGACGCTTGCGCCGGCTGCTGCGCCGCGCTCGGCGCCGGTCGCGGCGCCGCCGCGCGCCGGCGGCCGGCTGCGCTGGCTCGCCCTCGACGTCGAGGTCGCGCACGAGTTCCTGGAACTCGTCGCGCGAGAGCTGCTCGCCCGGCTCCTCCGGGGCGATCAGGCTGCCGCGCCGCGTGCGCTTGCGCCTCTGGCGTCGGCTCGACGTCCTCGGGCGCGCCGGCCGCGCGTCGTCGCGTAGGCCGGCACGCCGCCGAGTTCGCGCGCGATCCGCGCGCGGCGGTTGCGGTAGCCGGCTCGCGCTCCTTCCAGTGCGTGAGCACCGGCGAGGCGATGAAGATCGACGAGTAGGCGCCCGAGGCGATCCCGACCATCAGCGCGAAGGCGAAGTCCTTCAGCGTTTCGCCGCCGAACAAGCAGCAGCGCGAGCACCGGCAGCAGCGTGCAGAAGCTCGTCGCCAGCGAGCGCGTCAGCACCTCGGACATCGAGCGGTTGACGATCTGCGAGAAGGCGGCGCGCGGCATCCGCGGCACGTTCTCGCGCACGCGGTCGAACACGATGATCGTGTCGTACAGCGAATAGCCGAGGATCGTCAGCAGCGCCGCGACCGTCGCGGTCGTGACTTCGCGGCCCGGTCAGCGCATACACGCCGGCGGTGATCAGCAGGTCGTGCATCAGCGCGATCAGCACCGGGACCGCGTACTTCCACTCGAAGCGCAGCGCGATGTAGGCGGAGATCACCAGCAGCGAGGCGATGATCGCGATGACCGCGCTGTTGGCGACGGTTTTGCCGAACGTCGGCCCGATCGAGGTCGAGGAGAAGTTCTTGGTGCCCGGCACGTTCGGGCCGTTGCCGAACCTCGTGTTCGAGCGCGCGCCTGCGACCTTGTCGAGCTGTTCGGGCTTGAGCGTCTTGGTCGAGATCTGGTAGCCGGTGCCGCCGATGCTCTTGTTGGTGAACTTCTGCACCTCGGCGTTCGGATAGCCCGCGGCGGTCATCGCGGCGGCCACTTGGCTCTCGGTCGACGGGCTTGACGAACGCCGTCTGGATGCGCGTGCCGGACTTGAAGTCGATGCCGAAGTTCAGCCCCTTGCCGCCGATCGCCAGCGCGCCGATCAGCAGGATCGTGCCCGACAGCGAGAAGAACCACTTCGAGGCGCCCATGAAGTCGAACGTCCAGCCTTTGCCCGCGCCGCGCCGGCGCCGAGCGCGGCGGGGTGCGAGACGAGCCGCGAGCGGCTCATCGCGCCGAGCGCCGCCTGCGTGGCGAGCACGGCCGTGAACAGCGACAGCGAGCGTGCCGATGCCGAGCGTGAAGGCGAAGCCCTTGACTTCGGCGGTCGCGAGCGCGAACAGGATGAACGCGGTCATGAACGTGACCACGTTGGCGTCGACGATCGCCGCGAAGCCGCGTTTGTAGCCCGTGGCGATGCCCGAGACGATCGAGCGCCCGCCGCGGATCTCCTCCTTGACGCGCTCGAAGATCACGATGTTCGCGTCCGCGCGCGATGCCGATCGTGAGGATCAGGCCGGCGATCCCGGGCAGCGTCAGCGTGATCGGGATCAGCTTGATCAGCGCGAAGAAGTAGATCGCCGTAGATGACCAGGCCGCCGACCGCGATCGCGCCGAGGACGCGGTAGAAGAGCGAGCAGGAACAGGCACACGATCAAGAAGCCGGCGAGGCCCGCGAACAGGCCCTGGCTGAGCGCCTGTTTGCCGAGCGTCGCGGAGACCTGCGAGCGGGAGATCAGCGCCAGCTTGATCGGCAGGGCGCCGGACTGCAGCTCGTTGGCGAGGTTCTGCGCGGAGGTCGATCGTGAAGCCGCCCGAGATCTCCGAGCCGTTGGAGGCGTCGATCCCTTCGGGGTACTTCGTGTAGTCGATCGAGGGCGCCGTGATCAGCTGCCCGTCGAGCACGACCGCGAAGTGCTGCTGCGCCGCTTCCTTGGTGACCCCCGGGAGCTGCGCTTCCTGGCCGCGGTGGGCGATTTCCTTGGTCACCCGTTCGAACACGCTCTTGCCGTGGGAGGTGAAGCCGAAGGTCACGTTCGGCGCGCCCGGTGCCCCCGGCGCCTTCGTCGAAGCTCTGCTGCGGGTTCGTGATGTCGGCGCCGCTCAGCACCGGGTCGTCGTTGAGCACGTACCAGCTGTTCGGCGAGCTGTTCGTGACCTTGCCGGCGCTCGTTTTCCACCGGGCGGGCCTGCACGAGCACCGTTCCCGGGTTGACGCGCACCGCCTTCACGTCGCGCCCCTGCGGGGCGTTTGTAGTTGTCCGCGTAGAGGTTTTGGTGTTTCAGCAGGCGCACAGGTCGACCCGCCGCCGGGCAGAGCACCTTTTCGTGCTTGGTGTCGAGCAGATACCAGCTGCCGTAGATGCATCCGCCTTCCTGCGTCGGGGTGCAGCCTTGCTGCCAGGTCGTGTCGTTGTTGCGCAGGAACGGCGGCCGTTTGGCCGCACGCAGCACTGCCTGATACTCGGTCAGCCCGTACTGTGCCGCACCGGCGTTCGCGCCCCCGGTCGCCGAGGTTTCAGTGGGCGCCGGGTTGCCGTCGGCGCCGATCACGTTGGGCTCCCAGTCATAGAACTGCAGCTGCGCGGTCTTGCCGACCTCGTCCTGGGCGCGTGCGGCGTTGCTCACGTCCGGCAGCGCGACGTCGATTTCGGTGCCGCCGGAGCGCTGGATTTCCGGCTCTGCGACCCCCAGCTGGTCGACGCGCTTGCGCATGATGTCGATCGCGCGGTTGAGCGATTCGGTGTCCACCTTCGACTGGGCGGTCGGCTTTCCCTGGTAGACGAGCTCCACGCCGCCCTTCAGGTCAAGGCCAAGGCGGGTCGGCTTGGCGAGGATCACGGCGATCGACGCGGCCAGCAGGCCGAGGACGATCAGCAGCACGAGGGTGTTGCGACGACGATCGTTCATGGCGAGCCCATACGCCTCACCAGCCTACTTATCGGGGGTGAGCACGAGCAGCAGCCCGCCGTCGTCGTCGTAGGCGGGAAACATGTCCGCTTTGGCGCTCGCCGTGACGTCGCGTTCGCCGCTGACGGTGACCGGGACCTCGAGCGCGCGCACACCCCACTCAAGCACGGTCGTGACGGGGTTCTCGCCGTTTGCGAAATCCAATCCGAGAACCTGCTCGACGCGCTGGCCGATCACTTCCTCCTCCTCCAGTCCCGTGAAGGCGAACGAGTTCTTCCCGCACCCGATCACCCGGCCCTCGCCGTCGCAAACGAAGAACGCCGCATCCGGCGCAGGATAGTAGTCGTCGAGCAGTTCGAACAGGAACGCGAACCCGCACTTCGCGCAGCCCTTCGGCTGGCGCGTGAAGCCGATGTTGCGGTCGAGCTCGGTGGTGCGGTGACCACAGTTTGGGCATATGAACGGGTGTGCCATGGATGACTACAGACTACGCAAGCCGGGCGCCAAGGTGCGTTGGTGGGGCGGCCCGGTGCGCGCGAGCCCTCAGAACAGCGCCACCCCGCCGGTCAGCGACGGGATATCGAGGCCCAGATGGGCGAAGGCCGCGGGGGTCGCGGTCCGCCCTCGCGGCGTGCGCTTGATGAGGCCCTCCTTCAGCAGATAGGGCTCATAGACGTCCTCGATCGTGTCGCGCTCCTCCCCCACCGCAACCGCGAGCGTCGAGAGCCCGACCGGCCCGCCGTCGAACTTGGCGCAGATCGTGCGCAGTATCTCCCGGTCCAGACGGTCGAGCCCGCGCTCGTCCACCTCGAGCAGCTCGAGGGCCGCGCGTGCGGCCTGCGCGGTGACCACCCCCTCCATTCGAACCTCCGCGAAGTCGCGCACACGCTTGAGAAGGCGGTTCGCCACTCGCGGCGTGCCCCTGCTGCGCGAGGCGATCGCGCTGGCACCACCGTCCTCCAGCCCGATCTGGAGGATCCGGGCGGACCGTCGCACGATCACCGCGAGCTCCTGCACCGAATATGGCTCGAGCCGCGCCTGGATGCCGAAGCGATCGCGCAGCGGGGTGGTCAACAGGCCCGTGCGCGTCGTCGCGCCGACGAGCGTGAACGGCGGCAGCTCGAGCGTCACCACACGCGCACCCGCCCCCTGGCCGACCGTGATCGGCAGGCGCTGATCCTCCATCGCCGGGTAGAACGTCTCCTCAAGGGTGCGCGGAAGCCGGTGAATCTCGTCGACGAAGAACACGCTCCGCGGCTCGAGCGCCGTCAGGAACGCTGCGACGTCCCCCTTGCGCTCGAGGGCCGGCCCGGCAGTCTGCACGAACGGGACTTCCAGCTCGGCGGCCACGATCTGCGCCAGCGAGGTCTTGCCCAGGCCCGGAGGACCGGCCAGCAGCAGGTGGTCCAGCACGTCCCCGCGCGCCCTCGCCGCCTCGATCGAGACGGTCAGCTGCTCACACAGGGCCTCCTGGCCGACGAAGTCCTCCAGGCGGCGTGGGCGCAGCGAGCGGTCGAGGTCATCCTCGGCGACCAGGTAGGGCGTCTGGATGCGGGCCGTCTCGCTCATCACGTCGTCGAGCGGGCCAGGCGCAGCGCCTGCCCGATCAGCTCCTCGGCGCTGTCCCCGTCGGCGTCGCGCAGCAGCTCCTCGGCCTCGCCCACCGCGTATCCGAGCTCGAGCAGCCCGTCCCGGGCCAGCGTCCGCGGGTGATCGCGCTCCCGGCGGCTGGCCAGGATCGGCCCCTGCGCGCCGGCTCCCGCGCCGTCGAGCACGCCGACCTTCTCGCGCAGCTCGACGATGATCCGCTCGGCGGTCCGCTTGCCGATGCCGGGCACGGCCTGGAAGCGCGGCGCGTCCCCCGCCGCGAGCGCGGAGATCAGCTCTCGGGGCCTGCCCCCCGAGAGCACGGCGAGCGCCACCTTGGGGCCGACCGCCTGCACGGAGAGCAGCATCAGGAACAGCTCGCGCTCCTCTTCGGAGTGGAAGCCGTAGAGCGCCAGGGCGTCGTCGCGCACGATCACGTGCGCGTGCAGCGTGGCCTCTTCGCCCACCCCGGGAACGTGCCGCAGAGTCTCAGCCGAGACCGCCGCGCGGTAGCCGACGTTGCCGCACAGGATCACGACGTGATCGGGGCGGCGGACCGCGACCTCGCCCCGCAGCAGCGCGATCATCCGCGCGCTCCGGCGAGCGCCATCGACAGCGGGGCGCAGTTGGCATGGCACACGGCGACCGCCAGCGCGTCGGCCGCATGGTCCGGACGCGGCTCCTCGGCCAGGCCGAGCAGCGCCTTGACCATGCGGGCCACCTGATCCTTGCCGGCTCGCCCGCTGCCGCAGACCGCACCCTTGACCTGCTGGGGGGTGTAGCTGGCGCACGGCACGCCGCGCCGGCCGGCGGCGAGCATCACCGCGCCGCGGGCATGCCCGACGGCGAACGCGGTGCGCACGTTCTGGCCGAAGTAGAGCTCCTCGAGCGCCACCGCATCGGGTTCGTGCTCGAGCAGCAGGGCCTCGACGGCGGCGTGGATCTCCGCCAGACGGCGCTCCTGCGGAACCTGCGCTCGCGTCTGGATCACCCCGCCGTCGAGCGCGAGCAGGCGCCCGCCGTTCAGGGTCACAACGCCGTAGCCGGTATTGGCCAGGCCGGGATCGATGCCGAGGACGAGCACGAGTCGTGATTCTGCGCCCGCCGTCGGACGCCTGCCTGGCGTACGCTTCGCCGTGATGGCCGCCGCGTCGATCGACTTCGTCGGCGAGGGCCTGCTCGACGGGCTCGAGGGAGACGAGCGGGCCGAGCGCCTCGCGTTGCTCGAGCAGCTCGCCGCCGAAGGCGTGCCGCTGTCGGAGCTGCGCCGCACGACGGCCAGCGGGCACGGTCATCTTCCTGCCGGCCGACCGGGTGATCGCGGGGACCGACCGCTACACCGCCGCCGAGGTCGCCGAGCTGAGCGGCGTCGGAGCCGGAGTTCCTCGCGGCATCCCGCCGCGCGATGGGACTTCCCGTGCCCGACCCCGAAGAGGCCGTCTACACGGGGGCCGAGCTCGAGTCCGCCGCGAACATCGTCAGGGCGCGCCAAGCCGGCATATCCGACGAGGACATCCTCGATCTGCTGCGCGTGCTCGGCCGCGGCCTCTCGCAGGCCGCCGAGAGCCTGCGGGCGTTCCCCCTGAAACTGGTGCTCGAGCCCGGTATGAGCGAGGGTGACCTCGCCAGTCGCTATGCCCAGGCCACCGCCCAGCTCTACCCGCTGGTCGACCCGATGCTGAGCACCGTGCTCGCCCTGCACCTGCGCCAGGCGGCGCAGAGCGAGGTGATCAGCGCCATGGAGCGCACCGGCGGTGTGCTCCCCGGCTCGCGCGAGGTGGCCGTGTGCTTCGCCGATCTCGTGGGCTTCACGCGACTGGGCGAGGAAGTGCCGCCCGCTGAGCTCGGGCGCCTGGCGGTGCGCCTGGAAGCGCTCGCAGGCGAGGTGTCCGAGCCCCCGGTGAGGCTCGTAAAGACGATCGGCGACGCGGCGATGCTCGCATCCGTCGAGCCCGAGCCGCTCCTCGAGGCCGCACTCGGGCTGATCGACGCCGCACGCGCGGAGGGCGGCGACTTTCCCGAGCTGCGCGCCGGCGCGGCGGTCGGGCCCGCCCTCCCGCGCGCCGGGGACTGGTTCGGGCGACCGGTCAACCTCGCCAGCCGCATCACGGCCATCGCCCGTCCCGACAGCCTGCTCGCCGATCAGGGACTGCACGACGCCGCCCGCGAGTCCTACCACTGGTCCTACGCGGGCGTGCGGCGCCTGCGCGGCATCCGCGAGCCGGTGGCCCTGTACCGGGCCCGCAGGCTCGAGGCCGCCTGAACGGCCCGGGCCAAGTGGTCACCGACGCCGGCAGGGCGCCGGACGCCCGCCGCCTATCCGGCGACGCGCTCGAGCACCTCGGCCGAGACGTCGAAGTTGGCGTTCACGGCGTCCACGTCGTCGTTCTCCTCGAGGGCCTCGATCAACCTCATCAGCTTGCCCGCCTGCGCCTCGTCGATCGGGACCAGGCTCGACGGCCTGTAGCTCATCTCGGCGCTGTCCATCTCGACGCCCGCCTGCTCGAGCGCGTTGCAGACCCGCCCGAAGTCCGCGGGCTCGGTCACGACCTCGAAGACCTCCTCGTCGGCGGAGATGTCCTCCGCGCCCGCCTCGACCGCGACCATCAGATCGTCTTCGGAGTAGCGCGAGGAGTCGATCACGATCGTGCCCTTCTTGGCGAACAGGTAGGCCACCGAGCCGGGCTCGCCCAGACTGCCGCCGTGCTTGGAGAACGCATGCCGGACATCCGCGCCCGTGCGGTTGCGGTTGTCGGTCAGCGCCTCCACCAGCACCGCGACGCCACCGGGACCGTATCCCTCGTACAGCACCGTTTCGATCGCGTCCGCCTCGCCGCCCTCGCCCGTGCCCTTGGCGATCGCGCGTTCGATGTTCTCCTTGGGCATCGACGCTTCCTTTGCCTTGCGGACCGCGTTCTCGAGCGTGGCGTTCGCGTCCGGGTCCCCGCCGCCGTCGCGGGCCGCGACCATGATCGCCCGCGCCAGCTTGGAGAACTGCGCTCCCCGTCGCGAGTCCACGACGGCCTTCTTGTGCTTGATGCTCGCCCACTTGGAGTGCCCGGACATGCCCCAGAGTCTAGGAGCCCGTGCACGCGGAACGCACGCCGACCACCGCAGGACGCGCCTGCATCCCTAGGATGGGCAGCCGCATGACCGTCTCCCCCCTCCGGAGATCTTCAAGGCCTACGACATCCGCGGCCTGTACGGCGAGCAGATCGACGGCGACGTGGCCGAGTTGATCGGACGCGCGTTCGCACGCGTGCTGGCCGGCCTCGTCGGCAAGCCGGTGGCGGAGCTGCACGTCGGCACCGGACACGACATGCGCCTCACGGCCCCCGAGCTCTCGGCGCGCTACCGCAAGGGCCTGCTCGCCGAGGGGGTCCGCGTCATCGACGCGGGCATGGTGGGCACGGAGATGCTCTACTACCTGGTCGGCTCGCGCGAGCTCGACGGCGGACTCATGTGCACGGCCTCGCACAATCCCAAGGCCTACACGGGCGCCAAGCTGGTCCGCGACGGAGCGCTGGCGCTGTCGGGCGATTCGGGCATCCAGGACATCCGGCGCATGATCGAAGGCGAGCTCGTGCCGGGCGCTCCCGGGCCCGGACCGGCCGAGCACGGGGCCGACGGGCTTCAGGAGGTCGACATCTACGCGGAGTTCCAGGCCGCGGCGCTGCGCTTCATCGATGCTGACGCGGTGCGCTCCGCGCTTGATGAACGCCCCCTCAGGGTGGTCGTGGACGGCGGCAACGGGATGGCCGGCCCGATGGTCGGACCGCTGCTGGAGTCGCTGGGCCTGGATCTGATCGAGACCTGCTGGAGCCCGGACGGCAACTTCCCCCACCACGAGCCCAACCCGCTGCTCCCCGAGAACCGCCGGTTCATCATCGAGCAGGTGCGCGACGCGGGCGCGGACCTCGGCATCGCCTGGGACGGCGACGGCGACCGCTGCTTCTTCATCGACGACACCGGCTCGTTCGTGGACGGGGACTTCCTCACCGCGCTGCTCGCCGAGTCGCTGCTGCGCACGCACCCCGGTGAGGCGATCCTGTACGACGTGCGCGCCTCCCGAGCCGTCGCGGACACCGTCACGCGTGCCGGCGGGACCGCACACGTCAACCGCGTCGGGCACGCCTTCTTCAAGACACGCATGCGCGCCGAGGGCTCCCTGTTCGGCGGAGAGGTCTCCGGTCACTACTACTTCCGCGACTTCTACTGCGCGGACTCCGGCACGATCCCGGCGCTGCTCGTGCTCGAGCTGCTCGCCCGCGAGAGCAGGCGCATGTCCGAGCTGCTGGCCCCCTATCACGCGCGCTACTTCATCTCCGGGGAGATCAATTCGGAGGTGGCCGATCCGGCGGCCAAGATGGAGGAGATCGCGGTGCACTTCCCCGACGCCCGCCAGGAGCGTCTCGATGGCATCTCCGTCGACTACGAGGACTGGCATTTCAACGTGCGCCCCTCCAACACCGAGCCGCTGCTGCGCCTGTGCCTGGAGTCATTGGTCTCAAAAGAGGACATGGAGCGCCGACGCGACGAGGTCCTGGCCCTGATCCGCTCGTGAGCGCAGACGCCCACCCCTCTGGCGCTGACGACGGCGACGCACATCGGCCGCCGACGCCCGGCGCCGACGAGCCCGACGCCCGACAGGCCGAGGAGGAGGCGCGCGAGCGGGAGGCCCTGGCGAGGGCCGCGGAGGCCGGAATCCACTGCCTGGCGATCCCCACGCCGTTTCAGGTGGGCCGCGTCAACGCATATCTGATCGAGGACTCGCCGCTCACGCTCGTCGACTCGGGGCCGAACTCGGCCAAGGCCCTGGACGAGCTCGAACAGGCGCTGGCGGCCCATGGGCACGCGGTGGAGGACATCGAGCTGCTGATCGTCACCCACCAGCACATCGACCACTTCGGGCTCGCCAGCATCCTCGCGCGGCGCTCGCGCGCCGAGGTGGCGGCGCTCGACCGCCTTGCCCCGTTTCTCGCTCACTATGGCGAGCAGGCCGAGCTCGACGACCTGTTCGCCGAGCGGATCATGCTGCGCCACGGGATTCCCGCCGACATGGTCAGCGTGCTGCGAACCGTGTCGGCGGGATTCCGAGCCTGGGGCGCGGCGGTTGATGTCACCCGTCCGCTCGCCGACGGCGAGGTGCTGGCGCTGCGCGACCGTACGCTGCGCGTGCTCCATCGCCCTGGACACAGCCCGTCGGACACGGTGTTCCTCGACGAGCAGCGTTCGATCCTGCTGGCCGCCGACCACCTGATCAAGCACATCTCCTCGAATCCGCTGCTGGCAAGGCCGCTCGACGGCGGAGGCGATTTCGAGCATCGTCCGCAGGCGCTCATCACCTACATCGCCTCGCTGGAGGCGACCCGCGCGATGGGGCTGTCGATCGTGCTCTCCGGACACGGCCAGCCGATCCTCGACCACGTCGCCCTGATCGACGAGCGCTTTCGCCTGCACCGGCGCCGCGCCGCGAAGATCCACGGCCTGATCGCCGCTGGGCCGCTAACCGCGCACGAGATCGCACAGGAGCTGTGGGGCAACGTGGCGGTCACACAGGCCTTCCTGACGCTCTCTGAGGTGCTCGGACACATCGACCTGCTGCTGGCGGACGGCCGGGCCGTCGAACGGGAGAGCGGCGGCGTCGTGCGCTTCGCGGCCACCTGATGGCCCCGCCTGCCCGACGTCCGCTCCTGGGCGTACGCCCCGGCGAACGCCCCGGTGCAGTTCCTAGGAGCGCTCGATGGCGCCGAGATGCTCCACGTTGGCCCGATCGTCGGCCTCGCTGCTGGGCTCGGCCGAGAACCATGCGTCGAGTATCTCCGAGAGCTCGGCCTCGGAGGTCGTCCTCAGGCTGAGCGCGAGCACGTTCGCGTCGTTCCAGCGCCGGGCGCCGGCGGCGGTGGTGGCGTCGAGGCATAGCGCCGCCCGCACGCGATCGACCTTGTTAGCTGCGATCGACGCGCCGGTGCCCGTCCAGCAGCACACGATCCCCTGCTGTGTGCGGCCCTCCGACACGTCGCGTGCCGCCGCCTCGGAGGCCCACGCCCAGTCGCTTCGCTCCCGGTCGGTGAGGGCGCCGTGCCTGAGGGTCTCGTGGCCGCGACGTTCCAGCTCCTGCGCGAGCACGCGTGCCACGCCCGTCAGCTCGTCGGCGGCCACGGAGATGCGCATGGCGCCTGAGTATTGCCGATCGCCCCGCACCGACGGGTACGGTTGGCAGGTGATGGGGCAACCTCCAGGCACGCAGCCGCCCAGGCGCTGGCGCCCGCGCCTGCACTGGGAGCTTGTGATCTGTGCCCTGCGCGGGCACGCGCTCGTCGGGACCGACGCCGCCGCGCTGCGCCCGCAGGACGAGATCCTCGCGCGCCAGGACCCGACGGGAACGCGCTGGTACCGCTGCCTGCGGTGTGACAGCTGGCTCGCGCTCGCCCCGCCGGGGCATCCGGTGCGCGGCTTCCCACCCGAGCGCGGCAAGATCGCGCTGCCCCTCAGGGGCAGGCCGCTGCGCGACAAGGTGGTGCTGCGCCTGATCGCCGTCGATCGCGCATTCCACTTCGTCGCACTCGGCGTGCTGGGCGTGCTCGTGCTCGTGTTCGCGGCCGACCGCGCCACGCTGCGCCATACCTTCTACAGAGTCGTGGCCGACCTGCAGGGGGGCGTCGTGTCCGGAGAGGGCCACTCGACGCGCGGCCTGCTGCATGAGCTCGAAAACGCGTTCACGACCTCCTCCTCGCATCTGCATCTGCTCGCCGCGCTGCTGCTTGTCTATGCGGCAGTCGAGGGGATCGAGGCCGTAGGCCTCTGGTACCAGCGCCGCTGGGCCGAGTACCTGACGTTCCTGGTCACGGCATCGCTTCTGCCCCTCGAGATCTACGAGATCGCCAACCGCGCAACCGTATTTAAGATCGTCGCCCTGTTCATCAACGTGCTCGTCGTGGCGTATCTGCTGCTGGCCAAGCGACTGTTCGGCGTGCGCGGCGGGATCGCGGCCGAACAGGCCGCGAGCGCGCTAGATCAGGGCTGGGGGGCGATCGAGCGTGCCGCCCCGCCGAAGCTCAGCGCCCACTGAAGCAACAGCCGGTGCACGCGGTCATCGCCGCCGAGCTCTGAGTGGAAGGCCACGGCGAGCATCTCCCCCTGGCGGGCCGCCACCGCGTGGCCGTCGAGCTCGGCGAGGATCTCGACGGCGGGGCCGTGCTCGACTATCCAGGGCGCCCGTATGAACATCCCCCGCACCGGGCCGCCATCCAGCCCGACCAGATCGACCTCCGCCTCGAAGCTCCTGACCTGGCGGCCGAACGCGTTGCGCCTAGCGGTGATGTCCATCAGGCCGAGGTGCTCCCGATCCAGCATGATCAGGCCCGCGCAGGATCCCAACACGGGCAGCCCCCCGAGGGCGAGCTCCCGCAGCGGCTCGGCGAGTCCCTCGCGCTGCACTCCGAGCATCATCGTGGTCGACTCCCCGCCGGGTATCACGAGTCCCCGCAGCCCGTCGAGGTCGCCCGGCACCCGGACCTCGCGCGCCCGGGCCCCGATCCTCGCAAGGACCCGCTCGTGTGCCTGGAAGTCGCCCTGCAGCGCCAGCACGCCGATCAGGGGAGCCCGCGTCGCGTTCGTGGACGGGTCCCCGCCGAGCTCAGGGGCGCCCGCCGCCGCCATGCCCCGAGTGCCTCGGCTACCAGCCGCGCTGTGCCAGCAGCTGCTCGTGCTCGAGCTTTGAGCTCTCCAGGCTGACCATCGCCGGGCCGAGGCCCCGGGAGGCCTCGGCCACCCGCTCGGGGTCCTGCCAGTGCGTCGTGGCCTCCACGATCGCCCGGGCCCGCGCCGGTGGGTCATCGGACTTGAAGATGCCCGAGCCGACGAACACCCCTTCGGCCCCGAGCGCCATCATCAGCGCCGCGTCGGCGGGCGTGGCGATTCCCCCGGCGCAGAACAGCACCACGGGCAGGCGTCCATGGCGCGCGACGTCGCGCACGAGCTCCGGCGGGGCGCCGAGCTCCTTCGCCGCGGTCGCGATCTCGTCCCCGCCGAGCGTCGCGAGCCGGCGGATCTCTCCGGTGATGACGCGCATGTGGCGCACCGCCTCGACGATGTCACCTGTCCCGGCCTCGCCCTTGGAGCGGATCATCGCCGCTCCCTCTCCGATTCGCCGGAGCGCCTCGCCGAGATTCGTCGCGCCGCACACGAACGGCACCTTGAAGGCCCACTTGTCGATGTGGTTGCGCTCGTCGGCGGGCGTGAGCACCTCGGACTCGTCGACGTAGTCGACCTCGAGGGCCTGCAGCACCCGCGCCTCCATGAAATGCCCGATGCGCGCCTTCGCCATCACCGGGATGCTCACAGCCGCCTGGATCCCGGCGATCATCTCCGGGTCCGACATGCGCGCGACGCCCCCGTCCCGGCGGATGTCCGCCGGGACGCGCTCCAGGGCCATTACCGCGGCGGCTCCCGCCTCCTCGGCGATCGTCGCCTGGGCCGGGGTGACGACGTCCATTATCACCCCGCCCTTCAGCATCTCCGCCAGGCCCGTCTTGACGCTGTATGTCGCCTCCTCGCGCATGCGCCTAGTCTAGCCTGGGCCGTTCCGCACAGAGCGCCATCGTGCCCCGGGCTGGCCGCCTACTTCAGGCGGAAGGCCTTGATGCGATCGTCGTACTGCGCGCTGTCCTGCGCGTAGACGCCGTAGGCGAGCGCCTGGATCAGGCTCAACAGCGCCGCGTGCGAGCGTACGTAGGAGGGGCTGTTCGAGGAGTAGTAGAGCTTGATCTGGGCCAGCTTGGCCACCTCGGAGAGGGTCGCGTCGGTGATGGCGGCCGTGTGGGCCTTGCGGTGGCGCGCCAGCTTCATCGCGCGCACGACCAGCGGATGCGGCCGGCCCGCCGACAGCCCGATGACGAGCGTGCCCGCGTCGATCCGCCCGAGGCGGCTGAGCGCCTCCTGGGAGGGACTGGCGACGACGTCGACGCGCAGATCGAGCAGCATCAGCAGGTGGCGCAGGTAGCTTGCGAAGAACGCCATCTGGTCGGTGCCCGCCACGAGCACCTTCTCGGCGCCGACGATCGCCTCGATGAGCGCTTCCACAGAGCTCCTGGAGACCTTGCGCGCGGTCTCCTCGACGTTCAGGTGATCGGCCGCGAGGGCGGCCTCGAACTCGTTCTGGTCGAGCGAGAACAGCGGCGTGGAGGACGCCGCCTGACCGTTGACGGGCGCCTTGGCGTGAACGCGCCGGTATTCCTCCCGGGCCGCGGCCTGCAGCTCGGGGAAGCCCTCGAAACCGAGTGCCTGGGAGAAGCGCACGACCGTCGAGCTCGAGGTGTTGGCGCGGCGGGCCAGCTCCTCGGCGGTCTGGAAGGCGGCCTCGTCGAGGTGGTCGACTATGTACTGCGCCACGTCCTTCTGGGATCGCGAGCACTCGTCGAACCTCGCCCTGATGTACTTCGACAGGCTCTGGTGCTCACTCGTGCCGTTCGCCGGCGGATGCTCGGTTGTGGGAGTGGCGAGACGCTTCATCGGCGGACTTGTTCGACGTGTGCGCCTCGCACTCCTGCCAAGTCTCTTCGCGCTCGCCGCGATGGCAGCCTCCGCGCGGCGTGATAACCACCTCCCGTGGGCCGTCTGGCGGTAGGGTGCGCGGTGCTATGCGGCGAACGCTCTTCGAGGACGTGCACGAAGACTTCAGGGCGAGCTTTCGCACGTTCCTGGAGCGCGAGGTGATCGGCGAGGACGGGCGCTACGGGGAATGGGAGCGCAACGGGATCATGCCGCGCGAGGTGTTCGCGCTCGCCGGCCGCGGTGGCTTCCTCGGCATGGCGATCCCCGAGCGCTACGGCGGCGCGGGCGCCGAGGACTTCCGCTTCAACCTCATCGTCGGCGAGGAGACCCAGCGTGCGGGAGTGGGCAGCTTCGGCCTGGGCATAACACTGCACAACGACATCTGCCTGCCCTACTTCCTGACCTACTGCAGCGCGGAGCAACGCGAGCGCTGGCTGGGCGGGATCGCCACGGGCGAGCTGATCACGGCGCTGGCGATGACCGAGCCCGGCATCGGCTCGGACGTCGCGGCGATGTCGATGAGCGCCCGGCGTGACGGCGACCACTACGTAGTCGACGGCAGCAAGACGTTCATCACCAACGGGATCAACGCCGACCTGGTGATCGTGGCCGTCAAGACCGATCCCTCAGAGCGCCATCGCGGCATCAGCTTGCTCATCCTCGAACGCGGCATGGACGGCTTCTCGCGGGGTCGCAACCTGCAGAAGATCGGCCAGCACGCCCAGGACACCGCGGAGCTGTCGTTCGGCGGGGTGCGCGTTCCGGTCGAGAACCTGCTCGGAGCCGAGGGCGAGGGCTTCCGCTACCTCATGTCCAACCTCCCCCAGGAGCGCCTCTCGATCGCGGCATCGGCCGTGGCGGCGTGCGAGGCGGCCCTCGCATGGACGCTCGACTACGTGCGTGAGCGCCGGGCGTTCGGCCAACCGATCGGCTCGTTCCAGAGCTCGCGCTTCACCCTCGCCGAGATGCGTGCGGAAACTGACATCGCACGCTCCTACATAGACACCTGCGTGCTCGCGCTGAACGCCGGCGAGCTGACCCCCGAGGACGCGGCGATGGCCAAGTGGTGGTGCACGGAGCTGCAGGGTCGCGTCGTCGACCGCTGCCTGCAGCTGCACGGCGGTTACGGCTACATGCTCGAGTATCCGATCGCGCGCGCCTTCACGGACGCGCGCGTGACCCGCATCTACGGCGGCACGAACGAGATCATGAAGGAGATCGTCGGTCGCTCGATGGGGCTGTAGAGCCCTGCCCGGTCGGGCCGTGGAGCCCTATATGGTCTTCGCGAGCTCCACGAAGTAGTCCAGCGAATGGGCATCGGCCAGCGAGTCGACGCTCGCGGCCTGTTGCGGGGGTGTGCCCATCAGGATGCGCTTGACGGGCACCTCGAGGACCTTGCCCGACAGCGTGCGCGGCACCTGGTCGATCTGCAGGATCTCGTTGGGCACGTGTCGCGGCGAACAGTCCCCGCGGATGCGCTGCTTGATGCGGGCGACCAGGTCCTCGTCGAGCACCGTGCCGTCGCGGAGCACGACGAACAGCACCATCCGCAGCTCACCGTCTGCACCCCGCGCGGGGATGTCCACCACCAGCGCGTCGAGCACCTCATCGAGCGCGCCCGCCGCGCGGTAGATCTCGCTGGTACCCATGCGCACGCCCTGGCGGTTGATCGTCGAGTCCGAGCGACCGTAGATGACAGCGCCGCCGCGCGGGGTTATGCGGATCCAGTCGCCGTGGCGCCAGATGCCCGGGTACATCGCGAAGTAGCTCTCCCGCAGGCGCTCGCCGCCCTCGTCACCCCAGAGGAACAGCGGCATCGAGGGCATCGGCTCGGTGATGACGAGCTCACCGACCTCGTCGGTCAGGCTCCTGCCCTGCTCGTCCCAGGCCTCGACGGCGCAGCCCAGGGCGCGGCACTGCAGTTCGCCCTCGTAGACGGCGAGCAGCGGACAGCCCGCCACGAACGCGGTGCACACATCGGTGCCGCCGCTCGTCGAGAACAGCCAGATGTCCGACCCGACGTGCCCGTAGACCCACTTGAAGCTCTCGGGAGCGAGCGGCGAGCCCGTCGAGCCGATGGCGCGCAGCGCGTCAAGGCCGTAGTCGCGGGCAGGCTCGATCCCGGCCTTCTCGAAGCTTGCGATCAGGCCGGCGCTGACACCCATGCACGTGATCGCGGCCCGCTGTGCCAACTCCCACAGCGCGCCCGCGTCCGGATACGTGGGACTGCCGTCGTAGAGGACGATCGCCGCATCGCTGAGCAGGCACCCGACGAGGAAGTTCCACATCATCCAACCGGTCGTGGTGAACCAGAACATGCGGTCGCCCGGCCGCAGATCAAGGTGCAGGCTCTTCTTCAGCTGCTCCAGCAGGATGCCGCCGTGCCCGTGCACGATCGCCTTCGGCAGGCCGGTGGTGCCCGAGGAGTAGAGCACCCACAGGGGATGGTCGAACGGTACCTGCTCAAAGCAGAGCTCCGCGCCCTCCCCGCGCCGGCGCAGCTCCTCCCAACCGAGCCGCCCGGGACCGCCCGTCCGCACCGGCTCATCTGCCGGCCCGGTCCCGTGCGTCGCGTCGGGCTTGGCGCCCGCGCGGTCGGCGCCCTCGTGCAGGTACGAGAGCTCCACGACGTGCTCGACCGTGGGCAGCTCCCGAACGATCCCCTCGACGACCAACGTCCGGTCGAAGTCCTTGCCCCCGTGGCGGTAGCCGTCGACCGCGAGCAGTACCCGGGGCTCGATCTGCGCGAAGCGGTCGATCACGCTGCGCGCGCCGAACTCCGGCGCCGCGCTCGACCAGATGGCCCCGATGCTGGCCACCGCGAGGAAGCAGACGAGCGTCTCCGGAATGTTCGGCACGTAGGCGGCCACACGGTCGCCGCGAGCAACGCCCAGGGAGCGCAGGCCAGCGGCGACCTCCGCGACCTGGGCGGAGAGCTCTCCCCAGGTGAGCTGGCCGAGGTCGCGGAGCTCGGAGGCGTGCAGCACGGCCACCGCGTTGCTGTCCCTGCCCGCGATCGATCCAGGGCCGCACAGCAGATTCTCCGCGTAGTTGAGCTCGGCTCCGCCAAACCAGCGTGCACCAGGCATCGCGTGCGAGTCGAGCACCTGCTCGTAGGGGTGGGATGCGCGTACGGCGAAGAAATCCCAGATGCCCGCCCAGAAGTCCTCGAGCTCGTCAACCGACCACCGCCACAGCTCCGCGTAGTCGGCGAACGGACGTCCACGGCGCTCGCCGGCCCAGCGCATGTAGCGCGTCATCTCAACGCGCTCGCGGTCGGCCTCGGATGGCTCCCACAGGGGCGCCTGCTGGGCTTCGCCGGACATCGGGGTATTCTCGCGGTTTGTGGATTACTCTGGATTGCGAGCCGAGTTTCCCGTGCTGGAGCGGTTCGCGTATCTGAATGCGGGCACGGATGGACCGCTGCCGGCCAGGGCGGTGGATGCGGCCGTGCAGGAGCTCCGACGCGAGCTCGACCAGGGGCGAACGCCGGCCAACTTCGAACGCCGCGCCGAATTGAACGACGCGCTTCGAACCACCTATGCCACCCTGCTCGGATGCGACGGCGCCGACGTCGCGCTCACAACCTGCACCAGCGAGGGGATCGCCCAGACGATCGGCGGCCTTCCGCTCGAACCGGGCGACGAGATCCTCACGAGCGACGAGGAGCACCCCGGTCTGCTGGGGGCGCTGAGCGCCGCGCGGGAACTGTACGGGGTGGAGGTCCGTGAAGTGGCGCTGTCGTCGATCGCCGAAGCGGTCGGCTCGCGCACGCGCCTGGTCGCGTGCTCACACGTCGGCTGGATGAGCGGACTGCTGGCGCCGGCGGAGCTGGCGCAGGTGGCGGTCCCCGTCCTGCTGGACGGCGCCCAGGCGGTGGGTGCGATCGCCGTAGACGTACATGCACTCGGCTGCGACGCCTACGCGGGGGCCGGGCAGAAGTGGCTGTGCGGCCCCGACGGCACGGGGATGCTCTACGTGGCCCCGAGCCTGCGCGAGCGTCTGCGGGTCGCCAGGCGCGGCTATCCCAACCTGGAGAATCCCGACGCCGGCGTGCGGGCCGCGCTGCACGCTGACGCCCGGCGCTATGACTCGCTGGCGCTGAGCGCGGAGACGGTCGCCTGCGCCCTCGCGGCCACCGAAGTGCTCGCTTCGGCGGGCTGGTCGGCCGTGCACGAGCGCGCGCGCTCGCTGGCCACACGCCTCGCCGGCCTGCTCGCCGGTGCCGGCCGCGAGCCGGCGCCCCGCGACGACACCACGCTCGTCTCCTTTGCGAGTCCGGACCCGCCGGCCGAGCGCGTGGCGCTGGCAGAGAGGGGGATCGTCGTTCGTAACATTCCCGGTCGACCGTGGCTGCGTGCCTCCGTCGGAGCTTGGAACGACGAGGGCGATCTCGATCGGCTACTTGACGGGCTCTGACAATTCGTTGAAGGCCCTGCCGTAGAAGGAACGTCCGGAGCCCCGGTCCGAACACACCCCCACCGACCATCCATGAACACCCCCCAGACAGCTTCACCGCCCGGCTCGGCCTCCGCCGGCGCGGCGCTCGAGGGCACATCCGTGCCCGCGCGCCGCGCAGGACTTCTCAGGGGAGCTCATCCCGCGGTCCGCCATCTGGCGCTGCTCCCGGTACTGGCCCTGTCGGCGGTCCTCAACGTGAACCGGCTGTCCCAGAACGGCTACGCGAACATCTTCTACTCGGCCGGCGTGAAGTCGATGCTCCGCTCGTGGCACAACTTCCTCTTCGTCTCCTTCGACCCGGGTGGGCTGATCACGGTGGACAAGCCTCCGCTCGCCCTGTGGGTACAGGCCGCGAGCGCGAAGCTGTTCGGCTTCTCACCAACCAGCCTGCTCCTGCCCGAGGCGATCGCCGGAGTGCTCTGCGTCGCCATGCTCTACTACGTGCTGCACCGGCGCTTCGGCTTCTACGCGGCCCTCGCCGGCGCGCTGGCACTGGCGGTATTCCCCTCGTTCGTCGCGGTCTCGCGCGACAACGGCGTGGACGCCGTGCTCATCCTCCTCATGATCCTCGCGTGCGAGGCGGGCCTGAGGGCGGCGGAAACGGGTCGCTGGCGGGCGCTGCTGCTCTGCGGTGTGCTCGTCGGCCTCGCGTTCAACACCAAGACGCTCGCCGCCTATCTGGTCGTCCCGGGGATCGCGCTCGCCTACGCCGTGTGCGCGCCGGGGTCGCTGATACGCCGCGGGACGCAGCTCGTGGCGGTGGGCCTGTTGATGCTCGCGGTCTCCTTCTCGTGGATCACGTTCGTCGAACTCACGCCGGCCTCGGCGCGACCGTTCGTGGGCAGCTCGACCAACAACACGGAGCTGGGGCTGACCTTCGAATACAACGGCCTCGGCCGGGTCGGCGGGCAGACGGGGGGCCCGGGCAGGATTCCCGTCGGGACCGGCGCGCTCGTGCATCTGCCGCCAGTCAAACCCGGGAAGCCCCCGGCGGCCCCCGCGAGCAGGCCGCGCTCCGTGGCGCGGGCCCCGCGCGCTCCCGGCGCACGCCCCCCCTCCCCGGTGCTTCCCAACGGCAGGGACAGGAACCCGATCGCGTTCGGGGGCCCCCCCGGCCCCCTGCGACTGTTCGGCACGGGCCTGGGCGACCAGGGCGGTTGGATCCTCCCGTTCGCCCTCTTCGGCCTGCTCGGCGTGGCGATCACGCTGCTGCCCGGGAGGCGGAGCCCCATCGAACAGGCCGGCACCGAGCGGGCGAGCGCTGCCGCCGGACCCCTGCGCCACGATCGGAGGCTCGCCGGGCTGATCGTGCTCGGCGGCTGGTTTCTGGTGGAGGCCGCCGTCCTGAGCCTGTCCAAGGGCATCGTCCATCCCTACTACGTCTCGGCGCTCGCGCCCGGCGCCGCGGCCATGGCCGGCACCGGCGCGGTCGCCCTCACCGACCTGGCCATGCGTCGAGGTCTTGACTGGCGGCGGATTCTCGCTCCGGTCGCCGTGCTGAGCACGGTCGCCGTCCAGGTGGCGCTGATGCACAGGGAGCACTACATCGTGTGGTTCGTGCCCGTGCTCGTCGCCGCCGCGGTGGTTGGCGTGTGCGTGCTGTTGACGGTGCGCCGGCTGGCGCCCTGGGCGATGGCCGTGACCTTCTGCCTGCTGCTCGTCACACCCGCGGCCTACGCCTCGAGCACGTGGCTCGCACCGGTCGAGGGCACGTTCCCAGCCGCCGGACCGACCCAGGCGAGCGGCGCAGGCGGTGTCGGGGTCGGCGGGAGCTACCTGGAATGGGAGCGCTCGCTGGTCAGCTACGTTCGCACCCACCGGCCCGGTTCGCGCTGGGCCGTGTTCACGGACGCGGCCACCACGGCCGCCCCCATGATCCTGCTCGGCCTGGACGCGGGATCGCTCGCGGGGTACAGCGGAACCGACCCGGCGATCGACGGGCGTGAACTCGCTCAGCTCGTCTCACGCGGACAGGCCCGTTATGTGGTGCTCGGCGGAGAGTTCTCGACGCGCGGCGGCAACCGTGCCACGGCCGCGGTGGCGCGGGCGTGTCGCATCGTGGCTCCCTCGCTGTGGGGCGGTCCTTCGATCTCCGACCACGGCCTCGTGCTGTTCGACTGCGCCGGGCGCGAGAGCGGCCTGGCCGCCGAATAGCGGCGCAGCGCACCACCTCAGCGCGGCAGGCGCGCCCCCCCCGTGCCCGGCGAGGGCACCTACGCGGCCACCGACAGCCTGCCGTGGAAGGCGCGGGCGAACAGCTCGGTCTCGCGGCCGGCGGCCCAGCGCGGGACGGCCGACTCGCCCTCCGCGATCAGGCGCAGCTCGACCTCCCCCATCTGCCCGGATGCGCCGTTGCGAGCCGCCCCTTTGCCGGCGCCCTCCTCGCCCGCCGGGCCCGTGAGCGTGAAGTGGGTTCCGCGCACGAGCTGGTCGCGTGAGCGCTCGAGGTCCTCGGCCAGGCGCAGGAGCACCGCACAGCGGTCGAGTCGGGCCGCGTCACCCGATCCAAACAGCGGCTCGAGCGGCCCGGGCTCGGGCATCCCCTTGCGGTGGTAGCGCGCCGCCTGGGCGATGATCGCCACCTCGATCGGCGTGAACCCGGGCAGGCCGCCGTTGAGGATCAGATAGCGCGAGTGCTTGTGGTGGTCGTCGTAGTCAACGGACATGCCGATGTCGTGCAGCATGCTCGCCGCCCACAGCAGTTCGCGCTCGCGGGCGTCGCCATCGTGCAGCCGCAGCCGGGCGAGCTCGTCGAACATCCCGAGCGCGAGGGCCGCGACATGCCTGGTGTGGGCGAGATCGACGTAGTAGCGGGCCGCCAGGTTCAGGACGCTCGCCCGCCGCACGTCCTTGAACAGCGGTGGATCGCGGTCGGCCAGCAGGCGCTCGAAGAAAACGCCCTCGCGCAGCCCGGCCTCGGTGGTCTCGAGGGCCTTGAAGCCGCCGGCCTGCAGAACACCCTGCACGACGACCGCCCCGGCCAGGATCAGGTCGGCACGGGCCGGCTTGATGCCCGGAATGCTGCTCCGCTCCGACGCGGGCAGCGACGCGAGCCGGCGCACCAGATCGTCGAGGGCGTCGGCGTCGATGACCGCCCCCTGTACTCCGTTGGATGGCAGGCCCGCGGCGCGCTGCACGGCGGCGGCGAGGTTGCGCACCGTCCCGCCGATCCCCACCAGCCGCCGGCCGTCCTTGGCCCGGCCGGCGCAGGGCAGCCACTCCGCCCGTGCGAGCTTGCCGGCCACGTGCTCGCGAAGCTCCTCGATCTGCCGGCGCTTGGCAGGGCCGTTGGCGGGCAGGAAGCGCTCGGTCATCCGGACCGTGCCCACACGCCAGGAGTCGGACTCCCGCGGGAGCCGGTCGACGACCCGCACGAGTTGCATCGAGCCCCCGCCGAGGTCCAGCACGCAGCCGTCGCTCAGCGTCGTTGAGTTGACGGCCGCGATGTAGCCGTAGCGCGCCTCGCCCTCCCGGCTCAGCACGCGAATGGGCATACGCGTGCGCTCGCCCGCCTTGGTCAGGAAGCTGTCGGCGTTCTCCGCATCGCGAATCGCGCTCGTGGCCACCGCGTCCACGGCACCGCCACTGAGCCCGCTTGCGCGGCAGAAGTGGGCGAACACGTCGAGTGTCTCGAGCGCGCGCTCGATCGGCCCCTCGCCGAGCCGTCCGGTCGCCGCCAGTCCTTCGCCGATGCGGACCGGCTCATAGATCTCGTCGGTGCGCTTCCACCATCCGTCGCCGGCCATGAACACGACGAGGCGAAACGAGTTCGACCCCAGGTCCATCACGGCGAGGCGCTCGTCGGGCTGCACGTATCCAGCGTAATCGCCGCGGCGGAGGGTTTCGGACGCGCCCGTCTGAGGAGCGCCGCGCCGGGGCACCAGCCGCCACCCCGAGCCGGCTCAGCCGGCCGGCGGTGAGCCCGTAGAGCTGCTGCGCTTGGCCGCGTACATCGCCCTGTCGGCCTCCACCAGAGCCTGCTCGGCGCCCTGGGTGCGCTCGTCGATGAGCGCGGAGCCGATGCTGGCGGATGGGTGGACGATGGCGTCCCCCGCCTCGACTCCGCACGCCCGGATGACGCGATCGAGCTCGGCGACGAGGCCCGCGAGCTGCTCCGGGTCGACGTGGGGCAGCAGCACCGCGAACTCGTCGCCGCCGAGCCGGGCGACTAGGTCCGATTCGCGCAGGCGCCTGGTGAGCGCCCTTGCGACGGCCCTCAGCACATCGTCGCCGGCCTTGTGGCCGTGGCGATCGTTGACCTGCTTGAAGTCGTTGAGGTCGATCACCATCAGCGCGGCCAGCTCTCGGTAGCGCCGCGCACGGGCCACCTGGAGCTTCAGGTCGTGCTCGAACAGACGGCGGTTGCGCAGACCGGTGAGCGGGTCGTGATCGGCGAGGTGGCGCAGGTGCTCCTCGAGCTGCTTGCGCTCGGAGATGTCCTGCAGCTGGGCGATGTAGTGCAGCGGGGCGCCGTCGCGGTCGCGTACGAGCGAGACCGAGAGGATCGCCGACATGGTCTCTCCGGCCGCATCGAACAGGCGCTTCTCGATTTGAAACGCGGGAATCTCGCCCGCCAGCAGCCGCTCACGCTGGGACGTGTCGCTGTGTGCGTCATCGGGGTGCACGATGTCCTCCAGGCGCCCGCCCAGCAGCTCCTCGACCGTGTAGCCGGTCATCTCGCTCAGGGCCCGATTCACGAGCATCCAGCGGCCGTCCAGATCGAACAGGCCGGTGCCGATCGGGGCCCGCTCGAAGACCTGCTCGAAGTGATCGAGCGAGCGTGGCGCATACGCATCGGCCTGCCGGCGGGCCGTGACATCGAGGACCATCGCCACCCCGCCCGCGACCGGGGCCGGCAGGTCCGGGTCGGGCAGGATCACGCCGGCGTGGGCGTCGTTCGCGCGCAGCGGCCCCACGTCGACCATCAGGCAGAAGCGCTGCTCGTCGCTCCAGATCTCCCGCGAACGTGTCTCTCCGGCCAGCGCCGAGCGGAACAGCGGCTCCATGAGGGTCCACACGTCCGACGGAAATGCGTCGCCGACGAACTGCCCCTCTCCACAGGCCGGGGGATCCCCCTTGCGCCTGAGCACCTCGCCGGCCGCCAGAACGAAGCGAAGCTCCCGGTCGAACACGAGGATCAGGGCCTCGGGCAGCTCACGCAACGCCGCGGCGGCGGCGGGGCCCTCGGAGAGCGGCTGTGCGGCGAGGTCGGGCACGGACATGACCTAGCATCGGCTCACGGAGCCCTCCACTTGACCAGCGGCGGTCGAGACTCAACCGGCCGGGCAATCGCCGGAGGCTTCACCTCCCGGCCATCGCAGGAGCTCTAGGATTCGTCGCGGGCCGGTGCATCGGCCACGCGATGAGCAGCCCGACCGACGACATCCCGCGCATCGCCCTGCGGGGGGCGGATATCCCCCAGCTCGGCTTCGGCGTGTTCCAGGTGCCGCCGGCGGAGACCAGCGGCGTCGTCGCGCGTGCGCTCGAGGTCGGCTACCGCCACATCGACACCGCGGCCGCATATCGCAACGAGGCGGCCGTGGGACGTGCCGTGAGGGCCTCGGGGCTGGCACGGGAGGAGGTCTTCATCACGACGAAGTGCTTCAACGACGACCACGGCTACGAGCAGGCCAGGCGCGCGTTCAGCGCGAGCCTCGAGCGCCTGGAGCTCGAGTACGTGGACCTCTACCTGATCCACTGGCCGGTTCCCAGCAGGGGCCTGTACCTGGACACGTGGAGGGCGTTCATCGAGCTTCAGGCCGAGGGCCTGGCTCGGGCGATCGGCGTATCGAACTTCCAGCCCGCCCACCTGGAACGGCTGATCGAGGAGACCGGCGTGACACCCGCCATCAACCAGATCGAGCTGCACCCCCATCTCCAGCAGGCCGCCCTGCGCAGCCTTCACCGGGAGCTCGGCATCGTCACGGAGGCGTGGAGCCCCCTGGCGCAGGGGCAGGTGCTCGACGAGCCCGCGATCCTCGATCTCGCCCGCGCTCATTCCGTCTCGCCGGCACAGGTGGTCATCCGCTGGCACATACAGATTGGCAATGTGGTCATTCCGAAGTCGGTGACACCCGAGCGCATAGCGGAGAACTTCGAGGTGTTCGACTTCGAGCTGAACGACGCCGAGATGGCCTCCATCGCAGCCCTGGACGCGGGCAGGCGCATCGGACCGGACCCCGACACGTTCGTGCGTCCCTGAGGGGATGCCGCCCGTCTCGCCCGGATCGGCCCGACGGCCCTCCCGCCGTGCCGGCCGCCGGCCCGCGGAGGACGAGTGAGCCTGCTGTCGAGGGTCGAGCCGGTGGAGGCCGTGCTCGCGCGGGCGCACGGACTGCTGGAGGCACCGTGCTTCGGCGCGAACGGCGAGGCCGTCTACAGCGATGTGATCGCAGGCGGAGTGTGGGGCTGCTCCGCCGAGGGTGCCATCCGCGAGATCCTGCCAAGACGGCGGGGCATTGGCGGAATCCTCGCGCACGCCGACGGAGGTTGGGTGATCAGCGGGCGCAGCGTGGTGCACCTGCTGCCCGACGGCGAGCAGCGCGAGGTCCTTTCGGGCGAGGGGGTCTGCGGCTTCAACGATCTCGGCGCGACCGCAGACGGATGCCTGCTCGCCGGCGTGCTGCGCTACCGGCCCCTGGCCGGAGAGGATCCACGCCCCGGTCAACTGCTGAT
The DNA here is from genome assembly GCA_963730575.1 of uncultured Solirubrobacteraceae bacterium. Lineage (GTDB taxonomy): Bacteria > Actinomycetota > Thermoleophilia > Solirubrobacterales > Solirubrobacteraceae > Palsa-744. The sequence goes on from CAVSSG010000006.1 coordinate 353,626, forward strand.
GGTCGACCGGCACGGGGCCGTCGAGACCCTTACCGAGGACGTCATCTGGCCGAACGGCATCGGGCTCTCACCCGACGGGCAGACGGTCTACCTGAGCGACTTCGCTCGCCGAGCGGTGCTGGCCCTGCCGACGCACGGCGGCGAGGCGCTCGAGTTCTGCAGCTCCCCGCGCGGGTCGGCGGACGGCCTGGCGGTGGACAGCGACGGTGCCGTCTGGGTCGCCCTCGGGGAGGGCGGGGCGATCGCCCGGTTCCTTTCAGACGGGGAGCTCGACGAGCTCATGGAGCTACCGACGAGCTTCGTCTCAAGCCTCTCCTTCGGCGGACCCGACATGCGTGATGTGCTCATCAGCACCGCCGACAACGAGGTCGATCCGGAGCTCGGCGGCACGCTGCTTCGCGCACGCAGCGAGATTGCGGGGCTGGCGGTGACACCGGTCGTGATCTGAGATCGATGCCGAGCGGACCGGCCGCCGGCCGGCCGGCCGCTCAGGCGGCGGCGGGCGGGTGGTCGAGGATGAAGGTCTCCACCGCTATGTCGGGGTCGACGTGATCGCCGCTCACGAACGCCAGCACCTTGCGGCCGGTGAGGCGTTCGACGGCGGCCTTGAAGTCGGACTCCATCGCCTGCTGCAGGAGCCCGCGCATGTTCATCACCGCATGCCACTCGCCCGTCTGGACGAGCGCCTTCTCGGCGTGGGTCATCACATCGCGCATGGTCACCGTGATCGCCGCATTGAGCTCGCCGCCCCGCAGGTGCTCGGACCCGGTAGGCATCGACCACCTTCTCTGGCAGGCTCTCGGATCGCAGACCCACACGTCGGTAGAGAGCTAGCCAAAAGGCCCAGGCGAGCGAGGAGCATCGAGCATAGCCCGCACCGACCGAGGACCGGCGAGGGCCGCGGCCCTTTCTCCCGGGTCCCCGCTCAGATCGCAGACGGGGCGCGACGTGCGAGACTGTCGCAAGCGCAGACGTGCTCCGACGACGGGCGGCGTGGGCGTGGCGTCTGGATGACGGGCGCGATCGGGGCCTTCCCCAGAGCCCGGGTCGATCCGTCGGGTGGGAAGGCTCATGGACGGTGCACGGCGTCGTGATCGATTCTGCCTCGCGACATATGCTGGACCTCGCGCGCAGCGTTCTGACCGAGCTCGACGCGGAGGTCGTGCTCGACAAGGTGCTACGGGCCGCTCGGGAGCTGACTGGCGCGCGCTATGCCGCACTGGGGGTGCTCGACGGTTCGGCCACCGGGCTCGCGGGGTTCATAACCCTGGGCATCGACGAGCAGACGCGGACCGGCATCGGCGGGCCTCCACGCGGACGGGGCGTGCTCGGCGAGCTGATCGAACGCCCGGCGCCGTTGCGCCTGTCGGACGTGGGCAGCCATCCGTGCTCCTACGGCTTTCCCACCGGGCATCCCGACATGCGGACGTTCCTCGGCGTACCGATCATGATCGCCGGGCGCGCCTACGGAAACCTGTACCTGACCGAGAAGCAGGACGGTGCGCAGTTCACCGCCGAGGACGAGCAGGCGGCGGTCGTGCTCGCCGAATTCGCGGGCGTGGCCGTTGCCAACGCGCGGCTCTACGGCGGAGCCACCCGCCAACTCGACGAGCTCAAGCGCACCGTCTCCATCCTTGAGGCCACGACCCATGTGACGCGGGCCGTCGGCGGCCAGACCGACCTCGCGGTCATTCTCGAGATGATCGCCAAGCACGGACGGGCGCTGATCTCCGCGCGAATCCTCGTAGTCGAGCTGCTGGACGGCGTCGAGCACCTCGTGATCGCGGCCGGCGCCGGCGAGTGGCCGCTGGCGCTGGAGGGCGAGCGCATCGCGCTCGCCGACACCATTGCCGAGAAGACCTTGCGCACGCTGAGTACGCAGCGGCTCGAGGACGAGCTGGATCGCGCCCGCTTCGAGCAGCACGGCCTCGGCCGCCTGGGCATCACGGCGCGGTGCGGTCTGGCGGTCCCGCTGGTCGTCAGCGACCGTCCCTACGGGGTGCTGATCGCGATCGACCGGCTAGGAGAGGGCCCCGCGTTCAGCGCGCAGGACGCGCGCCTGCTGGAGGCATTCGCATCCAGCGCAGCCACGGCGGTGGCGACGGCGAAGTCGGTTGCGGGCGAGCGCCAGCTGCAGCGTCTGATCGCCGCCGAGCAGGAACGCGGGCGATGGGCGCGTGAACTGCACGATGAGACGCTGCAGCGGCTTGCCGCCCTGCAGATCGCGCTCTCCTCCGCGCGACGCTCGGGCCGCCGGGAGAGCCTAGAGGAGGCAATCGACGAGGCCAGGGAGCTGCTGCAGAGCGAGATCGCCAACCTGCGATCGCTGATCGCCGAGCTTCGTCCTCCCACGTTGGACGAACTCGGCATAGGCGCCGCGCTGAGGGCGCTCGCCGAGCGCGCGACCGGCCTGGGGGTGGAGGTCGACATGAGCGTCGAGCTGGCGCCTGAGGGCGAAGACGGGGCTACGGGCCGTCACGCCCCGGAGCTCGAGATCACCATCTACAGGCTCGTCCAGGAGGCGCTGACCAACGCCGTCAAGCACGGGAATGCGAAACGAGCCGTCGTCGAAGTCCAGGAGAGCGAGGGCGCCGTCCACGTCAGCGTCCGAGACGACGGTGACGGGTTCGATACGACGAGCCGAACGGACGGCTTCGGTCTGCTCGGGATGCGCGAGCGGGTCGAGATGGTCGGCGGAAGCCTTCAGTTGAGGTCGGGATCGGACGGGACGACGGTCGGCGCGCTCCTGCCCGTCATGCCCGGTTCCCCGGCTCCGCCACGAGCTCAGGCGCGCGTTCAAAGGGCGAGCGGCTGAGCGGCTCTGCGTCGAGGAGCGCGATGGCTCCGTACTTTTCCGTGCAGGAGATAGGGACTTGCCACCTCGCAGTTGGGTGTTCCGAGATCTAGCCTCGACCAATGGTGGGCGGCCTGCCCTTCGCGGCTGGAGCAGAAGCCGAAGACATGCGTCCGCACGGCGGCGTGATCGGCGTCGTGCTCCTCGATCGCCATGCCGCCGTGAGGCGCAGCTTGCGATACGTGCTCGACGGTGAGGAGGACATCGAGGTGATCGCGGAGGTCGACGACCTCGATTCGCTGATGATCCACCTGAGCACAGGGCCGCGAGTGCTCGCGCTCGACCCCTGCTTGCCGGGCACCTCGGGTGCACAGACCCTGCGAGCGGTGCGCAGGCGCGCACCCGACACCGGGATGGTCGTGCTCACCATGAACGAGGACCCGGGCCTCGCCCTGCACGTGCTCGGCGTCGGCGCGATGGGCTTCGTACTGAAGGACGTCGCGGACACCGACCTGCCGCCGGCGGTGCGCAGTGTTGCCTGCGGCCGGCCGTACGTGAGCCCACGCGTCGCGACACGCCTCGCCCGGCGCGAGCCCACCTGAGGCCGGTGCGGATGGACCTGCAAGCTGTGGCGCCACCGCAGCCGCGAGACCGGCCGACCGCTGCCGTGCCCGCGCACCGCTGGTGGACGCTCGCGGTCCTGTGCGTGCCGTTGCTGATCGTCTCGCTGGACAACACGGTGCTGAACGTCGTGCTGCCGACGCTCGTGCGCAAGCTGCACGCCACGACCAGCGAGCTGCAGTGGATCGTCGACGCCTACGTGCTGGTCTTCGGCGGACTGATGCTCGTGGCCGGCAGCACCGCCGACCGGGTGGGGCGCAAGACGACCTTCCTCGCCGGCCTGCTGGCGTTCGCCGCCGGCTCCACCTGGGCGGCCTTCTCGGGCTCGGTCGGGATGCTCATCGCAGCGCGGGCGAGCATGGGGATCGGCGCGGCGATGATCATGCCCTCCACGCTCTCGATCATCACCAACACGTTCACCGACCGGGGCGAACTTCAGCGCGCATTGGGCTTCTGGGCTGGGACCACCGGGGCGGGGGTCGCGCTCGGCCCGATCGTCGGCGGGCTGCTGCTCGCGCACTTCTGGTGGGGCTCGGTGTTCCTGATCAACGTGCCGGTCGCCCTGCTCGGCGTCCTCTTCGCGATCCCGCTGGTGCCCAACTCGAGGGACGCGCACGCCAAGCGCCCTGATCTCGTCGGCTCGCTGCTGTCGATCGCCGGGCTGGGAATGCTGCTGTGGGGGATCATCGAGGCGCCGGTGCATGGCTGGTCCTCGGAGCTCGTGCTCGGCGCGGGCGCCGGCGGGCTCGCGATGCTCGCCTGCTTCGTGCTCTGGGAGCGCTCCAGCTCGCACCCGATGCTGGACCTGCGGTACTTCGCCGACAAGAGGTTCTCGGCCGCGATCCTCTGCAACGGCCTGCTCGCCTTCGGGCTCTACGGTGCGCTGTTCGTGCTGACCCAGTTCCTGCAGTTCCAGCTCGACTACACGCCGCTGCAGGCCGGCCTCAGGGTGCTCCCCGCCGCCGGCGCGATCGCGATCGTCGCCCCACTTTCCACGTTGCTCGTGAGCCGCCTCGGCACGAAGCTCACCGTGACGGGGGGCCTTCTGGTGGCGGCGGCCGGGCTGTGGCAGATCTCCGGCGCGTCAACCACCACCACATACGCCGGCACGGTGGTTGGCATGGTCATGCTCGGCACCGGGGCGGGCCTGGCCATCCCGCCGTCCACAGGAGCGGTCATGGGCTCGGTGCCCGCCGCCCACACCGGCGTGGGCTCGGCCACCAACGGCTCGTTCATGCAGGTCGGCGGTGCACTCGGGGTGGCGGTCATCGGCAGCCTGCTCTCCACCCGCTACGAGCACCGGCTCTCCAGCGCCCTCGCGCCCTTCCATGTCCCGCACACGATCATGGAAACGATTCTCGGGTCGCTCGGCGGCGCGCTCGGGGTGGCCAGGCAGCTCGGCGGGCTCACCGGCCAGCTGCTCGCCGGATTCGCACGCTCGGACTTCGTCAGCGGAATGGATCTCGGCCTGCTCGTGGCGGCGATCGTCGTCCTGGCTGGAGCACTGCTCGCGCTGCTCGCGCTGCCCTCCAGACCCACCGCCCGGACGAGCGCACCAGAGGCGCCGGATTCCGACGGCGGCATAGCGGCGGCGTAGCGCCCTCGCAGCCGGCCCCAGCGCGTCGCATAGCTCAAGCGTCCAGCGGGGTCCGCTCTGCTGCCGAACGCACCGGAGCGCCAACGTTCGGGCCGGCTCAGTGGGGATGAACATTTTCGCCCAAACGACTTTGGGCTCAATTTCCGATCGCCCGGCGCCGATAACGCGGGCACGTCATGGGGCAAAGAAGCTCCAACCGAAACCACTACCTAAAAAGGAGCGTTTAGCTCTATGCGTATCAAGTTCCTCCGGAGCAGAAGGGCTCGCGTCGCAGCCGGTTCCCTGGCCGTGCTGCTGGCTGTAGTCGGCGGCGCACTAGCCTACTGGTCGGCCACCGGCGAAGGCGAAGGTCAATACGCCAAGACCAAGGCGGCCACGACCAATTTCAAAGTCACCAACGTCGAAGGAGCAGAACTCTTCCCGGGTGGCGCGACTGTATCCAAAGCAAAGGTCGAAAACGTCGAAACCACCGGTTCCGAGCACATCAAGAAGCTGACCGCGAAAGTTGAAGCCGTGTCGAACCCAGGCACGCTGGTCGAAGCGGAAGCGGGCACCAAGTGCTTTTCGGGTTGGTTCGAAGTTGCGAAGGTAAACGGGACGGCTGGTAGCTCAGCAGAACCAAACGAAAACCTCGCCCACGAAACCTTTAAAGAATACCCCGTGGAAGTGAAGATGACCGAAGAAGCCACCAAGAACCAAAACGGCTGCAAGGGCGTAGAAACTCACGCTCAAGTACTCGGTCGAATAGGTAAGCAGACGGCGACGGCTAGGCCACGGGGCGGCGATCTAAATCGCCGCCCCGTGGCTGCTTCGCAAGACACGACATTGGACATCAATCACGGCGTCAAACGCACCAGCATTCGAAAGGAAGCCGAGCACGGCCATGACCGGGCGGCCGATCAGAAAAATCGATATCGCCAGGCGGAAGGGTCCTGTGATGCTCGGCCTTCTGATCCTCCTCGTGCCGATGACCGCAGCGCAGGCGCTTCTGGGCAAACGCTACGAGTACCCGACGCGGCCGGTTCCCAGACCGGTGATCCAGGCCGGGCCCGGCCAGCATACGACCCAGACAACTGCCGCGTTCACGTTCACAGACCGCTACCACCCCGTGACGTTCCTGTGCTCCCTGGACGGAGCGAGCATGAGGCCCTGCCCGGCGACGCAGCGCTATGGTCCGATCCTCACGAGCAAGAAGTGCCCGAAGCGGAAGTCAAGCGTTGAAGCTAAGGATGGCGGCTCCAAGGAAAGGCGGCCGAAGCCGTGCAGGCGCACCACGAAGCTCATCGGGGCTCCAATCTCGCTTGGCCTCCACACGTTCCGCGTGATAGCCCGGAATCGCATCGGCGAGCTCAGCCGACCGGCCGTCTACATGTGGACGGTCGAATCACCCGGGACCGCGACGCCCCTCCCCGCCGCGACGCCCCTCCCCGCCCCGACGCTGGCACCGCCAGGCCCGGCGGAAAACCATCACTTCTCGATCATCGCCACCGGTATCGGCCCGGAACTCTATCCCGGGGGGCCGCCCGAGATCATCCCGCTGACGCTGTTCAACCCGAGTGATGAACCGATCTACGTCACGAGCCTCTTGGTCGCCGTGACCAGGAGCCCGGCTGGATGCGAAGCCGCGACCAACCTCGCCGTGACGCAGTCGAGCGCCTCGCCCGAAACGCCCCTGATGGTCCCGGCGCAGAGCCTGGTCACTCTGCCGGACCAGGGTGTATCGGCGCCGACGGTCGCGATGCTCGAACTGCCTGTCAACCAGGACGCGTGCAAGGGCGCCACCTTTCCGATGCGCTACACGGGAACCGCGCACTCATGAGGTGGCTGCTGCGCTCGGGACGCGCAAGCAGCTTCGCGACGGTGCTCGCGGCGTTTCTCATGCTGCTCGTGCCGCTCGGCGCCTGGGCCTACTGGTCGGCCCAGGGCACGGCCAGCGCATCGGCGAGTGTCGCGCCGTTCACAGCGGCCACGCTCACGGCGACGCCCGGGGCCGGAGCCGTCGAATTGAGCTGGACGAAGGTCACGCCGCCCGGGGAAGGCTCGGTCCGCTACTACGTGACCCGCCTGGGCGGAGCACTCGGCGCGGGAAGCAGCTGTCCTTCCACTCGGGCGACGGCCAAGACGGAAGCCGAACTGGGTGCTCGCGGGTGCAATGACGAACCGGTGGCCGTCGGCGAAACGCGCCGCTACACGGTGACCGCCGTGTGGCGGACGTGGACGGCCGAAAGCAGCGAACAGTCGGCCACCGTCACCTATGGCCCGGTGACCCAGCTCGTGCTCAGCTCCGCAGGCTCCGAACTGACAGCCGGCGCCGGGGAAAACCTCACCATCACCGCCGAGGATGCAAGTAACCGCGTGGTTGAAAACTACGCCGGCCCGCACACCCTGACATTCGAAGCGACACATACCGCATCACCAGGCGAAACACACTCCTACGTGACCAGCGAATCGGGCTCGCCCATCAACTTCAACGGAACCGGCTCGATCAACTTCACGGCGGGCAGATCGGTGGTCAGTGGGGCGAGCAATGGCCGGATGACGCTGTTCGACGCCGCACCCACGACGATCACGATCAAGGACGCAAGCGGTCACGAAGGCTCAAAGGCCTTCACGGTCAAACCGGGCGCGTTCAAGAGCTTCCACGTGGAAGCGGTTCCCGCCGAAGCCACCGCCGGCACAGCGTTCTCGGTCAAGCTGACCGCGTGGGATGAATGGCACAACGTGCTCACGACCTACGCCAGGACGAAAAAGCTCCTGTACTCGGGGGCTGAAAAGTCGCCGAGCGAAACGGCTCCCGTGTACGGCTCCACAGAACCGACGTTCGCAGCCGGCACGGTCACGGTGCCGGGCTTCACGTTCTACAAGGCGGCGAGCACGACGCTGAAGGTCGAAGAAGAAACGACCCTCGACAAGGGCGAAACGACCTTCACGGTCAAACCGGGTGCGTTCAAGAGCTTCCACGTGGAAGCGGTTCCCGCCGAAGCCACCGCCGGCACAGCGTTCTCGGTCAAGCTGACCGCGTGGGATGAATGGCACAACGTGCTCACGACCTACGCCAGGGCGAAAAAGCTCCTGTACTCGGGGGCTGAAAAGTCGCCGAGCGAAACGGCTCCCGTGTACGGCTCCACAGAACCGACGTTCGCAGCCGGCACGGTCACGGTGCCGGGCTTCACGTTCTACAAGGCGGCGAGCACGACGCTGAAGGTCGAAGAAGAAACGACCCTCGACAAGGGCGAAACGACCTTCACGGTCAAACCGGGTGCGTTCAAGAGCTTCCACGTGGAAGCGGTTCCCGCCGAAGCCACCGCCGGCACAGCGTTCTCGGTCAAGCTGACCGCGTGGGATGAATGGCACAACGTGCTCACGACCTACGCCAGGGCGAAAAAGCTCCTGTACTCGGGGGCTGAAAAGTCGCCGAGCGAAACGGCTCCCGTGTACGGCTCCACAGAACCGACGTTCGCAGCCGGCACGGTCACGGTGCCGGGCTTTAGGTTCTACAAGGCGGCGAGCACGACGCTGAAGGTCGAAGAAGAAACGACCCTCGACAAGGGCGAAACGACCTTCACGGTCAACGCGGAACCGGCCGGTAGCTTGACGACCACGACTGGGCACTTCGCCTGGGTGCATCCGAAAGTGAGTGCAGGCAGCCTGTCCCTGCCGTGTCTGTTTACGTGCGAAGACGCGGCACTGGGCCACTCCGCAACGTTCAAAGCTCGCGTGGCCGTGACTGATCAGTATGGCAACGTCGTAACGAATCTTGGCGCGGGCCACGAAGTGAGGCTCGTAGCATCGGGCGGCAGCCTCGTCGGCCCAACCACCCTTACCGTGGCGAGCGAAGGCCCTGCGGAATCCACGGCTGAAGTCGAACTCCTGACACAGGCCGCCGGCGAAGGCACGGACACGCTCACCGCCATCAGGAGGGCGGGCACGAGGTACAACAGGGCCAAAGCGACGCTGAAATACTGAGGCTTGGTCGGTCATGGCGGTGCGATGACCCGGCATGCGGCGCGCCTTCAAACTCTCGGGCCGAACTGATCGGTCCATGGAGGTTCCATGGCGGTCGCCAGAGCTCAGGCACGAGCCATGGGTGCTGCGTGAATCTCCAGCACCGACGGAGAGTCGAGCAAGCGGCCCCCTTCTACACCGAAGCGCAAGCGAAATTGCACTACTGACTAGATCATCCGTCCAGAGGCGCTGCAACTTGGCCAGGCGTCTGCTATCGGGTCCGATCCCTCGAGTGGATGCATACGTGCATCGCAGTGGCAAGAAGGCGATCGTGTGTCTGACGGCGAAACCGACAGCCCAGCCGGGGACTCTCTCCACAGAGCGCCGTCGCGACCGAGGTCGCGCACGGGCGGCCTGTGGCGCCTGAAGTCGTTGTGGCAGGGTCGCAACAGGGTCTGGACGGGGATCACCGTACTGCTGGTGCTCGCCGGCGTGCTCGCGTCCGTGCTCGGAGCGCGCGCGGTGGCCCGCTCGGACGCCGACCACGCGCGGCTGGCCTTCCACCTGGCCTCGGCCGAGATCGCCTCGACCCTGAAGCTGGCGATCCAGCACGAGGAAGACCTCGTCGTCAGCGCGAGCGCATTCGTCACCGATAACCCCGACGCATCGGCTGCCGCCTTCGACAAATGGGGCGAATCGGTTCACGCGATCGCCCGATATCCCGAGCTCCAGGACTTCGGCCTCGTGACGCTCGTCGGGGCGTCGCACATGGCGGCCTTCGAGACTCGCATCGCGGCCCACCCCGTGCGCCCCTTGGGAGCGCACGCACCGGCACCGGCGGAAGACTTCCAGGTCCTTCCCCCGGGTAGCAGGCCCTACTACTGCCTGGCGGTCGCCGGATTGGCAAGGAGCTCTGCGACCGTCATTCCGAAGGGGCTCGACTACTGCGCGATCGCCCCGACGCTGATCACGGCTCGCGACTCGGGGCTGACCGGCTATGCGCCCTTCAGCACAGGCGCAAGCCCGGATTGGGGGTCGAGACGCCGGTGTACCGCGGTGGCGCGGTGCCCTCGACCGTGACCGCGCGCCGGCGGGCGTTCCTGGGATGGATCGGCGAGCTGCTCGCGCCCGAGGTCCTGTTGACGCAGGCGCTCGAGGGCCACCCGAACCTCGCCGTGATCTTCCGCTACGACTCGCACTTCTCACACGTCGCTTTCACCGGCGGCGCCGCTCCGGCCGGCGCTCAGAGCTCGAAGATCGGCCTGCTGGTAGGCCGCGAAGCCGGCCTGAAGCGCGCTGACGAAGGGTGGACCGTTCAGAGCTTCGGTGCCAGTGCCGCGGGCGGGATTTGGGCGATTGGCACGCGCTCGTCCTGCTGATCGGAGGAAGTCTTCTGAGCCTCGTGCTCGGCCTGCTCGTGCTGGTGCTCGCGACGGGGCGCAGGCGGGCGGTGTCACTGGTTGAAGAGAAGACGCGCGAGCTCTCCCACCAGACCCTCCACGACACGTTGACCGGCCTGCCCAACCGGGCTCTGGTGCTCGACCGCGCCGAGCAGATGCTCGCGCGGGCCGCACGCCGCCCGGACATGCAGGCAGGCGCGCTGTTCATCGACATCGACGGCTTCAAGCACGTCAACGACAGCCTCGGGCACGCGGCCGGAGATCAGCTGCTGAGGGTGGTGGCGGAACGGCTGGCGGGCGCAGCACGGGCGCAGGACACCGTGGGTCGTCTGAGCGGTGACGAGTTTGTCGTGCTGGTGGAGTCCAGGGCACAGGACGCCACCCCGGATCTGCTCGCCGAGCGCATCTCCGGGGTCATGCGCGAGCCGGTCGAGCTCGGCGACGGCGGGCAGTCCCTCTCGGTCACCGTCAGCATCGGGGTCGCAGCCGGCGACTACGACACGCCGGACGCACTGCTGCGCGACGCCGACCTGGCCCTTTACGCGGCGAAGGCGGCCGGGAAGGATCGCTATGCGCTGTTTGACGCGAGCATGTACGAGGGGGTGGAAAGTCGCCAGGAGCTCGAGGCGGAGCTGCGAGCCGCGACGCGGGAGTGCCAGCTGTTTCTGCTCTTCCAGCCGATCGTCGCGCTGCCGAGCCGCGAGGTCGTCGGCGTCGAGGCGCTCATCCACTGGCGGCATCCGAGCAGGGGCGTACTTCCCGCGGAGGAGTTCATTCCCCTGGCCGAGGACAGCGGTCTCATTGCCCCGATCGGCCACTGGATTCTCGACGAGGTCTGCAGCCAGGCCTCGGCCTGGGCCCTAGACGGCCTTTCCCTGGGGATCTCGGTGGCCATCGGAGCCGACCAGTTCGCTCGCGCAGGATTCACAGACGATGTCCGCCAGGCGCTGCTGCGCTCGGGGCTTGACCCCGCGTCGCTGACCCTCGGGCTCAGCGAGGCGACGCTGATGCGCGATGCGGCGAACACCTGCGAGCGGCTGAAGGAGATCAAGGCGCTCGGCGTAAACGTCGCGATCGATGGCTTCGGGACCGGATGCGCGTCACTCCCGCACCTTCAGCTGATGCCGGCGGACCTCGCAAAGATCGACAGGCGTTTCGTGTCTGTGCTGGGCGAAGGGGGTCGCAGCCGCGAGGTGCTCGCGGCCATCCTCGGTGTCGGCCACGCCCTGTCGCTGACCCTCGTCGCCGACGGTGTCGAGAAGCACGACCAGGTGCTCGCGCTCGAAGAGCTCGGCTGCACGCTGGCCCAGGGCCCCTTCCTGGCAGGTCCCGGGTCCGCCGAGGAGATCGAGAGCCTGCTGGGCTCACGTGGCGTGGGTCCAGCCGTCGGGTCACGCACCGCCTGACGCTGCCAGGCTGCGAGGCGTTCCAAGCGCGTATCGTCCGAGCGATGGGCCAAGCCGAGCGGATGGACGGACGGGTCGTCGTGCTGACCGGCGCGAGCTCGGGGATCGGTGCCGCGGCAGCGGTCGAGCTCGCAGAACTCGGCGCGACCGTAGTGCCGATCGGGCGCAGCGAGCAGCGGCTGGCGGCCGTGGCCGAGCAGGTCGAGGCGGCCGGCGGGAAGGCGGGCGACGCCGAGGTTGCCGACCTGTCCTCGCTCGAGCAGGTCCGCGCGCTCGCAGAGCGGCTAGTGGCCAGGCACCCACGAATCGACGTGCTGGCCAACAACGCCGGCACGGTCGCTCCCCGGCGACCGCTCACGCCCGAGGGCCACGGCAAGACGTTCGCGGTCAACCACCTGGCGCCGTTCCTGCTGACCAACCTTCTGCTCGATCGCCTGCGGGCCTCGGCACCGGCACGGATCGTGGTCACCGCGTCGGTCGAGCATCGCAAGGGCTCCATCGACCCGCTGACCCTGGAGCAGGATGAGCGCTCGTGGCGGCCGATGTCCGCCTACCGGAACTCCAAGCTCGCCAACGTCCTCTTCACGCGAGAGCTGGCCCGTCGCCTGCACGGTTCCGGCGTGGTCGCCAACTGCCTGCACCCGGGCGGCGTGCAAACCGAGCTCGGGCGCGAACTGCCGCTGCTCATGAAGCTCGGCTGGAAGCTCATCTCGCGGTCGTTCATCACGCCGCAGGAGGGCGCGCGCACGCTCGTCTATCTCGCATCGGCAACAGAGGTGGGAGAGGTCTCCGGCGAGTACTTCGCCAACTGCCGCCGGGCACGCACTTCGCCGCAGGCCAGCGACGAGACGCTGGCACGCGCGCTGTGGCTCCAGAGCGAGCGGCTCGTCGAATTACAGACGCGATCCGAGTAGCCGCCCGCGCCGGGTCGAGCCGGAGAGATGATCCTGGCCCCGCCGGGCGACCCGCGACGGGCCTCGCCTGCTGGAATCGGCGCGGCGCGCGGGGCGACCAGTGGGTCGCCGAGAGACGTTCCTGTGCATGAGAGACATCTCATCGATCGAGTGCTTGCGGACGGTTAGTCTCGGTGTCCTCGGATTGGACCGAAACAAGGACATCTCGGATCGGAGAGTGGTTGTCGTGAACGGGGAGACAGGTGTCGTTTCCCAGCTGGCGGATGTCGCCGACCCGGAGGTGCAGCGAGGGCTCATCTGCCGGCCGGCTCGGCCCGAGGATCAGGCGGCCGTGACCGATCTGCTGAGCGTGACCTTCGACGGCTGGCACGGGGAGTTCAACGAGGCCGTGTGGTCGTGGAAGTTCCTCGCAAACCCCCATGGACGGGCGCTCATCTGGGTGGCCGACGACGGAGGCCGGGTCGCGGGCTGCTACATCCTGAACCCGGTCATGCTCAGGGCGGGCGAGGAGACGGTGCCGGGCGCACAGTCGGTGGACGCCGCCGTCAGCACCGACTACCGCGGCCGCGGCGTGTTCAGTTCGCTGGCGAAGGCCGCGTTGCAGGACGCCGCCGACCGCGGCATCAGGCTCGTGTTCGCCTTCCCGACCCAGGGGGCCGTCGGCGGCCAGGTGAGGGTCGGCTACAAACGGCATTCGACAGTCCCCAAGACGCACCGCCCACTCGCGTGGCCCGCGAGGCGTCGTCGTTTGGGCGGCTTCATCCTCGGGGATGCGGAAACGTTCGACGAGCGCTTCGAAGTCTTCTCCAAGCGCGGCAACGGCCGCGGGATATCCGTGCGGCGCGACCCCGAGTATCTGGAGTGGCGCTACAACGCGAACCCGACCCAGAGCTACGACACGATCACATGCGAACGGGGCGGACAGCTATGCGGCTACTGCGTGCTCGGGATGGCACCCACGGGCAGGAGACTCTCCCCGGGATACATCATCGATCTGCAGGTGCTGCCGCAGGCGCCGTCGGCGGCGGAGTTCCTCGTTTACCACGCCCTCGCGCGCCTGCGCTCGATGGGAGCCGGCGCGGCGATGTCATGGGAGCGCCCCGGCGGCCCCGAGCAGGAGGCGCTGAGAGCATTCGGCTTCTCCTCGCGGTACGTGTCGATCAAGCGACGGCTCACGCGGCCACCATACGTCGATGAGTTCATCTACTACGACGGCCGCGGCGGAGCGCAGGCACAGCTGAACGGGGGCGCCCGCCACTCCGCGCTCTGGTCGCTCGTGCCCGGCGATTTCGACGCGATCTGAGGAGGTTTTCCGCGGAAGGTGCGAGCTCGTCCCCTCCAAACTGCGAGATCCCCGCGCCGGTTATCTACGCTTGGCGCGGGGCCATGCGATGAGGGAGATGAAAGGGACATGTCGGACACCGACCGACTGACGTATGAGCAGCTCTGCTGCTTGGAGCAGCTCCCCGACGACCACGAGATCGTCAGCACCGACAACCGCGGGCCGATCGTGCGAGGACCACGAGGCCAGTGGTTGCGGGTGACGCGAGGCGGGCACCTCGCGCCGACCGTCGCGAGCGTCAGGTCCTACCTGCTTGTCAACGCGTAGCGTCCGGGCCGGAGGATGCTCGGGAAAGCACCCCCGGCTGGAGGAGGGGGAACCGGGGGCGCTCTCGGTCCTCGGAGGCCAGCGATCCTAGAGCAGGCACCGCGATCTTCCTAGAGGCCGCGACGTGAAGTCCACGCACGTTGCCAGGGGATCGCCCGCGGAAGCGTGGTCGTTCCCTCGCCGGCCAGACGGCCGGCGAGGGAACGTACGATGACGAGCTGGGAACTCTTCGAGAGGAGAACGCGATGAGCGAGCGGGTACTGCTGAGGGGCGGCTACGTGCTGTCGATGGACGAGACGCGTCGGCGAGTTGTCCGAGCGGCGACGTTCTGATCGAAGATGGCGTGATCGCCGCGCTCGAGGCGCGCTCGAGGTGGAGGACGCCGAGGTCGTGGACGTCTCCGGGCACGTGGTCATGCCGGGGTTCGTCGACACGCACAGGCACACCTGGCAGACGCCCTTTCGCGGCGTGTGCGCCGACTGGACTCTCGAGGAGTACTTCCGCGGCATCCGCATGTCGATCTCGCCCAACTGCTCCGCCGAGGACGTGTACGCCGGCAACTACGTCGGTGCGCTCGAAGCGCTGGAGGCGGGCGTGACGACGATCCTCGACTTCTCGCACTGCAACAACACGCCCGAGCACGCCGACGGGGCGATCCAGGGACTGCGGGACGCGGGCATTCGTGCGATGTTCGCCTACGGGTACTACCCCGCGCCCACGCCCGAGCCGGTGTTCACCGAGCACGAGCAGCGACTCGCCGACGCCCGGCGGATGCGTGAGCAGACGCTGGCCTCCGATGACGCGCTGGTGACGATGGGCGTGGCTCTGACCGAGGTCGGACTGCTGCCCTTCGAGCAGACGATCGCCGAGGCTAGCTCGGCGCGCGAGCTCGGGGTGCCGAGCGTTCTGCACACGGGGTGTACGTGGGGGTCGCTTGCCACCGAGGGGATCCCCGAGCTCGACCACCACCACCTGCTGGCGAGCCGACCAGGTGCACGTGCACTGCAACACGCTCGACGATCGGAACTTCCGCCGCCTCGCGGAGAACGACTGCAAGGTCTCGAGTAGCCCGGAGACCGAGATCCAGATGGGCATGGGCCACCCGGTCATACGACGTGCGCTGGAGCTTCGGGATCCGCCCGAGCCTGTCCTGCGACGTGATGTCGTCGAACTCGGGTGACATGTTCACCCAGATGCGCATCGGCCTGCAGTTCGAGCGGTGCATGCGCAACGACGCGTTCAATGCTCGCGAGCAGATGCCCGACCGTCTCGACCTGACCGTCCGTGACGCACTGCGCTGGGGCACCGCCAACGGCGCGCACGCGATAGGCCTCGAGCATCGCATCGGCTCCCTGTCCCCGGTAAGCAGGCCGACGTGATCGTCGTCGGCGGCAACGTCGGCTGAACATGGTGCCGATGGCCGATCCGGTGGGCTGCCTGGTCTGCCCAGGCCAATCCGGGCAACGTCCGCCACGTGCTGGTTGCCGGGCGCTTCGTCAAGCGCGACGGCGAGCTCGTGGGCGTGGACACTCGGGCGCGCCAGCGTCTGGCCGAGAGCGCGCTCAGAGCGCGTGCTCTCGCGCCGTCACGGCCAGCGGCTGGCGCACTGCTGCCCCCGGCGCCGGAGGGCTTCGCGGACCTCATCAACACGGTCGCCGCCCAACATCTCGCACGTGCGTGGACCATCGAGGTGAAGAGCTGACAGTTCGTTCCGTAGTCTTGGGACACCCTGCGACTCGCGACCTGGAACGTCAACTCCCTCACGGCCCGCATGCCACGCGTGCTCGAGTGGATCGGTCGCGTACAGCCGGATGTGCTCTGCCTGCAGGAGACGAAGCTGGCCGACGAGGCCTTCCCGCACGAGGCCTTCAAAGAGCTCGGATACGCCTCGGCCGCTCACGGGGACGGCCGCTACAACGGGGTCGCCCTGCTCTCGCGCATCGGGCTCGAGCGGGTGAGTCGGGGCTTCGCGGAGGAGCCGGGCTTCCCGGACCCCGAGCGGCGGGCGATCGCCGCAAGCTGCGGCAGCTTGCGGATCTGGTCGCTCTACGTTCCCAACGGCCGCTCGCTCGAGAGCCCGCAGCTCGCATACAAGCTCGCCTGGCTCGAAGCCCTGCGCGAAGCCGCCAGCCAGGACATGGCCGCCGGGCGCTCCGTCGTCCTGTGTGGCGACTTCAACATAGCCCCCAGCGACGATGACGTGTGGGACCCCGCCGTCTTCGTCGACGCAACCCACGTGAGCCCGGCCGAGCGCCGAGCACTCGACCGGCTCCTGCAGCTCGGCCTGACCGATGTTCACCCGCGCGCGCTCAAGGGGGCGCCGTTCACCTACTGGGACTACCGCGCCGGCATGTTCCACCGCGGCTGCGGGATGCGCATAGACCTCGTGCTCATCAGCGAAGCGCTCGCCGCGACCGTCCGTGATGCCTACATCGATCGCGACGCACGCAAGGGCCCGAAGCCTTCGGACCACGCCCCGGTCGTCGTCGACCTCAATCTGCCCGACGGAGGAGGGTGAGCGCGCCGCTGGGCGAGTCCACCCCAAGCGAGTCCACCCCGAGCGAGTCCACCCCGAGCGAGTCCACCAGCATCTACCACCGGCCCGTGTGCACGAGCTCATCGAACGGTCGCCTGTCGGGTCTCCGGATCGGCTGCAGCGGCCGGTCGGCCGGATAGCCGAACGGGAGCAGGTAGGCGAGATAACGATCCGCCGGCAGGCCGAGCACGCGCCGCGCCTGCTCCTGGTCGGCGACCGCCGAATGACCGGAGCCGACGCCCTGATCGGCCGCCGCCACCATCATCGCCATCGTCGTCTGGCCCAGGTCGTAGTGCCCCCGGTCGCGCTCGCCGGGATCGTCTGTCTGCTTGAGCACCAGCGCAACCGTCGCCGCCGAGCGCGCCACGTGGCCCGCGCCCTGCCACACCTTTGCGAGCTCGATCAGCTGCTCGCGGTCGGTCACCACCACGAAGTCCCAGGGCTGTGAGTTGCGCGAGGATGGCGCGCGGCGTCCCGCCTCGAGGATGCGATCGAGCACCTCCTGCGGCAGGGGCCGATCCTCGAATTCGCGTACGTCCCGGCGTGAGGTGATCGCGTCCCACGTCTCCATCTCAAACACTCTCCTCGGGTCGAGTCCGCGTCAACTCTATGCGTCCCGCGGCACCCTTGCCGTCTTGTCTGGACGCAGCTCGGGCCGTCTGCCTAGACGTTCGGCGACCGCGCCCTACTTGGGGAATGCCCGGTTGAGAACGCTCGCGTCGGCGAGGACTATCACCTGGAGCAGCACCACCGCGTTGAGACCCACATCTGGACTGTTGTGGAAATGGGTGATATCGGCGTCGGTGGCGTTGGCTGGGGGTCGCGAGCAAGCCGCGCAGCCCAATCGACCATCCGACCGCGCAAATGATCTCGGCGATCGCCGCTGCCTCAACCGACGCTAACCGGTGAAGCCGCCTGGGCGACCCGAGCAATGGTTCGCCTGGCAGCGGGTGCTGCGACCTCAACGCGCTCTCCTCCGGCGGAGCAAGCTCACTGATGTGGGGCAAGGTACTCGACACCAGGTCAGGGCGTCGTGTTATCCGAGATGGACTGCTGAGGCCTCGTGGCGGTCGTGGGCCGCCGGCTCCGACCGCGACCTCTCGGCGGGATCTCCTCGCCGCGGCGCTCCCCCACCGACTCTAGGGTGGGCCGCGGCCACACATCACGGGACCTGGGATAATCGGCGCGAGGCGCGCGGGCTGAGCGCGACGAACCCCAGCGACGCGGAGTTCACATGTCGGTATCAGGACCTAAGGTCGAGGAGTCGGTCCGCGAGGCGAACGCGGCGGTGCGGATGAGCCTGCCGTTCGGGAACAGCGAGGACTTCGACGATGCGCGCCGCGGACACGTCGCATCGCTGTCGGAGCCGTTGATCCGGGCCACGGACGGTCGCATCGTATGGGACGCGGACGGGTGGGCATTCGTCGACGGCGAGTGCCCGGATTCAGTCAACCCGAGCCTCTGGCGCCAGGCGCAGCTCAATACGATTCAAGGGCTTTTCGAGGTGTGCGACGGCGTCTACCAGGTGCGCGGCCTCGATCTCTCGAACATGACGATCGTCGAGGGGGACGAGGGCGTGCTCGTTATCGATCCGCTCATCTCGACGGAGACGGCGGCGGCGGCCCTCGCGCTCTACCGGACCCACCGCGGCGATCGCCCCGTGACCGGGCTGCTGTATACGCACAGCCACATCGATCACTTCGGGGGCGCCCGCGGCGTCGTCGACCAGCAGGACGTCGACAGCGGCCGCATCCCGGTCATCGCCCCCGAGGGCTTCCTCTCCCACGCCGTGAGTGAGAACGTCTACGCCGGCGGCGCGATGATCCGGCGCGCGACCTACATGTACGGTCCGCTGTTGGACAAAGGTCCGGCCGGGCAAGTTTCGGCCGGACTCGGGCAGACGACGTCGACGGGGACGATCACGCTCATCCCGCCGACGGTCGACATCACGCACACGGGCCAGGAGCTGACCGTCGACGGGATCCGGATGATCTTCCAGCTGACCCCCGGGACCGAGGCGCCGGCGGAGATGAACTTCCTGTTTCCAGATCATCGTGCGCTGTGTATGGCCGAGAACGCGACGCACAACCTTCACAACGTGCTCACGCTGCGCGGCGCCCTCGTGCGCGACCCGCACGTGTGGGCGTCCTATCTCGACGAGGCGATCGTCATGTTCTCCGGCCGCGCCGACGTCGTGTTCGCCCAGCACCAATGGCCCCGGTGGGGCGGGGAGCGCATCGAGGACTTCCTCTCAAAGCAGCGCGATCTGTACGGCTACATCCACGACCAAACGCTGAGATTGCTCAACAAAGGCTTCGTCGCGAGCGAGATCGGCGAGCAACTCGAGCTGCCGTCCAGCCTCGAGCAGGAGTGGCACTGCCGCGGATACTACGGATCCCTGAACCACAACGTCAAGGCGGTCTACCAGCGCTACCTCGGATGGTTCGACGGCAACCCCGCGCACCTGTGGCCACATCCCCCCGAGGCGGCGGCCACGCGCTACGTCGAGCTCGCCGGCGGCGCGGACGCGCTCCTGGATCACGCGCAGCGGGCATTCGACCGCGGCGATTTCCGCTGGGTCGCCGAGATCGTCAACCACCTCGTGTTCGCCGACCCCGAGAACCATGCCGCACGTGAGCTCCAGGCGCGCGCTCTCGAGCAGCTCGCCTACGGCGCTGAGAACGGGACGTGGCGGAACTTCTACCTGATGGGTGCGCGCGAGCTGCGCATGGGCCCGGCGGGAACGGCCGCCTCACTAGCCCCCGACTTCATCGCGAACCTCGCTGACGGCCAGCTGTTCGACGCGATCGCGATCCAGGTCGACGGCCCCCGCGCCCGTGAGAGCTCGATGACGGTCGCGTGGCACTTCACAGACACCGAGCGCGAATACACGCTCATCCTCGCCAACGGCGTACTCCGCCACCGCGCCGGAGCGCCCCGGGAAGCGAGCGACGCGACCGTAAGGATCAGCCGCGCAGCGCTCAACCGCCTAATCGCCGGCACCGCACAGCCACCGGACCTGATCGCCAGCGGCGAACTCACGATCGACGGCAACGCCGCGACATTTGCGGAGCTGCTGGGGCTGCTCGACCCGCCGGACCCGAACTTCGCGATCATAACCCCCTAAGCCGGGACATACGGACAACCTCACAGTTCGGCGACAAGCTCGTCCCTGCGACAGCGGCCCGCCAAGTCACACCCGACGGCCAGCGGCTTTTTACCCAGACTGCGTGTGGCCGTATACCGATGCGCGGGCATAGTCGGCTCGTTTTGGTTTCGCTGGGGGATATGGATGTCCCACACCCCCTCCTCCTGTGGGGCATCCCCCCCGTGCTGGAAGCGAGAGCGTCCCCCCTCTCTCGGGGGCGCATCTCGTTGTTCTTTGGCGCAGTCCCCGTGACCTTCGCGACCTTCCCGTCGATGGTGGAGGCTCATGCATCCTTCTACGCAGACCCGTGTGGCCGTATACCGATGTGCCGCCCCGATCGAACTGCTTTAGTTGTCATCGGGGTAATGGCCTTCGCGAAGGCTCTTGCTCTCTCCGAGGAGGGGCGGGGCGAGAGCGTCCTGCTTTACGCGCCGGGCGCTCTCGTTTAGTTGGACGATTGCCACCACGGGGGTCCTCCAGCCAGGCGACTGATGAGCGAGCCAAGCGACCGATGAGTGCGGCGGCCTGCATCACGGCGAACCCGTGGTTGACCCGGGGTCGTGGGAATCCCGGCTTATCTCGTGACCGTGGAGCGCGGCATTCGCCGCGTAGTTTCCGCCGCCTTCTTGTGGCATGGCACCGATGCCGGGTACTGGGGTCTGGCGCGAGGCTATCTGCGTGACGTTCCAGTTCCCCCGAGGAGAGGGACGGCACGGTGCGCAGAGCGCAGCGCCAAGCCGCACGGGCGGACTCTTTCCGTCGTCCGTGCGGCGCTGCGCGTCGCGGGTTCTGGCGCCTCATGCTTCCACCATCCCGGCCCCTAGCGGCTCGCCCTTGCCTTCATAGGCGTCCCGCCATACCCGCCGGGCGCTCAGCAGAGCGTCGCGCGGCTGCGTGCGCCTGGCGCACGGTGGCGAAGTTGCTCACGCCCGTCCTAGAGTGAGATTAGCCCCCGGTCCGAGCCCCCCTCCGACCGGGGGCGATTCTATTCCCCCCTCTGCACGGCCGCGCTCAGCTCCGCCCTGCTCACCGTAGAGCGCCTACGCGATCTGGCGCACCGTCGCCCGCCACGCCCCAGGCAGCGCGCAGCGCGAGCGGAGCATCGCTCATGACACCGACCACGATCGGCCCGTGCCGGCCGAGTGAGCGGCGAGGATTCTCGAGCCAGAGCACGCGCAGCAGCGGCGCGGACTTCACTCGCGGGCGATGGTTCAGCTCGCGGTCGTGCCGGTCCGGGCGCGGCCCCGTCATCCACGCCGGACCTTCCCCGGTGACCGCCGAAAGCGTGTCGCCGTGGCGCTCATGCCGCCGCGAGCGTCACTGGAGAGCTCGGGCCGCGATCCTTCCCCACGTTCGAGTCTCGCGGCTAGCCCGCGCCACGCCCAGCCCCGCGTACGTGACGACCACAGCGCTCCTATGAGCTCGCCATGTTGCCCATTCTGTTGCCAACCTTCCTCGCGATCTCCGCTCAGACAAGCGAAAAGCCCCGCAATAGCAGGGCTCTTCTAGGTGGGCCCGAATGGGAGAAATCCCTGCTCAGGCGCTATTTTGCGTAAGCGTTCAGTTGGTTGGGGGACATGATCCCGGCGCGTCGAATCCCTATGCGTGGAGCGCTCTGAAGCGGAGGCGATCTACGACGCCGGACGCGAGGTCGTGGTCGAGGTGCTGCTGCGGATGGACGAGCAGATCCGCAGGCTGGAGGCCCGTGTCGCTCGTCAAGACGAGCGGATCGCCCAGCTCGAGCGGCGGCTGAACCGCAGCTCGCGGAACTCCTCGTCTCCGCCGAGCTCAGATCCGCCCAACCGGGCGTCCGAGCGCGGCAAGGACCCATCCGGGCGCAAACGCGGTGGCCAGCCCGGTCACGAGGGGCGCGGACGGGATCTGTTGCCGGCGTTGGCGGTGGACGAGGTGATCGAGCACTGGCCCTCGCGCTGCGGTTGCGGACACGTCTTCGGCGAGCAGGAGCACGACCGGGCTGGAGAGCCAGTCGTTCACCAGATCGAAGAGCTACCCGAGCTGACCGTGAGAGTGATCGAGCACCGTGCCCAGCGCCTTTGCTGCCCGCGCTGTGGGCGCAGAATCTCGTGCGCAGCTGCCGCGGGAGCTCACTGCGAGCTCCTTCGGTCCCCGCCTTCAGGCAGCGCTCGTAGCGCTCTCGGTGCGCAACCGTGTCTCCCGTCGTGACGTGGTCGAGCTCGGCGAAGAGCTTTTCGGTGCCCGCCTGTCGACGGGAAGCGTCGATACCCTCCTCACCCGCGCCAGCGAAGCGCTCGCCGAGCCCTATGAGGACCTGCTCGGGCGGGTTCGCGATGCGGGGGCGCTCAACGCGGATGAGACGGGCTGGCGCACCGCCGGAGAGCGCCGCGCGCTGTGGGGCCTTTTCACCAGCCGTCACGCCTTCTTCCAGGTCGCGCGGGACCGTCACGAGGACCACGCCAAGAGCCTGCTCGCCGACACCCAGGCGGTCGTCACCTCTGACCGCTGGTGGGCATACCGCAACCTGCCTTTGCGCCGCCGCCAGCTCTGCTGGTCTCATTTGCAGCGCGACTTCGTTGCCCATGCCGAAGGACTCGCCGCCGAGAAAGAGTTCGGCGAGCACGGCCTTGAGCTCTCACACGAAGTGTTCTCGGCTTGGGAGACCTTCCAACACACCCACGACCGGCGCGAGCTCAAGCGCACGATCACCCGGCTGGCACGCACCTACAAGCCGATCATCGCCAGCTACGCCGCTAAGCGAGCTCGCAACAAACGCTGTCGCGGCATGGCGCGCAACCTTCTCAAGGCCTGGCCCGCGCTCTGGAGCTTCGCTAAACACGACGGCGTGGAGCCAACGAACAACCACGCTGAGCGTGGCCTTCGCGGCGCAGTCATCTACCGCAAGCTCTCCCTCGGCACCCAATCTCAGGGCGGCGAGCGGCGCATCGAGCGACTGCTCTCCGCCCACACCACCTGCCGCCTACAACACCGCTCGCTCTACGACTACCTCAGCGAGCTCCTCACCGCCCACGCACGTGGCGACCCACTGCCACTGCTCGCCTGACCAGCGACCCACTGAACGCTTACTATTTTGCTCCCCATTTGCTCCCGATACCGACCGCAACGGCACGACCTTGCGCCCGAAATTGGCCTTGAGTCGCTGCCGGGCAAGGCTCTCGGACGGGTGCCCGTACAGCTTGCGGATGAGCACGCCGCCATCGGTATGTCCGACCTGATAGGCCACATCCTCAGCCTCGTGGCCGAGCGGCCGCCGACACCTACGGGCGCCGCGGCGTCCGGTCGGACGCCCGATCCGCTTGACCTCGTCAAGCGACATCGGCGTCCGCGCTTTGCCAGCGAGACGACCGCCACGCAGCGGTCGCGATTGGCGGGCGAACTGATGGTCAGTTGTGGGCAGCAGCTATCTCGGCCATTCGTCCAAGCATGGTGGACGGGGTCGAGTAGGCCCAGGCCCCGGCCGACGCTCCAAGCAAAGTACGAGTCGCTCAGGGCAAACCCGTCGCGAGGCGGGGACGCAAAGCCAGGGATCTTTCCGAGACCGCCCGGTTACCGACCTCAACCAGTTGGTCGCGGTCTCCGCGATACAGACATGGAGGTCTTCAAATGCCCTACATGGTCACCCCTCGGTGGATGCGCCGCTGCCTAACTAAGGCTTGCCGCGATGGTGCCGATATTGGGACGACCATCGGGGCCAAGCAGCTGCCGAGTGCTCACACAGACTGCAACTCGGGACCCAAGCATCAACTACTCGCAAATCGATCAACGATGAGAGCGAAGCAACCGCGCATGCAACGGACACCCAGAATCGGACCTATTGCCTTGCTGGCATCGACGGCTCTGCTGCTGACCTCTACGGCAGCGGTAGACGCAGCGACGGCTACGGCCACCTCTTCGCCCGCGCCGCGGCTGACTCTCGGCGGCGTCAAGCTCAAGGCGCTGCCCGGCACGCGCTCGGCGTCGCTCTCCGTGAGCGTCGGGAACGGTGGGTCGAGTCCCTGCAAGCCGACTCTTACGGTCTCGCTCCAGGGCCCGCACCGATACCGGGGCAGCGTAGTAAAGAACCTCGGCACCATGCGGCCGCGCCACGTGGTCGCCTACTCATTCCTCTGGCCCAGCGCCCTGGAAGATGGAAGATATGTCGCGACGATCTCGGCGAGGTGCTGGCTGCGGAGTGTTGGCCAGCGCACTACGGTGATGCTCAGCGGCATGGATGCCCCTACCGGCGCCACCGGCGAAACCGGAGCGACCGGAGTCCAGGGAGTGGCCGGAGCTACCGGTGCCGCAGGAGCGACCGGCGCCACAGGCGCGACAGGTGAAACCGGAGCCACGGGCCCAAGCGGCAACAACGGCGCTACCGGCGCCACCGGCGAAACCGGAGCGACCGGAGTCCAGGGAGTGGCCGGAGCTACCGGTGCCGCAGGAGCGACCGGCGCCACAGGCGCGACAGGTGAAACCGGAGCCACGGGCCCAAGCGGCAACAACGGAGCTACCGGCGCCACCGGCGAAACCGGAGTGACCGGAGTCCAGGGAGTGGCCGGAGCTACCGGTGCCGCAGGAGCGACCGGCGCCACAGGCGCGACAGGTGAAACCGGAGCCACGGGCCCAAGCGGCAACAACGGCGCTACCGGCGCCACCGGCGAAACCGGAGCGACCGGAGTCCAGGGAGTGGCCGGAGCTACCGGTGCCGCAGGAGCGACCGGCGCCACAGGCGCGACAGGTGAAACCGGAGCCACGGGCCCAAGCGGCAACAACGGCGCTACCGGCGCCACCGGCGAAACCGGAGCGACCGGAGTCCAGGGAGTGGCCGGAGCTACCGGTGCCGCAGGAGCGACCGGCGCCACAGGCGCGACAGGTGAAACCGGAGCCACGGGCCCAAGCGGCAACAACGGAGCTACCGGCGCCACCGGCGAAACCGGAGCGACCGGAGTCCAGGGAGTGACCGGAGCTACCGGTGCCGCAGGAGCGACCGGCGCCACAGGCGCGACAGGTGAAACCGGAGCCACGGGCCCAAGCGGCAACAACGGAGCTACCGGCGCCACGGGTCTGACCGGCGTGACCGGTGCTACTGGCGCCACCGGCGCCACCGGCACAAACGGCGCCACCGGCACCAACGGCGCGAGCGGCGCAACCGGAGCCACCGGAAGAGAAGGACCCACCGGTAAAGAAGGAGCCGTCGGCGCAACCGGAGCCGTCGGCGCAACCGGAACCGTCGGCGCAACCGGAGCCACCGGCCCGACCGGAAAAGAAGGACCCACCGGTAAAGAAGGACCCGCCGGTAAAGAAGGACCCGCAGGCGAGAAAGGCGAAATCGGTCCTACCGGCCCGAACTACATCATGGGTGCAAGTGGTAGCAGTGTGGCCGGTGGTGCCACCGTCTTCACCGGGCTTGACTCTCAAAGCGCGACCGAGGCAATTGTCCAGCACATCATGGCGGTCACGCAGACGTTCACAAAATTCTCCTGCTTTGGCCCGAAGCCCACCGCGGGCAAAACGGACGTGTTTACGGTCAGGGTTGGCGGCACGAGTCAGACGCAGAAATGCACGATTCCCACCGGTGGCACGAGCGTGGTGACAGAAACCGTGAGCATCACGATCAAAGCTGGCGAACTGTTCGACGTCGAAGTCAAACAGGGAAACATCGCCGGAGCAGTGACCTGGGCGCTCGCTCCGTAGCGGCCAGTCGATAGCACGAGCAACGGCAACCAGGGGGTTTCGCGAGAGACCCCCTCAGCGGTTTCTGGGACCCGTCGCGGCCCCACTTTCACCTCCCTCGAGTAATCGGGGCGATCTCCCCGAACATATCGCGGACGGTCATCAAATCTGTCTCCATCGACGTAATCGGCATCCACTAGAAGCCTCGGGGTGGTGGTCTGTGCCTCGCAGCATGGGCCACCATTCGGCCTGCCCTCGACAGAGCGCCTCGCCCGATGGGGGTTCGCCTCTGCGAGGTTGCTACAGATCGCCTAGTGGTTGTCATGGAGCCAGAATCGAGGCTTGAATCGCGCCCTCGCGCATATACTGGGGAACGGGTCTTTATGGCTCACGCCGTTCGAGGCGTCGTCTTCGATCAGACCGACTGGCTCCCATCGGTGTACCGACTGGGGCCGCTGCCGTATCTCCGCCTCGCTACCTTTAGAGGACGCTGGACTGCTGCTGTCCAGCGGCGGTCCAGCTGAGCGTCGTGCCCGCTAGGCGCAGGGAGGCAGCGGGGATTGCACCCTGTGCGAGCAGACGCGCTGAATAAACGCGTCGCCTGCCTCAGCGATGATCTACGGACGAATCGGACTCCTCCCGCACCGATTCGTCGCCAACTGAGGCAAGAGGTTGGCTTCGGCTGCCCCGTAGCTGGCTGTGGTTCGCCTTATCTCGCCTATCACCACTTCGATCCGCCTTGGAACGTCCGTGAGCACCATGACCCCGCGGGCATGGTCGCGCTCTGCCTGCAACACCACATCGAGGCGGATCATCACGCCTTCACGTCCGACCAGCTCCGCGCGCTCAAGCACGAACCGTTCCTCGGCCGACCAGACGGCCCGTCCTCGGACGATTCAACTGGGTGCATGAGCAGTTCGTGCTCGTCGCAGGTGACGGCCTCTATGTCCGATGTCCCGTCTTCCTAAGCGTCCACGGCCGACCGGTCGTTTGGCTCACGGAGGATGAGGACGGCGCCAAGATGCTCAACATGGACGTCTGGGACGCTAACGGACAACTGGCCTTTTCGATGCGCGACAACGACTGGGTCGCGATCGGCATAAAGCGAAACTCGAAGATGGGGGCCGGCGCAAGGGCTACAGCATCGAGCGGGCTCGCTACCGGCGGGCGCTGGCGGGAAGTCGCGCTCACCCCGGCTCGGACGCGAGCGTCGAGGGCGAGGAGGACGCGCCGAGGTATTCCGAGGCTCAGGTAGAAGCGCTGGGCAAGGAAGGCAAGGCACACCGGCGCACCGATGGCAAATACCACTTCCCGGTCGCCGACCGGCGCGACCTGCTCAACGCGATCAAAGCGTGGGGCAGAGCGCGCCCGAGTGAACGCGCGAGCATCAAGGCGTTTATAAAGACGAGAGCGCACGTCATGGGGCTGGAGCGGCTGCTGCCGGAGGCGTGGCGGAGCAAAGCAACGCCCGGGCCCGGCCCGAAAGAACAGCCGACCAGCGGTGAAACCTCATCCGTAGGCGGCCAGTCTCAGTGAACTTCGCGGCGGAGCTTTTCTCCTTTCGGCCGCTGCGGGCGGGATTGGCGCGCGGTTGTAGTCGGCCAGCCGCGCTGCACCCGCGAGGCATAAGCGGATGAGCGCAACGGCGACACGTCCGGTCCCGTTCCCGCCCGCGTGGCGAAGGGTGGTGGCCCGTGCTGTGAGGCACAGGCCACCACCTTGTGCTTCTAGCGGCCGCCAATCACGTCAATCAAGAGCCAGTGACTGCAAACGTCCCAAGGTCTTCAAACGCGCCGGGCGTTTCGGGTCGACCGTAGAGGATCGCCCCGGTGAAGCCGGATTCGTTGTTGATACCCGATTCCTCAGGTACGAACTCCTTCGTTGCCCCGGCTTCGAAGTTCCTCTGGTAGCCCTCAAAGATGCACAGGTTGCCGGGCGCCGCACCTGGATGCGCCTCGCTGCCGGAACAGCCGGACGGTGCCGATTCGCCCCTCGCAACGATATGGACGGTCGGCCGGGACGCGAGCGGGAAGGGGAACGAGATTGCCGTCTCGGCGAGTGTTCCCTCTGCCTGGAGGTCCCAAACGCCAGTAGTCGTCTTGCCGCTCGGGAGCGTGCTGGCAAACGGCCCTTCCTTCCCTTCTTTGCCCTGCAGCCCTTCTTTGCCCTGCGGCCCTTCTTTGCCCTGGGTCCCGGCCGCACCGGTGGCACCCGTCTTGCCTTTGAGTTTCTTGAGGACGCTCGGCTTGATCTGGCCCGTGCTCGTGATGAGGTAGTGATGAGCTGCAATTGCCGTTCCCCCGAGCGAGAAGAACAGCGCGATGCTGGCGATGATGGTGGCTGGTGATGGTCTACGTGAGTGCATTTAGCGCCTCCTGTCCGATGAGTGCTGGCGCGACGATACAAAGTGCCGCGGCGACCCGGCCGGTTCCCTTTCGCCGCGTGGCCCGAGGCGGTGGCGCTGACTGGCAGATGGGGCCGCGTCCTGACCGTGGCGAGCTGAACCACCGGCCACGAGTGAAGCCCGCGCCGCTGGCGCATGTGCTCTGGCTCTCAGAGCCGCGTCGAGTGGTCGGCCAGCGCGGGCCGATCGTTGTGGGTCTGATGAGCGATGCGCCGGCCGAGCTGCGCGCTGCCTGGGGGTTGGCGGGCGACGGTGCGCGAGATCGCGTAGGCGCTCTACGTGAGCAGGGCGGAGCTGAGCGCGGCCGTGCAGAGGGGGGAATAGAATCGCCCCCGGTCGGAGGGGGGCTCGGACCGGGGGCTAATCTCACTCTAGGACGGGCGTGAGCGACTTCGCCGCCGTGCGCCGGGCGCTCGCCGACTGCCGGCGCGACGGTGCGCCGTTCCCGGTCGCATGGTCGCGGGCGCTGGAGCTGCTGCCGGCACCGGAGGGCAGGACCGCTGAGGCCATCGAGCGCAAGCAGGCCCGCGCCGCTCTGCTGAGCACCCGGCAGGTATGGCAGGCCGCCTATGAAGGCAAGGGCGAGCCGCTAGGGGCCAGGATGGTGGACGCATGAGGCGCGACGGCCGCCGTCTGCTCGCGCCGAGCTGGCGCGTAAAGATCGACGCCCACGAGGTCCCGCCGCGCTGGCGGATCGAGCGCCAGACGGTCAAGGTGTGCGCGCACGATGAGAGCGAGGCGCGGATGAGCGCCACGAGGGCGGCGCAGCTCGTGGCCGAGGTCCCGCCGATGCGCTCGCTCAGGGCCGTCACCTACCGCCACACGACGGCGACGCCGATCGGGCTCCGATGACGGGCAGGCTGGTGTTAGCTGAGATCGCCGCTGGCCGCTGGCTGGCCGCGGCGCGGGCTGAGCGGGCCGAACGACCTGCGGGAGCGGCTGAGCCCTGGAGAGACCGCTTCAGCACGGCGCTCGGCCTCCTTGACGCGACCGATGAGACGACGGATCAGAGCTACGGACCCTGGCTGCGTGGGGGTCGGCTTGCCAGCCTGCATCAGCTTCATCGCGTCCACGCTCATTGCTTCGAGCACTTTGCGCCATTTGGGGAGCGAGCAGGCGTGCGAAAAGCCGCAAAGTGCGAGGAGTTTCTGACGGAACCTCGTGGGCACCACCTGCCCCGAACTTGGGAAGCGCGATGTGGCCGTTAGAGGGGCGGCTGTGAACCGCTGCCGAGTCTGCGGCGCATCACTGGAGGGCCGGCGCTCCCACGCGCTGACGTGCTCGGCGAGCTGCCGGCGTGAGGCTGCCCGGCTGAGAGCGATTCTGGCGGGCGCTGAGGCTGACGGATACGCGACCCTCGCCGAGTATCAGGCGCGGCGGAGAAACCGTGCAGATCGCCCGCGCAGGGCTTATGATGAGAGAGCAACTACACAAGTGGGGCCGCGTCGCGCTAACGACCGGCCCCGTGGCACGGAACCGCAAGGAGGTCCCATGCAACGCAGAAGCCTACGGCTCGCGCCGTCGCACCCGCCGATCGAGAGCGGTGGGTGATGCCACGCAGAGCAACAGGGCAGGTGATGAAGCGGACCCGGGCCGACAGCACGGTCTACGCGCTCCGATTCAACGCGCAGGGCCGCCGGCAGTATGTGACGCTCGGAAGCTCCAAGGATGGCTGGACGCAGGCGCGGGCGCAGGACGCGCTACAGGACGAACTCGCCAAGGTCCAGCTCGGGACCTGGACGCCACCGGAGCCCGAGCCCGCTCCGGTAGTCGAGCAGGACCCGACGTTCCACGTTTTCGCGACGGACTGGCTCGCGGCCCACGAACGCGAGTGGCGACCTAAGACGAGCAAGGACTACGAATGGAAACTCTCCGACCACCTGCTGCCGTTCTTTCAGCACCACAGGCTCTCGCAGATCACGATCGCGGAGGTTGACCGCTACAGGGCAGCGAAGCTCAAACAGGGCACGCTCTCCCCCACGTCGATCAATAAAACGATCGCGCTCCTGGCACAAGTCCTAGAAGATGCCGTCGAGTACGGGCAGATCGACCGCAACCCGGCACGCGGCCGGCGGCGCCGGCTCAAGGCGGACAAGCCCGCGCCCGTGTGGCTGGACTCGGCCGAGCAGATAGCCGCGCTGCCTGACGCGGCCGGCGAGCTGGACCGCGAGGCCCGAGCAGATCGGCAGGTGCCACGCCGGGCGATCCTCGCCACGCTGACGCTCGCCGGGTTGAGGATCGGCGAGCTAGTGGAGCTGCGCTGGCGGGACGTTGACCTCGCCGCCGGGCGGATCACCGTCCGGCAGTCCAAGACCGACGCGGGCGCCCGTCATATCGACCTGCTGCCGGCGCTCCGCGATGAGCTGGCGACGTTGAAGGCCCGCGCGAAGCCGACCTCCAGCGAGCGCGTATTCCCGACGCAGGCCGGCGGCCCGCTGAATCAGAGCAACGTCCGCAACCGGACGCTCGCGCTATCCGTCGAGCGGGCGAACGAACGCCTAGAGGCCGCGGGGTCGGTCCCGCTGCCCGAGGGACTGACGCCGCACAAGCTGCGCCACACGTTCGCGTCGCTGCTCGTGGCGCTCGGGACCGATCCGGGTGCGGTCATGGACCAGCTCGGGCACACCGACCCGGCGTTCACGCTGCGCGTCTACCGCCACGGGATGAGGCGTGATCCGGAGGCCAGGACTGCGCTCGCGCTGCTCGTGGGCATCAACCCGGGCGTCCGGCCTCCGACAGCCGGCTCGATGAAGGTGGGCCAGCTCCACCCTTAGGGTGCCTATGCGTTGCCCGTTGCCGGGGCGAGGATGGTCTTACAAACCAACTCGCCCCAGGAGGCACACGAAATGTTCAGCAGCAAGATCCGCACCAGCATCATCACTGCAATCGCAGCGCTCAGCGTCGTGTCGGTGGGACCGTTCACATCCGTCGCCAGTGCACGGAAGCCAGTCAAAGTCGGACACATAGAAATCCTCTGCCTGCTTGCCACGGCCAGCGGTGCCGTGGCTGAATTCTCCGAAGGGGCCCAGGTCACGGCCACCAACCCGAAAACAGGCGAGACAAGGACCTACAAGTGCATCAGTGGGCAATGGGTCCGGATCGCCCAGGAAGCTCCGCCGACGCCCCCCACCTCCCAGGAACGCGTGACCGGGCCGCTTCCGGTCAAGCTGGGAACTGCTGGCTGAGCGGCCCCCTCACCTCCGAGGGCAGCATGGAGAGCCCCCGCCAACGCGGGGGCTCTCTCGCGGCATGGCGAGTTTCGCCAATCGTTTCGCCAAACCCTCCTAGCAGGCGCAGCTAGTGCAGCTCGTGGGCGTCGAGCCGGCCGCGAAAAGGCACCGAAAAGGCACCAGCGGCGTTTCGGAGGCTGAAAACGTGCCGATCGAGGGCAACGGCGACGCTGAGAAAACGGCTCACTAGCAGGGGATTCGGAACGATGGGCCCGCCTGGACTCGAACCAGGGACCTACCGATTATGAGGACGCGGTGGACGGTAATCGGCCGGCATCGCGCCGCATGTTCTACGGGGATTCTGACGAGACGGTCCTGACGATCCGAGGCGATACGGCGGCGAAAAGGCAGCAGTTTGGGCCTGCTGCCTTTTCGCGATGGCCGCTTAAGAATCCCGAGATAGACTCCGCGTATGGCAACGACTGTCGCAAGGAGGGAGTCGCCCGACGACGACCTGAAGCAAGTTCTCGACACCGCGCGCGCCGCGTTAGACCAGGAGTTCGCGCGGGCTGAGAGATACGACAGCAAGGCTCGCGATCGCGCAACGCTAGCCGGATCGTGGTACGCGGTCGTCCAGGCTGCGACCGCGCTTTCCTTGACCGAACATACGGCGACTGGTTGGGTCATCGCAATCGCGAGCGAGGCGCTTGTCGGGGCGTTTGCGCTCGTGATGGTCCTATACGGCATGACGCAGGTCGCCAAGCTCCGGACGCGGCCGACGGTGAGCGACGAGACTCTTGAGGCAATGAAGCTGGCGGCTCTTGGCCATGATGAGGAGTTCGGCGTCAAGAGCATCGACCTGTACCGCAATCTGCTCTTTCACGCGCAGGAACTCAACGACGAGAGGGCCGCTGCCCTCGACAGCGGGCAAATCTGGTGGTGGGCTGTTGTGCTCGTCGGCATTGCCCAGCTACTCACTGCGCTCCTGTCGCGCGCGGTCGCGTGATTAACGGCCAGGGTCGTTCCACCTCGGAACGGAAACCCCTGACCGGCTCGGCCCCCCGCAAAAAAGCCAGCCCCCGCAAAAAAGCCAGCCCCCGCAAAAAAGCCACCGCCCGGAAAGCATCACGGGCAGGCTCCAAAGCGGCCCTCTCGGAGGAGAACCGCCGGGCGATGGCCCGCATCAAATCCGCGCTCGAAGCGACCGAGAAGGACCTCTCCGCACTGCGCGGGAGCATCAGCACGGGCGGGCGTGATCTGCGCAAAGACGTGGCCAAGCTGCTGCGGGACGCGCGTCGAGACGTGGAGAAGATGAACAGCGCCGTCATGCGCGACATGGAGCGACTGCAGAAAGACGTCGCCAAAGCGCGGTCGAGCGCCCCCCGAGCGCGGCGGACCAAGCCCAAACCTTCACCGAAACCGAAAACGGACCCGCCGCCCACTGTCTTCCCCACTCGCCCCGTCCGCGAGCGGCGCGGCAAGTAAGCCACCTGCGAGGCTCGCAAAGACACCGACGTTAGTCGATTGGGCGTCGCGGTGGATGCTTACTTCGGGTAGGGCCACGCCAAACCACGGGAGAAACGTGTGGCTGCTCACGCGCGCCACCCTAGCGACCACCGGCGCTCGCTGACGCCCATGTGGAGTCCCGAGAGTTGCCGCCCGCGCGGCGTGTACGCTGTCCTCGGTTCGTCCTTTCGGATCATCTTTCGAGGCCCGTCTCGGTTCGCCGGGGCGGGTCTCGGGCGTTCTATCCGACGCGAGCCCATAATGAGAAGTGCGCCGTTCCCGCGCGGCGACGCCAGAAAGATGACAACGACAAGGACAAGCCGATGCAGGACCCGCTCGATGAGCTGACGCGCAAACGCAAAGGACGGCCCGGGCATGCCGTTCGGGCACTCCTCGATGCTGCTCGCCGCGCCGGCCATCCTGAATGCGTCGACGCCGCGCAGATGGAACGTGCCGAACGTGCCGACGCGCGTCGCAGCGGCAAAGCGTACGGCGGCTGTTACAGCCCCGCAGGGCCAAACGGCGAGCTGGACGTGGAGAACGAGAGCCGGCTGCGGGCGATGCTCGGCGAGCCGCCGATGCCCGCGCCGCTCACAGCGCGCGTCGTGCAGTTTCCGCGAGCGCTGAGCCTCGGTCATCGAGTGCATCGCGGTCGCGGTGGCGGTCGACCTGGCGCTCGCCGAGTCGCCAGCACGTCAGCCGGCGGCGGCTCAAGCGGCGACCCTGACGAACCCGAGCCGGGTGAAGCTGCTCGGCGTGCCAGTGATGAAGATGTAGACCGCCGGGCGGTGGCGGAATGAGGCCGCTCGATCGCCTTCTCGAAGCTCTCCGCGCGTGCGGGCGGGACCAGTACCGCGCCGATCCCGATCAGATCGGCGTGTGGCACTCCTACTGTCCCGGCTGCGCGAGCCACATGCTCGACATTCGTCGGCTGACGATCCGCGAGCGCAATAACGGCGAGGTCACGATGACCTGCTCGACGGGCTGCTCCGAGGACTCGATCCTCGTGGCCCTGCGGGTCGCTGAAATCCTCTTCCCATTCGGCTGGAGCGGTGAGACGCCGGCCGACGTGGAGGCTGTCGCCGACCTGGAGCTCGAGCGCAGCAGGGCGGGTCGCCGGCTCGTGGACACGATCAGGCGGGAGGCGGTCTGATGGCCGTGGACGTGATCGCCGCGCTGGGCCCGGAACCGCCTAAGACGCGCCGGGCAACCGGTGTGCACGCCGCCGTGGATCGGAACCCGCCGAGGTTCGTCCTGGCAAGCGAGCTGCTTGCGAACCTCCCACCGGAGCCCAAGGGCGTCTGCGGCAAATACATTGTGCCGGGGATCATCACAGCCCTGGGCGGGCCGCCCAAGATTGGCAAATCAACCCTGAGCATGGCCATGGCCGAGGCCGTGGGCAGCGGTGCCGAGAGCTTTCTCGGTCAGCCGATCAACGGTGGACCCGTTCTGTACGTGAGCGAGGAGGCGGCCTCGACGCTCAAGCACAAGATGCCCGCGGGCGAGGTCTACCTGCTGACGCGCGATCTCGCATGGCCGCGCCCGTCGTGGGAGGAGCTGATCGACCTCACGGCCGAGGAAGCGAAGCGCACCGGAGCCGTCCTCGTGGTGATCGACACCCTGGCCCATTGGTCGGGCTTCGAGCCCGAGCGAGAGAAGGACGCCGGAGCCATGCAGGCCAAGATGGCGCCGCTGCAAGCCCTGACCCGTGATGGCGTGGCCGTCTTGCTCGATGTCCACAGCCGCAAGGGCGGCGGCGAGCACGGGGAGGGCCTACGCGGCTCCAATGCTCTCCCCGGCGCCGTGGACATCATTCTGGAGCTGGAGCGGATCGGGGATGCGCCCCGCCAGCGAGCGATCCTGTCGCTCTCGCGCTACCCGAGCACGCCCGGCCTGCTCATCGTTGACCACGATCCCCACGAGGGGAGCTGGTCGGTCATCGGCGAATCGGCCGAGCGCGGAGACACCCGCGCGATCGCCGACCGCGAGGCCATCCTGAAGGCCCTGCGCTCCAGCGATGAGGGTCTGTCGCGGGAGGCACTTGAGAGGGCTGTAGGGGCGCCTCGAATCCAATGGAAGGCGATCCTCGACACGCTCCAGACAGAGCGCATGATCAGGCGATCCGGTCGCGGCGTGAAGGGTGAGCCGTACCTCTTCCAGATAGTGCGCACGGATGCTGCGCAAGCGCCTGCGCAGAAACGCGCAGAAACCGGCACAGCAGCCGCTTCTGATTCTGCTGCGCTCCCCGTAGGGGAGCAGCAGAAAGAAGCTGATGCAGCGGCAAACCCGAATGGTGCGCGCTGCGCAGAATCCATCGAGGAGCTACAAGCGAGGGTCCGTGCCCTGACCGAGCTGTCGGCGACGGAGGCCGAGCGCGAGTGGCAACGGCTGCGGGAGGCCCACGGATGACGCCGCCAAACCGGCCGCAACCCTCCCGCACCCTCGTCGCTGCCGTTACGTCGAAACCGAGCGCCGACGGATCGCTGACGGTTGCGCTCACGCTGACGCCCGATCAGCTCGACGCTCTGGCCGATGCCGTGGCCGCTCGGCTGCAACCGGCGCCGGTCGCGACGCTTGTGGACGCTCAGACCGTCGCGGACGCGCTCGGAGTGAGCCGCGACACGATCTACGCCCACGCGGACCGGCTCGGCGGCCGGCGCATCGGCGACGGCAAGCGCCCGCGCCTTCGCTTCGACCTCGATCAAGCCCTAGCGGCATGGACGCGCCGCTCGGTAGACGACGGTTCCCTAGACCCGAAAAGCCCCACGGTTAGGGCGGTTTCGCGTCGTCGGCGGGGTGCAGGAAAAGGCAGCGGACGCCGACTGCTGCCTATTCACGGGGGCGACGATGCCGGCTGAGGCCCGATCAAGCGCTCGAACGCCCGGCGCTGCGATGAGTGCCAACGGCAGGACTGGCGGCGTTGCCCGCCCGCACAAGCACGCCGGTCGCACGCCCGAGTCGCGGGCTCGCCAGCTCGCGAACCTGACGCCGGCCGCGGCCGTGCGGCACGGTGCCTACTCAGCCGAGCTGCTCAAGCCCGAGCGCGAGCGAGTTCTAAGCGAGCTGCTTGTGAGCTTCCCGAACGTCCGGCGTGACAGGCTCGAGCTCGCCGCGGCTCAGCGCGCCCGGATCACGCTCCTGAGCGCCTATCTCGATGCGGTCGGCGTCATCCGCCACCGCAAGAACGGCACGACCTACCCAGCCGTGGCGTTGCTCCAGCGCGAGGAGGCTGCCTACCGAGCGGAGCTGTCGAAGATCGAAGACCTGGCCCGCGAAGCGACCGCCCGGCCCGGCGACGTGCAAGCGCTCCTCGACGCGATGGCCGCAGACGGCGAGGTTGAGTCGTGAGCGAGCGAGCCCAATGCGAGTGCTGTGGCCTGCTGCCGCCGCCCGGCTGGACGCCCACCGAGCTGATCGACCGCCGGACGGGTGAAGCGGACTCAGCGTGGCTGTGTGGGGCGTGTCTCTCCGGCCAGGATCGCGCATGGCGACTGCGCTGGCGCATACCCGGTGAGATCGAGCTGACCGAGTGGGAGCTTGCCGACCGGGAACGCAGGCGCCGAGCTGCCGCACGCCGGCGAGGCAAGGACAGGCGATGATCCGGCTGACGATCCCCGGCGCTCCCGTCCCGCTGCAGCGCAGCCGCACGAGCAACGGTCGTCACTACCTGCCGAAGCGCTCCCGCGAGTTCCGCTCGCTCGTGCGGGCCGAGTGGATGGCCGCCGGCCGCTCATCGGTGGGCGATCGACCCTTCACGGCGACGATGCGCTTCTACGGCGCCCACGGAGCGGCCGACGTGGACAACCTGGCGAAGGCGATCCTCGACGCGCTCAACGAGCTTGCCTTCACCGATGACCGCCAGGCCGTCCACCTGGACGCTCGGAAGCTGCCGGCGGACGCCGACGGTCCGCGGGCCGAGATCGAGCTGTCGCCGATCGTCCGCAACCGACTCGCGGCGGTGACTGGCGGATGAGCGTCGCTCTGGACCTGCTCGCCGGCCTGCGCTTGGAGGACGGCCGCCGATGGGGCGACGCCGCCTGCGACTTTCAAGCGCTGGACGCCCGCGAAGTCCTCGACGGGCCGCTGCCGTATCACTTCCTGACCCGGCCGCGTGGCGGCTCGAAGACGACCGACCTGGCCGGCGTCGCGCTCTCGCTGCTGCTGACCGCTGGCGCCCGGCGGCGCTTCTACTGGCTCGCGGGCGATCGTGAGCAGGGCCAGCTCGCCATCGACGCCGCGCAGGGCTTCGCCGACCGCACGCCCGCCCTGCGCGGCGCGCTGATCCTCGGCGCATCGAGCATCGAGGCGAAGGCGACCGGAGCCCGGCTCGACGTGCTGGCCGCGGACGCCGCGTCGAGCTGGGGCCTGCGCCCGGCCGGCGTGTTCGTGGACGAGATCAGCCAATGGTCCGACACGAGCGGACCTCGCCGGCTGTGGGAGAGCGTGTCGAGCGCCGTGGCGAAGCAGTCAGACGCCCTGCTCGTGGCGCTCTGCACCGCAGGCGATCCGGCGCACTTCTCGGCGAAGATCCGCGACCACGCCCTGACCTCGCCGCTCTGGCGCGTCGCCGAGACGCCCGGCCCGACTCCGTGGATGGCTGAGGACCGCCTGGCCGAGCAGCGGGCCCGGCTGCTGCCGTCGACCTATGCGCGGCTGTTCCTGAATCAGTGGACGGCGAGCGAGGACCGCCTGGCGAGTCCCGAGGAGCTGGCCGAGTGCGTCACGCTCGACGGGCCGCAGGAACCCGGCCCGCATCGCTACCTGATCGCGCTTGACCTCGGCTTGAAGCGTGACCGCACCGTCGCCGCCGTCGCTCACCGCGAGGGCGCCCGCGTGGTGCTCGACCGGATGGAGGTTTGGCAGGGCTCACGTCTGCGATCGGTGAAGCTGGAGGCCGTCGAGGCGTGGATCATCGAGGCGTCGAGGCGATACGGCCGCGCTCGCGTCATCGCCGACCCCTGGCAGGCTGTGGGGAGTCTCCAGCGCTTGCGCGGGCAGGGCGTCCGCTGCGAGGAGTTCACCTTCAGTGCTCAGAGCGTGGGCCGGCTGGCCGCTGCGCTGTTCAACGCGATACGCGATCGAGCCATCGCACTCCCGCCGGACGAGGAGCTGCTGGACGAGCTTTCACACGTTCGCCTGCGGGAGTCCTCGCCGGGAGTTCACCGAATGGACCACGACTCCGGGCGCCACGACGACCGCGCGGTTGCCTTGGCGCTCGCTGTGACACATCTTCTACAGGGTGCGGTTCACAGTGAGGCCCGGATACTGACGGCGACCGGCCGCGTGGACATTCGTGCTGCGCCGGCTCCGGGCTCTGTGGCGTCACCGGCGACGACTCCGAACGGTAACCCGATAGCACGACGCCCGATGGCACGACCGCCGGGTGTGCCTGATTGGCAGTGGAAAATCACACAGAAAGTGAGAGGACGATGACAGAGGACAGACGCATGTTCACCGATTGGCTGCACGAGGCTAAGGTGCAGGTCGCGCTCACCAATGGTGGCGATGCGCTCGCCGCCGCGGCGGACGTGCGCCCTACAGCTCGCAGTCTCGCGCTCATGGCCGCAGTGGATCGGAGCTGCCCGCCCGAGCGTCACTGTCAGCACGTCCAGAGGGGGCTCGCCGAACCTCAAGGCTGGCTCGCCCTGCTCGCGCCTGGCATGGGACTCGTGGCCGGTCTGCGACACGGCACGATCGCCTGCGTGGAATGCATGGCGGGCTTCGCGGACCTTCCCCCGCTTGTTGGTGATGAGGAGCTCCTCTGCGACGTGTGCGGGGGATTCTCGGACCGTCCGCTTAGCCGCGAGGTCGTGCCCGTGTACGGCGGGAAAGTGCTGATCGACCGGGTCTGCGATGAGGACGCGGCGTTTCTCGCATCGACTCTCAAGCCCGCGGCGAGCATGAACTAGCGATGGAGCCCTTCGAGCAACTGCGCGACCTACTGGAGTTCTACCGCGAGGGCCGCGGGCGCGGCGGCCTAGCCTTCGCCGAGGCGTGGTGGCAGTCGGTCGAGCGCGTCTGCCGGAGTTCACCCGATGGGGCGTGGTGGCGCGGGACCTTCGCCGAGCAGCGCGAGGCGTGGGAGCGGGCCTACAACCGGGAGCCGGCGCTGCCGCACGAGGACGCGCTGAGGCGGCTGCTTGACCCGGACGGCTCCGAGCCTGCGCCGGTGAAGCTGCGCGTCTGCGCTCACTGCCACGGCGAGCGGGGGAGCATGGAGGGCCGCCCGCCGGATGCGCGCTACTGCGATGAGCGCTGCCGGCGCGACGCCGCCTATCAGCGTGAGCGTCGCAAGGCGCGACCCACAAACGCTACCGGCTCACGAGCTAGGGCTTCCGAGAGCGCGTCGGAAGCCCCACGCGAGCCGGTGGCAGCGTTCGGGTGAACCTTTCAACGCCCACCGGAGCCCGATCCATGCGACTCAAGCAACAGACACACGCCAGCCTCGCCGACGCCCTCTCGACGATGCTCGAGGACCCGGAGGACACGGCCGCGGTGAAGGCGCTGCTCGCCGAGCGCTTCGCGCAGCTCGACACGGACGGGGCGAGTGTCGAGGACACGGCCACCATGCAGGCGATCGGCAACGCGGCCGAGCTGCTGACCGGGGCGCCCGCGCTCGCCGCGACCGGCGCTGTGCAGCGCATGGCCCGCCGGGGCAAGCCGACCCCGAGCCCGGAGGCTGGGCGCTCGACCGGGACGGGCCTTGTGGCTGCCGGCGGCGCGCAGGGCATCGCGGCCGGCGCTCCGTTCGCCGACCGGATGGAGCTTGCCCGCGTGATGGCCGACACGCTGCAGGGGTTGCCGCGTGACGGAGCCTCGCGCGGCCGTGTCGTCATCGCATCGGCACGGTGGGAGCTGCCAGCCGAGCGCAAACTTCGCGGCGAGGAGGCGATGAGCAACAGCGAGAAGATCGAGGCCGTGTGTGGGCTGAACGCTCCGAAATACGACAGGGCCGGCGCGCTGGTCGCGACGGGCGGCATCTGCCAGCCGGTGAACGTCGACTACTCCGTCCCGACGTGGGCCACCGCCGACCGGCCGATCCGTGACGGTCTGCCGGCGTTCGAGGCGACACGCGGAGGGATTCGGTTCGTGCAGCCGCCGGACATCGCGGAATGGCTAGCGGCCACGGGTGTGTGGACTGAGGCCACCGACGCTGAACCGGGCAGCGCGACCAAGCCGGTTGTAGCGATGACCTGCGCTGCTGAAGAATCGGTGCCTGTCGAGGCAGTCTGCACGCGGATCGGATTCGGGAACATGCAGAGCCGGTTTGCCCCAGAGCAGGTCGCGGCCAACACCGAGATGGCGATGGCTGCGGCTGCGAGGGTGGCTGAGGAAAACCTACTGAACCTCATCGAAGCCGCGAGCGTAAAGAAACTCGAAACCGCGGCTCATCTTGGGATCAGCCGGGACCTGATCGCAGCCGTCGAGTACGCTCGCGCGGCCTACAAGAACATTCACCGCGTCTCACCGACGCAATCCTTCACCGCGATCCTTCCCGATTATGTGAAAGACCTAATCCGCGTCGACCTTAGCCGCGAGCAGGCGCACAGCAATAACAGTGACTTCAACGTGTGGGAGATCAGC
Source organism: uncultured Solirubrobacteraceae bacterium (assembly GCA_963730575.1). Classification (GTDB taxonomy): domain Bacteria; phylum Actinomycetota; class Thermoleophilia; order Solirubrobacterales; family Solirubrobacteraceae; genus Palsa-744. Next base: position 393,909 of record CAVSSG010000006.1, read on the forward strand.
GACGAGCAGATCGACGCGATATTCGCTCAGCGCCACGTAAATGTAATCTGGAGCCTCGACGGGCAGAAGGCGCCGACGAGTAACAACTACGAAACCCAGTATTGGGGAACGCCGGCCGAAGCCAAAAAGCTCGATGAACTTCTGCCCAAACTCGCAGGCGGCGCCAAAAAAGCCCTCGTCTGGTACTTCTTCCCTGAAGGTGCGGTGCAGTTCCTCGACGCCGGGCGGCTCGATCTTGGAGTCGTGCGCGATAGCACCTTGGATGCCACGAACGATTACGAGTGCTTTTATGAGACGTTCGAGTCCATCGCAAATCGCGGTGTCGCTCACGGCGTGTGGCAGATTCTCTCCTCGGTCGAAGCGACCGGCGGCTCGGCCGCGACGGTCACGGCGGTTGCTCCGTAAGGGTGAATCGTGGACGGCGACTTCACCTTTGACCTTCGCTTCCCGGCTCCTCGTCCTCCTGGCCGGGACCCCGCCTCGGAGCCCGAGCCGCTCGAAGCCCGCGGCTCTGAGGCGGGGGGCTTCGCCTGAGTGGCCGCTCGTGTGTCCGAGCGTCGCCTGGCCGATTTACCGGCACCCGAGTTTGCTGTATTCCTGTTGGGCCGTGTCGCTGCCTTCGCCCGTTTTGTAGGCTTCCTGCCATTCCCTGTACAGGCGGTTGCACACCACTTGACGTGCTGGACTCTCTACTTCTTGACTTTCCGGAGGTCCAGGGCCGTTGGTGGTAACAACAAACATCAGGGAAGAGCCGGCCTTATCGATGCAGGTTACGGTCCCCCTTTCACTAGCGGTGTCGAGCGCACAGGTGACACGCTGGCCGTCAACAGTCAGTTCTTCCGATGGAACCTTGTTGCCTTCGTGCTTGATGTAGGCCGCCGCTACGTCGGATGCGAAGGCGCACGTGGCGAGGGAGACTACGATGCCACCGGCACAGGTCGCGGTCGTGGGAGCTGTAGACGATTCGTTGCGCGCTCGGGCTTTTATCACCGCATCGTAGCTGAGCGTAACTTCAGCGTCCGTGGCGTGGCAGACGATCCGTTTGGGTGCGTTGGTCAAGCAGGCGACCGCGTAGCTCTGGTGGGTATCGGGACTTTCGACGCCCAAGGTGACCACGTTATTTTGTTCTTCCGACTTATCTTTCGCATAGGCGGCGAGGATGCTCTCGGCGAATGGGCAGGAAGCGTGCGCGTTGACCGTGACACCAGCCGAGCAGGTGCGCGTCGACGGCGTCGGGGTCTGCTTGACGGTTTTCGGCGTGATGGACTTAGTGGTCGACGGCGGAGCGTTGACCGTAACGGTCTTTGTGCTCCCACAGTCCGCGAGGACGGACGACAAGACGATCACTGCGACGGCGAACACGCCACTGCGCACGGTCATCGCGCAAACGGTACAGCCCAGTCACCTTGCGTGTGCGTCCGAGCAGTAGACTTAGAAGCCCTACAAAGCGCCCCCGCACCGTTGACGCGGCCGGGGGCATGGCACAGGAGGTCTAGCTCCCATGCAATCCTCACCGTACAGCGCAGGACGTGATGCGTGATGCCACGGCCAGCAACAGGACAAGTGATCGTGGACACGAGGCGCAAGAGCCCGATCTACGGGCTGCGCTTCAACGCCAACGGCCGCAGGCAGTACGTGACGCTCGGCAGCGCCGAGGATGGCTGGACGCGCAAGAGGGCGCAGCACGAGCTCGAGCGCGAACTAGCGAGAGTGAAGCTCGGCACCTGGACGCCGCCAAACCCGCCCGAGCTTGAGGACGTGGCCGTCGAGAGCGATCCGACGTTCCACGTCTTCGCGTCCGATTGGCTAGACGCCCACGAGGGCGAATGGCGGCCAAAGACCCGCCGGGACTACGAATGGAAACTCTCCGATCACCTGCTGCCGTTCTTCAAGGCTCACCGCCTCTCGCAGATCACCGTGGCCGAGGTCGACCGCTACCGGACGGCGAAGGTCAAGCAAGGCAAACTGAGCGCAACGTCGATCAACAAAACGATCGCGCTGCTGGCGCAGGTGCTAGAGGATGCCGTCGAGTACGGCCAGATCGAGCGCAACCCCGCACGCGGCCGGCGACGCAGGCTCAAGGCTGACCGGCCCGCTCCGGTGTGGCTGGAGTCAGCCGAGCACATCGCGGCGCTGCTCGACGCTGCCGGCGAGCTTGACCGAGAGGCCCGAGCTGATCGGCAAGTGCCAAGGCGGGCGATCCTCGCCACGCTGACGCTCGCCGGGCTGAGGATCGGCGAGCTTGTGGAGCTGCGCTGGCGCGACGTTGACCTGGCCGCCGGCAGGCTCACGGTGCGGGCGTCCAAGACCGACGCGGGCGTCCGCCATATCGACCTGCTGCCGGCGCTGCGGGATGAGCTGGCGACGCTCAAGGCGCACGCAAAGCCGCACTCGGGCGATCGGGTATTCCAGACGCAGGCCGGCGGTCCGCTCCTCCAGAGCAACGTCCGCAACCGGACGCTCGCGCTATCCGTGCAACGCGCGAACGAACGCCTAGAGGCTGCCGGCTCGGTGCCGCTGCCCGAGGGCCTGACGCCACACAAGCTGCGGCACACCTTCGCCTCGCTGCTCGTGGCGCTCGGGACCGATCCGGGCGCGGTAATGGACCAGCTCGGCCACGAGGACGCGGCCTTCACGCTGCGCGTCTACCGCCACGGGATGCGCCGCGATGAGGACTCGCGGGCGCAGCTCGCGACGCTCGTGGGCGTCGAAACGGGCCTGAAAAGGCAGCGAAAAGGCAGCAGCGCGTTTTCAGGGCCCGAAACGACCCCGATCGACGCCGAAGGCGACGCGGAGAAAGTGGCCGATTAGCAGGGCGTTTATCACAGTGGGCCCGCCTGGACTCGAACCAGGGACCTACCGATTATGAGTCGGCAGCTCTAACCAACTGAGCTACGGGCCCTCCTCGCGCGAAGACCGCGCGAGCAGAGGACGCTATCAGCGAGATATGGAATGCTCCCGCACGTTGCCTCCGTTTCGCGCGGAGCCACGTTTCCGCAAGCGAGTAGAGGAGGACAGCAGATGGCAGGGCGCGCAGCGATCGTCACGGGGGCATCGTCCGGCATCGGGCTGGCCACCACCAGGGTGCTCGCCGAGGAGGGGTTCGCCGTCACGATGGCGGCCAGGAGGCCCGAGAAGCTCGAAGCCGCGGTTGCCGAGATCGCAGCGGACGGGTTCGACGTTCACGCGGTCGCCGCTAACGTCGCCGAGGAGTCCGAGATCGTGAAGGTCACCGATGCGCACCGCGACCGCTACGGCCGGCTGGACGTGCTGGTCAACAACGCCGGCCTCGGCTTCGCCGCACCGGTCGGCGACATTCAGACCAAGTGGCTTGACATGCAGCTGACCGTCAATCTCCGCTCGATCGTGCTGTTCTACCGCGAATGCCTCCCGATGCTCAAGGCGGCCGGCCAGGAGCACCAGAGCGCCCTCGTCGTCAACACCGCATCGATCGCCGGCAAGCGGGGAGTCGGGGGGAACGCCGTGTACTCGGCCACCAAGCACGGCGTGGTGGGCTGGACCGATTCCATGAACCGCGAGCTGAACTCGCTCGGCATAAAGTCGACGGCCCTGTGTCCCGGGTGGGTCGACACCCCGATGACCGACTTCGTGAAGGGACATATACCCGCCGAGGAGATGATGCGACCAGAGGACGTCGCCGAGGTCGTGCGCTACCTGTTGAAGGTGTCCCCCGCGTGCGTGGTGCCGGAGGTGATGTTCACGCGGCCCGGCGACGAAATGTAGCGTCCTGGCCGCAGGCGGCGCACGAGGATCTCCCCCGCCGGATCCGCGGCCCTTGCATGGCGGCGGCCAACGAGCTCGCGGTGCTCCTCGATCGCGCGATCGAGGTCAACGCCGGCCTCGCTCAGCAGGCTCGCCTGCAGCTGGCCGACCAGGATGCTCAGCTCGCGCGGGCTCACGCGACGCACGCCTCGACCGACCCGGGTGAACCGGTCCCACGCCCTCGCAAACGAGAGGAAGGTGGTGGGCGCTCCGTTTCGATGTGCCGCCAGCATCGGGCAGACGCCGCCCTCGCCGTCGACGTAGGCACCGGCGATGATCCGCTCGCCGCCTCGAACCCCGTCGAGCATCGCCCGGCGCGTCGAGGCAGGCAGGCAGTCGATCGTCAGACGCAGGTCCTCAACGAGTCGCGAGCTGTGGTGGCGGCGTCTTGCCATAGGCTGTGGTCCGTGGCCTGCGCCTGCTGAGGCGCGGCCGGGTGCACGGTCAAGCGTATGGAGCACGTCCATCCGGGGCAACGATTCCCTCCTGCTGAAAGGAAACTTGCACATGAAGCTCGGCATATTCCTCGGCTACTGGGGACTCGGCCTCAGCTCCCAGGAGCAGCTCGGGATCGTTCAGGAGGCCGAGCGGCTGGGTTATGACTCGGCGTGGGCCGCCGAGGCCTACGGGTCCGACGCCGCAACCGTCCTGGCATGGCTCGCCGGCCAGACCACCCGCATCCGCCTGGGCTCCGGCATCTTCCAGATGCCTGCTCGCTCACCCGCTATGACGGCGATGACCGCCGCGACGATCGACCAGCTCTCGGGCGGGCGGATGATTCTCGGCATCGGCTCCTCGGGTCCGCAGGTCGCCGAGGGCTGGCACGGGCAGCGCTTTGCCAGGCAGCTGCAGCGCACCCGTGACTACGTCGCGGTGGTGCGCATGGCGCTCGCGCGTGAGCGGGTGCAGTTCCACGGCGAGACACTCGAGCTGCCATTGCCCGACGGGCCGGGCAAGGCGCTCAAGCTCACTATTTCAACCGTGCAGGAGCGCATCCCCGTCTATCTGGCAGCCATCGGCCCGAAGAACATCGCCCTGGCGGGCGAGATAGCCGACGGCTGGTTTCCCATGCTCTTCTCCCCCGAGCACGTCTCAGAGCTTCGCCCGCTGCTCCAGGAGGGAGCCGATCGGGTCGGCCGGACGCTCGAGGCCTTCGACATCGCCCCAACGGTCAGCGTGTTCGTCACCGACGACATCCAGGCGGCCCGCGATGCGATGCGCCCGATCCTCGCGCTGTACGTCGGCGGGATGGGCTCGCGCGAGCAGAACTTCTACAACCGGCTCGTCAGCCGCTACGGCTTTCAGGCGGAGGCCAAGCGGGTCCAGGACCTGTATCTCGAGGGCAAGCACGAGGACGCTATGGCCGCTCTGCCAGACGCGCTCATCGACACCGTCACGCTGTGCGGCCCCGCAGAGCACGTGCGCGAGCGCCTGGCCGTCTACCGGGATGCCGGCGTCGGCACGCTGGGGATCAGCCCGATCGCGCTCACCTTCTCAGAGCGCCTTGACCAGCTGCGCCTCATCGCAGAGCTCGCCTCCTGAGTGACGCCCGCCGGCACCTCCAGACGAGTGCTGCTCGGCGCCTTCGGCGACCCCGGGCACGCCTTCCCGATGATCGCGCTCGGGCGGGCACTCATCGCCCGCGGCCACGAAGTCACGCTGCAGACCTGGACGCGCTGGCGCGAGCACGTGCTGGCAGAGGGTCTCTCGTTCGCGGCGGCGCCCGAGTACCAGGTGTTCCCCTCTGGCGAGGAGTACCTGGACTTCTATGCGGCCGTCGTGCGCGCCACCGAGGACACCGTCCCGCTCGTGCGTGAGCTGCGGCCGGAAGTCGTCGTGGCGGACATCCTCACGCTCGCTCCCGCGCTGGCCGCCGAGCTCGAGGAGGTGCCGTACGCGACGCTCATACCCCACGTCTACCCGCCCGGCGAGCCTCACTTCCCCATCTACTCGCTCGGGGCGCGCCTGCCGCGCACCGCAGCCGGCCGTGCCCTGTGGCGCAACCTCAAGGGGCCGGTCGCACGTGGCCTCGAGCTCGGACGGGTGGAGCTGAACGGCACGCGCACCAGACTGGGACTTCCGCCGCTCGATCACGCCCACGGTGGCATCAGCCGCGAACTCGCGATCGTCGGCACGTTCCCGCAGCTTGAGTACCCGCGCGCCTGGCCGCCCAACGTTCACGTGGTCGGCCCGCTCATGTGGGAGCCGCCGGCAGAGGACGTCGAGCTGCCGGCCGGTCAGGCGCCGCTCGTGCTCGTCGCGCCGTCCACGGCCCAGGACGCGGAGCATAGGATGCTCCACGCCGCGCTGCGCGGCCTCGCCGACGCCCCTGTGCGCGTGCTGGCAACCTGGAACCGGCGCCTGCCGAGCCGCGCGCTGCCGGCACCCCAGAACGCTCGGCTCGTCGACTGGGTCTCCTATTCGCGCACCATGCCCCTATGTGACGTGGTTGTCTGCCACGCCGGTCACGGTACGCTCGCCCGCGCGCTGGCGTCCGGCTGCGCGGTGGTGGCATGCCCCGCCGTCGGCGACATGAACGAGAACGCGGCGCGTCTGCAGTGGGCGGGTGCCGGCGTGCGCATCCCAAGGCGCTTCGTTCGCCCTCGGGCTATCCGCCTGGCGGTCGAACAAGTCCTCGGCGAGCCTTCGATCAGGGCAAGGGCTCGCGAGATCGCCGCCTGGACCGAATCACATCGCCCGGCAGAGGCCGCCGCGCAGCTCGTGGAGCAGCTGGCAGCGCTGTAAGGAAGCTCCGGGGGTGGGACTCGAACCCACAACCTCTCGGTTAACAGCCGAGCGCATCTGCCAGTTGAGCTACCCCGGATCGGGCTACGTCTGAACGGAGTTGGACCCTGTCCGGGATTCTACGCGAGCCACCGCGCCTTCAATGTCCAGCACGAGCATGCCCGCCTCCACCTCCTAATGACAGTTCGCGCAAAGTAACACGCACTTCTTGGCCTCCGCCCTCGAGCTGGTCAAGGATCGCGCCGCGCGTTGACTCACCGTAAAGCGCTTCTCCGCAGGCTCCACATGATGAAACTCGAGGGCCGCGAGGCATCGATCCTAGCCACATGCCCTGCATGCGCCACCAGTCTCCTCGACGGGCGTGCGCTTGACCCTCGTCACTGCTTCAGAGCGAGACCTCAGACACTATGTCCGCCCGAGCTTCTGCGCCCGAACTCGGTCAGGCCATGCTTCGGGCACTCGCGGACCACGACGTCCGCCAACCGTGCGCAGCGCTGCTCGGCACACCGCGTCTTGTGTCCATACTCAAGCAGCCAGTGCCGCACCGTTGCGCTGCTGCGCCCGGTCTTCTCGCCGATCTGCGAGATCGACATTCCGGCCTCCACCAAGGTCTGAAGCTCCTCCCGCGCCGCCGAGGGATCTCTCCAGCGAGCGACGATCCATGTCTTGGATTGTCCCGAGCGCCTGTGACGGGACACGCGAACGTGTGTTCGCCCGAGAGGACCGCGCACGCCACAGGCTCGGCTTCTCCTCGGCGAGCGCGCCCATCGCGGACCGGGCCCGCACCCGCCCGTCGCTCAGCCCGCCCTGTCCCCCGTCTCCTCGAGCACGCGCCCGTACGCGCGGTCGAACTCGCGCTTGACCTCCGCGCGGCGCTGGGCGAGCTCGCTCACGTCGCCGCCCTCGCGCACGCGGGCGAGCTGGATCTTGCGATCCACGCTCGCCATCTCAAGTTGCAGGCGCTGGGCCTCGAGCATCGCCGGATGAGCCTCTTCGCGGCCGGCCTGGACGATCAGCCCCGCCAAGAGGCCCTTGAGCTCGGGGTCGTCATCCGGCCCGCCGCCCTCTCCGGATGCGTGCGCCATCGGCTCGCGCAGGTCCCCCTCGCGCAGATGTGCCGCCGCCCGCCGCAGCAGGTCGCTTGAGAAGTGCTCGTCGAGATCGAGACCCTGAAGGGCACGCTCTCCCTCCTCGGGAGAGGCGATGCACAGCGCCAGGAACTCACGCTCGGTCTCCTCCCTGCGCGAGAGGCTCCCTCCCGGCGGGCCGAGCGAGCGCTCCGCCGCCGGGTCCCCGCCGGAAGATGGGGCCGGCCGGGCGGCCCGGCGCTCTGAGCCGGGGCCCGCGCCGCGGCCGGCGCCCGGGGAGAGCAGCGACTCGACGAGGCTCTCGGGGAGCGCCAACCGCCCCGAGACGAGTCTCGTGAGCTCCATTCGCATGGCGCTTGGCGGGATCGTCTCGAACACCGGCCTGAGCTCCACGAGCATGCGGTCGCGACCCTCGGGACTCGAGTCGTCCCCCGTCGCGAGCACCCGTTCGACGCGGAAGCGAACGAACGGCACCGAGTCGCCGACCAGCGCGGCGACCGCGTCGGGGCCCTCGCGCTCGATCAGGTCGGCCGGGTCGGTGCCCGGCGGGAGCTCGACCACGCGCAGCGTGAGCTTGCGCCCGGCCGCCAGCGTGGACGCGCGCAGCATCGCCTCCTGGCCGGCGCTGTCGGCGTCGAGAGCCAGGAGCACGGTGTGGGCCATGCGCGCCAGCTCGCCCACCTGCTCGTCGGTCAGCGCGGTGCCCATGAGGCCCACCGCGTTGCGCATGCCCGCCTGGTGCAGGGCGATCGTGTCGGTGTAGCCCTCGCACACAATCACCTCCCCGGCGCCCTGTCGCGCGCGCGCGGCATGCGGGCGGGCCAGGTGCGCGCCATAGAGGTGAAGGCCCTTGTGGTAGATGTCGTTGTCGGTGCTGTTCAGGTACTTCGGCCGCTGTTCGTCCCCCATCGCGCGCGCGCCGAAGCCGAGCACGCGTCCGCGGATGTCCGCTAGCGGGAACATGATGCGCGAGCGGAAGCGGTCGTAGGGCTGCCCGTTCTGCCTGGAGCGCTGGGCAAGGCCCGTCGCGTAGAGCTCCTCTTCGGAGAAGCCTCCCCTGCGCGATGCCAGCAGCACGCGGTCCCACGCGCTCGGCGCATAGCCCACGCGGAACTCCTTCAGGATCTGCTCGCCGAGGCCCCGTCCCTCCAGGTATCTGCGCGCGCGCTCGGCCTCGCTTGACTCCCACAGGTAGCGCTCGTAGTAGGCGGTCGTGCGATCGAGCAGCTCGAGCAGCCGCTCCTGCCGGCCGCGGCGCTCGGCCTCCCGCGGATCCTCCTGCTCGCGCTGCAGCTCCACCCCGTAGCGGTCGGCGAGCAGCTCGAGCGCAGCCTTGAAGTCGACACCCTCGGTCTCCTGGACGAACGTGAACACATCGCCGGAGGCCTGACAGCCGAAGCAGTGGTAGACCTTCTGCACCGGGTCGATGCCGAAGGAGGGGGTCCGCTCGTCGTGAAACGGGCACAGGCCCTCGTATCGCGCCGGACCGGCACGCCGCAGCTCGGTGCGCGCGGAGACGAGCTCGACGAAGTCGACCGCGTCGCGCACGCGGTCCTTGGACTCGTTCGTGTAGAGGGCCACTGCCGCTACGCTAGCGGGCGAAGGCCTGCGGCACCTCGAGCTCCGAGAATGCCCGGATGCAGTAGCGGTCGGTCATGCCCGCCAGGTAGTCGGTCACCCGCCGGGCCAGCTCCTCACGCTCGCTCGAGGCGCCCTCGGGCGCGGCCGCACCCCCGACCCCCGCGGCGCTCGCGCCGCTCGCGGCCGCGAGGGGGGGCAGCAGCTGCGGATGCTCGACGTAGTGCTCGAACAGCCGTCGTATGACCCCGGCGATCTTCTCGTGCTCGGCGAGAACCGCGGAGCCGAGGTAGACGCGCTCGAACATGAAGTCACGCAGCGCGGCCATCGCGGGGCCGGCCTCCGGCCCCTGCACGATGTCGCCCGCCCGCGCGGAGTGCTCGACCATGTCGTGCACCAGCGCATCGATCCGCGCCGAGCCGCTCGTGCCGAGCACGGCTATCGGCCGTTCGGGCAGCTCCTGCTCGCTCAGGATGCCCGCCCGTATGGCATCGTCGATGTCATGGTTGATGTAGGCGACGCGGTCGATCACCCTGACGATCCTGCCCTCGAGCGTGTCGGGCAGCGGCGCCCGGCTCGAGTGACGTGCGATGCCGTCACGCACCTGCTCTGTCAGGTTCAGTCCCGCTCCGTCGCGCTCCAGGTGCTCGACGACGCGAAGGGAGTGCTCGTAATGGCGAAATCCCCCGCCGAAGCGCTCTTTCAGACAGGCGTCCAGCACCTCCTCGCCGATGTGACCGAAGGGCGGGTGCCCAAGGTCGTGGCCGAGGCCGATCGCCTCCACCAGGTCCTCGTTCAGGGACAGAGCCCTGGCGACGGTGCGCGAGATCGTCGTGACCTCGAGCGTGTGCGTCAGGCGCGTCCGATAATGGTCGCCTTCCGGCGCCACGAAGACCTGCGTCTTGTGCGTCAGGCGGCGGAAGGCCTTGCAGTGGACGATGCGATCGCGGTCACGCTGAAAGGGCGTGCGCAGCCCGCAGTCCTCCTCCGCGTGCGCCCTGCGCGCCGGGTAGGAGCGCGCGGCCAGCGGGGAGAGAGTCTGCTCCTCGAGCGCCCGCTGACGCTCGGCAAAACCGGCCGCGACCGTTCCCTTACCGCCGCCGACGCTCACCCTTGCTCAGCGCTCGCGGTGCCAGTCGCCGCGCATGCCCAGCATGTGCGTCCAGTGCGTCCAGCCCTTCATCGCCCCCGGGTCCTCGCTGAAGACCGCCGCCCCGCCGCCGGGCCGGGGCAGCTCCTGCACGGCGGCCGCGTCGATTCGCAGGTCCACGCCGTGCTCGTGCAGGCTCTCGACGTCCTCGGCAACGACGAACCGCAGCCCATGTCGGGGCGTGGCCATGACCACCCCGTGGAAGATATCCTGCTGCGGGCGCCGCCACCACGTGGTGAACGGTGCCGACCGGCTGCCCGTCGGAGCTCAGCACGGGTACGCCCTTGTCGAGCACCTGATAGGCGATTGGCAGACCCTCGTCCACTTCCGCCCACGATACCGACACCCAGACGCCCCCGGCGCGCGTCGTGCGCCGGGGAGACTCGGGGGAGCAGGCTCAGCCCCGGCTTGCGGCCGCCGGGATCAGGCGCATGTGCGCGTGATGCTCAAGCGTCGCCGAGATGGCCCGCTCCACCTGCGTGAGCGCCGGTTCGGGGGCGTCCGGCGCCTCGTCCAGGGGATGGCCGAGCGCGTCGGCCATGAAGCGGTGGGCGTCCTCGCCCAGCGGAAACGATGCCGCCTCGCAGGACGTGCACACCACTCCCCCGGCCGCGCCCGAGAAGCCGACGAGGTGCTCGCGCTCCCCGCAGCCGGCACACGCGCCGAGCTGCGGCGCCAGGCCGGCGGCGAGCAGCAGCTTCAGGCGAAACGCCAGCGCGGCGCCACGGCCTAGCCCCGGCGCGCGGCCCAGCATGGCGGGAGCGCCGGCGGCGGCGTGCTCGTCGAGCAGCGACAGCTTGCGACAGAGCAGGTTGAAGACGCCGGGATGGGGCTCGGAGGTCTCGAACAGGCGCCCCACCGCGTCACATGCACGCGCGGCGGCGTCCAGAGCACGGGCATCGCCGCGCAGGCGCGGGTGGCCGTCGACCGTCTGGGCGCCGGTGACCGTCAACAGCTCGCCGCGCCCTTCATGCAGCTCTATGCGCAGGCGGAAGAACGGCTCCAGACGCCCCCCGAAGCGGCTGCGCGCCCGGCGCACCCCCTTGGCGATCGCGCTCACACGTCCGCGATCGGACGTATACAGGTGAAGGATGCGATCGGCCTCGCCGTAGCGCATCGAGCGCAGCACCACCGCCTCGGTCTTGACCGGTCCCGCCATCGCAACCGGAGTCTAGGATCGCACCCGGCGGGCCCGGTGCCAGACCCCGTGAGTCCACTGCTATACTTTATGAAGTAATGAGTCAGGTAAAGGTGTTTACGACTGAGCCGTGCTCGTTCTGCGTGCGCGTGAAGAGCCTGCTCGCGGCGCGCGGAGTGCAGTTCACCGAGGTCAACCTGTCAAAGGATCCGGCCGGACGCCACGAGCTGGCGCAGCGCACGGGCATGATCAGCTTCCCCCAGGTTATTGTCGGAGATGAGCTACTCGGCGGCTTTGACGAGCTGAAGGCCGCAGCCGACAGCGGCAGGCTGGACGACCTGCTCGCCGCCTGACGCACGCGCGCTCAGCGCCTCACCGCGCGCCGAGCCGGTCGCGGCCGCGGCTGACAGCCCTCACAGACGTACGTGCCCCGTCCCGCGACGACCATCTTGACGATCGTCCCTGCGCATCTGCCGCATCGCTCGCCGGCCCGGCGGTGGACCAGGAACCTGTCTTGAAAGGTGCCGCGCACGCCGTCGGGGTGGCGGAAGTCGTCGATGCTCGCCCCGCGCGCGTCGATGCCGGCCGACAGGGCGTCGATGAGGGCCCCGCGCAGGGCGGCATGCTGCCCTGCGGACAGCCGGCCGGCCGGGCGCAGCGGGTGTATGCCGGCGCGGAACAGGGCCTCGTCGGCGTAGATGTTGCCCACGCCCGCGACCCGCCGCTGATCGAGCAGGAGCGCCTTGATCGGCGTCGTGCGCCCGCGGGCGACCGCGCGCAGGTGCCCTGCGGTGAACTGCTCGTCGAACGGCTCGAGTCCCAGGCGGGCGGCGAGGAAGGCCTCGAGCGCCTCTGAGCCGAGCAGCAGCTCACCGGTTCCGAAGCGCCGCGGATCGACGATCACGAGCCTGCGTCGCGCACGGTCCCCTTTCCCGCCCGCGCCGTTTGCGCCGCCACCGTGGCCGGGAGCAGAGATCTGCAACCTGACACGGACGTGGTCGGGCTCGGGCTCGGGCTCGTACAGGACCACGCCCGTCATGCGCAGGTGCTGGGCGAGGTGTACGTCGCCGTCGAAGCTCCACAGCAGATACTTGCCCCGCCTGGACAGGCGCTCTATGCGACGTCCGCGCAGCGCGGCCGTGAGCTCCTCGGGCGCGAGGGGACGCGACCAGCGCCAATCGAGGATCTCGAGCCGCTCGAGCGTCGCGCCCTCGACCAGGGGGACGAGCTGGCGCCTGATCGTCTCGACCTCGGGTAGCTCGGGCATCTCGCCCTAGCTTATGAAGGGCTCCCCGGGGAGCTCGCTCGCATCGCGGCCGGTGAGCCACCGCAGCACGGTGGCGCCGACATCGGCGAGCGGGCCGTCGTGGCGAGCGCCGGGCGAAGCCTGGCCCGCCGCCCGTCTGCGCAGCATCTCCCCCGAGGCCGCAAGCAGCGGCGCGTACTCGCGCGTGTGGTCGCTCTGCGGGTGGGCCGGGTCGACGCCGTGGTCGGCCGTCACGATGAGCAGGTCGCCGTCCCGCAGGCGCTCCAGCCGGCCCGCCAGATAGGTGTCGATCTGCCTCAGCGCGCGATCGAAGCCGTGGATGTCCTTGCGGTGGCCGTACACCTGATCGGTCTCGATTAGGTTCACGAACACAAGGCCGCCCGGCAGCTCCCCCAGCAGCACGTCGACGCTCTCGAGGGCCTGCGCGTTGGTCGCCCCCGGATGGGATCGGGTGATTCCCACCCCGGCGAACAGATCTCCGATCTTGCCGACCCCGTGGACCTCCACACCGGCGTCCCGCACCTCCTGCAGATAGCTGCGCCCGGGCGGGCGCACGGCGAAGTCGCGCCGGCCCTCGGTGCGCCGGAACGCGCCGGGGTTGCCCGTGAAGGGTCGCGCGATGACCCTTCCGACGGCGTCCTTGCCGGTCATCGCCGAGCGCGCGGCCTCACACGCGCGGTAGAGCTCCTGCGCGGGCACCCGCTCGACGTGCGCCGCCAGCTGGAGCACCGAGTCCTGGGAGGTGTACAGGATCAACGCGCCCGTGCGCAGGTGCTCTGAGCCGAACTCTTCGATCGCCGCGATCCCGTTGTAGGGGCGGTTGCAGATGACCCGATGGCCCATCGCCTCCTGCAGGCGGGCGACCGCCTCCGCGGGAAAGCCGTCCGGGTAGGTCGGCGGAGCGTGCTCGAGCACGACGCCCATGAGCTCCCAGTGGCCGGTCACCGAGTCCTTGCCGGGACCCAACGGGTGCAGGCGTCCGTGGATCACCGGCTGCTCCGCCGCTGGCACCCCCGCAAGCGGGAGGATCGATCCCAGGCCGAGCGCTCCGAGCGTGGGGAGATCAAGGCCGCCCAGCGCCTCGGCGAGGTGGGCCAGCGTGTTCGTCCCCTCGTCTCCGTAGCCGGCGGCGTCGGGGAGCGCCCCGACGCCGCATGCGTCGATGACCAGCACGATCGCTCGGCGCGCGGTCACGCTCAACGGGACGCCCGCGGATGCGCGCTGAAGTAGGCGTCCTTCAGCCGTTCGGCGGAGAGATGTGTGTACACCTGGGTGGTCGCAAGGTCGGCGTGGCCCAGCATCTCCTGAAGCGAGCGCAGATCGCATCCGCCGGCGAGCAGATGAGTGGCGAACGTGTGGCGCAGGGTGTGGGGGCTCATCCTGTCGCTGAGACCGGCGCTCTGCGCGTAGCCCTGGACGATCTTGTAGAGCCCCTGGCGCGTGAGACCGGATCCGCGCCGGTTCAGGAACAGCCGACCGCCGGCGCTGCCCCCGCCCGATGCGAGGAGCACCGGGCGCCCGCGCGTGCAGTAGACCTTCAGCGCAGCGACGGCCTGGCGGCCAATCGGCACGAGCCGCTCCTTCGAGCCCTTGCCGCGCGCGCACATGACCCCCTCCTGGAGGTCCACGTCCTGCAGCTCGAGCCCGATCGCCTCGGAGGCACGCAGGCCGCACGCGTACATGGTCTCGAGCAGCGCGCGGTCGCGCAGAGCGCGCGCATCGGTCCCCTGCGGCTGGCTCAGCAGCCTGGCGACCTCGTCGCGAGAGAGGACCCGCGGCAGGCGCTGGGACTTGCGCGGCCCTCTCAGCTCGGCCGTGGGGTCGTGACCGATCGCGCCCTCGCGGCGCAGGTGACGGTAGAAGGAGCGCAGGCACGCGACCTTGCGCGAGAGCGTAGCGGCCGAAGCCGGTGAGGGGGCGCCCGCCAGCTCCGAGAGGAACGCCGCCAGGTCACCGTGCTCGGCCTCGAGCGCACTCAGCCCGCGGCGGTCGAGGAACCCGCCAAACGCGAGCAGGTCGGATCTGTAGGCCTCGAGCGTGTTTCGCGAAAGCCCCCGCTCGAGCTCGAGATAGGCGAGGAAGTCGAGGATCAGGCGCTCGAAGGAGGCGACGCGGGCGGGCAGCGGTGTCTGCGTCGAGCTCATCGGTGAAGCTTCGCCTCCGCGGCAAGGGGTCCTTGACCGTGCAATCCGCCGTTCAGGCGTCGGCGGGCTCGCCGAGCGCGCACTCGGCGGCCAGCTCCCCCAGGGCCCTGCCGCCGGCGAGGGCGGCTGCGAAGAACAGGGGGTCGTCGGTCAAGCCGCGGCCCATCGTCTCGGCGGGAAGGCCGCTGGCGGCGAACGAAGGGAGGTCGACGGCCGCCCTTCGCCAGTCGTGGCGGGTGATGCGCGCCGGACGCTGCGACGCCGGACGCGGGCGTCGCAGGACCGACCGTCGCCCCGGCGAAGACGGCACCCAGGCCGGCACGCAGGTCGGCTCCGACCGGCGAGCGTATGCCGGCGGGAAGGGCGACCGTAACGGGCTCGAGCAGCAGGTCCAGCACCGTGAGCGTGTGGTGGGAGATCTCGCGATGGCGCGCCCGGTGATCGCCCGAGGACATGCGTGCCACGAGCACGGTCGGGCAGCCGAGCGCAAGTGCGGCGTGAGCCGAGTCCAGCGCTGACATTCCGCCGTGCCCGAGCGCGGATCCCGAGCCGACGATCCCGGGACCGGGCCCGCAGACCGCCGCATCGAAGCCGAGCGTGCGCAGCGCATGGTGCAGTCCGCCCGCGGTGCTGATCGCCTCACCCTCGCCCCCGAAGGCCGCCCCGGCGGTCAGGTGTCCGGCCAGCAGCCCCCGCTCGCGCAGGGCGCGCACCGTGCGAGAGTGCCCGCCCGGCAGCGCCCCGCCCTCGGTCTGGATGTACCCCAGCCTGCTCGCCGGCGCGCGCTGCGCGAATGCCCACGCCACCGCGGCCAGCTGACCATGCAGCGCGAGTACCGCGACCGGCCGCTCGACCGGAAGCTCGAGGCGCTCCTCCTCGACGGGCGTCACGGCATGCTGGAGGCTCGTGTAGTTGAGCTTCATGACGTTCGCGCCCCCGTCCCCGCCGTCGGCCGCGAGACCGCGTGTGAGGTTGACGTGGACGATGTCAAAGCCACCCGAGCCCAACGCGAGGTCGAGCGCCTGCACGTTCACGATCACCTCGTCGCCCACCTCGGCGGCGCCCAGGAGCCCGACGTCGACGATCGCCGGGCGCAGGCGTCCGTCGAGCTCGACCACAAGGTCCTGCTCGGGTCCGTCTCCGGGCCCAGCCTCGGAGACCGTCACTCGCCGGAGCTTCAGCACCCGTCGACCGGGGCTGCCGGCGGCGCGAACTGAACGCTCACGTCCAGGTCGCACTCGCACTCGGGCCGATTGGCCAGCTCGTGTGCGCGAGCGATCATCTCGGCCGCCAGCGTCTGCGCGTGCTGCGCATCGACATCCCGAAAGACAGCCTGCACGTTCACGGTGCAGAGTCCGTCCGCCTCCTGGCCGGCGGATCGGCCGGGGCCTTGGCGGGAGAGCCCGCGGTCCGATAGCGCGTCGCTCACGATCGGCCGGCGGGCGCCTCGGAGACACGGGCTCCGCGGCTCTCCGCCGCGGCCGCGTGGACCTGCTGCCCATCATCCCGCGCGACCGACCGCTCGAGCGCGGCAGGCACGAAGTCGCGAAACAGCGGAGCGGGACGCTCGGGGCGGGACTTGAACTCGGGATGGAACTGCGAGGCCACGAAGAACGGGTGATCCTCGAGCTCGATGACCTCTACCAGGCGCTCGTCGGGCGAGGTGCCCGAGACGCGCAGGCCGGCGCTCTGAAGGCGCTTGCGCAGCAGGTTGTTGACCTCGTAGCGGTGGCGGTGGCGCTCGTAGATGACCGCCTCGCCGTAGATCTCCCGTGCGCGGGTGCCCTCGTGGAGCTTGATCGGGTCGGCGCCGAGACGCATCGTCCCGCCGAGGTCGGCCACCTCCTTCTGCTCCGGCAGCAGGTCGATAACCGGATAGGGCGTCTCGATGTCGAACTCGGTCGAGTTCGCACCCTCCATGCCGGCCACGTGGCGGGCGAACTCGGCCACGGCGCACTGCATGCCCAGGCAGATGCCGAGGTAGGGAATCCGCCGTTCGCGCGCGATCTGCGCGGCGGTGATCTTGCCCTCGATTCCGCGACCGCCAAAGCCGCCGGGAACCAGGACGCCGTCGACGCCCGTGAGGATCTCCTGCGCGGTGGCGTTCCGAGCACCTCCGTCGACGACCGCCTCGCCCTCCGCCTGGGCGCCCTCGTGGCCGTCAGCGCCGGCGTCGTTCTGGCGGGACTCCAGACTCTCGGAGTCGATCCACTCGATCTCGACGGTCGCGTCCTGCAGGGCCGCGGCGTGGCGCAGCGCCTCCGAGACGGACAGGTAGGCGTCCTCCAGCTGCACGTACTTGCCCACCAGGGCGATCCGCACCGTGCGCCGGGCCGCTTCGGCCCGCTCGATCGGCTCGGTCCAGCTGGACAGCTCGGGCGCCGGCGCCTGCATGCCGAAGTGGTCGAGGATGAAGTCGTCCACGCCCTGTGCGTGGAACACGAGCGGCACCTTGTAGATGTCTGTCCACGTCGCACGCCGAGACGATCGCCTCCGACAGGCAGGCTGGCGAACAGGGCGATCTTCTTGCGGATCTCCTGCGAGAGCGACCCCTCCGATCGGCACATGAGCATGTCCGGTGCGATCCCGATGCGGCGCAGCTCGTTGACCGAGTGCTGCGTCGGCTTGGTCTTCAGCTCGCCGGCGTGGCCGATGTACGGGCACGAGCGTCAGGTGGATGAACATGCACCGCCGGCGGCCAACGTCCACGGGGAACTGGCGGATGGCCTCGAGGAAGGGAAGCGACTCGATGTCGCCGACCGTGCCGCCGATCTCGGTGATCACGAAGTCCACGTCGGAGGACTCGGCGATCAGCGCTATCCGCTGCTTGATCTCATCGGTTATGTGCGGCACGACCTGCACGGTCCCGCCGAGGTAGTCGCCGCGACGCTCGCGGCGGATCACGGTGTCGTAGATCCCACCCGGCGGTGACGTTCGAGGCCCGGCTGGTGTTGGCGTCGGTGAAGCGCTCGTAGTGGCCGAGGTCGAGATCGGTCTCCGCGCCGTCCTCGGTGACGAACACCTCGCCGTGCTGGTAGGGCGACATGGTGCCGGGGTCGACGTTGATGTAGGGGTCGAACTTCTGCAGGCCCACGGTCTGCACCGCGCGCGACGAGCAGGCGCCCGATCGAGGCCGCCGCGATGCCCTTGCCCAGCGAGGAGACTACGCCGCCGGTTATGAAGATGAACCGGGTCTTGCTCGGGGCCTGGGCGTGGCGGTCGGAATAGTGCGAGGTCAGTGAGGGCCTGCCCCAGGAGTCTAGTTCGCGCAGCCCCGGAATCCGTTCGACGAGCGCGGAGATCGACCGCAGCTCGCCGTAGAGGGTGATCAGCGGCGAGCAGCGCGAGCGCCACGAGCTGGCCCGTCGGCGGACAGCGTCAGCACCAGCCACAGGCCCGCGAGCGCTCCCAGCAGGTTGGCGCCGGTGTCGCCGAGCATCGCCCGCTCGCGCAGGTCGTAGAAGCCGGCGACGAGGGCCGGCGCGACGAACAGCCCGAGCGACCACAGCGGGCGCACCTCGGCCGAGCCGACGGCGAGGCCGACTGCCGAGCAGCACGAACGCCTTGGTCGCGCGGCCCGGGGCGCAGATCGAGCAGGTTGAAGACGTTCGTGGCCAGCACGAGCACGGCCGCCGCCAGCAGCCAGCGCCCGTTGGACAGGCCGAGATAGCTCATCGCGAACAGCGCCAGGCCGAGCGAGCCGGCGGCCTTCAGCGCTCCCGTCGACGGTTCGCCCCTCAGCACCGCGGCCCCGTGGCCGCGCCAGCCGCGCTCGGCGGTCGATCGGCCCGCTCTGGGCGGTCCTCGCCGAGGGTGTCGTCGACAGGCCGAGCGCGATGACGCCGAGCACGTAGACGGCGATGGGAAGCGATCTCGGGATGGAACAGCTCGGTCGAGGCGAGCTCCTGCACGAGCATGAGCGGGATCAGCGCCACCAGCGACGGCGGCAAGCGCGAGCACGCCGAAGGGGCACGGGAGCAGCCGGGAGCGGTAGTTGGGCTCGTGTGGCCGCCCGCGCTCAGCGCGCGCAGGACGCCCGGCGCGAGGAGCGCGGCGATCAGCCAGCGCCACCAGGAACGGCAGGGCGTGCATGCCTCGAAGCTAGCGCCGTGGGCGGATGAGACGCGTCCGCCCTGCGCCGGGCCCCCCGGCCGTCCCCGCGCCGAGCCTACGGCGCGGTGGTCGTGCCGCCGACGTTCGGCAGCAGCGAGTCCGCGCTCGACTTCATGCCGTAGGTGCCGTGCGAGCCGGCGAGGGCGTAGATCAGAGCGGCCTGGCCGGCGATCGTGTCGAGGTCATCGACGCTCGAGATGTCCTGGCTCTGATACCAGGGCACCTGGGAGGGTTCGGTGCTGGTCAGCTCGACTCCGACGGTCGGCACCCCGACCCGGCCACGCCGGCGATGAGGCCGGACTGTCAAACGCGGTGCTCGCCTGGGTCTCTTCGGGGGTCATGCCGGTCGGCTCGGCGCGCATCACGACAAGCCCCTGGAGCCTGCCGAGCTGGCCGTCGAAGGCACTCAGCAGGCGGTCTGCGCACGCGGCTGAGGAGCTCCTGGTCGACGAGCTGGCCCGCCGCTGACCAGCTGCCTGCCCACGAGCATGCCGAACCGTTCCACGAGCTGTTGCCGGCCCGCCGAGGCGCCGGCTGCCGAGCGCCGCGATAGTGGGTGCCCGCCGCCTCGCTCGCCAGTCCCGCGAGATCGAGCGGCTCGCGCACCGCCACGACCGTCGCGAGGTCTCCGCCCGCCTGCGTGACCGCCTCGCGCACCAGGCCGTTGACGCGGTCGGAGGAGTCGCCGAGGAACGACCAGGCCGATGTCCTGCCCGCCGAGCAGGCCGTGCACGGCGATCGGGTAGAGGTCGTTCGTGAAGGCTTCCTCGCTGGCCAGCTGCGCGCGCAGCTGGCCGTCCTGGTGCTGCGCGTCGCTGAGTTCCGAGCTGAGGTCGTGGACGATGCCGCTCTTCGCCGAGGAGACGAGGTTGGAGTCGCCGATCGCCACGCCGATCGACCACGCCCACCGCCAGGGCGAGCAGCACGGCGGCGAGCGAGAGCGCGTGGTAGCGATAGTCGAACATCGAATTGTCGGTGCGTGATCCCGACCTTCAGCCGCCGGAGACGGCCGAGCCGAGAAGGCCCGGGGTCACCTCGGCCAGGAGCTGCAGCTTCAGCCACAGCAGTTCCGCCACGTCGCGCAGGGCGGGGGTCATCCAGACGACCGCGAGCATGCGCGAGCAGGCCGGCCGCGATCACCACCAGCAGCGGCGTGAGGCCGGGCCGGGGCTGGTAGAGGCGGCTCACGCCCTTGGCATCGACGAGGATCTCGCCGATGCGCAGGCGCGTGAGGAACGTCGAGGACATGCCTTTGCGGTTGCGGTCGAGGAACTCGACGAGGTTGAACTGCGAGCCCACCGAGACGATCAGTCGGGCGCCCTTCTCCGCGGCGATCAGCAGCGCCACATCCTGGCTCGTGCCGGGCGCCGGAACCAGCTTGAAGTTCAGGCCCAGCTCCTCCAGGCGGCGGCGACCGGGCGCGCGTCCGTCCGGATAGGAGTGCACGACGAGCTCGGCGCCGCAGCGCAGGGCCGCCTCTCCGGCCGAGTCCATGTCCCCGACGATCATGTCGGGCGTGAGGCCCTCCTCGAGCAGGGCCTCGGCGCCGCCGTCGACCGCGACGATCACCGGGCGCATGTCGCGGATGAACGGCCGCAGCGCGCGCAGATCGTGCTGATGGCCGACGCCGCGGACCACGACGAGCGTGGAGCGATCGCGAAAGTCGGTGGCGAAGCGGGGCAGCTCGATCCTGTCCGGCCAGGAGCTCGCGCTCCTCGCGCATGTGCTCGATCGTGTTGTGGGCGAAGCGCTCGAGCGCCTCGCCGATCTCGCTGCGCCGTGGCCTCCGTCTCCGCGCACACGCGCGCGAGGTCGAGCACCTCGCCCGCGCGCGAGCACGTCGCCGCCGCGCAGCACCTCGCCGACGGCTTCGACTCACCGCTCTCCGGTCGTGCCACCGCCCGGAACCACCACCTGGATCTGCTCGCCGTCGGAGAGGACGTCGAACAGCGAGTCATCGGGAAGGTCGACGAGCAGGATGCCCGCTTCGACGAGCAGCTGGGGCCCGAGGTTCGGGTAGGAGCCGCCCGAGGAGGGCCTGCAGTTGAGCACCGCGACGGCGCCCGCGGCGATCAGCTCCTCGGCCGAGACGCGATCGATGTCCAGGTGGTCGATCAGCGCGATCTCGCCTCGCTCCAGATGTTTGACGAGCAGCTTCGTGCGCCGGCCGAGCCGCACCGGGCCGGCGACGATGCGCGCGTCGGCGGCGGTCGGTGCGCTCGATCCGGACCGGAGGGCTCAGCGGGGGCGCCGGCGCACAGGCGGGATCGCCGGGCCCGCGCTCCGGCCGTCCGCGACCCTGTGCTGACGGGCCGGTGAGGCGCCTGCGCGCTGGTTCGTGTCGCGGCCATCGCACTATCGAGAGTAACGCCCGCGGGCGCAGAGCGCACCGCATTGCCGAGCCGTCAGGCGGCGCGGCGCAGCTCGCGGGCGTGACGGCGCGCGGCGGCGTCGGCGGTGTCGGCGCCGAGCATGCGAACGAGCTCGGAGACCACCTCGCGACTCGCCGAGCTGCACGACGGTCGGCGCGGGTGGGCACGGCGGAGGTGTCCTTGACGATCGTGAAGTGACGATCGCCGAGCGAGGCGATCTGGGGCAGGTGGGTGATGCACAGCACCTGTCTGCCCTGCGCCGAGCTCGCGCAGGCGGGCGCCGACGGCGCGCGCGGTGTGCCCGCCGATGCCGGCGTCGACCTCGTCGAACACGAGCGTGCTGTCGGTGCAGGCGGCCGTCGCGACGCTCATGATCGCGAGCATCACGCGCGAGAGCTCGCCGCCGGAGGCGATCTCGCGCAGCGGGCCGGCCGGTACGCCGGGGTTGGGGGCGATCATGAACTCGACCGCGTCGCCGCCCGAGGGGCCCGGCTCGCGGGCTGAGAGGAGCACCTCGAAGGTGGCGTCCTGCCATCGCCAGCGAGGCCAGCTGCTCACGCACCGAGCGCGCCAGACGCGGGGCCGCGGACTCGACGCGCGGCCGGCGCAGGGCGTCGACGTGGCCGCTCGAGCTCCGCCAGGGCGTCGCTCTAGCTCCTGCTCGGTCCGCGCGCAGGCCACCTCGGCGCCCGCGAGCTCGTCGCGGCGCGCGCGCGCGCGCGCGCCGTGGTCGAGCACGGCCTGGACGCTGCCCCCGTGCTTGCGCATCAGACGCTCGATCACCGCGAGGCGCTCTTCGACCTGCTGCGAGAGCCCGGTGTCTCGCCGGCGACTCGGCGCCCTGGCCTGCTCGCCGTAGCGGCGGAGCTCCGACGGCCAGGTCCTCGGACTCGATCAGCAGCGCGCGCAGGCGCTCGGCGAGCACGTCCAGGCGCGGATCGACCCCGGCGAGCGCGTCCAGGCGCGAGGCGGCGCGCCGCCGAGGAGCTGCGCCGCCGCTGGCAGCTCGGAGGACTCTGCGGCGAGCGCCTCGGCGCCGGCGCCGGCAGCCGCGGCAGAGCGCGTCGAGGCGGCGCAGGCGCTCGCGGGCGCCGAGCAGCTCCTCGTGCTCGTCCTCCGCCAGGGCGGCGGCGTCGATCTCCGCGAGCTCGTACTCGAGCAGGTCGAGCTCGCGCTCGCGCGCGCCGGCGAGCTCCGCGCAGCGCGTCGAGCTCGCGCTGCAGACGGCCGGTCTCGGCGAAGGCCTCTGCGCAGGCGCGCAGGCGCAGCGCGCTGGTCGGGGCCGCACAGGCCGTCGAGGATCTGCAGCTGGGCGGCGGCGAGGGTGAGCTTGCGGTGCTCGTGCTGACCGTAGAAGGACGACGAGCGTCGCCGCCGAGGTCGCGCAGCTCGGCGACCGTGGCCGTGCGGCCGTTCAGGTAGGCGCGCGTGCGCCCGTCCGAGCCCACGCGGCGGGCGAGCACCACCTCGGTGGCGTCCGGCGGGCAGTCGCTCGCCGAGCTCCGGCGGAGGTGCTCGGGCAGGTCGAAGACGCCCTCGACGTACGCCTCGGCGGCTCCCGGGCGCACGATCCCCGACCGCGCGCGTCCGCCGAGCAGCAGGTCGAGCGCGTGGGCGAGCACCGTCTTGCCGGCGCCGGTCTCGCCGGTGAGGACGTTCAGACCCGGGACCGAGGCGGAGCTCGGCCCGCTCGATCAGCAGGAGGTTCTCGACGCGAAGCTCACGCAGCACGCGCGCAGGTCTAGCAGCGCCCGCCGACGGATCCTGCAGGGCGCGATCGATTTCTGGGCGGGCCCCCGTCGGTGGCCGCCCGTGATCGCCGGCCGGAGAGATTGGACGGCGGATGACGATAGGGGGCATAATCGGGCGGACGGTCCAGGGATGGAGCCCTTACGCGAGGACCTGAGTCCCCATACACTCGTCCGCCAAACGGCATGGCTGCCAGCGAACCCGATCCGCGCTCTAACCCGCTCACGCCGGGGCCGAGCCGCGTGCCTGTCCGCGCAGGGCGCTCAGCCGAGCGGATGGAGGAGGAGATCAACCGCGCCGGACGCCACGGCACCCCGCTGAGCTGCCTGCTGGTGGTGATCGACAACATCGAGGAGCTCTCCCGCGAGCACGGGGCGCGATCTGCCCGAGCAGGCGTTCGCCTACCTCGCCGGAGCGCTTGGCGCGCGAGCTGCGGCGGGTTCGACCGGATCGGGCGGCCCAGCGACAGCGAGCTGCTGCTGCTGCTGCCCGGCGCCGACGGCCCGCGCGGGGAGATGGTGGCCAGACGCGTGCTCGAGCGGCTGCGGACGATCAAGGTCGAAGCCGAGGGGATGCGCCGGCCGCTGCGCGTCTCGGTGGGACTGGCGGCCTGGCGAAGGGACGTCAGCGCCGAGGAGCTGCTGGCCCAGGCGCGAGCCGCCACGCGGCGCGAGCAGGCCGAGGACGCCGCGGCCGAGCTCGCGACGGCCACGCCGCTGCAGAGTGGCTCGCCGCCGGCGCTCGGACGACCGCGACCTTCATAATCAAGGCGGTGCTCTCCGGGTCAGAGTTGTGGCTGCTGCGGCTGATGGCCGATCGCGGCCTGGCGCTGCTCGACGCGGGCACCCTGCTGATCGTGATCGAGGAGCGCGGCGAGCTGCGCGTGGCGGCCTCCAGCGGCGAGCGCACCCCGCGCGTGCGGATCGTGCCGGTGCAGGGCAGCGCGCTCGGGGCGCTGCTATCTCGCGGGCGAGCCGGTGTCGCTGGATCGACCGCGCGGCCAGGAGGCGGCGTGGCTGCACGAACTGGGTCTCGAGGCTCGCGCCGCGCTGGTGGAGCCGCTGAGCATGGAGGGGCAGGGCGGCGGGCCTGGTGATCGCGCTGCGCAGCGACGGCGGCTTCCGCGGCCCCGACCGCCAGGCGCTGAGCGCGTTCGCGGCGAGCGTCGCGCAGCGGCTCGCGGCGGAGCGCTCGGTGGAGATCGAACGGCTGCGCTACGGCATGGAGGCGCGCGAGCGCGAGCGCACGCGCTGGGCGCGGGAGATCCACGACGAGAGCATCCAGGGCATCGGCGCGCTGCGCATGAAGCTGGCCAACGCGCGCGACGCTCCAGGACCAGCGAGGCGATGAGCGAGGACGGTGGACGACGTGCTGGAGGGCCTGGGCAGGGAGATCGACGGGCTGCGCCACCTGATCACCGAGCTGCGGCCCGCGGCGCTCGACGACCTCGGGCTGGAAGCCGCGCTGCAGGCGCTCGCCAGGCGCGCCCAGGCGATCGACGGGCTGGACGTGCAGATCGAGATCGACCTGCGACCCGGCGCATCGGGCGACCGAGTCGGGCGAGCGACGGGGCAGCCGGCGCCTGGACCCCGAGCTCGAGAGCACGATCTACCGGATCGTCCAGGAGGCGCTGACGAACGTGAGCCGCCATGCGCAGGCCACGCAGGCGGTGGTCGAGCATCTCCGAGCGCGACGGCGTGCGTGCGCGCGTCGGTGACCGACGACGGGCGGGGGCTGCCCGATGCCGCGCAGCTCGGCCCGCGCGGCGACGGCCTCGAGGGGGGATTCGGGATCTCCGGCATGCGCGAGCGCGCCGAGCTCGTGGGCGGCGAGCTCGAACTCGCGCCCGGCGCCGGGGCGCGGGACCGTCGTGCGCCTGACGGTGCCCCTGGCCGGACGGCCCGCGCGCCAGCACCGGCGCCACCGCCGCCGACGCGTGGCGCTCGGCCCGCGGCGGCGGCGAGGCCTAGTCCGTCAGGCCCAGGCGCCGCACGTAGGCGGTTATCTCCGCGCGCGAGGAGAAGCCGAGCTTCTCGATCGCGCGCGCCCGGTAGGTCTTGACGGTGCGCTCGGCGACATGCAGCTGCTCGGCGATCTCGGAATTGGTGTAGCCGGCGGCGATCAGCCTCACGACCTCGCGCTCGCGCTCGCTGAGCGCGACGTCATCGGCGGCGGCTGATCTCACCGGTGGCCATCAGCGCGCCCAGCCGCGGGTGCAGGTAGTTGCCGCCGGCCACCGCCATGCGGAACGCCTGCAGGAGCTCCTCGGGCTCGGCCTCCTTGAGCACGTAGCTGCGCGCGCCCGCGCGCAGCGCCTGGCGCGCGTACTCGGGGTCCTCGCGCATCGTGAGGATCGCCACCGCGAGCGTCGGGTGGGCGATGAAGCAGGACGGCAGCGCCGCCAGGCTCGAGCCGCCGGGCATCGTCAGGTCGAGCGTCAGCAGGTCCGGCTTGTGCTCGCGCACTTCGCGGATCATGATCGGGACGTCGGCGACTTCGGCGACGACCCGGAACTCGCCCTTCTGGCGCTCGAGCACCGTGCGGATGCCGTCCCGCACGATCGAGTGGTCATCGGCGATGATCACGTCGATCGGTCGATCCACCCCTGGCGCGCCAGCATCCATCAACGCGCACCGTAGCGGCTCGTCAGGACTGATCGCCGGATCGCTCGGACAAATTGCCGATCGGCTCCGGGACAGGCCGGCAGGCCACCGCAAGGAACGAGCGCATCGCTCGATTCCGGCGCGGCCAGGCGCTAGCGTGGCGGCGTGCCGTCGCCGCTTCGGTCATCGCGGCTGCGCAGGATCCTCGCCGCCTACACCGTCAACCGGCTGGGCACGTGGATCGGCCTGGTCGCGCTGATCGCTCGCCGTGTTCGACCACACCCACAGCGCGCTCGCGGTCGCGGCGCTGCTGTTCGCCTGGCAGGCCCTGCCCGCGTTCGTCGTGCCCGTCGCTCGTGGCGCGCGTCGAGGCGTCCACCCGCCGCAGCGAGCTGAGCGGGCTGTACTTCTTCGAGGCGGTCGTGACCGCCGCGCTCGCGGTCCTGCTGTGGCACTTCTGGCTGCCGGCCGTGCTGTTGCTGGCGGCCCTCGACGGGACGGCGGCGCTGGCCGCCAGCGCACTGCTGCGCGCCGAGGTGGCGCGGGCGGCGCGCGAGGAGGTCGAAGCGCGGACCGGAAGCTGCGGTCCGGCCGGACGCGAGCCTCGAGGACGACGTGCAGCGAGGCCGAGCGCAAGGCGAACGCGGCGCTGAACGTCGCCTTCTCCGCCGCGTTCGTGCTGGGTCCGGTGACTCGGCGGCGTGGTCGTTGGCCGCGGCGGGCGCCTCCGCCGCGCTGTTCATCGACGTCGGCTCGTTCCTGATCTGTGGGGCGCTGCTCATCGACCTGCACCCCACGTCACGGAGGCCGGTGCGGACTCCGTTCGCGCCCGTCTGCGCGCGGCCTGGAGGCACATCAGCCAGACCCCCTCGCTGCGGGCGCTGCTCTTGGCCGAGGCGGTCGCGCTCATCTTCATCGAATCGGGTGCGCCAATCGAGGTTGCCTACGCGAAGGCGACACTGCACGCGGGGGATCGCGGCTTCGGTCTGCTCGTGACCTCATGGGGCGCGGGGGCGGTCCTCGGCAGCATCGTGTTCGCGCGGTTCGTCCGCAGGCCGCTCGGGGCGATGCTGAGTGCCGGCACGTTCGCCCTAGGGGCCGCATTCGTGGGCTTCTCTGCGGCGCCATCGCTCGCCCTGGCCTGTCTCGCGGCCGCTGGTGGGCGGCGTCGGCAACGGTCTGCAGTGGCCGTCGCTGATAAGCCTCGTGCAGCGCCTGACCCCCCAGCACCTGCACGGGCGGCTGATGGGCGCGGTCGAATCGCTCGGCGCCGTGTCACTGGCGGTCGGCCTGTCGCTGGGCGGCATTCTCGTCGCGCTCAGCTCTCCGCGAGTGGCGTTCCTCGTGGTCGGACTGGGAGCGATGGCGAGCACGGCGGTCTTCTTGAGGCTGACGCTGATCGGGTTCGATACCAGGCGCGGCGACGGCGCCGACCACGAAGCGCCACGACGCACATCGCCGCCGGCGACCGCAGGCCATCCGCGCGAACCCGCGTCCAAGTAAGGCCCCCGGCACGGGGTTTACGGGCCGGGCGCCCCGTGTCGGGGGGCGACATCCGCCCGCCCAGTTGCCTACACCTGCCCACGTTTGGCAGCACCTCAAGTACGACGCGGCGCCCGCCGTTAAGTACGACAGAGCCAAGCAAATGCCCACATCCAAGCTCACGATACGTCTCTTCTGGGCAGCCGAGGCTCTCGTGCTGGCCGGCGTGATCGTCGCGGCCACGCAGCTATCAAGCGCAGACGAATGGCAGCCGCTCGCGCTTGTCGCGCTGCTGGTGGTGCTAACACTCCTCGGCCAGTGGTTCACCGTCGAGACCAGAAGCGGGATCCTGAGCGCCTCGTTTGTCGCGATCCTGCTGGCCATGAGCCTGCTCGGGCCGGTCCCGGCAGCGGCGTGCGGTGCCATCACGGCGGTGCTGCATTCCGCCGTGGGTCGTCGCGCACCGTCCATATGGCTCAACAACCTGTTGGCGTTCGCCGTCGTCGGTTTCGGGGGAGGCTTGATGGTGCGGGCACTCGCCGGCAACGTCCACGATCCGCACAATGCGCGCCTGACGCACAGCATCACGTTTGGCCTGATCGTCCTTGGAGTCTTCGTGGTGACGACCGGGCTGAACTTCATACCCGTCGCGCTGGACGTGCGCGTGACGGAGGGACGCGCACTGGCACGCCAGGTAAGGGAGCTCTTCCTACCCCTGCTCCCCGGACAGCTCGCCGCGGGAATGCTCGCGACGATCCTCGCGGTCGCGTATATGAGCCTGGGTCTGCCGATGCTCCTCGGCTCGATCGCGGTGCTCCTGATCCTCCAGCACCTCACGGTCGCTCTGCTTCGGTCCGAGGATCGGGCGGAGCAGCTCGAAATCCGCTCGCGCCAGCTGTCCTCCTTCCAATGGGGGGTGCCATCCATGTTCATGGAGGGGCTCGGGCTACGCGACCCCACTGCCCTGCGCCACGCCGCGGCCGTCGCCAGCTACGCAAAAGCCATGGCCGTCGAGCTGGGCTTGAGCGAGGATGAGCAGGAACTCTTCCACCTCACCGGCCTGCTCCACGACATCGGCAAGTTCACATGGTCCGACCGTGTACTGCACCCCGAGCAGCTGACAGACGAGGATTGGGCGGTGATCCGCCGTCATCCCCAGGACGGCGCGATGATGGTCGGCAAGCTCGATGGCTTCGGTCAGATCGCGGACGCGATCCTCTACCACCACGAGCGGGTGGACGGCGCGGGCTACCCGGCCGGGCTGATCGGCAACGAGATACCTCTGGCCTCACGGGTCGTGGCCATCTGCAGCACCTATGACACGATGACCACGCGCGAAACCTACGGCCCGCCGATGACCCCACAGGAGGCGATGGCGGAGCTGCGCAACGTCGCCGGGCGCCAGCTCGACCCCGATCTGGTCGAGACCTTCATCGCGCTCCTCGAACGTGAGGGACCGACCTTCGGTCAGGAGGCCGACTACAAGACCGAGCTCGCGTTCGAGCGGCGGGTGAGAAAGATGGCGGAGCCCCGCTCGCCCAATCCGACAGCCGTCGCGTCAGACCCTGCACGCCCCCCGTTTCGCGGCGGAGACTGGCGCTCGGAGGTTCGCGAGCTCAGGCGGCGCGTACTCAACAAATAACGAGGGCGCCCCACATCCTGCAGGGCGCCCTTAAGACATGCTCATAAGATTTATCCCGGTCTTACCGACCGTGCCATTCAGTCATGGTGATCTCCTTCTCCTAGCGGTGGATGCGCGTTGCGAGGCGGCCCTGTCTGAGCACTCCCAGGAACATGGTCGCCTTGAGTAGGTTTGTGGCGGATAGTAGAGATGCGAGAAGGAAATGTCCACTATGCGGGCCTTTGTGCAGGATTCGTTGCAGAAAGGGTCACGCTCAGCCCAGCCGGTGGACCCGAGCGCTTCGCCCGGAAACCGCCCACGCAAGGCACACGCAGGGCCGGTTCGATCAGGTGCATCCGCCGCTGATGGCATGCTTCTCCCCCGCGTTCCGAACACCTGCCACGGCCAAAGGTCCACAAAACCGTGCGCCACTCATCTTCTCGGCCCTTCGAGCCGAAACACTCACCATGTCAACACCCACTCCCCATCTCAACGGCGACCGCCGGCTCGTTTTCACGAGCTCGCAGGCGGCCGGCTACCTCGGCGTCTCCCTGGCAACCATCCGGCGCTGGACCGACGCCGGTCACATCAGCTGCTACAGGACACCCGGCGGCCAGCGGCGCTTCTCACGCGAGCAGCTCGACCACTTCACCAACTCGCTGCAACGCGACGGCGCGAGCGTGCGAGCACAGGCACCTCAGCAGCGCGAGAGTCGCCTGATCAGCTGGCCAGGCGCCCGAACTTCTCGCGCAGCCTGCGATAGAAGGACGAGCCCGCCAGCTGGGCGATCGTGCCGATCTCATCGACGAACCGCGCTTCGATCGTGCCGCCCGGCGGGATGTCGCCCACCGGGCGCCCGTCGACCGCGATGTCCAGTGGCTCCCGGGAGCGATTGTGGATCGTCAGGCGGTCGTCCGGCGCCACCACCAGCGCGCGTGCGGTCAGCGAGTGGGGCGCGATGAATGACACCACGAAACCCTCGACCCCCCAGGCCATCACGGGGCCGCCGTTGGCCAGGTTGTAGCCCGTCGAGCCCGCCGGGGTGGCGACCACCAGGCCGTCGCAGCGCACGCATCCGACGATCCTCGCCCTCCAGGGCATAGGCCAGTTCGGCGACCCGCTCTCCCACCTTGCGATGGATCGCCACGTCGTTGATCGCCATCCACACGGCGGGCTCGTCGAGCACTATCCAGCCGGCCGGCGCAACAAGCTCGAAGTCTCCGCTCAGCGCACGCAGAATGCCCTCCTCGACGTTCTCCGGCTCGACCGTCGCGAGAAAGCCGATCTCGCCGAAGTTGATCGCGAACACGGGCACACCGGTGGCCGCGTAGCGCTGCAGCGCACGACAGGATCGTTCCGTCTCCGCCGAGCACCAGGCACAGCTCGACCGCGTCCTTGACCGGGGCGTTGACCTCGACCGCCGGGCCCGGCCTTCAGGCCGTGCTTGCGCGTCTCCTCCTCGTCCAGCCTGAGGCGTCACTCCGGCTGCCGCGGCCTGCTCGGCGAGCCGCGCGAGCGACGGCGGCCGTGTCCTCGGGGCGGCGGTGGGTGAAGACGGTGATCTCCCTCACGGCTCGACCTCCCGCGCCATCCGCTCGAGCTGCTCGGAACAGTCGCCGTGAGCCGCGCCGGCGGCGATGGGCTCCTGCGACCGCCCCGTCGAACGGCCGGCCGCACCGGCGGCGTCGGCAAGCCAGATGAACGTCTCACGATTCCCCTTCGGCCCGGGCAGCCCCGAGGAGTGGTACCCGAGCACGGCCGCTCCCAGCGCGATCGCCGCCTCCCCGACGCCCACGAGCGCCTCGCGCCGGTCCGCGGCGTCGCGCACCACCCCGCCTTTTCCCACCCGACCGCGGCCGACCTCGAACTGCGGCTTGACCAGGGCGAGCACGTCGTAGCTGTCGTCCAGGCAGCCGAGCACCGCTCCGAGCACCTTGGCCAGCGAGATGAACGAGACGTCGATCGTCGCCAGATCCGGCGGGCCGGGGGACCCGAGGCGAGCCGGGGGCAGCAGCTCGGGCCGCAGCGCCCGCGCGTTCGTGCGCTCCATCAGGGTCACGCGGGAGTCCGTGCGCAGCTCTAGGCGAGCGTCCCGTAGCCGACGTCCACCGCGATGACTTCCCTCGCTCCCCGCTGCAGCAGGCAGTCGGTGAAGCCACCCGTCGAGGCGCCCACGTCGAGCGCCCGCCTCCCTCCCACCCGAGAGCCGTGGCGGCCAGCGCGTTGGCGAGCTTGACCCCGCCGCGCGAGACGAACTGCGGGCGCTCGGTGACGCTCAACCGCTCCGCGACGTCGACCAGCTCCCCCGGCTTGGCCGCGCCACGCTCGCCCGGCCCGACGTGGACCTCCCCCGCCATCACCGAGGCCGCCGCCCGGCTGCGCGACGGAAACAGGCCGCGCTCGGCAAGCAGGGTGTCCAGACGCTGCTTAGCCATGTCCGCCCAACCCTTGCACAAGGCTGCCCCCGCCGCCCTGCTCGGGCCACCGCGCGCGCTCGGTGCGATCCGCGCGCTCAGGTGCTCTGTGAGCAATATCACACACCGGGACCCCGGCGCCGGACATCATGTATGAACGGAAGCAGAGCATCATCTCTCTCCTGCATTCCTCCTCCCCCGAAACGGCCCGCCCAGGACGGCGGGCCGTTTCATTTAAGGTGCCGAGGCTCGCAGCATCAGGCGCCCACGATCGCTGAGCCGGCCCCTCGGGATCCCGTCGTAGGTGCGTCAACGCCAGGATCGGAGATCGCCGCGGCAACACGCTCGGCGATCCGCTTCCCGGTGAAGCCCACCTCCTCGTGCAGCAGCGCGGGCTTGCCGTGCGTCACATACCGGTCGGGCAGCCCGACCCTCATGATTCGCGGTGTCGCGCCGGTCTCGTTCAGCGTCTCCCAGACGGCCGAGCCGAACCCGCCCGCGAGCACTCCCTCCTCGATCGTCACGAGCAGATCGTGCTCGGCCGCCAGCTGCGCCATCAGGCCCGCGTCGATCGGCTTGGCAAAGCGCGCATCGGCGACCGTCACCGCGATCTGACGCCGCCCAGCTCCTCGGCGGCCTCGAGGGCCTTGCCCACCCCGCTGCCGTAGCCGATCAGCGCCACGCGACCATCGTGCGCGGCGGCGCCCGGGGCCCGCGTCCCCCGGCCCGCGTCAAGGCTCGCGTACGCGGCACGACTTCACCGGCCTCCTGCAGGATCTCGCCCGTTCCTATCTCTATCGCCTGCGCCTCATCAGGCAGCGCCACGCCGGTGCCCTCGCCCGCGCGGGTAGCGCAGGGCGATCGGGCCGTCGTCGTAGACAGCGCCGTGCGCAGCATGTGCACGAGCATCGCCTCGTCGCGCGGCGCCATCAGCACGATGTTCGGCAGGCAGCGCAGGTAGGCGATGTCGAACGCCCCGTGGTGCGTCGGACCGTCGTCGCCCACCAGGCCGGCCCGGTCCATCGCGAAGACCACGTTCAAGCTCTGCAGGCAGACGTCGTGCACGATCTGGTCATAGGCCCGCTGCAGGAAGGTCGAGTAGATCGCGGCGACCGGCTTGACCCCCTCGAGCGCCAGCCCCGCGGCGAACAGGATCGCCTGCTGCTCGGCGATCCCCACGTCGAAGTAGCGCTCGGGCATCGCCTTCTGGAGGATGCTCAGTCCCGTGCCGGAGTTCATCGCGGCGGTGATCCCCACCACGCGCTCATCCCGTTCGCATTCGCGCAGAAGCGCCTCGCCGAACACCTGCGTGTACTGCGGCGGGGGGGCCTTCGCGGGCTTGGTCGTCCGTCCGGTCGACGTCGGCGCCGAAGAGCCCGCGGCCGAGTCGGACGGGCGGTTGCGTGGGAGACCCGTTCAAGATCGAGTTGGGCTTGGCCGCGTGCCACTTCTCCATCCCCTCGAGGCCACCGTCCTCGGCCGGGGCGAAGCCCTTGCCCTTGACCGTCGCGATGTGCACGACGACCGGCCGTTCGGCCGCCAGCGCCTCTTTCAGCGCCTCGCGCAGCGCCTTGACGTCGTGGCCGTCGATCACGCCCATGTAGGCCCAGTCGAGCTCCTCCCACCACAGCCCCGGCGCCCAGAACGCCTTGATCGACTCCTTCAGCTGCGGGCCCAGCCGCTCGAACGCCGCGCCGATCCCGCCCGGCAGCCGCACCAGCCCGCCCTCGACGCCCGCAGCGGGCGTGCCACAGCTTGGGATTGAGCCTGACCCGGTTGAAGTACCGCGACAGCGCGCCCACGTTCGGTGCGATCGACATGCCGTTGTCGTTCAGCACGACCACGATCGGCGTTCCCAGGCCGCCGGCCTGCCCGATCGCCTCGAAGGCCACCCCGCCGGTCATCGCTCCGTCGCCGATCACCGCGACGACCTTGCCCTCCTGCTCGGTGCCGATGTGGCGCATGCCCTCCTTGATGCCCACCGCGTAGCCGA
The DNA here is from genome assembly GCA_963730575.1 of uncultured Solirubrobacteraceae bacterium. Lineage (GTDB taxonomy): Bacteria > Actinomycetota > Thermoleophilia > Solirubrobacterales > Solirubrobacteraceae > Palsa-744. Next base: position 427,149 of record CAVSSG010000006.1, read on the forward strand.
TCGAGGTGGACGCGTGGCCTGCGCCCATGATGTCGTGCGGGGACTCCTGCATCGAGCAGAACGGCGCGAGGCCTCCGTACTGGCGGATCGTGCCCAGCTGCTCGCGCCGGCCGGTGAGGATCTTGTGCGGGTAGGCCTGATGGCCGACGTCCCACAGGATCTTGTCCTTCGGGCTTTCAAGCACCGAGTGCAGCGCCACCGCGAGCTCGCATGTGCCGAGGTTGGCTCCGAAGTGCCCGCCGATCTCGCCGACCGTGTCGATGATGTGCTCGCGCACCTCCTGGGCGAGCTGTGCGAGCTCGTCCTCGGACGAGGGACTCGAGGTCCTGCGGACCGTCTATGTGCTCGAGCAGGCTCATGATGTGCGGGTGTAGATGAAGTCGGCTATCTGCTCGAGCTCGCCCGTCGAGGCCGGCGCCCCGCCGCGCGCCTGCGGAGATCTCAGGCGCCGAGCCTCGGCGAGGGCCTCGCGCGCCATCCGGTGGGAATCCGCCGCCAGCTCGCGGGCTCGATCCATTCCGAACTCGCTCACGTACGTGCGCTTGCCATGTCGCTCATCGCTGCCTCGGGGCTTTCCAAGTTCATCGTCGGTACCTGTCACGTCAAGTATGTCGTCAACGATCTGGAACAGCACGCCCAGCTCGGCGGCGAAACGGCGCAGCGGGATTGTCGCAGGTGCATCCTCGATCCCACCCAACAGTAGTACGCACAGCACCGACGCGCCGATCAGGCGGCCCGTCTTCAGCTCGTGCAGCCGCCGCAGCGCGGCCGCCCCGGACGGCAGCGGGTGAGTTGATGTCGGCATACTGACCGCCCACCATCCCGTTCACGCCGGTCGCCGCGGCCAGCTCCGCGGCCGCCCTCAGGCACCCGCTCGGGCGCGTGACCGCTGATCGGTGAGCAGGTGGTGGAACGCCTCCGCGTAGAGCCCGTCGCCGGCCAGGATCGCGACGCCCTCGCCGAACTTCACGTGGCAGGTCGGCTGCCCGCGGCGCAGCTCGTCGTCGTCCATCGCCGGCAGGTCGTCGTGGATCAGCGAGTAGGTGTGGATCAGCTCGATCGCCCCCGCCAGCGGCAGGACATCGCCCTGCTCGAAGCCGACCGCCCGCGCGGTCGCCAGCGACGAGCACGGGGCGGATGCGCTTGCCGCCCGCCAACAGCGAATAGCGCATCGCCTCGTCCAATCCCGCCGTCAGCGCCTCCTAGGAGAAGCGCATCGCCTCGCAGGTGGCGCTCGACCTCCTCGCGCAGGTTCTCCGGGTAGGTGGCGCTCACCGTCCGAATGCGCCCTACAGGAGGGTGTCCTGCCCGGGCGCCGGTGCGGAGGTCTCCGGCGCGCGTGAGCTCTTCGAGCTCCGCCGCGGCCTGGGCGGCGAGCGTCGCGCAGTCCTCGACCACGGTCGCGGCGGCGTCGGGCGAGCACTCGCCGGAGCGCAGCTGTTCGGCCGCGCGCTCCATGCGCGCGATCAGATCGTCAAACGCTCGTAGCCGCTCATGGGATCCGTGCATTCTCGCGCACCTCGCGCAGCGCTGCGCCCAGCACCCCGTTCACGAACCCCGGAGCGTCCGCGCCGCAGAACCTCTTGGCGCTCTCCACGGCCTCCTCGATCGCCCCCTCGGCCGGTATCGGCTTCTCGGCCGGCACCAGCGTCCGGGATGGAGCATCTCGAGCAGCGCCACGCGCATGATGCTGCGCTCGAGCGGCTGGATGCGCTGCGCCGACCAACCGTGCGCATGGCGGTCGATGACCTCGTCGAGCTCCTGCGCGCGGTCGGCGGCCGCGCGGCGCCAGCGCGCGTGCGAACAGCGAGTCGTTCGCACCGAACGACTGCTCCAGCGGCCGGTCGAGCAAATCGTGCTGGTAGAGCGCGATTACCGCGGCCCTGCGCTGCTCGGAGCGGCGCATGCTAGGCGCGCGCGACGTAGTCGCCGGAGCGCGTGTCCACGCGGATGCGCTGGCCCTGCTTCGACGAACAGCGGCACCTGGACGACCGCGCCGGTCTCGAGCGTCGCGGGCTTCGTGCCCCCGCTCGTGACCGAGTCGCCACGCAGACCCGGGTCGGTCTGGGTGACCTCGAGATCGACAGCGCTCGGCAGCTGCACCTCGGCAGGCTCCCCGTCGATGAACAGCACCTCGACCTCGCTGCTCGGCTTGCACCAGCGAAGATCCTCCAGCGCGCTCTCGGCGATCGCGATCTGCTCGAAGGACTCCGTGTCCATGAAATGGGCGTCGCTGCCGTCGGCATAGAGGAACTGCATCCTCCTGGACTCCGTCTGCACCGAGCGGAACTTCTCCCCGGCCCTGAACGTCCTGTCGATCACGTTCCCGTCGAGCGCCCGGCGCAGCTTGGTGCGCACGAAGGCTCCGCCCTTGCCGGGCTTCACGTGCTGGAACTCGAGGATCTTGAAGACGGTGCCGTCGACCTCTATGTGGTTGCCGTTCTTGAACTGGTTGGTGCTCAGAGCCACGGAATGAGGCTAGCGCGCGCCGGGCCGCGAGCAGGTTCAAGCCTCGCCGGGCCGATGTCGATATCTGGCACATGTGGCGTCTTGCGCACGGCCGCGCGCTGCGCGGGCCCCGATTTGCCCGCATGCCGAGCGGGCCGAGCGGGGATGGACGCCGATGAGCTCGGGCGCGACCGTCACCCGGCGAGGCGTCCTCGTGATCGCGGCCGCGTTCCTGCTGTGCGCGGGCTGCCTTTGGATCGTTCGCCAGCAGACCAGGCCCCACTATCGGCTGAGCGCTCAGGGCGCGATCGCCGCCGCCCGTGCGAACCCGGCCGATCGGGCGTTCCTGAGCACGCACGCGACGGACCGGGCCCGGGTCATACCCCTGGACGCGAGCCTGCAGCGCGTCACATTCTTCGACGGGAATGAGGTCGTGCTCGACGCGGCGGTCGGGGAGCACGGTGAAGTTCGCGCGCTCGAGCAGCACGTCGCGGGGGCGCCCGCCTCCGGCGCGGCGCTTGCCAACTCGCCGTGGATCCTCGCGTTGCTGAGCGGCGTATTCCTGCTCGCCACGATGGTCATGCCGCTGCGGCGGCTTCGCAACCTCGACGCGCTGATGCTCGCGAGCCTCACGATCACCGTGCCGTTGATCAACGCCCGACTGGTTGCACCGAGCGTAATCTGCGCCACCGTAGTGCTCTCCTATCTGATGATCAGATGCCTGTCTGTCGGCGTGCGGGGAGCCTCGCCCGCCGCGCCGCAGAGCAGGCCACTCCTCGACTGGCTGTGCACCGGCTGGGAGCCACGCCGGCGCACGAGGCTGCTGGGCGCGCTCGTGCTGGCGACGGCGCTCGTGTTCGCGATGATCACGCTCACCTCGAGCGGCTACACCGATGTCGCGGCCGCCTCGCTCGAGGGTGCGACCGACCTGCTCCACGGGATGCTCCCCTACGGGCACATCCAGCTGGCGGTGCACGGCGACACCTATCCACTGCTGAACTACCTGATGTACGTGCCGGGGGCACTGTGGCTGCCGGTGACCGACTCGTTCAGCGACCTGTCGGGCTCGCTGCCGACGGCGGCGCTCGCGGGCCTGCTCGCGGGCCCCGCGCTGTATTTGCTTGCCTCCAACCGGGACACGGGGCCGGGCGCGGGCGATCCCGGCGCGGATCGGGGCCTGCGGGCGATGCTCGCCTGGTTTGCCTTCCCGCCCGTCGTGCTGGCCGCCTCGGGAGGCTCCAACGACCTGCTGCTGGCGGCCTGCATGGCGTGGATGCTCGCGCTTCGCAAACGGCCCGGCGCCTCCATGCTGCTGCTGGTGATGGGCGTGTGGATCAAGCTCGTGCCACTGATCCTGCTGGCGATCTGGATCCCCTACCGCCGACGCGATCTTCCGAGGGCCTGCATGGCCGCGGCGGCGTTGTGCGTTGCCCTGACGGCGCTCCTGTTCGCCTACGGCGGCGCCGGCGGCATCTCAGCGATGCTCGGCGCACTCACCTTCCAGCTGCACCGGGGCTCCTTCTTCGCCCCCTGGTACACGTTCGAAGTGCAATGGCTCCAGCCGCTGGTGCAGGCCGGGGTGCTCGCGGCACTGCTGGGCGCTGTGCTCATGCTGAGGGCCGCACCGTCGATCCGCACCGACCAGATCCGTGTGAGCGCGATCGCGGGCGCGCTGCTGCTCGGCGTGCAGCTCGCCGCCAACTACTGGACGTGGTCCTACCTGCCGTGGGTCTTCCCGTTCGTTCTCGTCGCCCTGTTCATGGCCGGCGGCCCGCGGCCCGCGACCGCGCTCGGCACCGCAGGAGGCTCGCGGCGCAGCCACGAGGAGCGTCGGCGGCGAGCATCGCGCGAACGGCCGCTCGAGCGCCCCGCGCGAGCCTCCGGCGCGCCCTGAGGCCGGCCGGTCGGCTTCTCCGGGACCGGGGACGACTCAAGCAACGGGGTCGCGGAGCCGATGCGGAGGTATGCGGCGGGTGGCACGCGAAAACGCCCTGTGCGCGTTGATCGCCGGGTCCGGATGCGCGACGATGGCCTGGCTCGGGCTGTACGGGTTCGCCTGGAACGACTATGAAACCGAGGCGCAGCCGGCCTTAGAGGCACTCACGCACGGGCATGTGCTCGAGTTCCTGCGCCTTGCGCCCGCCTACGGAGGCTCGCTCGTCGAGCGGGCGCCCTTCGCCCTGCTGCCCAGCCTGTGGGGCGGAGGGGATCTCGCCGTCTACAGGATGGTCGCCCTGCCCTGTCTGCTCGCCTCTGCGGTGCTCGGGGTTTGGCTCGTGGCCCGGATGCGCTCAGAGGGGCGCAGCACGCTCGCTCGCGCCGTGACACTGGCCGTATGCGTCGCCAACCCGATCACGCTGCGCGCGCTCGAAATGGGCCACCCGGAGGAACTGCTCGGCGCCTGCCTGGCCGTGGCCGCCGTCCTGCTCGCGAGCCGGGGTCGTCCACTGTGGGCTGGCGTCCTCCTCGGCCTTGCCATCGCGAACAAGGAGTGGGCGCTGCTCGCACTCGGGCCGGTGCTGCTGACGCTGCCCGCGAGGCGCAGGCTCGCGTGCCTGGCGAGCGCCGGGGTTGTCCTGACGGCCGTGCTGGGACCGCTCCTGGCCGTTGGATCGAGCACGTTCCTGGCGCAGGGCCGTGCCGTGGCGACAGCCCCCGGAGCGCTCTTCCAGCCATGGCAGCTGTGGTGGTTCCTCGGAGCCCCCAACCACGTCGCGCCCCTGGCGCCCGGCAGCCCCGTTCCCATGAGCGCCGCCCTGAGCACCCACCCCCAGTGGCACTCGCGCCCCCGTGGCTGCCGGGCATCACCCACCCGCTGATCCTCGCGGTGGGGCTCGCACTCGCGGGGCTGCTCTGGCTCAGGCGCCGACGCGAGACCCCCGCGGGCACGGTCGGCGAGCGCGACGCGCTGCTCGCGCTCGCGCTCGTGATGCTGTTGCGCTGCGTGCTCGACACCTGGGACGTGATCTACTACCTGCTGCCGTTCGTGCTCGCCCTGCTCGCGTGGGAGGTCGGTGGCCCGGCCGACCGGCCGCCCCTGCTCGCCCTGTCGAGCAGCGCATTGGCATGGGTCAGCTTCCAGTGGCTACCGCTGCATGCCGCTCCGGACTTCCAGGCCGCGTTCTTCCTGGCGTGGTCGGTGCCGCTCGTCGCCGCGCTCGGCGTCGCGCTGTACCGACCGGGCCGCGGAGAGCTCCTGGCGGCTCAGGAGATTACCGTCAGCCCCTTCGGAAGGCCGGTCAGCACCTCCCCACCGCTGTCGGTGACGAGCACCAGGTCCTCGATCCGCACGCCGAGCTGACCGGGCAGATACACGCCGGGCTCGACCGTCACCACGTTGCCGGCCCGCAGCCGGTCCTCGCCGGCGATGCGCGACAGACGGGGACCCTCGTGGACCTCCATGCCGACGCCGTGGCCGAGGCCGTGACCGAAGTGCTCGCCGTGGCCGGCCTGCTCGATCACCTCGCGCGCCACCCGGTCGAGCTCGCGCCCGGTCGGGCCGGCCCGGACGGCGGCGAGCGCCCGCGCCTGGGCATCGAGCACGAGCTCGTAGACCTCGCGGGCCTCGGCGGAGAGGTGCTCCCCGGTTGCATAGGTGCGGGTGCAGTCCGAGCAGTAGCCGTCAAGGCGCGCCCCCCAGTCGATCGTCACCAGCGCGTCACCCACGATCTGCACGTCGCGCGGCTCGGCATGCGGCAGGGCGCCGTGGGCGCCCGAGGCCACGATCGCAGGAAAGCTCGGCGCTTCGGCTCCCAGTCGCCGCATGCGCAGCTCGAGCTCGATCGCCGCCTCGCGCTCGGTGCGCCCCACGAGGCCCTCCTCCAGAAGGCCCCTGAGCGCCTCGTCGGCGAGCTCGCAGGCGGCACGTATGCGCGCAACCTCCCCCGCGTCCTTGACCTCGCGCAAGCGCTCGACCGCGCGCGTGCACGCAATGAGCTCCCAGTCCTCGGGCAGCGCCTGGCGCAGGCGCGTGTGCGTGCCGACGGTGAGGCTCTCCTCGTCGAATCCCAGGCGCCCGCCCACGGTGCCGAGCGAGCGAGCCGCGGCCTCGAACAGGTTGCCCACGACTATCTCGCGCTCGAACCGGCCGGTCACCTGCTCGGAGGACTGGGTCTCATAGCGGAAGTCGGTGAAGAAGCGATCGTGGCCGCTCGCCGCCTGCGCCCCCTCGGCCAGCACGAGTGCCAGCCCGTGGCTGCCGGTGAAGCCCGTCAGGTAGCGCACGTCGGCCGGCCCGCCGACGAGCAGCGCGTCCACCGCGCGCTCGCGCAGCTCGGCGGCCAGGCGCCCGACGCGCTCCTCGCTGTCCATCGGGGGGCCGGCGCTCACGAGCCCCGCCCCCCAAGCTCCTCGCGCAGGAGCCTCAGCGCGTCTGCGTAACCGTCGGGACCGCGCCCGGAGATCGTCTGGAAGCAGAGATCGCGGATGACCGAGACGCGCCGGAAGGGCTCGCGGGCCTCGACGTCCGACAGATGGATCTCGAGGGCGGGCAGTGCGGCTATCTCCAGGGCGTCGCGGATCGCCCACGCGTAGTGGGTCCACGCACCCGGGTTCAGGAGGATCGCGTCGGCCCGGTCCCTGAGCGCGTGCAGATGCTCGACGAACGCCCCCTCGTAGTTCGTCTGGAAGAAGCGGGTGCGCAGCCCGAGGGCGCGCGCCTCCCGCTCGATCCGCGCCTCGAGCTCTGCGAGCGTGAGCGTCCCGTAGAGACGCGGATCGCGGCGGCCGAGCTGATCGAGGTTGACCCCGTGCATCACCTCGACCCGGTAGAGCGCCTCGACGGCCCCGCCCGCCGGATCGGCCACGGCGGACGTCATAGCACGAGCTCCGCCACCGCCCCGCGGACCTCCTCGGTGGGGACCTCGCAGCCGATCCGGACCTCTCCCGGGGCTCTCAAGAGGACGAACGGCACGTGCGGACCGAGGCGCTTCTTGTCGCGGGCGATCGCCTCCAGCACCGCATCCACCGAGACGCCCTCGAGCTCGACGGGCAGCCGCTGCGCGAGCAACAGCTCGCGCACCCGCCCGCGTAGGTCATCGAGCCCGGAGAGGCGCAGTGCGGCGAGCAGCCCCAGGCCCACCGCCTCGCCGTGGCGGTAGCGCGCATAGCCGGTGGCGGCCTCGATCGCATGGCCAACCGTGTGCCCCAGGTTTAGGACCTGCCGGCGTCCCGCGTCGCGCTCGTCCTCGGCCACCACCGCGAGCTTGGTGCGCGCGCAGGCGAGGATCGTGCGCTCGTCGTGGGCCTCCTCGCCCGCGAGGACGCGCTCCCACAGCTCGCCGCCCGCGATCAGCGCGGTCTTCAGCACCTCCACCCAGCCGGCCGCGAGCTCGCCGGCGGGCAGCGTGCTCAGAAGGTCCGGGTCGACGAGCACGCCAGCCGGCTGGTGATAGGCGCCGACGTAGTTCTTGGCGCCGGGAAGGTCGATCCCGGTCTTGCCGCCGTAGGCCGAGTCGACCTGCGCGACGAGCGTCGTCGGGATCTGCAGCACCGGCACGCCGCGCTGGTAGGTCGCGGCGCAGAATCCCGCCAGATCGCCGACCACCCCGCCCCCCAGCGCGACGACGTGGTCGGCACGCGTCATGCCCCGCGCGGCCAGCTCTGACCAGACGTGCTCCGCGCTCGCGAGCGTCTTGTTGGGCTCGCCGGGCTCGATTGTGATCGTCTGCACCGCGCCCGGAAGGCGTCCCGCGTAGAGGGCGCCGACGGTCTCATCGGTCACGCAGAAGGCGTGCGAGGCGGAGAGGTCGAGCGGCCAGATCTCCTCGAGCTCCCGCGCCGCGGCGTCGCGAATGAGCCCGCGGCCGATCAGCACGGGGTAGGCGCCGGAGGCCGAGCTCGCCCACAACAGGCGCGTTCCGCCGGGCGCCCGTGACAGCGCGCGCAGTGCGTCGAGCAGCGCCGCCGCCCCACCCAGGGGCAGGGCCGGCAGGAAGGCGTCGGCCAGCTGCGCATACAGCGCCCGGCGCTGGGAGTGAAGCGCGAGGAACGCCTCCCGGTCAGCTGCCAGCGGCCGCCGCCCGGCATCGCCCTCCCCGGCCTCTACCCGCGCCCAGGCGAGCTCGGGATCGACGTCCAACAGCAGCGTCAGGTGGGGCTCGAGCGCGCGGTGAACATCCTCGCTGCCGACGCTGCCACCCCCCAGCGCGATCACGCTTCCCGGACCCGCGCCGTGAAGCAGCTCGCGAACCACCTCCTCCTCGGCGGCCCGGAAGGAGGCCTCGCCGTGCAGCTCGAACTCCTGTGCGACCGGGTGGCCGAAACGCTCCTCCAGCAGGCTGTCGCTGTCGAGCGCCACCGTCCCGAGCGCCTTCGCCAGTTCGCCCGCGACCGTCGACTTGCCGGCGCCCATGAAGCCGATCAGCACGAGTCCCCGCGTCGGCGCTCGTGGGTGCGCCGTCCGGTCGGATGCCTGGGCTAGCCGCGCCATCCGATCCGCTCCTCGTACGCGCGGACGGCCTGAACGACGTCGTCGATGTGGTCGCCACCGAACTTGCGCCGGTAGGCGTCCGCGAGTACGAACGCCACCATCGCCTCGCCCACCACGGCGGCGGCGGGCACCGTGCAGGAGTCGGTGCGCTCGCGCAGCGCCTGCGCGGGCTCATGGGTCTCGGTGTCCACCGAGCGAAGCGGCTTGGTCAGCGTCGGCAGGGGCTTCATCGCACCGCGCACGATCAGCGGGGAGCCGTTGGTCATCCCGCCCTCCAGACCGCCGGCGCGGTTGGTCTCGCGGTAGTAGCCGCGCTCGGGCGAGAAGAAGATCTCATCATGCGCCTTTGACCCCGGCAGCCCGGCTATGGCGAAGCCGTCGCCGATGGTCACTCCCTTGATCGCCTGGATCGAGCAGATCGCCATCGCCACGCGACCGTCCAGGCGCTCCTCCCAGGAGACGTGCGAGCCGAGTCCCGGGATGAGCCCGAACGCCTGAACCTCGAACACCCCCCCGAGCGACTCGTTCGCCCGGCGGAGCTCGTCGATCTCGCGCACCATGGCGGTGCTCGCCACCGCGTCCAGGCAGCGCACCGGCGAGCTGTCGACGTCCGCGAAGTCTGCGGGCGCGAGCGGGCGCTCGGGCAGCGGCGCGTGCACCGAGGCGATCTGGATCACGTGTGAGTGGACGGCCACGCCGAACGTCCGCAGGAACGCCTTGCACAGCGCCCCGCCCGCGACGCGCGCGGCGGTCTCGCGCGCGGAGGCGCGCTCGAGGATGTTGCGCACGTCCGACTGCTTGTACTTCTGGGCACCCACCAGGTCGGCGTGGCCGGGGCGTGGCAGGTGGACCTCCGCGACCTCCTCGGCCGTGGGCCGCGGGCTCATGCGCTCCTCCCAGTTGGCGTAGTCGCGGTTTGCCACCTGCAGGGCGATCGGGCTCCCGAGCGTGCGCCCGTGGCGGACGCCGCCGGTGATCTCCGCGCTGTCGCGCTCGATCTTCATGCGCCCGCCGCGGCCGTGGCCGAGCTGGCGACGGGCCATGTCCTCGTTGAGGTCCTCGGGTCGCACGCGAAGGCCCGCGGGCATGCCCTCGAGGATGCACGTCAGGCCCGGGCCGTGCGACTCGCCGGCCGTTATGAGACGGAGCGCCACACGCCAAGCTTATTTGCTGGGAACTCAGCGTCCGCGACCGTGGTGCCCGGCGCTCACCGGCACGCCGGGCGCCGGGCGACTAGCGAAGCCCCGGCGCCAGCGACAGGCCGGCGCGCAGCAGCAGCTCGCGCCCGGCCTTCAGTTCGGCGTGCAGGAGCCTTGCGACGCGGGCGCTGGACGCCTTGCTCGAGGAGATGCTCACGAGCTGCAGCTCATACGTTTCGGCCGCCTGGCCGCCGGGCGGCGCATATTCGAGTTCCTCGCTCTGTCCCGGCTTGAGCTCGATCGTCTGGCACTGGGACGCGCTCGGCAGGCAGATCGCCTTGCCGCGCAGGATCACTTCGCCGACCACCGTGAACGTCGCGCTCTTACCGCCCGTCGTGACTCCCATGTACACGAGCAGCGGCTGCTTGGAGGAGGGCAGCGGGGTCAGGCGTCCGACGTTCTCATACGGGGTCAGCTGCACGCTCTGCGGCGGGGTGCCGACCGGGATGAGGCCGAACAGCAGGGCGACGTGGTAGACGGTGGTGGGCGCCGGCGGCTTCGCCGGTGTCGACGGTTTCGACGGGGTCGAGGACCCCGAGCTGCCGTGCGAGGAGCCCGCCGACGGGGAGGAGCTCGAGGACCCTGACGAGGTCGTCTGGGCGCCGGTCTTCGAGGAGCTCGACGCCCCCGAGGTCGTGCTCGCGGCACTGGCCTTGGCCTTCGCTTCGGGCAGCGGCGTGAACGGATTGCGCGAGCTGCCGACCTCGTGGGAAGAGCCGCTCGTCGTCTCCGACACCGACTGCTGAGGGCTCGCGGCAGGCTGGATGGCGATACCCGCGGCACCCGTGGGGACGGCCGCCGGTGAGGCGGCGACGGGCGCACTCGAGCTGCCCCCGGCAAGCGCAGCGTAGGCAACGGCCGCCGCCAGCGCGACCGCGACGACGATCAGGGCCAGCCGCAGTCGCGAGTGGAGCAGGTCGGCCTTCACGGAGTTGAGGAATGCGTTCATGGGGTCACCCTTGCGATCGCGGGGGCTGTCGGAGTGCTCGAGGATCCAGAGCTCGAGGCAGGCGTGCTCTGGCCGGCGCCGGGAGCGCCGGGTGTCAGGCCAGTGGTCAGGCTCGTGCTGGCGGGAAGCACGTAGGCGGTCGCCGTGATGCTGCCCGAGAGCTCCTCCGAGTGGCCGCCGGAGGCCGTTCCCGAGCCCGCCACGGCCAGCGGGGTCAGCTTGACGCTCTGGATGGTCAACAGCCGGCCGCTTACCACCAGATGGCCCGAGGACGTGATCACGGTCGAGCGATCGAGCTGCGTGAGCAGGCCGTGGAGGTCGGGGAAGGTCCCGTTGAACGTGAACGTGAACGGCAGCGCCGTGAAGCCGCTCGTGCTCGCCGCGGCGGTCGCAGAGGCGCTCGCGGAGGAACCCGTGCCACCTCCGCTACCCGGTGCGATCGCGGTGAATTCGACGTTCCTCTCACGCGAGGCCTGCGCCAGCTGATAGATCAGCGAGGACACTTCTTCGCTGGGGGGCACAGCTTTGCCGAGGCTCACGATGGATGCGTATGCGGCGTCGTAGCGCGCCTGGGCGTTACGCGCGGCTGCCGCCTGGCTGTTCGCCGTCGCCAGCTGCGCGTTGGCTGCGCCGACCTGTTGAACCAGGCTCGCCGCTTTCTGCCGCTCGGGTGAGACCACGCCGAACCAGCCGACCACCAGCACGAGCACGACTGCCACCGCGATGATCACGTAACGGTCGCGACCGGTCATCCTCCTACACCCCCCGCCGCGGTTGTGATCGTCGTGGGTGAGGATGTCGTCGAGGTCGAGGACACCGCGGGCAGCGGCTGGAAGGTAAGCGTGACGCTGAACGAGACACCGCTGGCGGGGCAGCCGACGGCGCCCCCGCCCGCGCCTCCCTGCCCCGAGCTCTGGAGAGCCACGGCGCTGACGCCGTCGATCAGGCGAAGGCGGTTCAGCACCTGGGCGACACCGGACTGGCTCGTCGAGCATCCGCCGAGCGTTATGACCGGGACGCTGCCCGGCGGGGTGGCCGAGGCGACCGATGAGCTGCTCTCGGCGCCGGTGGCCGATGCAGGCGTGCTGGCGCCTTTCGATCCTATGGTGCCGGTCAACGAGGTGATCGAGGCGTTGGCGGGGAGGACGCGTCCGAGTTCGATGGTCGCACGCGCCCAGTCAAAGCGCGACTGGGCGAGCTGGGAGACCACCTGCTCGCGCTGTTCGTTCAACGCGACGAAGGTCGTGTAGGGGGCCAGTTGCGCCGCCGCGGCCGCCGTCTGCTGCGCCTGGGACGTGAGCGACGCGACCTGCGCGGTCCGGCTTGAGACCTGATGGCGGGCGCTGCCGTACAGATATGCGAGGACGGCAAGACCTGCGAGCAGGGCGAGCACCCCGTACGCCGCGCCGCCCGATCGGCCGGCGGCCGAGCCCGCGCCTCGGCGCTGCTCGGCCGGGATGAGGTTTACGGCCCTCACTGGGTCACCTCTTCAGAGGCAAGACCGGCCGCGACGGCCAGGCGGTGCGCGGAGACCGCGCCGTCCGAGCCCCGTTCGTCCAGCTCAACTGTGTGTGCCCGCACCTCGAGGCCCAGATGGCCCTGCAGCGCCTCGGCGAAGCCCTGGACATCGAGCGCCGAGCCGCTGAGCACGACGTGGGAGACCTCGCCTCCGCCCTCCTGAGAGCGGTGGAAGTCGAGCGAGTTGCGCACCTCACCGGCAATCTCCCGCACGCCGCTCTCGATCACCCCGTACGCATCGGCCTCACCGTCGAGGTCGGACACCTCCGCCAGTTCTTCGGCGTCGGGGTCATTGTCAAGGGCGGAGAGTTCGACGTAGCTCATCGAACGCTCCAGAGTCTCGTGCTCCTCGGCGGAGAACGTGCCGTGCGGCTCTGGCTCGGTGAGCTCGCCCGAGCCGCGCTCGCCCTCGCCCTCGCCGTACTGGGCCGTCTCGCCGACCTCGACGTGTCCGCCGCCCTGAGCCGCTCCGCCGGGGACGGCCAGCCCGCCGGCATCGGACTCGGGTGGCTGCCACTCGGGGGTGAGACTTCCCACGGCGGTCTCCCCGAGGCCCGTCTCCAGCTGCCCGACGGCCGGGGGCATGCTCAGGTCGACGGTCAGAAGCCTCGCACGCGCGTCGACCAACGGGATGCCAAGTCGCTCGGCGAGCTCGATGGCCATGCCCTCGAGCCCTCCTCCGACCACGCGTGTGAAGCGGCAGGCCGTCCCTTCGGCGATGGCCAGGTTCGTGAGCCCGTCGACGTTGAGATAGACCACACGGCCGGCCTTCTCCTCGGACTCCGGCTCGCGGCTGTAGAGCGAGCGGATCAGGGCGAAGGCCGACAGATCCACGCCCACCGGGTGAAGGCCCGCGCCGCGAACGGCCGCCAACAGATGTTCGACCATGTCGCGCTGAGCCGCTACGAGCACGACGTGCTGACGCGGCCCCGACGGAGTCTCGACGACGCCGAGCGCATGAAAGTCGAGAACCGCGTTGTTCAACGGCATCGGCACCTGGTCCTGGGCCTGGAAGCGCACGGCGGCGGCGAGCTCCTTGCGGTCGGATACAGGGGGAAGCTCGAGCGTGCGCATCACCGTGCGCTGGTTGGCGACGCCCACGCGAACGCGCTTACTCAGGCGCGTGGCGGCGAACAGCTCGCGCAGGACCTGGCTCAGTGCCTCCTGGTCCATGACCTCGCCCGCGGCCACCGTGTCGGCGGCGAGCGGCAGGCAGGCGGCACGTTGGGCGTGTATCGATCCGTTGACACTCGCCTGGACCGCGACTGCGAAGCCCGGTTGGATGTCAAGGCCGACGACTGCCGGCCCCTTGCGCGAGCCGAGGCCGAGCCCGGGCAGTTTGAGGCTGAGGTTCGGAAGTGGGGGCATCTCAAGTGGTCCGACGGACGGAGTCAGGGGCGCTCCGGCACGACCCCTATCGGCAGGACGACGCGCCCCCTTGAGTCCAGTGGACGTTCGACGGTTGGGCGGCGGGAACGCGTGCCGGTCCGCCGTCGGCACGGGCCTGTCAGTGGACGAAGTGGTTCAGGTACAGATCGACGATCGGTTCGCCGGCGAACACCGCGACGATCGCTCCGAGCGCGAGGAACGGGCCGAACGGAACCGCCGTCTTGCGTCCCTCCCGCGCGCCCTTGCGCGCGACGATCAGAGCGCCGACGAGCACCCCGGCGAGCAGCGCGATCATGATCGCCGGCGCAACGGCGCGCCCGAGGAACAAACCCATCACGGCCGCAAGCTTGACGTCGCCCATGCCCATGCCGCCGGGGTACGCGAGCGCGGCGAGCAACAAGAAGCCGCCCGCCGCGACGCCGGCGAGCAGGCGCTCGGGCTCTCCGGCGGGATCCAGTGCGAGGCCGATGGCGAGCGCGAGCACGGCGCCGAGGCCGGTGATCTTGTTGGGGATGATGCGGTACTCGAGGTCGATCAGCGCGGCGGGTACGACGATCAGGATCAACGCGACGCTCAGCGCGACCCCGGCCGCGGAGCTGTGCGTGAGGACGGCGCCCGCGCAGAGGACCGCCGTGAGCGCCTCGACGAGTGGATATCTCGGAGAGATGGCCTCGGCACAGCCGCGACAGCGCCCACGAAGCAGAAGCCAGGAGAGGATCGGGATGTTGTCGTAGGGCTTCACCGGGGCCCCGCAGCGCGGACAGTGCGATGCGGGGACGAGCAGCGACTCGTGCCGGGGCAGGCGGTAGGCGACGACGTTCAGGAACGATCCGACGATCGCGCCGAGCACTCCTGCGAACGTGGCGGCCTCCATGGGACCCTGATCGGCCGCTGCGGCCCGGCGCTTGAGCCGGCACGCAAGAGGGGCGGCCTACCGGCCGCCCCTCTGCTTGCGCTTGTTGCTGGCGCGTGTGAAGCCCGAGAGGCTTCCCACGCAACGATTACCAGGTGCCCGATGTGGAGCCCGAGCAGCCGGTTTTTTCGCTTTTACAAGTGCGGCTGATTTCCCCGGATGCGTTCCTGACGATCGTGAATTCGTCACCACTGTTGGCGGCACGGGTGACCACTTTGTAGCCCGCGCCCGAGCTTTCTACGCCGGCTTCTTTGAAGCAGGCGTTGGTCTGTTCAGCGGGCGTTTTGGTCCCACATAGCTGCAGGCCTGTTTCGTATTTTGCGAGTTCTTCGGTGGAGATGCCCGTGTACGATCCACCGTGATCGGTCGCGTAGGTCTCCGCGGTGGTCTGGGCCGTGCGAGCAAGCTCCTTCGCCGAGGCGTCGTACGCCTTGCTCTTCTGGTTCAGAAACGACGGGATTGCGATCGCGGCAAGAATGCCGATGATCAGGATAACGACCAGAAGCTCGATGAGGGTAAAACCACCCTCGTCCTGTGAGCGCTGGCGCAGTCGATTCAACATCTTGAATCCTCCTCGGATCCGGTTACAGGGCGCCAGCCCTCGGTAATCGCCTCAAGCGGCGATGCGTCCCTCTTGCGAGAGCCGCCGGCTTTGCTACGCGTCCTCTGGACGCTCTGCCTTGGCACCTCGGCACTGGCTTTGTCAGCCGCTGAATCGACCGCGAGGCGTGCGGGCTTTAGCGCTGAAGCCCACCTGGACGCATGACCGACCCCGCCGGGGCCGTCCAGAGCTGCCCTGGCGCGCCGGTCCATATGGGCGCCGGACCCAGCAAACACGGGGCCCAACGGCCGACCTCAGTCCTCCGGCGCCGCCTCCGGAGGGTCTCCCGCCCGCTCGTCCACTGCCTGAACGTCCAGCCAGCGCGCCTGCGCGTCGATGTCCGCGAGACGCAGCCCGCCCCCTTCACACCACGGGCAGGTCACCGAGCTCGGGGTGCCGCCGAGGTTCGATATCACCCGGCCCGTGCCGCGGCAGGGCATACACTCCCGCGGTCCATGGGACCCTCCTGCCTGATTCTCGCTGTCGCCTGCCTCGCTCGCCACGAGGCGATGAGACTAGCGTTCCGTGCATGAGAAGCCCGCCGGGACGTCGAGCGGCCGCCTCCCAGCGGGAGTGGGCGGCCGTGATCCTCATCACCACCGGCGCGGCGATCCTGCGCCTGCTGCACATCGGACAGGTGACCGACGATCCCTTCTACGACGCGGCCGTGCGGAGCATGGGGCTGTCCTTCCACAACTTCTTCTTCGGCGCGTTCGAGCCCTCCGGGAGCGTGTCGATCGACAAGCCGCCGGTGGACCTGTGGCTACAGGTCGCAAGCGTGAAGCTGCTCGGCTTCTCCTCGACGACGCTCAAGCTGCCCGAGGCGCTGGCGGGCATCGCCGCCGTGCCGCTCCTGTGGGCGGCCGTGCGCCGCATGTGGAGCGTCCCCGCGGCGCTCGCCGCCGCCACCGCGCTCGCGGTGCTGCCGGTGGAGGTGATCACCTCGCGCAGCGACACGATGGACGGGGTGATGATGGCGCTGATCGTGCTCTCGCTCCTGTTCGTGGTGCTCGCCTGCCAGAGCGCTCGCAGCGGCTGGCTGTTCGCCGCTGCGGCCATGCTCGGGCTCGCCTTCGACGTCAAGCTGCTCGAGTCGCTGGTCGCGCTGCCGGGACTCGCCGTGCTCGCCTATCTCGGGCTGCCCGGCGCACGCACTCGACGGCTCATGCAGGTTGCGGCGGCCGGTGCCATCTACGTCGTGGTCGCGCTCGCCTGGCTGACGGCGACCCTCCTGGTCCCCGCGCACGACCGGCCATACGCGATCGGCTCGACCAACGGCAGCGCGTGGAACGCGGCGTTCGTGTTCAACGGCACCGACCGGCTCGGCGGTAAATCGCCCGAACCGCAGTCCACGGTGTATGAACCGGGCCACCACTACCCCGAAGCCACGCAATCTGAGCGCGACCACATCCCGATCGTCCCGCCGTCCCCAACGCGCCTGCTGGCGAGGATCGGCCCACTGTCGGGCGAGCGGCTGGGGCTGGAGTTGCTCGTCGCGCTCCTGCTCGGCGTGCCCGCGCTGATCTCGACGATCATCGCCGAGCGCGATCCGGGCGGGCGCGCAGAGCAGGCGCACGCGGGAGGACCCGCGAGCGAGACGAAGTCAAGCGCGAGGATGCACGTGGCCGTCGGCGCGGGGCTGTCGGTGTGGACGCTCAGCGGAATCGTCCTGTTCAGCGACATGTCCCGCCTTCACCCCCGCTATGTGGAGGGCTTTCTCCCGCCGGTCGCGGCGCTGCTGGGCATAGGTGTGGCGTGGGCCGCCTCAGGGCGCGGACGCACACGGCTGATCGCGCTGATCGTCGCGCTCGTGGCGGTCGTCTACTACGTCGAGCGGCTGCTGTACGGGCGAACGGGGGTGTGGTGGATCACGCTGCTGGCGGCGCTCGCCGCGATCGCCCTGGCGAGCTTCGCGCGGCTCGGTGGCGCAGACGCAGGCGATCCGGACCTCGGCGAGGACGCGGCCGCCAACGCGCAGAGCCCGCGAGCGGCGCTTCTGTCGGGAGCGACGATCGCGCTGACCCTCGTGGCGGTGCTCGCGCTGCCGCTGAGCGCCGATGTGACCGCGATCGAGAACCACGTCACCGACGCCGGCTACGTCGGTGCCCTGCCCACCGAAGAGCTGTCGGCGCTCAGCAGCTATCTGCGCGCCCACCAGGGCAGCGCGCGCTACGAGGTGGCCGCCGAGTCGGCCACCCAGATCGGTGCGCTGATCGTCAAGGACGCGCGCCCCGTGGTCGTGCTGACAACATACGGCGCGCGTGTCTTCACCACCGTGACGGACCTGCGCCGGCTGATCGCACGCGGCGAGGTCAAGTACGCCTTCCTGAACTCCTACTGCGGGCGGCGCGTCTCGACCCTGAACGCCGCCTGCTCGGCCCCCGCGCGGTGGATACGTGCGACCGGGACCGACGTCTCCGCCCAGGCCGGCCTCAGCCGTCCCAAGGTCCTGTGGCTGCTTCCGGGGGCGAGCGCTTGAACCTCGAGACACAGAACGCCTCGCTGCGGGAGCTCGCGCTCGGTGCCCGCGCCGCCGGAAGCATCGCGCTGGACACCGAGTTCATGGGCGAGGGGCGCTACCAGACGCTCCTGTGCCTCGTCCAGCTCGCGATCCCCGACGGCGAGGACGGGCATTCGCGTGTCGAGATCGTCGATCCCCTGGCAAGCGCCCTCGACGGCGCTCCGCTGGCGGCCGTCCTCGCCGACCCCGCGATACAGGTGGTCGTGCACGCGGGCCGCCAGGACCTGGCACTGCTGCGCCGGCGCTTCGGCGCCGAGGTGAGGAACGTGTTCGACACGCAGGTCGCCGCGGGGTTCGTGGGGATGGGGGCGCAATGCTCCTATCACTCCCTGCTGGCCGAGCTGCTGGGCGTGCGCCTGGCCAAGGGCGCGAGCTTCACCCGCTGGGACGCCCGCCCGCTCAGCGCCGAGCAGCTCTCCTACGCGCGCGAGGACGTCGAGCACCTGCTCGAGCTGGCGGCCGAGCTCCAGCGGCGGCTGGATGCGCTCGGACGCTCCGAGTGGGCGCGCGAGGAGTGCGAGCCGTTGGAGCGCTCGAGCGACGAGCGCGACCCGGAGGCGGTGTTCCAGCGCCTGCCGCGCGTGAGCGGGCTCAGCTCGGCGGCGCGTCCGGTCGCGCGCGAGCTCGTGCGCTGGCGCGAGCGGACGGCCGCGCGCCTGAATCGCCCGGTGCAGAGCGTCCTGTCAGACGTCTCCCTGATCGAGGTCGCAAGGCGCATGCCGTCATCGCGGCCCGAGCTCGAGCGGATCCGCGGCATCGGCGCGGCCGGCCAGCGCCAGCGCGCCCTGGAGCTGCTCGACGTGGTCGAGAAGGCACGGGGACGCCCACCCGATCCGGCCCCTCGGCCGACGCTTCCGCCGGCGCCGCGGACCGAGGACGGACCCCTCGTGGCCATGGCCGAGGCGCTCCTTCGCACGCGTGCGATCGAGGCGGGGCTCGCCTACGAGCTGCTCGCCACGCGTGCCGAGCTGCACGCGATCGTCGCCGCCCGGCGGGCGGGCATGAGCCTTTCCGACGAGGCCCCCGCCGGCGCCGCTCCTGCCGGCGATCTCGAGCGCCCGCGCGTCCTGCACGGATGGAGACGGAAGCTCGCGGGCGAGGAGCTGCTCGAGCTGCTCGACGGCCGTATCTCGCTGTCGGCCCTCGAGGGACGATCGGAGATCGCTATTCGATGTGGTTGTACACTTCGAACAGCGGCAGGTACATCGAAATGACGATGAAGCCGACGATGCTGCCGATCACGATGATCATGATCGGCTCGAGGATCGACGTGAGGGCCTTCACCGAGGCCTCGACCTGGTCCTCGTAGAAGTCGGCGACCCGCGCCAGCATCGAGTCGAGCGCACCGCTTTCCTCGCCCACACCCACCATGTGGGTCACCATGGCGGGAAATATCGGCGCCTGCGCCAGCGGCGCGGCGATCGTGCCCCCGCGCTTGACCGATGCGATCACCCCGGCCATGGCTTCCTCCACGGCTACGTTGCCGCCCGTGTGCCCGGTGATCTCGAGCGCCTGCAGCAGGGGCACCCCGGCGGCCGTCAGCGATGAGAGCGTGCGCGACCAGCGCGCGACCGCGACCTGCTGGACGATCGTGCCGATCTTCATCGGCACGTGCAGGCGAAAGTGATCCCACTGCCGGCGACCCCAGGAGGATCGCTTCCACTTCAGGAAGGCGGCGATGGTCAGCCCGGTCACCAGGAACATCAGCCACCAGTAGCCGGTGACCACTTCGGAGGCGAGCACCGAGACCTTGGTGAGCGCCGGTAGGTTGCCCCCGAACTGCTTGAAGACACCCTCGAACACCGGCACGAGGAAGGCGACGAGCGCCATCATCACGCCGACCGCAAAGACGATGACGAGCGCCGGGTAGACCATCGCCGAGCGTATCTGGCGGCGCAGCGATGCGTCCTTCTGCAGCTGGTCGGCGACCCGCATGAGGGCGTCCTCGAGCACGCCTCCGGCCTCCCCCGCGCGCGTCATCGCCACGAACAGCGTGTTGAACACCTTCGGGTGGCGCGCCATCGCGTCGCTCAGCGACATGCCCGCCTCGACGTCCTTGCGCACCGCGACGATCGTTTCCTTCAGGAATTTGCTCTCGGTCTGGCCCTCGAGCACGTAGAGGCGTGCGCAGGATGCTCATCCCCGAGGAGATCATCGTCGAGAGCTGGCGCGAGAAGATCGCCAGCTCGGACGGCTTTGACCGTCTTCAGGAACGAGAGCTCGATCTCGCGCGAGGCGTGCTTGTCGGCGACGTCGAGGACGATCAGCCCGCGTGCCTTCAGCTGGTCGGCGGCCGCCTGCTTGGATTCGGCCTCGACTTCGCCGCTCGGCCTTGACCCCCGCGGGATCCATCGCCTTGAAGACGTAAGTGCTCATCGGTTCCGCGCCTACGCGGCGCGAGCGACGCGGCGCCGAGCAGCCGCCCGAGCTCGTCCGGCGTCGTCGAGCGGGCTTCGGCGAGCTTGCGGGTGATCTTGCCCGCTGCGCACGAGCGTCGCCAGCGAGGCGTCCATCGTCTGCATCCCGCCGCCGAGCTGGTCTGCAGCACCGAGTAGATCTGGTGCGTCTTGCCCTCGCGGATCAGGTTGCGCACCGCCGGGTTGGGCACGAGCACCTCGCAGGCCACGACGCGGCCCGAGCCGTCGGCGGTGGGCAGCAGCTGCTGGGTCATGATGCCCTGCAGCGCGACCGACAGCTGCACGCGCACCTGACCCTGCTGGTGTGCAGGGAACACGTCGATCACGCGGTCGATCGTCTGGGCGGTGTCCTGGGTGTGCAGCGTGGCGAACACGAGGTGGCCGGTCTCCGCCGCGGTCAGCGCGGTCGAGATCGTGTCGAGGTCGCGCATCTCCCCGACCAGGATCACGTCGGGGTCCTGTCGCAGGGCGGCCTTCAGGGCATCGGCGAAGCTCTGCGCGTCGGAGCCGAGCTCGCGCTGGTTGACCAGGCACTTCTTGTGCGTGTGCAGGAACTCGATCGGGTCCTCGATCGTCATGATGTGCTCCTCGCGCGTGCGGTTGATCTCGTCGATCATCGCCGCCAGCGAGGTCGACTTGCCCGAGCCGGTCGGACCGGTCACGAGCACGAATCCCCTCGGCTTGCGGGTGAACTCGTGCACGGCGGCCGGCAGCCCGAGGTCGTCGATCGAGGTCAGTCCGAACGGGATCAGGCGGAAGGCGGCGCCGATCGCGCCCCGCTGGTAGTAGGCGTTGACGCGGAAGCGCGCGTGGCCGGGGATCGAGTAGGCGAAGTCCAGCTGCCAGTCGGTCTCCAGCCGCTGGCGCTGGTCGCCGGTGAGAATCGAGTAGACGATCTCGCGCGTGTCGGTCGAGGACAGCTTCGGATAGTCCTCAAGCGGCGTGAGGCGCCCGCGTACACGTACGGTCGGATGCGCCGCCGCGCTCGAGATGCAGGTCTGGGCGCGGCGGGAGACGACCTCCATCAGCAGGTCTGCGAAGTCAATGTCCATGCCTCGCCCATCGACAGATCGGCGCTGCGGCCATTAGCGCGTGCAATGCGCCCTCCGCCGAGTGGACGAACGTATGAAAACCTGTGGACGAGCCTCGAACTGCCCGATGCGCGCCGTCGCGCAGAGCGCGGCGCATGACCTCGAGCGGTGCCGCGCGGCCGGTCCAGAGCTCGAAGCTGAGCGCCCCCTGGGCGAGCAGGATCTCCAGGCCGTCGAGCGTGCGCGCGCCGTGTGCGCTCGGCGGCGGCGAGCAGCGGGGTGGGCCCGCATCGCGGTAGACCATGTCCACGACGTAGCAGCAGTACTCGCCCAGCCCAGCTGCGGAGGTCGGGATCGCCGGAGGCTCTGGCTCGAGCGCGCTGCGGGCGCTCGTCCGGAGCGCCGCCCTCCAGGCCGACCGAGGTGCAGTTGATGAGCAGGTCGGCGCGCTCGGGCGCGCCGACGGCCCGCACGCCCAGATCGCGCGCCAGGGCCTCGGCGCGCGCTCGGGGTGCGGTTCCAGACCGACACCTCGCTCGCGCCCGCCTCGCGCAGCGCCCAGGCCGCCGCGCGGGCGCTGCCCCCGGCGCCCAGCACGAGCGCGCGCATCCCCGCGGCGAGTGGCCCAGCGCCGCGATCAGGCCCGGGGCGTCGGTGTTCTCCGCCGCGATCGCCCCGTCGGGGGCGAACGGACAGCGTGTTCGCGGCGCCGATCGCGCTCGCCGCCTCGCTCGGCGGTCGGCCAGCGCTAGCGCCGCCTGCTTGTGCGGGAATCGTCACGTTCGCCCCGACGAAGCCACAGGCGCGCAGCGAACGCGTCGTCTCGCGCGAACAGCTCCGGTGGAACCGGCAGCCGCTGATAGCGCCAGTCGGCCATGCCCAGCGCGGCGAACGCGGCATTGTGGATCGCCGGCGAGCGGCTGTGCGCGACCGGCCAGCCGAGGACGCCCAGGCGAGGCATCACTTCTTCTTGCAGACGGGCGGATGCCCGCCGTTGCTGGCGACCGCCGCCCTGTAGGCGGCGGCATTGGCTTCGAATGCGGCGAAGCGTCGTCGAGAACACCTGCTCGCCGCAACCGTCGGCGGCGGCGACGTAGTAGAGGTAGGGGACGTGCGCCGGATAGGCGGCCGCTCGATCGAGGCGAGGCCCGGGTTGGAGATGGGCGTCGGGGGCAGGCCCGTGTGAAGTGCGCGTGTTGTAGGGCGAGTCGATGTGCAGCTGGGCTTCGCGAGTCAGTTCGTGTGTGTAGGTGGCGATCCCGTCGCGCAGCTCGACGGCGTAGTAGATCGTCGCGTCGATCCCCAGCGGCATGCCGGCGCGCAGGCGGTTGTAGACGACCGCGGCGATCTTGGCCCTGTCGCCCGGCACGCGCGCCTCGCGCTCCACCATCGAGGCGACCGTCAGTAGCTGATACGGCGTGACGTGCAGCGCGCGGGCCCGCTGCGATCTCGGTCGGGCCGAAGTTTTCCTGGAAGGCGACGAGCTGCTCGTCCACCAGCCGGCTCGCGGGCGCATGGACGTCCATGTCGTAGGTGGCCGGGAACAGGAAGCCTTCGAGGTTCGGTGTGCCCGGGGGCGCTCCGTAGCTGGCCGGGTTCAAGCAGCCTCGAGCGCACCGAGGCATGCCCGGTAGCTGCCGGTGAGACCAGCGGGCGGCCGCGATCTGCGCGATCTGCGCCCGGGTCTCGCCCTCGGGGATCAGGACCTTGACGACCGCTGGCGCGACGGTGGTGCTCGTGCTGTCGCGAGAGTCACGAAGCGCCCGCACCAGCAGGAGCACCGCCACGACCGCCACCGCGAGCCCCACCACAGCGGCCGCCCGGGCCGCAACGGAGCGCCCGGCGCGCGGGCGCGCAGAGCCCGCCGGCGGGACCTCGGCGGAGACCGCGAAGCGCTCCTGTGGTATCGGCGGCGGGAGTGGCGGTGGCGGAGTCGCCACATCCGCGGGCGGGATGGGGATCTCGGCCGGCGGGGCGGGGATCTCGGCGGGCGGGAGCGCTACCGGCACCGACGCGAGCTCGTCCGCGGGTTGGGCTGGTGAGCCGTCATCTGCATCGGGCTCAGGCGCACCACCGGGTGCCGTCTCGCCGGGATGCCCGGCCGCGGGCGGAGGCGACGCCGGCTGCTCGGGGACCGGCGTGCTCTGTGCCCGATCACCTCCCTCTGCAGGCGACGCGCGGCCGGCGCGGCGGCGGGCGCGCTCCTCGCGGTCGCGCTCGCGCTCCTCCTCGGTACGTTCGTGCGCGGGCTCTGCTCGGCTGTGGCGTGGCACGTGCGAGACCC
Source organism: uncultured Solirubrobacteraceae bacterium (assembly GCA_963730575.1). Lineage (GTDB taxonomy): Bacteria > Actinomycetota > Thermoleophilia > Solirubrobacterales > Solirubrobacteraceae > Palsa-744. Next base: position 450,849 of record CAVSSG010000006.1, read on the forward strand.
TAACGCGAGCCGGGCTGGGCCGATCTCAGCGCCAGCCAGCTCTCCAGCAGGACGCCGCCGCGCGTGAGTGCTCGCCCTCTGCGGAGGGACCCTCCATGCCCTGCGCGATCCGGGTGGTGAAGCGCTCGTCGAGCATCTCCACCGGGGTCGCGTCGCCCAGGCGACGCGACAGGCGCCGCGCGAACGCCCGCGTCTCGCGCGTCTGGTCGGTGTCCTCGCCCGCTCAGCGACAGCGGCAGGCCGACCACCACCCGCTCCACCGCACGATCGCGGACGAGCTCGGCGAGCGCCTGCAGCCCGCGCCTGGTGCCCGCTCGCGGGATGGCCGCGATCGGCGTGACGATCGTGCCGGTCGGATCGCTCAGCGCGCAGCCGCAGCGCGCGCTTCCGTAATCCAGCGCGAGCACGCGCATCAGGTCTCTAGCGCCGCCTCGATCGCGGCACGCGCGGCCTCGATCGCCTCCTCGAGCTTCTCCGGATCGCGCCCGCCCGGCCTGCGCCATCGTGTCGCGCCCCCCTCCGCCACCGCCGACGACCTCGGCCGCCTGCTTGACCAGGGTCCCCGCCCTGACTCCGCGCGCGACCAGCGCGGGGGCGACGCTCGCAACCAGGTGCACCCGCCCGTCGGCCGCCGTGCCCAGCAGAATCGCCGCATCGCCCAGGAGGCCCTTCAGCCGGTCGACGACCTCCAGCAGGGTCTTGGCGTCGGCAACCTCGACCTCCGCGGCGAGCACCTTCGCGCCCGCGATCTCCTCACCTGCGCTGCGAGCGCTTCACGTCCACGCCCTGGCGCCTTCCCGCCGGCGCCCTCCTTCAGCGCCTTCCGCAGCGACCGTGCGCTCGAGCTCGTGTGCGCGCGCGGCCTCCGGAGCGCCCTCCGGCGAGGTGCGCAGCGTTCGCCGCCACCTGCCTCAGCAGGCGATCGTGCCCGCGCAGGAGCTCGATGGCCGCCGGTCCGGTCACGGCCTCGATGCGCCTTACGTTGGCCGCGCTCGAGGTCTCGCCGAGGATGTGGAACACGCCGATCTCGGCGGTCGAGCGCACGTGCGTTCCACCGCACAGCTCGCGCGAGCGCTCTCCGGTGCCCACCTCGACCATGCGCACGACCTCGCCGTACTTCTCGCCGAACAGCGCCATCGCCCCGAGGCGCTTGGCCTCGACCAGCGTCGTGGTGATGGGGCGCACGGGCTCGTTGCGGGCGATCCACTCGTTGACCCGATCCTCGACGTCGCGAAGCTCCTCCGCGCTGAGCGCCTGGCCGTGGCTGAAGTCGAAGCGCAGCTTGTCCGGTCCCACGTAGGAGCCGGCCTGGCGCACGTGGCTCGCCAGGCGCTCGCGCAGGGCGGCCTGCAGCAGATGGGTCGCGGTGTGATTGGCCTCGGTGGCGTGACGCCTGGTGTGATCGACGCGGGCGCGCACAAGCTCGCCCCGCTCGAGCCTACCCTGCTCGAGCACGACCTCGAGGGCCTGGTCGTCGCCGATGCGAACGACGTTGGCGACCGTGCCCGGCATTCCCCGTCGTCGCACTCGATCGTGCCCACATCGGCGATCTGCCCTCCGCCGGCGGCGTAGAACGGCGACTCGGCCAGCTTGACCAGATAGCGGGTGCCCGCCACCCCACCGTTGCGCTCGGCGTCCGTGATCTCGCGGACGGCGCCCACGGTCGTACGCTGCTCCTCGGTCTCATAGCCGGTGAAGCGCGTGCTAGCCGCCCTCGGCGAACAGCTCGGCCAGGCGCGCGTGCTCGTAGGCCCCGACGGGCGCCCCGGCGACTCGCCCGCCCCGCCGCCGCGCGTGCCCGCTGCTGCTCCATGAGCTCCTCGAAATCGCCCTCGATCGAGAGCCCCTCCTCGGCGAGCAGCTCGCTCGTCATCTCATACGGGAAGCCGTAGCGTGTCGTGCAGGAGGAAGACCGGAGGCGGGAACCGAGGAGCGCCCCGGCCGCGCGCGCCTGCTCGATGTGGAGCGCAGCGTGGCCATTCCCTGCGCGAGCGTGCGCCCGAAGCCCTCCTCCTCGGCGGAGAGCCACATCGTTGATGACGTCGGCGTGCTCGCGCAGCTCCGCGTAGATCGCCGCCCATCACGTCCCGCACACGCTCGGCATAGCGCGCCAGGAAGCCCGGCTCAAGGCCAAGGCCGCGCCCCTGCTGGATCGCGCGGCGCATGACCCGGCGCAGCACGTATCCGCGGTCCTCGTTGGACGGCACGACGCCGTCGGCCAGCAGGAAGGTCATCGCGCGGGCGTGGTCGGCGAGGATGCGCAACGCGCGGTCGATGGCGAAGTCCTGCCCGTAGCGGCGCGCCCGAGAGCTCCTCGCCCAGCTCGATCAGCGGACTGAACTGGTCGGTCTCGAACACCGACTCCTTCTGCTGGAGGATCGCGGCCATGCGGTTCAGGCCGAGGCCGGTGTCGATGTTGTTCGCCGGCAGCGGCTCGAGCACGGAGCTCGTGGCGTCCGCGCCGGGTTCCTGCTCGAACTGCATGAACACGAGGTTCCAGTACTCGAGGAAGCGCTCGTTCTCCCCGCCGGGGAGATCCTCGGGCGAGCCGTGGGCGAGGCCGCGATCGATGTACAGCTCGGAGCACGGTCCGCACGGCCCGGCGGGGCCGGCCTGCCAGAAGTTCTCAGAGCGCGGACATTCGACGATCCGCTCGCGCTCCACGCCCAGCTCGCGCCAGCAGGCGATCGCCTCCTCGTCGGGACCGAGCCCGAGCGCCTCGTCGCCTTCGAACACCGTCACCCAGATGTCGTCCGCCGGCGAAGCCGAACACCTCGCGGGAGAGCTGCCATGCGAACTCGATCGCCTCGCGCTTGAAGTAGTCGCCGAAGGAGAAGTTGCCGAGCATCTCAAAGAACGTCAGATGCCGCGCCGTGTTGCCGACGTTGTCGATGTCAACCGTGCGGAAGACCTTCTGGCAGCTCGTCAGGCGCCGCGCCGGCGGAGCCTCCTGGCCGAGGAAGTAGGGCTTCAGGGGGTGCATCCCCGCCACCGTGAGCAGCGCCGAGGGGTCGTGCGCGGAGGGCACGAGCGATGCCGAGGGAATGCGCTTGTGCCCGCGCTCCTCGAAGAAGCTCAGATAGCGCTCGCGGATCTCATCAGATGTCATGGCGCGAGCCATCTTAGGGTTCGCGTGCACCCGGCGGGGCGGGCTAGGTCGCGATCGTGCCATGGCCGACGACGACGTCGCCCGCGTACATGCACGCGAGCTGACCCGGCGCCGTGCGCTCGACGGGTTCGCCGAGCCGCACCCGTACGCGCGCGTGGCGCCCGGCCTTGAGGTCTCCCTCGAGGCGACAGGAGAACGTGCGTCCGTGCGAGCGCACGCGCACCCCGTCCACGCAGCTTCCCTCGCGATAAAGCGTCGCGTCGCGTACCGCCATGCCGCTCACGAGCAGATCCTGGCGGGGACCGACCGTGACGGTATTGGCGTGGGTGTCGGTGCCGAGCACATACAGCGGGTCGGTGCTCCCGATGCCCAGGCCGCGCCGCTGCCCCACGGTGAAGCCGTGCGCGCCGGGATGCTCCCCGAGGACGCGGCCCTCCCGGTCGACGATCGCTCCCGCCCTGTTGCCAAGGCCCGCGTGGCGCTCGAGGAACGCCGCCTGGCGGGTCCCGGCCAGGAAGCACAGGTCCTGGGAGTCCCGGCGCCGAGCCACCGCGAGCCCCGCCTTCCGCGCGACCTCGCGCACCTCGGGCTTGTGCATCTGCCCGAGCGGGAACCGGAGCCTTGCAAGCGACTCGGGCGGGAGCGCGGAGAGCACGTAGCTCTGGTCCTTGCCCCGGTCGGGGGCTGTGCGCAGCAGCGGCCCCTCGGTGACACGCGCGTAGTGACCGGTCGCGAGCGTCTCTGACCCCAGCCGCCGCGCCAGCTCGAGCATCGCGTCCAGGCGCACGTTCCCGTTGCAGCGAACGCACGGGTTGGGCGTCAGGCCCGCCGCGTGCCCGTCGAGCCAGTGCTCGACCACGCCGTCGCGAAACTCGGCGCGCAGGTCGATCGACAGATGGGGAATCCCGAGGTCGTGCGCCAGCTGGCGTGCCCTGCGTACGGCCTGCGCGGAGCAGCAGCTCTGCGCACCGTCGTTCTCGGAGTCAGACCAGAGTTCGAGCGTCACCCCCACCACCTGCGCTCCCCCCTGCGCCACGAGCAGCGCCGCCACCGCACTGTCGACCCCGCCGCTCATCGCGACGACCACGCGCGCCGGCGCCGGGGCCAGCCCGGCATGCTCGCGGGCGGCGCCCCCGAGGGCGCGGTGCAGCGCGTCGGCCGCGAGCTCCGCTGCGTGGCGCTTGCCGGCGCTCAGTCCGCCAAGCTGCTCGGCGATCGCCTCTGCGCCGATCCGCGCCGCCTGCAGCAGCGGGGTGCCGCGCAGGAGTCCGACCGCGGCGCTGCCGGCCGCGACCGTGGCACCGCAGCCCCTGGCGTCGAAGCCGACGTCCACGATCCGCCCGTCGGCGCAGGCGGGATCGATCGCGATCGAGATACGGATCAGATCACCGCAGGCGGCCCCGCCTGCGGCGCCGGTGATCGCGCCATCGGGCGTGTGCCCGTAACCGAGCGGCCGTTCGAGGTGCTCGACGAGATCCTCCGCGGTATGCACGCGGTCGAGTTTAGGTCAGGGCCGACGCGCTTCGTCGATCGCCTGCTCGATGGCAAAGGCGTCGGTCAGGCCCGTGATCGTGCTGGTCTGCCCGCGGGGGTTGACGATTAGGATGGTCGGAGTCACATCGACCTGCACCGTACGGGTGATCGAGCCAAAGGACCCGACCTGCGCGGCGAGCGCATCGTGCACCGCGACCTTGCCGCCGAGCGCTGAGCCAGCCGCGTTCAGTTCCCCGTGAACCGTCCGGTCGACCGACGACTTGGGGTTCCAGAAGAGAATCGTGACGACCTTGCCGCGCTTGAGCTCGGCTTCGACGGTCCCCTGCATGCTCGGCCGGAGCTTCACCGATGCCGCCGGCGCGCCCGTCCTGGCCGTTCCGGTTCGGGCGCCGGCCGCCGCGCCGGGCTGTGAAGCCGTGCCGGGGGCGGGAGCACCGGTGGCCGAGGAGGGGCCCGACTGTGCGGACTCCCCTTCAACCTGTTTGGCCTGCTGCTGAGAGCTCGCGACGGCTTCGTGGGCCTTTGCGATGGCCCGCGTCAGTCCCTCCACGCCGGGCGCGGCCCCGTGGTAGACGGGCGTCGGGGCAGCCGCCGACTGGGCCTGGGCGGCCGGGCTCGGCGTGCCGCCCTTGGCGGCCTGCGAGGAGGGCGGGGAGCCCGAGCCCCCCGAGCTCGCGCTCTGCCCGCGCAACGCGACGAACCACACGGCCGCGAACAGCACCAGCGCGAGCAGGGCGATCTGGAAGGGGCGGGAGATCTGCGTCATCGCAGTCCCCTTTCGGCATCCGGTCGCAAAGAGTTGAACGTCGCAAAATGCGTTGGACGCTTCGCAACCGGCCCAATAGCGAATCAGAGCGTGCGCAGCCCGCGCAGAACGGCGTGCACGACCGTATCGGTGGCGAGCCGCTCCTGCGCCCCGCCCTCCATGTCCCTGAGGACCGTCTCCTCGCCCTCGACGATCGCGACGTAACGCGCGAGGAGCGCGTTCGCGTGCCCGAGCTGGCCTTTCAGCGACCGCCCACCGAGCTCCATCTGGGCCTTCAGGCCCGCCGAGCGCGCCCCGGCGAGGATGCCGAAGGCCGCGCGTCTGTTGGCTTCCGGGTCGAATGCCACGAACAACTCGACGGACCCGACCCCCGCGGGGCGCGAGTCGCCGGCGAGGAGCATCCGCTCGACCCCCGCCGCCCAGCCGACGCCCGGCGTCGGCGGACCGCCGAGCCGGGCCACGAGGCCGTCGTAGCGCCCACCGCCACCCACGCCGCTCTGCGCGCCGAGCGCCGCCGAGGTGAACTCGAACACCGTGCGCGTGTAGTAGTCAAGCCCCCGCACCAGCGTTGAGTCGACCTCATAGGCCACGTTCGCCGACTCGAGCAGCTCGCGCACCTGGGCGAAGTGCTCGACGTCATCCGCGCTCAGATGGTCGAGCAGCCGCGGCGCGCTCTGCATCACGCGCCTGGTCGCTTCGTGATCGGAGTCGAATGCACGCAGCGGGTTCAGATCGATCCTGCTGCGCACCTCCTCTGAGAGGTCCTGTTCGTGCGTGCGCAGATGCGCCTGGAGCCGCTCGCGGTACTCGCCCCTGCTCTCGCTGCCGCCGAGGCTCGACAGCCTCAGCCTGCACTCCCTGACCCCCACCTCCTTGAGCAGCTCCGCCAGCAGCAGGATCGACTCCGCGTCGACGGCGGGGTCATCCGATCCCAGCGCCTCCGCCCCCACCTGCCAGAACTGCCGGTAGCGTCCCGCCTGAGCGCGCTCGTGGCGGAAGAAGCTCGACGTGTACCACAGCTTGACCGGCTGGCGGCGCTTGTGCATGCCGTGCTCCACGTAGGCCCTGCACACCGGGGCAGTCCCCTCCGGACGAAGTGTCAGCGAGCGCCCGGCGCCGTCGGTGAACGTGAACATCTCCTTGCGGACGATGTCCGTGGACTCGCCCACCCCACGCGAAAACAGCTCGGTCGCCTCGAACGCAGGCGTCTCGATGCGCTCGTACCCTGCACCCTCGAGGATCGCCCGTGCGCTGGCCTCGAGCGCCGTTCGTGCGCTCGCGTCGTCGCCGAGCACGTCGAACGTGCCCCTTGGTGCTTTGATCTTGGGATCGCTCAACTTCAGGCTGGCGCCGCGCCCGGCACCGCCGAGGTACGGGGAACGCGGACGCGCAGCTCGCTGAGGAACGGGTTCGTGTCGCGCTCGCGCCCCAGTGACGTCACGCCCATGTGGCCGGGATAGACGATCGTCTCCGGCGGAAAGGCCCTAAGGAGCGCGCCGATCGAGCGCTCGAGCGTGGGCCAGTCACCGCCGGGGAGGTCCACCCGTCCGACCGATCCCTGAAACAGCACATCTCCGGAGAGCAGCACCCGTCCGCTCCCGCCAACGGGCGCGCCTGCGGACTCGTCTATCGAGTCGACCCCGTCCCGCGGAGCGGACGGGGTAATCGCATAGGTGACGTGCCCAGGGCTGTGGCCCGGCGTGAACACCACCTCGATGTCGAGCCCCGCCAGGCTCAACCGCTCACCGCCGGCGACCGTGTGCTCGGGCTCGTAGCCTTCGAACGGCCCGAACCCCGGGGGCACCCAGCTCATGATGTCCGACAGGAGCACCCGCTCGATCTCCGGGCAGTAGACGGGCGCGCCGGTCGCCCGCGCGACGGGTGCGACCGCGCCGATGTGGTCGAAGTGGCAGTGCGTGATCAGGATCGCCTCGATCCGGACTCCAAGCGACTCGGCCGCGTCGAGCAGTCGCTCCGCCTCATCGCCCGGATCGACCAGCACCGCCAGTTCCGCCGCCGCGTCCGCACGGACGATGTAGGCGTTCTCCTGAACCGGCCCGACCGTGAACGCACGAACGTCGGGGGCGCTCATCGCGACGGCGCCTGCGCGCCGCGCCCTCCGGCGCTCATCCGGATGCCGTCCTTCCGCCGCTCGACCCGCCCTTGCTCCGCTGGCGGCGCCTGTACACCCAGCGGTCGGTGTAGTAGCTCATCGGCGTGTAGGCGATCAGGGCCAGCACGAAGTACGCGACCACCTGGCCCGGCGCCGCGTGCAGCACGAGACCCGCGATCAGCACCAGCACCATCGCAGCTACCAGTCCGCGCCAGAACGCCCCCTGCCACGTCGGCGGACGATCGCGCCTGTCGATGGGCTTCCCCTTCGCCTTGCCGGTCTCCCCGGCCTTGCCGCTCTTCTCCGCCGCGGTCGGCTTGCGCCCGGTCCGACCCCGGGCCTCGACCACACCGGCGGCATTGCCCCGATGCTTGGTCTGGCGCTTGCGCTTTGTCTGGGCCATGCTAGAAGCCTAGTGCGTTCTCAATCACGTGGCGCGCGGGATCGAAGTCCCTAAGGGGAATATCCCGGGGAAAGCCCTCGAGCGCGGCGCGCGGAGCCAGCCCCACGAGCTCCGCGGCGCGCACCGGGCGGTGCCTGCCCACGGCCTCGACCACCAGGGCCAGCGGAACGTCCAACGGGCGCTCGATGTTCATCGAGACCTGTCCAACCCCTCCGCGCAGCGCGGCGCCGATGGCTCGCACTCCGGGAAGACCCTCTCCCCCGCCCTCGCGGATCAATCCCGCGATCATGCGGGCGTCGCCGACGCTCGCCGGCGGCTCGAGCTCGAGGTTGAACGCCACCAGCGGCTCCCGTGCCGCGACCAGCGTCGCGCCGGCGCTCGGATGCATCCGCGGCGGACCGAAGTCGGGATATAGGGCACCCGGCGCATCCTCGCCGCCGCGAAGCCGCTGCGCCAGGCCCTCCACTCCCCCGCGCCGCAGCTCGGCCCGCGTGCGGGCAGGCCGACCTTCGGAGGCCGTCAGCTCGCCGTAGAGGAACACCGGCACCTCGAGCTCCTCACCAATCCTGTCGGCCACCACCAGCGCCTCCGCGCACGCCGCCCCCCGCGCGCCCACCTGCAGGTAGACGACCGGCATGACATCGAGCGCACCCACGTAGGGGTGCTCGCCGGTCTGCGCGCGATCACCCGGATGCCTGGCCATCACGTCGATTCGATCCACCGCCACCGCCGCGCCCCCGAGCAGCGCGTCGGCCAGCGCGCCCGGTCGGGCGCCGAGCGTGAACACGGAGCGATGGTGATCGGCGTCCGAGTGCACGTCGAGCAGGCGCACGCCCTCCGGCGGGGTCCTGCCCGGCCGAGCATCCGGGGCACGATGCCGATCTCCACCGTGCCCGCTCGCACCGGCATCAGCGGCGAATGCCCGGGCGATCGCTTCGATCGTCGCCGCGTCACGTCCCTCCGATACGTTCGGCACGGCCAGCAGGATCGGTGACATCATCTCCACGAGGCTAAACTGCGCCACCCCGCCGGAGTAGCTCAGCTGGTTAGAGCAGCGGAATCATAATCCGCGTGTCGGGGGTTCGAGTCCCTCCTCCGGCATGGCTAAACAGCCCTGCTAATGCGGGCTTCTTGGGCCTCTCGGGGTTCGTCGCCATCGACCGAAACCTACAGGGTGGTAACGGAAGTGGTAGCAGCAGACAGCTCCAGCGGCTCCCCCAGGTCGCCGTCGGGCAGGTGCGCATAGGTCGCCAGCGTGAAGGCCGCGGAATGGTGCCCGAGCCAGCGCTGCACCTGGACCGCGTTGCGGCCCTCGGCGAACAGCATCGACGCACAGGTATGCCGGAGGGTGTGCGCGCCTACCCACGGCACACCGGCCTCCTCGCGCGGGAGCTTGAGAGCATCCCGGTAGAGGTTGGACTGCGTAAGCGGCTTTCCGTTCGCGGCCGGGAACACGAGGTCGTGCCAGGCGGTTACGACGGCGCTCTCGAAGACGGTCAAGGGCATCCGGCCGCGCGGGATCATCGACCACCTCGACGCCGAGCGCCCGCCTTCCAGCAGGTGAGAGCCCCAGCGAAGCGCACAGGCCCGCCGCCTCGTTGCCGATCCGGCGCAGCGGCGCAAGGGCAGGGCTCGGGTAGTGCTCGGTGCCGATGGTCTGGCCTCGCGCATTCTGGATCGGGCGCCTGAGCACTGGACCGAACTCCTCGAGCTCGGCCCTCAGCGACGCCGCCTGGTCTTCGAGCCTCGCCAGCCTTTCGATCGTGAGCCGGTCGCCGGCCTGGACTGAGGCAAACTCCAAACCAGCTCCCATACGCCCGCGCCCGCCGATGCCAGATCCTTCGGAGGTTTGGGAGCCTTCCGACGCCGAGGAGCGGCGCTCACGTCAGCCTTGCCGTTGCCCTCGGAGGACATTCAGCACCCCCCTCCCCCAAGAACCAGCGGGACTCCGGAGGGAAATCCGGGACGGGCAGCGGGTCATAAACCGACCCCTTGAACTTTCGACCCCGGCGCGGGGGGCACCTGGACGCGTGTTCGATGCCGTTTCGCCGTCCCCGAACTGCCCGAGCCGATAAGGAACGAGGAATGCGCGAGACAGTCGCTCAGGTCGTCACGGGTCAAAAGGGACGGGTCGTAATACGCATTCCGCTGGAGCGGGGGTCGGCTCCTCCGGGCCCTCGCTCCGCTACACACCGTGGTCGCAGTGCTCATCAAGTCGCCCTCCCCGCGAGCGCCGTCACGGCCTGTATCAACGCTTCGCGCAGGGCCGGTTCTTGCGCGACGTTCGGCCCTGCAAGTTCTCGAGCGAAGATGGTTGCCTGCGATTTGACATCGCTCGGTGCTTCCGGGTCCTCAGCGAGCGCGTGGCAGAGCACACCGGCCGAGCTCGCTTCGTCCTTTGTGGCTGCCGAGCCCTTCAGGGCCAGGATGAATTCGACGGTGCGTCTCGGGTGGATTGTCATCGGGTTATCCCCGTGTCGTCACCGATTGAGCGCCGGCAGTTGCCGCTTCATCCCGGTCGTAGCCGACGAGCTGCTCCAGGGCAACACGGGTCACTTCACCCATTGACCAGCGGTGCTCGCGGCCGTACTCCTCGACGCGCTCGCGGAGAGACTCCGGTATGCGGATGCTGGTTGTGGTTGCTGCTGGCACTGGCGGCTCCTCGGTGCAGACGTTGGCTTGCTTGTCTGCACTGGCCGCCTGCTTTCGCACGGTGCCATTGGCTACGACTAGTTGCACTGTAGCGTGCCCCGAGGCGACCGCTGTAGCACTCCGCCAGCGGCGCAATATGCGCAGGCAATCACCCGGCAGCTTGCGGGTGTGATGGTTGGCTAGGCCGGCTGTGTGTTCGTGGGCACGAGCGTCTTCGACTGCGCATCGGGCCAGGTCAATCATCGCCGCGAGTTCTTCTGCGGTGCTCATGCGGCGAGCCGATCAGATAGGACGAGCTGTCCGGTTGCCGGTCTGAGTGCGCCCACAGTCGCCTGCCCTGGGGGTGTCGCACTCGCATAGACGACCGATTCCTTGATGAGCGAGCGCAGTGGTGGCACGCCTACATCACGGTGAGCCCATCGAACGACCGTTTCGATGGCGTACTCGGCGTCCGGCGCCGGCAGCTTGCAGCTCTGAGCCGGGACGAGCCATCGCGGCCTTACGGCGTGGCGCTTGATCTGCACGTGCCACATCTGCGGCGGGGGTTGTCGAGGTGTCCGAATCCGGCCACTATCGTTCGTTCATGCGTTCCATCCCCCGCCGCGGGCTTCTGTGACCGACCGGCAGCTCCTCACCGTCGAGCAGGTCGCTGGCGAGTTCCAGCTGACCTCCCAGACGATCCGCAACTGGATCAAGAGCGGCGCGCTGTCCGCCGTGAGGATCGGCCACGTCTACCGCGTGAGGCCCGAGGATGTCGACGCGATGATGCGCCGCCATCAGGGCGAAACCGCTCCCCTGGGGACCCATCGCGACATCTGGGCACCGGAGACCCTTGGGATGCCCTACCGCCGCGGCGAGGACCGCCGACAGCCATCGATCTGGGATGGCACGAGCAGCTCCATCGTGCCGTCCAAGCGAAGCTGATATGGGCGTGGTTTTGTCAAGTGCGCGTGGTTGAGCGGCCCGCATGCGGGCTTGTTGTTGAGGTGCTTGGGTCCGGCGCCGGGCGCGACATCGACGTCGCGTGGCGGTCAGTCTGACGATGCGGGGGTTTGGTTATCCCCATGACGCTGGCTTCGTCCCCGGCGTGCGCTGTCTAGGAACGGGCGTGGCCTGCGAGGGCTGCTCATAGCTTCACCGCGCGTGCCGGCGGCCTATGGCCCGGCGCCGGTGGCCCGAGCATTGACCGCTATGTGGTTTGTGCGGTCAAGTCATGGCGCAGTCGCGGCTGCCCAGAGGAAGCCGGCGAGTTCGCGGGCGACCGCGATCGTGGCGACGTTGGCGGGCTTGCCGCGCGCCTTGAAGCGGTCGTGTGTGCGCCGCAGACGGTGCTGTGCGCGCCAGGAGATCCGCAGGATGTGCTCGGGCTGCCCGGCCTGGCGGTTGGCGAGCGTGGCGCCGATCACGGGGTTGCGCGCGTAGTGCCAGGCCGACTCGACGAGCAGCCGGCGGGCGATGCTCGAGCCGGTCTTGGTGATCGAGCCCTGGGTGGCGCTCTCACCGGACTGATCCAGCGACGGTGTCAAGCCCAGCCAAGAGCCGAGCTTGCGCGGGGAGCTGAAGCGCTGCCAGTCACCGCCGAGCTCAAGGTGCAAGCTCAGCGCGGTCAGCGTGTCGACGCCCCGGAACGCTCGCATCCTTGAGACGGTCGGCCACAGCCGCTCGTCTTCGGCGAGCCGCGAGAGCCGCTCATCAAGGACACCTCGGCGGGCCAGCAGCCCGTCGACCGCCGCCAGCAGATCGACGAACGCCAGCTCGGTCGCCTCGAATGCAAACCGCTGGGAGCCCAGCCACTGTCGGTGCCTTTGGTTCCAGGTGGTCGCGCCTTGATAGACGCGCCCCTCCACGAGCAAAAGCTTTGACACTCGATGGCGCGCACGAGCCAGATCGCGCCGTACCTGCTCGCGCGTTCTGCTCAGGTGCCGGATCGCCTCAAGCCAGTCCGGCGGTACCACGACCGGCTTCAGCTGTCCCGCCAGCAGCAGCCGCGCCAACAGCTCAGCGTCCTTGCGGTCGCTCTTCACCCGATCGCCTGGTGCGCGCGGGGTCTTGCTCGGCGCCGCCACCATCACCTCGATCCCTGCGGCCGCCGCGGCGCGCGCCAGCCCGAACCCCGTCGGCCCCGCCTCATACGCACCGCGCACCGGCCCTCGAAGACTCGCAAGCCACTGAAACCCCCGTACGTGCGAGAGGGTCCGGCCAGCCTCAGACAGAAACTCCGGCCTCAACGGCCATAGCGTCTAGCGAACTTGGCAGGGCCTTCGAGCTTGCTGCGCGGCGCGAGCCGTTGGCTACCGCTAAGACATGCGATAGCACGAACAAGCGTGCTTTCCACGCCCGATCCTGGTCCGGCAAGGGACTGCGCGCGACGCCCGCCGAGACGCTCACTTGCGTGAAAAGCTGGCGCCCTGATCCGTTCGGCGGAGACGACCGTTAATTGTCCATACCAAGCGTCTGGAGCGAGGCTAAGCGGACGCTCACAAATCGCGCAGAGCGACAGCGGCGTGGCGTCCGGCTCAGACGTCGGTGCTGCGGCGTGCCGTGACGAGTACAGCGACGGTACTCGACCGGATCGGCCGCCCGAGTCGCTTGTAGATCGCGACGGTCTCGATCTGAAGGGCTTGGCGCTGGTTCGGTGAGAGCCGGTGGTAGAACGAGGCCGTGCGAAGCAGGGCGTTGAGCTCGTCGGCGGTTTGCTCCATGAGCGTCGGCACGGCCGCGATCTGCACGTCGCTGAACAGACGGCTGGCCGGGCGCCTCGCCACGTTGTGGCTTCCGACCCACGCCCACACCTCCGAAACGTTCTCGCGGCGCTGCTCCGCTCCCGCGACGGTGGCTGCGAGGTCCCTATAAGACGGCCAATTCGCGGCGATCTCCGGCGCGATCCTCGCCAGGGTCGACAGCAGCACCTCTTGGTCGCGCAGGCTGCGCTCCTCGTGGAGGCCGCAGTACTGGATGAGCGCGAGTGTGCCTCCTGGAACGAGAGCGCTCGCGGCCTTCTCCCAACTGACCTCGGGATCGATCCAATGAAACGCGGACGCCGAGAACACGGCTCGGAAGCGCTCGCGCGGAAGCTGCGCGTCCTCAAACCGCACGTTCACAAACTCCACCTCTCCAGGGTCTCGCAGGTTTTGCTCGGCGAGCGATATCAGGTGCTCCCCGGGCTCGACCGCCGCGATATGAAGGCCTCGAGCAACGAGCCCACGTGTTAGCTGGCCGCTACCGCACCCGATCTCGAGCACCCGATCACCGCTCCCGATTTGCGCGATCTGACATGCGTGAGCGACGAGCTCGTCGGGATACGTCGGACGGCTGCGGTCATACTCCGTGGCCACCTCGTCGAACACCCTGCCATAGCTCCGCGCGGGTGGCTCTTCGCCCATCCCCGCAACGTACTGCGTCCGCACACGCCCAGACCGGCCGGCTGCCCCCAGGTCCGACCGCCCCCATTCGGCCCACCCGCCTGAGTGCGGCCGAGCGTCTCGAAACGACGCGCATTGGCTCTAGGCCGTGATGACGGGAGGGCGTTCTCGGCGCCGGCCCGCGCACGGGTGGCGCTCACGATCGAAGAGCACGATAGCGTCAGTCGCCCTCCGTGAGAATTTCTTCCCCACGTCAGCTCCGATCCGCCCGCCGCCCGCAGCGGATGTCGATCAACGGCGATGACGATCGTCTCGGGCGCCAGGCGCAGTGACCACGCCATCTCCGTCCGAGCGGCCTCGAGCAGACCAGACAGGTCCTTCTGGCCAGGAGAGTCTTCGGCAACTGGAGGCGTCCGGGATCAGCAAGTCGTTCGGCCAAAGGCTCGTTCTCGATAACGTGTCGCTGTCGGTGGCCGCTGGTGAGGCGGTGGCGATCATCGGCGAGAACGGCGCCGGGAAGAGCACGCTGCTGCGCATCTGCGCTGGGCTGATCCACCCGGATCGCGGTCATGTGAGCGTGAGCGGCCGGGTGGGCTTCTGTCCGCAGCAACCGGGCTTGTTCGATCTGCTCAGCGCGGATGAGCACCTCGCGTTGTTCGCGCCAGCGCTCGGCCTGTCGCGCGAAGAGGCGATCCGCGACGGTCATGAGCTGCTCGCGGAGTTCGCCTTTCCGACTGCTGAGCGCACGCAGTGCCGACGCCTGTCGGGCGGCGCACGCCAGAAGGTGAACCTCGCGCTGGCGCTTTTGGGCGGCGCCAACGTGCTGTTGCTCGATGAGCCCTACCAGGGCTTTGACCACGGCTCCTACGTGAGCTTCTGGGAGCACGTCGCGCGCTGGACAGCGGACGGCCTGGGTGTCGTCGTCGTCACGCACCTGCTCGCGGAGACAGCGCTCGTGGAGCGGGTCGTGGACCGCGTCGTGGAGATGACGATCCCGCGTGATGTGGAAGGCGAGCACTCGTGAGGCTGCGCACGGATTCTCGTCCCGGCGGAGATGACCGGGCGCGAGCTTGCTCGGCGCGGCTTCGCACTCGGGTTGCTGACCGCTCTGCCGCTCGCGTTCTACGGAGCCTCCACGCATTCCGGCAGCAACGCTGTGATCACGGGAGGGGTCGCGATGGCGTTCTCGATCGCGGGGGCGTCGATCTTCGTCGCGCTGACGGCGCGCCCAGTCGACCAGCGTTTGGAGCTCGCGGGTTATCGTCCCTACGAGCTGCTGCTCGGCCGCCTGCTGTTGCTCGAGGTTTTCGGGGTCGCGGTTTCGGCGGTGTTCAGCGTGGTGATGGTGTTCGGCACCAGCCCGCCGCACCCGTGGCTGCTGGCCGCAGGCGTGGGCCTCGTCGCGTTCACGAGCGTACCGTTCGGGCTCGCGGTGGGTGCACTGACACCGAACGAGCTCGAGGGCGTGCTGATCCTGATCGGTGTCGTCGGCGTGCAGCTCACGCTGCAGTCCACACAGACACTCGCGAAGGTCCTACCGTTCTGGGGGGCCCAGCGGCTGCTCCAACATTCGATCGACGGGACCGTGTCGATCGGCGCTGCGGTTCCAGTGAACCTCGCATACGCCGCCGCGCTGTTCCTCGCGGCCACCTACATCATGCACAGGCGAGCACCGTCCGTCGTGATGTCTCGAGCGCGCTGACGGGGCAGGGGTTGCTCTTGAGCTATACGGCGCACGATCGCGTTTTGGCGGCGGGGCGTCGCATAACTACAACCGGGAGAGTGTCCCATTGCGCGAGTTCCGAGCGTCTCGGACGGCACCCCCCTCATTCGGACGGCACCCCCCTCATTACTACATGGGCCCCGAGTCTCGATAGCCCGGCCCAGCCGCGCCGAGACAACTGCTTTGCCATGGGGCAAGGGGGCGTCGCGTGGCCGTCGCGCAGCGCGCCTGCGTGTCGTCCGGAGCGCAAGCCGGACCGAGGTGTGACGAGACGCTCGCTCCGGGTAGAAGGGGGCACTCTTGTCCTGCTCGGGCGGGCGCAGTCGAACGCGGTCGTCGCGCCTGCTCGTCGTCGAACGCAAGCAGGGGCCCCGCGGGTGACGACGGTCAGCGGTCGTTCCAGCCGGCGCCGGTCGCCTCGTACTCGTCGACCCGTGCCCGCATCAGCGCCTTCAGGAGCTCGGTCGGCAGTTCGCGCTCGTAAGGGAGCTTGATGAAGCCCGCACCAGCCTCAAAGCCGGCCGCCTCAACCGCAGCCCTCTGGGTGGCGAAAAACGGTGGCGGGAACCGTAGCGAACAATGATTCTTGAAGTTTTGAAGCATCCACAGGCTCGTCTTCTTGCCGCGGACGTACACAGGCAGGTTCCACTTCAGTTCCTCCCGCGCCTCTGGGTCGGCATCAAGGCTCAGCCCCCTGAGCACCTCGAGGTGCGGCCGCTGTACGTCGCTCAGTTGCGCGAAGAAGTCACCGACACTTGACCGCTTTGGCATCGGCATGGTGTCAGCTTACCCCTGCAGATCGTGCTGCTGGCGTTCTTCCTCCTGGGCGCGATCCTTTCGCCGGTCTGCCGGGCGCGTCGAGCACGCAGCCGCCGGACATTGCTCAACGCCCCGAGGACCTAGCCGTCCGGCACCTCCGTTGTCGCCATTCCGGCACTCTCAATGATGCTGCCGCTCACGGCCGGATGCAGAACCGCGATCGAAGCCTGCGTCGCTGACGGCAGGGTCGCCGGGGCTCACCGACGACTTCCCCTGCTCCTCGCCAAGCGGGCGTGTGCCCATCGGGGGCGCCACCTCGGGTGGCGCCCCAGATCGTGCTACACCGCGGCCGCTTCCGTCTCTTTGATCCCCTGCCGAATCATCGACCTCAGCTCAGGCGTGTCCTCGTGGGAGTGCACGGCCACCGCGTGCTGCACGGCGGCTTCGACGAGCTCGTCTTCCGAGTCCGCCGCGATCCCGACAGTGCAGTTCATCTCACTTGGAGTCTCGCGGCAATCGATGTACTTCCGGGCCATACGCCCTCCTTTCTTCCGGTGGGACGATCTTCTACCGGGCCGGGGCAGCTGTCAAGGCCGCCGGAGAGTGTGCGACCTCGTGCGCTCGATCTTTGCGGCCGGCTAGTCTACTCCGCGCGGAACGTCATGCCCTTCGATCTGGTCATCGATGTCGAGAACACGCCGGGGGCGCTAGCGCGGGTTGCGGCCGCGGTCAGCGATGCCGGCGTGAACCTCGCAGCAGCCACCTGCATAGGTGCTGGCGAGCAGGCCGAGCTGCACATCCTCGTCCCTCACCCGGAGGCCGCGAGACACTCGCTGTCGACCGCGCATCTGGCGGTCTCACGTGAGCGGGAGGTCGTTGTCGTCGACGTCGAGGACAACCCCGGCGTGCTTGCCGACCTTGCCCGCAAGATCGCGCAGGCAGGTATTAACCTCGATCTCGTCTACATCGCCACACGCAACCGCGTCGTCTTTGGAGCCCCGGATCTGAACGCTTTACGAGCCGTCCTCAAAGCCTCAGGCTGACGCCCTCTTCACGGAGCTCGGCCCTGCTTCCGTCGCGAAGCAGCCGTCGCTCCCGGCGCGCTCAATAGTGGAGGGTCGGCGGGAGGCGCCTGGTACCGCGCGGCACGTGCTGGCCCGACTGGTTTCCGGTTTCCTCCCGCCGCCATATCGATCCGTGAGTCTGCGCCCAACATCGAGCAGCACGGCGAGGAGCTCTCCCAGGCCGATGAGTCGATCCTCTACCACCACTTCGAGCTGAACTACACCCCGCCCGACACCGAGAGCGGACGCCGGCTCGCCCGCCGGTGAGGCATTAGCGCTGCGACAGCCCGGGCGGTGCCGCCAACGCAGCAGTCAACCTCTCAGTCGAACATCTGGATGAGCTGCGAGCGGAGGTTCAGTGTGCCCGCGATCGTGCGTGCAACAGCTCGGCCAGCCGGTCAACTTCGGCGACCGTGACTGTCAGCTCAGGATGGCGGAGCATTCCGAGCGGATCGAGACCGCGTACTGGCGTGCGGAACGAGATGAGCACTCCGCGGTCACCATTGGTAGCGAACGTCAGCCCCCGGTCGGTGATGGCAAGTCGAGCCGGCCCCGCGGTCTTCAAGAAGGCATACGGCCCGGTCACCGCTACATCGGTGATGTTCGCCAGCGGTGTGGAGACGCGCCACCGACCGAAATGGGCATCGAGTTCCCCGTCGCCCACATCCACGAAGGCGTTCGTAGGGCGGACGCCGAACGCGCGAGCCGGCAGACGATACGTCCGCGCGAACCAAAAGGCAAAACGCTGGATGCCACTCACCGCAGCGATGCTACTGAGGGATCTCAAACGCTCGCTGTTCCGCGGATGCGAGCGTCTACGCCCGCCTAGCATGCGCTCCCGCTGGGGACAGCCCAGACTGGCTGAGCTGAGACCGTTGCTTTCGCCGGGGCGTTAGCGAGTGTCTGGCGCGTCGCTACAGTGGCGGTCGCCCCGTCCAGACCTTCTGCCGTGTGCCCTCCTGGTTTGGGTAGGAACAACCAGCTAGGTGACAGCCAGTGTCCGAAGCAGACGAGTTCTCCAAGCCAAGCGAGCAGGCCAACGCGCCGGCCGAGGGCTTTGGCCAGCAGGAGAGCGCTGCGATCACATCGGAGGTACGGCTCGGTCGCGGACTCGATGACGCGCTCGCCGAGCACCTGCGTCAGCGCCGCTCGAGAGCGCGGGCGCTCTCAAGTGACTACGTCAAAGAGAAGAAAGACTTGACGCTTCCGCACAGCGTCCTATTTATAGGAGCGTCCAAGCAGATTTCGGCTACGCCCAAGGCCTCGGGGGCGGTCCCGAGTCGTAAAGCTACGTCTGACACGCGCTCGGGGCAGCGGCGCTCGAGCACCTGCCCGTAGCTCGACTCGGCGATCGACACGCGTACACCGCGCACGTCCTGCACGTGGCCGGCGGACGGGTGCGCGACGAACTGCTCGCCGTCGCGCAGCATGATCAGGAGGCTCCTGGCGCCGACCAACGCACGTCCGCGCTTGACGATCAGCTCGAGCACATGCTCAGGCGCGATCTGCCCGCCGATCGCGAGCGCCACATCGCGGGTCGCCTCGAGCGCGCGGAAGGCCTTCTCGAGCTCCTGGCGGTGGTGCTCGCTGGTCTCATAGGACCTGGCGTTCGCGATCGCGATCGCCGCCCACTGCGCGAGGATCACCGCGGCCTCCTCGTCGGACTCGGTGAACTCGCCCTCCGGCTTCTCGGTCAGGTACAGGTTGCCCCATGCCTGTCCGCGGATCACTACGGGCACGCCCAAGAAGCTGCGCATCACAGGATGCCCGACGGGAAACCCGTAGCTGCTCGGGTGCTGGCCGACTTCGCGCAGACGCAACGGCTGCGGATGCTCGATCAGAACACCGAGCACCCCGCACCCGCGAGGGAGGTGTCCGATCGCCTGGTGCGTGTACCCATCCACGCCCGAGGTCAGGAACTGCGATAGTCCGCTGCGCTCATCGTCGAGGACGCCGATAGCCGCATACCGCGCACCGGTGACCTCGCGTGCGGTCTCCAACACGCGGTCGAGCACCGCGTCGGTATCCAGCTCGGTGACGAGCGAGCGCCCCACCTCCAGCAGTCGAGCAATCCACGACTCCTGCGGATCCAGGGTCATCGCCTGACAACCAGCCCATCACCGGGCGGTGCCAAGGCCAACGGCGTGACGGCGACACGGTACTTGGCCAGACACCGCGGGCAATGCTCGACCGTCAGCCACGTCGCCCCGGGCGTGATCGTCAAGCCGCAGAGCGGACAGTTCAGAGCGAGCAAACCGCCACCGCTGCCAGGATCGGGTGCCACGGAGTCCGTCATGTTTGCCATCAACCCCGGAGCCTCGGAGCCCGTCTGGCCGGCGAGGGCTCGCGCCGGACCGGCGCGGCAGGGTCCCAACGGCATCCTCAGCAGACACCGGCGCGGAATCGGACGCAGAGCGTCGGCTACCGGCGGACAGCGGCTGCCCGCAGCGCGGACACACCTCACCGGTAGCCCAAAGGAGCATGACGGGTACCGCAGATCGACAGGCTGGGCAGCGCACTCGATCCATGTCGGCCTCTTGCAGAAGTCGAGTCCGACAGCCGATCTGAGCGGGTCACGCACAGCCCGCGCCGTCATCCAGAAGCGAATGCCAAGGTCACGCCAAGCATGCCGCGACGTCTCACGCGACCGTAACACCAACAACAGCTCTACGCAAGGACAAGAACGGCCTATAACGAGCGGCTACAATGTGGGTACCTGTTCGCTGGGTCCTCTATCGGCCCGCTCTCTATCCCCCGCGCAGGAGCACACGCCCCGAGAGCGCCGGACTGGAAGATGGAAGATGGCCACGAGTGGCCAGGGAGCGCAGACCTGCGGAGTCCCAGGAATGCTACGGTCACCGCTGCGTGCGCGTGCCCTCGTGGGAGTTGGCGCGAGCGCTCGTTCTAGAAGATGGGTGCGGGCGGGGCTCAAGACCCGTGTCGGCTCCTCGCAACGGCCGTTGCGTACGTCGATGCCCTACCAAGCCCGCCTTCCCATCACAGCTATCTGCACGCCACCATCTGGTGGGGGCAGCTGATGGCGGCGAACGGCAAGCTCGCCGGGGGCGAGCTGAACGCGGCCATCACAAGCGCGATCGTCGGCATCCACACCAAATACCTCGGCCGGGGACCAAAGACGGCCTCAACCGTTCACTTCAACAACGTCGTGCTGACCCTCTTGCACGATGTGCTGTCCCCGGCGGACAAGGCGCTCGCCAAAACCGACCGCGACGACGCGGTGGTAAGCATCCGCCACCTCTACCAGAAGACGATGCAGACCGACTTCAGCGAGGCCGTCGAACGACTCACCGAGCGCAAGGTGAACGCTTTCATCAGCGGCAACCACATCGAGCCCGACATCGCCGCCGAGATCTTCATCCTCGACGCGCCAATCTAGACCAACAGCACCGCCCAGCGCATCCCAGCCACGTAAGACGCTCCGCGCAGGCTAGACCAAGGTCGAACGGGTCGTGGCCTGCTCAGCCATGACAGTGGGAGTATCCCGTAGGGGCCATCGGGCGGCCATCTTGCGAGGAAGGCATGCCACGCGGACGCGCGTGACTGCTGCTTCCGCCAGCCAAGCGGGCGTGTCGGGGACGTGGCTCTCGGCGCTTCTGTGAGCGAGTGCTGGTGATCGTCCAACTCAGCAGTGGCGGCGGGGAGACACCTCCTTTCACCCAAGAGCGGTCGTGTGCGGACAACAGGCGGTGCATTGTCGGTCGCGGCGGCGCTGCGTACCTATCCGCTCGGCGGCAGGGGTAAATCCCGGATGCCACCCATCGACGCCTGTCTTAGGGTTCGCTAACAAAGGAGCCCGGGCCGTGTTCCCGCGCTGCGCCTATGCCGACTCTGCACCGACAATGCGGCCGACCGGACGACGCGGCTTCGCGGCGGTCCCGGCGCCGCCACATGCGGCGGCATGCTCGTGTCCTCTGCGCGTTCACCTCGGGCACCCGATCTTGGGTGGCGATGCCTTCCGTCGTGAGAGCGCCCGCCAGCTGGGGGGCACGTCTCGTGCTCGCGTCGGCCATCGCACTTCTCGCCGCACCCGCTGGCGCCTTCGCCGCGAACGCTCGGGTCGTGACGATCACAGGCGTGGTCAAGGCGCCGCAACGGGTCAGCGTTGCGGCGCTGACGCTCAAGGGCGTGATCTATCCGTCTCCCGCAGTCCGCTCGGGGCACTTCACGATCACCGTTCCCGCCGCCGCGGCGGCTGCCTTGAACAACGCGACGCTGCAGGTGCTGAGCGCCTCCGGGAAATACCTTGGACCGGTCGTCCTGCGAAAGGCGCGGGAGGCTGGTCACAAGCGCGTGGTGGATGATTTCCTGGGCCTGGCCAGGCCGCGCCCGGGAGCGCGGTTCAACCTCGGGACGCTGACCGCCGAGGGCCACGCGAGCTGGTTCCTCGCACGCGGCGCGTCTGCCAAGGCGATCGGCGCCTTCGTGGTGCGCGCCGCCAACACCGACGGGAGGCCGTACGGTGCGGGCACGCTCGGCTTTGTGCCTCACGGCGGGATTCCAGACGTGAAGCTCAAGCATGCCCAGATCGCGAATGCCCGGATCGCGACTTCGGGTTCGACCGGCGCTTCGGGGGCTGACCCGGCCGCCGGCGTCGACGCGGTTTCGTGCGCGAGTGCCAGCGACCCGGCGAATGCTCCCGAGCCTGGAGCGCAGGCGGGCACGCTGCCGGGACAGCAGTTGGACTGTTCGGGGGTGCCGAACTTGTTCAACGTCGATGTGAACGGCAACGACGTGCTCAACGGCGTCGATACCTCGTCGGCGTCGGAGGCCGCCTCTGAGGCGGCGTTCGAGGCCAACAACGCCGAGTGGTGGGCGAACCCGATCAGCTGGTATGCGCCGGGAGGCATCACGACGCAGGAGGTGTCGAACTTCCTCGTGCCATCGCCCTTTCCCCCCGCCGGCTCGACGCCGCGGAGCAACCTGGTCCCGGACATCCGCGTCAGCGCAAACCAGTTCTTCCCGGGCGACGACTCGGGCGCCGGCGACACGGTCACGGCCGACTGCGAGGGCCTCGAATGGTGCACCAGCGCGCTTCTGCCCGCCCTGACGGGGAACAGCGCGACGCCGTGGAGCGACGCGACCCCGCCTTACTCGCTCCCGGCTGAGGGGAACGGCGTCTTCGGGGATCAGCTCCAACTCACGGTTGACCCCAACGGCACGTACGTACCCGGACAGACGATCCTCCTAACCGACACCAACTCGTCAGGCCAATCTGCCGAGATCCCGGCGATGGTGGGGCCGTACATGGCGGTGCCGACCTACGTGCAGGGCTTGACCTTCAGCGGCGGCGCCAACCCAGTGCTGGTCACCGACAGCGCCGGCAACCAGGTCAGCGCTTCGCCGAGCGGAACGATCACCCTGAAAGTCGAGCGTCCGGAGCGGCTTCCGCTCAGCGGAGAGACGTCCACGAGCGGTGTCATGGACGTCGCCGGACTCGCCTACTCCGTCAGGATCCAGGCATACCCGCCTAGCTTCAATAGTTCGCAGGCGGCTTGCCCGCAGGACGCCTACTCCGCTGTGTCGGGAGCGACCGCCACGTCGGACCCGAGCCTCGGATGGGCCCTGAACGATGACACGCTTGATGACTTCGATCCGGCGGCCGCCGGCAATCCCGGTCCGATCACGTTCACCGTCGATTTGAGCGCATGCGTCGCCGGCAACTCGATAGGTCTCACGTGGACGCCGGGCGACACGTACCAGGTAAGCGTCACCGCCGCGAACTACGCGACCAACTCGGGCCAGGCGAACTACGTCTTCTTAGTCCTTGCCGGATAGCAGCGGCGCCGGACTCGCCGAAGCGGGGCCCAAACGCCGCGGGGCGCAACCGTGGTGCAAGTGGTGGGCGTCGTGCTGGTCGTGACGCGCCACCTGTGTCCGCAGCGCGACTCAGGCGGCTCTACTTGAGTGCGCTGTAGACGATGCCCCCATCCACAGCATCGGAGACTCGATCAAAACTGTTTGCTTGGCCCAGGGCTGGCAGGGCCTTCAAGCTGGCGTGGACGGCGTCTACTCGGTGAGCCCCGCAGCTCGTAACCCCTCAGGGTGATCGAGGTACACCCGGCAGCGCCAGATCCTGTCGCCGCGAAAATCGAGGATGCACGCGAACGGCTGGTCGACCGGTACGCCGCTGCCCTTCCCGCGTCCCTTGAGCCTACCCAGCTCAAACACCCGATCGCCGAGATCGCGAAACTCCTCAGCGATGATCTGGAGCTCCGCCCAGTTTTCGCTGGTATCGGCGGCGAACCGCTCGACGCCCTCGCGTCCGCGGTAGCTGCCCCCATCGAGGGCCCTGACGATTCCCGGGTGCCACTCGAAGTCGGGGGTCGCGAGCTCGGCAAACAACCCATCGACGTCCCGGCGGTTGTAGGCATCAACCATTCGCTTGGCAACGTCCACTTTGTCTCGCGACATCTTCACGCGAGTATCGCGCAGCCACGATGCGGCCGCGCTCGGGGCCGGGCCCGACGCTAGAACGCGGAATCCGCAGCGCCGGAAACTTGATCAAGACTGTTTGCTTGGCCCAAGACATGCAAGGCGCCAGGAGTCGTTAGACCGCGGGCGCCGTGCGCTCCCGGGCACGCGCAGACGCTAGACAACATCCTGATTGCCCGTGCGCGCCGGCCGGGGTTGCGCTGCCGGCGCCGGCCAGTGTCCGGACCCGGAGCGACGATATGAAGCATGGACGAGGCCCGCCACCAGCATCCACCCGGGCTCTGGGACACCGGCCGCGTGGAGGCGTTCAGCGACGGGGTACTCGCCATCGCGATCACGCTGCTCGTGCTGGAGATCAAGGTCGTCCCCTCGGAACTCGAGCACCTCAGGAAGGCCCTGGCGCACGAGTGGCCCCAGTATCTGGCGTACGCGACGAGCTTCCTGACCATCGGAAGCGTATGGGTCGCCCACCACAACCTCTACGGCCGCCTGCGCTGCGTCGACGCGACGATGATGCGCCTGAACCTGCTGCTGCTGATGGCGACCGCGTTCCTGCCCTTCCCTACCGGCCTGCTCGCCGAGACCCTGCGCGCATCCGACGAGGCTTCGCGCACCGCCGTCGGCCTGTACGGCGCAACTGTCCTGGTCATCGACATGCTGTTGGACGCGAGCGTGCGCCACGCGGCCCGGCATCCGGAGTTGGCGCGATCCCAGCCACCGCAGAAGGCCACGCCACCGCCACCAGGGCGTCGCAGCTGGCGGCCATCGCTGAGTGTCGTGGTCTACGCAATCGCGATCATCGTGGGCATCTTCGTGTTCCCCAAGCTCGCCGCTGCCGCCTACCTGGCCGTCGCCGTTCGCAGCCTTGTGATGCTCAATAGCGACAGCGGCGTGAGCCTGCGCCTGTGGACGGCGAGATGACCTCCTTGAGTCGCCCGCCGAGCAATGAGGCGGCGGTGGCTTTCGCGCTCAGCGTCAACCGGACTGGCTCCACGAAAATCAGGACGATCCCTCTGCTCACGCCCGAGGAGGTCGACGCAACGAGGACGATGACACCTGCGCCCAGGCCGCCGGGAACCTGAGATCCCAGCCGGTCCCCTGGGCCCGTGGCCCGGGGATCCGCAGCTCCGGGAAATTGGCAACAACTATTCGCTTCGCCCCAGGGCTGGCAGGGCCTCGGAACGCCCCGAAGATCCTCGGCGACAGTGGTGCAGCTTTGGGCTTAGCTGCCGAGTGCTTCCCTGCCCTTCACGGTGTCGGCGATGAACTCACCGCGAGTTACCTTGCCGTTACTCAGCGTGAAGAGGTGCAGATAGCGTGATGTGGTGGATCCCCCTGGGCCGGTGGTGCTCTGAACGCCGCGGACCACCACGTGGTCGCCGGCGTCGATGTACTCGTCCGGGTCCACGCTGAACTCGCTGAAGTGGCTTGAAATGTCCGCAAAGTTCCCGAGGACCGCGTCACGGCCGCGGAAGACACCGCCGGTCGGCAGGGTATCGGGCGCTTCCCATTCGACGTCGTCGGCAAGAAACGTTCCAACCCCCTCCAAATCGCCCCTCCTGAAAGCTTCGTAGGCGCCGCGGGCGACCTCTACGTTGTCTGCGGACATGGCCCCTCCCTTTCCTCGTGTGTGGGGCACGAGCCTATATCAGTCGGTCGCAGGCCGCCTGCCGGCGGTCAGGCGCGCGCCGACTCGGAGTCGGGGGTCTGGCGCCATGGCCTGCTGATGGCCAGCCACACGATGAAGCAGGCCAGCAGCGTCGCGACGAGGATCCAGCCGAGTGCTGTTGTCCCGACGCCGATGTACTTCAGGCCCGACGCGAAGATCACAAAGGTGATCACTGGCCGTATGTAGTGGTCGGGCGCGCTTGAGGAGAACATCGCGCCGACCAGCACCGCCGGGACCGCGCCGAGGACGATCGAAGTGGTCAAACCGAACTCGACCTGGCCGAAGATGAGCGCTCCGCATGCGGCCGCGAGGGTTAGAGGCACTGCTTGGGCGAGGTCCGTGCCCACGAGCTGTTTGGCGTTGATCGTGGGGTAGAGGAACAGGAGCAGGACGATGATCAGCGAGCCGGCGCCGACAGACGTCATTCCGACGATCACGCCGCCGATCATCCCGACTACGAGCGTCGGCAGCGGTTTGGCGATGATGTCGTGTAGGCCTGCGACGCGAGCATGGCCTCCGCGGCTGTCGAGGTAGTAGCGCAACACCATGGCCGCGGCCCCAATCAGCAGCGCCACACCGAGGATCGTCTCGATTTTCGTCTGCGATGACTTGGTGTGGCCCATGAGGTGCAGCAGATAGGCGCCGAGGAAGGCCATCGGCACGGAGCCGATCACCAGCCACTTCACAAGAGGGCGATGGATGGTCCCCCTGCGGAAGTGCACGCTCGCCCCCACCGGACGCATCACAACAGCCGCAACGAGGTCGCTCGAGATCGCGGTCGAGGGTTTGACGCTGAAGAGAAGGATCAGCATCGGCGTCATGAGCGCGCCGCCACCTGCCCCCGTCGTCCCGACAAGGAGCCCGACGACCGCGCTGCCCAGAACGATGTATGGGTTGATGTGCATTCCGGTCTCCTGCCCTCGTAGTGTCCGATGATGGGACGACTCAAATCTCGCGACGTCCGCGCCGCCGGGAGAAAGTAGCATTCCTCATTGATTTGGTCAACTAGATTGCGTTAGTCGCCTAACGCGGTATCCGCAGCTCTGGGAAATTGACGCATAAGGTGACGGACGCCCAGGGCTGGCAGGCGTCAACCCGCGTCGCGCGGCGTCATGCCCGGTGGCCAGGCTGCACGCTCGGGGTCCTTGAGTTCCAACGGCCGGCCGCTAACTGGAGCGCGTGTGACGACAGCGTCACGACGCGCCGCCCGCGAGGTTGACCGTGTGCCGCCCTACGGCCCGCGCACCGTCCAAAGACCGTCTGCCAAACCTGATGCCCGACGCCGAATCCGCCGGGTTTGGGCGCGTCCGAGAGCGCAGCGCCCACCATTGCGGTGTGCCCTGCCGTCCTTGCGATCGAGCGCCCCGGCTCGTTGGCCGCCCGCCTGCGCGCAAAGGGAGCAACGCCTGGTCGCCTCGTCGCACCTCCACGCGGGAACCGGCGCCACCCGTCCAATGCGGTAGGTCGGGTTCGTGGGATGATAGTCGCCGGGAAACGACAGCGCTGCAATGAGAGTACGGGCGCACCGCGGTTTCGCTTCACTTTCAACGCATGAGCGTTCGCAACCTCGACAGCCTGTTCAACCCCACCCACGTGGCGGTCGTCGGCGCCGGCGGGGAGCGCACGCAACTCGGGTCACATCGTCCTGCGCAACCTCGTCGACGCCGGCTTCGAGGGGGTCGTCTACCCGATCAACCCCGGCCGCGAGTCGGTCGGCGGCATCCAGGCCTACGCGAGCATCGCGGAGACGCCGGCCAAGCCCGAGCTCGCGATCGTCTGCACACCCGCCGCCGCCGTTCCTGAGGTGGTGCGCGAGTGCGGTGAGGCGGGTGTCGCGGCGATCGCCGTCCTGTCGGCTGGATTTCGCGAGGCCGGCGCCGAGGGAGCAGAGCTCGAACGCCGCGTCGTCGAGGAGCTGGCCCGCCACGACGGCATGCGGCTGATGGGACCGAACTGCATCGGGCTGATCGTGCCGCGGCTGGGGCTCAACGCGAGCTTCGCCGGGGCGATGCCGATCGACGGCCACGTCGCGTTCGTCTCGCAATCGGGCGCGCTCGCGACGTGCCGTCATCGACTGGGCGCTCTCGGAGCAGATCGGCTTCTCGCACGTCGTCTCGCTCGGCAACATGCTCGACATAGACCTCGGCGACCTGATCGACTATCTCGGCCAGGACACGCAGACGCACTCGATCTTCCTCTACGTCGAGAACGTCACCGAGCCGCGCAAGTTCATGTCGGCGGCGCGCGCGTTTGCGCGCAGCAAGCCGATCATCGTCTACAAGTCGGGGCGGTTCGCCGCGTCGGCCAAGGCGGCCGTCTCGCACACCGGCGCGATGGCCGGCGAGGACGCCGTCTACGACGCCGCCTTCCGCCGCGCCGGGCTCGTGCGCGTCGAGCGAATCGAGGACGTGTTCGCCACCGCCGAGCTGCTCGCACGCGAGCGTCCGGTCCGCCGCGGACGGCCTGGCGATCGTCACGAACGCGGGCGGGCCGGGCGTGATGGCGGCCGACGCGCTGCTCGCCCGCGGCGGCGCGCTCGCCGAGCTCGAGCCGGCGACGCTCGCAGCGCTCGACGCGGCGCTGCCGCCGGCGTGGTCGCACGCCAACCCGATCGACGTGCTCGGCGACGCCCCGCCGCAGCGGTTCGGCGACGCGGTCAAGGCGGTGCTCGCCGACAAGCAGGTCGACGCCGTGCTCGTGATCCTGACGCCGCAGGCGATGACCGACGCCAGCCGGCGCCGCCGAAGCTGTGCTGGCGGCGCGCCGCGAACGATCGAAGGTCGGCCAGCAGAAGCCGCTGCTCGCCGCCTGGATGGGCGGGCGCTCGGTGCGCGAGGGGCTCGAGCGCCTGAGCGCGGGCGGCGTCGCCAGCCTACGCCTATCCCGAACAGGCCATCGGCGCGTTCATGGACCTCGTCTCCTACGCCCGCAACCTCGAGACACTGCACGAGACGCCGCGGACGATCCCGGTCAGCTTCGCGCTCGACCGCGGGCGCGCGAAGGAGCTGATGAGCGCGGTGCTCGCCGAGGGCCGCGGCGTGCTGTCCGAGACCTCCTCCAAGACGCTGCTCGACGCGTACGAGATTCCGGTCACAAAGCCGCTGCCGGCGCTCTCGGCGGACGACGCCGTGGCGGTCGCGGCGCGACATCGGCTATCCGGTCGCGCTCAAGGTGCGCTCACCCGAGGTCACGCACAAGACCGACGTCGGCGGCGTCGAGCTCGGGCTCGGCGAGCGACGAGGAGGTGCGGGCGGCCTACGAGCGGATCATCGCCTCGGTGCGCGAGCACCGGCCGGCGGCCGACGTGCAGGGCGTGACCGTCCAGCCGATGGCGCGGAGCTCCGGCTACGAGCTCGTGCTCGGCGCGCGCAAGGACCCGACGTTCGGCGCGGTGATCCTGCTCGGCGCCGGCGGTGTCGCCGCCGAGGTGCTGCACGACCAGGCGCTCGACCTGCCGCCGCTGAACGAGCGCCTCGCGCTCGCCATGCTCCAGTCGTTGCGGATCTGGCCGCTCCTCGCCGGCCACCGAGGACGCCCGGGGATCGACCTCGACGCGCTGCTTGAGGTCGTGATGCGCTTCTCCTACCTCGTCGCCGACTACCCCGAGATCAGCGAGATCGAGATCAATCCGCTGCTCGCCGGTGCGGACGGCTGCCGTCGCGCTCGACGCCAGGGCCGTCGTCGACCAGTCGCTGGTCGGCCGCCCACCGCCGCCGTTCTCGCATCTGGCGATCCGGCCCTACCCCGAGGAGTACACGCGCGAGGCGACCACGACCGGCGGGCTGCACGTGACGCTGCGTCCGATCAGGCCGGAGGACGAGCCGCTCTGGCACGAGATGCTCGACGCCTGCTCGCCCGAGTCGATCCAGTTGCGCTTCCGCGGGATGGTCAAGCACACGCACGAGTTGGCCACGCGCTACTGCTTCATCGACTACGACCGCGAACTTGCGATCGTCGCCGAACTCGAAGAGCAGGACGGCACGCGCAAGCTCCTCGGCGTCGGCCGGCTCGTCGCCGACCCCGACCGCCAGAGCGCCGAGTACGCGGTGCTCGTCGCCGATCCCTGGCAGGGGCGCGGCCTGTCGGACCTGCTGACCGACTACTGCCTGGAGATCGCGCGGGCGTGGGGCATCCGCAGCGTCTACGCGGAGACGACGCCCGACAACGCGCGCATGATCGCCGTGCTCAAGCAGCACGGCTTCACCGCTGACGCGCCGCGTCGAGGACGGGCATCGTCGTCGGCGAGCGCCAACCCTGAGCAGGGCCGGGCGGGCGGCGGCCCTGCGACCGGACGTGTCGCCCGCAAGACCGCCCGCGGGCCGGTCACGGCGCGCCGGCATGGGCCCGGCTCTCCTTCAGCGTCCGCCGAGCCGCGCGAGGTACTCCTGCGCCGCTCTGCGCGACTCGGGGTCGCTCAGGGCCGAGAGCAGTGTGTCGGCGTCGCTCCACGCCCCGGCAGTCGACACCATGGCCCGGCTGGCGGCGTTGACGGCGAGCTTGGTCGCCTCGAGCGTCAGCGATGACTTGCGTTCGAGCTGCCCGACCAGCTCGTCGACCGCCTGCTCGAGGTGCCCCTCGCCGACCACGCGGTTCACGAAGCCCAGCTCGCGGGCCTCGGCCGCCGTGAACGGCCGGCACGTCAGCACCAGCTCCTTGGTCATGGCCGGGCCGATCTCGCGCACCAGACGCGGGATGCCGCCCCAGGCCAGGGGGATCCCGAGATCGACCTCGGGAATCGAGAAGCGGGTCGTGTCGGCGGCTACACGCAGGTCGCACGCGGCGGCCAGCACCAAGCCGCCTCCGACGCAGTGCCCGTGGATGCGGGCGACGGTTACAGCCCGCATCGACTCGATGGCCTCGGCCATCAGACGACCCGCGTCGGCCGCCTCCCGCCGGGCGCTCACGCCCGGGTCGGCGCCCGCGAACACCGACACGTCGGCTCCGGAGCTGAACGCCCGCCCGCTCCCGCTGACAATCACCACCTTGACCCCGGGGCTGCTCGTCGAGCCAGCGCGCGGCCTCCGCCAGCTCGCGCAGGGTCTCGTTGCTGAGAGGGTTCAGCTTGTCGGGCCGGTTCAGGGTGACCTCGCCCCGGGCGCCGGCCGCGTTCACCTCGATGGTGTCGAAGCGCATGCGTCACCATAGCGCCCGGATTGGGGTTCCGGCTGGGGTGAGCCCCAGGGTGCTCAGTCGATGCCCCCGCGCCGGCAGGTCGCCCGTCGCGCCCGGCATACTGCCTGGGCACATGCCCGATGAATCGCCAAACCCCGGCCTGGTCGAGTTCATCCACGATCTCGTCGAGTCCACCAACCGACGCGACGTTCACGCGTTGGTGAGCCACTACGCGCCCGATGCGGTGCTCGATACCTCGCACTGGGAGATGGGCATCTACGAGGGACCGGCGGCGATTCGTCGAGTGTTCACCCACTGGATGGATGTCTACGAGGACGTCGAGATCGGGGCCGACGAGGTGCTCGCCCTCGGTAGCGGAGTCGTTCTCGCCGTGTTCCGTGAGAGCGGCCGCCCTTCCGGCCGCGACGATCGAGTTCGAGTGCGGGTGGCGTGGGTCTACGAGTGGGCGGAGGGACTGATCGTGCGGGCGACGGCATTCCGCGACATCGACGAAGCCCGAGGCGCCGCTCGGCAGGCGGCGGCCGAGCGCGTCGCGGCCGAGCGGGCGGCGGCCCGGCGAGCGGCCGCTCCGCGGGGCTAGACGCCGCCGGCGCGTACAGTTGGGGTCGTTCGAGCAGGCCACCCGCGAGCGGACCAGGAAGGAACATCCATGGCGGACGAGAGGGCAGGGCGCCTGACGGAGCTGATCGGCCCCCTGCGTGTCGAGCCCGGCTCGACGGTGACGCTGGCGAAGGACTACGACCCGGCCTTCAAGGCGGGCTGGCTGAAGAAGAGCGAAGGCGAGGAGCACCTCAAACGGGGAGTGGAGCTGCTCGCCGAGTACCAGGACCGCCTTGCCGCGCAGGACACCTACGGGGTCCTGGTCATCCTGCAGGCGCTCGACGCCGCGGGCAAGGATGGGGCCATCCGGCACGTCATGAGCGGTGTGAACCCCCAGGGCGTCGTCGTTCACAGCTTCAAGGTCCCCTCCTCGGAGGAGCTCGACCACGACTTCCTCTGGCGCTACGCACAGCGTCTGCCGGCGAGAGGGCAGATCGGGATCTTCAATCGCTCCCACTACGAGGAGGTTCTCGTCGTGCGGGTCCACCCGCATCTGCTCGAGCGCCAGAAGCTCCCGCCGGCGGCGCGGCCGGGTGATGTCTGGAAGCGCCGCTACCGCGAGATCAACGACTGGGAGCGCTATCTCGTGGACAACGGCTTTCGGGTCGTCAAGCTGTTTCTCAACATCTCCCGCGAGGAGCAGCGCGTGCGCTTTTTGAAGCGCATCGATCTCTCCGAGAAGAACTGGAAGTTCTCGGTCAACGACGTCAACGAGCGCTCCCACTGGGAGCGCTACCAGGAGGCGTTCTCGGACATGCTGACCCATACCAGCACCGAGTGGGCGCCCTGGCACGTGATCCCGGCCGATCACAAGTGGTTCGCACGAATCGCCGTGGGCGCCGTGCTCGTGCACACGCTGGCGGAGATCGACCCGCACTACCCGACCGTTGACCCGCAGGCGCGCCAGGCTCTGCTGCAGGCCGCCGCCGGGCTCGAGGCCGAAGCACCCGCCGGCGCCGCCCCCGACCCGTTCGAGCAGGAGCGTCACCGAGACGGTTAGCGCCGCCGGGACGCCGGCGTGTCCGTCGGGGCGGCACCGGTTGGACCTCGGCGACGGGGTAGTAGTCTGGCCCTCGACCGTGAGCGCCACCAACCCACGTGAGCCCGTCCGTTTCCTCGTCTTCTCGGCCTCCCTGCGGCGCGGCTCCCTGAACACGCGCCTGGCCGAGCTCGCAGCCGTCACGATCGAGGCCAACGGGGGTAACGTCGACCGCGCCACGATGCGCGAATTCGACGTGCCCTCCTACAACGGCGACGTGCAGGACGGCGACGGCTTTCCGGCCGGGGCCGAGGAGCTGCGCCGCCGCCTCGAGCAGTGCGACGGCTTCGTGGTCTCGGCGCCGGAGTACAACGGCTCGATGCCGGGCGTGTTGAAGAACGCGATCGACTGGGTCTCGCGCTTCACCCCGCAGCCATTCAACGAGCGCGAGGGCCTCTTGCTGTCGGCCTCTCCGTCGATGGTCGGTGGCAACCGCGGCCTGTGGGCGCTGCGCGTCCCGTTCGAGCATCTGGGCGCACGCATCTATCCCGACATGTTCTCGCTCGCGCAGGCCCACAACGCCCTGAACAGCGAGGGCCGGATTGCCGACGCGCGACTGCAGGAGCGCTTCGACACGAACATCGCCAACTTCATGGACTCGGTCGAGGCCCACAAGCACTATCCCTGCATCAAGAAGGCCTGGGTGGAGTATCTGGGCGAGCACCCCGAACCTGCGCTGGACCGGGTCCAGTGATCTACGCGAGCGCCTCGGTCGCCTGCGCCGTGCTCTCGGGCTGACTGCGCCACGCGGCGACGGTCGCGAGCTCATCGGTGGGCCGCTGCTCCTCGAGCGCCGGCGAGCCCGCGAAGACGAGCCCGGACTCGGCGTCCACGCAGATCTGCTCGCCCTCGGTGAATGTCCGCTGGCCGATCCTCACGCGCCGGGCAAGGAGGTCTACCTCCAGCTCCGGGCATCCCACCAGGCACGGCTTGTCCAGCTCGCGCGCCACCACGGCGGCGTGGGAGGTGCGACCACCGGCACCGGTGAGGATGCCGGCCGCGACGGCCATCCCGGCGATGTCCTCCGTGGCGGTGTCTGGCCGCACGAGCACCGGCGGCTGCCCCTCCCGGGCGAACTGGGCAGCGGTCTCGGCGTCGAGCGCGATCGGGCCCGCCGCGACACCCATGCTCGCCGGCAACGCCCGGCAGACGGCAGTCGCCGAGTCTGCGTCGCGTACCCGCACGCGCCGGATGCCGCCCAGGTCCAGCGGCGCGAGCCGCTCGAGTGCCACGCCCGCTGTGATCAGGTGCTCTGCGACGAGGTCGACGGCGATGCGCAGCGCCGCCCACGCGGTGCGCTTGGCCGACCGCGTCTGCAGCAGGTACAGCTCTCCGTCCTGGATGGTGAACTCGAACTCCTGGGCATCGGCGAACTCTCCCTCCAGCAAGGGACACACGGCGGCCAATTGCTCGTACAGCTCGGGCGCCATCAGCGCGAGCTCCTCGGCCGTATCGACGGTGTGGCGGCCGGACACGACGTCCTCGCCCTGGGCGTCGAGCAGGAAGTCCATGTAGAGCTCGCGCTCACCCGTGGTGGGGTCGCGCGTGAAGGCGACGCCCGCGCCCGAGAGACCGCCGGCGTTGCCGAACACCATGCGCTGGAGGATGACCGCGGTGCCCATGCGCTCGGGCACATCGCTGAGCCGTCGATACTCGCGGGCCTTGGGCGCCTGCCACGATTCGAGAACAGCCCGCACCGCCTCCTCGAGCTGGCGGTCGGGATCCTGGGGAAAGGGACGGCCGGCGAGCGCGTTGAAACGATCCAGGTGTGATCGGGTGAGCTCGGAGAGTGCCAGCGCGTCGAGGTCCCGCGGACGCTCCACGCCCACGGCGCCCATGCGCTCGCGCGTCGCCTCTTCGAACGGCTCCGCCGGGCAGCCGGCCACGACGCGCGCATAGGACTCCACGAGCCGCCGGTAGCAGTCCCAGGCCAGGCGCGGATTACCCGTCGTGGCCACCAGCCCGCCAACTGTCGCGTCGCAGAGGCCGATGTCGAGCACGGTCTCGAGCATGCCCGGCATCGATACCGGCGCACCTGAGCGCACGGATAGGAGCAGCGGCCGGCGAGGGTCGCCCAGGCCGAGTCCGGTGCTGTGCTCGACGGCGTCCA
The DNA here is from genome assembly GCA_963730575.1 of uncultured Solirubrobacteraceae bacterium. Classification (GTDB taxonomy): domain Bacteria; phylum Actinomycetota; class Thermoleophilia; order Solirubrobacterales; family Solirubrobacteraceae; genus Palsa-744. Next base: position 485,298 of record CAVSSG010000006.1, read on the forward strand.
CGGCGCCGTCCAGAAGCCTGCGCAGGCCCGGCACGCGGCCGCTCTCGACATGGTGGCGGGATACGGCCGTACCGAGCACGACCGCCTGCGGAACCCTCAGCCCGGCGCGGGCCATGCGCGCGAGCCCCTGCGCCTTGCGGCCGATCGCTGCCGTGTCGGGTACCGCCACGGAGCTGTCGCCGATCACGTAGAGGTCCCGCACGGCTGCACGGCCGGTCCTCGACGCCCGGCGCGCCGCCGGAGATGGGCCAACGCGTGCCGGCGGCGGCTCGGACGCGACAACCTCCTCGAGAACATGGGCGTGCAGCCTGCGCGCCGCGTGCATCAGGGCATCCGCCGCCTCCTCCAGCGCCCGCGTGGCCTCGACGAGGACGAACAGCTCTCCAGCCGCATCCACCTCGGCCACGAGAGCGCCGTGTACCGAGCGCTGCACCTCGTCGGTCTCCCGCTCGAGATCCACCACGCGGTGCACCGCCTCCAGAAAGCCGTCCGTGTCCTCGCGCGAGCCGCCGCGCTGGACCTCCCGCCCGAACACGGCCGCGCGCAGGTAGGCGCGCGCCGCGGCGAGCACGAGCGCGGTCAGGCGCCGGGCGCGCGCTCGCACCACGCCGGTGGGATGACCCTGCGCGAGCAGGCTGAAGTAGTAGCAGGCCTCTTCGAGGCTGTCGGCCACGTCGTCGGCCGCCTCCACGATTTCCAGGAAGGGCGCCGGTTCCTCGGCGCGCGAGGCCGCCGCGCGGACCTCCTTGACCAGTTGGTCGGCGCGGCGCTCCCACTCGCGCGCCAGGTGCGTGGGCGCATCCCTTCGCGCACTCGCCCGCGGCAGCGTCGCCTGCTCGAGCGCGTCGCGCACGGTCTCGCCGATCTCCACCACCAGTTCCGCGTGGCCGCAGATGAGCCCCAGAAGCTGCTGACGGGCCGTGCGCACGTGGCCGATCAGCTCGGCGCGCACCTTGTCCCGGATCAGCGCGCGTGAGTGCCCGGCGAGCATGCCCTCCGCACAGATGCGCATCACCGCGCGCAGGTACTCGCACGCAGCGTCACGGCCGAGCACGTCGCTCAGCGAGTCGCCCGCCCGCGCAGCGCGGCCCGCGCCGAACTCGAGCGCGTCGTACACCAGGGCGTCCCCGCCGGCACGCAGGAATGCCATGTGCCCGTGATCTGTCCCGGCGGCCCAGTCGAGCAGCTCGACCGCCGCGCGGTTGCCGACCAGTCGGCGCAGGCGCTTGCGCGCCCGGTTCCAGTCGATCAGGAACACCAGACGCGAGCCCAGGCGATCGAGGAACTCCTCGAGCGCGGCCTCCGACGCCGCCTGCAGGCGGCCGATCGACAGGTAGTAGTGCCCGTCCTGCATGGCCCGATCGCTACGCGAGCGCGAGCCCTCCCAGCGCACCCCCCAACCGTCGAGCAGCCGCTGGAAGAAGCGCAAGCGCTCGAGGTGCACGTCGGTGCAGGTGATCGTGACCACGCCTTCGTCGACGCGCACCACGAGCACGTGGGCATCGGTCTCGCCGATGTCGTTCTGCAGCACGAGAGCCGACCCGCTGCGGGTTGCCACCGTGCCCAGGCCGGGGTGGTCGAACCGCAGGCGCTGCGTCCTGCCGAGACCGCGCATGAACGCCCGCACCAGCGACCGGTCCTCGTCGGCGAGATCGCGAACCAGGGCTCCGTCGATCGACTCGGTGGCGAGACTCTCCTGCACCCGATTGAGCTCGCGATGGGCGTCCATCACGATCAGGTGCAGGCTGTCGCCGTCACCGCGGCGCCCGGAGGTCAGACGCGCGATGTCCGCGCCGGAGATCAGCTCACCCTTGGGTGAGAGCTCGTCCGAGACCCGGCCCAGGCGCCCCTGCAGCTCGTCCGCCTTGGCGCTGCCCCCGGCCGCAAGTGCGGCCAGCATCGTCCGCACCTCCTCCACGGCCCGCCCGGTGAGCTGCTCGGCCTCGGGTATCGCATAGGTCCCATCCGGGCGCCGTGTGCTTGCGCGCACGACGCTGTCCAGGGTCGCCTCACGCACCCCGCTGGCCAGCCGCTCCTCGTGCAGGCCCGGAGCAGAGTCGTCACCGTCGGCGGCCGATCGGGCGGTCTGCAGCAACGTCAGCAGGTACTTGACGCGGTCGTTGGCGGCCAGCGCACGGTCGACGAGCTCGGGGAGCAGCAGCTCCCCCTCGCCGAGCGCCTCGATGATGCGCTGCTTTGACATTGGCCTCCACGCGGTCGGACCTTCGACACGGCTCACGCTAGTCTCGCACGCCCGGAGGGGCGACGGGTCAACGCCGCAGTACCGCTGCGGGAACGCCGCAATGCCGCTGCGCCTCTGCAGAGGCCTAATCTTCATCCGTGGCCAGGAACCCGGCAGGTCCGCCGCGGACCTTCTACGCCGTTGGGTTCATCATCCTCGGCGCGGCGGCGAGCATGCTCGTCCTTTCGCTCGACGACGGCTCGCCGCTGGCGGCCATCGCCAGTGGCCTGTTCGCCGCGATCGGCTCCTTCGGCCTGTGGCTCTGGCTTCGCCGGACAGGACCGCGGCGGCGATGAGCACCGCCGTTGACCGCGCAGGAGGGCGTCGTTCGGCTCGGACCCGGGTCGTCGTGCTTGGCGGCGGCTTCGGCGGCGTCTACACCGCGCTGCATCTCGAGCGCCTGTTCGCCAAGGGCGCTCCGGTCGAGGTCTCGCTGGTCAACCGCGAGAACTACCTCGTCTTCCAGCCCATGCTGGCGGAGGTCATCGCGGGCGACGTCGGCATCCTCGACACGGTCAGCCCGCTGCGCCAGCTGCTGGCGACGAACGGACCTGTTCGTGCGCGAGATCGAGGGGGTCGATCTCGATCGGCGGGTGGTGACGCTGGGAGCCGGGCTCACGCCGCAGACGCAGGAGCTGCCGTTCGACCACCTCGTCATCGCGCTCGGCAACGTCACCGACTTCCGGGGCGTACCCGGGCCTCCCCGAGCACGCGCTGCCGTTCAAGACGCTCGCCGACGCCGTGCGCATCCGCAACCACGTCATCCACGTGCTCGAGCAGTCCTCGGTCGTGCGCGACCCGGATCTGCGCCGGACGATGCTCACGTTCGTGGTGGCCGGGCGGCGGCTTCTCCGGCACGGAGGTGGCGGCGGCGCTCAACGAATTCGTGCGGCGGGCGGTTCGCGACTACCGCTCGATCCCGCCCGAGCGAGGTCCGCGTCGTGCTCGTGCACAGCGGCGCGAACGTGCTCGAGCGCGAGCTCACGCCGCAGACTGGCCGAGCTACGCGACCGCCGCGCTCGCCGAGCAGGGCATCGAGCTCGCTGCTCGGCGAGCGTCTCGTGGCGGCCAGCCCGCAGAGCGCCGTGCTCTCGGACGGCCGGCGCATCTCGACGCGCACGCTGATCTCGACCGTGCCGTCCTCGCCCAACCCGGTCGTCGAGCAGCTGGGCCTGCCCACCGAGCGGGGGCGACTTGGAGTGCGACGCCACGATGGCGGTCGAGGGCGCCGACGGCGTGTGGGCGGTCGGCGACTGCGCGCTGATCCCGATGCCCGGCGGTCGAGCCGTGCCCGCCGACCGCGCAGCACGCCATCCGCCAGGCGAAGGTGCTCGCCGCGAACATCGTCGCCTCCCACACGGGCGCGCGGGCGCGCTCGTTCGCGTTCACCGGCCTCGGCAAGCTCGGCGCCCTCGGCCACCACCGCGCGGTCGCCGAGCTGCCCGGCGGGGTGCGCATCGCGGGCCTGCCGGCGTGGCTGATGTGGCGCGGCATCTACTGGTCAAAGCTCCCCGGGCGCCAGTCGCAAGACCCGCGTGGCGATCTCGTGGCTGAGCGACCTCGTGCTCCCGCCCCACCCGGTCCAGCTCAATCTGGGTGGCGGCCGCGGCGCCACCCAGGCCCACTACGAGCCCGGGGAGACCGTGTTCAACGAAGGGGATACCGGCGACAGCCTATTCATGATCCTCTCCGGGCGGGTCGAGGTGCTAAAGCGCTTCGGCGCGAGGCCGCAGCTAGTCGGCACGCTCGGGCCGGGCGAGTACTTCGGCGAGATGGCGCTGCTCGGACGCCGCCCGCGCAGCGCCACGACCCGGGCGCTCACGCCGCTCGACGTGCTGGTGCTCCCCGGGTCGGACTTCTCGGCGCTCGCCGACGGCCTCGCCGAGTTCCGCAGCGAGTTCGAGCAGATCGCGCGCCTGCGAGCCGAATCCGACGCGGCACGCGCAGCGTCGGATCCCTCGGTCTGAGCGGGGCGGCCGCCTCGTTGCAGGCCGCGGGCAAAACAGCCACACTGTCCCGACAAGCGAACGAGCGGAGGAGAATGACATGACGACCGCAACCGATCAGGCCGTCCACGTGCGCGAGCAAGATCTACATCGGCGGCGAGTGGGTCAAGCCCGCCGGCACGGGAGCACTCGAGGTCATCAACGCCACCACCGAGCAGGTGATGGGCTCGGTCCCCGACGGCAGCGTCGAGGACGTCGACCGGGCGGTCGCCGCCGCGCGGGCCGCGTTCGAGGGCTGGTCTGAGACCTCCGTTCAGGAGCGTGCCGACTGGATGCAGCGCATCGCCGAGGCGCTCGGCGCGAGGATCGAGGAGATCGCGGCGCTGATCACCCAAGAGGTCGGGATGCCGGTCAAGCTCTCGAGCATCATCCAGGCCGGGCTGCCGACGACGACCTTCGGCTCGATGCCCCAGCTGCTGGCGGACCTTGAGTGGCAGGAGGAGGTCGGCAACTCGCTGATCGTCCGCGAGCCCGTCGGCGTGATCGGCGCGATCACCCCCTGGAACTATCCCCTGCACCAGATCGCCGCGAAGGTCGCGCCCGCGATGGCCGCGGGGTGCACCGTGGTGCTCAAGCCATCCCAGGTCGCGCCGCTGAACGCCGTGCTGCTCGCCGAGGTGATCGACGAGGTCGGCCTGCCCGCGGGCGTCTTCAACCTCGTCACCGGTCGCGGCGCGGTCATCGGCGAGGCGCTCGCGCTGCATCCCGACGTGGACATGATCTCCTTCACCGGGTCCACCGAGGCGGGCCGGCGGGTCAGCGAAGCCGCCGCCGGCACGATCAAGCGCGTCGCGCTCGAGCTGGGCGGCAAGTCGCCGAACGTCATCCTCGAGGACGCCGACCTCCAGGCGGCCATCCAGGACGGCGTTGCGAAGTGCTTCCTGAACTCCGGACAGACCTGCAGCGCCCTCACCAGGATGCTCGTGCCGCGCTCGCGACTCGCCGAGGCCGAGCAGATCGCCGTCACCGTCGCCGAGCACTTCAAGCCGGGTGACCCGTTCGAGCCGGGCACGATGCTCGGCCCGCTCGTCTCTGAGGCCCAGCGCGAGAAAGTCCGCGACTACATCCGCAGGGGCAGCGACGAGGGGGCGAAGCTCCTGACCGGGGGCGTCGAGCCGCCGGAGGGCCTTCACAGCGGCTACTTCGTGCGTCCCACCGTCTTCTCGGAGGTGACGCCCGGGATGACCATCGCCCAGGAGGAGATCTTCGGCCCGGTGCTGGCACTCATGCCTTACGAGGACGAGGAGGACGCCGTGCGGATCGCGAACGACTCGATCTACGGTCTGGCGGGAGGCGTCTGGTCGGCCGACACCGAGCGCGCCAAGCGGGTCGCGTTGCAGGATCCGCACCGGACAGGTCGAGATCAACGGCGGCGCCTTCAATCCCCTGGCTCCGTTCGGGGGCTACAAGCAGTCGGGCTACGGGCGCGAGCTCGGGCGGTTCGGTCTCGAGGAGTTCCTGCAGGTCAAGTCGCTGCAGCTGTAGCTACTTCAGCGAGGTGTAGGCGTAGTCCCAGGCGCCGCCGTTCCACAGATCGCCGACGCCCGCGACGTCGCTCGACTCGATGTTCGGCTGCTTTTCGAAGTCGTAGGGGATCGCCGCGGCCTGGTCGACGAGTTCTTCGTCGATCTTGGCCCATGCGTCCGCGCGCGCCTTGGTGCCCACGGTCAGTTCTGCGGCTTCCATCGCCTTGTTGATCTGCGGCACGTTCACCTGGCCGTAGTTGGCGTTGCCAGCCGGTTCGATGTGGTTGCCACTGAAGGTCACGTCGAGCACCGCCTGGGGGTCGCCGAAGTCGGCCACCCAGCCCACGTTCGGGCAGACGTCGATCTTTTCGGCCGGCACGGTGCAGTACTTTTCATACATCACCGATTTGTCCACCAGGTTGAGCTTGGTCTTGAAGCCCAGGTCCTGCAGGGTCTGGTTGACGATTTCGGCGTCTTCGGCTTCGGGGCTGCCGGTCGCGCCCACGATCACCAGCGACTTCGAGCCGTTGTAGCGGCCGCTCGGGTAGCCGGCGAGCTTCATGTACTTGGCCGCCACCTGCATGTTGCCCTGCGGGTAGTCGTTGTAGTCCACCCGCGGCCCCGTCAGGCCGCCGGCCTCTTCGAACCCCGGGATTTCCGGGTAGATGAAGTGGGTCATCGTGTTCGCAACCAGTTCGCCGCCGCGGGCCTTGTTCATCGCGACGCGGTCGAGCGCCGCCCAGAACGCCTTGCGGATGTTCACGTTGGCGAACGGGCCCTGCTTGTTGTTGACGGCCACGTAGTGATCCCCGGCACCAGGCGAGATCTCCAGCTGTGAGCGAAACTGCTGGTAGGCGAGCTTGACTATCGGCTGAGCCGGGGTGTCGTTCTGAACCATGCCCGAGCCTTCGAGCACCTGTCGCCCGATCACGTTTGGGTCGCCGCCGATGTTGATGTTGATCTGGTCGAGGTATGCGGGCCTGAAGTCCGTGCTGGCCTTCCAGTTGGGGTTGCGCACGAGCGTGGCCGACTTGCCGGGCACATAGCCGATCCCGAGCATCTTGCCGGCGGCGTCGGCCTTGAACATGTAGGGGCCAGTGGCGACCTGGTAGCTGCCGTATTCGCTGGGCTTCTTCGCGTCGTACTGCCTGGCGTATTCCTCGGGCACGGGTGCGGTCAGCGGCAGCACCAGGGCGTCGACGAGGATCTGGGCCTTCGGTTCGGCCAGGTGGAAGACGATCGTTGAGGGGTCGGGCGTGGTGATGCCCGGGAACGGTCCGCCGTCGGCCTTTTCGGCGCCCTGCAGCGAGCCGAAGTAGCTGTGGAAGTAGGGGTTGGCGACGTTCGGGTTGGCGCCCCGCTCGATCGCGTAGGCGACGTCGGCGGAGGTAACTTCCCGGTTGACCGGAGGGCTGAAGTGCACGCCGTGGCGGATGTGGACGGTGACCGTCTTGGCGTCCGAGGAGATTTCCGCCGGACCCGAGGCCAGGTCGGGCACAGGCGAGCTCAGCGTGTTCGGCTTGTTGGAGTAGAGGGGACGCTGCACGACGTGCAGGACCTCGTAGTCCAGGGCCCCATACGCAACCCCGGGGTCGAGGTTTTCGAAGTCCTCGTGATCGAGCACCGTGAGGGTGCCGCCGTGCTTGCCGCCGCTCTGCGTCTGGGTCAGCGGCGACTGGACCCCCGCAACGACGCCGACGCCGCCGCCCAGCAGCGTCGAGGTCGAGGAGCCACACGCGACTAGGCCGAGCGCAAGCGCGGCCACCGCCGCCGTGCCCGTCGCTCTCACCCACCTTTTCATCGTGCCTCCTTGGAGCTTTGTCTTCGATCGCACTTGCTGCCCGATCCCTACGCACCTGATCGTCCGATGCGGGCCCGACCTTGAGTGCTGGGTTCGCCGCCGCCCAGCCACAACCTTCAGCGGGCGCCCGAATGCCCGCCCGCGCGGGCCCGCGGACGGGCCCGGATGGCGCGTCGGCCGAAGAGGACGACAGGCGTGTCGGCCCTTTTGTCCACGCCGCGTGGACATCCTCAAGCGCACACGGGAGGGCGACCGACCCTGGGGTCAAAGAAAAGAGTCGCTCAGGGCAAACCCGTCGCGAGACGGGGACGCAAAGCCAGGGATCTCACGCAGACCGCCCGGCTACCGACCTCAAACATCGCGGTCTTCGCGAAATCGACATGGAGGTCCTGAGATGCCTTACATAATCCGCCCCAGGGGTATCCGAAGCATCGTCGCCGCCTGTTGGCACCCTGCTGCTGTCGGCGCCGCGCCAGCCGTGGCAAGCGCCGAATGTCCGTCACAGCGCCGCATCCGACCGCGCTCGCGGAAGTTCGGCGACAACGCGCTCTACAGCCTGCTCAGCGGCAGCGCGTTCGAAGCCGAAGCGCCGGGCTGGTCGCTTGAACAACGCCGAAGTCGTCAGCGAGCGCCGGACGCCGAAGGCGAAGAATCGAACTCGCTTGTGATCCAGCCCTACGGCAGCGCCGTCTCGCCGCCGTTCTGCGTCAGCAGCGAATACCCGTCGTTCCGCTTCTTCGCCGAGCAGCTGAACGGCGACTCGGAACTGGTCGCTGAACGTCAGCCTGCGCTGGACCTCTGGCCGGGGCTTCGCGACACAGGGTGGACGTCGGTCGGTCTGAAGCCGGCAGCTCGTGGACACTCAGCCCCGTCGCTGGACGCTCGCCGAGCGCGCTGCCTCTGTGGATGCACCGGCGCAGCTCAAAGTCCGCATCGCGTTCCAGCCCAGCGGGGACTCGACCTGGGCGATCGACGATGTCTACATCGACCCCTACAGCCGTTAGGAGACGGCGGGAGTGGCGGCATCGGACGGGTGCCGCCACTCTCCTCGACTGCGCCCGGACGCTGACCATGGCCCGATGAGATGACAGCCCGACCTCGACGACGTCCGCTCCGCCGACCCGGTGCGAGCGCCTGCTGGAGGACTCCTGGAGGCGCGCTCGCGGCCGTTGAACCGGCGCGAGCTGGTCGTCGAGAGCGTGGCCGCCGTGCTGTTCCTCGGGCTGCGCCGATTCCGCTGGCGCTCGCACGCGCTCGCCTCCCACCGATGGATCTGCTGCTGGCGGCGACGCTGGTCGTGCCTCTACGCGCTGGCCTCGCGCATGATCAAGTTCCCGATCGGCGCGGGCTACGTGGTGCCTTCTTACCTGGTGCTCGTGCCGATGCTGCTGCTGCTGCCGCCGGGGATCGTGCCCCTGCTCGCCGCCGCGGGCCTCGTCCTGGGCACGCTGGGCCAGGTCGCCGTCGGGCGCGTCGGCCCCGAGCGCGTGCTGTTCTCGATACCGGACGCGTGGCATGCGCTGGGACCGGCGCTCGTGCTCGTGCTCGCCGGGGCACCGTCCACGGCGGCGGTGCAGCTGGCGCTCGTCTACGTCGCCGCGTTCCTCGCCGGCTGCCTGATCGATCTCGTCTCGGCCACGCTGCGCGAGGCGGCGCTCATGGGCATCGCCTCACGGGTGCAGATGCGCGTGATCGCGCTCAGTGTGGCTGATCGATGCCTGCGTCGCGCCGCTCGGCCTGCTGGTCGCGCACGCCGCGCGCCAGGACCCGCGCGAGGTCCTGCTGATCCTGCCGCTGATCGGCGTGCTGCTGCTCGCTTTCGCGCGACCGCAGCGCGCGGATCGAGCAGGCCCAGCGCCGCCTGGAGCTCGTGGCGCACGAGCGCACCCGCCTGCAGGCGGCCGTGCGGCGGCTGGGCGACGCGTTCGCGGCCAAGCTCGACCTCGAGGCGCTCACCGACATCGTGCTGCGCGGTTCGATCGACGCGCTCGATGCCGACGCCGGCGCCTGACGCTGAGTGGACCATGGACCGCGGATCCTCGAGATCGTCGAGCGACGCCGAGCGTCGACGCCCGCGCTGACGGCGGCCGCCGAGGCGCACGCAGGCCGACGAGCGTCCCTGCCAGCTCGAGCGCGACGGCGTGTGGGCGCTCGCGCTGCCGTTCGGCTTCGGCAGCGACGCCGGGCGGGTCGACGGCGCGCTCGCGGTGGCGCGCGAGGATCGCGCGTTCCGCGAGGACGAGGAGGCGGTCATGCTCGGCCTCGTCGAGCGTGCGCGGCAGGCCGCCGCGGACATCATCGCCCATCAGATGCTGCGTGAGCAGGCGCTCACCGACGCGCTCACCAGGCTCGGCAACCGGCGCAAGCTCGCCGCCGACCTCGAGGAGCGGCTCGCGGCCGCCACCGCGTCCGAGCCGCTCGTGCTGATGATGTTCGACCTCGACGGCTTCAAGAGCTACAACGACACGTTCGGCCACCTCGCCGGCGACGCGCTGCTCGCGCGCCTCGGGCGCAAGCTCGCCGCGGCCGTGTCGGCGCTACGGGACCGCCTACCGCCTGGGCGGCGACGAGTTCTGCGTGCTGCTGACGGCCGCGCCCGACGAGCTGCGACGGCATCGTGGCCGCCGCGGCCGCGTGCGCTCGAGGAGCGCGGCGAGAACTTCGACGTCGGCGGCCTCCTACGGCGCGGTGCTGCTCCCGCACGAGGCGCACGCAGCCTCGACTACGCGCTGCAGCTCGCCGACGAGCGCATGTACGCGCCAAGAAGGCCGGCCGTCGCGTGGCCGGCGACCAGACGCGGGACGTGCTGCTGCGCATCATGCAGCGCCAAGCAGCCCTGCGCTGCAGGACCACTCCAGCGAGCGTCGCCGAGCTGTGCCTGCGCGTCGGGCGCCGCCTGGGACTGACGGCGACGAGGAGCTCGACGAGCTCGCGCCGCGCCGCCGAGCTGCACGACGTCGGCAAGGTCGGCGATCCCCGACGCGATCCTCGAGAAGCCGGCCGCGCTCGACGACGGCCGAGTGGGAGTTCATGCGCCAGCACACGGTGCTCGGCGAGCGCATCCTGAGCGCCGCGCCGGCGCTGCGCCCGGTCGCGGCGATCGTGCGCGCGAGCCACGAGCGCTGGGACGGGCGCGGCTACCCGGACGGCCTGCGCGGGCGACGCGATCCCGCTGGCGGCGCGCATCATCGCCGCCTGCGACGCATATCGACGCGATGACCACCGACCGCTGCTACCGCGCAGGGATCGGACCACCAGGAGGCCTGCGAGGAGCTGCGCCGCCAGGCGGGTCGGCAGTTCGACCCGACGGTCGTCGAGGCGCTGCTCGAGGAGCTCCAGAAGGAGCGACGCGGTCAAGCGCCGACGGGGCCAACCCACCCGCGACGGCGCCGCGGACCGCGGACGAGGTGGCCGCGCAACTTGCGCGAGGTGCTCGCCCGCCACGTAGCCGAGCATCGATCTGGCTCCCGGTACGGTCGCCACGAACGGGCCTCGCCGGTCGGTCGGCCCCGTTTCGATCTGAGCGACGCGGCGATGGCCTCCTACTCGGACATACGTCCGCCGTCAGCCGCCACGACGACCTGCTCCTAAAGCGACGCGCAGCGCATGCCGAGAAGGCGAAGGTGAGAGCGCGCTCGAGCCTTGCCATGCTCGTCGTCGGGGCAGCCCTCGCCCTTCCGGGCAGTCGCCGCCGCGGCCCCGCGAGCCTCGCTGGCCTCTTCCGTCGGTACGCGCGAACAGGTCGAATGGGTCCGTCGGGCCAGCGGGAACTTCGTGGCCGCCGAGCTCCGCCGCGACGGCGCAGGGGCCTGCTCGGTCCTCGCCGCCCCGCTGCGCGCCACACAGGGCAGGCGCACGTGTGCCGAGCGCTGGGACGCGAGGCTCGCAGACCTGCTGCGCGAGCCGCGGTTCCGTACCGCCTTCGAGCCGACGCCCGCGCAATCCGCTCGGCCACGGTGATCGTGCACGGGGACACGGCCTCGATCGAGCTGCCGGCGCCACTGATGAGCGGACCCAACCGCCTGCGGTGGACCGAAATGTGCTGGATGCTCGAAGGCTGAGTTGCGCGCTCGCGCCACCGGGGCGCTCGACCGGGGCAAAAGCCCGTAAAGTCAGCCGATGGCGCCCGCGGCCCGTACGGGGCTCTACTTCAGCCATCCGGCCTGTGAGGAGCACGATCCCCGGGCGCACATGCCCGGGCACCCCGACACGCCGGAGCGCCTCGTGGCGATAGAGCGGCGCTGGCCGCGCAGCGGCTGGCTCGGCTGGGAGCGGCGGCAGGCGCCCGCTGCCGAGGACGCCAGCTCGAGCTGGTCCACACGGGTGACCACGTCGAGCGCGATCCGGGAGATGTGCCTGGCGGGCGGCGGGGCGATCGACGGCGACACGTTCGTCGGGGAGGCCTCCTATCAGGCGGCGCAGCACGCCGCCGGGGGTGCGTGCGAGATGACGCGGGCGCTGCTCGCCGGGGAGGCGAGCGTGGGGTTCTGCGGCGTGCGGCCCTCCGGCCACCACGCCGAATCGGATCGCGCGATGGGCTTCTGCCTGTTCAACAACATCGCCGTCGCGGCCGAGTTCGCGATCCGCGAGCTGGGCGCCCGGCGGGTGTTCATCTTCGACTGGGACGTCCACCACGGCAACGGGACAGCCGAGGCCTTCCGGCGCCGTTCCGATGTCCTGTTCACGAGCATCCACCAGTCCGGCATCTATCCGGGCACCGGCGCCGAGGGTGACATCGGCTCGGGCCCCGGCGAGGGCTACACGATCAACCTGCCCGTCCCGGCGGGCTCCGAAGAGGAGCTGTGGCTGGCGTTGACCGAGCACATCGTGCTCCCGGTCGCGCAAAAGTTTGAGCCCGATCTAATCCTGATCTCCGCCGGCTTCGACGCCCACCGCGATGACCCGTTGGCCAACTGCCGCCTGCAGGAGAGCTCGTTCGCGGACATGGCGTGCGACGTGCGCGACCTGGCGGACCGACTCGCAGTGCCGCTCGGGGCGGTGCTCGAGGGGGGCTATGAACCGACGGCCCTCTCGCGCTGCGTGCAGAGCACGCTGACGGCGCTCGGGGGCGATGAGCCGCCGCGATCGGTGGCGCCCGATCCGGTGCTGACTTCGCGTGCGGCCGCGAACATCGCGCGCTACTGGCCGCTGTGAGGTTGAGGCAGGAACCGCCGCCGGGCCGGCCTGCGGCCTGATCGGGGACCTTCAAGCCCAGACGGCCGGGACGGTCTCGCAGGTCACGAGGCCCGTCTGTCGGGTCATGTCGTCCACGATCTCAAAGGAGCGCCGCGTGTTCGCCGGCGTGTCAAGGAGCATGGTGACCACGGGTACGGACCGGCGCAGGGAGAGCATGCGTTCACCGTGGGGTGAGTGGGCGCCGTGGTATCCCCACAGGCCGCGCAGGGCCGTGGCGCCGGCGGCACCCTCGCCGAGCAGGCGAGCGATCAGCGAGCTGTAGAGCGGACGACCTTCGTGGCGCGCCTGCTCGCCCACGTAAACGGTCAGCTTCTGCATGCGGGTCCCCCCGTGGAGCTCGACCGCCGGCGGCTCGGCCGGCTCGGCGAGCAGCACGCCGTCGCGCTTCAGGACCTGCACACGCTCGAGCGTCAAGAGCGGCCGGCCGAGCAGCAGGAGGAGGTCGGGCAGCACGCGCGCGACCTCCTCGCTTGAGCCGACGCTGAGAATCATGAGCGGTACCTGCGCGTTGCCGGCGAAGAAGCGACCCCGCTGACGGACACCGTCGACGGTGCCGTCCACGCCGAGGAGCACCGTCGCGCCCGCAACTCCATGACGGTGCAGGAGGTCGACCGCGGCCAGGTGGGCCGGGCGCCCGGCGGCGCGCTCGCGGCGCCCGAGGTAGATCGTCAGCTTGAGCTGAGGCGACACCGGCAGTGCGGCGGGCTCGACCGGGCCGGTCAAGAGCTGGGCGCGCTCGAGCGTGACGAGCCCATCGCGGGCGACTCCGAGAACCTCGTCCAGAAGTGCCTCGATGCGCTCACTGGCGTCCACCGCGACCGACACGATGGGCAGGTCTTCAGAGAGCGTGAGCAGTCTCTGGGTCTGAAGCCGGTGCGTCGTGCCGAACCCCTCGACCCCACGGAACAGCGCACTAGTCTTGACGGCGTGGCGCGCGTAGGCGTCGATCAGCGCGTCGGCCAGCAGCCGTCCCCCGACGCGGTCGCGCTCACCGAGATAGGTGGTCAGCTTCAACGCCTCCATCAGCCGCCCCCGAGCATCCGCCCGATCGCCGCGAAAGCCACGCCAAGCACGAGGCTGAGGACGATATTCGCCGCCACGAACCAGTGCTCGCCGTCCTCGGCGAGACGGTGGGACTCGAACATCCACGTCGAGAACGTGGTGTAGGAGCCCAAGACGGCCGTGCCGGCCAAGAGATACGCGTCGCCGGAGAGGACGATGCCGATGAGCAAACCCAGCAGCAGGGCTCCGGAGAGGTTGACCAGGAGCGTGCCCAGCGGGAACTGCCGGGCGCCCCTCAACGACACGACCCCGTCGAGGAGAAAGCGGGCAAGCGCCCCGAGCCCGCCGAGCACGCCGACGCCGAACCACAGCGCGACGAAGCTCATATGCCGAGGCTCGCGCGCCGAACGATCTTGGTCGAGACGAACACCGCCAGCAGGCCGCAGGCTACGCTCGCGAACGCGTAGCCCCCGGTGAGGGCCCAGTGGGAGCCTTCGATCATCCTCAAGAGCTCGACCATCATCGTCGAGAAGGTCGTCAGCGCCCCGCACAGACCGGTGCCAAGGAACGCTCGGCGATAGGACGAGAGCGGCAGGCGCTCGTTCAGGCGCGTTGCGAAATAGCCCAGCAGGAAGGCGCCGAGCGCGTTGACGATGAATGTCGCCCACGGCCAGCCGTCGGGACGCTCGACGAGGCTCTGCACGAGCGCCGCGCGCGCGATCGCGCCGACGAACCCGCCCGCGAAGATCGCCGCAAGCTCGCGGCGGTCCAGCCGCGGCAAAGCCGCCCCGGTGCCCCGCCCGCTCGCAAGGCGCATGCTGATGATCTGATCGCGGTCCACGGCATCCCCTCACAAGATTCGAGTGATGGTGTCGTAGAAGCCATCAGCGGCTCAAGCCGCAGTTATGGAGCGGGCCTCATCGCTGCGAGAGGGCAGGATAGCGAGGCTCCCGGCGTGGCACGAGGTCCGGGGCATCCGCTGAGGTCGCAGGCGCCCGCCGAGGTCTCAGTTGCCCGCCGTTGCCCTGGCCAGCTCGCGCTCGGGAGTGACGCGGACGACGTCCCATACGAGGCCCGCAGCGCTCCATCCCTGCGATCAGCCACGCCGAAGGATCGAGCTGCCACCAGCGCAGGCCGTGGCGGGCGGAGGTCGGAAAGGCATGGTGGTTGTTGTGCCAGGCCTCGCCGAGCGTGGGCAGCGAGAGCCACAGCAGGTTGCGCGACTCGATCACCGGTCGCAAACCGGCGGCGGCCGAAGAAGTGGCACAGCGAGTTGATCGAGAACGTGGCGTGGTGAAGGAAGAAGATCCGCACCGCCCCACCCCACAGCAGGCCCGGTCAGCCCGCCGGCGATCGAGCCCGTCAGAGCGACGCCCAGCCCGAACGGGAACGCGAGACCCGCCAGCACCCACAGCGGGAACGTGCGATCGACGAAGCGCACGACCGGGTCGGCGAGCAGGTCCTTGGCGTAGCGCTCCTCGCTGGCCAGATCCTCGCCGCTGAAGATCCAGCCCACGTGCGCGTGGATCAGGCCGCCCAGCGCGCCGCGCCAGCCCTCGGCATGATCGACGTGCGGGCTGTGCGGATCCCCCGGCTGGTCGGAGAAGCGATGGTGCTTGCGGTGGTTGGCCACCCACTCGATCACCGGGCCCTCGATCGCCGCCGAGCCCGAGCGCCGCGAGCAGCGCCCGCATCGGCTGCGCTCGTCTTGAAGCTGCGGTGTGTGAACAGCCGGTGATAGCCGACCGTCACGCCCAGACCGGTCAGCAGGTAGGTGACCGCCAGCACCACCAGGTCGCGCCAGCGCAGCGCGCCGCCCCACGCCGGCCACATCGCGAACCCCACCAACCCCACCGGCACCGTCATCACGACGACGTTGGCCACACGGTCGACGGTCGCGTGCTCGATCTCGACCGTGTCGGCCGAGCGGACCGGATCATCGATCGTGGCGGGCTCTCGAGCGGGCTTGGCGGCGGCGGGGGCTCGCATCGGCGTCCCTGCACATTACTCGCCCGGCACGCGGCTGCCGGGAGCAGGCAGCGCCACCCGGCAGACAGAGCCCGCGCGCGATTCGGGCGGGCCGCCCGCTATGAGGCCCGTGCGCTCTGATAGACCCCGCGCGATGGAGGCAACCGAGAAGCCGCCGATGAGGCGCCGCGGAGGGCACCGGACGCGCGCCGGCGGCGCTGGTGGCGGGGGTCCTGCTCGTTCGCCTTCTGGTGTTCGCGCTCTCCCGACTGGGCCTGCATCGCATCGGCCACGCGCTGATCACGGCGAAGCCGGGCTGGATCGTGCTGGCGCTCGTCGCTGATGGCGCTCTCGCTGCTACTGCGCTCGATCGCCTGGCATGAGACGCTGCGTGCCGCGCTGCCCGAGGTGGCGATCGAGTGGGCGCCCGTCATACGGGCGACGATGATCGGCGTGATGGCCTCGGCGGTGTTTCCGGGGCGCGTCGGTGAGCCCACGCGCGTGCTCGTGCTCACGCGCAGGCTCGACGGGCTCAGCGCGGCGTCTGCTGCCGATCGTCGCCGGCACCGTGGTCTCGCAGACGCTGATCAACCTGCTCGCCCTGGCGATCCTCGCGGGCGTGACGTTCACGAGCGTGCCCCTGCTGCACGGACACCTGGCGGGCATCGTGACCGCGCTCGCGGTGCCGCTCGCTGGTGGCCGTGCTGGTGCTGGCCGGCCCGCGCCTGCTGGCGCTGGCGCGCCGCTCGCGGCGCACGCGCGGATGGCGGCCGCCGCGGACGCGATCGCCCGGGTCGCTCAACCTGGCCCGGCGCGGACTGGTCGTGTTCGCCCGTCCCCGCTACGGGGTCGCCGCCGTCGCCTGCCAGCTGCTCGCGTGGGCGCTGCAGTGGCTGGCCTGCTACGCGGTCGTGCTCGCGCTCGGGCTCCAGTCGCAGGCGAGCCTCGCGACCGCCGCCGCGATACTGCTCGCGGTCAACCTGTCAGCGCGATCCTGCCGGCGACGCCGTCCAACGTCGGCGTGTTCCAGGCCGCCTGCCTGGTCGTGCTGGCGGCCTACGGCGTGGGCGCCGGGCCCGGCCTGGCCTACGGCATCATCCTGCAGGCGGTGGAGGTGCTGACCGCCCTGCTGCTGGGCATCCCGGCGCTGCTCGGAGAGGGCCTGACGTGGCAGGACATCCGGCCCGCAGAGACACCCGGGCGACGCGAGCGCCGAGGCGCCTGAGTCGCTCTCAGCCGGCCAGCGCGCGCAGCGACTGGCGCAGTGATCGCGTCGTCTGCAGCACCGCGGTCGGCTCGTATCCGCAGTGAGCCATGCAGTTCTCACAGCGCGGATCCGTGCCGCGCCCGTACTTGCTCCAGTCGGTCGTCTCGATGCAGCTCTTTGTAGGTCTCGGTGTAGCCGTCGGACATCAGGTAGCAGGGGCGCTGCCAGCCGAACAGCGAGTAGCTCGGGATTCCCCAGGCGGTGCAGTCGAATTCGGCCTTGCCCTCGAGGAAGTCGAGGAACAGCGGGCTGTGGTTCAGCCGCCAGCTCTTGCGCCGCCCGTCGGCGAACGCCTCGGAGAACAGCTGCGCGCGTCTGCTGCAACGCCGAGGAAGTGCTCCTGGTCGGGCGCTTTCTCATAGGCGTACGCGGGCGAGATCATCATTTCGTCGACCTCCAGATCGTCGTTGAGGAAGTCGAGCACCTCGCGCACCGTCTTGCGGCGAATCGTGCGTGAAGAAGGTCGTGTTCGTCGTCACCCGGAAGCCGGCCGCCTTGGCCGCCCTGATCGCGGACGACCGCCTTCTCGAAGACGCCCTCGCGCTCGACCGAGGCGTCGTGGCGCTCGCGCAGGCCGTCCATGTGGATCGCCCAGGCGAAGTACGGGCTCGGCTTGAAGTTCTCGAGCTTCTTCTCCAGCAGCAGCGCGTTCGTGCACAGGTAGACGAACTTCTTGCGCTTGATGAGCTCCGCCGCGATCACGTGGATCTCGGGGTGGATGAGCGGCTCGCCGCCGGCGATCGAGACCATCGGCGCACCGCTCTCCTCGATCGCGCCGATCGCCTGCGCGACCGGCATCCGCCGGCGCAGCTCGTGCTCGGGGTGCTGGATCTTGCCGCAGCCCGAGCAGGCCAGGTTGCACTGGAACAGCGGCTCCAGCTCGACGATCAGCGGGAACTTCTCGCGTTTGGCAAGCGCTGGCGCATCAGGTAGAGCCCATGCGCGTGCCCTGTCTGATCCGGAACGGCCATCGGCGCCTACCTTACCCGGCCGGGCGTCCAGTCGTGAAGGGCGCGCGGCCACCCTGCGCAGGGCGCGCGCCGCGCGCAGCGCCCCGGCGGCCGCCTGCGGGCGCAGCAGCTCGTGGCTCGGGCTGTCGAGCACCACGCGCACCGCCGCGAACGGCCGGCCGCCGGCGCCCGCCGCAAGCCACACCGACTCCATGTCCACGGCGATCGCGCCGCCCGCGTGAAGCTCCGCGCGCCGCTCGCCGAGGGCCAGCCGCGACACGCATACGATGCGGCCCCTGCGCACGCTGAAGGCCACGGCGCTCCAGAGCGCCCGGTGAGCGTCTCGACGCCCTCACAGCTGACCTCGTCGGCCTGGTGCCCTTCATCGGCCGCCGCGAGCACCTCCTCGGCCACCACGACTTCACCGGGCCTCGACTGCTCGTCCAGCCCGCCGCAGAAGCCCAGCACGAGCAGCGCATCGCCCGGCCGGCCGCGGCAGCGAGCGCGCCGCCGCCTGCGCGCGGCGCGGGCCCATGCCGGTCCTGTGCACCGCCGCACCCGCGCGCGGCCGAGCGATCAGCAGCGCCTCAAGACGCAGCGGCGCGGCGATCAGCAGATCGCTCACGGGACGCTCGGCTCCGGGCCTGCCCGGCGCGGCCGACCCGGCGCCCGCGACGAGCGCCCGGAGGATTCGACGCCGAGCGCCCGCAGCGCCTGCGCCGCCGCCGCATGCCCGCTGAGGACCGCTCCCTCGAGCGTCGCCGGCCAGCCGGTGTCGGTCCATGCCCCCGCCAGCACGAGCCCCGGTCACCGAGGTCTCGGGACCGGGACGCAGCGCCGCGACCCCCGGCGCCGCGCGGAACGTGGCGGCGTGCTCGCGGGTCGCCATGAAGAGCTCGACCTTGGCCTCGCGAGCGCGCGGAAAGCAGCTCCCGCAGCGCCGGCAGGTAGTGCTCGCGCAGCGCATCCACGCTCATCCCCATCTCCCGCTCGGCGCCCGACAGCGACACCGCCAGATACTGGCAGCCGGCGGGCGCGCCGGCGGCGGCGGTGCGGTCGAACAGGTACTGCACCGGCGTGCCCACTCCGGCGGCGAAGCGCTCATCGCAGACCGGCCGGTCATAGACGACGTGCAGGTTCACGATCGGGGAGCTCCCGAGGCGCTCGAGCCTGCGCGCCGCGGCTCCCGATCAGCGGCTCGAGCAGCGCGGCGGCGCGCGTGTGCGGCACCGCCACGATCACCGCCTCGGCGCCCAGCTCCTCCTCACGGCCATGCACCTCCAAGCCCGACGCGGCCCTGCTGCAGGCGCTCCGCGCGCCAGCCGAGCCTGACCTCCACGCCCGCGCGGCTCAGCGCCCGCGCGGCCGGCTCGCCGATCGTCTCTGAGAGGGTCGCGACATGGAAGCCGATGTCGCCCGCGTCGGCGCCGGACGAGCAGGCCGTTCTTGAACACGAACGCGCCGAGCGCGAGCGACGCCTCGGCGGCCGGCAGGTTCAGCGTGGGCAGCGCGATCAGATCCCACAGCGCGCTCACCGCATCCGGGCCCTGGCCGTGGATGTGAGAGCCAGTCGCCGAACGTGCACCGGGTCGAGCGCCTCGTCATCGGCGGGTCCAGGCGCGCGAGCGCCAGCGCCGCGCGCGCCGCGCTCGCGCGCTGGCGAAGCGTCAGATGCGGGTAGCGGGCGAGCGCACCGGCCAGGTGAAGCGGCGCGGGAAGCGCGCCGCGGCGCAGCATCGCCCGCTTGGAGCCGGGCTTCAGCACGGGGATCTCAAGCCGCGGCTGGATCGAAACCCGCTGGGAGCTGCCCAGCCGCTCGAGCAGGGCGCGGTAGGCCGGGCACGCGCGCAGGAACACATGCTGGCCGTTGTCCATCTGCAGGCCATCGCGCTCGAACGAGTAGGCGGCCCCGCCCAGCCTGCGCCTGACCTCGAGCAGCGTCACCTGCGCTCCGGCGTCCGCGCAGTCGAGCGCCGCCGTGATCCCGGCGAGCCCACCGCCGATCACGACGACACGACGCCCGGCGCTCAACCGTGCCTCCGCGTCCTTCGCGCACCACCGCGACGGCCCGCTCGACCATCGCGCTCAACCGCTCCCGCCGAGCATGCTGCGGACCGCCACCCACGCCTTCTCGGGCACCGGCAGCGAGATGCGCTCGGCGAGCGCCCGCTCGGGGTGCGCCTGGATGCGGTTGAGAAGCCGGCGGTAGATGCCGGCCATCGCCTGCAGGCAGGCGGCGCTGCGCCTGTCGAGCAGCGGCGCGAGCTGCATGCCGCGCTGGAACCACTGATGCGCGCGGTCGGCCTCGAAGCGCACGAGCGCATGCAGGCGACTCGACGCTCTCGCCGATCGCCGGGGCCGCCGACCGGAGCGTCTGCCAGACCGCGGGCGAGCGAGGCGAGCGCCGCGGAGGCGCTCGCCGGCGTCATCCTCGCCGGACATCAGCCCGAACCGCCGCAGGTCCTCGGCCGGCAGGTACACGCGCCCGTTCTCGGCATCCTCGCGCACGTCGCGCAGGATGTTGGTGAGCTGCATCGCCACCCCGAGATCGTCCGCGAGCGCTTCCGCCTCGGGACCGGCCGTCGAGCCCTCATCGCGGGCGCCGAAGACCGGCAGGCACACCCGCCCGATCGCGCCCGCCACGCGACGGCAGTAGAGGACGAGCTCCTCGAAGCGCTCGTAGACTGACGCCGTTGACATCCATGCGCACCCCCTCGATCAGCTCGCCGAGCGCGCCGGGCGGCAGCGCAGAAGCGCTCGTAGGTGTCGGCCAGCGCCAGCATCACCGGATCAGCGCTGCGGCAGGCGCGCTCCCGTCGCTCCGCTCGAGCTCCGCAGAGCAACCGTGCCTCGGCGTCGAGGCGGCGCAGCTTCTCCGCGGGCGCGAGCGTGCCGTCGCCGATGTCGTCGATGCGCCGGGCGAACGCATACACAGCGCACATCCCGCGGCGTCGGTCGGCGGGCAGCAGGCGGATGCCGTAGTAGAAGTTGGCGGCCCGCGCTGCGCGTGATCGACTGCGCAGTGACGGTAGGCCTCGCGCGGTTGCGTGAGGAGCCGCTCACGCGCCCCGGTCTCCGGCGCTCGAGGAGCGTCCGCGCGAGCACCAGCAGCCGGCGCGCGCGGCGCGGCGCCGGGGCGGTCCGGGAAGCACATCGCAGCCGGCACGCTCGATCGCGTCGCAGGGCGGCTCGCCCGCCCGCCACGAATGCGGCGACGGCCAGCCCGGCCCTCCCGTGAAGCTCGTCGATCAGCGGGGCGCCCGTCGGCCAAGCAGCCGCCGCGCCCGCGCGACCTCGAAGGCGAGCACTTCGCGCAGCGGCTTGCCGGCGTGCTCCTCGGCCGAGCTGCGCCGCTCGTGCAGCCGAAGCGCGCGAGGTCCTCGGCCGGCAGATAGACGCGGCCGGCGGCGAAGTCCTCGGCCACGTCCTGGCAGTGCTCGGTCAGCTGCAGCGCCGTGCAGATCGAGTCCGAAGCGACGATCCGCGCGGGGGTGGCCAGGCCGAGCACGCCGAGTACCAGCTCGCCGACCGGGTCGGCCGACAGCCTGCAGTAGCCACGCAGCTCCTCCCAGGTCTCATATCGGCTCACGCGCTGGTCGACGCGATTGGCCTCGATCAGGCGCGCGAACGGCTCGCGCGGCAACCGGCACTCGCGCAGCGTCGGCTCCAGGCGCACGAGCAGCGGGTGCGCGGCCCGACCCTCAAACGCCCGGTCGAGATCCTCTTCGAGCCAGTCCAGCGCCGCCAGGCGGTCGCCGGGCGCGGAGTCGCCCAGCTCGTCGACCAGGCGAGCGAATCCATAGATGGCGAGCAGGTGCGAGCGAACGCTGCGCGGCAGCACCCGGCTGGCGACGGTGAAGTTCTCGCCCTGCGGCGCGCGCCATCACCGCGCCCGCGGCGGGCGTGCCGACGGGTGCGTCGACCGTGGAGCATCACCCCCGTCTTTCGGCTGCCCCGACCCGGCGCTCGCCGCCGACGTCGCGCGAGCGCTTCCCGCCGGGTGCCTCCGCGCGCCTCGGCGCGCGCGACTGCGGGCGCGCGACGGCGGAGCCCGGGGCGTCCCGGGCCCTCGGGCCGTCAGGCAGCGGCCCAGCGCCATCACGGGAAACGCGAGCCGGTAGAGGTGATAGTTGATGTAGTAGTCCGACGGGAAGCCGGTGCCCGTGTACTGCGGCTCATCCCAGATGCCGTCCGGCCGTCTGCGTGCTCACGAGCCAGTCCACGCCGCGCTCGAGCGCCCGCGAGCGCTCGCCGGCCGCATGCAGGGCGAGCAGCGCCCAGGCGGTCTGCGAGGCCGTGCTCGGGCCGCGGCCGATCCACGCCGGGTCATCGTAGGAGCGCGGGTCCTCGCCCCAGCCGCCATCCTCGTTCTGGTGCTCCTCGAGCCACCGCACGGCGCGGCGGATGCACTCGTGCGACGGGCCGACCCCGGCGGCGATCGAGCGCCGGAACCGCGGCGCCGGTGCCGTAAACGTGGTTGACGCCCCAGCGCCCGAACCAGGACCCGTCGGGCTCCTGCTGATCCAGCAGCCAGCGCACGCCCCGCCGGGCGGCGGGCGAGTCGGCGAGTCCCAGCTCGGCGAGCATCTCGACGGCGTGCGCGGTGACGTCGGCGCTCGGCTCGTCGATCACCTCGCCGAAGTCCAGGAACGGGATATCGCGCACGAGCCAGCGGGTGTTCTCGGCGTCGAACGCACCCCAGCCGCCGCCGGCGCTCTGCATGCCCTCGACCCAGCGCAGCGCCCGGCCGACCGCAGCTTCGATGCGCGTCGTGACCGCGGCGTCGATCGCCGTGCCCTCGTGTGTCCCGCGCCCGGCCCGCGCGATGGGGCCGACCCGTGCGGCTGTCCAGGTGGCCGCCGGCGCGGCACAGCGCCAGCACGACCTCGGCGGTGTCGTCGACGTCGGGGTAGTTGACGTTCGCGAACTCGAACGCCCAGCCCCCGGGAGCGAGATCGGGCCGGGCGATCGACCAGTCGCCCGGACGGTGACCTCCTCTCCCAGCAGCCACTCCACCGCCCGTGCAACCGCCGGATCCTCGCCCGCGCGGCCCGCTTCGCCGAGGGCGATGATCGCCATCGCCGTATCCCAAACAGGCGACTGGCAGGCTTCCATGCGCCGGCTGGTGCCGGCGGGGGCGCCCACCCGTTGGAGTCATCGTGATCCTCGACCATGAAGCCCTCGAGACCCTCAAGACCGCGCTTCATTACGGGGTGATCGAGCGGATAGCCGAGCAGATGGAGCGCGATCAGGGAGTACACCCACGGCGGCTGGATGCCGCCCCAGGAGCCGTCGGCCTCCTGGCGGCGCACGATCCAGCGCTCTGCGCGAGCGAGCGCCAAGCCGGCGCAGCGGCCCGATCGGGCCGCTGCTCATAGGAGCGCACGGCGGCGTCCAGCCTCGCCAACCAGGCGCCCCACGGGAGCGCCGACCGGCCCGAGCGTGACGCGCGACGGTCCTCGCCGGCTGCCCGCCCGCTCGCCCGAACGTGCAGCTCGTCCAGATCGAAGGGCAGCGGGCGCACGGGCCGGTGGGCTTTCACGAGCGACACGGCGACGATCGTCTGGCGCGCCCAGCAGGCGAAGTCGTAGACGTTCAGCGGCGCCCACGACGGCAGCAGGATGATCTCGGGCGGCAGCGCCGGAAGATGGTCCCACGACCACAGCCCGAACAGCGCGAGCCAGAGGTGGGTGAACACCCGGGTGCGCTCGGGGCCGCCCTCGGCGCGGATGAAGCGCGCCGCCGCGAGCATGTGCTCGGCGTCGGGTGGATCGCCCGCCAGGCGCAGCGCCCAGTAGGCCTCGATCGTCGTCGAGAGCTCGCCGGGTCCCCCGTGGAAGTTCGCCCAGGTGCCGTCGGAGCGCTGCTGGGAGCGGATCCACGCCGCCGAGCGCGCGGTCTCGTCGGCCCGGCGGACGCAGAGGAACTCCCGCAGGAGCATGTCCTCGGCATCCATCGTCACGTTCGTCTGCAGCTCGCTATGCCAGAAGCCCGCGGGGTCCTGCAGGGAGAGCAGGTGCTCGCAGGCGAGCTCCAACGCCGCCACGGCCGGGCCGTGTGCCTGCAACGTCTGACGATTCCATGCCGGAAAGCTAGATCCTTTTGACCGATGACGACATCTGCACGCACCACATTATGCGAGCGCCCGGGGGGGCCGCGTGGGATCCGCCACGAGCACCTCGGGGTGCGCGGACGTGATCACGTGGCGGCGCAGCGTGGACTCGGGGACCACTCGCGGGGCCGCGGAGACGAAGCGATAGACGATCAGCCCGTTGATGTCCAGGCGTTCGCGCAGCCGGAAGCCCGGCGCGGGGGGGCTCGAGGCATCGGCCCGCAGCGGTGCGTAGCCGACCTCGTCGATCTCATCGACCGTCACCGAGGTGCCCCGCGCGAGGTTGTGAAGCGGGGCCAGGTAGTACTCGAGCGGCGCAGAGCCGAGCTCGACGGTCGTGATCACGCGGTTCGGGGACGCCGCGGCCCAGCGCCCGGGCGACGCCGCGCCAGTCCCCCCGCTGCAGGCGCGGGCTGAGAAGTCGACGTCGATCGTGATCGCGAGCAATGCGATCGCGATCAGCCCTGCGAAGGCGAGACCGGTCCGCCCGGTGCGCCGTGCGGTGACGACCACGGCGATGACGGCGGTCACGGGAACCATCGCGGCGACGAGGTTGCGCGGTGCGAGGTAGTCGGCGCCCAAGGCGACGAGCACGATCGGCAAGAGGACGCCGCCGGCGGCGATCGCCAGCGCGATCAGCGCCCCGCGCTCCTCGCGCGGTGAGAGCACGCGCCAGAGTCCGAATGCGAGGCCGGCGAGGATCGGCAGCGCCACGAGCAGCTCGAGCCCGTGTCCGAGGGGCGCACCGGAGTTGCCCAGAAGGTAGTACTGCGGAATCGCCTGCAGGCGGCTCGAGAGGGCCCACTGACCGATCCACTGCGTGCCGTGCCCGCCCTGGGCGGAGATCAGGGGCAGGAGCGCCAGGCCGACGATCGCGATCGCCCCGATCGCCGGCAGCGCAGAGCGCCGGCGATCGGGCTCCCAGACCAGGATCAGCACCATCGGCACGAGCAGGAACAAGGCGAAGTAGTGGGTGAGCAGTGCCAGCGAGGCGCTCACGGCGAATGCCGTCATCCGCGCGGGCGTGGGTTCACGGAGGGCTCTCAGGAAGAACAGCATCGCGAGCGCCGCCAGCAGCACGAACAGCGCGTAGGCGCGCGCCTCCTGGGAGTACCAGACGAACAGCGGGCCAACGGCGGTGAACGCGGCACAGGCCACGGCCGCGCGACGGCCGGCGAGCTCTGTGCCGATCGCCCATGCGACCGGCACGGTGGCCACGCCCGCGAGCGCAGAGAGCAGGCGCAGCGCGACCGCACCCGTGCCCAGCACGCGCGTAACCCCCCACTCGAGCACGTACCACAGCGGCGGCGTGTTCTCGGTGTGCACGACCGCGTGCAGGGTCGCCACGAGCCCGGGGTGCAGTACGTGAACCGGCGTGAAGGCCTCGTCGTACCAGAGGCTCTGCAGGTCGAGTGTGGAGAACCTCAGCGCCGCGGCCAGGATCGTGATCGCCGTCAGCGCCCACCAGTCCGCCGGCTCGATCCCCGCACGGGGCGCCACCCTTGCCTGCGCCACGGCGCTCATCGGGCACACCTGCCCAGCGAGGCCGGCCCGAAGCAGCCGTAACGGTAGGCGCGCTCGTCTTCGACCTCCGCCGGCAGATACCAGCCGCCGTGAACGGCGCGGCGCCCATCGACGGTCGGCCCGTAGATGACCAGGCAGATCTGAGTCCTGGCTTTGGGCGGTCCCGGGCTCGTGTTTCCGCAGATCACCTCGCGGCGGCTCGTTTCCCCGAGGAGCGCCTGGTCGATTGAAAGGTTGTGGTAGTCGTGGCCGGTGTACGTGCGCCACGTACGCAGGTCGGCGATCAGGCGCTGGTTCACGTGCGTCTGACGCGCCACGTCGTTGACCGTGGCGAGCACCAGCAGCAGGCCGGCCAGCACGAGCAGCGTCGTCTCGATCAGCCGCGTGCGCCGCGGCTCGCCCGCCTCGGCCGAGCCCGGGCGCAGCCACCGTGGCAGACCTCGCAATGAGGGAGGGTCGACGTGTTCTGAGGCGTCGCTCATTGAACCGGGGCAAACAGGGGCGAGGTCTGATGGATGATGAACAGGGCCTGGATGAACAGCGTCGCCGCGAGCAGGCGCCGGTCACGCGTCACGACCGCGAGCGGCAGCGGCCACAGCGTGTACCAGGCGAGCAGCCAGGTGCTCGTGACCGATACGGCCAGGAGCGTCCAGCCGGAGGCCGCGACCCAGTCATAACCCCGCCAGGTGCGCCACAGCAGGTGCAGGACGATCAGGACGAGGGCCACCTTCAGGAGATCGTGGTCGACGGGGAACACGCCCGGCTTACCGAACAGGTGCGCGATCTCGGTCGCGAAGCTGTCGGTCGAGACGAACGCGGCGTCGCGGTTCAGCGCCGCGACGAGGTCGATCCCGTGAATGCCGAACACGGCATATCCGATCAGCGCGGCGAGCGCGATCGCGCCGGCCGCGCCGGCGATCGTTCCGAGCCGGCGCCTCGAGAGGATCATGAACGGAAGCAGCACCGCGACCGTGGCCTTGACCAGCGCCCCCGCGACCACCGCCGCCCCCGCCGCGGCATCCCTGCCGGCGAACGTGAAGCCGACGGCCGCCATCATCAGCGCGAGCATGATCAGATCGTTGTGGGCGCCGCCCAGCCCATAGATGAGATACAGCGGGTTGGCACCCACGACGATCAGCGCCCTGACCGCGTCAAGCCCTCTCGCGCAGGCGCAGCGCCAGGTCAGGGCCAGCGTTGCGACACTGGCCAGGAGCGCCTCGAGCTTCATACCCCACAGGGCGCCCTTCAGCCCGAGGGGCGCGAGCGGATAGGACAGGAGCGTGTACAGCGGGCCATACGCGGTCGGCACGTGTCTCCAGTCCTGACCCACGTAGCGGTAGACGGGGTCGTTGGCGATCGCGACGGGCCCGTGCAGGTAGGGGTTGATCCCGTGCTCGACACCCATGCGTGCGTATGCGATGTAGCTGAACACGTCGGTCGACAGCAGGATCGGACCGGCGAACACCATCGCCTGGAGCGCCCCGACGAGCACGATCGCCCAGCGTTTCGAGATCCCGTCGGGGGAGGTCCGTCCGCAGAGGAGGATGAGGCCCGCGTAGGCGGCCGTGAAGACGAGGATCGCGATCAGGAAGACGCGGTATCCCAGACGCTCTCCGATGCCGGCGAGCCAGCCGGTGATATCGGGCGATTTCGGAATCAGCGCCGAGTGACCGACGGCCCCGTCCAGAACGATCTCGGCGGTCGCGGCGATGAGCAGCAGCGCGAGCACCGTCGCGAGGCCGCGGCGTCTTGCGGGAGGCACTTCCGCTGATCCTACCCCGAGCACCCGCCACCACAGCAGTCGATCCGGCGAGCGCCGCCAGAGCGCCGGGGCGGGTCCCTACGGGCGCAGCACGATCTTCAGCGCCTCGCGCCGATCGTAGAGGGCATAGGCCTCGCCGGCATCGTCGAGGCTCATGTGGTGGGTGACGAGCGGAGTCGGATCCAGCAGACCCGCCGAGATCATCGCCAGCACGCGGTCCACGTGGGCGATCACGTTCGCGAGCCCCACGCGGATCGTGAGGCCCTTCAGCCAGGCAAGACCCAGCGGCACCTCCCCCCGGCCCGCGTAGGCGCCGACCCCGGAGACGGTCCCCGCGTCCCGGGTCAGGCTGACGGCCAGCTCGAGCGGTCCGGGGTCGCCGACCGCGTCGACCACGACGTCGACGCCCAGGCCGTCGGTCGCCGCGCGGACAACCCGCTTGGGCTCCTGCTCCTCCAGATGGACCGGCGTCGCGCCGAATCTCTCCGCCAGCTCCAGGCGCTGGGCGACGGTGTCGACCGCGAACACCTGGGTCGCGCCGGAGGCCCTCGCGGCCTGCACGGCGCACAGCCCGACCGGCCCGAGGCCGAGCACGGCGACGGTGTCCCCCGCGCGCGTGCCGGCGTGGGCGATCGCGTGGTAGCCGGTGCCCATCACATCGCCCGCGAACAGCGCCACGTCCGCGGACATCCCGTCCGGCACGCGCCGCAGGGTGAGGTTGGCGCGAGGCACGAGCAGCTGCTCGGCCTGCGCCCCCTGCAGATCGCCCAGTTTGGAGCCGTGCCCGAACGTGCGGCCGAGCCGGCAGCGGTGATAGTCGCCCCTTATGCAGGCGACGCAGGTGCCACAGGCCGTGTGGAAGCAGCCGAGCACGCGATCTCCGACGGCGACCCGGTCGACGTCATCGCCCACCGCGAGCACGGTGCCGACGAACTCGTGACCGATCGTGAAGCCGCGCTCGACCGGGACGCGGCCGTGGTAGATGTGCAGGTCCGAGCCGCAGATGCCGCTGGCCTCGACGCGGACGATCGCATCCTGTGGATGCTTGAGCTCGGGCTCGGGAACCTCCTCGACGGCCACCTCACCGGGAGCCTGGAAAGTGACGGCGCGCATTGCGCGCCCACCATAGACGAACGCGGCGGGCCCGGGCGTCGTGCGATGGCCTTACGAGCGGGCCACACCCGCGTGAGGCCTTATGCTGCGGGCATGCCTGAGCCCTCCAAGGCGGTTCTGATAACCGGCTGCTCCTCGGGGATCGGCCGGGCCACGGCGCTGCGGCTCTCCGGCTCGGGCTGGACGGTGTACGCCACGGCACGCCGGCCCGAGTCGATCGCCGAGCTGAAGGACGCGGGGTGTCACACACTCGCCCTCGACGTCACCGATGAGGCGTCGATGCGCGCCGCCGTCGATCAGATCGAGCAGGCGGAGGGCGCGGTGGGGGTGTTGATCAACAACGCCGGCTACAGCCAGAGCGGGGCGATCGAGACGGTCCCGATGGACGCCATCCGCCGGCAGTTCGAGACGAACGTGTTCGGTCCCATCCGCCTCACGCAGCTCGTTCTCGCCAGGATGCGCGGCCAGCGCTGGGGCAAGATCGTCAACGTCGGATCGATGGGGGGCCGGCTGTCCTACCCGGGCGCGGGCCAGCTACCACGCGAGCAAGTACGCGCTCGAGGCGATCTCCGACGCGCTGCGCTTCGAGCTGCACGGATTCGGCATCGATGTGATCCTGCTCGAGCCGGGCCTGATCACGACCGAGTTCGGCGAGGTGGCGGCCGCGAGCGTCCTCGACACCGGCGCGCCGGGCACGAACGGCGGCGAGGATCCCTACGCGAGCTTCAACGCGAGCGTGGGCGCCGTCACGAAAGGGGCATACGAGGGCCCATGCGGATGCTCGGGAGCGGCCCGGATCGCGTCGCGAAGGTGATCGAGCGCTCGCTCTCAAGGCGCCGCCCACCCACGCGCGTCAAGATCACGCCCTCCGCCAAGATCATGATCGCCACCCACGGCCTGCTCTCGGATCGGGCATGGGATGCGATGTGGCGCAGGCAGTTCCCTCCCCCGCGCTAGCTGCGAGCGCTCACGCGCACAGGGCGAGCGGCGCGAGCGGCTGCGGCCGGCCCAGGTAGAAGCCCTGGGCGTAGTCCACGCCGTAGCTTCGCAACAGCCTCATCGTGGGCCCGTCGCCCACGAACTCGGCGATCGTCTCGGCGCCCATACCCCTGACGACGCCGACGAGCGCCTTGACCACGAGCTGGTCGTTCATCGAGCCCGGCAGCCCGCGGATGAAGTCGCCGTCGATCTTCAGGTAGCGGAACGGCAGGTGCTTGAGGTACTGGAAGGAGCCGAAGCCGGCGCCGAAGTCGTCCAGCGCGATCGCGCAGCCGAGCGCCTGCACGCCCGCGCAGAAGGCTCTCGCCCGCTCCATGTCGGAGATCGAGGCGGTCTCGGTGACCTCGATCACCAGGCGCGAGGGGTCGGCGCCCGCGAGCGCGAGCCGGCGCTCGATCTCCTCGAGCATCCCGCCATCGGTGACCGACACGCCTGAGACATTGATCGCGATGCGAGGGCCCGGCCAGGCACGGGCACGCCCCGACCCGTGATCGGCGAGCAGGGCGGCGACCTTGGCGAGCACCATCCGGTCGATATCGCGGATCAGCCCGTAGCGCTCGGCGGCCGGCAGGAACACGGCCTGGCGCCACGAGGCTGCCCGTCGGGTTCGTCGGCCAGGCGCACGAGCGCCTCGTAGTGAGCTATGCGCCACGCGCCCCGCCATCACGCGTCGGGCTGCAGCGAGACGATCGGCTGGTAGTGCAGCACGAACAGATCCTCGGCCAGCGCGTGGCGCAGGCGCTCGAGCCACGGCCGCCGGTGCAGGCCCGCCGGCGAGCAGAGGCCTCGCGCCGCCGATCGCGGACGTCGGCCAGCCCGCTGTAGCGGTTGTGCACCGGCGGATCCGCCGCCCGCAGGAGGATCGCGCGGACGGGCGCACGGAGATCGTCGAGGTCAGCATCTCCGGGACGGTCTTCGACGGCCCGACCGCCGTCCCCTGCGCAGACGCTGCCCTCGTCTCTCCCGCGCCGGCCCCGGGAGCCGAGGCCGCCCCGCTCAGGGCCGGCTCGATCCGGGATAGGGCCGCCGCGCGCGGTCGGAGATGACCAGCAGCAATGCCAGCAGCACGAAGTTCATGACGACCGAGGAGCCCCCGTAGGCGACGAACGGCAGCGTGACGCCGGTCAGCGGGATCACGCGGGTGACGCCGCCGACGATCACGAACACCTGGATCGCGACGATGAACGACAGCCCCGTCGCGAGCAGCTTGGAGAAGGAGTCGCGCGCGAGCACCGCCGTCTTCAGCCCGCGCGCCACGAACAGCAGGTACACGAGCAGCAGGCCCGCGGCACCCACCAGGCCGAGCTCGTTGACGATCACGGCGTAGATCGTGTCGCTTTCCGGGACCGGCAGGATCGGCTGGCCCTGGTGCGGCAGGCGCAGCAGCGACTGGTCGAAGCCCGTGCCCAGCAGACCGCCGTCGGCCTGTGCGAACAGCGACTGCGCGAGCTGGTAGCTGCCCCCCACCGGGCGGTTGTAGAGGGCCGGGTCGAAGGGGTGTTCCCACGCGAGCACGCGGGCGTGCACGTGGCTGACGTGCCCGGCCACGAACCAGGCGCCCACGGCGAACAGCACGAGCCCGATCAGCGGGAACGAGAAGTCGCCCGGTGGCCACGTACAGGAGCGCGAGGAACGCGCCGTAGAACATCAGCGAGGTGCCGAGCTCGCGCGTGAGCAGGAGCGTCGCCATCGCCGCCCCCCACACGATCAGCATCGGGCCGAACTGCTTCATCGGCGGGATCGTCAGCCCGAGCACGCGCCGCCCGGCGGTGACGAGGATCTGGCGATTGTCGCGCAGGTAGCTCGCGAGGAAGATCACGATCGCGATCTTCGCGAGCTCCGCCGGCTGGAAGGAGACGCCGCCCACGTGCACGTCCAGGTAGGCGCCGTTGACCTGCTCGCCGATCACCGGAAACCGCGGCAGCACGGTCATGCCGATGCCGACCACGGCGATCGTGTAGCGGTAGCGCTCGAGCACGCCCACGCCCCTGCGGCGCAGCACCAGGATGACGCCGCGAACAGGACAGCCCGAGCACCATCCACTGCGCCTGCTGGCGGGCGAGGACCGGGTCGATGCGATAGACCATCACGATCCCCACGCTCGCGAGCACGGCTGCGAGCGGGAACAGGTAGGGATCGGCGTAGGGCAGCGCGAAGCGGATCACCAGGTGCGCCGCCAGGCACAGCCCCAGGAAGACCGCGCCGTAGGTGAACGACACGCTCGAGGCGTGGTTGAGCGTGAAGTTGGTGGAGGCCCCGGGCGAGTTGCTCTGCGGCCTGGATGAAGATCGCCGTGAAGCCGGCCGTGACGAGCAGGGCGGCGGGGATCAGGCCCAGCAGCTCGCGGTTTCGGGGGCTCAGCACGCCCGCGAGCGTACCTCGCCTCCCGGCGCGGGGCGCCCGGGTGCGGCCGCTAGGCTTGAGCCTGCGCGGGCGTCGCTCGAGCGCCGGCGCGTGCTCCGCATCCTCCTCACCCCGACACGAGCGGCTATCCCCTGACTCCGACAGGATGACGAGCGACCGCCCTCGCTGGGCTGGGGCATGCTCAGGCGCTTCCTGCTCGGCGGCCTGCTGATCGTGCTGCTCAGCGGCGGCGCGACCGCCACGCTGGCGCTGAACAAGATCACCGGCGATCGCCGAAGAGGTGTTTCCCAAGCTCAACGAGATCAACGCGCCCAAGGGCGTCGTGACGCCCGAATACAACGGCGGCCCGCAGACGTTCCTGATCCTCGGGTCGGACAGGCGGGTGGGCTCCAAGGACGCCGACGACCGCGAAGACCCGCCGCACTCGGACACGATCCTGCTCGTGCGCTTCGACCCCGAACAGGGCCAGACCTCGGTGCTGTCGATCCCGCGCGACCTGATGGTCGACATCAAGACCACCAACGGCGAGAGCTATCCCAAGGAAAAGATCAACGCCGCCTACACGATCGGCAACAAGCTCGGCGGCACCAAGGGCGGGATGGTGCTCGCGGCGGAAACGATCGAGCAGGAAGTCTTCCCGGGCCTGAAGCTGAACGGCATCGTCGACGTCAGCTTCGCGGGCTTCATCCGAGTCGTCGACACGCTCGGCTGCGCCTATGTCAACGTCGACCACCGTTATTACAACGAGAACGTCGGCTCACCGAAACGGACTACACGAGCATCAACCTGCAGCCCGGCTACCAGAAGCTGTGCTACGAAAACGCGCTCGACTACGTGCGCTACCGCCACACCGACTCTGACTTCGTGCGCGTCGCGCGCCAGCAGGACTTCCTGCGCGACCTGCGCGAGCAGATCTCGCCCGGCAACGAGCTCGGTCAGATCGACACCGTCGCCAAGGCGGTCGGCCACGCGATCAGCTCGACCTTCCACGCCTCGGCCAGCGAGCTGATCGAACTGGCGAAGCTGATCGCGTTCTCACAGACGAAGCCCCTGCGCCAGGTCAAGTTCAAGACCGCGAACATCGACTACCAGTACAACGGCGGGCTCCTACGTGACCACCACTCCCGAGCTCGCGCAGGCCACGCTCGCGGACTTCCTCCACGGCCACGAACAGCTGAGCGTTCCGGCGCCCACACTGCCCGCGCACTCCTCCCGGCACGGTCATCGCTCAAGCCACGCGGCGAGCTCAGTCGCCGCGCTCGACCTGGTGCCCTCGACCGGTGAGCGGCGAAGTCGTCAGAGCCGCCCTGGCGGTTCCCTTTCCGGTGCTGTACCCGACCCTGCAGACGGGCCAGGGCTGAACAGCAGACGGTACGCGCCTACACGCTCGAGGACCAGCAGGGCAAACTCCACCACGCCTACATCGTGGTCTGGGAGCAGAACGTGATCGGCGGCTACTACGACTTCGAGGGACCGACTGGCTGAACCCGCCGCTGTTCGCACACGCGCGGACGCAGCGGATCGGCAGCCGCTCCTACCGGCTGGTGGACGACGGCTCGCACATCCATGTCATCGGCTGGCGTTCGGGCGGGGTCCTGTACTGGCTGACGAACACGCTGCTCGAGGAACTGTCGAACGCGCAGATGCTCGCGATCGCCGCCTCGGCCCAGCCGCTGCACTGATCGACTAGCTGCTGGACGCTCGCCGCGCGCGCCTGATCCAGGGCCGCGTTGACGAGCGCGTCGGCGCGTGCGTTCTGCGCGCGGGGGACGGTCCGGATCGACCAGCGATCGAACCCTGCGAGGGCGGCCATCGCCTCCAGGTAGCAGCGGCTTCATCGCCTCGATGCTTGACCTTGTAGGGCCCTGCACCTGCTTGGCGATCAGCTCGGAGTCGCCGATCACCTCGACCTCGCCGGCGCCGAGCTCGCGCGCACGCTCAAGCCCGAGCAGCAGCGCGCGGTACTCGGCCACGTTGTTGGTGGCCGTGCCGAGCAGCTGCGAGTGCTCGCCGAGCAGCCTCGCCCGACGGCGAGGTGATCACGCATGCCGCCGCGGCGGGGCCCGGGTTGCCACGCGCGCCGCCGTCGACGTGGACGATCAGCTTCATCGCAGGGAAGTATGCCCTCCCGCGAGGACGGGCAGCCCGCGGCGCGGGCGCGGGGATGGCGCTAGGAAACGCGTGCCAGCGGGGGAAGATCGCCGGGCACGCGCGCCCGGCGGCGGTCGCGCACGACGCGCCGCTGCGACCGCGTCGGAGGCGGGCTGCGCAGCGGAACGCCCGCGGCGGGCGCGCCGGTCGAACTCGCGCCGGTCGACGATCACCGTGACGTTCTCCTCGCTCTCGTAGTAGCTCGATCAGCTTCGGATACAGCTCATCGGCCAGCGGCTTGGGCACCACGCAGTAGATCATCGCCGAGCCGATCTTACTCCGCGGGCACCGATAAGCAAGCAATGGGCGTCGGCGCCCACACAGCGAGCGCATCGGTGAAACGCCGGCCCGGACCCGTCAGTCCGCCGGCAGGGACAGTGCGCCCAGCTCGTCGGCGACCGCGTTGACGAGCCGATCCTCGGCGCCAGCTCGTCGAGCTCGGTTCCCTGCGCGAGACCCGCGCATCCGGATCAGGATCGTCCACATCGACCTCGTAGCGGTACCAGCACAGCTCCCAGGCGACGACGATCGAGACCAGGTGCTCGACGTCCTCATCGGGTCGCACGCCCACACGCGGGGCGCCGAGCGAGCGAGCGAGACCCGCCACGCGCCGGGGATGCTCGCTGACGTTGAACACCTCGACCGCCCGCTCTCCCCGGCCGCTGCGTCCTGCGGCTGCGTCGCCATCCGCGAGGACCGCGCCGTGCTCGTGCACGACCTCCTTCGCGCCACCGGTCAACGGCTCGCCGCGGAGCCGGCCCGCCGACACCGGCATCGCGCGCGATTCCTCGTCCAACCTGCCCGAGCTGCCGCGGAGCTCATCGGGTTCCAGCGCGGGCGCCGGCGCGGCGCCCGCCGCATCGGGTGCGTCGTCGAGCGAGCCGCCAGGTTGGCGAAGCCGGCCGAACAGGCCGCGCCGGCGCCGCGGCCGCGGGCGCGGGACGTCGACGGAGTCGCGGTCGGCCTCGCGCAACCACCCCGCGTGAAGCGCCCGCGGCGCGCACAGCTCGCATACGGTGCGGCGCTGACCCGCCACGAGGAAGACATCCGGGTGCTCGCCGCGCAGCAGTCGCCGCTCGCACACGTCGCATGCGACATCGGGCTGTGAGGTGACGATCGACCTTGTTGCCATCAGGCGAGGTTAGCCGGGCGCGCCCCGCGGCGCGTCGCCGTGCAGCTCACGCATGCTGGCCGCCCGCTCGCCGGTGGTCTGCTCGACGACCTTCTGCGCGAGAGTGGTCGGGGATCTCCTCATAGCGCACGAACTCCAGCGTGTACTCGCCCTGGCCGCCCGTGATCGAGCGCAGATCGGGCGCGTAGGCGAGGATCTCGGCCATCGGCACCTCCGCCCTGATCTCGGTCATCGTGCCGACCGGCTCCATGCCCTGGGGACGCCCCCGCCGGCTGTTCAGATCGCCGATCACCTCGCCCACAGCGGACTCGGGCACCGACAGCGTGACGAGCATGATCGGCTCGAGCAGCACGGGGTCGGCCTGCTCAAGCGCCTGCTTCATCGCCTGAATGCCGGCCATCTTGAAGGCGATCTCCGAGGAGTCCACGCTGTGGTGGGCGCCGTCGAAAAGGGTCACGCGCACTCCCTTGACCGGGTAGCCGGCGAGCACACCGGACTCCATCGCCTCGCGGACCCCCTTCTCGACCGCGGGGATGAACGAGCTCGGGATCACGCCGCCCTTGATCTTGTCGACGAATTCGAAATCTGCGGGGTGCTCGGTATCGTGCAGCGGCTCGATCTCGATCTGGCAGTCACCGAACTGGCCGCGGCCACCTGACTGCTTCTTGTGCCGACCGTGGGCCCGCGCCGAACGGCGAATCGTCTCCTGGTAGGGCACGCGCGGCGGCTTCAACGTCACCTCGACGCCAAAGCGCTCGCGCAGGCGGTCGACGATCACTTCGACGTGCACCTGCGAGAGCCCGGCGACGATCTGCTCTCGCGGTCTGCGGGTCGCGATGCAGGTCGATCGTGGGGTCCTCCTCCTGCAGGCGGCGAAGCGAGCGCGAACATCTTCTCCTCGTCTCCCCTGTTCTTCGGCTCGACCGCAAACGCCATCACCGGCGCGGGCAGCTTCAGCCGCGGCATCTCGATCGGCTCGTCGCGGTCGGCGAGCCAGTCTCCCGCGCGGGTCTCCTTGAGCTTGGCCACCGCGCCGATGTCGCCCGGGCCGAACTCGTGCACGTGGTTGAACCTCCTTGCCGGCGAACACGACCAGCTGGCCGATGCGCTCCTTCGCATGCGCGTGCGTGTTGAGCGCGTGGCTCTCGGCGTGCATCACGCCCTGGTAGACGCGCAGCAGGTTGATGCCGGCCGGCAAACGGGTCGGCCCTTGTCTTGAACACGTACGCGAACAGCTCGGCATCCTCGGAGGGCTCGAGCTCGACCTCGCCCACCCTCAGTGACCCGTGCTTGACCGGCGAGGGCAGGTCCTCGACGATCGCGTCGAGCAGGCGCGAGGTGCCGAGGTTGCGGGTGGCGACGCCGCACACGACGGGAAAGATCTTGCCGTGGTTGGTGCCCTCCTTGAGCGCCTCCACGATCTCCTCGTGGGAGATCTCCTCGCCCTCCAGGTAGCGCTCCATCAGCGCGTCGGAGACCTCGCAGACCTCGTCCATCAGCTTCTCGCGGTACTCCTCCGCGAGCTCACGCTTGGGCGTCGGGGATCGGAATCTCCTGGAAGCCCCCGCGCGCGGATGAGTCCTGGCGGAAGGCCTTCATGTCGACGAGGTCGATCACCCCTTCGAGCTCGTGCTCTGAGCCGATCGGGATCTCGGTGGCGACAACGTGCTGGCCGAACGCCTTCTTGAGCTGGTCCAGCGCACGGAAGAAGTCGGCGCGCTCGCGATCGAGCATGTTCACGAACAGCATTCGCGCCATGTCGAGCTCCGCAGCGCGCGCCCACAGTCGGCTGGTGGAGACCTCGACGCCCATGACCGCGTTCACGACGAACACGGCCGACTCGCATACGCGCAGCGCACCCAGCGCGTCGGCTACGAAGCTCGGCTCACCCGGCGTGTCGAGCAGGTTGAGCTTTCGTCCCCTCCACTCGAACGAGCTGAGCGCCGTCGAGATCGACATCTGCCGCGCCTGCTCGTCGGGCTCGGAGTCGGAGACGGTGCTGCACTCCGGCACCGATCCCAGTCGGCTGGTCGCGCCGGCCTCGAACAGCAGCGCCTCGTGCAGGGAGGTCTTCCCGGCCCCCCGATGGCCGACGAGGGCGACGTTGCGAATGTGGTCCGCCGCTGGCCGATCCTCGATCACCCGCATGCGTGTCTCCCTCTTGTGACTATTGCGGCAACCATACCGCCGTTCGCCACCCCGCGCCACAAGAATCGCCCGGTCCCCTGGTTTCCATCTCGGATGCCGGAAGCAGTCGCGACGGGTGCGCTCGCTCGCAACTGGACTCGTCAGAGGGCTGCTCGCTCCCCTCCCGTTCTAGATGCCGCCCGCGCTCCGGCACCAGCTCCCCGCTTGGCAGACCGGACGCCGTTCACATCCCGCTCATCGAGCCCCGCGTGTCCGGTAGGGCCCGGGGCCCCACCGCGCCGGGAGGCTGGCGCCACGACCCCGATCCAGCGGGCGGCGCCGACTAACCTCCCCAGATCAGTCGTCGAAGGACTCCTCCTGCATGCGCGAGCGCAGTCGCAGGACGGCCTTGGTGTGCATCTGGGAGACCCGCGACTCGGTCACGCCGAGGACCTCGCCGATCTCGCGCAGGGTCAGGTTCTCGTAGTAGTAGAGGGCGATCACGAGCTTCTCCCGCTCGGGCAGCTTTGCGATCGACTCGGCGATCCTGTCCTTCAGATCGCCCTACGTCGAGCAGCCTTCGCGGGGTCGGGCGCTCCGGGGTCCTCGATCGTGTCCATCAGCGAGACCTGGTCGCCGCTGAGGTCCGACACGCTCCACAGCTCGTCGAGGGCGACCATCGAGGAGTGCGAGATCGCGAGCAGCGACTCGTTCAGCTCGTCGACCGAGATGCCCATCTCGTCGGCGATCTCCTCGTCGGTCGGCGCCCGCTGCAGCGAGTTCTCGAGCTTCGCGTTGGCGCGCTCAACCTCGCGCGCCCGCGAGCGCACGCTGCGCGGCACCCAGTCCATCGAGCGCAGCTCGTCGATGATCGCGCCCTTGATCCGCATGATCGCGTAGGTCTCGAACTTGATGTCCCGCGACAGGTCGAAGCGCTCGATCGCCGAGATCAGCCCGACCAGCCCGTAGGAGATCAGGTCGGCCTCCTCCACGTGCGGAGGCAGCCCCGCGGCGGTGCGGCCGGCTACGTACTTGACCAGCGGCGAATAGGCCACGACCAGCCGCTCGCGAACGCGGCTGTCGCCGTCGGACTTGTATCGCCGCCAGAGTTCGCGCAGCTCGATCGGTTTGACGTTCGTCTCCAGGGTGATCCCCTCCCCTGTCTCAGGCCCGAGGGTGACTGCGCGCATAGGCGCTTTGAGCCTGGCGGACTCTACCCGAGTGTAAATCTGGGTGCTCGACACGCTCGCGTGCCCGAGCAGCTCCTGGATGCTCCTCAGATCGGCCCCGCCGTCGAGCAGGTGCGTCGCGAAGCTGTGTCGCAGCGCGTGCGGCGAGAACCCGTCCGCCGACGTCCGCGTCGGCCGCCACCGCCCGCGCCACGCGCTCGGTCCACGTTCGCAGCCTCCGTGCGCACGTCGCTCGTGCCGAGCGGCCGGCCGTCTTTGACAGGGTCTGCCGGCCGTCGCGCGAGGCCCCGGCATCCGACGCGGCGTCGCGTCCTGCTCTGCCGGCGGAGGCCGACGAGCGCCGGGCGGGCACGCTCGAGCATAGAGCGCCACGGCGGCCAGCGCCGGCTCGCCCACGGGCAGAAGCCGCGTCTTTCGCCCCTTGCCCTCCACCCGCAGCTGCTCGGCGTCGTGGTCCACGTCGCTGACCATCAGCGATACGAGCTCCTCGGCGCGCAGCCCGCACGAGTAGGCCAGCTCGAACAGCGCACGATCGCGCAGCTCCAGCGGGCTGGAAGCCGGGATCGCCGTCCAGCAGCTGCGCCGTCTCGCGCGCGCTCAGCACGCGCGGCAGGTGCGAGGGACGCCGCGGCGTTGACACAAGGTCGGCGGGGTTCTGGGAGATCAGCCCGTGCTCGCGCTGGCTTGCGAACAGCGCCCGCAGCGCCGCCAGCTTGCGCGCGGTGGTGCGTCGACGCGGCGTCGTTCTCCGACAGGTGCGCGATGTAGCGGCGCACCGCCTTCGGTCCGACCTCCGCCGGTGGAGAGCTCCTGGGCGCTTGCCCAACGCGCGAACTGCTGTAGGTCAACGCCATAGGCGCGCCTCGTCCGCGCGGCCGCGTCGCGGCTGCGCAGATCGGCGTCGAGTCAGCTCGAGCGCAGCCTGCCAGGTCAGCGTCCATCGCCCGCTATTTCGCCGCCTCGGGCCTGCGCCCTGCCTGGTGCCACGGCTCCAGCGAGCACGCCCTAGCGCGTCGACGGCGCCCTCGGCGGCGCTGCCCACGAGCTTCGCGTACTTCTGGATCGCCACCTCCACGTGTTCATCGGCGCGCGGCGCCGGGTGCGTAGGTGCGCAGCCGCTCGGCGATCTCGGCCTCGCACAGCGCCACATCGATGCGGCGGGAGTCGACGTCGATGTTGATCTCATCGCCGTCGGCGAGC
The DNA here is from genome assembly GCA_963730575.1 of uncultured Solirubrobacteraceae bacterium. GTDB lineage: Bacteria > Actinomycetota > Thermoleophilia > Solirubrobacterales > Solirubrobacteraceae > Palsa-744. Next base: position 524,870 of record CAVSSG010000006.1, read on the forward strand.
GCGCCGATCGGGCCGCCCCTGACCGCCTCGGGCGCGATGTGGGCGGCCATGAAGCCGTGCGTGGCGCCGGAGAAGCGCCCGTCGGTAATCAGCGCGACGCTCTCCCCGAGTCCCTCGCCGACGAGCGCGGCGGTGACGGCGAGCATCTCGCGCATGCCCGGGCCGCCGGCGGGGCCCTCGTTGCGGATCACGACGACATCGCCCTCCGACGATCTCGTGCGCGAGCACCGCCGCCATCGCCGCCTCCTCGCCGTCGAACACCCGTCGCCGGGCCAGCGTGGCATGCGACGCTCGTGGCCGGCGAGCTTGACCACGCAGCCGTCGGGGGCGAGGTTGCCCCGCAGGATCGCGAAGCCGCCGGTCGGCTTCAGCGGATCATCCAGGGGCCGCACGACCCGCTGCCCGGCGGTCTCGGCGGCCTCGTCGGCGTGCTCTCCGATCGTGCTGTCCGGTGACGGTCAGCGCGTCGCCGTTGAGCACGCCCGCTTCCTTCAGGCGCTTCAGCACCAGCGGCACGCCGCCGGCCTCATACAGCTCGGTGGCCACGTAACGTCCGCCCGGCTGCAGGTCGCACAGCAGGGGCGTGCGCTCGGAGATCGCGATCGAACTCGTCGATCTCGAGCGGCACGCCCATTTCCCTGGCGATCGCGAGCAGGTGGAGCACGCCGTTGGTCGAGCCGCCACTCGTCGCGACGGCCGCGATCGCGTTCTGCAGCGCCGGCTTGGTGATGACGTCGCTCGGGCGCCGGCCGCTGCGCAGTACGTCCATCACCAGTTCGCCGCACTGCAGCGCCACCTCGAGCTTGCGCCCGTCCTCGGCCGGCACCATCGAGGTGCCCGCCGGCGAGATGCCGAGCGCCTCGAAGGCCATCGCCATCGTGTTGGCGGTGAACTGCCCGCCGCACGCGCCCGCTCCCGGGGAGGCGACCTCCTCGAGCTCGTGCAGCTCGGCCTCGGTGATCCTGCCGGCCGCGTAGGCTCCCACCGCCTCGAACACCTGCTGGATCGTCACGTCCTGACCCTTGTAGTGGCCGGGCCTGATCGAGCCGCCGTACAGCATCAGGGCCGGCACATCCAGGCGGGCCAGCGCCATCACCGTCCCGGGGATCGTCTTGTCGCAGCCGGATATCGCGACGACCGCGTCGAAGTGGTGGGCGGAGGCCACGAGCTCGATCGAGTCGGCAATCAGCTCGCGCGAGACCAGCGACGCCCGCATGCCCGCCGTGCCCATCGTTATCCCGTCGGATATGGCGATCGTGTTGAGCTCCATCGGCGTGCCCCCGGCCGCGCGGATGCCCTCCTTGACCTTCGTGGCGAGCACCCGGTTGTTGAAGTTGCACGGCATCGTCTCGATCCACGAGTGCGCGACGCCGACGATCGGCCGCGCCAGGTCCTCGGCCGAGTAGCCGATGCCGTGCAGGTAGGCGCGCGCGGCGGCCCGCTCGGGACCCTCGGTGAGGGCGCGGCTGCGGTGCTTTACGTCAAAGTCGCCTGCGCTGCTCACGCGGCCCGCACGCTGTCGAGGCCTCGCGCGCCGCGCTCGCGCTCCCAGCGGCCGAGGCGCTGCAGGTCGCGTCGCACCCTGTCGGGATCGACCTGGCGACCCGGCAGGTGCATGTTCGCGTCGGCGATCACCCGTCGCTCGTCGGCAGTTAGCGCCATCCACTTTGCCAGCACGTCATCGGAGTCCGGCAGACGGACGCTTCCGTATGGCTTGGAATGATCGGGGAAGGCCACGCAGTACTCGTTGAGCAGCGCACCGGTCTCGGGCACGTAGGCGACGATCGGCTTGTGCGGATAGATCAAGTACGCGTAGCCCGCGCGCCCCGCGTGCTCGCCGGCGTCGAACGAGGGCCCGCCCGCGGACCGCGCCTCGCCACCGTAGTGCCCGGCGGCGGGCTGATCGCCACGCTCGGGCGCCCCAGCGGCGCCCCAGACCCGCAGGAAGCCGAGGTCGCGGTACATCGCCCAGTCCTCCTCGTCGATGCACGAGGCGAGCAGCGCCCGGGCACGCTGCTCGGCCCGGCGCTCGCGACCCGGGTCATAGCCGATCTGCGAGCCGCCGCTCCGACGCGCGGCAGCTCCCACGCGATACCGCGCCCACGCACCGGCGAGCCGTGGCCGGGCGAGCTCCCAGAGCAGCACCAGCAGGACGACGGCCGCGGTGCCCAGCGCGAGCGCCACGACGGCTAACGCGCCGAACGCGGCGCCCCACCGGCGGCGCGTGGGAAGAAGATCACGCGCTCTGCGTCGCGGGGCACCTCATCGAAGCTGTGCACGAACTCGGCCTCGCGGCGCCCGTCGCGGGTCTCGGTGGGAACGGCGGCCCACATGCCGGCGTCGAGCTCCCGGCGGAACGCCTCGATCAGCCGCTGCTCCTCGTCGGCCACCTCCACGTCGCCCTCGGCGAGAACGATCTCTCCGTGGCCGGGCTTGAGACGCAAGAACTTCATCGGCGGCCGGGCTTTAGACGCAAGAACTTCATCGGTCCCACCCTCACCCGCAGGAACCCGATCAGGGACCCAGCTTCAGACGCAGCAGTCATCACGCTGGATTATGGCAAACGGCGCACCCAGCGTCGAGTAGTCCTCGCCCGCGTAGATCGCACTCGTGCTCCTTCGCCAACGCCGCGAGGACGCTCCATCCAGTCCCGTCTCACCGATCCAGGGCAGCCATTCGCGCGAGGCCGATGACATCCACGGGGCCGGCGCCCGCGCCGATGTCGCGCAGTCCCTTCCTCACCGCCTCGCCCGTAAGAGCGCGAGCCGTTCGGGCCGCCTGCAGTGGCGTGAACCCCAGCGCGAGCTTGGCCGCGAGCACCGAGGAGTGCGTGCATCCGGAGCCGTGCGCCGCTCCGTCAGGATGACGCTCGCCCGCTATCTCCACCGCCCGCCCGCCGTCATCGGCGTCGAGGAAGAGATCGACCGCGCGCCGCCGATGCCCGCCGGTGACCACGACCACCCCGGGCCCCAGCGCGAGCAGCGCGCGGCCCAGCGCCTCGGCATCCCCCTCCCCCTCGGCCGCTCCGTGGGCCGCCTCGCCGGCCAGCACGCGGGCCTCGGGCAGGTTCGGGGTGATGACGCTGGCGCGCGGCAGTATCTCCTGGACGAGAGCACTGTGGGCGTCGGCGTCGAGCAGCCGCGCGCCCGACTCCGCGACCATAACGGGGTCGACCACGACCGGCGTACGTTCCGGCAGTTCGTCCAGGCACCGTGCGACGGCGAGCGTGAGCGCGGCCGTGCCGAGCATCCCCACCTTCACCGCATCCACACCTATGTCCTGCACGACCGCCCGCACCTGGGCGACGACGAGATCCGCGGGCAGTGGATGGATGGCACTGACGCCGACGGTGTTCTGCGCTGTAATCGCGGTGATCGCAGTCGTACCGTGCACGCCGCAGCGGGCGAACGCCTTCAGGTCGGCCTGGATGCCGGCTCCTCCGCCGGAGTCCGAACCGGCGATCGACAGCACGGTGCGCGTGCGAGCCGCCCGCTGTCCAGCCAGTGCCCGGTCCGGACTGGGCATCGCTCAGGGCGCGGGGACCGGCGGGCCGGCGGGAAAGCCGTCTCCGGTCGTGCGGTCGCGGCGCGGGAAGATCGTATAGCTGCCGATCGCGGTGACCAGCAGCCGGCCGTCCTCGTGGCGCACCTCACTGCGCATCACCGCCGCCGAGCGATTGCGCCGGTCGAGCTTCGAGCGGCACACGATCTCCCCCTCGGTCGCCGTCTGGACGTAGTTGATCGAGATGTTGATCGTCGCTATGCGCTCCTCCCTGCTCGTCTGCGCCCACAGCGTCGAGCCCATGCAGTAGTCGACCAGCGCGAAGGTGGCCACGCCGGAAAGCATCCCCCCGGCGTTGATCAGCTCGGGGCGGATCTGCAGGGTGACCGTCTGGGGGTCCTGCCAGCGCATGCCGATGAAGCCGCTGACCCCGTCGAACGCCCCCGTCCGGCGTCCGTCGTCCGGCGCATCGCCGCGGCCGGCAGGGGCCGTGGGCGCGCGCTCGCCCGGCTCCTCGCCGTGTTCGCGACTCGCATGATGATTCTCCACGGACGGCAGCCTACGCGAGCGGCGCCGATCGGAGGATGATGAGTCGTGACCCATGCGCAGTCACGCACACATCGCGGCGGCGCTGACCCTGTCGATCGCGCTCGCCGGCGCTGGCGCAACCCGCACGGCACCGAGCGGCCTGGCCTACTCCACGGCGAGCGCCTACGTCCGACAGCGCCAGCCGCAGACCGGCTCCTGCCATGCGGTCGGCACGGGGCTGTATTCGCGCCCGGACCCGCGCTGCACACCCGGCGCGGTGAACCCGGCGGTCACGCCGGCCAGTATCGGCTCGACCATCTGCCGGTCGGGCTGGACGGCGACGGTGCGCCCGCCGGAGTCGGTCACCGAGCCCGAGAAGCTCGTGAGCATGGCCGCCTACGGCGTACGCGGCCCGGCGTCGGCCTACGAGTACGACCACCTCGTGCCGCTCGAGCTCGGCGGCGCCGTCAACGACCCCCGCAACCTGTGGCCCGAGCCCGACTACGCTTACGCGTCGGGCTTCTACAAGAACCCCAAGGACCATCTCGAGGATGCCCTGCGCCGGCTGGTCTGCGATGGGGCGATCGGGCTCTACCAGGCGCAGAGGGCGATCGCCTCGGACTGGGTCCTCGCCTACCACCGCTACGGCTAGCGACGGCCCGCCGGACGCTCCCGGCGCCAGCACGGCGGCGCTCGTCACGGCCTGCGGGCATGGCCGACACTGAATCGGCACATTTGGCACTCTCAGGTCACGCGTCTGGACCTAGGCTGCGCTCATGCGCCCCGCGGGCACCCGCCCTGCTCCGACCTGCGCCGAGGCCCGGCGCGGAGAACCCCGCAGGCGCGAACCCGGCAGGCGGACCGATCCGCGCCGTGGCATCGGACGACACGGCGAGCAACTGGCCGCCGAGCACATGCGCCGGCTCGGCTTCACCACACTCCAGCAGAACGTGCGCACTCGCCACGGCGAGATCGACCTGATCTGCTTCGACGGCCGCACGCTCGTGTTCGCCGAGGTGAAGACGCTTCGCATGAGCACCGGGGCAAGAGCGCCCAGGCCTGATCAGCAGCCCCTGACGTGGCTGCGCCGCTCCCAGCGAGAGCGCCTGCGCCGTCTCGCGGTGGCTTGGCTGAGCGCGGAGAGTCGCGCCCGGCCGACCGCCCGGACGATCAGGTTCGACGCAATCGGCGTGACGATCGACGCCGCGGGCGCACTGCAGCGGCTCGAACACGTCGAAGACGCCTGGTGAGGCATGCGATGCCGGCCGGGCGGAGCATGCGATGCCGGCCGGGCGGGGCATGCGATGCCGGCTGGGACCGCGGCCGCGCGGATCGCGGCGATGGGCGCCCGCAGGCGTCTCAGAGGGCCAGCTGCTGGTAGGCCAGCGACTGGAAGGACATCCTGTGCAGCGGGCTGACGCCCTGGCGCATGATCGCGTCGCGGTGCACGGGCGTCGAGTAGCCCACGTGCTCGGCGAAGCCCCAGCCCGGATGCTCGGCGTCCGCGTGGCGCATGTAGCGGTCGCGAGTGACCTTGGCCACGATCGACGCCGCCGCGATCGCGGCGCTGGTGGCGTCCCCGTCCACGATCGCCCGCTGGGGCCGCTCGAATTCGGCGACCGAGAAGCCGTCCACCAGGCACAGCACCTCGCCCCGCACGCCACGCGTGACTCCCCGCATCGCGTCGCGCAGGGCCGCCAGGTTCGTCTTGTGCAGGCCGCGGGCGTCGATGCCGCGTACGCACCGCGACACGACCACCACCCGTGCTGCGCTCTGCAGAACCAGCGGATAGAGCTCCTCGCGCGCCTGTGAGGTGTGCTGCTTGGAATCGTTCAGCCTGCTCAGCGACCGCAGCTCGCGGGTCGTCAGCGCGTCGTAGTCGAACAGAACTCCCGCGGCGACGAGCGGCCCAGCGAGACATCCCCGCCCCGCCTCGTCGGCGCCAGCAATGAGGCGGACGCCGAGTCGCCGGTCGAACGCGAACAGCCGACGTCCGCTGCCATCTCGACGCGCGCGGCGCCTGGCGCGCGCGGATGAGCGGTGCGACTGCGCGGACACCGCTGAGGCCGCGCCGCCCCCACCGGCCTGCGGCGAGCCGCCCACCGGCGCGCTAGAGGATTCCGATACGGTCGATCGGCCAGTAGGTGAGGAAGGCTCCTCCGATGATCCAACTGGTGGGTACCGGTCCCCAGAACCTGCTGTCGTCGGATTCGCCACGGTTGTCCCCCATCATGAACCAGTGACCGGCGGGAATCTTGATCGGCTTGGGGAGGTTGCACTCCTGGCTGCTTCCGCACGGGCGTATGTAGGGGTCCTTCTCGCGCACGCCATTGCGGATCACGTGCCCTTCCACGATCGAGATCACATCGCCGGGACCCGCGACGATGCGCTTGATGAAGTTGACGCTGCTTTCCTGCTTGCTCACCGGTTCGGCGCAGGCCGCCCCCTCGGCGAAGTTGACGACATGGGGCACGACCCCGCATTTGGGGGGCTCTTCTTTCGACGCGGCGCCCTGTGGCGGGTGGAACACCGCAATCTCGCCGACGTGGGGACTGCTGAAGTCCGTACCGAGGCGGTTGACCAGGACGCGCTGGCCGATCGCCAGGGTGGGTTCCATCGAACCGCTCGGAATGCGATAGGGCTTGACGATGAACGCCTGGATGCCGAACGCGAGACCGAGCGCGACGATGATGATGACGATCAACTCGATGATCGAGTTGGTCGTGGACTTGGGGCGCTTCGCCCCAGCCGTCACGCCGGCTCGGCCCCGGTGGGAGCGCCTCCCTCGGCGCCACCGGCGTCGGAGGAGGCCGCGGTCTCATCCGCGTCCGCGCCCGGAGCCTCCGCGGCGGGTGCGTCCTCGTTCGTGGCCGGTGCAGATGCGGCTTCGGCGACCGGCTCTCCCTCGGCTGCTGCCTCGGCGGCGGACTCGCCCGCAAGGCCCTCATGCTGCTCGCCCGCAGACTCGCCGGCGAGGCCCTCCCCGGACTGCTCGGCGACCTCCATGACCGTCTCCTCCGCGCTCAGGCCATCCGCGTCGGTCGCCTCGGTGGCCTCGTGCAGCAGGCCCGGCTCGACCGTCTCCTCGGGCCCGGTGTAGCGGCGCTCACGCACGCGAGCGCGCTTGCCGACGCGGTCGCGCAGGTAGTAGAGCTTTGCGCGGCGGACGTCGCCCCGGGCGGCCAGCTCGATGCGCTCGATCTTGGGCGAATGCACAGGGAAGGAGCGCTCGACGCCTACGCCGAAGGACTGCTTGCGTACCGTGAACGTCTCGCGCGCGCCATGTCCCTGGCGCTTGATGACCACGCCCTCGAATACCTGCACGCGCCGGCGTGTGCCCTCGATCACCTGAAAGTGAACCTTCACGCGGTCGCCCGCGGAAAAGCTGGGAACACGGCGCAGCTGCGCACGCTCGATGGTTTCGATAACGCTGCTCATGATTGCGGGGCAAGGCGCGGCCGCACAACGGTGATCGGGAACCGGATTGCAGCCTGGCGCGGAACAGCAATGGTAGCGAACGGTAGTCGCGATCCGCGCCACGAGGGCGCCGGCCGACGGGGCGCGAGCGTCAGCGCCGGCTCGCCCCGCGCGCCGCGCGGCCCCGTTCACGGCTGCGCTCGCGTCGCCATTGATCTATCTGCTGATGATGGCCCGACAGCAGCACATCCGGCACACGCCAGCCCCGGTACTCGGCCGGGCGGGTGTATTGGGGATACTCGGGATCACCGTCCAGGGCCACGCTGAAGGACTCCTCGATGGCCGAATGCTCGTGCCCAAGGGCGGCGGGAAGCTTGCGCAGCACGGCGTCGCACACGACCATCGCGGCCAGCTCGCCGCCGGACAGGACGTAGCGCCCGATCGATATCTGCTCCGTGCTGAAGTGCTCGATGATGCGCTCGTCGAAGCCCTCGTAGCGCCCGCACAGAAGCGTCAGCTCCGGCTCGCTCGCCAGCTCCTCAGCGAGGGCGTCGTCGAGGAGCCGCCCGCCCGGCGACAGCGCGATCACCCGCCGACGGGCCCGCAGCTCGACCGGATCGACCCCGTAGCGCGCCCGCAGGGCGCTGTCCATCACATCCACCCGGAGAACCATTCCCGCGCCGCCGCCGAACGGGGCGTCGTCGACCTGGCCTCCGCTGAGCGGGGTGTGCTCACGGATGTCCACGCAATCAAGGCGCGAGCCAGCCGCCAGCGCGTTGCGCACGTGACGCTGGGATGTGAACCACTCGAACCACTCGGGGAACAGGGTGAAGATGTCGATCCTCACGACGATCCCCCGGCGCGCGGCGATCCAAGGCGCGGCGGCGCCGGCTCGACGGGTTCCAGGAAGTCCAGGTTGACCTCGATGCGCCCTCGCGCGGGCTCGACGCGACGGATGGCGTCTTTGACCATCGGCACGAGCAGCGACCCGCCGCCGCGGTCGCGCTCGATCTCGAGCGCCTCGCACGAGGGCAGCTCGATCAGCCTGATCACGGTGCCGAGCAGCACGCTCGCCGTCCACGACCTCGCAGCCCTCGAGCTCGTGCGCCCACCACTCGCCCTCGGCGAGCGCCGGCGCCTCGTGCGCCGGACGGTCAGCGCCTGGCCCCGCAGCGCCTCTGCCGCGGGACGATCCTCGACGCCCTGCAGACGCACGATCGGACGCTGCTCGGTGCCCGCGCGGCGTATGATCGCCACGGTCAGCCCCGCCACGGTCACGTTCGTCCCGAGCGTCAACAGGCGCGGCAGCGGTCGGGTGACATAGAAGCTCCCATCCAGGCCGTGCGGGCGACCGACGCGACCCGCTTGGAGCTCGGGAGCCCTGTCCAGCGCACCGTCGGTCGATCTCCGACTTCCCGCGCAGCGTGCTCAATCGACGATGTCGACGATCACGTGGCATCCCTCGCCGGCGGCGGCGGCTTTCACGACCGTCCGCAGCGCGTGCGCGGTGCGCCCGCCCCGCCCGATCACCCTGCCGTAGTCATCGGCGGCGACGCACAGCTCGAGCACGATCGTGCCGTCATCGCCCTCGAACTGCTCGACCGAAACCTCGTCGGGCTCGTCGACCAGGCCCTCGGCGAGGTACTCGAGCAGCCGCCTCGGGGTATCTGTGGGCATCGCGCGGCTCAGCGGCCCCCTAGCCGGTCTGGGTTTCGATGCCCTGTATGCGCAGCAGCTTGCGCACGGTGTCCGAGGGCTGGGCTCCGCGCGCCAGCCAGCTGCGAGCGCGCTCCTCGTCGATCACGATCGTCGAGGGGTCGGTCTGCGCGTTGTAGTGGCCGATCGTCTCGATCACACGTCCGTCGCGGGGCGAGCGCTGGTCGGCGACGACCACGCGCCACATCGGTTGCTTCTTGCCGCCCACTCGCGTGAGCCTGAGCCTCACTGCCACGTTTTCCTCTCGGCCGGGTGCTTGCCGGTTGTGATCAGAGAGCTTAGACGGTGCGCGCGGCGGAGGCGGCCAAGCGTCTCAGCGCGCTTCGCGCATCAGCGCGCCGATGTCGGGCATCTTGCCCCGCCCGACCCCGCGCATGACCTTGCGCATCTGCTCGAACTGCTTGACCAGCCGGTTCACGTGCTGGACGTTCGTGCCCGAGCCGCGGGCGATCCGCAGCCTGCGCGAGCCCTTGATCAGCTCGGGCCGGCGGCGCTCCTCGGGGGTCATCGACAGGATGATCGCCTGGATGCGGTCGAGCTCGCGCTCGTCCACCTTCATGTTCTGCAGTCTGGGCGCCCGATGAGGCCGGGGATCATCCCTAGCAGGCTCGTCAGCGGGCCCATCCGGCGGATCATCCTCAGCTGGCGAGAGGAAGTCGTCGAGCCCGAACTCGTTGCGCCGCAGCTTGCGCTCCAGCTCGACCGCGTCGGCCTCGTCGAACTGGCGCTCGGCCTGCTCGATCAGGCTCATCACGTCGCCCATGCCGAGGATCCGCTGCGCCATGCGGTCGGGATGAAAGCGCTCGAACTGCTCGAGCTTCTCGCCCGTTGAGGCGAACAGGATCGGCTTGCCCGTCACCGCCTTGACCGACAGCGCCGCGCCGCCGCGGGCGTCGCCGTCGAGCTTGCTCATGACCACGCCGTCGAACTGCACCGCCTCGGCGAACCGCTCGGCGACGTTGACGGCGTCCTGGCCGGTCATCGCGTCGACGACCAGCAGCACGTCGTGGGGTTTGACGGCATCGCGAATGCGCACGAGCTCGGCCATCAGCTCCTCGTCGACATGCAGCCGGCCGCTGGTGTCCACGATCAGCACGTCCTTGCCCTCCTCCCTTGCGCGCTCGAGCGCCCAGGTGGCGATGTCCACGGGATCGCGCTCGGTCCCCTGCTCATAGACCGTCGCGCCCGCCTGGGCGCCCACCTTCACGAGCTGCTCGACCGCGGCCGGGCGGTACACGTCGCAGGCCGCCAGCGCCACCGTCGAGGAGTGCTCCTCGCGCAGGTACCGGGCGAGCTTCGCCGTCGCGGTCGTCTTGCCCGAGCCCTGCAGCCCAGCCATCAGGATCACGGTGGGCGGCCTCGGCGAGAAGCTGAGCCCGGCGGCGGCGCCGCCCATCAGCTCGGTCAGCTCCTCGGCCACGATCTTCACGACCTGCTGGCCGGGGTTCAGCCTGCCGATCATCTCGGCGCCGAGGCAGCGCTCCTTCAGCCTGGCGGTGAACTGCCTGACGACCTTGAAGTTGACGTCCGCCTCGAGCAGCGCGAGGCGGATCTCGCGCATCGCGGCGTCGATGTCCTGTTCGGTGAGCGTGCCGCGGTTGCGCACATCGGAGAGCGTTCCCTGCAGCTTCTCGGCGAGCGAGTCGAACATGTCCGGCCGATTGTCGCAGTCACCGCCCGAGTTGCCCGAGCGGGTTAGGAACCCTCAGGAGTCCGCGCCCGCGGGCGGTGCCGGCGGGCGCGCGGGCGCACCGGGCGGACCGGCCGGCGGAGCCGGCGGGCGCGCGGGCGGCGGTCCGTCTTGCCCTCGCGGCACGTGCCAGCGCCTCGCCGATGCCGCCGAACGCCTGGGCGAACTCGGACGGCACGACGAACACCTTGTTCGCGTCGCCTTCGGCGAGCTGCGGGAGCATCTGCAGGTATTCGTAGCTCAGCAGCTCGCGGTTCGGTTTGCCCTCGTGGATCGCTTTGAAGACCGTGTCGATCGCCTTCGCTTCGCCCTCGGCGCGCAGGATCGCGGCCTGGCGCGCGCCCTCGGCCGTCAGCACCGCGGCCTGCTTGGCGCCCTCGGCGGTCAGGATCTGGGCCTGCTTCTCGCCTTCGGCCGTGAGGATCGCGGCGCGGCGGTCGCGCTCGGCGCGCATCTGCTTCTCCATCGCCGTCCTGATGTCCGCCGGCGGGTCAACCGACTTGATCTCGACGCGGTTGATCCTGATTCCCCACTTGCCCGTGGCCTCGTCGAGGACACGCGCAGCTCGGTGTTCACGTTCTCGCGCGCGGTCAGCGTCTCCTCGAGCGTCAGGCCGCCGATCACGTTGCGCAGCGTGGTCACGGTCAGCTGCTCGATCGCCTGCAGCGGGTTGGCGATTTCATAGGTCGCCGAGCGTGGGTCGGTGATCGTGAAGTACAGCACCGTCTCGATCCCCACCACCACGTTGTCGTCGGTGATGACCGACTGCGGCGCGAAGTTGACGACCTGCTCGCGCAGGTCGACCAGCGGCTTCACGCGATCGATGAACGGCGTGATGATCGTCAGGCCCGGCTCGAGCGTGCGGCTGTAGCGGCCGAGCCGCTCCACCACCCCCGCCCGTGCCTGTGGGATGACGCGGATCGTGCGCGCGGCCGCGACGAGCGCGAACACGACGACCACGGCGACGACGATGAGAGCGACCATTGGGCGGTTCCTTTCGATTGCACATTCTCACAGAGCCTAGCTCGATCGCAAGACGTGGCTGGGACAGCCGAGACTCGAGGGGTGGCACAGCGAAGCGTGCCGCGCGCATGATCGAGACAGGACGCCGTCCAGCGGCCGCGAACGCCCTACCAGTGCATCACGAGCGCCGTCGCGCCCCTTATTTCGACCACCTCGACACGCTCGCCGGCGTCGATCACCTCGTCCGTCGTCGTAGCTGCGGGCGGTCCACACCTCGCCACCGTCGATCTTCACGCAGCCCACGCCCTCGTCGTTGGCGATCCGCTCGAGCACGATCGCGGGGCGACCGATCAGCGCCGCCGCGCCCGTGCGAATCGAGGGCGGCAGCCGGCGGTGGCGGCGAGCCACCGGCCGCAGCGTCGCGAACACGATCCCCGAAGCGGCCAGGAACACGACCGCGCTCAGCAGGGCGCCCACGCCGAGCAGGCTCAGGACCGTGGCGAGCGCGGCGCCGAGCGCGAACGGGGCCAGGTAGAAGCCCCCCTGATGCATCTCGCCCACGCCCAGGATGCCCGCCGCCACCAGCCAGATGACCCACACGTCCATGTCCTGAGGTTATCCCTCCGCGATCATCGCGCGCGCGAAGTCCTCGGCGTCGAAGGGGCGGAGGTCCTCGACGCGACTCGCCGACGCCGATCAGCTTCACCGGCAGGTTGAGCTCGCGGGCGATCGCCAGCGCGATGCCGCCGCGGGCGGTGCCGTCGAGCTTGGTGAGCACGACGCCGGTGACCTCGGCCGTCTCGGCGAACAGCTTGGCCTGGCGCAACCCGTTCTGGCCCGTCGTCGCGTCGAGCGTCAGCAGCGTCTCGTGCGGGGCGCCCGGCAGCTGGCGGGCGATCACCCTGCGCACCTTTCCCAGCTCGCCCATCAGGTCGCCCTGGGTGTGAAGCCGCCCGGCGGTGTCGATGATGACCACGTCCACGCCCCTGCTGCCTGGCCTGGGCGATCGCCTCGAAGGCGACGGCGCCGGGGTCCGAGCCCTCCGCGCCGGTCACGAACTCCGACGCCCGCCCGTCTGCGCCCAGCCCTCCAGCTGCTCGCTGGCCGCCGCCCTGAACGTGTCGGCCGCCGCCAGCAGCACGCTGCGGCCGAGCTCGTTGTGCAGATGCCAGGCGAGCTTTCCGATCGTGGTCGTCTTGCCGGTGCCGTTGACCCCGACCATCAGGATCACGGTCGGCTCGGCGCGGATGTCGATCCGCCCTCTCCGACCGTCGCCGTCTCGGCGAGCAGCCCGATCAGCCGCTCCCTCAGGGCCTCGCCGCCCTCGATCTTTCCCTCGCGGCTTCGGCCTCGAGCTGCCTGCACCACCGATGCGGTCGTGCTCGCGCCGACGTCGGCCATGATCAGCGCCTCCTCCAGGCGTTCCCACGTCTGCTCGTCGAGCTCCCCGAACAGCGTCGCCTGGATCTCTGAGCCGAGCGCCTGGCGGGTCTTGGCCATGCTCTCGCGCAGGCGGCGGAAGAAGCCGCTGCGGCGGGGGCCATCCGCGGCTCGCCCTCGCTCGGCGCCCGCGTCGGACGCCGGCGCCACCGGCGGGCTCGGCGGTGATGAACAGATCGCTCCAGTCGCGCGCCACGGGCCGGGCGACGATAGCAGCGGACGCGCTCAGGCGACCTCGGCGACCTCGGACTCCACCGCGCGCTCGGCGGGCAGGCGCCGCGAGAGGACCTTCGAGACGCCGTCGCCGCCCATCGACACGCCGATACAGCCAGTCCGCCGCCTCCATCGTGCGCTTCTGGTGGGTGATCACGATGAACTGGGCGCGGTCGGAGTAGCGGCGCAGCAGCGCCAGGAAGCGATCGAGGTTGAGGTCGTCCAGCGCGGCCTCGACCTCGTCGAGGACGTAGAACGGGCAGGGCCGCGCGAGGAACACCGCGAACAGGAAGGCCAGCGCCGTCATCGACTTCTCACCGCCGGAGAGCAGCGACAGGCGCTTGGCCGACTTGCCGGCCGGCGTGATCTCGATCTCCACCCCCAGCAGCTCCTCCTGCTCGCGCCCTCGGAGCCCTCCGCGCCTCGGCCTCGGCGGCCGCCTCGATGGCCTCGGCGCCGCGTCGCCCGCACCGTTGGCCGCGCGGCGCCACCGTTGCTCGAGCGCTCCGCGGACAGGGGCTGGCCGCCCAGCACGCCCGCGGGGCGCCTGCTCCTCGCTCACCAGCCGCAGCCGTCCCGAGCCGCCCGGGAACACGTCGCCGACGAGCTCCTCGAAGTTGCGCGCCGCGGCCTGGAAGGTCTCCTCGAAGGTCTCCTGGATCTGGCGGTCGGTGTCGCTGATCAGCGCGCGCAGCTCGCGCAGCGCCGTCTCGAGGTCCGCGCGCCGGCCCTCCATCTCCTCGACGTGGGCCACCGCCTCGGCGTACTCGTCCTGCGCCAGCGGATTGACCGGGCCGAGCTGCTCGCGCCTGCGCTCCAGGCGCTCCACGCGGGCGAGAAGCGAGCGCGTCTGCTCCTCGTCGAGAGCCTCCGCCGGCTCGCGAGGTCGAGTCCCAGCCGCTCGGCGATGCCGTCACCTCGAGCTCGGCCTCGCGCGGCCTGGTCGCGCAGGCGCTGCGCGGCGACCTCGGCTTCGGTGACGAGCTCCCCGGCCGCGCGCAGCCGTGCCTGGATCTCCGCCTCCTCGCCGGCGCAGGCGCGCAGCTCGCCCGGCGATCTCCTCGCCGGCGGCGCGGTCGGCGGCCGAGCTCCTGCTCGAACGCGCGATCCGCTCGGCGACCGCCTCGCGCGGCGTCGTTCAGCGCCGCGGCCAGACGCGTCGGCCAGCGGCAGCAGCGCGGAGTCGGCGAGCTGCTGGGCGCGCAGCCGCTCGACCGCGGCGAGGCGCTCGGCCGCGCTCGCGCGCCGCCTGCTCGGCCTGGCGGCGCTCGGCGGCCAGCTCGCCCTCGAGCTGCGCTCTGCGCACGGCCAGCGGGCCCTGCTCGGAGGCGGCTCGGCGCTGCTCGATCAGCCACTCGGTGCGCGCCTGGCTGCTCGCCGGCCTCGGCGCTGAGCGCGTTCGGCCTCGCGCAGCGTCGCCTCGGCCTCCTCGCGAACCTCCTCGGCTGCGCGCACGCCCTTCAGCGCGTACTCGACGACGCCCCGGGCGACACGCTCGGCCGTGGGCGGCCACCTCCGCGGCCGCCTCGCGCCGGCGCTCGCGCTCGTCGCGCCGGGCGATCATGCGCTCCACGCCGTCCACGATCACCCGGCGCACCTCCTCCCAGGTGGTCGACCAGACGCTCCCCTCGCGTGCCTTCTCGACGAGCTCCTCCGCGCGCTCGCGCGCCTGGCGGGCGCGCGACGAGCTCGCCCTCGAGCTGCCGCACGCGCGCGAGCTCGCGCTCCCGCGTGCTCTCTGAGCTGGCGAGTCTCACTCTCGCGCTCGCGCTCGCGCGCTCCTCGATCTCGGCCAGCTCCGCCTGAAGCGCCGCGATGCGCGCGCTGCGCGCGGCGTCGGCGCGCTGCTCCGGCGCCCTGCCGGTCGCACCGCGCTCGCCCGGTTGCGTCCGGCGCCTCGCTGAGCGCCTCGAGCTCCAGCTCCACGCGCTCGATCCGCCGCGCGAGCGCCTGCACGCTCGCGCTCGCCTGCTCGGCGCGCAGCTGCAGGCGCTCGCGCGCCGAGCGCGCCTCGTAGACCCGCCGCGCCAGGGCGTCGTGGCGCTCGGCGCGCTCCTGCAGCGCCCGCTCGGCGAGGCCCCGTCGCTCGACCGTGGCCTGCAGCTCGGACTCGAGTCGCCGCTGCGCGCCCGCCGTGCGCCGGTCACGCGCTCCTCGCGCCCGCGCAGCTGCTCGACCGCTCGCGACGCCACTGCTCGCGCGCCAGCTCCAGCGAGCCTCCAGCGTCTGGCGCTCGAGGCGCTCGTGCAGCTCCGCGGCCTCGGCCTGGCGCTTGAGCGGCCGCAGCCGCGTGCGCGCCTCGCGCTCGACGTCCAGCGCGCGGTCGAGGTTCTCCTGCGTGCGCTCGAGCTTCAGCTGCGCGCGCCGCCTGCGCTTGCGGTGCTTGCCGAGCCCCGCCGCCTCCTCGATCAGCAGCCGCCGCTCGCGCGGCTTGGAGGTGACGATCTGCTCGACGCGCCCCTGCGAGATGACCGAGTGGGTCTCTTTGCCAAGGCCCGTGTCGGACAGCAGCTCGATCACGTCGGTCAGCCGGCAGCGGGCGCCGTTCAGCCAGTAGCCGCCGTCGCCGGCGCGGTCCAGGCGGCGCACGATCGATATCTCCGAGAGCGGCAGATCGACGGTGCCGTCGGAGTTGTCGAGCACGATCTCCACCTCGGCCGCACTGCGCGCCTGCACGCCCTGGCCGCCGCCGAAGATGACGTCCTGCATCGACTGGCCGCGGACGGCCAGCGGCGACTGCTCGCCCATCGCCCACAGCACCGCGTCGGTGACGTTGGACTTGCCCGAGCCGTTGGGGCCGACGACGACGCTCACGCCGGGGCCGAAGTCCAGGCGGGTGCGATCGGGGAAGGACTTGAAGCCCTTCAGCGTGAGCGACTTCAGGCGCACGCCGGCCCACCCCGCCTCGGCGAGCGAGCCCCGACGCGCATCAGGCTCCCGAGCGCCTCGACCGCCTCGCGCGCGGCCTCCTGCTCGGCGTGCTTCTTGCTGCGGCCGCTTCCGCTTCCCAGATCCTGCCCGTCGACGCGCGCCACCACCACGTAGGTGCGTTCGTGCGGCGGCCCGTCCTCGCCCGCGATCTCGTAGCTCACGGCCGCGCCGCGCTGGGCCAGGAGCTCCTGCAGCGCGGACTTGAAGTCCACGGGATGCTCGAGCGCCTGCTCGATCTCCGGCCCGAACGCCTCCACCACCGCCTCGGCGGTGCGCTCGTAGCCGGCGTGCAGATAGCAGGCGCCGATCACCGCCTCGATCACCGAGGCGAGCACGCGCTCGGTCTCCACCAGCGCCGCCGCGCTGCTCCTCGCACGCCCGCGGGCGCGGCCGCGCGCAGGCGCTCGGGCAGCGCGAGCCGCTCGGCCACCGCCCGGCAGGAGACCCCGGAGACGGCCTGCGCGCGGATCTTCGTGAGCCGCCCGGCGCCGAAGCGCTCGGCCTCCAGGCGCGGATACAGGTGCGTGGTCACCGCCAGCGCCAGCACGCTGTCTCCCAGGAATGCCAGCCGCGCGTAGGAGTCGCTGCGCCGCTCGCTCCAGGACGCGTGCGTGAACACCTGGCGCGCGAGCTCCTCGGGCAGCTCCTCCAGCAGCGCGCCGAGCAGCTTCATCGCTCCACATCGGCCGTCCCCGGCTGGTGGGCGAGCACGAACTCCACCGCCTGCCCGACGGTGAGGATCTGCGCCGCCTGATCGTCGGACATGCTGCACGCCGTAGGTGTCCTCGAGCTCCTGCACCAGCGTGTACAGGTCGAGCGAGTCCGCCTCGAGGTCCTCCTTGAAGCGGGTGCCTCGGCGATCGCGCCGGGCGACATCCAGCTCGTCGGCCAGATGGGCCTGGATCAGCGCGAACACCTGCTCGCGGTCACGGGCGCTCATCGGCCGGGCGCGCGGACGCACGCGCGAACCGGGCTCTCTCGGGTGCGGGCGACTGCCACGCTGTGGGGGGCGCAGATGGCGATTCATTCTGTCTGGCGCAGGCTAGCGGCCGGCGCGGACACGGGCGCGCTGCTGCAGCGCGCCGGCCTCGGCGAGCGCCCGGTGGGTCTGCCCGACGATGTCCTCGCGCGCGCCGCGCTCGGCGCGCACGATCGCCTGGGCGAAGCCCATTCGCGTGAAGCGTCCGTGCGGGACGACCCCCAGGCTGCGCAAGCCCGAGCAGATAGGCGCCCCCGTTGGCTTCGGGATCGATCTCCTCGCGAAAGCCCCTGAGCGCTCCGCGCAGCAGCGCGCCGCCGAGCTTCGCGCGCGGCGAGGACATCGCCGCGGCCCTGACGGCGCCGAGCATCGTCTGGGAGACGCCCTCCATCAGCTTCAACGCGATGTTGCCGGTGAAGCCGTCGGTCACGATCACGTCGGCGACCCCGCCCACCACGTCGCCGCCCTCGACGTTGCCGACGAACTCGAACGCGCTCGGTGCTCATCCGCGTCGCGCTCGAGCAGCTCGGCGTGGGCGTCCAGCACCAGCCCGCTGCCGCGCTCGGCCTCCTCGCCGTTGGACAGCAGCCCCACGCGTGGACGCTCACCCCGAGCACGACCCGCGAGAGCGCCGCGCCCATGAACGCGAACTGCACAAGGTGCTCGCGCCGGGCCTCGGCGTTCGCGCCGACGTCCAGCAGCGTCACCGGCCAGCCGGGACGGGCAGCGGGATCGCGAGCGCCGGGCGGTAGATGCCGCGCGCGCGCTTGACGTTGAACGAGCCGGCGGCCAGCGCCGCGCCGGTGCCGCCCGCGCACACGAGCGCCTGCGCCCTGCCGTCGGCGACGGCGCCGGCGGCCTGCACGATCGAGGCCTCGGGCGTCGTCCGCGCGGCGCTCGACGGGGTCGGGGCTCTTGGCGATCGACACGGGCGCGTCCACGACCTCGACGCCGCGCCGGCGGCTCGCCCAGCTGCTCGGCGGGCCCGAACAGGATCACGCGCACGCCCTCGCCCGCGGCGATCGCGGCGCCCGCCGCGACCTCGGCCGGACCGAGGTCCGCGCCGTTGCAGTCGACCGCGACCACCGGCCGCTGCGAGTCCTCGGTGCGGACGGGCGAGAAGGTGCCCGCGTGAGCCACGTCCCCGCTACTCGTCGTCGTGCTCGTGCTCGTGCTCGTGGCTGTGGCCCCGGGCGCCACGACCTCGCGGCCCGCGTAGGTGCCGCACACCGGGCACACCCGGTGCGGCCGGCGCGGGCTGTGGCACTGCGGGCAGGCGTTGACCGCGGGCGTGCCGATCTTGTGCTGCGCGCGGCGCTTGGCGGTGCGGCTGTGGGACTGCTTTTTCTTGGGGACTGCCATCGCGAGCAGAAGGCTACCAGCCCGGCCGAGTCGCTACTCGAGCTTCAGCTCGCGCAGCTTCGCCCAGCGCGGATCGGGCTCGGCGGCGTGGTGGTGCCCGGGCGGAGCCTCGTTGAGATCGGCGGCGCACACCGGGCACAGCCCCGCGCAGTCCTCGCGGCAGAGCACCTTCGCCGGCGCCGCCAGCGCGAACGCGTCGCGCGCCCACGCCGCGAGATCGAGCGTCTCATCGCGCACGTAGGGGCTCTGCAGCTCCTCGCCCCCGCCCGGCCTGTCGACCTCGCGGCTCTCCACCTCGACGATCGGCGCCGCCTGCTTCAGGCAGCGCATGCACGGTCCCTCGAGCGCCGCCTGGAAGCGCAGCCGCAGCGCGTAGCCGCCGCCGATCATCCGCGAGACGTCGAGCTCGACGGGCACGCGTGCCGGGCGCGGCCGCGTAGCGCTCGCCGCCCAAGCAGCAGCGGCTCGATCGGCACGTCGAGCTCGAGCCGCCGGCCCTCGCCGGCGCTCAGGCGCAGCCCGGCGAGATCGAAATCGTGGGTCTCTGCCGCCATCCCCCTCAGGCTAGCGAGCGATCGCTCGAAGCCCTTACGCCTGAGCTCGAGCTCGCGCTTGAGGACCTTGCCGGTCGCGTTGCGGGGCAGCCGCTCCAGGAACACGACCTCGCGCGGGACCTTGTAGCGGGCGAGGTTCTGCTTGACGTACGTCCTGCACCGCCTGCTCGCTCAGCTCGGCGCCCGTTGCGCGCCACCACGAACGCCTTCAGGCGCTGGCCGAACTCCTCGTCGGCGCACGCCGACGACCGCGGCCTCCTCGATCTCCGCGGTGATCGCCAGCAGGTCCTCGACCTCGCGCGGGAACACGTTCTCCGCCGCCGCTGACGATCATCTCGTCGTCGCGGCCGTCGACGAACAGGCGTCCCTGCGCGTCGAAGCGGCCGACGTCGCCGGTGCTCATCAGCCCGCCGACGATCTCCTTGCCGCCGCCGTCGGTGTAGCCCTCGAACATCATCTCGTTGGCGACGAAGATCCGCCCCGGCTCCCCGGGCTTGACCTCGTGGCCCTCGTCGTCGAGCAGCTTGACGACCGTCCCCATCGGCGGGCGCCCGGCGGTGCCCGGCGCCGCGCGCAGGTCCTCGGGCGTGGCGATCGTCGCCCACGCCACCTCGGTGGAGCCGTACAGGTTGTAGAGCACGTCGCCGAACGTGTCCATCGCCCGCGTCGCCAGCTCGCCGGGCAGCGACCGAGCCGCTGAGGGCGATCACGCGCAGCGCGTGCATGTCGTAGCGCGCGATCGTCTCCTCGCCCAGATCGAGGATCCGCTGCAGCATCACCGGCACGACGACGAGCGCGCTGGCGCGGTGCTGGGCGACGGCCCTGAGCGTCTCCTCGGGGTCGAACCGCCGGCGCAGCACGAGCGTCGAGCCCAGCGGCAGGGCGAGGTTGAAGTGGGCGAGCCCCCACGAGTGGAACATCGGCGCGGCGATCATCGTCGTCTCCCGCGCCTTCAGCGGGATCTTCGAGAACAGCGCCGCCGCCGGCTCCAGCGAGTCGGGCTGTTTGCGCGGCGCGCCCTTCGGCGTGCCCGGTGGTGCCCGAGGTGAGGATCACCACGCGCCCGCGCTCGAGCGGCGGGTCGAGGTCGGAGTCATCCCCCCGCGCGATCAGCGCCTCGAGCAGCGGATCGGATGCGGCCGCCCGCGCGCCGCCGTCCGGCGCGCTCGTGCTCGCTCCAGGCGACGAAGCGCAGCTTGTCCGGCCGCGCCCTCGCGCACCAGCTCGGCGAACTCCTCGTCGTAGATGAGCGCCACCGGGTCCTCGCGCTCGAGCACGTCGGCGATCTGCGGGCCGGCGAACGCGGTGTTCAGGTACAGCAGGCCGGCGCCCAGCTTCGAGCACGCGACCGTCGCCTCGATGAACCCGCGGTGGTTGCGGCACATGATCGCGACGCCGTCCTGTTCGCCGATGCCCGCCCTGCGCAGCTCGCGGGCCAGCGCGTTCGTGCGCCTGTGCACCTCCGCGAACGTCAGCGTGCCGCGCTCGTCGACGATCGCGGTCCGCTCCGGGTAGCGGATCGCCGCGCCCGCGTACGCGGCCGCCGACGTCGGTCCCCAGCGGCGCAGCACGCCGAGCGAGCGCAGCGCCTTGTCGGGGCGCACCGGCTGGATCATGCCGGTGCCCAGCAGCGTCTTTGCGACCTGCAGCCTGTGCCTGGCCTCTTGCGCGTCCATCGCTAGCTGACCCTACCCCAAAGGCTCGGGCGTCGCGACGCCCCGACCGACGCGGCTGCCGGCGCTAGCCGACTTCGGCCGGCTCGTCCTTGCCCTGCAGCCGCTCGCGGCCGCGCTGCACGGCGGCGATGAACTTCGACAGGTTGACCTCGAGCGTGTTGAGGATCTCGTCGGCGTAGTCCTCGGCGCCGAGCCGGATCTCGCGCTCGCGCGCGCGGGCGTCCTCGACGATGTCCTCGGCGGCGCGCTCGGCCTGCTTGGTGACCTCCTCCTCGCCCACGAGCCGCTCCTGGCGCTCGCGCGCATCCTTGATGATCCGCTCGGCCTCCTTCTTGGCCTCGGCGAGCATCTCCTGGCGCTCCTTGACGATCCACCGCGCCTGCTTGATCTCCTCGGGGATCGTCGCGCGCATCTGGTCGAGGATGTCGTAGATCTCCTCCTTGTCGACCCTCACCTGGTCGGTCATGGGCACGGACTTGGCGTTGTGCACCAGGTCGTCGAGCTTGTCTATGAGTACGAGGACATCCATCTAGCAGGTCACCTCCGCGGGGCCTGCGGCCCGCGTGCTTTTCGGGAGGCTCGACATCGTGTCTGACATCCCATTTCGTCAGCGCCTGAGCTCTTCCTGCAAGCGCACGGCCACCTCGTCGGGGACGAGATCGTCGATCCTGCCCCCGAACGTCGCGAGCTCCTTGACGCCGCTGGAGGACAGGAAACTGTACTGCGGGCTGGCCATCAGGTAGACAGACTCTATCTCGGGATCCTGGCGGCGGTTGAGCTGGTTCATCTCGAGCTCGTACTCGAAGTCCGAGATCGCCCGCAGTCCCTTGACGATCGCCTTCGCGCCCACGCGCCTCGCGAACTCGACCACGAGCGTGGAGAACGGCTCGGCGCGCAACCGTCGGCAGGTCGGCGATCGAGCGCTCGATGAAGCCCATGCGCTCCTCGATCCCGAACAGCGCCTTGTCCTTGCGCACCGAGCGGTTGACGACCGCCGACCACGACTTCGTCGTACAGGTTCGCCGCGCGGCGGATCACGTCCAGGTGGCCGTTGGTGATCGGGTCATAGGAGCCCGGGCAGACGACTATCGACTTCTCAGGTTGGGTCATTGATGCCGGTGGATTCGGATCGAAGTGTCGCCATAGCGCCGTTCCTGCTCGACCTCCATCTCGAGCTCGAGCGGCGCTCGCCGATCGCTCTCGACGACGACGCGCGCCGCGGGCGCGAGCAGCGACGGCAGCGGCCGCGACAGCTCGGGTCCCCAGTCGCGCGCCTGCCGGTAGGGAGGATCGATGAAGACGAGATCGTATGTCTCTTCGCGGGTCCGTGCACTGCCGCAGCGCCCCGAGCGCGTCCGCGCGGCGCACCTCGGCGTCGCGCCGGCTCGATCCCGAGCGCCCGCAGATTCGTCCCTCAGCGCCCTCACGGCGCCGGCGTCGCGCTCGACGAACACGGCCCGCGCGGCGCCCCGCGAGAGCGCCTCGATGCCCAGCGCGCCGGTGCCGGCGAACAGGTCGAGCACGCTCGCCCCCGCACGTCGCCGAGCATCGAGAACAGCGCCTCCCTGACCCGGTCGGAGGTGGGCCGCGTGACTCTGCCCCTCGGCGCCTTCAGGCGCCTGCCGCCGAGCCGCCCCGCGATCACCCGCATACCCACCACCGTAGGGGTTCTCCGCCGCCGCGGCGCAGCGCCGCGCGGTCATGCCGGGATCGGCGCGAGCGCCTCGGCGCCGAACCTCTGCTCGAGCTCCTCGCCGAGCAGCGCGTGCTCGGGCGCGCGCAGCTCGGGTCGGCGGCGACGATCGCCTCCGCGCGCGCGCGCGCGCGCTCGAGCAGCTGGGCGTCCTCGGGCAGGCTCGCCACATCGAACTGGCGAGAGCCCGGACTGGCGGGTGCCCACCAGCTCGCCCTCCTTGCGCAGCTCGAGGTCGATCTCGGCCAGGCGGAAGCCGTCGGCATGCTCCACCAGCGCGCGCAGCTTCGGCCGCCGAGGCGGGCGGCCCGACCAGCAGGCAGCTCGCGCGGTGCTCGCCGCGCCCGACCCGCCCGCGCAGCTGATGCAGCTGGGAGATCCCGAAGCGCTCGGCGTTCTCGACCATCATCACGGTCGCGTTGGGCACGTCGATCCCGACCTCGATCACGGTCGTGGCCACCAGCACGTCGGCCTTGCCCGAGGCGAACGCCGACATCGCCTGCTGCTTCTCGCGCGGGCGCATGCCGCCGTGCAGCAGCGCGAGCTCATAGCCCCGAGCTCGCCGTCGCGCAGGCGCTCGAGCTCGGCCGTCGCCGCGCGCTGGCCGATGCTCCGATCGCGCCAGCGCCCGCCGGGCCGGTGCCCTCGGCGGCGTCCGGAGCTCGCGGCCTCCTCGACCAGCGGGCAGACGACGTAGGCCTGCCGGCCGGCCCGCAGCTGCTCGCGCAGCTCCTCGTAGGCGCGCTCGCGCGCGCCCTGCCCGACGACGAGCCGCGTGTCGATCGCCTGCCTGCCCAGCGGCAGCTCGCGCAGGGCGCTCGACGTCGAGGTCGCCGTAGCCGGCCAGGGCGAGCGTGCGGGGGATCGGGCGTGGCGGTCATGTGCAGCATGTGCGGCGGATGGGCCGGCTGCTGTTCTTCGAGCGCCGCGCGCTGGCGCACGCCGAAGCGGTGCTGCTCGTCGACCACCGCGACCGCGAGCGAGCGGAAGCGCACGTCGGGCTCGATCAGCGCGTGCGTGCCGACGATCAGCGACAGCTCGCCGCTGTGCAGCTTGCCGAGCGTGTCCCGGCGCCGGCGCGCGGGCGTCGAGCCGGTGAGCAGCGCGAGGGAGACCGGCTCGGCGCCGATCAGCCGCTGAAGCGTGGCGAAGTGCTGCTCGGCGAGCGTCTCGGTCGGCGCCATCAGCGCCGCCTGGTGGCCGTGCTCGACCGCGCGCAGCATCGCGTACAGCGCCACCACCGTCTTGCCGCTGCCCACCTCGCCCATCAGCAGCCTCTGCATCGCCCGCGGCTGCGCCAGGTCCTCGCCGATCGCCTCGATCGCCCTGCGCTGGTCGCCCGTCAGGGCGAACGGCAGCCCGCCCTCCAGCCAGCGCGCGCTCAGCGACGGCTCGGCGCCGAGCGCGTGCGCGCCCGCGGCGGGCCCGGCGCCCGGCGCGGCGGCGCAGGAACACGAGCTGCGCCAGCAGCAGCTCCTCGAAGGCGAGCCTGCCGCGCCCGGCCTCGGGGTCCGCTCCGATCCCGGGGGAAGTGCATCGCCGCGAGCGCGCTCGCGCGGTCGGGCAGCCCCTCGGCCACCCGCATGGCCGCCGGCAGCGCCTCGGTGACGTCGCCCAGCGCGCCCCTGGCGCCCTGCACGAGCGTGAGGATCTGCGTCGAGGAGACGCCCTCGGTCGCGGGGTAGTGCGCGACCGCACCGCCCGCCCCGGACCGGATGCGCCGTCGGGCGTGCGGTCGCAACCACGGGCGCCGGGCGCCGCGGCTGCCCCTGCAGCGCCGGGGACGTTCCGCGGCGCGGGACCCGGGCCGCCGTTGCCGCCCGGGCCGTCCCGAAAGCTCGGATCCGAGCGCATGGTGGGACACGCGGAAGCCGCCCCTGCCGTCGGCCTTGCCGTGCAGCAGCAGGCGCGTTCCCGGCGGATAGCGCTCGACGCAGCCACGGCTGGTTGAAGAACGTCGCGCGCATGCTGCCGGTCGCGTCGAGCACGGTCGCCTCCACCAGCGGGCGCATCCCGCGCCGGCGCACCGCCCGCATGGCCTATCGTCTGCACCTGCACCGCCACCGTCGCCTGCTCGCCCGGCGCGCAGCGCGGCCACCGTGCGCGCCTCGCGGCTGGCCGTCGGCAGGTGCTCGAGCAGCTCGCCGACCGTGTGCAGCCCGAGCGCGCTGCAGGCCGTCCGTGCACCTTCGCGGAGCTCGCCGGCAGCGGGGCCTGCAGGCGCGACGGTCGCGGCCAGCGCACCGGCGCCGCGATCATCTCGCCGCTGCTCGAGGCCCTGCGTCGAGGCGAACGCGCGCGCGCCCGGCGGAGCATGCTCGGACGCGGATCGACGCGCGCTCGGGGCCGGCACGTGGGTCTTGGTCGCGGGCATCCGCCGACCATGATGCATCGCGGCGGCGGTCGTAACCGAGACGGCGCGCGGCGGCGGCGCTACTCGGCGCTGAGCAGCCACCAGTAGGCGGGCTGGCCGCCGTGGCGCAGCTCGAGCTCGACGCCGCCGTTGACCATCTCCTCGATGTCGCCGAGCCTCAGCGGAGCGTCCTGGCCGGCGAGCACGCTGATCAGCTCGGGCGGCCCGATCCGACGGCCCCGCCGCCAGCTCCTCGAGCACCGCGCCGCAGCGTCTCTGCCGGGCTCGCCCCAGGCGAGCACCTCCTCCTCCACGAACCCCACGGCCTCCCCGCGCCGGAAGCGTCCCTGCGCGTCGTCGCGGGCCGCCTGCGCGACCGCGCCGGTGCGCACGCGCGCCAGCGCCTCGTTCAGCGCCCGCGCGTTCTCCTCGACCGGGCGGTCGGGTGCCAGCGCGACGGCGGCCGCGAGGCCGGCCTGCTGGCTGGTCGTGGGCGCCACGAGCACCTGCTTGTCGGACAGCTCGGCCGCGCGCTCGGCCGCCATGATCACGTTGGCGCTGTTGGCCAGCACCACCACCTCCTCGGCCGGCACCTCGTGGATGCCGGCGAGCAGGTCGTAGGTGGAGGGGTTGAGCGTCGGGCCGCCGTCGATCGTGTGCACGCCGAGCTCGCGGTACATCTCCGCCAGGCCGTCGCCGCTGACGACCGCCACCGCGCCGCAGCGCAGCCCGCCCGCGCCTCGGCGCGCCGGCGGATGCGAGCCGGCCGCGCCCGCCGGCTCGCTCGCCCGCGGCGCGCCACGGCGCCATGGCCGTCGCGCGGCGAGGTCGAGCCAGGCGCTCGTCGCGCTCGGCGAGCTGAGCGCGCATGTCCGCGACGTCCAGGCGCGAGACCTCGCCGGCGTCGGCGAACACGGCGGTGGCCAGCTCGGGCTCGTCGGTGTGCAGGTGCACCTTCAGCGTCGTCGCGTCGCCGACGACGAGCACCGAGTCGCCGAGCGCCTCGAGCGGCGCGATGAAGCGGCCGGGGCTCAGGCCGCTGCCGGTGACGGCGAAGTTGGTGCAGAAGCGATAGGTGCTCGAGCTGTGCTCGGGGTGGGTGATGCGCGCCGGCGCGTGATGGTCGAGCTCCGGCGGCTCGTCGCCGCGCAGGGCGGCGACGACGCCGGCGAAGATGATCGTCAGCCCGTAGCCGCCCGCGTCGACGACGCCGGCCTCGCGCAGCGCGGCCAGCAGCTCGGGACCGCGCTTGACCGAGTCCTGGCCGGCCGCGACCGCGCTCTCGAGCGCCTCGGGCGATGGCCGCGTCCTGCACGCTGCGGCTCGGTGGTCGGGCCCGAGGCGCGGGTTCTCCGGGCTGTGGGCGACGTCGGTGACGATCTTGTGGGCCATCTCCCGCGCCACGGTCAGGATCGTGCCCTCGGCCGGCTCGCGCACCGAGGAGTAGGCGCGGTCGGCCGCGTTCGCGAGCGCCGCGCCGATCAGCGTCGGGTCGATCAGCTGGCCGGGCCGCGAGACGAGCTCCTCGGCCGCGCCGCGGATCAGCTGGGAGAGGATCACGCCGGAGTTCCCCCGCGCGCCCAGCAGCGCGGCGCGCGCCACCGACTGCACGATCTCCTCGCGCCCGATCTCATCGATCGTGCGCTGCCCGTCGGCGCCCTGCAGCCGATCGAGCTCGTCGAGCACGGCGCGCAGCGTGAGCGCCATGTTGTCGCCCGTGTCGCCGTCGGCGACGGGGAACACGTTGAGGTCGTTGACCTCCTCGCGCCGCGATTCCAGGTGCGCGAGCGCCCCCGCGACGGCGACGCGAAAGCGCAGGAGATTGGTATCGGTCACGACGACACGTCTATCACCTTCGCCAAGCGCTCCTCCATTGGCGCGGCTCCGCCGCGCACTGGCCTTGACGGCTGGAGGAGATGTCCTCAGAGAGCCTTCGTGACCTTGCCGGCTTTCAGGCAGCGCGTGCACACGTACACGCGCTTGGGCGCCTTGCCCACCAGGATCCTGCACCTTCTGCAGGTTCGGATCAAAGCGCCGCTTGGTCGCGACCATCGAGTGGCTGCGGCTCTGGCCGAACGCCGGCCCCTTGCCGCAGCTGTGACATACCTTGGCCATCGTGGCGCAGCAGTCTAGATGATCTTTTGGCGAGAACCCGCGCCGGGCTCGAGCGCAGCAGCCGCCCCCGGTGCCGACGGAGCCCTCAACGGTCCACCAGCTCGCCCGCAGCGCCGCCATCTGCAGCACCGCCTCGGCGGCGTGGCGGCCCTGGTCGCGCTTGCCGCCGCCCGGCGCGCGCCAGCGCCTGCTCCATCGTCTCGCAGGTGAGCACGCCGAACGCGCACGGAACGCCCGTGTCGAGCTGCACCCTCATGACGCCGCGGGCGACCTCCGCGCAGACGAAGTCGTAGTGGTCGGTCTCACCGCGGATCACCGCGCCCAGGCAGGCAACGCCCGCAAAGCGCCCCGAGCGGGCCGCGTAGCTCGCCGCCAGCGGCAGCTCGAAGGCGCCCGGCACCTCGAACACCTCGACGTCGGGCTCGGACCGGCCTCGGCGAACGCCGCCCTCGCGCCCGCCACCAGGCGCTCGGCCAGATCCTCATAGAAGCGGCCGACCGCGATCGCGTAGGAGTCGCTCACCGCTCGTGGCGCTCCTCGTCGCGGGCTGCGCTCGGCGTCGCAGCAGCTCCTCGTCGAGGTTCAGGCCCTGGTGGTGCAGGGTGTGGCCCATCCTCTGGGCCTTGGTGCGCAGGTAGGCCTCGTTGTGCTCGTTGGGGGCGTGCTCGATCGGGATCTGCGCGGTCACCGACAGCCCGTAGCCCTCGAGTCCCTTGATCTTCTTGGGGTTGTTCGTGAGGATGCGGATCGAGCTGAGCCCGAGGTCGGCGAGGATCTGGGCGCCGATGCCGTAGTCGCGCAGGTCCGCGGGCAGGCCCGAGGCGCTCGTTGGCTTCGACCGTGTCCAGGCCGTCCTCCTGCAGGCGGTAGGCGCGCAGCTTGTTCAGCAGGCCGATGCCGCGGCCCTCCTGGGAGAGGTACAGGAGCACCCCCTGGCCCTCGCGCTCGATCATCGCGAGCGCCGAGGCCAGCTGCTCGCCGCAGTCGCAGCGCAGCGAGTGGAACACGTCGCCGGTGAGGCACTCCGAGTGCACCCGCACGAGCACGTCCGGCTGGCCGTGAGACCTCGCCCTTGACGAGCGCCACGTGGTGCTTGTCGTCGACCAGCGAGCGGTAGCCGACCGCCTGGAAGTCCCCGAAGCCGGTGGGCAGGCGCCGTGCTGACGACCCGCTCGACGAGCTTGTCGTGGCGGCGGCGGTAGGCGATCAGGTCGGCGACGGTGATCATGCGCAGCCCGTGGCGCGCGCAGTAGCTCGACCAGGTCGGGCACGCGCGCCATCGTGCCGTCGTCGTTCATGACCTCGCAGATCACCCCGGCCGGGTTCAGGCCCGCCAGGCGCGCCAGATCGACGGCCGCCTCGGTCTGGCCGGCGCGCTCGAGGACGCCCCCGGCGCGGCTCTTCAGCGGGAACACGTGGCCCGGCTGGACGAGGTCGCGCGGCCCGCTCTCGGGATCGATGGCGACCTGGATCGTGTGCGCGCGGTCGTGCGCGGAGATGCCCGTCGTGACGCCCTCGCGCGCCTCGACCGAGACGGTGAAGGGGGTCTCGAACGCCGACTCGTTCTTGGCCGCCATCAGGTCGAGCCCGAGCTCGTCGCAGCGCTCGGGCGTCAGCGACAGGCAGATCAGCCCGCGCCCCTCCTTGGCCATGAAGTTGATCGCCTCGGGCGTGGCGAACTGCGGCGGCGAGCGTCAGGTCGCCCTCGTTCTCGCGGTCCTCGTCGTCGCACACCACGACCATCCTGCCCTGGCGGATCTCGCTCGATCGCCTCCTCGATCGTGGCGAACACGGTGGTGGTCGCTGGCTCGCTCATGCTCTCGCCTCCGATCAGCCTCTCGACGTGCTTGGCGAGGATGTCGACCTCGATGTTGAGCACGGCACCCTCGCCGATCCCTCCGAGGTTGGTGCGCTTGAGCGTCTCGGGAATCAGCGACACGGCGAAGCCGCCGTCGTGCAGCGCGCTGACGGTCAGGCTGACGCCGTCGAGCGGCCACCGAGCCCTTCTCGACCAGGTAGCGCTCGAGCTGCGGCGTCGATCCGGATCTCGAGGACCCGCGCGAAGCCCTCCTCGCGGATCGCGCTGACCGTGCCCGTCCCGTCGACGTGGCCCTGCACGATGTGCCCGCCCAGGCGCTCGCCGGCGCGCAGCGGCAGCTCGAGGTTCACCTCGCGATCCCGGCTTCAAGATCCCCCAGCGAGGAGCGCCTGAGCGTCTCGGTCATGGCCTCGGCCTGAAAGCCGCCGGCCTCGACGTCGGTCGCCGTCAGGCACACGCCGTTGACGGCGATCGAGTCGCCCTCGTCGAGCTCGCCGGCGAGCCGCGTGCGTGATCTCGAGCGTGGCGCCGGCGCCGTTGCGTCGAGCGCCGCCACGCTGCCCACATCCGCGATCAGTCCCGTGAACACCACTCATCTCCGCAGCCAACCGCCGGCACCGCTCACCACTCGCGCAGGCGGGCGGAGATCAGCAGGTCCTCGCCGACGCTCTCGCTGTCGAACGTGAGCGCGCGCAGGGCCTCGGAGATGCGCTCGACGCCCTTGCCCTCGAGGGGGTCGCGAGCCGCGCTGCCGCCCAGCAGCAGCGGCGCGAGGAACAGCCGGATCTCGTCGATCTCATCCGGCGTCGAGGAATGCGCCGGCGAGGTGCGGACCGCCCTCCAGCAGCACCGAGGTGACGTCCTGGCGCGCCGAGCTGGTCGAGCGCCGAGCGCACCCGCGCGGGCTCGTTTTCGCCGGTGGCCACGAGCACCTGCACGCCGGCGGCCTCCAGCGCGTCGGTGTCGGCGCGCGCCGCCGCCCGCGAGACGACCACGGTGAGCGGGATCTCGGCGGCCGCCGCGACGAGCTGGGAGGTGGGCGGCAGGCGCGCGAGCGAGTCGAACACCACCCGGCGCGGCTGGGCGCCGAGCTGGGCGGGCGGGCCGTCCGGGCGCGCCGTCAGCTGCGGGTCGTCCGCGAGCGCGGTGCCGATGCCGACGACGACCGCGTCGACCGAGGCGCGCCAGCGATGGGCCAGCTCGCGGCTGTCCTCGCCGCGAGATCCACTTGGAGTCGCCCGTCCGCGTCGCGACCTTGCCGTCGAGCGTCATCGCCGACTTGAACAGCACCCACGGGCGCCCGACGCGGGCGTGCTTGCGGAAGGCCTGGTTGAGCAGCCGCGCGCTCGCCGCGAGCTCGCCGTCGGCGAGCACGACCTCGACGCCCTCGTCGCGCAGGATGCCGAGCCCGCGGCCGGAGGCCTTCTCGGTGGGGTCGTCGGAGGCGACGACCACGCGGCTTATGCCGGCCTGCAGGATCGCCTCGGTGCAGGGCGGCGTCTTGCCCTCGTGACAGCACGGCTCGAGCGACACGTACAGCGTCGCCCCGGTCAGATCCTCAAGGCCGCACGCCTCGATCGCGTTGACCTCCGCGTGCAGCCCGCCGAACTCTTCGTGCCAGCCCTCGCCGAGCGTCTCGCCGTCGCGCGCCACCACCGCGCCCACGACGGGGTTGGGCTTGACGGCGCCGAGGCCCCTGCTCGCGAGCTCGATCGCCCGCGCCAGGTGGACCTTGTCGGTGTCGGTGCAGGTGGACATGTCCGATCCAGAATATCCCCGCCCGGCCCACTCGGCGGGCTCAGCTCAGCTCGCGCAGCGACCTCCGTGCAGCCTGTAGATGGTCATTTCGGGCCCGGGCCGGTGGTAGGCGAGCGGGTAGTAGTCGAAGCTCCAGTCGAAGCCGAACGCGACCGGACCCCGCCCGGAGTGCATACGGGCGAGGCGCGGTAGACGACCTGGCCCTGACGCTCGCAGCGCGCGGTAGTAGGCCACGGCCAGCGGCACCGCCCGTTGGATCCGCGAACGCCCGCCCGGACTGCGTGGAGCCGCGCACGACCCAGCAGTAGCGTGGCGCTCGTAGTAGCCGATCAGCGCCGGTGCGAGCGTGCGCTCGTAGTCCTCGATGCCGACGACCTCGCCGAGCCTCGGCTCCAGCGCGCCGCTCGGCGAGATCAGGGACACGAGCGAGTCGTACTTCAGCCAGCGCGTCCCCCAGTGCGCCGGCGCGACCGGCTCCACCACGATCGGGCGTGCCGGCAGGGATGTGCGCGACCATCCACGCCCGCGTCAGCGTTGCGCGTGTCCGCGCGCGAGAGCACGAGGTCGGCGTGCACGCTGTAGAAGAGGCCCTGACCGCACAGCGCCAGGACGAGCACGGCGACCACGGCGGCGTGCGCGGCTCGCCTGCTGCGCGCGGCGCCCGCGCCGGCGAGTCGCGACGAGCGATCGTCGCGGCCAGCGGCCATCGCGAAGAAGGCCGCCAGCAGGCATAGGATCGGGAAGATCGGCAGCAGCCAGCGACCGAAGTAGCGCCCCTGCACGCCCATGAACGCGAGGAACAGCAACGGAGCGGGCACCAGCAGCCAGCCCAGCCGCGCGCTCGGAGCGCCAGATCGTCAGCGCTCCGCCCAGCGCCGCCAGCGCTGGCACCCAGCCGAGGCCCCAGGTGAGCGACCACAGGTAGTAGCGGAGCCCTCCGCTGCTTGGGGGCGCCCGAGCTTGCCCTGCGCTTCGGCCGACAGCGTCGATTGGTGGACGAGTTCGAAGTGGAAGCTGCGGTAGTCGAGCAGCGCGTAGGGATTGGCCAGCAGGAAGCAGGCGAGCGCCGAGAGGCCCGCGAGCGCGATCCCGCGCGAGCGCGCGACGGGCCGCGTGCCGGGCTCGCCCTGTAGGTAGCGCGCCGCGATCGCAGCGACGAGCGGCACGAGCACGATCCCGGCCGTGTACTTGCTCGCACAGGCGAGGCCCAGCCCGACCCCGGCGAGCAAGTGAGTCGCGCGCGCGGCCTTTGCGCAGCACACCGGCCGTGCCCAGCAGCGACAGCGTCAACGGCGCCAGCGTGGGCGCGTCGTTGAGCGCGAGGTGCGCGTAGAAGACGGGCAGGAACGCGACCGCCTCGATCGCGGCCGCGAGCAGGCCGACCGCGCGGCTGAACAGGCGCGCGCCGGTCGCATACAGAAGCCACAGCGCAGCCACGCCGAGCACTGCGGCGGCGACGCGCGCAAGCGCGTAACGCCGAGCCGGGTGCTGCGCGAAGGCGTGCACCGCGCCGCCCGCGCCTCCGTAGGCGAGCGCGAGCAGGAAGTGCAGCACATAGGTGAACGCCGGCGGGTTGGCGAAGTAGTGCGGGTTGAGGCTGTGCTGTTCGAACATCGCCACCGCGCGGGCAAGAAATGGTCGGCCTCGTCGGTGTTGTAGGCGTAGGGCAGCCCCTGCCGCACGCCCCACAGGCGCAGGCCGAGACCGCCGATGAGCAGAGCCGCGAGCGCGGGCCAGGCCCAGTCGGCGGGAGAGCTCAGCAGTTGGCATAGACCGCGTAATAGCGGCTCGTGTAGATCCGTTTGAAGCCGGCTTTGCGGGATCTGGTCGCGAGGATCATCGCCGACGTCCACGATCGCCTCGACGAAGACCGCGCTGCCCAGCGGGTAGACCGCGACGCTGCCCGCGCCGCAGGCGGTCCTCGAGCGCGTGCGCACCCTTGGCCACGTCCGCCCGTGCCTGGCTGCGCGCGACGATGTCGTGCTGGCCGACGCTGTTGAGGATCCAGCGGGCATCGGGGATCAGCTTGTTGTCGGGCAGCGACAGCAGCGGGCAGCGCGCGAGCGCGCTCTTCACGCGGCGCACTCTGGAGGGCGCCGCGCAAGTCCCTGGTGGAATTCCTCGTGGTAGGCCAGGGTCGTGCGCAGGCTCGAGAGGCTGAGCGTCGTGGCGACCGAGACGCCGCCGTAGAGGATGAGCACGGCAGCGCCCACCATCCACACCCGGCGCAGCGTCGAGCCCGGCTCGAGCATCGACCAGCCCCCGATCGCGACCGCGCAGAACAGCAGCAGCACGATCGCCGCGCCCATCAGGTAGCGGTCGATCACCGATGCCCCGACCGCGCCCTCGGCCACGTAACACGAGACCGAGCAGCACCAGCGCGGCCAGCGGCGTGAGCACCCGGCGCGGCGTTAGCCATATCGCCAGCGGCAGGCCGAGCGAGGCCTCCGAGGATCACCGGCAGCTTGTCGATCCGCACCCCGTAGGTCCAGACCGAGCGCGAGCACGCTCGAGAAGCCCTGCGTGCGTTCGAGTTCCTGCGCGAGCCCTGCGGTCGAGTTCAGCGAATACAGCGGGTTGCCCGTCACGACCGCGTCCACGCCGACCCACACGACGGGCGCGATCGCCGCTAGCGCCAGGTAGCGCAAGCCGCTCGCGGTTGCTCGCCCGCCATGAGCACCACAGCCAGTAGACGCCGCTCAGCGCCCACGCGTCGGGGCGCAGCAGGCCGGCGGCGGCCAGGACCAGGAAGACGGGCGTGCCGCGCCGGGGCCGTTCGACCTCGAGCACGATCGCCCACACGATCAGCGCGACGTAGGAGATATCGAGGTAGCCCTGCGCCGCGAGGTTCTCCACGAAGAAGCGGCTCAGCACCAGCAGCCCCGCGAGCAGTCCGACGACCGGGCCGAAGCACAGGCGCCCCAACCGGTAGACGCCGGCGACGACCGCCACGAAGGACGCGATCGAGCCGAGCACCATCAGCCGCGCGCCGCCCTGGCCGAAGATCGAGCAGAACATCCCGAAGGCGATAGCCAGCGGATGCTCGGTCGGCCCGCGGTAGACCCTGAAGTCGGGCAGGTGCAGGTGCAGCAGATCGCGACCCCACAGCAGCGCGTAGAAGGAGTCGTAGGTTGGATAGGTGGGGAAGGCGAAGTACCCGATCAGCGCGCCAACGCACAGCACCGCGAGCGCGATCCCGGCCCACGTGCCGGTGGCCGCGCGACGTGCAGCCTCGCCAGCCGGATCGGGCCCGGTCTGCGCCGGGTGAGCGTCGCGCTTTCCATCGAGCCTCGGCCGTCGTGGCCGGCACCGGCGCCGGCCACGCGCTTGGCGCCAAAACCCTGTCCCGCGCTTTGGGATACTGGCGGAAGCCAAGTCTAGGCAATCATCGCCGATGAAGCTCATCATCCAGATCCCCTGCTTCAACGAGGCCGACCAGCTGCCGCAGACGCTCGCCGACCTGCCCCGCGAGATGGAGGGCTTCGACGTCGTCGAGTGGCTCGTCATCGACGACGGCTCGACCGACGAGACGGTCGCGGTCGCGCGCGCCCACGGCGTCGACCATCTGGTGCGTCTGACGAACAACAAGGGCCTGGCCGCAGCGTTCCAGGCGGGCGTGGACACCGCGCTGAAGCTCGGCGCGGACGTGATCGTCAACACCGACGCCGACAACCAGTACTACGGCGGCGACGTCTCGCGGCTGGTGGGCCCGATTCTCGAGGGGCGGGCCGACATGGTGGTCGGCGATCGCGAGGTGACGGGCATCGAGCACTTCTCCGCGCTGAAGAAGCTGCTGCAGCGCCTGGGCTCCTGGGTCGTGCGCCAGGCGTCCTCGACGTCGGTTCCCGACACGACCTCGGGGTTCCGCGCCTACAACCGCGAGGCCGCCATCCAGATGCTGGTCGTGTCGAAGTTCACCTACACGCTGGAGACGATCATCCAGGCCGGCAAGCTGCTGGTGGCGGTCGACCACGTGCCGGTCCGCACCAACCCGAAGACGCGCGAGTCACGGCTGTTCCCCTCGATGGGCGCCTACGTGCGGCGCAACGCGGTGTCGATCTTCCGCATCTACGCGCAGTACGAGCCGCTGCGCGTGTTCTGGAGCCTCGCGCTGCTGATCGGCGTCGATCGCGATCGGGGTGTGGATCCGCTTCGCGGTCGCCTACGCGGAGGGCAACGGCAAGGGCCACGTCCAGTCGCTGATCCTCGGCGCGGTGCTGTTCATCGCCGCCGTCGTGCTGTGGGCGCTCGGCGTGATCGGCGACCTGCTCGCCGCCCAGCGCGTGATGACCCAGAAGACCTTCGAGCGCGTGCGGCGGATCGAGCTGGAGCTCGGGCGTGGCGCCATCGCACTACGAACCGGACAGCGGCCCGGGCGGCTCCGAGCAGGAGGGCGCGACCGCGAGCAGGAGGCGGTGCGGCTGTGAGCGGCGTGACCGTCTCCGAGGACGGGATCGTCACAGGCAACACCTTCGACAAGTACGGCTCGACCAACCCGGTCGTGCGCCGCCTGATGAGCGGCTTCGAGCGCAACCTGGACGAGCTGTTCGAGCAGCGCCGAGCCGACGCTCGCTGCTCGACGTCGGCTGCGGCGAGGGGGTGCTCGTGCAGCGCTGGGCCAGCGCCTCGGCGACAGCCGCGTGGTTGGCATCGACTCGAGGAGGAGTCGATCCAGGCGGGCTGGGCCGAGCGCAGGCGCCCAACCTGGAGTACCGCGTGATGGAGGCCGAGAACCTGCCCTTCGCCGCGGGCGAGTTCGACCTGGTGACGGCGATCGAGGTGCTCGAGCACGTCCCGGACCCGGAGCACACGCTCGGCGAGATGGCGCGCTGCGCCGAGCGCCACCTGCTCGTCTCGGTGCCGCGTGAGCCGCTGTGGCGGATGCTCAACATGGCCCGCGGGGCCTATCTGTCCGAGCTCGGCAACACGCCCGGCCATCTGAACCACTGGTCCAGGCGCTCGTTCGTGCGGCTGCTCTCGCGCCACGGAGACGTGGTCGAGAGTGCGTTCGCCGTTTCCCTGGACGATGCTGCTTGTCCGCGTCTAGCGCCTCCGTCAAGGAGCCGCCCGCTGCCGGGCGGGCCCGCTCCTACGGCAGCGGCGCGCGCATCCTGTCGGTCGGGATCGCCTGCACGGGCCTGCTCACGCTCGCGTACTTCTCGATCTCAAGCCACGTCCTGTCCGGGAGCGGCGGCGTCGCGGATCGCGCTGTTGTGGTCGGTCATGTTCGTGATCATCTCGGTGATCTACCGGCCGATCGAACAGCTGCTCTCGCGCACGATCGCCGAGCGCCGTGCGAAGGGCCACGCCGAGCACTCACTGCGCGTGCCGATCCTGATCCAGGCGGGCTTCGCGCTGGCGTTCCTGCTGGCCGCGCTGGCCCTGCAGGAAGAGATCGTCGACAACCTCTTCGACCACTATCAGGCGCTCTACGACGTGCTCATCGTGGGCACGCTCGCCTACGCCGCCAGCTACTTCGCGCGCGGCTGGCTGGCCGGTCACGAGTACTTCGCGCTCTACGGCGGCCTCGTCCTGATGGAGTCGGTGTCGCGGCTGTGCTTCGCGCTGGCGGTCGTCGTGGGCATCACGAGCGGTCAGACGGCCGTCGCCCTCGGCATCGCCGCGGCACCGCTTGTGTCGCTCGTCGTGGTGCCCGCGGCGTTCGCGCGGCGCGGCGAGGAGAGACGCCTGGCGCAGGGCGAGCCTCCGCCGGCCGGTGCCACGGTCATGGGCCGCGAGGCCGATCTGGCGCTCGCGGGCCCGATCACCGCCGACGAGGCCGAGGCCGCGCTGGCCGGGCCGGGAGCCGAGGGCGTGCAGGAGGCGGTCGCCCACGAAGATCTCTCGCTGCGCCGCGGCAGGGGCTTCGTCGGATGGGTGTCGGGGATCATGCTCTCCGAGCAGACGCTCCTGAACGCCGCCGTGCTCACCGTGGCCGTCACCTCGCCCAACAAGGTGCTCGCGGGCATCGTCTTCGACGTGCTGCTGATCGCGCGCGCCCCGCTGCAGCTGTTCCAGGCGATCCAGACCTCGCTTCTGCCCCATCTGACGGGCCTTGAGGCGACCGCCGGGCACGAGGCGTTCGCACGCGCGATCCGCATGACCGTGCTCGCGATCGCGGCCTTCGCCACCGCTGTCGCGGTTGGCCTGCTCGCGATCGGACCGTTCGTGATGGGGCACCTGTTCGGGCAGAGCTACCAGTACGGCCGCGTCGGCCTCGCGCTAGTGGGCGTGGGCATGGGACTGCATCTGGCCTCGGGCGCGCTCAACCAGGCCGCCCTGGCACGCGACCGTGCCCGTGCGGCCGCGGGATGCTGGGGACTGGCGGCGGCGGCGTTTCTCATCTGGATGTTCACGCCGACGGTGAGCGAACAGCTGCTCCGCACCGAGATCGGCTACGCGGGCGCGACCGCGCTGCTCGCCCTGATGCTCGCCATGCTCTACCGGCGGAGCGCGCCAGCGCCGCTGCGCGCGACCTAGCGGGGCTCACTCGGCGTCCACCGAGCGCGCAATCGCCCCGTATGCCTCGCCGGGATCGGCCGAGGCGAACACTGCCGAGCCCGCCACGAACACGCTCGCACCCGCCTGCCGGCAGCGCGGCCCGGTGTGCGCATCGATCCCGCCGTCGACCTCGAGCGCAACCTCCGAGCCGATCAGCGCGCGCGTCCGCTGCACCTTCGAGACGGAATGCTCGATGAACGGCTGCCCGCCCCAGCCCGGATTGACGGTCATGCACAGGGCCACGTCGAGCATGTGCGCGATCTCCGCGAGCGCGCCGACCGGGGTCGCCGGGTTGATCGCCGCGCCCACCCCGGCACCGCCGTCGCGGATGAGGCTCGCCGTGTAGGCGGCGTTCGGGGTCGCCTCGACGTGGAAGGTCACCGAGTCGGCGCCCGCCTTGATGAACTCGCCGACCTGCCGCTCGGGGCGCTCGATCATCAGGTGCACCTCGAGCGTCGCACCCGCCTCGCGAACCTGTTGGGCCAGGGCGGAGACGACGAGCGGGCCGACGGTGATCGGCGGGACGAAGTGACCGTCCATCACGTCGACGTGGATCATCCTCGCGCCAGCGTCGAGGACCTCCCCGACCTGCTCGCCCAAGCGGCTGAAGTCGGCTGCGAGAATCGACGGCGCGACCCGCACCCCGCGCAGCACCTCTCGCGCCGGGGCGCTCATATGGGTTGAAGCATCGAGTCGCCGCAGTTGTTGCACTTGAGGATCGCCGTCGAGGACATCCTCACGATCGTCGAATGCTCCCCGCAGTTGGGACACACCGATGTCAGCTCGAACCGATGCAGGCAGTAGACGCAGCGATAGCGCCCGGGAAGGTTGGTCGGACGCAGCCATGGCTCGCCGCAGTGGGGGCACGTCGGCCCGAGGTCGATCCCCACCTTCGCCGCGCCCTCGGGCTCGCTGCCCATCTCAGCTCCGACACAGACGGGCGATGAAGAAGCCCGCCGTGTGGTCGCGGTGCGGCAGTGTCAGCACGGGGCCGCAGGCACCGGACGCATGCGACGTGGAACCCTCCCGGCCGCGCGACGCGCCCGGGTGAGCAAGGCGCAGGGCGGGCAACTCGGCAGCGAGGTCATCGAGCCCGAAGCCCGGGTGGGAGTCAAGGAAAGCGGCGATGAGGCGCTCGTTCTCGGATGGGGAAATAGTGCAGGTAGAGTAGACAAGCACGCCACCCGGACGGAGGGCGCCGGCGCCGGCCGCGAGGATCTCCGCTTGGGCGCTCACCATCTCGGATACCCGATCCGGGGTCACGCGCCAGCGCAGGTCCGCCCGCGCGTTCAACGTGCCGAGCCCCGAGCACGGCGGATCGACCAGCACGCGGTCGAAGGACGCACCCTCGGGCCTCCTCAGCGCCGCGTCGGCCACCTCGACGCGAACGTTGGTCGCACGCAACCTTTGTGCGGTTCGCACGAGGGCGCCGGCCCTGCGCCGGTCGCGCTCGACCGCGAGGACCTTCCCTCCTCCCCGCATAAGGGCCGCCAGGTGCGTGCTCTTGCCACCCGGGGCGGCGCAGAGGTCGAGCACCCGCTCATCCGGACGCGGGCCGAGCGCGCGAGCCACCAGCATCGCCGCGCGCGACTGCGCCAGAAACGCACCGGCCCTCCACAGCGGCGAGCCGTGGACATCGAACGGCTCCTCGAGCACGAGCGCCTCGGGGATCTCGGGGTCCGGACGGGTCCGCACAGGGAGCGCCCGCGCCAGCGCATCGGCGTCGGTGATCAGCGTGTTCGCCCGCAGCGCGACCTCCGAAGGCTCGTTGTCAGAAGCCATCAGCGCGCGCGCCCCGTCAGCGCCGAGCTCCTGCCACCACAGGCGCGCGATCCACTCGGGGTGCGAGTGCTTGACCGCCGCCTGCTCGGGCGTCGCGTCGCTCAGGGCGCCGAGGAGGGCGTCCGGACCCTCTCGCGCGGCCCGGCGAAGCACCGCGTTGACGAGGCCGTGGCCGGCACGTGCGTGCTGCTTTGCGAGCTCGACCGCTTCGCCCACGACGGCATGGTCGGGAGAGCCGCTCAGATAGCAGAGCTCATACATCCCGAGCCTCAGCGCCGCCAGCACCGGCGGGTCCAGACGCCCGACCGGTCGTTCGGCGAGCGATCCGATCAGATGGTCGAGCGTGCCCCTGCGCTGAACCGATCCGTAGGAAAGGCGCATGGCCAGCGCGCGGTCGCGCCCGTCAAGCGCCCCTGACTCCGCCTGAAGGGCCCTATCGGCATAGGCGCCGTGCTCAAACACCCGTCGCAGAACAGCGTAGGCGCAACGGCGCGCGGGGACGACCGTGCCGGCGGACGGCTTGGAAACGCTCTGCATCATCGGCTATCCACGTCGGCTCGAGGCTCTCGGCGCAAGGACGTCGGCGAGATCTGCGGCGAGTCGCTCGGCCTCCGGCTCCACGAGCGTAGCGCTCGTCACGCGAATCGCGGGCGAGCTGCCGGTCAGACGGTAGGGCGCGCCGGGGGCCACCACCCATCCGCGCTGCATGAGCGCTCCCACGACCGCCGTCTCCTCCTCCACGGGCACCCATACGTTCAACCCCGACGCACCGTGCGCCCGCACGCCACGCCGGCGGAGGCATTCGAGGAGCAGCTCGCGCCGCTGCGTGTAGGTGGCGCTGGCGCGGGCCACCTGCGCCCGGACCTGGGGGTCTGTCCACATGCCGAGCACGAGCCTCTGCAGGATGTGGCTCACCCAGCCGGGCCCGCACTGCTGACGTCCCTGCACGCGGGCGATGGTCCGGGCGTCACCCGCCAGCACCGCCAGGCGCAGGTCGGGCCCGAGCGCCTTGGCCACCGAGCGGGTCGCGGCCCAGCGCTCGAGCCCGCCGAGCGTGCTGTGCAGGGGCGTGTCGCCGGCGAGCACCCCGAGGTGGTCGTCCTCGACCACGAGCGTCCGGGGATGTCCCGCGAGGACTGCCCGCAGCTCGTCCGCCCGCCCGGCATCGAGCGCGGCTCCCGTCGGGTTCTGCCCGCGCGGGGTGATGAGAACGGCACGCGCGCCGCGCGCCAGAGCCCTCTCGAGGCCGTCGGGGAGCATCCCGCGGTCATCGACCTCGACCGGCTGCAGCGCGAGACCCCTCGCCCGCAGCAGGTAGAACAGTGCGGCGTAGCCGGGGTTCTCCACCGCCACCGCGTCGCCGGGACGCATGTGCGCATCCAGCACGCGCTCGATGCCGTCGAGGGCCCCGCTGACAACGCACAGTGCATCGCCCGGCACGCCGTCCGCCTGCAGCTGCTCGCGCGCGAACGCCATCAGCTCGGGCACCATCGACGGCTCGCCGTAGAGGCGCACGGGCAGGCCCGCGCGGGCGAGCGCGCGCTGCAGATCAGGCAGCAGCGCGGCGTCGGGATTGCCGTCTGACAGATCGCGGGCGCCGGCCGGCACCGGCAGGGGAACTCGCGAGGACCCGATCGGCGGCCCGGAGCCGATCCGCGTGCCGCGCCGCTGTTCGGTCACGACGATCCCCCGCCGTCGCAGCTCCGCAAGGCCGGCGGCGACCGTGACCGGGCTCAGCCCCACCTCGACCGCCAGGCGCCTGACGGAGGGCAGCGGCTGCCCGGGCTCGAACTCGCCGCTGGCCACCGCCGCCTCGATGCCGGCCACGAGCTCGGCGGCGCTGCTCGCCCTCATCATGCGATACTGTTTCAGGTCAGGCACTAATCTGTACTATTACACAGTGGAGGAGCGTCCGTGTCCGCCCAGCCGTCCGCTAATGGAAGCCCGGCCCAGCCCGCCTCCGATCGCGTTCGCCTGCGGCGCAAGCGCGAACGCGGCAGCCACGAGCGCGCTGTGATCGACGCGATCCTCGACGAGGCCCTCATCGCGCATCTGGGCATCGCCGACGAGCGCGGTCAGCCATTCGTGATCCCCACGCTGCACGCTCGATGCGGCGATCTCGTCTACTGCCACGGCTCGACCGCCGGGCGTACGCTGCGAGCGCTCGCGGCGGGCGCGCCGGTGTGCCTCACGGTGTCGCTGCTCGACGCGCTCGTGCTCGCCCGCTCGGCGATGCACCACTCTGCCAACTACCGCTCGGCGATGATCCTGGGCACGGCGACGAGCGTGACCGATCCAGAGGAGAAGCGCTCGGCCCTGCGCGTGATCGTCGAGCACATCGTGCCCGGCCGCTGGAGTGAGGTACGCGCACCGACCGACTCGGAGCTGAGGGCCACGTCGGTGCTCGCCATCCCGATCGACGAGGCCTCGGCCAAGGTGCGCACCGGACCGCCGGTGGACGACGAGGAGGACTACGCCCTGGGAGCGTGGGCCGGCCTCATACCGCTGCACATGGGCACGGCTCCGCCCCAGCCCGACCCGCGGCTGCGCGCCGGCATCGAGCCTCCCGCTCACGTAACCGACTACCGGCGCCCGTGGAGTCCGTGACCGCGTAGATACGAGGACGCGTCCATTGCGCGCCCACCCGGCGGCTGCACCTCGAGCAGCTCGAGCGTACCGGGCGTGCAAACGAGCAGCAGACGACCGGCGTGCACGTGCACGCCCGGCTGCTCCTCTCCCCCGCGCCCACCCGCGCCCACCCGCGCCCCGACCTCAGGCCCGGCACCCACGAGCGCCGCGCGACGCACGCCGAGCAGCGTCCCGTCGGCGAGCACCACGCGGGCACCGGTGTGCGGGTGCAGGGCGCGCACCACGCGCTCGAGTTCGGCCGCCCCACGGTGGGGATCGAGCAGGCGGTCGTCCGGGCCGATCTTCTCCGCGTAGGTGACGCCCTCCTCGCTCTGCTCCCTGAACGGCGGGCGCTCGGTCAGAGCCCGCACGAGCAGATCTCCTCCCAGCTTCTGCAGTCGGGGCGAGAGCGAGCCGTAGGTGTCCTCGGGACGGATCGGCTCGACGCCCTCCAGACAGACCGGGCCGCTGTCCAGACCGGCCGTGAGGCGCATGATCGACACGCCCGTGCGCTCGTCGCCGGCCATGATCGCCCGCTCGATCGGCGCGGCCCCCCTCCAGCGCGGCAGCAGCGACGGGTGGACGTTCAGAAGCTCGTGCTCGGACAGCAGCGGCTCCTTGATGAGTGCCCCGAATGCGCACACGACGACCGTCTGCGGCGGCCCGACGGGATCAGGGCCGGCGCGCGCGGAGCGCTCGGTGGGCGCTCGCCCCGCGTTCGCGATCATCGCCCTGACGTGCGGCTCGTTGACGCTCTCGGGCTGCTCCACGGTTATCCCCAGCGCGCGTGCGCACTCGGCGACCGGCGGAGCTGCCGAGCGCCGCCCGCGCCCGCGCCGGCGATCGGGGCGGGTGAGGACGAGAGCAGGGCGGTAGGCCTCGCTCTGCGCGAGGCGCTCGAGGATCGCCGCAGCGAACTCCGAGGTGCCCAGGAAGACCGTGCTCAATTTTCCCCTGGCGTCCGCCGCTAGGCCGCGCCCGCGTTCTGCTGGGCCTCGCGCATCGCGCGCATCGCCTCCTTGCGCGCCTCTCGCGAGATGCGATCGAGGATGAGCACGCCTTCGAGGTGGTCGATCTCGTGTTGGATGACGCGCGCTTCCAACCCTTCAGCCTCGATCTCGACCGCGGCTCCGTTCGCATCCTGGGCGCGCACGCGCACGCGCGCCGGGCGCTCGACCTCGACGTGCACGCCGGGCAGGCTGAGACAGCCCTCTTCCGCCAGCTCCTGCTCCTCGCTGGACCACTCGAGCGTCGGGTTGACGAGCGCGGTCACCGGCTCCTCGGTGTGGACGCGGTAGACGAGCACGCGGTGCAGCACCCCGAGCTGGGTGGCCGCGAGCCCGATGCCGAGCGCGTCGTGCATGAGCTCGCCCATCCGCTCGATCTCGGTCCTGAGCTTCTCGTCGAAGCGCTCGACCGGCAGCGCGGCGGCGCGGAGCACGGGATCGCCGAGCTTGCGGACCTGTCGCAGCGCCGCGTCGCGCCGGGCACGCGTCTCCTCATCGAGCTCCTCGATC
Organism: uncultured Solirubrobacteraceae bacterium; assembly: GCA_963730575.1. GTDB lineage: Bacteria > Actinomycetota > Thermoleophilia > Solirubrobacterales > Solirubrobacteraceae > Palsa-744. Next base: position 568,006 of record CAVSSG010000006.1, read on the forward strand.
TCGGGCGCATCCTCCTCACGCTCGACCTCGACGTCTGCGTCCTCGGACGCATCGTGCACGCGCTCCTTCAGAGCGTCCCGCACGCCCCTGTCATCCGCGGCTGGCATCCCTTGAGTTTATGAGGAGCCGCTGGCTCGCGCCGCGGCCCGCGCCGCGACAGCGCGGCAGGGTGAGGCCTCAGCCTTTCCCGTGCGCGGACTTGGGCGCGCGCAGCGTGACGATCGTCCGCGTCGTGTGCGTCGCACCGGCGGGGTCGTGGGCGACGATCGTGGCTCTTACGTGGAGCACGCGGTAGCGCGCCAGCAGCCTGCGTGCCCTGGCCGACAGATGCAGCGTGACCGTCTTGACCTGTCCTCCGGCGAGGGTGAACGACGCCGTGGCGAGAGTCAGGATGGTCCCTTTGGCTTTCGCAGAGCTTCCGGCACCGGCGATGACCGCGCCCTCGGTGCGCAGGGTCACGGTGCCCGAGCAGCTGCTCTCCCCGGTCGGGCAGCTGATCTTGATGCTGACGATGCCCGACAGGCTCGCCTGGAGAGCCGTGCTCGCCAGCTTGGCGTCGGGGCCCGCTGACGGGAGGCGTTCTTCTTTGAAGCCCGCCACACCCTGGCTGCCACCTCTCGACTGCGGAGGAGTTGCATTCACGCTGACGGACGTCTTGGTCACGGTACTGGTGATGCCGTAGTTGTCAGCAACGGTGAGTGTCACTTCGTAGCTGCCGGGCGTGGCATACGTGTGCGACGGCGACACGCCGACGCTGTCGGCGGTGCCGTCGCCCCAGCTCCACGAATAGCTCGCGATCGAACCGCCGGGATAGGGGTCGGTTGAGCTGCCCGCACTGAAGCTCGCGGCGCTTTGCGCCACGAGCGAGCCGGGGGGCGTGATCGCCGCAGTCGGCAGCTCGGGCTTGAACAGACCCAGTCCGATTGGGGTGCCCACGCCGGAGGGGCCGTCGAAGCCAGGGGCGGCGTTGCACGAGGTCGTGCCTTCGCAGTCGACAAGGCTGCCGTAGTACAAGTTTGGGCGCGTACCCGAAATCTTGCATAGCGCGACCGACTCGCCACCACAGAAGCCGTTGCCGCCGCTCCTGACGTCGTAGCTCGAGGAGGCGTCGGCCGCGTCGCCGTAGAGCGTGAGCGCCGGGTATCTCACTCCGCCGCCGCCGCCCGCGAGTCCATACAGGCCGCCGATGAGCTGCGCTGAGAGCGACGTCCCGCCGAACGTTGCCCAGCCGCCTTCAACCCGGTGGAATTCGCATCCGGCGCCGCATTCGTAGCTGTCGTAGATGTCGAATCCGGTGGCCGGGTCGCCGACCGCGGAGACATCGGCGACAATGCGCGCTTGCCCGCATCCCGTTGCGGCATAGCCCGCGACTTCGCGCTGCCACGGCTCTGCGGTGAACAATCTGCTGCAGCCGCCGCCCGTGGCCCCCTGGGGCCCGTCGAGTTCCCCGATGTCGTCACCCGGTCCGTTTTCGTCCCACACCGTCTCGCCGGCACGCGTTCCGCTCGCGTTGAGTTTGAGCGACGTCCCGCCGACAGCCACCACGGTCGGTAGCGACGCGGGCGCGTTCGGCGCTTCAGGGCCGCGGACGAGGTCGTTCACGGAGGTCCAGCCGTAATACCCGGTATCGCCGCTTGCGGCGACGATGGGAACTCCGGGATGGTCGTATGCGCTCTCTTCGAATGCGCCGGTTTCGAGCTCGGATCCACCGTAGGAGTTCGACACCTCGGTCGCTCCGAGGGCGACCGCCTCGTTGACGGCCGTCGCGAGATCTTCGAAAAGCTCGGACTGTCGGCCTCGACCAGCAGGATCTTGCAGTTGGGGCAAACCGCGTGCACGGTCTCCACGTCGAGTGAGATCTCCTCGGACCATCCGGTCGTGTCCGCTGCCGGAAGCGAGGCGGTGCTCCCGGTCTGACCGACCTTCTTGAAGCATCCGTTTTCAGTCGTGCAGGCCGGGAGGCCGTAGCTGGTGTCGAAGGTGCCGAGGTCTTCCGCGATCTTCGGATCGTCGTAGGCATCGACGATCCCGACGGTCTGCCCGGCGCCGCCGCGCCGAGGGTTCGTATCCGTAGGCGCTGGCGAGCTGTTCGGGCGTGAGCCCGCCCGCGGGGCCAGGCGAGGAGGCTCCGCTGTCGACCACGTAGGGTCTGGCACCGGCGCTCGCGGGCGTGCCGGCGGCGACCGGAGCTTCTGACCAGGGCGAAGCAGGCCAGGTATCCCGGCGGCGGAGCGGCACAGGCGTGATGTATCCGGGCAAGGCCGGTCCGTGCGGGTGCGACCGTGCCAGCCAGTGCGGAAGCTGTGCCACGCAGGCAGGCCACCGCGGCGATGAGTGCGGCGACGAGCTCATTGAGCGTCGCCGTGCGCGGCGCTCCCAGTTACGTCCATCTCCTCCGCGATCCCCGGACGTTCGAGTCAGGTCCGCGGGAGTGTACGTGAAACTCGCGCGCCGGCCGCGATCGAGCTACTGCGGATCGACGTCCACGCTGAAGTTCACGCCGGCATGATCGCGCGTGCCAGCCACGCGCCGGACGGCCTCGTCCACCGCCTGCACCGCGGGGCGGCGCTCGGCGGCCTTCACCACTAGCACCTGGCGCTCGCGGCCGCGCAGGCGGAACAGGGCGGCCGGGCCGAGCACCACCGTGCGCGCACGGACGCCGCGGACCGTCGCCGTCGACGGCGCCGCCGGCACGGCAGGTGCTCGAGAGGCGTCGCGCACCGCGCTCGCGGCGGCGCGCGCGCGGCTGGGGCTCGGCCGCGGAGCAGACGATCCTGATGAGGTGCGAGAAGGGCGGGTAGCCGAGCGCGCGGCGGCGCTCGAGCTCGCCCGCGAGGAAGCCGTCGCTGTCGTGGCGGGCGGCGTGAACGATCGAGCGCGCCTGCGGAGCGATCGTCTGCACGAGCACACGCCCGTCGGCCGCCGCGTCCGACGCGCCCGGCGAGCTGGGCGATCAGCGCGAACGTGCGCTCCTCGGCGCGGAAGTCCGGGAAGCGCAGGGTGGCGTCGGCGTCGAGCACGACCCCGAGGGTGACGTCGGGGAAGTCGTGGCCCTTGGCGACCATCTGGGTGCCGATCAGCACCCCCGCGTCGGCGTCCTCGAAGCGGCGCAGCAGCTCGCCGACGTGGTCGCCGTCCTGCGCGCCACCGCGTCGGCGTCGAGGCGGAAGACCGGGAAAGCCGCCGTCGTCGAGCACGCTCGGCCAGCTCGTGCTGCAGGCGCTCGGTGCCCGCGCCGTGACGCGCGACCGAGGTGGAGGAGCACTCGCCGCAGCGGGTCGGCGCGGGCTCGCGGTGGCCGCAGTGGTGGCAGGCCAGATAGCCGCCGCGCGCGGTGCAGGACGAGCGCGACGTCGCAGTGCGGGCAGCTCCATACGCGACCGCAGGAGCGGCAGGAGAGGAAGTTCGACCAGCCGCGGCGGTTGAGCAGCACGATCGCCTTCTCCCGCGCGCGCTGCGCACGTCGGCGAGCGCCTGCGGTGGTGAGCGGATGCAGCCCGTGCGTCTCGCCGCGCATGTCCAGCACCTGCACGTCGGGCAGGGGCCGGCCATCCACCCGCGCGGGCAGGCGCGAGCACGGGCAGGCGCTCCACGCTCTCCGGCCGCGGCGTGGCGCTGCCCAGCAGCAGCAGCGCCCGGCAGCGCCCGGCGCGCTCGGCGGCGACGTCGCGGGCGTCGTAGCGCGGATCGCCCTCGTGCTTGTAGGAGGCGTCGTGCTCCTCGTCGACGACGATCAGGCCGAGGTCCTCGATCGGCGCGAACACGGCCGAGCGCGGGCCCACGCATACCCTCGCCTCGCCCTCGCGCAGCCGGCGCCACTCGGCGTAGCGCTCGCCCGGGCGAAGCCGCGAGTGCAGCACCGCGACGGTGTCGCCGAAGCGTTCGATGAAGCGCCCGACGATCTGCGGAGTCAGAGCGATCTCCGGCACCAGCACGATCGCGCCGCGGCCCTGCTCGAGCGCGGCGGCGGCGGCGCGCAGGTAGATCTCGGTCTTGCCGGACCCGGTGACGCCGTGCAGCAGCCGCTGCTCGGCCGCTCGCGCCGCCAGCGCCGCGATCAGCGGCTCCAGCACGGCCTGCTGGTCGGCCGTGAGCTCGGGCGTGCGCGGGCTGCGGGCTGCCCACGCTGAGATGGTGCGGACGGGCGACCGCGCGGCGCCGGCGCCCGCTCAGCCGGCGCGCGGCCCCGGGGGGCAGCACGAGGCCGAGCGCGCGGGCGATCGTCGAGCAGTACTCGGCCGCGATCCATTCCGCCAGCGCGACCAGGTCGACGGGCACGCCGAGCTCCAGCGCCCGCAGCGGCGCGAGCAGCTTCTCATCGGCGACCTCGCTGGAGTCGGCGAGGCCCACGACCACGCCGAGCACCTTGCGGCGGCCGAAGGGCACGACGAGCATCGAGCCGACGTCCACGCCGCCGCTCAGCTCCTCGGGCAGCCGGTAGTCGAACGGCCCGCGCAGCGCGCGGGCCGTCGTCATCGGCTCGACCTGGGCGATGGCAGGGCACCGCCTCACCCTAGAGCGGGCGGCGGACTGCGCGGTTCAGAGACCGGCGGCGGAGCGCAGCGCGTGGGCCTTGTCGGTCCGCTCCCAGGTGAAGTCGTGATCTTCGCGACCGAAATGGCCGTAGGCGGCGGTCTTCTGGTAGATCGGCCGGTGCAGGTTGAGCTCCTCGCGGAACGCGCCGGGGCGCAGGTCGAACACCTCGTCGACGGCCCTTGCGATCTTGGCACGGCTCGTGCCCTCGCGCCTCGGTGCCGAACGTCTCGACCATCACCGACACCGGGTGCGCGACGCCGATCGCGTAGGCGACCTGCACCTCGGCGCGGTCGGCCAGCCCGGCGGCGACGATGTTCTTGGCGACCCAGCGCGCGGCGTAGGCGGCCGAGCGGTCGACCTTGGAGGGGTCCTTGCCCGAGAACGCGCCGCCGCCGTGACGGGCCATGCCGCCGTAGGTGTCGACGATGATCTTGCGCCCGGTGAGCCCGCAGTCGCCCATCGGCCCGCCGATCACGAAGCGCCCGGTGGGGTTGACGAGGAAGTTCCTCATGAGCTTCTTCTCGTCGTAGAGCTCGGCCGGGCAGCACCGGTCGCAGGACGTGCTCGAGCAGGTCGGGCTTGATCAGGGTCTCGGCGTCGATGCCGTCGGCGTGCTGGGTGGAGATGAGGATCTTTTCGATCTCGACCGGCCTCCCGTCCTGGTAGCGGACCGTCACCTGGGTCTTGCCGTCGGGGCGCAGATAGGGGATGACCTCTCCCTTGCGGACCTCCGACAGGCGCTTGGCGAGCTTGTGCGCGAGCGAGATCGGCAGCGGCATGAGCTCCTCGGTCTCGTTGGAGGCGTAGCCGAACATCATCCCCTGATCGCCCGCGCCGGCGACGTCGAGCTCGTCCTCGTCGGCGGGGTCGTGGCGGGTCTCATACGCCGCGTCGACGCCCTGGGCGATGTCCGGCGACTGCTTGTCGATCGCGTTGATCACCGCGCAGGTGTCGCAGTCGAAGCCGTAGCTCGGCGTTGTCGTAGCCGATCCTGCGCACGGTCTCGCGCGCGACTTCCTGGATGTCGACGTAGGTGTCGGTCGAGATCTCTCCCGACACCACGATCAGGCCGGTGTTGACGAGCGTCTCGCACGCCACGCGGCCGTAGCGGGTCGTCGGTCAGCACCGCGTCGAGGACCCCGTCGGAGATCTGGTCGGCGATCTTGTCGGGATGCCCCTCGGTGACGGACTCCGAGGTGAACAGGAACTCGTTGTCTGATAAGCTGGCTCATGGCTTGGTGGGTTCGCTCGTGTCTGTCAGTGCCCGCGTGCGGGGCGCCGCGCGCTGAGGGCGGGCTGGGTCTGGCAAAGTGTCGCAGAAGTCTACGCGGCTCGGCTCGCGGCCGCGCTGGCCGCGCTCGACGAAGTCGATGATCAGCGGCACGCCGTCCATCCCGTAGCGGGCGCGCAGGCGGTTCTCCAGGAAGTAGGCGTAGTCGCGCGTCACCCGCGCGCGGGAGTTGACCTGGATGGCAAAGCGCGGCGGGCGCTCGCCGATCTGGGTCATGTAGATCAGCTTGAGGCGGTGCTGGCCGGAGCCGCGGCGCGTGCCCACCGGCGGCTGGCGAGCCTGGACGGCCTCGGCGAGGAAGCGGTTCAGCTCGGGCGTGGGGATGCGTCCCGGCCATGCGGTCGCCGAGCGCGATCGCCTCGGTCAACAGGCGCGAGACGTGCCGGCCGGTCTTGGCGCTGGCGGTCAGCACGCGCGGGCGCAGCCGCAGCTTCTCGGCCACACGGGCGCGCTCATCGGTCGACGACACGGTCGTGATCGAGGTCCTGGGCGAGCGCGTGCGCATCGGCGAGGAGGTCCCACTTGTTGAGCACGATCGCGGTCGCGCAGCCCGGCCTTCATCGCCAGCTCGGCGATGCGCAGATCCTGGGCGGTGACGCCGTCGGCGGCGTCGCACACCACGAGCGCGACATCGGCGCGTTCGGCGGCGCGGCGCGAGCGCAGGGCGGTGTAGTACTCGACCGAGTCCGCGACCTTCGACTGGCGGCGCATGCCGGCGGTGTCGACGAGGATCAGCTTGCGCTCTCCGACCAGCAGCGGCATGTCGATCGCGTCGCGCGTCGTGCCGGCGAGCTCTGAGACGATCACGCGCTCCTCGCCGAGGAAGCGGTTGACCAGCGAGGACTTGCCGACGTTCGGCCGCCCGATCACCGCCAGGCGGACCGCGTCGCAGTCGGGCTCCCTCCTCGCCCGCGGGCAAGCAGCTCGACGATCCTGTCGAGCAGGTCGCCCGAGCCGAGTCCCTGGGTCGCCGAGACGGCCAGCGGCTCGCCCAGGCCGAGGCGGTGGAACTCGCCGGCCAGGGGCAGCTCGGCGATGCCGTCGCACTTGTTGGCGGCGACGATGCTCGGAAGCGGGGAGCGGCGCAGCAGATCTGCCATCTCCTCGTCCCCGGGCCGCACGCCGGCGCGCGCGTCGACGACCAGCACCGCCACCTGCGCATCGGCCAGCCCCGCGCGCGCCTGATCGCGGATCGAGCCCGCGAGCGGGTCCTCGTCCTGGAAGTCCACGCCGCCGGTGTCGATCAGCTTGAACTGGCGCCCGTTCCACTCGCAGTCGAGCTCCTTGCGGTCGCGGGTGACGCCGGGGCGCTCGTGCACGACCGCCTCGCGCGTTCCGGTGAGGCGGTTGATGAGCGAGGACTTCCCCACGTTCGGATAGCCGACGACGGCAACCTTCATGATGGCCAGTATGACCGGGCCGGCGCCGCCGTCCCGGTCAGCCGGCGACCGCGGCGCCGCGGGCGAGCGCGGCGATCGCGCTCGACCACCTCCTGCACGCTCAGCCCGGTGGTGTCCAGCGTCACGGCGCCGGGGGCGGCGCCGCAGCGGGCTGTGCTCGCGCTCTGAGTCGCGCTCGTCGCGCAGCGCCTGCTCGGCCAGGACCGTGCCCTCATCGGCGCCCAGCTCGGCCGCGCGCCTGCGCGCGCGCTCGCGCGGGTCGGCGGTGAGAAAGACCTTCAGCGCCGGCGTCCGGGGCGACGACGGTGCCGATGTCGCGGCCCTCGGCGACCCAGTCGCCACGTGCGAGCAGCTCGCGCTGCTTGGCCACGAGCGCCTCGCGCACGCCCGGCGTCGGCGGCCACGCGCGAGGCCGCCTCGGAGACCTCGGGGGCGCGGATCTCCTCGCTGACGTCGCGGCCGTCGAGCACGGATGCGCTCGCCCAGCTCGATCCGGGCGGCCGCGGGCCAGGGCCGCGGGCGGCCGTGGCAGGCGCCGTTCAGCGAGAGCAGGGCCACGCAGCGATACATCGCGCCGCTGTCCAGGTAGGTGAAGCCGAGCCGTCCGGGCGAGCCGCGCGGGCGACCGTCGACTTGCCCGCGCCGGCGGGTCCGTCGATCGCGATCAGCACAGCGCTCTCGATGAGGTCCTTCCGACGAACCCCGGGTAGGAGACCGCGGCGGCCTCCATCCCCACCACCTCGACCCCCTCGCGCGAGGCCAGGCCCGCGACGGCGCCCAGCATCGCCAGGCGATGGTCGCCGTGGGCGTCGATCGTCCCTCCGCGAAGGCCGCCGGTGCCGCGCACCGCGAAGCCGTCCTCGCTCGCCTCGATGTCGGCGCCGAGGCCGCGCAGGCCCTCGACGACGCCCGCGATGCGGTCGGACTCCTTCACGCGCAGCTCCTGGGCGCCGCGCACCACGGTCTCGCCCTCGGCGAAGCAGCCGAGCAGGGCCACGAGCGGCAGCTCGTCGATCGCCAGCGGCACCTCCTCGGGCTCAACGACGGTGCCCTCCAGGGCGCCGTGTGCGACGTCGAGGTCGCTGACCGGCTCCTCGGCTCGCGAGCTCGCCCGGTCTCATCCTCCAGATCGCCCAGCACGATGCCCTGCATGCGCCGCAGGATGCGCAGGAAGCCCGTGCGCGTCCAGTTCACGCCCGACATCCTCGAGCAGCAGGCGCGAGCCGGGCACGAGCACCCCGGCCGCGATGAGGAACGCCGCCGAGCTGAGGTCGCCGGGGACCCTGACGCTCGTCGAGCAGCAGCTCATCGGTGTTGACGACCGTCACGTGGCGGCCGTTGCGGTGGATGCCCACACCGGCCCGCAGCAGCATCCGCTCGGTGTGGTCGCGGCTGCGCGGCGGGCTCGCCCACGGTCGTCGCGCCGTCCGCCGCGAGCGCCGCCAACAGCACGCACGACTTGACCTGGGCGCTGGCCACGGCCAGCTCGTAGGAGATCGCCCGCAGTCTCGCGCCGCGCACGATCGAGCGGGGGCAGGCGCCCGTTCGCGGGCCTCGAGCTCGGCCCCCATCAGCCGCAGCGGCTCGGCGATCCTGTCGACCGGGCGGCGGCGGATCGACTCATCGCCGTCGAGCGTGAACGAGCGCCCCTCCTGCGCCGCCAGCCAGCCCGGCAGCAGGCGCAGCAGGGTGCCGGCGTTGCCGACGTCGATCGGCCCCTCGGGCTCGCGCGCCTCGCGCAGGCCGGTGCCGCGGACGACCACCTCCTCGCCGCGCACCTCGACGAGCGCACCGAGCGTGCGGATCGCCTCGAGCGTCGAGGAGGTGTCGGCGGCGTGCAGGTAGCGCTCGATCCGCACGGGCTCCGAGGCCATCGCCCCGATCAGCGCCGCGCGGTGGGAGATCGACTTGTCGGCCGGCGCCCGCAGCCGGCCGCGAGAGCGCGCGCGCCGGCTCGAAGCGCATGTTCATCGCGTGCCCCTCGCTCACGCCTCGCACCACCGGGAACCCCAGCTCGGCGATCAGCTGCTGGGCACGCTCGGCCTGCTCGTCGCCGCCGATCCACAGCGCCACGACCCCCTGGCGGTTGTCCTCGGAGGGGGACAGCGCCATGTCGACGATGTTCACGCCCTCGCCGCCGAGCGCGAGCGCGATCTCGGCGATCACCCCCGGGCGGTTGGGCACCGAGGCGCGCAGCTCGTGCACCGGGCCGCCGGTGAGGCCCGCGCCGAGCAGCGCCTCGCGGTCCGCGCGGGCGCGCTCGTTCCAGGCGGTGATCGCCGCCGCGTCGCCGGTCCGCGAGCGCAGCGCGCACGTCGCTTCAGGCGCGCCGCGAGCTCGTCGATGCCGGCGATCAGCGCGTCGCGCGTTCGAGAGGTAGATGTCGGTCCAGATCGCGCTGTTCGCGCCCGCCACGCGGGTCGCGTCGCGGAAGCTCGGGCCGACCGCCGGCAGGCGCGGCGAGCCCTCGCCGCCTATCAGGCCTGCGCGCCTGGGCGACTAGCAGGTTGGCGAGCACGTGGGGCAGATGCGATACGCACGCCATCAGCCGGTCATGGGTCTCCGGGTCGATCGCGGTGGGCCGGGCGCCGAAGCTCGTCAGCAGGCGGTGCAGCCGCTCATACAGCACGCCGGCGGTGCTGCCCCGCGCCGGGCGTCAGATACCAGGTGGCGCCCTCGAACAGGTCCTCGCGCGCGTGCTCCACGCCGGCGCGTCTCGGCGCCCGCCAGGGGGTGTCCGCCGATGAACCGCTCATCGGCGCCGGCGTCGGCGAGAACGCGCTTGGTCGAGCCCACATCGCTGACCACGCAGTCCGCCGGGGCGCTGTCGAGCGCCAGTGCCGCACCAGCTCCTCGAGCGCGCCCACCGGCCCGGCCACGAACACGACGTCGGCGCCCTCGACGGCCGCGGCCACATCGGCCGCCTGCGCGTCGATCGCGCCGAGCTCGAGCGCGGCCCGTGAAGGACGCTCCGGATCGGGGTCGATAGCCGTCACACCTCGCGCGCCGCGGCGGCCCGCGAGCAGCCAGGCCGATGGAGCCGCCGATCAGCCCGACCCCGAGGACCGCCGACCTTCACGCGGCGCTGAGCGCCTTGCCCGCGAGCGCCGCCGCCCGCTCGACCGCGCCGACGTACTCGGCGAAGTCCTCGGCCCTGAGGGCCTGCGGTCCGTCGCAGATGGCCTCGTCGGGGTTCGGGTGCACCTCCACGATGATGCCGTCCGCGCCGACGGCGGCCGCGGCCAGCGACAGCGGCAGCACCAGGTCGCGCCGCCCGGCGGCGTGGCTCGGGTCGACGATCACCGGCAGGTGGGAGAGCTCCTTGAGCACCGGCACGGCCATCAGGTCGAGCGTGAAGCGGTAGGCCGTCTCGAACGTGCGGATGCCGCGCTCGCACAGCATCACGTTGGGGTTGCCTTCCTTGAGGATGTACTCCGCCGCCATCAACAGCTCGTCGAGCGTCGAGGACAGCCCGCGCTTGAGCAGCGCCGGGCGCCCGGAGCGGCCGACCTCGGCGAGCAGCGGGTAGTTCTGCATGTTGCGCGCGCCGATCTGCACCACGTCGGCGACCTCCAGCACGGGCTCCAGGTCGCGCATGTCCATCAGCTCGGTGACGATCGGCAGGCCCGTCTCGGCCTTGGCCTCGGCGAGCAGCCGCAGCCCCTCCTGCCCGAGGCCCTGGAAGGCGTAGGGGGAGGTGCGCGGCTTGTAGGCGCCGCCGCGCAGGAGCGTGGCGCCGGCGTCGCGCACCACGCGCGCGGTCTGCATCGTCTGCTCGCGCGACTCGACCGTGCAGGGTCCCGCGATCAGGGCGAAGTTCTCGCCCCCGACCTTGCGCCCTCGATGTCCAGCACGGTGCGCTCGCCGTGGGTGATCTGCGCCGAGGCGAGCTTGTAGGGCTTGAGGATCGGCACCACCCGGTCCACGCCCGGCTGGCCCTCGAGGCCGAGGCCCTCGACCTGACGTCCTGCTCGACGTCGCCGATCGCGCCGATCACCGTCACGCGCGCGCCCGCGCTGCGGTGGGCGAGCGCGCCGGCACGCTCGATCTTCTCGACGACCGCCTCGACCTCCTCGTCGGTCGCGGTCTCCTTCATGACGATCATCATCGATTCATCCTTTCACTGACGCCTGGGAATGTTAGAGATGCTGGGAACCGGCTCCGCCGGTCGTCGAGGCGTGAGAAGGGCGCTGTGGGCACCCGCGGAGGTGGCGCTCGGTCCCCTGAGGGGACCCGTTGCGAGCCTCGGAACCCGCTCACGCACGGGCTCAGGCCGAAGCGCCTAGATAAATCGCCAGGCGAAATAGGTACGGCAGGACGACCGGGTGCAGACGGATGTGAGAGCGGATGCGTGCATTGGTCGTCTGAAGTGTTTGTAGCAGACAAACCGCCCGCGGTCGAGGGCTGGGAGGCAATTTTGCCAGCCGCCGATCGCATCGCGCCGTGCGTCGCCGGCCTCCGCGCCGCGTGACGCTCAGCGCGCCCGGGGCCCCAGCACCTCGGCCAGGGCGTCCAGGAAGCGCGCGTTCTCCTCGGGGTGCCGTAGGTGACGCGCAGCGCCGGCGTCTGCCGAGCCGAGGGCGCCGCCGCCGCGCACGAGCACGCCGCGCTCCTCGCAGGCCGCGCCATCACCTCCTGCTCGTCGCGGTCCTCGCCGAGCTCGAACCAGCAGAAGTTGGCCTGCGAGTCGGCCGGCTCGAGCCCAGCGCGCGCAGCCGCTCATCGACCGAGATGCGCTCGGCGACCGTTCGGGTGACGCGGTCGAGCGACCTCGTCCTGGTGGGCGAGCGCCTCGACCGCCGCCGCCTGCGCGAGGGCGTTGCAGAAGAACGGCTGGCGAACCTGGTCGAGCGCCCGCGGGAGCTCCTCCGAGCCGCACAGCGCGAAGCCGACGCGCAGTCCGCACAGGCCGTGGACCTTGGAGAAGGTGCGCAGCAGCACGAGGTTCGGGTGGTGCTCGAGCAGCTCGATCGAGGCGTCGGGATCCTCGAGCAGGTTGAACTCGCAGTAGGCCTCGTCGACGATCACGCACACGTGCGGGGGCACCTCGGCGAGGAAGCCGGCGATGCTCTCGAGCGGCATCGGCCGTGCTCGTGGGGTTGTTGGGGTTGCAGACGATCACCAGGCGCGTGGCGACGGTGATCTCGCGCAGCATCGCCTCGAGGTCGTGGCGGTGCGGCGTCGTCGAGCGCCACCGTCACCGCGCGCGCGCCGGAGGCCGCGCTGAGGTGCGGGTAGACCGAGAACGACGGCCACGAGTACACGATCTCCGCGCCGGGCTCGAGCAGCGCCTCGCCGGCGGCGAGCAGGATGTCGCAGGAGCCGTTGCCGATCGCGATCCGCGAGACGGGCACTTCGTAGCGGTCTGAGAGGCGCTCGCGCAGCAGCGAGGTTGGACGGGTCCGGGTAGCGGTTGAGCGTTGCGCGCAGGCGCGGTCGATCGCCTCGCGCACCGCGGGCAGCGGCGGATACGGCGACTCGTTGCTGGCGAGGCGCACGAGCGGCGCCTCCTCGGCGTAGCCGCCGGCCGCGGGGTATGAGGGGATGCGCCGGATGCGCTCTGAGAACTCGATGGCCATCGGCCTATTGTGCCGAGGCACGGCCGGCCGTGCCGGGCAGCGCGTGGGGCGAGCCGCTACTGCGCGGCCTGCAGGTCGGCGCGCAGCGCGGTCGCCTCCCCGAGGTAGACGTGCCTGGGCTCGTGCGCCTCCTCGGCGTAGTAGTGGATCAGCACCCTGATCACGCGCGGCATCGAGCGCGGCACGGCGATCTCCCGGGCGCACAGCAGCGGCACGCCGTCGAAGCCGAGCGCACGTGCGGCGACGGCGGGGAACTCGGCGTTGAGGTCGTTGGTGGCGGTGAAGATGCAGCTGACGACGTTCTCGGGCGCGAGCGCGTTGCGCTGCATGATCGCCTGCATCAGCTCGGTGGTCGCGTCGAGGATGTCCTGGGCGTCGTTGCGATTCACGCTGATGGCGCCGCGCAGGGCGAAGAGTCGCTGTCGGCATGGTGGGCGATTGTGTCAGAGCGCGCGCAGGCGCTCGACCTCGGCCGCGCCCAGGCGCCGGTACTGCGCCCTCGCTGCAGGCCGTCCGAGCCGCAGCGGGCCGAAGCCGGTGCGCCGCAGCTCGAGCACCGGATGGCCGACGGCCGCGCACATGCGCCGCACCTGGCGGTTGCGCCCTTCGCGGATGCGTGATCTCGATGAGGTTCGCCCGCGACGCGACGCACCCGCGCGGGCGCGGTCGGTCCGTCCTCGAGCTCGACGCCCCGCGCGCAGCGCATCGAGCGCCTCCTCCGCCGACCGGCCCCCGCCGAGCCGCGCGCGGTAGGTCTTGGCCACCTGGAAGCTCGGATGGGTGAGCCGGTTGGCGAGCTCGCCGTCGTTGGTGAGCAGGATCAGGCCGCTCGAGTCGGCGTCCAGGCGCCCGACCGGATACAGGCGCAGGCCCTTGCGCGGGCACGAGCTCGACCACGGTGGGGCGGCCGTGGGTGTCGTGCGCGGTGGAAACCACGCCGACGGGCTTGTTCACGGCGTAGAGCATCCGCGGCTCGGGCCCCGCGAGCGGACGGCCGTCGAGCGCCACGCCGCTGGCCTCGCCCACGTCGCGGGCCGGGTCGGTGACGATCTCGTCCCTGCACGCTCACGCGCCCGGCGGCGATCAGCGTCTCGGCGGCCCGCCTGGAGGCGACGCCCGCATGGGCCAGGTACTTGGCCAGGCGCATCGCCTAGCGATCGCCGGTCCGTGAGTGGAGCTCATGTGCTGCAACCATAGGAGCACCGGGCGCGGCGGGCCGACCGCCGCCGTGGCGGGACAGACCGACATGGACCTCAGCTGCTCGACCAGACGCTCGCCGACCGCGGCGAGCCCAGCTTTCGCGCCGCGCCAGGTGTGGGCGTGGGCGGCCGAAGGGCGTGGAGCAGCTACGCGGCAGATGACCAACCTCCCGGCGCCGCCTGCGCGAGGCGCTGGCGCGGGAGCTGCCCTTCTCGAGCCTCACCGTCGCCGAGGAGGCCCGCTCGAGCGACGGCACGATCAAGGCCCTTTTCAACACGCCGACGGACGCCCGCTGGAGGCGGTGCTGATGCGCTACCGCGACGGACGGCGCTCGATCTGCGTCTCCTCGCAGTCCGGCTGCCCGCTGACGTGCACGTTCTGCGCCACCGGCGCGATGAGGTTCGCGCGCAACCTGACCGCCTCGGAGATCGTCGACCAGGCTCTTCACTTCCGCGGATCGAGCCGATCGACCACTGCGTGTTCATGGGCATGGGCGAACCGCTGATGAACCTCGACAACGTGCTCGCCGCCTGCGAGCGCCTGCCGGACATCGGCATCACCCACCGGCGCACAGCGATCTCGACCGTCGGCTGGATCCCCGGGATCGAACGCCTGGCCGAGCAGCCCATGCCGCTGCGCCTGGCGCTGTCGCTGCACGCCGCCGAGGACGCGCTGCGCTCGGAGCTGATGCCCGTGAACGAGCGCTACCCGCTGGGCGAGGTGCATCGAGGCCTGCCGCGCCTTCTACGAGCGCAAGCGCCGGCGGGTGTTCGTGGAGTACGTGATGCTCGCCGGCGTCAACGACCGCTACGCGCAGGCGCTCGCGCTGGCCGGGCGCTGTCGGGCGGCAGCTGCGAGGACGCACCGTCGATCTTCAAGGTCAACCTGATCCCCTACAACCCCACCGGCGCCGGTCCATACAGGGGATCCACCCGCGAGTCGATCGCCGCGTTCCGCGCGGCGCTCGAGTCGCGCGGCATCCCTGCGACGGTCCGCCTGACCCGCGGCCGCGACATCGACGCCGCCTGCGGCCAGCTCGCCGCGACGGGCGCCTCCTCCGGGGACGTCGCGGCGGCGAGCGCGCATGCACGGGTCTCGGGCGCCGGCACCGCCGCCTGAGGACTACTGCGCGGAGGGCTCGCCACCGGCGCGCGCCTCGCCGGCTCGCAGCAGGCGCTCGCGCAGCTCGGCCTGCTCCTCGGGCGTGGGGTCCCAGCGGGCGATGTCGGGCAGCTCATCGAGCGTGCGCAGCCCGAACAGCTTCAGGAACTGGGTGCTCGTGCGGTAGAGCACCGCGCCGAACTGGGAATGGCCGGCCTCCTCGATCAGGCCCCGGTCGAGCAGCGTGGCGGTCGGCCGAGTCCGCGCTGACACCCCGGATGCGCGTGATCTCCGGGCGCGAGACCGGTTGCAGGTAGGCGACGATCGCGAGCGTCTCGGCCTGGGCGGGCGTGAGCGTGGACAGCGCGCGGCCGGCTGAACAGGCGGCGGGCGGCGTCCTCGGAGGCGGGGTCGCTGGCGAGCGTCCAGCCGCCGCCAGCTCGCGCAGCGTGATGCCGCGCCGCCCGGGCGCGTAGTCGCTCGGCCAGGACCGCTCGAGCGCGGCCTGCACCGCCTCCTCGCCGGCCTGCGTGGCCTCGGCGAGCTCCTCGGCGCTGAGCGGATCGGTCGACAGGAACAGCAGCGCCTCGACCGTTGGCCAGCGGCAGAGCCGCGCGCGGCAGCGAGTCGGCGTCCTCGGTCGCTCACCCGGCCAGCCCTCCGACGCGCGCCACGTGCGGCCCCGGCGCCTGCGGCGCGCAGTGCGTGAATCGCGATCTCGCCGAAGCTCTCCTGCTGCTCCCAGTCGGCCTCGCCGCTGCTTGTAGAGCTCGAGCAGCGCGAACAGCGTGACCGCGACGGTCATCCTGTCGGCGCCGCGCACGGCCTCTTCGAAGCTGAACGCCCCGCGCCGCAGCAGCCCGCGCAGGTGCGCCAGGCGCTCGGCGACCGTGACGCGCGGTATCGCCGATATGGCGCAGGCTGATGGTCGGGGGCATCAGCAGCAGCCGGCCGATCGCCTCGCCCAGCACCTGCCGGATCCTGGGAGCCCGTCGGCCGGCTGCACGATCGTGCGGCGCAGGCTCTCCGGCAGCGGGGCGCGTGCGAAAGCGAACGCCGTGCTCGGCGGCGAGCAGCTCGCCGAGATGCGCCGCGGCGGCGCGGTAGCGGCGGGCGTCGAGCATGCCGCCAAGGAGCTCCTCGGCGGCCTGCTGCGGCTCGATGTCCAGCAGCTCGTCCTCATCCCCGCTCGAGCATCAGCCTCGACTTCAGCTCCAGCAGCGCGGCGATCAGCACGATGAACTCGGTCGCGGTCTCCAGGTCGAGCTCGCCGCGCTGCTCCAGGTGGTCGAGGTAGGCGAGCACGACCTCGGCGAGCTGGAGCTCCAGCAGGTCCACCTCTTCGCGCAACACGAGCGTGAGCAGCAGGTCGAACGGCCCGCTGAAGAGGTCGAGGTCCAGCTCGAGCGTCGGCGACGCTCATCCGCTCACCGTATCGGCCGGCGCCGACGGCCGCGCGGGGCGACTGGCGGCGGGACGCGCGGAGCCGGAGCGCCGACGCCCATGTGCTCGCGCACGTCGGAGACCGTCTGCGAGGCCATAGCGTGCGCGCTCTGCGCGCCTGCGTGCAGGATCGCCTCGAGCGCCGCCTCATCAGCGCGCAGCTCGTTGTAGCGCTCTCGCACGGGCGCGCAGGTACTCGACCACCGCGCCTGCGACGACGAGCTTGAATTCGCCGTAGCGGGCGCCGGCGAACTCCGCCTCCACGACCTCGGGATCGACGCCGCGTACCGCGGCGAGGATATCGATCAGGTTGGTCACCCCCGGCTTCTCCGGAGCGCGGCGCACCTCGCTGCCCGGAGTCGGTGACCGCGCTCTTCAGCTTCTTCTCGATCACCTTCGGCTCATCGAGCACGTAAACCGTGCCCTGCTCGGAGCCGCCGGTGGTGGACATCTTCCTGGTCGGGTCCTGCAGGTCCATTATGCGCGCGCCCACCTCGGGGATGCGGTGTTCGGGCACGAGCAGCACCTCCTCTCCGGAGGCGAACCGCGCGTTGAAGCGCCGCGCGACGTCGCGCATCAGCTCCAGATGCTCGCGCTGGTCCTCTCCCACCGGCACCTCCTGCGCGCGGTAGGCGAGCACGTCCGCGGCCTGCAGCACGGGGTAGAGCAACAGCCCGGCCGACACGAGCTCGCGCTGCCCGATCGACTTGTCGCGAAACTGGTGCATCCGCTGCAGCCGCCCGAGCTCGGTGACGCTGCACAACAGCCACGTCAACTCGGTGTGCTCGGGCACGTCGCTCTGGCGAAACAGCGTGGCGCGCTCCGGGTCGATCCCGGCCGCCAGCAGTATCGCCGTCGTGTCGTAGCAGCGCTCGCGCAGCTCGGCCGGCTCGTAGGCGACGGTGGTCGCGTGCAGGTCGACTATGCAGAAGATCCCCTCGCCGCGCTCCTGGCTGGAGACGTACTGGGCGATCGCACCGATGTAGTTGCCGAGGTGCTTGCGCCCGGTCGGCTGGATTCCGGAGAAGATGCGCACGTGAGGTCCAGCCCGGCTAGCGCCGGCGCAGCGAGCTGTCGGTGAGCCAGGGCGGGTCCCAGCCGCGATCGTTCGGGTTGACGTTCATGCCGGGTGCGACGATCTCGTCGATCCTGTCGAGGACGTCGGCGCTGAGCGACATCTCGAGGGCCGGAAGCTGACTCTCGAGCTGCTCCATGGTGCGCGGGCCGATGATCGCAGCGGTCACCGCCGGATGGCCCGTGACGAATGCGAGTGACATCTCGATCAGCGAGATACCGGCCTCTTCGGCGAGACCGCCGAGCGCCTGCGTAGCCTCGAGCTTCCGCTGGTTGGCTGGAAGCGACATGTCATAGCGCGAGGGCATCATCTGGGCGCGCCTGCTGCTGCCCGGGGAATCGCCGCTCCTGCCGTAGCGGCCGGACAGCCAGCCGCCGGCCAGCGGGCTCCACGGGATGACGCCGATCCGATGCTGCTGGCACACAGGCAGCACGTCGAGCTCGATGCCGCGGGTCAGCAGCGAGTAGGGCGGCTGCTCGCACACGAAGCGCTCGCGGCCGCGCTTCTCGGCGACCCACTGCGCCGCCACGATCTGGTGCGCCGGGAACGTCGAGCTCCCGATGTATCGAACCTTGCCGGCGCGCACGAGGTCGGTCAGCGCCCCGAGCGTCTCGTCGATGTCGGTGTCCGGCTCCGGGCGGTGTATCTGGTAGAGGTCGATCCAGTCGGTGCCCAGTCGCCGCAGGCTGTTCTCCACCTCTTGAATGATCCAGCGACGGGAGTTCCCGTACTGGTTGGGATCCTCGCCCATCGTGCCATGCACCTTCGTGGCCAGTACGACCGCCTCGCGCCGCCCCCCGGTGAGGGCCCTGCCCACGATCTCCTCTGACTCCCCTCGCGAGTAGACGTCGGCCGTGTCGATGAAGTTGATGCCCGCGTCGAGCGCGCGGTGGATTATGCGGATCGAGTCCTCGTGATCGGTGTTGCCCCATGCGCCGAACATCATCGCCCCCAGGCACAGAGGGCTGACCTTGACTCCCGTGCTGCCCAGATCACGGCGCTCGATCGCCATCGCGGGTGAGCCTACCCCAGTGCCTGGCGGATGACGGGGCTCCTGGCTGCCGCGACCTCGTCCAGGCGGCGTACCGGCGTCGTGTAGGGCGCGTTCCTGGCGACGTCCGCGTCCCGCACAGCCTCCTCGAGGATCGCCGCGATCGCCTCGGCAAATCCGTCGAGCGTCTCCCTGGTCTCGGTCTCGGTCGGCTCGACCATCAGCGCCTCGTCCACGAGCAGCGGGAAGTACACGGTCGGCGGGTGGTATCCAAAGTCGAGCAAGCGCTTGGCGAGGTCGAGCGTCCTGATCTGGAGCCTGCGCTTCATGGGACCTCCCGAGAGGACGAACTCGTGCATGCAGAGCTCCCCGTAGGCGAGCGGCAGGTACTCGGCCACGCCGCGCTCCCGCAGCCGGGCGAGCAGGTAATTCGCGTTCAGCACGGCCGTTTCGGAGGCGTCCTTCAGGCCGTCGCCGCCCAGCGAGCAGATGTAGGAGTACGCGCGCACCAGGCAGCCGTAGTTGCCGTTGAAACCCCGCAGCCGGCCGATCGACTTCGGTCCGTCGTAGTCGAGGTCGTAGGTGAACGGCCCGCCGGGCGTGATCCTGCCACCCCCGTTTGCGCCGGCCTCGCGGGCCTCGCGGCGGACGACGAGCGGCCGCGGCAGGAACGGGGCGATGCGCTCGGACACCGCGATCGGACCCGATCCGGGACCGCCGCCACCGTGGGGCTGGGTGAAGGACTTGTGCAGGTTGAAATGGACGATGTCGAAGCCCATGTCGCCCGGCCGCGACAGTCCCATGATCGCGTTGAGGTTCGCGCCGTCGTAGTAGAGGGTCGCCCCGACGCCGTGCACGATCGCGGCTATCTCCTGGATGTTGGGGTCGAACAGGCCGAGCGTGTTGGGGTTCGTGAGCATCAGGCACGCCACCTCGGGGTCGGCCTTCGCGCGCAGGTCGTCGAGGTCCACCCCGCCGGCGGCGTCCGTGGCGAGCTTGACGACCTCCATGCCCGCCATCGTGACCGTCGCGGGGTTCGTCCCGTGCGCGGTGTCGGGGGTGAGCACCTTGCGGCGCGTCTCGCCGCGATCCTCGTGGTAGGCGCGCGTGAGCAGCACCCCCGCCAACTCACCGTGGGAGCCGGCCGAGGGTTGCAGGGAGACGTGCGGCAGGCCGCTTATCTCGGCCAGCGCACCCTGCAGCCTCCACATCAGCTCGAGCGCGCCCTGCGCGTGCCCTGGCTGCTGCAGCGGGTGAAGCCGCGAGTGGCCGGGCAGCGCCGCGACCCGCTCGTGCAGGCGGGGGTTGTGCTTCATCGTGCACGACCCCAGCGGATAGAAGCCAGAGTCCAGGTCGTAATTGCGCTTGGACAGGCCCACGTAGTGGCGCACGATCTCGGGCTCTGAGACCTCCGGCAGCCTCGCCTCGCGCGCTCGGCGGTGGCGCGCCGGCAGCAGCTCGTGAGGATCCACCGGCGGCACGTCGAGCGGCGGGCACTCGAACGCCCGCCGTCCGGGCGCGCCCTTCTGGAAGATCGTCCGCGCCTCTTCGGCCTGCGGTGAGGCCTCGGCCGTCCCACCTGCCATCACGCCGCCACCGCCTCGCGCTCGGCCGCGACGGCGCCGCCGAGCACCTCGCTCAGACGGTCGATGTCCGCGCGCGAGCGTCGCTCGGTGATCGCCACCAGCAGTCCCCCGCGATCCTCGGGACGGCCGGTGAGCGCCCGCAGGTCGACGCCGGGGTTCACGCCCGCGCGCGTGCATCGCCGGATGACCGCGGCGACATCGGCCTCCAGGCGCACCGCGAACTCGCGGACGACGGGCTGCTCGTGGAGCTTCTCGACCCCCGGCAGGCCCGCGAGCGCCTCGCGCGCGTAGTGCGTTCGCGCAAGCAGCAGCTCGCCCAGCTCGACGATCCCACGACGGCCGAGCCAGGCCAGATACACGACGCCCGCGAGCGCGTTGAGCGCCTGCGCGGTGCAGATGTTCGAGGTGGCTTTCTCGCGGCGGATGTGCTGCTCGCGCGTTTGCAGGGTGAGCACGAAGCCACGCCGGCCGTCGACGTCGACCGTCTCTCCCGCGATGCGCCCGGGAATGCGCCGCAGGTACTCCTCGCGCGCGGCGAACAGGCCGAACGACGGTCCGCCGAAGTCCAGCCGATTGCCGAGCGGCTGCCCCTCGCCGACGGCCACGTCGACCCCGCACTCGCCGGGGGGCTTGAGGATGCCGAGCGTGATCGGATCGACCTGGCAGACGACGATCGCCGAGCCGTCCCCGCCCTCGACCGGGGCGGATGAGGCCTTGGCGGCAGCGCTCAGGGCCTCGGCGTCCTCGACCGCCCCGTAGAAGTTGGGCTGCGCGAAGATCGCGGCGCTCGTGTCGTGGTCGATCGCCTGCGCCCACGCCTGCGGGTCGGTGACGCCGTCGCGCAGCGGCACCTCGACGAGCTCCATGCCATAGCCGTGCGCGTAGGTCCTGAGCGTCTCGATCGAATGGGGATGCAGGCCGGCGCTCACCACGAATCGGCGCGCGCCGTTGTGCAGCTTGGCCAGATAGCCGGCCGCGGCCACCGCCGAGGGGCCCTCGTAGACAGAGGCATTCGAGACCTCGAGGCCGGTGAGCTCGCAGATCGCGGTCTGGTACTCGAACATCACCTGCAGGCCACCCTGGGAGATCTCCGGCTGGTAGGGCGTGTACGGCGTCAGGAACTCCGAGCGCTCGGTCAGCATGTCGATCAGAGCGGGCACGTAGTGGTCGTACATGCCCCCACCGAGGAAGCTCAGCTCGTCCTCGGCGCTCGTGTTGCGCTCCGCGAGCGCGCGCAGGTGCGCGTACACGTCCTGCTCGGGCAGGCCGTCGGGCAATTCGAGCGCCCGCGCCATCCGCACGGCCTCGGGGATCTGGCGGTCGAGTATCTCCCGCACGGAGCCGACGCCGATAGCGGCGAGCATCGCGTCCAGGTCGGCGGGGGTGGTGGCTGTGTAGCGGCTCAAGTACCGATCAGCCTAGCCGCCCAGCGTGGCGATATAGGTGCCGGCGTCCATCAGCGCGTCGCGCTCGGAGGGATCGGCGAGGCGCACCCTGACGAGCCATCCCTCGCCATAGGGATCGTCGTTGATCGGCTGGGGGTCCTCGGCGAGCGCCTGGTTGACCTCGACGATCTCCCCGGACAGGGGCGCCACGACGTCCGAGACGGCCTTCACCGACTCGATCTCCGCATAGGGCGCGTCCTTCGTCAGCGACGCACCCACCTGCGGGGGCTCGAAGAACACGACCTCCCCCAGCGCATCCTGGGCGTACCAGGTGATCCCCAGCGTGGCCGTGTCGGGATCGGCGGGGTCGATACGCGCCCAGTCGTGCTCGGCGTGGTAGAGCAGGTCCTCCGGGTAGCTTGCCTGTGCCATTCACTTGCCCCTTCGGTAGAGCGGCTTCTGGGAGATGACGGCGGGGCGCATCTTGCCACGAACGTCGATCTCGAGGACCGTGCCGGGCGCCGCACGCTCGGCGGGCACGTAGGCCATGCCGATGCCCACCCCCAGGCAGGGCGAGAGCGTGCCACTGGTGACCTCGCCCCCGCCCACGATCGGGTTGCCCTGGCGGGCTATCCCCCGACCGTCGAGCACGAAGGCGACGAGCTTCTCGGGGGGACCGTCGGCGCGCGCGGCGCGCACGGCCTGCGAGCCGATGAAGCCGGTGCCCTCCTTGCAGCACCAGCCGAGCCCGGCTTCGATCGGGTTGCGCGCGACGCTCAGCTCATTGCCGTACAGGGGCAGGCACGCCTCGAGTCGCAGTGTGTCACGTGCCGCGAGCCCCGCCGGGAGTGCGCCGCGACCCACCAGCTCGTCCCACAGCGCCGGTGCGTCATCGCCGCGGCACAGCAGCTCGACGCCGTCCTCGCCGGTGTAGCCGGTGCCGCACGCCAGGACCTCCAGCCCGGCCACCCGCCCGGTGGAGGCGGTCATGCGCGCCGGCAGCGGAGAGTCGCAGATCTCCTGAACGAGCGTCCTCGCCCTCGGACCCTGCACGGCGAGCATCGCGTAGTCGTCGATCCTGTCGGTGACCTCGACGCCCCCGAGCGTCTGCGCCTGCCCCCGGAACCAGTCCAGATCCTGCGTGTGGTTGGCGGCGTTCGTGACCGTCAGGTAGCGATCCGGGCCCAGCCGGTAGGTGAGGAGGTCGTCGAGCACACCGCCGTCCTCGCGGCACATGACGCTGTACTGAGCCCCGCCCGCCGCGGCACCACCCGCGGGTGCGCCGAGGGGCGACGGCATCGCCGAGACGTCATTGGATAGCAGTCGCTGAAGCAGCGCCGGCGCCTGCGGGCCGGAGGTCTCGATCTCCCCCATGTGCGACACGTCGAAGACCCCGCAGTCCTCGCGCACCGCCATGTGCTCGGCACGGATTCCCGTCTGCTCGTACAGCACCGGCATCTGCCAGCCGGCGAAGTCGACGAGCCTGGCCCCGGCCGCCACGTGCCGATCGAACAGAGGCGTGCGACGCAACGTGGTCGGCATCGGGGCCAGGCTATCGCGTGGGCGCACGCCGTCAGCGCCCGAGCTCGTTCACAGACAGAACACGCCTGGATCACCGCTCCGACACAATTGCGCCCCGCCCAGCTCCTAGGTTTCCCGACACCCAACTCTGCGGCTGCACCGGTGGGAGACATCCCCTGGAGCGCTGGGGGACCGGGGCGCTGGGAGAAGGGCACTCAGGCGGGAGCGCACGAGGGCGCGGAGAGGGCCGACACCCCCCGAGTCGGCCCTCTCATCAGCGCAGCCTCCGCTCAGCGCAGCAAGGGCGGCGGTGGGCGCGCTCTCCAGGGCGCCGGCCGCGGCGGTGGGCACGCTCCTCAGCGCAGGAACGGCGGGACGTCTATGTCGTCGTCCGAGATCTCAAGCGACGAGCGCTGCCGGTCGTCGATGCGCGGCCCGCGATCACGCCTGGCGCGGGTGTCCCGCCGCGCGGTGCGGCCTGGGCGATGGTCGAATCCCGTGCCGATAACGGTCACGCGGACGTCGTCGGACATGCTCTCGTCGATCACGGCGCCGAAGATGATGTTCGCGTTCGGGTCGGCCGCATTCTGGATGATCGCAGCGGCGTCGTTGACCTCGAACAGGCCGAGGTCCTTGCCCCCGGTGATGTTGAGCAGGATCCCGGTTGCGCCGTCGACCGACTCTTCCAGAAGCGGCGAGGAGATGGCGGCCTTGGCGGCGTCCGCGGCACGACTCTCACCACCCGCGGTCCCGATCCCCATGAGCGCCGAGCCGGCGTCCTGCATGATCGTGCGCACGTCGGCGAAGTCGAGGTTGATCAGACCGGGAATCGTGATCAGGTCGGTGATCCCCTGAACGCCCTGGCGCAGCACGTTGTCGGCCTCGCGGAAGGCGTCGAGCATCGAGGTTCGCCGCTCGACCACCGCGAGCAGCTTCTCGTTCGGGATCACGATCAGCGTGTCGACGACCTCACGCAGGCGCTCGATGCCCTCGGTGGCCTGGCGCGCGCGCTGGGAGCCCTCGAACTCGAAGGGACGGGTCACCACGCCCACCGTGAGGGCGCCTATCTCGTTCTTGGCGATCTCGGCGATCACCGGAGCGGCGCCCGTGCCGGTTCCACCGCCCTCGCCGGCCGTCACGAACACCATGTCGGCGCCCTTCAGCGCCTCCTTGATGTCGTCGCGAGACTCCGAGGCGGCGGACAGGCCCACATCGGGGTTGGCTCCGGCGCCGAGGCCTTTGGTCGACTCGTGACCGATGTTCAGCTTGATGTCGGCGTCGCACATCGCAAGCGCCTGGGCGTCGGTGTTGGCAGCGATGAACTCCACGCCGCGCAGTCCCGCGTCGACCATGCGGCTAACGGCGTTGGTCCCCCCGCCGCCGACGCCCACGACCTTGATGACCGCCAGATAGCTTCCGCTGCTCTCCATGATGGTTCTGTCCGAACCCTTCAGTAGGAAATTAGGGTTCGGAGCATACCGATAACCGAACCGCCGAGATGTGCACGTTATGCAGGGAACTTCGCCGTGTCAACGAGATCGGCCAGTCCCGCAACATTCGTTGCAGATCGCCGGACTCTCGACCATGACCTCAGGATGTCCGTGCGTCGGGGATCAACCTGAGGTTGAGCTTTACGATTCATCCGCCCGGTGTGGAGCCCGTCGTGGACGCTTCTCCGTCCGGTGCTCCCGGCGCTTCGGACTGTGTGCCCGAGCCGCTCTGCGCCGGGCCGCTTGGCGTGGTTTCCGTGGGCGATGAGCCGGTCGAGGTGGAGGCGCCCGAGGGGGGTGAGCTTGGCAGCGCCGCCGCGAGACTGGCGGCGAGTTCGCTCGTGGTCGTGAGAACGGGCGCACCGCCGGCCGGTGCCCCGGCCGTGCCCGTTTCGGACGCGACCGTGCCGGGCAGACCGGCGGCCGGGCGCTCGGCGACACGCACGTCCACATAGGTGGCGCCGGCTGAGCTGCGGTCGGCGAGCACGCTCGCGAGCGAGAGCCACTTCGCGTGGGGGCGGCTCGAGTCACCGAAGTAGACGCGCAGACCGCCGCGCATCACGACCGTCACGCCGTCTGGTCCGGTGAACGCCCGCACGATTTGCCCGGCAAGCGGAGCGGGCGCCGCGCCGAGCACGGTCAGGCAGGCCAGCAACGAGGCGTCGCGCACGTGCTGTCCCGCGTCCTGCGCGACGGTCTGGCGGCCGCTGCCGCCGCTCAGCACCGGCAGCGCGCCGGACAGCAGCGCCGGACCCAGCACCACGCCGTCGGCGGCCACGGCGGTCCGGCCGCCCGCGATCGTCAGCGCCGCCACCGGCAGCTGCTCGACCACGCGGATGCGAAGGCCGTGGGGGAAGCTCGGGCTCGCGGCAACGGCACGCACCACCTGATAGGGCGCCACCGCGGCGAGCAGCCTCTGGGGATGCACGTCGAGCGTGCTCATCTGCCGCGCGGCGCTGGTCAGGGCCTGATCAATCGCACCCGCCTCGGGGCCGTGAACGCCCACGACCTGCACGCGCTCGACCGCCACGAGCGGAGAGTCGCGCAGCCATAGCCAGCCGCCGATCAGGAGCGCCGAGCAGGTCACGACGGCGAGCAGCGCGATGCGCAGGCGCCGGTGGTGTTGGATCAGCGACCAGCCGTTGCGCGCCCAGCCGGCGAGCCTAGAGGAGGCCACCCGCCGGTGGCGCGTACGTTGGCCGGGACGCCCCGCGGTGCCGCGGGGAGTCTCGACGCGGGCGGGGCGTCGTCGGTTGAACATGCCAAACGGGCGGCCGATCCCAACGCGGCCGGCAACGGAGCGATCCATCGCCCACTCTGTTCGACCTTCCTGGGAGAACCCCTACATCCAGGGGAAGCGAACGTCGCCGAGCGTCTGCACCTCGGGTTCGAGCTCGACGCCGAAGCGCTCGAGGACCCGGCGGCGGCCCTCGGCCATCAGTGCGATCACATCCCCGGTGCTCGCCGCGCCGGTGTTCTCGATGAAGTTGGCGTGCTTGGGTGCGAAGCGCGCTCCGCCCACGGCAACGCCGTTGCAGCCCGCTTCGGACAGGAGCACCCCCGCCGAGCGCCCCTCGGCGCGGGGATCCTCCGGATTCTTGAAGGTGGAGCCGAATGTCCTGATCCCCTGCGGCTGGGCTGCATGACGGCGTGCGCGCATCTGCGCGAGCGTCCCTTTGACGGCACTCGGCTCCGCTTTGCTCAGCAGCAGGCCGACCCGGGTGACTATCTCCCCCGCGCGCAGGTTCGAGCGACGGTAGCCGAGCTCGAGCTCGTCGGGTCGGCGACGCGCTACTCCGGCGCCGGTGGCGACGTTGACCCATTCGAGCACCTGCCCGAGCTGTCCGCCGTATGCGTTTGCGTTCATCCGCACCGCCCCCCCCACGGTCCCCGGGATGTTCACGCCGAACTCGATCCCCGTCAGCCCCGCGCGGGCCGCGGCCGCGGCCACGGCCGGCAGCCGCGCGCCGCCACCGCACACGATCGCCGGTCCCTCGACGGTGATGGCCGTGAGCTCGTGGTCGAGCTTCACGACCAGACCGCTGACGCCCGCGTCGGCGATCAGCAGGTTCGAACCGGATCCGATCACGCTCACCGGCTCGTGCTGATCCTCGGCCCAGGCGAGCAGCTCCAACAGATCGGCCTCGCTGCCGGCGCGCGCGAAGAACTCCGCCCGGCCGCCCGTGCGCACGGTCGTCAGGCGGGCGAGCGGGAAGTCGACGCTCACGCTCGAGGGCCGGACGGGGCCGCTCACCGCGAGCTGAGCCTTCGTCCGAGCACGTCTATGTCCCCTGCGCCCATCAGCATGCACACATCGCCCTCCTGTAACTGCTCCCGAAGGACGGGCTCGGCATCCGCGAACGTGGGAAGCCAGTAAACCGGCCTCCCCCCAGCGGCATCCGCCGTCGCCTCGGCGATCGTCAGACCGCTCACGCCGGGATGGTCCTCGGGACGCTCGCGGGCGGGGTAGACATCCAAGATAACCGCCACGTCGGCCCGCGCCAGGGCCAGGCCGAACTCCCGCGCCAGCAGTGCCGTCCGCGAATAGAGATGGGGCTGGAAGACGGCCACGAGCCGCCGGTGCTCCAGCGTCCGTGCCGCATCCAGGGTGGCGGCGATCTCACTGGGATGGTGAGCGTAGTCGTCATACAGGAGCGCACCGCCTGCGCTGCGGCCGAGCGGCTGAAAGCGCCTGCCTGCTCCGTGAAAGCCGGCGAGCCCCTCGATCGCCCTCGCCGCATCGGCCCCCGCCAGGCCGGCCGCCTCCAGGGCGCCCGCGGCGTTGACCGCGTTATGAGCGCCCGGAACGGCCAGGCGCACGTTGTGCCCGTGCCAGGCGAAGGACGAGCCGCCGGCCGTGAGGACGACGTCGTGCGCGTCGTAGGGAATGACGGCCCCCGACCGCAGCTCCAGAAGCTCGGGTCGGTCCCAGATCACGGCGAACGGCGGGTCGTCAAGGAAACGGCGGAACGCCTCGCGCAGCTCGGCCAGCGAGGCGAACGTCGCGTGGTGATCGAGCTCGACGTTCGTGAGCACAGCGATCTCGACGTGCAGGCTGAGCATCGACCGGTCGGACTCGTCGGCCTCGATCACGAGCCACTCGCCGCTGCCCCACGACGCGTTCGCCAGATCGCCCCCGACCGCGCCGCCCACCAACCAGCCCGGCTCAAGGCCCGCGGCACGCAGAGCGTGAACGAGCATCGAGGCGGTGGTCGTCTTTCCGTGCGTGCCAGCCACCGCGATCGTCCGCCTCAGCTCGGTCAGCTGCGAGAGCAGCTCGGCGCGGGCCCGCTCGGGGATGCCGCGCTCACGTGCCGCGACCCGCTCGACGTTGTCCGCCGGCACCGCCGAGGAGTAGACGAGCTCCAGCCCGTCGCCCGCGGGAAGGTTCTCGGCGGCGTGGCCGATGCTCGCACGAACCACGCCGTCTGCCACGAGACGCTCCAGATGCGAGCTCGAGGCGCTGTCTGAACCGCTGACGCTCGCGCCGAGTTCGTGCGCGACGCGCGCGTAGCCGCTCATACCGGCCCCACCGACCCCGACGAAGTGGAGTCGGCGCCCGCTCCAGGGTTCGTTCCCGGCACCTGCTGCACCGGAGCTCATCATGCGCCCGCACGCAGGAGCTCCGAGGCCACCTCCATGGCGGCCATCGGGCGGGACAGCCCCCTCGAGGCGGACGCCATCGCCTGCAGGCGCGGCCGGTCTGCGAGCAGGGCCAGGGTCTCGCGGCGCAGGCGCGGGCCGGTCAGCTCCGCGTCGGGGATCGTGACTGCGGCACCGCCCTCTGACATCCAGCGCGCATTCTCGAGCTGATGGCCGGCCGCTGCGCGCGGATAGGGCACGAGGACCGCCGGTAGGCCGTGGGCCGCCAGCTCGAACACCGAGCCGCCCGCACGTGCCACCACGAGGTCGGCGGCGGCGAGCGCATCGGTGAAGTCGGCCACGTCCAGGTACTCGCGCATGTCGTATCCGGAGGGGAGCTCGCGCTGTGAGAGCTCACGGTATTCGCGGCGCCCGCACACGTGCAGCACGTGAAATGCGACGTCGGCGAACGCCTCGAGCGCGGCCAGGTTGATCGAGCGAGCCCCCAGCGAGCCGCCGAACACCAGCACGCAGGTGTCGTCGAGGCCCACCGACATCCTCTCACGCGCCGCGCGACGTTCCGCTCCGCCGGCGGGGACCGGCCGGCCGGTGACGCGGTAGCGCGGTCCGCTGCGACCGGCGAGCGGGAAGGCAAGGCATACGCGCCGCGCGAACGGGGCCAGCATCCGGTTGGTCAGGCCCAGGTGGCTGTCGGCCTCGGTGATGACGAGGGGGATCCCGAGCGTGAGCGCGGCCACACCCACCGGTCCGGCGACGTAGCCGCCGCCGCCCATCACGGCGTCAGGGGCGAGCCGTCTCAACAGGGCACGTGCGCGCGGGACGGCCGCGAGCGCGAGCGCGAGCGCCCGCAGTGCGCGCAGCGGGTTCGAACGGCTGAGGCCTTCCACCGCGATCGGATGAAGCGTGAACCCCGCCGCAGGCACGAGCTGAGCCTCGGCGCGCTTGCCGCCGATGAACACGACCTCGGCGCCCTCAGCCCGCAGCGCCTCCGCGACTGCGAGCGCCGGCACGACGTGCCCGGCGGTCCCGCCCGCGGCGATCACGATCCTCCTCGGTGCGCTCGAGCTCACCGCTCCATCGTGCCGGTTCACGCCCACGGGCGTCGCCCGAGCGCTCTCGCGACGGCTCCACCGCACGCACGTGCGCGGTCCCGCCGGCTGCGACGTTGAGCAGGAGCCCCATCGCCGCGAGCATCACGATCAGGCTGCTCGAGCCGTAGGAGACGAACGGCAGCGGAACGCCCGTGAGCGGCGCGAGACCGAGCACGGCGAACACGTTGAGGACCGCCTGGGAGACGATCAGCGCGGTGATGCCGACCGCGATCAGGGCGCTGTACAGGCTGCGCGCCGCCTTCGCCGCGCGCAGCCCCGCATAGGCGATGAGCCCGTAGAGGAACAGCAGCGCGCATACCCCGACCACCCCCAGCTCCTCGGCGATCACCGCGAGGATGAAGTCGGTGGGGGCCTCCGGGAGATAGAAGATCTTCTGCACCGACTGGCCGGGGCCGACGCCGAACAGCCCGCCGGAGCCGATCGCGATCTGCCCCTGCACCGCCTGAAAGCCGCTGCCCGAGGCGTGTGCCCAGGGGTCCACGAACGACGTCAGGCGCGCCCGCGCATACGGGCGCGCGAGCGCGTAGAGGAAGACCAGCGCCAGCACCCCGCCGCCGACGAGCGCCAGCTTGCGCAGCGGTATCCCGGCCGCGACGAGCAGCGCGGCGGTCGTGAAGGCGATCACCATCGCGCTGCCAAGGTCCGGCTGGGTGCCGACAGCAGGCAGGCCGCGCCCACGACGAGCAGCAGCGGGTTTGCCAGTTCGCGCAGGTCGTGCACGCGCTGCGGGCGCCGGGCCAGGAGCGTGGCCGCATACAGCACGAGCGCGAGCTTCAGGAGCTCCGAGGGCTGAAACTGCAGCGAGCCCGGGCCGATCCAGCGACGAGCGCCGTTGACGCTCACGCCGACGTGCGGAATGTGCACGGCGAGCACGAGCACGAACGACACGATCAGCAGCGGCGCGGTGATGCTCTGCACTTTGGCGACGCCGTCGCGCGCCAGCACGCGCATCAGCGACCAGGCCGACGGCCCCGTAGGCCACGAACTTGATCAGGTAGGAGCTGCCGTTGCCCTGGCCCTGCAGCAGCGTCGTCGCCGAGGAGGCGCTGTAGACCATCACCGCGCCGAAGGCGAGCAGGCAGAGGGTCGCGGTCAGCAGGATGCGGTGCTCCAGCGACTGGAATGGCGAACGGCGGCGGCCGTCCGCGCCGTCGCGCTTGCGGGCAGCGAGCCCCGGGTCGATCGGTCCCGGAGGCGCACGCGCCTTGCTGCGCCTGCTGGCATCGGCTCTCACTTCGACGCCGGCCGCGCCGATGCCTCTATAAGCCCGACGAGCTCGCGGAAGCGCTCGCCTCGGGCTTCGAAGTCGGTGAACTGATCGAAGCTCGCGCAGGCGGGCGACAGCAGCACCATCTCGCCGCCTCGACGGCCGCCTGCGGGCCTGCGACACGGCCCGCTCCAGCTCGCCGCATTCGTGCACCTCGACATCCGCACCGCTGAGCGCCTCGGCGATCAGCGAGGCGTCCTGGCCGATCAGATACACGGCCCCGCAGCTGCGCTCGACCGGTCCGCGCAGCGCCGTGAAGTCCTGGTCCTTGCCCTGGCCTCCGAGGATCAGATGGATCGGCCCGCCGTCGCTGAACGCGTCCAGGGCGACCGTCGTGCTTGAGATGTTGGTCGCCTTGGAGTCGTTCACGTAGAGCACGCCGTCGCGACATGCCACCTCCTGAAGCCGATGCGCCACGCCGGCAAACGTGCGCAGCCCGGCGCGGACCGCATCGGGGTCGACCCCGCGCGCCAGGCATACGGCCGCCGCGGCCATCGCATTCTCGAGGTTGTGTGCGCCGCGCAGGCGCACCTCGCCGAGTGCGAGCAGCGGACGCTCCTGCCACCACAGCTGCCCGGCCCGCGGCCGACAGGGCGGCGCCCGGGCCGGCACCGAAGCAGCACGCGGCGCGCGCAGCCGCCGAGGTCATCGAGCCCCGAGCTGCAGCGGCGCGACGGCAATGTCGTCGTTGCCCTGGCGGGCGAACACGAGCAGCTTCGCCCGCGTGTAGGCCTCGAGGGTCCCGTGCCGATCGAGGTGATCGGGAGATGATGTTGAGCAGCACGGCGGCCTCTGGCGCGAAGGCGAGGGTGTCCTCGAGCTGGAAGGAGGAGGCCTCACAGGCGATCGTCACCTCCGGGCCGAGCGAGCCGACGAGCGAGCAGGCCGCCGTCCCGACGTTGCCGGCGACGGCGACCGGCAGACTGGCCTCACGGTGGATGTGCCCGATCAGCTCGGTCGTGGTGGTCTTGCCGTTCGTCCCCGTGACCGCGATGAACTCGTTGGGCAGCATCCGCCACGCCAGCTCGAGCTCGCCCATGACGGGAAGCCCGCGCTGAGCGTGCCGCCGCGATCACCGGCGCCTGCGAGGGAACCCCCGGACTCTTGACCACACAGCGCACACGCTCGAGCAGGGACTCGCCCTGGACACCCGCGTGCACCTCGCACCCCGGCCTCATCCAGCGCTTCGGTTCCTCCCGGCGCACCCGCGTCCACGCCGATCACATCCTCTCCCCTCGCCCGCAGCGCGAGCGCCGCCGCGACTCCCGAGCGCGCGAGCCCGACGACGAGGT
This sequence comes from uncultured Solirubrobacteraceae bacterium, assembly GCA_963730575.1. Classification (GTDB taxonomy): domain Bacteria; phylum Actinomycetota; class Thermoleophilia; order Solirubrobacterales; family Solirubrobacteraceae; genus Palsa-744. Next base: position 599,878 of record CAVSSG010000006.1, read on the forward strand.
ACGGGCCTGTGGGGATCTCGGCCGGGGCTTCAACTGGACACGCCGGCGCTCAGCCGATGCTCTGGCGGTAGATCGTGAAGCCGATTGCGCAGCAGATCGCCGCGACGATCCAGAAGCGCAGGATGATCTTCGTCTCAGACCATGCCCGCAGCTCGAAATGATGGTGGATGGGCGCCATCAGGAAGACCCGTTTGCGCGTCAGCTGGAAGTAGATGACCTGGAGCACGACCGAGAGCGCCTCGATCACGAAGATCCCGCCCAGCAGGATCAGGAGCAGCTCGGTCTTTGTCATGATCGCCATGCCCGCGATCGCGCCGCCCAGCCCCAGCGAGCCGGTGTCCCCCATGAAGATCGTGGCGGGGAAGGCGTTGAACCAGAGAAAGCCGATGCACCCGCCGACCAGGCAGCCGGCGAGCATCGCCAGGTCGTACTCGCCCGTGATGAACGTGATGCCGATGTAGGCCAGCAGGACGATCGCGGCGCAACCCGCCGCAAGGCCGTCGAGCCCATCGGTCAGGTTGACCGCGCTGGTCGTTCCCGCCACGACCAGGTAGATCAGCAGCGGGTAGAACGGCCCGAGGTCTATCTGGTAGTCGACGAACCGCAGCCGCAACGTGCTCGCGAGATGGGCCTCGTGAACCGGCGACGTACCACAGTCCCAGCGAGATCGCGATCGTCACCGCGAGCTTCGTGCGCGCCCGTAATCCGAGCGAGCGGCGCCTGACGAGCTTCGTGTAGTCGTCTGCGAAGCCGAGCAGCGCGCACGCGATCGCGGCGCAGAACACCCCCACCGAGCGCCATTCGTAGTTGGTGAGGATCAGGAACGAGACCGACACGGCGAGGAAGATGATCACCCCGCCCATCGTCGGGGTCCCGGCCTTCAGATGATGGCCCTGCGGGCCGTCCTCGCGGATCTGCTGGCCGAACTCGCGCTTGCGCAGGAACTCGATGAACTTCGGGCTGAGGAAGATGCAGATGAGCAGCGCCGCGGTGCCCCCGAAGAGAACCCGGCCCATCAGGACCGTCCCGGGCCCGCGTCGCGCGCGAGCGCGGAGGCCCCGGCGGCGTCCGCGCGGGCCGGGTCACGGCCGCCGCCGAGCCCCTCCGCCACACGCTCGAGCCCGACCCCGCGCGAGCCCTTGACCAGCACCGTGTCCCCCTCGCGCCAGCAGCTCTCTGAGAAGCTCGACGGCGCCCGCCGGGTCGGGCACCGAGTAGGCCTCACCTGCATAGGTCTCGCGCATCACCGCCGCCAGCGGCCCGACCGTCACCAGCAGATCGACCCCTCTCGCGGTCGCGTACCGGCCGATCTCGCGGTGGAAGCGCGCCGCGTGTGAACCGAGCTCGAGCATGTCACCGAGCACCGCCACGCGCCGCCCGGGCGCCGACTCCACCAGGTCGTCGATCGCCGCGCGCATGGACATCGGGTTGGCGTTGTAGCAGTCGTTGATCAGGACCACGCCGTCCGGCCAGGCCGAGCCGCTCGCCTCGCAGCGAAGAGAAGCGACACCTCCACGCGGCCCCTGCGGAGTGACGCCCAGAGCGCCGCGCGGCCGCGACGGCGGCGAGCAGGTTCGCAGAGTTGGTGCGCCTGGCGGAAGGACGGCTCCAGGGCGACGCCGCAGCCGAGCCCTCGCGCGATCGCCAGCGTCTCCGCGGCGAGCGCCCCGCCTCGAGCTCGAGAATTCCCGCCGTCGCCGAACGTGACGGTACGGACGTCCTCGCGCAGGTGAGGAGCCAGCAGCTGCTCGCCCGCGGGCACCACGGCGGTCGCGCCCGGTCGCCAGGCCGGCGATGAGCTCCGCCTTGGCGGCCGCGATCGCCTCGAGCGTGCCGAGCAGCTCGAGGTGTACGGGGCCGACGTTCACGATCACGCCCACGTCGGGCTCCGCGATCGCCGTCAGCTCGGCGATCTGTCCCGCTCCGCGCATCGCCATCTCGAGCACCAGCACCTCGGTGTCGATCGGCGCGGCGAGCACGGTCAGCGGCAGCCCGATCTCCGTGTTGAAGTTCTCGGGGCTCGCGACCGTCCGGCGCTCGCTGAAGGATCGCGGCCAGGATGTCCTTCGTGGAGGTCTTGCCGGTCGAGCCGGTGACCCCCACGACCCTCGTCCCGCGCGCTCGCAGCTCCCGCACCCACGCTCGTGCCAGCGCCTGCAGGCCCGCGAGCGGATCGGGGTGCACCAGCACCGTGCCCGCGGTCCGGGAGTCGAGCGCGGCGCGCGCGTGCTCGGGTGTGACGAGCACTCCCCACGCTCCTGCTCGGAGCGCCTGCACGGCGTACTCGCCACCATGTGAACGCTCGCCGCGCAGTCCGACGAACAGATCGCCCGGGCCCGCCCCGCGCGAATCGATCGTCGCCCTCCGGGGACCGGGCTCGCTCCCGGTGCTAGGGCGCCCTTCCCCTACCTCGGCGGCGGCGGCACGTGCGACGCGCTCGGCGTCCCAGCGCCTCACGCTCGCGACCCCGTGCGTGCGCTCCACGCTCCGAACGGGATGTGAGTGGCGATCACGCCGTTGCCTCCGCCACGCTGCCGTGGCGCGAGCGCAGTGCCTCTCGGGCAACCTCGACGTCGTCGAAGGGCACCTTGCGCCCGCCGGCCAGCTCCTGGCCCTGCTCGTGCCCCTTGCCCGCGATCACAAGTACATCGCCTGGGCGTGCGCACGCGATCGCCTCGACGATCGCGGCCTTGCGATCTGCTGTCGATGAGACCGGCGGCGCCTTCTGCCCCGGGGTCGGAGGGTGCTGCTCACGGTCCACTCGCGCCACCCCCGCCATGATCTCGGCGATGATCTGCTCCGGGTCCTCTGACCGGGGGTTGTCGGAGGTGACCAGCGCAACGTCGGCCATCCGCGCGGCGATCTCGCCCATCAGCGGGCGCTTGCCGCGATCGCGGTCGCCGCCGGCGCCGAACACGCATATCACGCGTCCCTCACCGTGTCCACCCGCCCGGGCGAGCTCGCGCGCGGCGCGCAGCACGTTCTCAAGCGAGTCGGGAGTGTGCGCGTAGTCGACGAGCACCGCGAAGTCCTGACCCTCATTGACCGGCTCGAAGCGCCCCGGGACGCGGACGCCGTCCGCTCGAGCGCGGCCACCAGGACGTCGAGATCGCCCCCGAGCGCATGCACCGCGGCGAGCGCCCCGAGGGCGTTGGCGACGTTGAAGCGACCCGGCATCGCGAGCGCGACCTCACGCACCCCCGCGGGCGTGTGCAACTCGAAGTTGGCAGCCCTCGAAGCCGCAGCGCAGCCCGCTCGCCCGGTAGTCGGCATCCTCCTGCTCGACCCCGAACGTACGCGCACCCTCGATCTCCGCGGCGAGCCGTCGCCCATAGGGATCGCCGACGTTCACCACGCTCACGCGCGGTCGCGCCGCGGGCGTGCCCGCGGAGGGCGCGCCGGCCCCGGCGACGCGGTCGGCGGGGACGAACAGGCGCCGCTTGGCCTGGAAGTAATCCTCCATCGTCTCGTGGAAGTCGAGGTGGTCCCTGCTGATGTTGGTGAACACCGCCGCGGCGAAATGGACGCCGTCGGCGCGCCCGAGCGCGAGCGCATGAGAGGAGACCTCCATCGCACAGGCCCGATCGCCGCCGTCGAGCATCGCGCGCAAGTCGGCCTGCAGGTCGATCGCCTCGGGGGTCGTGTGCGCGGACCGCCCGCTCCGACCGTCCCCACGACCGACTTGACGGTTCCGAGCAGCCCGCACTGCTCGCCGATCGCTTCAAACAGCGCGCGCACGAGGTAGGCGGTCGTCGTCTTGCCGTTCGTGCCCGTCACCCCGACGACGCGCAGCTCGCTGCTCGGATCTCCGTAGAAGCGCAGCCGCGATCGGACCCATCGCCGCCCGGGCGGACTCGACCAGCACCTCGGGCACGCCCAGGCCGAGCGGCCGCTCGACGACGAGCGCCGCCGCGCCCCGGTCAACCGCCTTTGCGGCGAACTCGTGTCCGTCGTGTCGAAAGCCGCTCACGCAGAAGAACAGAGCTCCCCGGCCCCACCGCTCGGCTGTCGTAGCTGACTCCCGTGATCTCCACGGCCGCACCGCACCGGTGGCATCCGTGCCGATCAACTCGTCGAGCCTCATGGGCTGATGCTATCCCGGCGGGATGCGCAGGTAGGGCAGCGCGAAGGACATGATCTGCGCCGAAGGCGGGCGCCGCGACGGTTCCGCCGTAGATCGACCCGGCCTGCGGTTCATCGACGATCACCGCGCACAGCAGCTTCGGATCGGACGGCCGGGGCGAAGCCGATGAACGAGGCGACGTACGCGCTCTCGGAGTACTGGCCGGTGGCGGGGTCGACCTTGCTTGGCGGTGCCGGTCTTGCCCGCGAGCTGATAGCCGGGGATCGAAACCTCGCTGGCCGTGCCGCCGGGAGCGAGCACGCCCTCGAGCATCTGCCGCAAGCGCGGCCGCGGTGGCGGCGAGATCACGCGCTGGCCGGCGGGCAGCGGCTGCGGGCGGCCCGCCACCGACCGGATGATGTGCGGCGGGCGCAGGATGCCGCCGTTGGCGATCGCCGAATAGGCGGTCGCCATCTGAATCGGCGTGACGAGCTCGCCCTGGCCGATCGGCAGGTTGCCCATCGACGAGCCCGAGTAGTGGTCCAGCGGCAGCACCTCGCCCCATTTCCTCGCCCGGCAGCTCGACGCCGGTCGGCGCTGCCGAACCCGAACCGGTGCACCCAGCCGTTGAACCTTTCGCGACCCTCGAGCATCCCGATCTTGATCGCGCCGACGTTGCTCGACTGGGCGAGGATCTGGGCCGTCGTGAGCGTCTCTTCGGCGTGTTCGGTGTCGTCGTGGATGGTCCTGTCGGCCACCTGGATCTGGTCGGGGATGTCAAACGCCGTGTTCGGGGTGACCAGCCCCTGCTGGAGCGCGCCCGCGACCGTGACCGCCTTGAAGGTCGAGCCCGGTTCATAGTCGAAGCCGACCGCCCGGTTCTCCATGTCCGCGGCCGGTGAGGTTCCCGGGTCGTTGGCGTTCACCTCGGGCCAGTTGGCCATCGCCAGGATCGCTCCGCTGCGCGGGTCCATCACGATCGCGGTGGCGTCTTTCGGGATAGAACACCCTTCCGACCGCGCTCAGCACTTCTTCGGTGCGCTGCTGGATGTTGGCGTCGAGCGTCAGCGACAGCGACGCGCCCGGACACCTCGCGGTGGACTTCGGTGATCGACACCGGCTGTCCGAGCGCATCGCTGACCACCCGCCGTTCTCCCGAGCGGCCGTGCAGGAGCGAGTTGCGCGAGTACTCGAGCCCGCCGAGACCATCGCCTTCGGTGCCCACCGACGCCCAGCACCTGTGCCGCCAGCGTGCCGCGCGGGTAGACCCGGCGCATGACCGGCGCGCCCGCGACCCCCGGGATCTTCAGGGCGAGGATCGCCCGCGCCTGCGCGGCGGGAACGGCACGGGCGAGAAATACGAAGCCGGTGCGCTCCGACAGCTTCCTCAGCACGACAGCCTGGGACTGCCCCAACAGCGGAGCCAGCCGTTGGGCCGCGCCGAGCGGGTCGGTCGAGCAGGTAGGGCGTCGCCGAGATGTCCTGCGCGGGCTCGGAGACGGCGAGGTCGATCCCGTTGCGGTCGGTGATCGCACCGCGCTGCGCCGGCACCGTTTCCTCGGTGAGCTGCTGGCTGCGGGCCGCGTCGCGCAGTGCCGCGCTGTGCAGCACCCCGAGATAGAGGGTGCGGCCCGCCGCCAGCACGAGCAGCAGGAAGAACACCGCGAAGATGACGCCTATGCGGCGTTGGACGACGTCCACCGCTTATCCCGAGGAGCCCGCCTGCGTCCCGCCGCCCGGTGATTCCGCGCCGGGGCCGCCACCGGCTCCCGCGGGCGCGGACTGCGGGACCGTGGCGGAGCTGCTCGTGGATTCACCCGAGGACCGCACGGCTTCCGTGCCCGAGCGGGGTGATTCACCGGAGCTCGACGTTGCCGGTGGTGTGGACGCTTCGGCGGAGCCGGGCGTTGCTGACGATCGTGACGATTCGCCGGACGCCGGCGTCCCCGACGATTCAACGGGCTGCGCGGTCGACCCCGTGGGCGGCGCCGACGAGGAACCCGCCTGCTGCGCCGTCGCGGAACCGCTGCCGGCGGCCTGTGCGTCGGCGCTGAGGGCCGCGGCGGCACGTGCCGCTTCGCCCGTGGTGGGGGCCTTCAGGAAGCGCAGCGCCCCCGCCGGTGCGAACTGCATGCCCAGTCGCGTCGCCTGCGAGGTGATTCGATCGCTCGCCGACAGTTCGGAGTTCTCGATGCTGAGCGCCGCATTTTCGCGCTGCAGCAGTGCCTGATGCTCGATCGCGCGGCCGATGCCGGCGTTCAGCTTGAGCAGGCCGAGCTGCAGCGTCACGATCCCGATCAAGGCGAATGCGACGAGTGCGATCCAGGTGCGTCCGCCGAGCGGAAGCCGCCGTGGCAGGCTTTCCAGCGACGCGAGCAGGCCGTGCGCGAGGCCCGGCTGCTCGCCCGCACGCCTGCGAGCCGGACGGGAGGCGCCTCCTGGCCTCGCCGGTCCCGAGACACGCCGGGGCCTCGGCGCCGTGGTGAGCGGGCGAGCCGGGCCGGCGGTGCGGCGCGGGCGAACAGCGGGGACGGCAGCGCGCCGCTCACGGCAGATCTCCGCCATCGGTCAGCTTCCTGGCCGCTCGCAGGCGCGCCGAGGCCGCACGCGGGTTGTCGCGCGATCTCCTCCGCGCCGGGTACGATCGAGCGGCGCGTGATGAGCGCAGCCTGGGGCTCGCGGCCGCAGGCGCACACGGGAAGGTCGGGCGGGCAGATGCAGCCGCGGGCGCGGTCGGCAAGGAAGCGCTTGACGCGCCGGTCCTCGAGCGAGTGGAAGGAGATCCCCGCGAGCACGCCTCCCTCGCGCAGCAGCTCCCAGGCCAGCGGGAGCGCACGATCGAGCTGTCCGAGCTCGTCGTTGACGGCGATCCGCAGCGCCTGGAAGACCCGCTTGGCCGGATGCCCGCCGGCGAAGCGTGCGGGGGCGGGGATCGCGGAGTTGATCGTGTCCACCAGCTCCAGCGTGGTCTGCGATCGGCGCCTTGGCGCGTCGGCGCACGATCGCCCGCGCGATCGCGTTGGCGTGGCGCTCCTCGCCGAAGTCGCGCAGCATGCGCGCCAGCCGGCGCTCGTCCCAGTCGCGAACGATCTCGCGAGCGGTCATCTGCTGCGCCGGATCCATGCGCATGTCCAGCGGCGCCAGATACGAGTAGGAGAATCCGCGCTCGCGCGTGTCGACCTGCATCGAGGACATACCCAGGTCGAAGTAGGCCGCATCGGCGCGCAGACCTTCGCTGAGCAGCAGCTCGAGACCCTCGGCATAACCGGCCCGGATGAAGCGCGTCGAGCAGGCCATCTCCGGATCGAGCGCCTCGAAGCGCCTCTCGGCCAGCGGGTCGCGGTCGATCGCGACAAGCGTGCCTGTCGGGCCCAGCCGCCGGCCAAGAGCCGCGCGTGACCCCCGTCGCCGAAGGTGCAGTCGATCGCGGTCTGCCCGGGCTGAGGATCGATCAGCTCGAGCAGCTCGGCGGCGAGCACCGGGCACGTGGCCGCGAGCGCTCACCGTCCGCGGGCGCTCGCACGGCGCCACCCGATGGCCGCCCGCCCAATGGCCGCGCGCGAGGGGGGCGTCGCGCGGGACCGCGTCATCTCAAGCAGGCGTCATCGACACTCGCAGTGATCTCCGCGATACCGCCGAGCAGCGCGGGCCGGTGCTCGTTCCAGCGACGCCTGTCCCACAGCTCGAGCCGGTCGCCGACCCCGACGACGACGACGTCCTTCTCCAGCTCGGCGTGGTCGCCGAGGAAGCCCGGGATCATGATCCGTCCCGCTGCGTCGAGCTCCGCGTCCTGGGAGCTGCCGTAGAAGAAGCGCTCGAGCTCGCTCAGCCGCGGCGACAGCGGCGGCAGTTCGGCGAGCGCGCGCTGGGAGTAGCGCTCGTACTCCTCGGGCCGCCATACCCCCACGCACGGCTTCAGGTCGACCGGCATCGCCAGCACCACGCCCTCTGCCAGCGCCGCGCGGTAGCGGGCGGGCACCGTGAGCCGGTTCTTGGCGTCGAGCGTATGGTCGAACGTGCCACGAAAGGGAACCACTGCTGAGCTCCAGGCTTGTTTACCGAGCCGAGGTGGAGGAGTGGGAGGAGCCCCTCCACCCCGGCTCGCTGTCGCGAACTTACCCCACTTCGCTCCCACAATGCAACCCCAATTGCACATTTTCTCCCACTCTTGACTCCCCAGTACGTCCGGCTCGTCGCAAACACCCGCTCACAGCGCCACTTTCTGCCTGGTTGCGGCGAGCCCCGATCGCCGCGACCGGTGCAAGAGCGCGTGCAGAGCCCAGCATGTGCGAGATCGCGTTGCAGCTGCGCCGCGGCCCGACCGGCCGATGTGGCCCGTGCCTGAGCTGCGGCCGCGACGATCGCCAGCCGCTACGATCGCCTCCCATGCCGGGCCACTCCGACCAGCGGCCGCGTGCCAGGCGCGGCGTTGCGCCTACGCGTCTGACGACGCTCATCTGGCACGTCGCGGCGATCGCGGGCTGCGGCTCCTCCCACGCGACCGGCACCAGCGCGGACCCCGCCGGCGTCGTCCCCGCGTCCGCGCCGCTGTACGCGGGCGCGATCGTGCGACCTGAAGGCGCTTTGAAGGCCGCCGCCTCGGCGGCCGGGCGCACGCTCACCCACCAGGCCGACCCCTACCTGCGCCTGCTCGCGATCCTGCAGACGCCCGGGAGCGCGCCGCTGGACTTCAGCCGCGACGTCGCCGGCTGGCTGGGCCCGCGCGCCGGGATCTTCGTCAGCTCGCTGGGCACCTCCGGACAGTCGAACACGGGCCAGTTGCTCTCCCTGCTCGCGCGAGGCCTGCTCGGCGGTCCTCGGGGGCGAGCGCGTTCCCGTTCGCCGGGGGCCCACGGCGTGCAGGGAGCGATCGTGATGGACACCAGCGACGCCGGGAAGGCCCGCTCGTTCCTGGAATCACAGGCGCAAGCCGCGCCGGCGCCCACGCGGCCAGCTACCGGGGGGTCGCCTACCAGGCCACCTCCGCGAAGGCACTGGCATTCGCGGTCGGTCGATCGCTTCGCGGTGATCGGCAGCGAAGGGCCTGCACGGCGTGATCGACACCACGCTCGGCGGGTCCTCGCTCGCGCAATCGCCCCGGGTACGCAAAGCTCCTCTCCGTCGCGCCCTCGGGAACGCTCGCCCACGTCTATCTGAACCCGGCGGCGCTCCGACGGCGAACTCGCAGGCGCGGACGGGCCTGCTGGGAGCGCTGGCCGGCACGCGTGAGACGAACATCTCGCTCGTGCCGTCCGCCACCTCGATCGGCGTCGACGCCGACGCGCTCGACCACCGGCTCGTCGGCCGTCCGGCGGGCTGCTCGCTTCGGTCTCCCAGGGCGCCCAGGCCGCGGGCGAACTGCCCAGAGAATCCTGGCTCGCCGTCGGCCTGGGTAACGTCGGCGCCGTCGCTCGGAGGCGACGTGCAGGGACTGCGCGGCTCTCGTCTCCCTGGCGGGCTCGCTCGGCGGGCTCGGGCACGGAAGCCCGGCGACCGCGAGCCGCTCAACCTGAACAGCCTGCTCGAAGCGATCCTCACAGCCGCTCGAGCGTGCTCGGCGCCAACAGCGCCGAAGCACGGCGCGACTTCGCCAGCTGGATGGGCTCGGCGGGGATATTCGCGAGCGGCACCGGACTGGTCGAACTGGAGGCGGGGATCGTGATCGCCTCCACGAACCCCAGCCCTCTCCCGCTGCGGCGGTCGCCAGAGCTCGGCGCACTGCTGCGCAAGTCCGGCGCCTCGGTGCAGCCGGTCTCGATCCCGGGCGCGCAGGCATCGGTCGCGGTGGAGCTCAATGGCCTGCCGGTCACGCTCGAACATCGTCGACGCCCGCGCCGCCACGGGCAGACCAAGTTCGTGATCGGCCTCAGCGAAGCCTCGGTGACGGCCGCGCTGAACCCCTCCAGCACGCTGGCCTCCTCGGCCTCCTACAGCGCGGCGAGCACCGCCCTCGGCGAAGGCATCCGGCCGAGCCTCAGCCGTCGACTTCCCGACGTTCCTCGGCCTGCTCGAAGGGTGGGCCTGAGCGAAGAACCCAGCATCTCAAAGCTCGTGCCCGTACGCTGCGCACGCTCACGACGCTCTCCGGCGGCGGCAAGAGCCTCGGCGGGAGGCGTCGAGCGCTTGCGGGTCGTGGCCGGGCTGCAGCACACCGAATGAGACTCAGCGGACGTCGATCGCGCGGTAGAAGACCGGCCGGCCGTTCACGACCCGATCGACCCCATAAGGCGACAGCGTGGTTTCGCCGTCGGGTTCGATCGAGTAGCGCCCGAGCACCGAATCGCGGTTCCTGATGGCGAAGAACCGGTCGATCACGCTCTGGCGGTCGTTCCCGTGCGAGCCGGCGCTGCGGATCGCGTCGAGGACCACGCTCATCGCCTCATAGCCATACAGCGCATAGGCGCCGGGTTCGCCGCCGAAGATCGCGGCGGTAGTCGGCGAGCACGCGTGCCGACGGCGGCGGGTACAGGCTCGACCGCCAGCAGCGGGCGTCGTCAGGTAGGTGCTCGACCCCGCCGCACCGATCTGCGAGGTGAAGGATTCGCGTCGCCATCGCGCTCGACCCCATCAGCAGCAGACCCGGGTCGGCGTTGTGCAGCTGCCGCCACAGCGCCACCGTCGCTGCGCCTGCCACCGCCCGCGAAGAAGCACCGCCTGGGCGCCGCTCTTCGGCGACCTTTTCCACCTCGCCGGTGAACATCGTGCTGCCGGTCATGTCAAGCGCATCGTCGCCCGCAACCGCGATGCCGCTGCACGTTCGGCGTCGCCGGCGACGATCTCGCCAGCGGGATCTCGAACGGGTCCTGGTCGTTGAGCACGTAGAGCTTGTGCACGCCCATTGACCCATCAGCTTCACCTGGGCGGCCGCCTGCGCCGGATCGCCGGGCTGCAGGCGCGCGAACGTGCGCCGCCCGCTCGGGTAGAAGCGTTCGGGCTCGTCCTGCCCGGCGTCCAGCGACGACGTCAGCCCCACATAGGGGCTGGCCGGTGCTGACCTGCAGGATCCCGCCGCGTTGATCAGCGGCAGCGACACCGCGGTGGCCGCCGAGTTGTAGTCGCCCAGGTAGGCGATCGTGGTCGTGTCGTCGGCGGCCGTCTTGGCGTTCGAGGCGGTCACGCCGGGGGCCCACTGCCCGTTCGTCGGGGCTCGAGTCGTCCTCGGAGACGTAGCTGACCTTGAAGGGGCCCACGCGGCCGCCCGCCTGCGACCAGCGCCAGCTTCTCGCCGTTGACGATCTGCTGCGGAGGCGGCTGCGGAGGGACCCTGCAGCGGCAGGCTCGAGTAGACCGTCAGCTGATCTGCCGATGGCGGTTGCCGCCCCCGAGACCTCAACGCCCCCGCAGCCCGACAGCGCAAAGGACAGGGCGGCGAGCATGGCGAGCGCGGCCGCGAGCGCCGCCGGTCGCGACCCGGGTGCACAGCCAGCGCGCGCGGGCACCGGTCGGCTAGCTGCGCCGACCGGGCAGATAGCCGGCGAGGATCTTCAGCGAGGCGCCGACCAGGATGATCGCCGCGGCGAGCAGGAACGCGTCGAAGCCCTTGGTCCCGAGCGCCCACAGCACGACCCATACGACCAGGCCCGCGGTGACGGTGAGGATCAGTCCCATGCGCGCGCAATCCTACCGAAGGCCGGTCCGCGCAGGACGCCATCGCCGTAGGAACGTCTTGGTCACCTGCGAGCTCAGCGCGCAGGCGGGTTCTCCAGCGCCGCGGCCAGGCCCTCGAGGACCGCGCCGGCCGCCGCCGCCGGATCCTCCGGCGCCTCGCTCGCCGCGCGCACGAGCCTCGTGCCCACGATCACTCCGTCGGCACCCGCGTCGGCCGCCATCCGCGCCTGCTCGGGCGTGCCGATCCCGAAGCCGAGCGCAACCGGAACCGCCGTGCTGGCCTTCGCGCGCGCGACGATCTCGGCAAAGCGGTCGGCCAGCGCCTCGCGCTCGCCCGTGGTGCCGACGACCGAGACGGTGTAGAGGAACCCCTTGGCCTGCGCGCCGATCACCGCATGCGCTCCGGCGTCGTCGTGGGCGCGACCAGCGGCACGAGGGCCATGCCGTGCGCGTCGCATGCCTCGAGCACCTCGGGGGCTTCGCCGACCGGCAGATCGGGCACGATCAGCCCGCAGGCGCCGGTTCTCGCGAGGCGCTCAACGAACGCCTCGGCGCCCGGCGCGAGCACCATGTTCGCGTAGCACATCAGCACCACCGGGACCTCACGGCCAGCGTGCGCGCGACCTCCAGCACCCCCGCGATGTTGCTCCCGGCGGCAAGCGCCCGCGTGCCCGCCGCGTGGATCACCGGGCCGTCGGCGAGCGGGTCCGAGTAGGGCACACCGAGCTCGATCAGATCGGCGCCGGCTCCCACGTAGGCCTCGCCGATCCGACCGACTCCTCGAGCGTCGGAAAGCCGCCCATCAGATACGGCATCAACGCCGCACGCCGGTCGCTGGCCGCAAAGGCCGTCGGCGATCCGCTCGATCCCACTCGGCGGTCTTCGCGCTCACGGCCGTCCCCGCAGCACCTCGGCGAGATCCTTGTCGCCGCGACCGGACAGGCAGACGAGGTCCAGCTCGCCCGCGGGTTCGGCCAGCACCCAGGCGAGCGCGTGCGCGGTCTCGAGCGCCGGGATGATGCCCTCCAGGCGCGCGAGCAGCTTGAACGCCTCGATCGCCTGGCGGTCGGTCACCGCCACATAGCGCGCGCGACCGATGTCGCGCAGGAACGCGTGCTGCGGTCCGGCGCCGGGATAGTCGAGGCCCGCCGACACCGAGTGCGCCTCGACGATCTGTCCCTCCTCGTCCTGCATCACCGCCGAGCGCGAGCCGTGCAGGATGCCGGCGCGGCCGCCGACCGTCAGCGGGGCGCCGTGGCGCCTGGTGTCGATACCCTCGCCGCCGGCCTCGACGCCGATGAGCTCCACCTGCTCGCTCGGCGAGGAACGCGGCGAACGTGCCCATCGCGTTCGAGCCGCCTCCCACGCACGCCACCACCCGCGCCGGCAGCCTTCCCTCGCGCTCGAGCATCTGCTCGCGCGCCTCGTCGCCGATCACCCGCTGCAGATCGCGCACGAGCGCCGGATAGGGAGCCGGGCCGACGACCGAGCCGATCACGTAGTGGGTGCTCTGCACGTTCGTCACCCAATCGCGGATCGCTGCCGAGGTCGCCTCCTTCAGCGTCCTCGCGCCCGCGTCGACCGGGCACACCGTCGCCCCGAGCAGCTCCATCCGCTGCACGTTCGGGCGCTGCCTGCGCGTGTCCTCGACGCCCATGTAGACGACGCACTCGATCCCCAGCAGCGCGCACACCGTCGCGGTCGCGACCCCGTGCTGGCCGGCGCCCGTCTCGGCGATGATCCGCCGCTTGCCCATCCTCTTGGCCAGCAGCACCTGGCCGAGAGCGTTGTTGAGCTTGTGCGACCCGGTGTGGTTGAGATCCTCGCGCTTCAGATACACCGGGCGTCCCGAGCAGCTCGGAGAGCCTCCTGGCGCGATACAGCGGCGTCGGGCGCCCGCCGAAGTCGCGCAGCAGGCCACGCAGCTCAGCCCAGTAGCCCTCGTCCTCGCGCGCACTTCTCCACGCCTCCTCGAGCTCCTGCAGGGCCGGCATCAGCGTCTCGGGAACGTACTGGCCGCCGTAGGCCCGAACCGATGCTCGAGAAGCGGGGCTCGACGGGCCCGCGCTCACGCCGGGCCCCGCCGGCGGCGCCGGCGCTCCCGACCCGATCGCTCCGGCAGCGCTCGACGGCGTCGAAGAACGCGCGCAGCTTCTGCTGCGTCCTTGCGTCCCGGCGCGGCCTCGGTGCCGCTGGCGGTGTCGACCGCGTAGGGGCGAGCCACGGCGATCGCCTCGGCCACGTTCTCCGCCGTCAGCCCACCGCTCAGGATCAGCGGGACCTTCGACCGCCGGCTGTGCCAGGAGCGTCCAGTCGAACGTCTCCCCCGTTCCCCCCGCAGCCCTGCCGCTCGGGTGCCGCTCGCGCGAGCGTCGAGCAGATGGAAGTCGACGTGAAAACGCTCGAGGTCCCGCACGTCGCCGGGACCGGACACCTGGGCCGCCTTGATCACCCGCGCGCCGTTGCGCCGGGCCGCCTCGGCGCAGAACGACGGTCCCTCGTCGCCGTGCAGCTGCAGCATGCTCAGGCCCAGCTCCTCGCTCGTCTGCACGACCTCCTCGAGCGGCGCGTTGACGAACACGCCGCACAGCTCGACCCTGCGGCGCAGCGCACGCCACGATCCGCTGCGCCTCAAGGCAGCGAGCAGCTGCGGGGGCTGCCTTCGAAGAAGATCATCCCCAGCGCCCACGCCCCGAGCTCGACGCGCCATCTCGGCGTCGTCGAGGTTGGTGATCCCGCAGACCTTGACCCTGCTCGGCGCCACAACGCTCGCCGGTGGGTGGACGGCCGCGTGGGTGGCCGGATCCTCGGGCGCCGCTGACCCGAGGGAGGTCGCGGCGGCCACCTGGGGGCTGGTCTCTGACATGCCCCAACGGTAGCGGGCGGTCGAGCTACCCTTCGGGAGTGTTCGGGTTCGGCACCGAGTTCGGGCGGGTGCCGAGCGTCACGGTCACCGTCTTGTGTTCGTAGCCCCCGTGCCCGTTCGCGCGCAGCAACCCGATGCTGATCGTGTCGCCGGGCTGCTTGGCCTCGATGTCGTTGGCGAGTTCTTCCGAGCTCGCGACCGCCTTGCCGTCGATCGAGGTGATGATGTCGCCGCCGACCGCGACCTGGCCCGATTCGGTGCTTCCGCTGATACGTCCGCCGCGGATGCCGGCCTTTTCCGCCGCGGTGCCCTTCTGGACGCTCTGCACGAGCGCGCCGCTCTTCACGGGCAGGTTGAGCGCCGACAGCGACCCGTCGATCGTGAGCGAGGTCAGGCCGAGGTAGGCGCCGCGAACGGTCCCGCCTTTCTCGAGCTCGTGCGATCTCCGACTTGGCCGTGTTGATCGGAACCGCGAAGCCGATACCCACGCTGCCGTCACCGCTGCCGCCGGTCTCGATCTGGGAGTTGATGCCGATCACGCTGCCCGGCGGCGTTGAGCAGCGGTCCGCCCGAGTTCCCCGGGTTGATGGGTGCGTCGGTCTGCAGCACGTTGTCGATCGTGAAGCCGTTCGGCGCCGTTATTTCACGCTGAAGAGCAGAGATGACGCCCGTCGTGAGCGTGCGCTCCAGGTCGAACGGGTTGCCGATCGCGAGCACCGGATCGCCCACCTGCACCGTGCTTGAATCGCCCAGGGTGAGCGGGTGGAGCGTCAGGCCGTCGGTGGGGATCCGCAGAACGGCCAGGTCGTTCGAGGGGTCGTTGCCCATGACCTGGGCGTCGACCGTCTGGCCTTTTTCGAAGCTCACCGTTACTTTGATGGCGTTCTCGATGACGTGGTAGTTGGTCAGGATCGTGCCGTTCGAGTCGATCACGATCCCCGACCCGGTGGCCTCGCCCTTCTGCGCGGTTTCTCCGCCGCCGAACAGATTGAAGGGCGATTCGGTCTTCTGAACGATCGTCGAGGTCACGAACACGACGCCGGGGGCGTCGCGAACGTAGATGTCGTGCGGAGTCAGGCTCGCAGTCTGCTGCAACGACGCATTCGAGGGCGCAAGCGGCGCCGCCTGGATCGTTGTGACGATCTTCTGCGTTTCCCCACCCAGGTCGCCGAAGGCGGCGAGCAGAGCCACGACGACGACGCCGCCGAGCATGGCGGCCACGAAGGGGATTGCGAACATGCGCTTCATGTCCTAGAGAGGATGACCACGCCCGATCAAGGGGGACTAAAGCTCTGATCGAGGTCGATTAAATCCTCAATCGGCGCCGCCGACCGCTGCTCTCAGCGCCCTCAGCGCGGACTCGGGCGCCCCGAGCGCATCAGCGACTCCCCCACCAGCACCGCCTGGACGCCGGCGAGCTGCAGCGTGAGCAGTTGCTCGGAGGTCGCGATCCCCGACTCCGAGACCACGATGACCCCGGCCGGGATCTCCCCCATCAGCCGAGCCGTGCGCTCCACGTCGACGCTGAAGTCCCTCAGGTCGCGGTTGTTGATCCCGATCGATCTGCGCCCCAAGGGCGAGCGCCATCTGCAGCTCCTCGCGGTCATGAACCTCGACGAGCACCTCCAACCCGATCCCGTGCGCCGCGTCGTGCAAGGACTCCAGCTCGCCCGGCTCGAGCGCCGCCACGATCAGCAGTACCGCGTCGGCGCCCGCCGCGAGCGCCTCGTGCAGCTGGTAGGCATCGACGATGAAGTCCTTGCGCAGGATCGGCAGCCCGCTGGCCGCGCGAGCGGTCCTGAGGTCCTCGAGCGAGCCGTCGAAGTTGGGGCCCTCCGTCAGCACCGACAGCGCCACCGCGCCACCGCGCTCGTAGGCGCTCACGATCTGCGCCACCTGCGCGTCCTCGCGCAGCGCGCCCGCAGAGGGGGAGCGACGCTTGAACTCGGCGATGACACCGATGCCGGGCCTGATCAGCGCTTCGTGGAAGCGTCGCCAAGGGGCGCGGGCCGACCGATCCCCCGGCAGCGGCAGCTCGCGCTTGCGACGCTCGACCTCCTCACGCGTTTCGGCCAGGATGCGCTCGAGGACGGTGGGGCTTTGCGTGCTCACGAGGCCCTCTGCGCAGGTGCGTGCGCGCGGCTCGCCAGCACGTAGCGCTCGAGCGCTTCGGCGGCGCTGCCCTCCTCGAGCGCCGTGCGGGCGGCCTCGACGCCGTCCGCGATCGTGTCCGCACGCCCGGCCACGTATATCGCCGCACCGGCGTTGATCATCGCCAGATCCACGCTTGCTCGGTGTTGCGCACCCGGGCGCGCGCCGTCGAGGATGGCGCGCGTCAGCGCCGCGTTCTGAAGCGGCGTGCCGCCGGCATAGTCGCGCTCGCCCGCCGCCTTCTCGGCGAGCTCGATGCCGACCTCGCTCGGCGCGAGCGTGTAGCGACTGATCTCCTCGCCGTTCACCTCGACCACGCTGGTCGCCGCAGCGACCGAGATCTCATCCAGTCCGTCCTCGCCGGCCACCACCAGCGCCCGGTCCACGCCGAGCCTGGCAAGCGCGCCGGCGATCGTCTCGAGGAACTGCCGGTCTGAGACGCCGATCAGCTGCCGGCGCGCCCCGGCAGGATTCGTCAATGGCCCGATCAGGTTGAAGATCGTGCGCACCGCCAGCTCACGCCTGACGGGCACCACGAAGCGAGTGGCCTGGTGATGGGCGGGCGCGAACATGAAGCCGAAGCCCGCCTCGTCGATACACCGCGCGACCGCCGCTGCGGGTCAGGTCGATGCGCGCACCGAGCGCCTCGAGCAGATCGGCCGACCCCGACCTGCTCGTCGCCGAGCGGTTGCCGTGCTTGGCCACCGCACAGCCCGCGCCGGCCGCGATCAGGGCAGCCGTGGTGGACACGTTGAACGTGCTGCGCCCGCCCCCGGTGCCGGCGGTGTCGAGCAGATCCTCGCGCTCGGTCGGCACGTGCGCGGCGAGCGACCGCATCGTGCTGGCAAGCCCGGTCAGCTCGTCCACCGTCTCGCCCTTCGTCCGCAGCGCGATCAGGAAGCCCGCGATCTGCGTCTCCGAGACCTCGCCATGCATGATCTCGGCGAGCACCTCGGCGGCCTGCTCGGCGCTCAGGTCTCTGCCCGAGGCGAGCTCGTCGATCGCGCGCGTGAGGACGGGGTTCGGCATCAGCGGGGCTCCAGGAAGTTGGCGAGCAGCTTCTTGCCCTCGTCGGTGAGCACCGACTCGGGATGGAACTGCACGCCCTCTGCGGGCAGCTCGCGGTGACGCAAGGCCATCAGGACGCCGCCGCCGCGCGCGGACTCCTCGAGGCAGTCGGGCAGCTCGGGGTCGACCACCAGCGAGTGGTAGCGCCCCACGGTCAGCGGCGATGAGAGGCCGCGGAAGATCGTGCGCCCGTCGTGCTCGATGCTCGTGGCCTTGCCGTGCACCGGCGGGTTGAGCCTCCAGCGCCCGCCGAACGCCTGGGCGAGCGCCTGATGGCCCAGGCACACCCCGAGCGTGGGGATGCCGGCCTCGGGCATGCGCCGCGCCGCCTCGAGCGTGATGCCCGCCTGCTCGGGCGTGCACGGGCCGGGCGAGATCACGCAGCGCTCATAGGAGCCGCCGAGCAGCTCGTCGACGGTGGCCCGGTCGTTGCGAACCACATCCATCTCCGCGCCCAGCTCGCCCAGGTACTGCACGAGGTTGTAGGTGAACGAGTCGTAGTTGTCGATCACCAGGACGCGGACGGATCCACGCCCAGTGCCGGCCATTCATGACCAGTCCGGCTGTTCGCAGGCGAGCTCGATCGCGCGCATCACCGCTCGCGACTTGGCCACCGACTCCTCGTACTCGTACTCCGGCTTGGCGTCGGCCACGGTGCCGCCGCCGGCCTGCACGTGGGCGACGCCATCCTTGACGACGACCGTGCGGATGTGGATCGCGGTATCGAGGTCTCCCGCGTAGCTCAGATAGCCGACCGCGCCGCCGTAGCCGCCGCGCTTGACCGGCTCGAGCTCGTCGATGATCTGCATCGCCCTCACCTTCGGCGCGCCCGAGAGCGTGCCGGCCGGCAGCACCGAGCGCAGCGCGTCCATCGCACCGACCTCGGCGCGCAGCGTGCCCGACACCGAGGAGACGATGTGCATGACGTGGCTGTAGAACTCGATCTCCATCAGCTCGTCGACGGTCGACGCTGCCGTACTCGCACACCCGACCCAGGTCGTTGCGGCCGAGGTCGACGAGCATCACGTGCTCGGCACGCTCCTTCTCGTCGCCGAGCAGCTCCTTGGCGATCCGACGATCCTCCTCGGGGCTCGCGCCCCGCGGGCGGGTGCCGGCGATCGGCTTGGTGCTGACGTGGCGCCCGCTGACGGTCAGCAGCGGCTCCGGGCTCGCCCCGGCCACCTGGAAGTCCCCGAAGTCGAGGAAGTACATGTACGGGCTCGGGTTGATCGCGCGCAGGCCGCGGTAGATCGAGAACGCCTCGACCGGCACCGGGGCCGACCAGCGCTGAGAGGGCACGACCTGGAAGGCGTCACCGGCGTAGATGTACTCGATGACGCGCGCCACCATGCCCTCGAACTGCGCTCGGGGCATGTTCGACTGGAAGCTCGGCATCTCCCGCGTCGCTGCTCGGTCTGCTCGGCCGCGCGGGACCGGACCGGCCAGCACGCTGCGCACCTCGGCGATCGTGCGCGCGGCCGTCTCGTACGCGCGCTCGATGTCGGGCTCGGCGTGGAGATCGGCGTTTGCGAGGATCGTGACCATGTGCTTGAGATGGTCGAACACGACCAGCGAGTCGGACAGCATCAGCGCCATGTCGGGCAGCCCGACCGGATCGGGCCCGGGATCTCCGAGCGGCTCCACCGCGCGCACGAGGTCGTAGCCGAAGAAGCCCACCGCGCCGCCCGTGAAGGGCGGCGCGTCCGGCCATCGGCGCCTGGCTGAAGCGGGCGACGTGCTCGGCCGCGAGCGCATACGGATCACCGCCGTCGGCGAGCGACCAGCGCAGCACCGCGCGCGGGCGAAAGCCGATGAACGACCAGCGCCCCACCCGTCTGGCCCTGCTCGGCGGACTCGAGCAGGAACGCGGGCTCGCCCGGCGCCAGCGCGCGCAGCTTCAGAAACGCCGAGACGGGCGTCTCGCAATCGTCCACGAAGCTGTGGCGGAGCGGGATCAGGCTGTGGCCGTCGGCGAGCGCGCGCGCCCGCTCGAGGCTGGGCTCCACCGCCAGGGCCATCGCAGTCCGTGGCTCGCGCATCGTCCTGCTGCGAGCCCGGCCGCCGACCCCGCCGCGGCGGCTCGTCAGGGTGCGCTCCCGGCGGGTTAGGCGCGACGGCCATCGAGCACCCGCTCGGCGTCGGCGAGCGAGCGTCCGCGGCTGCGCAGGAGCACGAGCAGGTGGTAGAGCACGTCGGCCGTCTCTTCGTCGACCCGCTGCTCGGACTCCTCGCGCGCGGCGCGCGCGACCTCCTCGGCCTCCTCCATCACCTTCTCGCCGATGCGCGCCGGATCGTCGAGCAGTTCGACCGTGTAGGAGCCCTCGGGGTCGCTCGCGCGCACGCTCGATGCAGCGTCCGCTCGAGCGTGGGCAGCGCCTCATACGGCGCGCCCGGGCTCAAGCTCGCCGCGGTGAAAGCAGGTCCGCTCGCCCGTGTGGCAGGCCGGCCCGGCGGGCTCCACGAGCGCGAGCAGCGTGTCGCCGTCGCAGTCCAGGCGCAGCGCGCTGCACCTTCTGCACGTTCCCGCTCGTCATGCCCTTGTGCCACGGCTCTTCGCGCGAGCGGCTCCACAGGTGCAGCTCGCCCGTCTGGCGCGTGCGCCCCAGGGCCTGCTCGTTCATGTAGGCGAGCGTCAGCACCTCGCCGGTGCTCCAGTCCTGCACGACGCACGGCACGAGACCCCGCTCGTCGTATGCGACCTGCTCCGTCGATCGGCTCGGCGTCCTGTGTGCTCATTCGCTCGATTGTAGGTCGAGCCCCGTCGGGACGCGGTTTCAGACAGACTCCCGGCGAACATGACATCCATGCTCGAACGCAAGCTGCTCGTGGTCACCGGCAAGGGGGGCGTCGGCAAGACGACGGTGGCCGGCCGCCCTCGGCCTGCTCGCCGCCGAGCGGGGAGCGCGGACGATCGTGGTCGAGGTGGGAGAGCAGGCCCGGCTGCCCGAGCTGTTCGGACGTCGCCGGCATGCAGACGGGCGTGGAGATCGAGCTCGAACGAGCGCCTGTGGAGCATCTCGATCGACCCCGACCGCGCGCTGCTCGAGTGGCTGCAGAAACTCGGGCGGGCGCGTGTCCGGCCGCGTGCTCGCGCTCCAGCAGCACCTTCCAGTACTTCGCCGCCGCGGCCCCGGGCGCCAAGGAGCTCGTGAGCATGGTCAAGATCTGGGAGCTCACCCAGGGCCAGCGCTGGCGCAGGCGGAGCCGCCGCCTATGACCTGGTGGTGCTCGACGGTCCGGCCACGGGCCATGCGCTCGGCATGCTGCGCTCGCCGTCGACGTTCGGCGCGATCGCCCGCGTCGGGCCGATCGCCGGGCAGTCCGAGCAGGTGCGAGAGCTGCTCGCCGAACCCCGCGACTCCGGCTATCTGGCGGTGGCGCAGGCGAACCGAGATGGCCGTGACCGAGACGCTCGAGCTGAGCGACGGGCTGCACCGCACCTCGGCCGCGAGCTGAGGCGGTCGTCGTCAACGGGATCCTGCCGCAGCGGTTCACCGCTGCGGAGCTGCGGCGGATCGCGCAGCTGAACGGCGTCGGCAGCCGCCGGGGCGAGCCGCTGGCGGGCCCGACGGGAACGCCCGGCGCCGGGCACGGCCGGCGACGCGGTCGTGCACTCGGCGGCGCCGGCCGCCCGCGCCGTCCACGACCGGGCGCGCTTCCAGCACAACCAGCTCGCCCGCCTGCGCCGCCGCGAGCTTCGAGGTGCTCGGCGTGCCCTTCGTGTTCACCGCCGAGCTCGACCTGCCCGCTGTGCGGCGGATCGCCGAGCAGCTGGGGCGAAGGCTCAGTGAGCCTAGGTGATGCCCAGGCGGTCGAGCGAGCCCTCATCGGCGCGCCAGTCGCGGCGGACACGCACGGACAGGTCGAGATAGACCTGGCAGCCGAGCTCGCGCTCGGATTCACGCCGCGCGGCCGTCCCGATCGCCTTGATCATGCTGCCCGCGGGCGCCGACCAGGATCCCCTTCTGGGACTCGCTCTCCACCCAGATCAGCGCCCTCACCCGCGCGAGGCCCTCGCGTGGCCGTTCGACCTCCTCGACGATGCACGTCAACCGCGTGCGGCACCTCCTGGAAGGTCCGCCTGATCACCGCCTCGCGCACCAGCTCGGCCAGCCGCACCTCGAGCGGCTGATCGGAGGTCGTGCCCTCGCCGAACATGAACGGGCCCTCCGGCATCGCGCAAGCAGGTGCTCGACGAGCGCCTCCACGCCCGCGCCCGTGCGGGCCGAGATCGGAAACGACCCTCCTCGCCACGCCCACATCGAGCTCGGCCGCCGCGTGCAGGACCGCCACGGTCGCCGCACGCGACAGCCGATCGACCTTGTTCACCGCGATCGTGACCGGCGTGTTCGCGCTCGCAAGCGCCTGTGCGATGAAGCGGTCGCCGGGGCCCACGCCCTGCTCGCCGTTGAGGATCAGCAGGGCGACGTCGGAGTCCTCGAGCTCCTGCTGGACGCGTCGGGCCATGCGCGAGGTGAGCGCATCGCGCGGACGCTGAACGCCGGGCAGGTCCACGAGCACCATCTGGCAGTCGCTGCTCGAGTGCACTCCGCGGATCGCCCGCCGGGTCGTCTGGGGCCGGTCGGAGACGATCGCGACCTTCTCTCCGACGATGAGGTTGACGAGCGTGGACTTGCCCACGTTGGGCCTGCCGGCCAGCGCCACGAAGCCGCTGCGGGTCACCCGCTCTCCCGCGCCAGCAGCTCGCGCTGGAGCGCGAGCATCTCGCCCGTGGTCGGTCTCGTGATCCATGCCAAGCCAGATGCAGCACCCCGTGGACGATCGCCTCGCGCAGGTCGGCCGTGTGCTCGGGGCAGATCACCACATCACCCAGCTCGCGATCGCCGGCCGTCAGCGGCTCGGCGCCGTCGATCGGGAAGGAGAGCACGTCGGTGGCTGTCGGCTTGCCGCGATGCTCACCGTTCAGCGCGGCGATCCGCTCGGCATCGACGAACTCGATCGCAAGGTGGCCGTTCGTCGCACGCCGGCAGAGGCCGCCGCCAGAACGCACAGGCGCCGCACCTCCGCGAACGGCGGCGCGTCGCGGGCGAGCTCCGCGCCGAACACCTCGACCTCGATCATCCGGGCTCGGGCCTGCGAGGGTCGGCGGATCGCCAGCCTGCTCTCCGCGCGTGCGCTCGGGCGCATCGCGCTGGGAGTGCACGTCATAGGCCTCGACGATCCGCTGCACGAGCTTGTGGCGAACGACGTCCTCGGCGCCGAAGCGCACGAACTCGATCCCCTCGATCGCCTCGCAGCACCTCCCCGACCACGATCAGCCCCGACTGCTGCTCGCGAGGGAAGATCCACCTGCGTGATGTCGCCGGTCACCACCATCCTTGATCCGAAGCCCGAGGCGGGTGAGGAACATCTTCATCTGCTCGGGCGTCGTGTTCTGGGCCTCGTCGAGAATCACGAACGAGTCGTTCAACGTGCGTCCCCGCATGAACGCGAGCGGCGCGATCTCGATCACGCCGCGCTCGATGTACTGCGAGACCTTCTCGGGATCGAGCATGTCGTGCAGCGCGTCGAACAGCGGGCGCAGGTACGGATCGACCTTGGCCATCAGGTCGCCCGGCAGGAATCCGAGGCGCTCGCCGGCCTCGACCGCGGGCCGCGTGAGGATGATGCGGTTGACCTCATGGCGCGCGAGCGCGGCCGACGCCATGGCCACCGCCAGGAAGGTCTTGCCGGTGCCCGCCGGCCCCACGCCGAACGTGATCGTGTTGTTGCGGACCGAGTCCACGTAGCTCTTCTGGTTGACCGTCTTGGGGGCCACCCGCAGCCCGCGGTGGCGCCAGACGACGTCCTCCAGCACCCGCGCGGGCGACTCGTGCGCGTCGAGCGCGCCCGTGACCGCCGCGATCGTCCCGGGCCCGATCTGGTGACCGCGCGCGATCAGCTCGGAGAGCTCGCGCACGACGCGCTCCCCGGCGTTGGTCTCTGACTCCTCGCCGTCGAAGGTCAGCAGGTTCCCGCGCAGGAAGACCTTGCACTGCAGATGCGCCTCCAGCGCACGCAAGCACGGCGTCCTGGCTGCCCGCCAGCTCGACGGCGACATCGTTTGGAAGCTCGACCTGCGTCCTCATCCGCCGAGCGACGCTCGCACGAGCCCGGACACACGGCTGCCGTCGGCGCGACCGTCGACGGCCGCCATCGCCTGCTTCATGACCTTGCCCATGTCCTTGGCCGACTGCGCGCCACTGTCTCTCACCGCCTGCTCCACGATCGCCCGAAGCTCCTCCTCTGAGAGCTCGGCACGGCAGGTAGGAGCTGATCAGCTCGGCCTCGGCCTCCTCGCCGGCGGCGAGGTCGTCCCTGCCGGCGTCGTGATAGGCCCTGGCCGCCTCGAGGCGGCGCTTGCGCTCGCGGCGCAGCACCGCGAGCTCGTCATCGGAGCCCTCCTTGGCGGCCTTCTGCAGCTCGGACAGCACCAGCCGCAGCGCGCTGACCCTCTCCTTTTCGCCGGCGCGCATGGCGCCCTTCAGATCGGCCCTGATCTCCTCGAGCATCGCCATCCTCAGATCAGGATACGCACAGTTCGCCGAGATCGGGACTTGTCGCGTGACTTGCGTGTGAAACCGACCTCCGACGGTCAGCAGCTTCAACGGCGGCCGGCATAGAATAGGGTCCCCGTGTGAGCTCCGATCTGCATGCCGATGCCGTGGCCCCGTTCCTCGCCGAGGTCGAGCGCCTGCGTCCGGCGGACGCCGAAGTAATCGACGCCCACACGCACCTCGGCCTTGATGAGGACGGACGGTCGCTCACCCTCGAGCAACTGCTCTCCGCCCTGGACGAGGCCGGGGCAAGGAGGGCGTGCGTGTTTCCGCTGCACGATCCCGAGCGCCACCCCGCCTACCGCGTGCCCAACGACCGAGTGCTCGCCTGGGCGGCGGAAAGCGATGGGCGACTCGCGCCTTTCTGCCGGCTGGATCCCGCCGAGGAACCGCTCGCGGAGAGCGAGCGCTGCCTGGCGAACGGTGCACGCGGCATCAAGCTGCACCCGCGAGCCCAGGACTTCGTGTTCGACGGGCAGCACATGGACGATGTCTTCGCTCTCGCCGAATCGGCACGCGTGCCGATTCTGATCCACGCCGGGCGCGGCCTTCCACCACTGGCGGAGGGTCTTGTCGATCTCGCCCTGCGCCATCCCGGGGTCGTCCTCATCCTCGCGCATGGCGCGATCTGCGACCAGGGGATCCTCACCTCGCGCCTGGCCGATCACCCGGGCGTGCTGTATGACATCTCCTGCTTCTTTCCCCTCGACGTGATCGAGCTGTTCGCGCGGGTGCCGGCGGAGCGGATCGTGTTCGCCTCCGATCCGCCCTACGGCATGCCCGCCACGACGCTCTACATGGCGCTGCGCGTGGCCCACCACGCCGGGCTGGACGAGGCGGCCACCAGAGCGGTGCTCGGCGGCACGATGGCAGCGCTGCTCGACGGTGAAGGCGCTGCCCGCGGCCACCGCCCCGCGCAGGGGACCGACGATCACGCTGTCCGGCCGCCTCGCGCGCGTGTACGGCTATGCCAGCCTGGTCGGGCCGGCGCTGTTCACGGGAGCCGTCGAGCAGGCGTCGGGCGATGCTCGACATGGCGGTTGCGGCGTGCCGCGACCCCGAGCCGGGGTCCGTGGGGGAGGCGCTCGAGACGATCGGCGCCGCCCTCACCGCGGCGGACGCTCTGATGCAGACCGAGGAGGGCACCCGCGCGGCGATCGACCTTGTCTACCGCGCGAACGTCCGGGCCGCGACGGAGATAGCTGAACACGGGTGAGGGGACTGTCGGCGTCTGATCGCCCGACCCCGGCGGGCGGACGATCAGTCCGCTGAGAGCCAGACGGCCGCCCAGCCTTCGCGCTGCGCGCTCATCGCGCGGGCGCATGCCGAGGCGAGTCCCGAACGCGTGCACGACCTCCTCGACCTCCTCGGCCAGCAGCCCTCCGGCCAGCAGGTGCGACGGGGGCGCGGGGCATCGTGGCGGCCAGCTCGAGCAGCAGCGGGCGCAGCAGGTTGGCGACCACGACCGTCGACCCGCCCGTGCCGGGCGCCCCATCGGTCCAGGGCAGCGGCTGCGCGCGCAGATCGAAGTGCCGCACCTCGATCTCACACCGTTCACGGCCGCATTCTCGCGAGCCGCCTCGACGCTCTCACGCTCGTTGTCGAGACCGAGCACCGGCGCGAAGCCCAGCCGTGCGGCGGCTATCGCCAGCACGCCGGAGCCGGTGCCAACGTCCAGCAGCGCTCGCGCCGTCGGCTCGAGGCGCGGCCAGCTCGAGCAGAAGCTCGAGGCACAGGCGTGTACTGGCATGACCGCCAGTGCCGAATGCCTGTCCCGGGTCGATCACGATCTCCTCCACCCCTGCATCGCGCTGGGAGCGCGGAGGCCTCCCACGGCGGTCGGACGAGACAGAGCGGCGGCCGCAGCCCGGCCCCCCGGGGATCGCCGGGCGCCTCGACCAGCACGGGGCGATGAAAGCGCTGCCAACGCTCCTGCCAGTCGTCTGCGGTGTGGGTCGTCGAGATCTCCACCAGCGCATCGCCCACGGCCGCGTTCAGGTCGGGGAGGCTCGGCAGCTCTCCCGGCGCGCCGTAAACCGCGTACTCGACCGTCTCGGCTCCCACCTGCACCTCTTCCACGCCGGCCGGCACCAGCTCCAGCAAGCTCTGCGAGGACGAGCTCGGCATCCTCGCGCCGAACGCGCACCGCCAGGCGGATCACGCCGGTCTGGCTGCCCAGCGCGCGGCGCAGCTTGGCGAACATCGACTCATCCGAGCGCAGGTTCTCCGGGGTGAGCGTGTCCGTTCAGCCGCTCGAGCAGCTCGCGCTGCTCGTCGCTCAGCCGGCGCGGGATCACGACGTTGACGACCACCCTCAGGTCGCCGTGGCGCCCGCGGCCGAGTGACGGCATGCCCTGGCCGCGCAGCGTGATCACGTCGCCCGGCTGCGTGCCCGCCGGCACCTCGACCGAGACTGCTTGCCCTCCAGGGCGGGACCTCGAGCGTCGCGCCGAGCGCCGCGAGCGGAGCGGGAACGTCGAGCGCCGTGATCAGGTCGTCGCCTTCGCGCACGAAGCGCTCGTCCTCGCGCACCCTCACGAGCACGTACAGATCGCCCGGCCCCCGCGCCCAGCTCGCCGGCATGCCCGCGGCCGGCGAGCCGGATGCGCTGGCCGTCGGAGATCCCGGCCGGCACCTCGACCTCGAGCCGTGCGCGTGCTCGCCAGCCGGCCCCGGCCACGGCACTCCCGGCAGGGCTGCCTGGGGCACGCGACCGTCGCCGTGGCAGACGTCGCAGACCATCGTGCGCACCATCTGTCCGAACGGCGTGCGCGTGGCCGCCTGCAGCTGCCCGGCGCCGCCACAGCGCTCGCAGGTCTCGATCGGCGTGCCGGGCTCGGCGCCGTTGCCGTGGCAGTGCTCGCAGCGATCGACCGCCTCGAAGGAGACCTCGACCTTCGCGCCCGTGCGCGGCCTCGATCAGGTCGATCTCGACCGCCACCGCGATGTCGGCGCCCGGCGCCGGCCCCGAGCGTCCGACAGCCCCCGCCGCCGAAGAAGGCGTCGAACAGATCCCCGATCGAGCCGAACCCGTCGAAATTGGGTGCGTACCCGCCAGACCTTAGCCCTTCGTGGCCATAGCGGTCATAGGTCGCCCGCCGCTCGGAGTCGGACAGGATCTCGTAGGCCTCGGCGGCCTCCTTGAACTTCTCCTCGGCATCGGGATCGTGCGCGTTGACGTCCGGATGCAGCTCTCGTGCCAGCTGGCGAAAGGCCTTCTTGATCTGCTGCTCGGAGGCATCGCGATCGACGCCGAGCACCTCGTAGGGGTCGCGCGGCATGGACGTCCTGCTCATGGGCCGTCTCCTCGTGTACGCGCGGGCGCGACGGCGTCGATCTCAGTTCTCCGCATAGGCGTCTTCGACGAAGCGCGACAGCTCATGTGCGGCCTCGCGTACGGTGATGATCGCGCCCGCATAGTCCATGCGCACCGGTCCGATCACCGAGACGGTGCCGAGCTTGCGCTGCGCCACACCGTAGCCGGTGGCGACCAGGGCGAGCGAGCGCATCGCCGGGATCTCGTTCTCCCGCCCGATCCTCACGTACACGCCGGGCTCGCTGAGCGCGGCGCGCAGCACGCGCAGCAGCGCCACCCTGCGCTCGAGCAGGCTCATCAGCTCGTTGACCTCACCGGTATCGACGATCTGGCCGGCCGACAGCAGCCGCCCCGCGCCATCCACATACAGCGAGTCCTCCGCACCGGAGGAAAGTTCACCCAGGCCCGGCAGCAGGCGCTCGAGGAAAGCCAGCTCGGTGGGCGAGAGGCTCGGCTCGACGATGCGCTGATGGAGCATGCGCGCGCCCAGTTCCAGGCCGACGAGGCGCTCGTTCAGAGTACTCCCCCGCCCACGCGAGCAGGCCCTGATCGACGGCCCGCTCGAACGTGACGAGCAGCTTCGACACCCCGCCGGTGGAGGTGATGATCACCACCATCACCACCTGCGGCTGGAGCGCGAGCACCTCGATGTGCCTGATCGTCGCGGCGTTCAGGGACGGGGCCGAGACGACGGCCATCAGGTTGGTCATCTTCGAGAGGGTCTCCGTCGTGGCGCGCATCGCCTCCTCCACCTCTCGGCGGATCAGGGAGAGCTCCATGCGCCGCTCCGGCGCGAGCCCGCGCCCGGAGGTGAGCATGCGATCGACCACGTAGCGGTGACCGGCGTCGGTGGGTACGCGGCCGGCCGACACGTGGGGATGGGAGAGCAGGCCGAGCTCCTCGAGCAGTGCCAGCTCGTTGCGCACCGTGGACGGTCCGCAGTCGAGCTCGGGGTCGGCTGCGATCGACCGTGACGGCACCGGTTGGCCGGTCTGCAGATAGTCGTCGACGACCTTGCACAGGATGCTCTCCTGTCTCGCGGTGAGGGTGGCGGTCACGGCAGCTGCCTGGTAGCGGTAAACGGTCCGCCGGCGAGGCGGGCGGCACGCCGAGGGTGCCGTGCGGGCGGCACCGATGGCGCCTGGGGCCGCGACATGAGCGCGTGCAGCCCGCCGGGCGAATTGGGACGGGCCCTGAACATGAGTTGATTGTAGGTGGACCATCGGCCCCGCTACGGGCCCTGCGGCCTCAGATCTCGAGCTCGGCCTCCGCATTGCGGATGATCTGCTTGCCCGCCTGTTCGGCGACGGTGTCGATCACCACACGCCCGTCGTGCGCCTCCCGCACGGTTCCGGTCACGAGCACCTCCTGCTCGGGCACGCCCATCCCGCGGAACTGGACGGACAGTCGCTTGAGGTGCTCGGGACCGCCGGCCGCCTCGGTCTGCGCGCGAGCCACCTGGGCCATCGTCCAGAGCCCGTGCAGTATCCGCCCTGGCAGGCCGACGGAGCGGGCGAACTCCTCGTCGATGTGGATCGGGTTGAAATCGCCCGAGGCGCCCGCATAGCGCACCGTGAGGTACTTGTCCGGGGTGATCCTCACCTCGGGGATCTGTGCATGCCTGGCTGTAGATCGGCCATCGCGCTCACACTCCTCGCACGATTTGCGTCCATAGTGCCGCGGCATACCTGCTCGCCGCGCTGGTTGGTGGAGATCGACTCGAACGCGTAGTAGCCGCGACCGGCCCGTCTTCGGAGATGTCATTGACGCTGACCTCGGTCGTGATCTCGTCGCCGGCCACGACCAGCGGGCCCCACTCGAAGGCCTGGCCACCGTGGACCATCATCGCGAAGTTGATCTCGAGCTCCGGATCGAATATCGCCGGCCCGAGCGCCGGGCTGGAGTAGACGACCGCGAACATCGGCGGCGCAACCACGTCTGCGTAGCCGGCCGCGCGCGCGGCCTGCGACGTCGAGGTGCACAGGGTTGGTCTCGCCCACCGCGCGCGCATACTCCTTGATCTTCTCCCTGCCCACCGCGTATAGCGTGGGCTCGTAGGTCTTGCCGACAGCTTGAGTATTCACTGGCATCTGACAGGGCTCCTCGCAGGATGTAACCGGGCTCGGCGGTCTCTGGCTGCTCTGGCGCGCCAGTCTACGGGGAGCGCACCTGCCGGTGCTCTCTGGACATCCCGCTGGACATCCTCCACCGCACTTGCCCGGACGCGGTGCCGCGCGATCCGCGCGAGCCGTTAAACGAAAAGGGGACCCGGCGCCCGACAGCGGAGACGCGCCTGCTAGCGCCTCCGCTGCCGTGCTCGTCGCGGAGCCGTGCGTGCTCTGTGTCGAGCAGCCTCACGTGCGCCCTAGAAGACGAGGTCCGGCTCGGCTCCGGCGCCGACGAGCGCGGAATCCGCCCCCTGCTCACCGTCGCCCGAGTCCCGCTCCGGTCCGTCCTCGCCTTCCGGCCCGGCGTGGGACCTGTCACCCGGGCCGTCCAGGAACTGGATCGGTGTCGCCGACGACGCTCACCGCCTGACGCTTCTGCTGATCGGCGGTTTCCCACTCGCGCCACTCCAGCCGGCCGTCGACGGCGACACGACTGCCCTTGCGCATGTAGTGGCTGACGCTCTCCGCCGACGCGCCGTAGATGCTCACATCGAAGAAGTTGGGCTTCTCCGGGTAGCCGCCGTCAGCGTCCCGCCGGCTGGAGTTGCAGGCGATGCGCAGGCTGCAGACGCTGACGCCCGAGGGCAGCGCCCGCAGCTCGGGGTCCCGCGTGAGGCGCCCGACCAGAACGACGCGGTTGATGCTGAAGTAAGACATGTCTGGGCTTCCTTTACTAGATGGTTGACCCCCCGGCTCACAACCTACGCAGTTGCCTGGGACGGTTCTCAGCCGCTGCGCCGTCGGCCCTGCTCCTGCCGACCGCACGCTCGCGCGGCAGCGCGTCTAGCGGGACGACGGCGATCCGCTCGCCCGCGTTGGAGCGGGCTCGACGCCCGCCCGAGCGCGCGCTCGACCTCGGGCGCCACGAGATAGAGCACGCCGGCCACGCAGCGGCAGCGTGCCCAGGCCAGGCAGATGTCCGCCAGGCGCCGCGGCGCCTTGACCGTGAGCTCGACCTCGACCGCGACCGGCAGCTGGTCATCGCGGTCGCGGCGGCCACAGAACGAGGTCGGGGCGGTGCAGCAGCGGACGGCCGACACGACGCGGCGGACATGAGCGCGCTCGCGAGCGGAGCGCCGCACTCCCGCTCGTCACGGCGCAGCTCGCGCTCGCCGAGCACCCGATGATCCGGGTAGCAGCGCTCCAGAGCGGCGGCCACCTCGGCACAGACGATCAGGTGCATCGCGTTCGACGCGCGTCACGCGGCACGGGTCGAGCGCCGCGCAGGCCGCACGCGCGCAGGCCGGCGCGGGTGATCGTGTACAGCGCCGGCTGTCCGATCAGCGGACGTTGGCGCGATGAGCAGCCCGGCGCGCACTGCGCCGAGCAGTCGCGCGCGCGCCGATGCGACGAGATGCCTTCACGGGCGCCAGGGCCTCGGCGGTGATGGCACCCATATGCGCCGTCCAGCGCAGCATCGCCTCCCGCGCGGGTGGCATCGGGCGTGTCTTGGACATGTTCATCCCTTTCTCGTCCTGCTCGCCGGCGCCGTCGGCTCCGACCAGGACATTCGGATTCATAAGTGCTGACCCGATGGCCAGCGCCCCTCAGCGCTGCTCGCGCGATGAGAGGACGCGCGCGAAGCGCACGCCCGCGCCACCGGCGAGCACGATCACCGCGGCCCGGCCGACCTCGAGCCCCACGACATCACTCGGGTCGAGCACCGCCTCGCTGATCGCGGGTGCGGGTCGTCCTGCCGTCGCTGTGGCGCGGGTCGTCCTCCAGGCGCCCCTGCCGCCCGCAAGGCTCGCGATCAGCCCGGCCGAGCTCGGGCACGACCTGGCGGTGGGCGATCAGCACCGAGAGGTTGCCCATGACCTGCTCGAGCAGCTGCTCTCGCCCCGGCAGCCGCAGGTCGGAGAGCTCCTGCGTGCACAGCAGCAGGCTGAAGCCCGCCGAGCGCGCCCGGCCGAACAGCCGCACCACCTGCTGCCGCGGCGACGGCGGAGAACTCGTCGATCACGACCAGGGTGGGTAGTCGGCCGAGCCTGCAGGGCCGCCACCGTGGTCTGCAGGTCCTGCACGATCGCCGCCCCGAGCATCTGCGTGAGCAGCGGCCGGCGGTCGGACTCGAGGCTGAAGTACACGACGGCCCGTGCCCGCACAGCCTCGAGCAGGTCGAACCGCTCGGCCCCCGCGGTGTGCGGGTCGAGCCAGCGGCCGACGTCGGACTCCGACAGGATCGCCAGACGGTCGCGGACGCCGGCCAACTCGCCCTGCTGGCGAGCGGTCAGCGAGTCCAGATAGTCGTGCGTCGCTGCAGCGTCGGCCTCGGGCAGGCGGCGCGCGAGGGCACTCGAGCCGCGGCGGGTCCATGTGCTCGCACGATGCCCCCGCAGGCTGACCTCGAGCCCCGCCCTGCGCAGCGCGCGCACGACGTGGCCGAGGTAGCGCTGGGCCTGGCGCAGGTAGTGGGGCTCGGTGAAACGCTCGCCCGCGAGCGCCTTGTCGGCGATCTCGGTCTCGGTTCCGCGCGCGTACGGGTTGTAGACCGACGGACCGCCCGGCGTCCACTCGATGAATGCCCTGCCGGCCGCCTCGCCGGCCCGGCGCATCTCCTCGCGCATGCCGCGATCGCCCTTGGGGTCGACCACGACGACGCCCATGCCGCGCTCGATCGCCCGCACCGCCATCCAGGTCTGGGTGACCGTCTTGCCCGAGCCGGTGGCACCTACCACCAGCGTGTGAGTGCCCCCCCTCTTCCGCCGAACGGGATCGACACGGTACGGCCGCTCGTCGTCGTGGCCGATCACCAGCTCACCGCGGCTCGAGGAGCGGACCCGCCGGCGAACACCTCCGGTTGCAAGGGGCACCCCGCGCGAGAGGGAACGCAGCACATCCAGAGGACCCCGCCGGCCGGCTGCGATCTCGGCCAGGTCGCTTCCTGCCTCGATGTCCTCGCGGTGCCAGCGCCGACTCCAGGCGGCGGCGCTCACGGCGGCAACCCCGACCGTCGCGAACAGGCTCGCGGGCGCCGGGCGCACGAGTACGGCGAACAGTCCTGCGGTGGCGGCCCAGCTCCAGTGCAGATGCCTGCTGCGCATGAGCCGTGCCACGGTGATGCCGATCAAGAGGCCCAGCGAGACGTGCCAGGCTGTGCCCACCAGCCGGTGAACCACCTGCTCCAGGGGCATGAGCGGCGCGCCCCTCGGTTCGGGGCTCGCTTCGAATGAAGGCATTGCAACGCTCCTTTCTTAGGACCCACCCTTCACGGGCGGACGGGCCGGCACGGGCCGGCGGTTGTGCTTGCCAGGCGTCGTGAGCCGGCGAGCCGGCTCACGACGGCGCTCGATTTCGGGCCGCTCGAGTCCGCGAGCGATCCTCGAGCCGCGTTAGGAGCCGACCTGCCCGGAGGCCTCGGTCGACGGCGCCCGCCGGACGGCCGGGCTCAGGTCAGCCGGTAGCCGACACCCCAGACATTGATCACCCATCTGCCGCCGTCGTCGGGGTCCAGCTTGCGGCGCAAGCGGCTTGCATGGCTGTCGACGGTCCGTGTCGAGCCCTCGGACCGGTAACGCCAGACCGCACGAAGCAGCTCGTCCCTGCCGAATACGCGCTCGGGCTCACCCGCGAGGTGCACGAGCAGCTCGAACTCGAGGCGTCGCAGATCCACGAGCTGTCCCTCAAGGCTCACCGTACGGGCGCGGCGGTCGATCGCCAACGGCCCGACCCGCAGTGTCCGCTCGCGGTCCGCGGCCTTACCGGTGCGGCGCAGGACCGCGCGCAGGCGGGCTCTCAGCTCCAGATAGCGCACCGGGCTCATCAGAACATCGTCCGCTCCTGCGTCGAACGCGCGAAGCACATCGACCTCGTGCGCTCGCCCGCCGGCCAGGACCACCGGCAACTGGGCCTGCCATGGCGAATCGGCGGCGCCAGGGTCCCGCATCTCCTCGAGCAGCTCCAGCGCGCCGCGTGGCGAGTCGAGATCGCCGATCACCACGAGTGTCGGCAAGCGCGCACGCGCCAGGATCCGGGCATGCTGAGCCGTGCGCGCAAGGTCGGCCCGATAGCCGTCGGCGACCAGCTGCTCGACGGTCGCCCGCCCGACGTCCGGGTCCGATGCCACGACGAGGATCTGCTCGCCAGCGGCGCACGGCGGGGCCTGCGGGCGGACCGGCACGGCCGTCATCCCATTTCAACCTCGCGTGGACTGATCCCCAGGCCATCGCGGGCGATCAACCCCAGCACGTCGCTGTGCACCCACGGCGTGGGTGCGTCCCTTCCGCCCTCGGGCAGGATCCCGAGCCGTCGGGCCAGCCAGCTCGTCTCCCCGCTCTCGTTGCCGGCAGCGTCACGCTTGACCCGTCCGCAGCGGATCGCGATCTCGCTCATGCTCACCCCCTGGCGCTCGATCGTCTCGAGCACGGTCTCGCGGAGCTTTCGATTGAGCACGATCGGGCTGTCCCGCACGCGCTCCATCTCGCCACGCAACACGGTCGTTGAGACCTCGCAGGCCTCGCCGCAGCGCGCAAGCTCCGCGAGGGTGATGGTGCGCACCGGCTCGTAGTCCTGCAGGTGCGCGATCACCGCGCGCACGCTGAGGGGCCCGGGTTCCGCCTGCGCTTCGGCGGGCGGGTACGCACACCAGCGCAGCTCGGGGATCGACATCCCGGTGTGAAGGCGCTCGAGCCGATACCGGCGCCCCTTATCGTCGATGGCCTCGGCCCCGGCGACCGGCGAGACCGGCTCGGCGTCCGCAACATCCGCGAATGGCACAGTGCGGCGGTCCGCGGCGCTCAGCGCCCGGCAGCGGCAACGTCGGCCCCGCGCCCGGACCAGATAGTCCTCGCACACGAGCACGGCGTTCTCGGGCGGCTCATCGGCGCCGAGGTGCGCGAGCAGTCGGCGGTCGGCGCGGCTGGAGGAGTCGCGGTCGACCACCAGCACGCTTCCGGCGAAGCCGCCTTCGGCGAGCACCTCGCGGGAGCGCCCTCTCCAGTCGGTGTAGCGCGCGAGCACGCGACCGTCGCGGCGCACGCCCCTGCGGTTCATCGCGCGATCGCGATCGGCACGGTGCGTTGCGCCCGGGGCGCGGCGCCTGGATCGGCGAGCGCCTTGTGCTGGGGAGGAAAGAGTGGACGTCATGATTGTCTCCTGACCGGTCTCTTACAAGACCGTCGCAATGACGGTGGGTGGGTCTGGCCGGGATGCTTTTAGGAGCCGATTAGCCGACCGTCAAGTCGCCAAAGTCGCCGAGGACCGACCGGGAACGGCACTCCGAGAACCCCTAAGGGGGTCTCGGAAGTCTCCGTCTGGCACGAGCTCGAAAGCGCGAAGTTGGCGCGCAAACGCTCGCGAGCGGCCGACCGGCGAGCGCCTCGTGACGGCAGCGAGCGTCCAGTTTGGAGCGACGGTGTCAGAGAGCTGCGCGCTCGGCCGGCTGCCCCATGGAGGGCGTCGGACGTTTCGCTGGGTGGATCGCCGATCGCGATCGGCGGAAGGGTCGGCGTCTGCCGTACGGCTCGGGGAAGCGAAGTGCGAGGGTGCTCAGCGTACGTGCCGAAGGCGAGACGACGGGTCGCTCACGCCTCGGTGCATGCCGGCTCCCGCGCCGTTACCCCCGGAAGAGTCGCAATTCGGCACGGCAATGCCCGAAACGTCCCGCCGAGCCCGCAGTCGCCCCGCGCATCTCCGCGAGGGCGACTGCGCCATCTGCGCCCGGACGGTCACGGCGACTGCATGACACCGGCGGGTAGCAGCCCTATCGGACGGGCGAATGCACGAGCGTTCGTGCGCCAGGTCCTCGAGGGTGGGCGTCCCCGCCGGGCGCCCTCTCGACGGGTCTCGCCGACCGGGCAGTCGGCGGGGCATCGTGTGGAGACGTCGGCCGGACTCACCTGGATGAGACACCGGTGACAACTCAGACGCCGACGGGAGTGCGCAGCGCCGATGCATCGATGAAGAATTCGCGTGCCAGCCCGCCGATCAGACGTGCGAGCTCCTCGTGCTCATCCGGGTGCCAGCACTGCAGCAGTTCCGACAGGCGTTGTTGACCTGTAGCGGTCAGGCGCTCGAGCGTGACATGCCCCTGCTCGGTCAGTTCGTAGCCCGATCGGGCACCGGGGGATGCGACGATCAGCGCCTCCCCCACCAGGTCGTCCCGCGCCTGGGTGACTGTGCCCGGGTCGATGTTGAACGCCTCGGCGAGAGTGGATAGGTCGGGACAGTCGTGTTCGCTGAGTCTCGCCAACAGCCAGCACGCCGCCGGGCCGAGACTCACGCCGGCGCGGGCCGCCATGCGCGCCACCATCTCCCTGCCCCCCTCACGGCTCTCCAACCGGCCGATCATGTTGACCACCTCCGCAAGCGAGGCGCCCTCCCGCGGCGTGGCATACGTGTCACGGATATTCCCGGAGGCAACGGTGTCGCGCAGCGGCAGCTCGCGGATCAGCCACGACAGCGCGAACGCCGCGACCCCGACGGCGGAGGCCACGATGAATACACCGCTCAGCGCGTGTGTGAACGCGTGCAGATAGCCCGAGCGCAGCTCCGGCGGCAGGTGGGCGATCTGCTTGGGGTTGACCTGCCCGCCGCTGCCAACGTGAGCTGCCGCGCCTGCAGGCAGCACGCTTTTGAGCTCTTCTCTCAAGCGGTTGGAGAAGATCGCCCCGAGTATCGCCGTGCCCAGCGAGCCACCGATCGATCGGAACAGCGTCGCCCCGGAGGTCGCCACCCCCAGATCGGAATAATCGACGGCGTTCTGCACCGCGAGCACGAGGACCTGCATGACCATCCCCAGGCCCAGGCCTAGCACGAACATGAACGCGAAGATCGTCTCGCTGCTGGAGGCCGAATCCAGGGTGGACAGTAGGTAGAGCCCGAGCACCATCACGGCCGTCCCGGCGATCGGGAACGCCTTGTAGCGGCCGGTGCGCGTGATCACCTGTCCGGAGGCGATCGAGGTGATCAGCAGGCCGCCCATCAGGGGCAGCAGTTGAAGCCCGGATTCCGTCGGGCTGGCACCCTTGACGACCTGCAGGAAGAGGGGCAGGTAGGTCACCGCGCCGAACAGCGCGAATCCCACGACGAAGCCGACGGCGCTGGTCATCGCGAACACCCGGTTCCCCAGCAGTCGCGGCGGCAGAATGGGCTCGCGTGCCCGGCGCTCGCACATGAGGAAGGCGATCAGCAGGACGAGCCCGGCGATTCCCAGGCTCACGATCAGAGTGGAGCCCCACGGGTCCGAGGTGCCTCCGAGCGACGCTGCCAGGACGATCGCGCTCAGGCCCGCTCCGAGCAGGAAGGTACCGAGGTAGTCGATGCTGTGGTGCACCCGCTCGGGCACCGACGGCAGCGTGGCGGCCAGCACGAACAGGGCGGTCACCCCGAGCGGCAGGTTGACATAGAAGATCCAGCGCCAGCTCAGGTGGCTCGTGAGGAATCCGCCGAGGAGCGGCCCGGCGACGCTGGCCAGACCGAACACCGCGCCGAACAGCCCCGTGTAGCGACCTCGCTCGCGCGGCGGGACGACGTCGCCGATCGCGGCCTGCGCGCTCACCATCAGCCCTCCGCCGCCCAGCCCCTGCAGGGCGCGGAACGCGATCAGCTGATCCATGCTCCGGCTCAGCCCGCACAACGCCGAGCCGACGAGGAAGACGACCAGCGCAACCTGCAGGACGACCTTGCGCCCGTACATGTCTCCGAGCTTCCCGTATAGCGGCGTGACCACCGTCTGCGCGAGCAGGTAGGCGGTGACCACCCAGGAGATGTGATTCAGACCGCCGAGATCGCCGACTATCGTCGGCAGCGCGGTCGCGACGATCGTCTGATCGAGCGCGGCAAGGAACATCACCAGCAACAGGCCACCGAAGACGATGCGCAGGTTCGGCTTTGCGCTCGGCGCCGTCTCGTACGGGACCGGAGGGTGTGCGGCGCCGCTGGCCAATGACACTCCTTTCAGATGCCCAGCCGGAGTTCCGGTGACGTTCGCGGTCGAGGATATGCCCTGGCGCCCGGCCCGACCGCAACCACGACGCCCGCACATCCTTGTGTATACTATAAACTGAATCTGTACAGAACCTTTACACCGCGCCCACCTCGGGCGAACGGCCCTGAGAAGGAGTTGTGATGGCACAGCTGACGCGATGGGTACTGGCACACAAGCGCGTGGTCGTTGTCTTCTGGGTGGCCCTGACCCTGGTGGGCATGGCCTCCGCGGGGTCTGCGAGCAAAGCGCTCAAACAGAAGCTCTCGGTGCCCGGCAGGGAGGGCTGGGTGACCAACCAGCAGATCGCTCGCGACTTCCGGGGAACGGGCGGCAACGGCGCGCCGCTCCTGCCGGTCGTCACGCTGCCCGCCGGCCAATCGCCGAGCTCCCACCGCGTGCGAGCCGCACTCGCTGCGATCGAAGCGCGCCTGCTGGGCACCCTGCCCGGAAGCCGGGTGGCCGGCTACGCGAGCACGGGCAATCGCGCCTTCCTGTCCCCGGACGCTCGCACGACCTTCATCGTCGCCTACCCGCCGCCTGACAACAGTCAGGCGTTCGGGGACAACCCGAACGCGGCCAAAAAGGCAAGCGCCGCGCTGTCGGGTGCCACGGTCGCGGGCGCACCCGTCCATCTCACCGGCTTCGATGCCCTATCCGTCCAGAGCGGCGGAGGGGGCGGACCGGGTGTGCTGGTCGAGGCCCTGATCGGTGGCTTCGGCGCACTGCTCGTGCTCGCGTTCGTGTTCGCCTCTTTCCTTGCGATCGTCCCGATCATGATGGCGGTCGTCTCGATCCTGACCACCTTCCTAGTCGTGTGGGGTCTGACCACCGTCACCGAAGTCTCACCGATCGTGCAGTTCCTGATCGCACTGATCGGCCTGGGAGTGTCAATCGACTACGCCCTCATCGTGGTGGTCCGCTGGCGTGAGGAGCGTGCACACGGGCTCGACAACGAGGCCGCCGTGCAGCGTGCGATGGAGACGGCCGGGCGAGCCGTCGTCTTCAGCGGAACGACGGTGGCGATCGGCCTGCTGGCGCTCATCGCTCTGCCCCTACCTTTCCTTCGCTCGGTCGGCTACGGCGGGATGCTGATTCCACTGATCAGCGTGATCGTCGCGATCACGCTGCTGCCCGTCGTGCTGAGCAAGCTCGGCCCGCGGCTGGACTGGCCGCACGTGCGCAGCGACGAGAAGGCCAGTCGCTCCTGGACGGCGTGGGCCGAGCTGGTCGTGCGCAATCGGTGGATCGCGGCCATCGGCGCCGGCACGGTGCTCACGGCGCTCCTGATAGCGGCGACGCACCTGCAGCCCGGGCTGCCCAACGTCAACACCATCGCCAGGCAGGGCGACGCGAAGCAGGGACTGCTCGCACTCGAGCGCTCCGGCATCGGCTCGGGTGCTCTGCTGCCGAACGAGGTGCTGGTCGAAGGTCCCACCTCGCCCGCGCTCATCGCCTCCGAGCTGGCGGCGGTGCCCGGCATCCACGGGGCGGTGGCGCCGGTCGCCGCCACCTGGCATCACGGGGGGGTCGCGGTGCTGGACGCATTCGCGATCCCGGATGGCTCCTCCGCCGAAGGGCGCCAGACTCTCGACCGTGTGCGGGCCGCGGCCCATGCGACCGGCCCCGACGTCCACGTCGGGGGGCTCGCCGCACAGAACGAGGACTTCATCGACGCCGTGTACGGGAACTTCCCGCTGATGATCGCGATGATCGCGCTGATCACCTTCGTGCTGCTCGCCCGGGCGTTCCGGTCGCTGCTGCTGCCCCTGAAGGCGGTTGTGCTCAACGTGATCAGCGTCGGAGCCGCCTGGGGCGTGGTCGCCCTCGTGTGGCAGCACGGCCATGGATCGCAGCTGATCTGGGGTATCCCCGCCACCGGCTCGGTGACCGCGTGGGTGCCCCTGATGGTGTTCGCGTTCCTGTTCGGGCTCTCGATGGACTACGAGGTGTTCATCCTCTCCCGCATGCGCGAAGAGTACGACGCCACCGGCGACACCAACACGGCGGTCATCAGGGGCATCGGGCGCACCGGCCGACTCGTGACGAGCGCTGCCCTGATCCTGTTCCTCGCCTTCGTCTCGCTTGCATCCGGACCGGAGACCGACGTCAAAGTGCTGGCCACGGGTCTCGCTGCGGGCATCCTCCTGGACGCGACCATCATCCGCGCGCTGCTCGTACCGGCCGTCGTCTCGCTGTTCGGAAGCTGGAACTGGTGGCTGCCCCATCTCCCGGCCCGGCTTCTGCGCGTTGAGCCCTCGCGTTCGCGCCGCGTGGTCCCGAGCGAGGGCACGGGCTGATGAAGCGGGTCGGGCGAGCGCCGCTTCACCAGACATCCCGATAACCGGCAGGCTGACGGCGGCCGCTCCGATCAGCCGTAGCTCAGGCTGCGCGCGCTCCGGGGACCAGACGGAGCCTGTCGGGCAGGAGGGGGATCACCGCGCGCCGCACATACTCGGCACCTCCCGCCACGAGCGCCTTTCGCATCAGGGGCGGGGGCACGGGCGAGAAGCCGTACTGCTCGCGGACCGCATCGGGAAGCAGCGCGACGGTGATGAAGTTAGCGGTCTTCAGCAGCGGCTGTGCGAGCCACGGGACCGGAGGCGACAGGACGATCTCCCGAGCCCGCTCGCGGGCCCAGTCGGTCACGAGCAGCTCATCGCCCTCGAGCATGCTGATGCGGTACGCGTCGAGATCATCGAGCGTTTCCGGCATGTCCCGGGCGCCCAGCCCGAAGAGGCCTCCGACGATCTTGTAGTCCTCCCAGTAGGCGCTCTCCTCCTCACGGGTCAGCGGCCCCACGTACCGGCGATAGACGACCAGCGCGGAGTCGACGAGCGTGAAGAGCACCCACAGCAGCAGCTGCGGATCGTCGGCGCGATAGGGCGTGCCC
Source organism: uncultured Solirubrobacteraceae bacterium (assembly GCA_963730575.1). Classification (GTDB taxonomy): domain Bacteria; phylum Actinomycetota; class Thermoleophilia; order Solirubrobacterales; family Solirubrobacteraceae; genus Palsa-744. Next base: position 640,492 of record CAVSSG010000006.1, read on the forward strand.
GCCTCCCAGCGGCCGACCGGCTCCGCCAGCCGGCCGCTCACCCGGCGGTGCATCGCCAGCACGCGGCGAGTCACGCGGTCTGCGTCGGCGCGAGAGCCGAACACGATGGTGCTCATCGTCTCGGCCGTTCGCGCGAGCCGGTCATAGGGCTCGTCCAGCGCGCTCGTGTGAGCAAGGAGACCGACGACCGCCAGCGGGTGTGCGGCCTGCATCAGCAGTGCGCGCGCGCCGGACAGCGCGACCGCACGCTCGCGATGTATCCGCCTGATCATCGAGGTCTCCTCGAAATACGCGCCGGCCCGACCGCCCGCACCGGCGCCCTTGTGCCCGCGACTCCCAGCGCGGGGTCTGGCCGGGGGAGGATGCTCGCGACCTTGGGGCATCGATCGATCCTAGAGGGCGCTGCGCCGGCTTGGGCCTCAGCCGCGGACGGCGTCGACGCGCCGGCCCTCCTCGAGATAGACGCAGTGCTTGTGGCCTACCGCCGCCTGAACCCTGCGCCGCACCGGGCCGCTCAGCAGGGCCTTGGCATCGGCCGGATCGGCAAGGCGGTACTCGTCGATCTCCAGCCCGTCGACGGAGACGGCCGCCAGCTGCTCATCGTGGAAGCTGCCGCAGTCGAACAGGAAGCGCACGCCACCGGGGCGACCGGGCCGCGAGCGCAGGAAGTCGACACAGGCCAGCCGCCCACGCTCGAGCTCAAGGCCACACTCCTCGAGCGTCTCGCGACGACACGCCTGCCAGGGCGACTCGCCGGTCTCCTCGATCTGGCCGCCGGGGATCGTCCATCCCTCCTTGTAGGTAGGTTTCAGGATCAGCAGCCTGCCGTTTCGGTCGAAGATCAATGCGCCGGCCGATGCGGGGATCCGCGGAATCCCCAATGTTGAGACCGCACCGCCGGGGTCGCCCATCACGTGATCTTCGCCGTGTTCAAGCCGAACCCTCGGGCCGCACCCCGGGCATGAGCGCGGCCCGGCCGCACCGAAAGACGCAGCCGCCGGTCAGCGCGAGTTGCTGAACAGCCTCAGGAAGAGCAGGAAGACATTCAGAATATCGATGAATATGCTTGCGGCCAGGGGAATCGCTTCGTCGCTGCCCGCGCGGCGCAGGCGGTTGAAGTCGACCACCGTGTAGAGAGCGAAGATCGCCAGGCCGAAGATCGCATAGATCGTGTAAGCAGCGGGGATGTGGACGAAGATCAGCACCATCCCGGCGGCGATCAGCACCAGCAGCAGCCAGAAGAGCGCCCTGTAGAGAAACGAGAGGTCCCGCCGGATCGCATATCCGCCGGCTCCCAGGCCGCCGACGAACAGCGCTGTTGCCCCGAACGCCTGGCGCACCGCGGTCGGGTCGGTTGTCGCGTAGTAGTTGATTGTCGTGCCCACGCTGGCGCCCAGCAACGCGCCGAAGGCGAAAAGCAGCACCAGGGCCAAGCCGTGGTTCCCTCGCGAGTTGGCCACGTTGAGCGCGACAAGGCAGATGAGCGCTGCGATCCAGGCCAGGAACCACATGGCGCCGCCCGCTTCCCGGGCCGCGTAGGCGCCCAGGGTCGCGGCCCCCACGGTCAGCGCCACGAGGGCCATCACCCTGCCGAACAGCGTGTAGGTGCGATCCGCCGGGAGGCTCTGTTCGTACGCCTGCGCACCCATGGCGCGCATTTTACGCGGAGCGCCGTCCCGGGCGACATCGGGTCAGGGCCGCATCGAGCGCCCACCAGGGCACCGTCGCAGCCGGGCCGGGACCCGGGTCGAGCGGGGCGGGGGCTCAGTAGATTGGTGCAATGCCGACCCGTCCCGCCGCTCCCACCCCTCCGGCCGGCGGGGCGCCGGTCGCCGTCGGGGCGCCCTCGTCTGCAGCAGTGAGCGTGCGCGGGCTGGTGAAGTCATATGGAGACGGTACGGGCGCTCGTGGGCGTCGATCTCGATGTGGCCCCAGGCACGGTGCTCGGCCTGCTCGGACCGAACGGCGCCGGCAAGACGACCATCATCCGCATACTCACAACGCTGCTCAAGCCCGACGCGGGAGCAGCCCAGGTCCTGGGCCTGGACGTGGTCCGGGACGCGGCGCGACTCCGTCAGCAGATCGGGCTCGCGGGGCAGTACGCCGCGGTGGACGAGAATCTGACCGGGCTGGAGAACCTGACGATGGTCGGACGGCTCTATGGCAGGCGTCGTGCCGGAGCCAAGCGGCGTGGCCGCCGAGCTGCTCGAGCGATTCGAACTCCTCGACGCCGCCGATCGTCCCGCGAAGACCTACTCCGGGGGCATGCGACGACGCCTGGACCTGGCCGCGGCGCTAGTGGCCGAGCCGCCCGGTGCTGTTCCTGGACGAGCCCACCACGGGCCTTGACCCCCGCAGCCGGCTGGCAGCTGTGGGAGACCATCGAGCTGCTGGTCGCCGAGGGGACGACCGTGCTGCTGACCACGCAGTACCTGGACGAGGCCGACCGCCTGGCGACGCGAGATCGCCGTCATCGACCACGGGCGCGTGATCGCCAGCGGCACGCCGGATGAGCTCAAGGACCGGGTCGGCGGCGAGCGCCTGGAGGTCCGCCTGGAGGAGGTCGGTCGGGCCGGGGCCGCGGCTCGGGCGCTGAGCACGATGAGCGACGAGCCGCCCACCGTCGAGGCGAGCATGGTCGTTGTGGGGGTCCGCCGACGGGCGGTGCGATCGTCGATGCGGTCCGCCGGCTCGACGACGCCGGCGTCGGCGTCGACGACATCGCCTGCGCCGCCCGACCTTGGATGACGTCTTCCTCGCGCTGACCGGCCATGCAGCCGCAGCAGACGGCGCGCCACCCGCGGTGGACGGGCCCGCATGAGGCGGCTCGTGACCGACACGCTGGTCATCGCCGAGCGTAATCTCGTCCGTCTCCCGCGCGCACCCGAGCTGCTGCTTGCGTTCACGGTGCAGCCGATCATGTTCCTGCTGCTGTTCCGGTACGTGTTCGGTGGCGCGATCAGGACGCCGGGGTACAGCTACGTCGACTTCCTGGTCCCCGGGATCACGGTGCAGAACATCGCCTTCGGCGGCTTCGTCACGGCGATCGGACTCAACGAGGACCTGCACAAGGGGCTCATCGACCGCTTCCGCTCGCTGCCGATGGCGCGGGCGGCGGTGCTCGCCGGGCGGACCTCCGCCGACATCGTCACGAACGCCCTGTCGGCCACGATCCTCGTCGTCACGGGCCTGATCATCGGCTTCTCGTTTCATACGGGCCTGTCAGAGGCGGTCGCCGGCTTCGGGCTGCTGATGCTCTTCGGCTACGCCTTCTCGTGGGTGTTCGCCTTCCTGGGGATGCTCGTCTCCACACCCGAGGCCGCCAACTCCGTCGGGTTCATCGCCGTATTCCCGCTGACGTTCATCTCCTCGGCGTTCGTGCCCGTCCAGTCGATGCCCGAACCGCTGCGGGCGTTCGCGGAAGTGAACCCGTTCACGATCACCGTGGACGCCATGCGCTCGCTGTGGCTCGGGGCCCCGGCGGCAAGGCGACGTCTGGGAGGCCTTCGTCTGGGCGCTCGCGATCATCGCCGTGTTCGCCCCCCTGGCCGTCGCCCGCTACCGGCGCGCGGCGAGCGGCTGAGGTCGCGGCTTCGGCTTTTCGCGCGGCTCGCCGGACTCGCCCGGCGCGCCTGAGCCTGGAGGCGGTGCTCGGTGCTCGCACATATCGCCGCGACCGCCCTGCCCGTCATTCTCCCGATGAGCGCAAACACCGGGTAGGTAGGGTGTCACCGACCTTGCCGAACTCGGCGTCAGGCGCATCGGCGTCGGTTCGGCGCTGTCGCGAACTGCCCGGGGAGCATTCCTGCGGGCGGCCAGGGGGATCGCGGAGGGCGGCGGCTTCGCGGTGCTGGACCTGGATGGCGCGGTGGCGTTCGCAGAGCTCAACGCCATGTTCGCCAGCCCGGCGGGTCGCGTTGCTCAGGGACCGGGCTGAGCCGCACCGCCGTTGGCGCCCACCACCACGTGCAGGACCGGCACGTCCAGCTCACGGCGCAGACGCTCAAGCTCTCCATGCTCCTGCCAGGTCTCCAGCTCGCTCGGATGGGTTACGACGATCACCTCATCCGCTCCGAAGTCGCGCAGCTCGTCCTCGATCGCGCTCGTCGGGCTGGGATCGCCGACCTCCCCGCGCGCGGTTATGCCCTGCTCGCGTGCCCATGCCAGTGAGCGCTCGAGCCGCTCCTGGGCCTGTGCACGCTCGTGGTCGATGTCAGACATCCCGAGGTGAACCTTCGAGGTGAGCACCGGAGCGAGCACGTCGACTTCGACGGACTCCTCGTGCTCGCCGACGATCCGCTCACGCAACTCGGAGCCCGAGAGCGCTTCGTTGGCGATCACGAGCACGTGACGCATGCCGGGCGATGCACCATGCCGGTGCTGCTGGTGCGCCGCGTCGCTGAATGGCGTGTGCCGGTCGGGATTGGGGGCCCGCAGGTACGCGATCAGGGCGAGCACAAATGCGAGCACGAACACGGCGACGCCGATGAGCGGCTCCGTGAGCCACCCGATGAGGACCGCTACGAGCACCACGGCGGCCGCGCCGATCGTCAGGCGAAAGGCCTCCTGCTCTGATCTGGTCGGTATACGCATGTCACCAAGCTACGCGCTGCAGTGGGTGAGGTCATGGGGGAAAAGTACGGCTCGGATGACGGCTTTTCCCCCACTACTCCCGGACGCTCAGAGCGGCGGTGGCTGGGGCGGATGACCTCGATCATCTTCGGTTGATTGCAGCGAAGCGCCACAGCTGCCAGGGCAGGAAGGTTCGCGGGAACACCGCGCGGTCGCCAACCGCACACATCGCCAGCGCGCCACCAAGGCTACAGTCAGATCATGACCAGCCCCGATGGCATCGATCAGGAAGCGATCGCGGGCCCGGCGCGCACCGTCGAGGAGCTGCCCCGCCAGCATCCTTTGTTCGCGCGCTTTTGGAGCCGGATCTCGGGAAAGGTCGTGTCCCACAAGCAGCGCGCAGAGCTGCTCGCCGGGCTGCGTGGACGCGTGCTCGAGGTGGGTGCAGGCGACGGGCGCAACTTCGCCCACTACCCGCCCGAGGTGTCCGAGGTCTTCGCCGTGGAGCCCGAGCCATATCTGCGACAGCTCGCCAGCGAGGCTTCGCTCGTGGCGCCGGTCACGGTCACGGTGCTCGACGGCACCGCCGAGCTGCTGCCCGTCGAGGACGGCTCATGCCACTCCGTCGTCAGCTCGCTGGTGCTCTGCTCGGTTACCGACCAGGGTGCGGCACTCTCGGAGCTTCACCGAGTCCTCGTGCCGGGCGGAGAGCTCCGCTTCTACGAGCACGTGGTCGCCGAGCAGAGCCTGGGCAGGGCCTTACAGGCCGGGCTTGACGGCTCGGGCATCTGGCCCCAACTCGGCGCCGGATGCCATCTGACGCGCGACACGGTTCGCGCGATCACCGATGCCGGGTTCACCCTCGAACGACTAAGCAGGTTCACGTCGGGTCCGGGCGCGCTCGGCATCCCGTTCGTGCTCGGCATGGCGCGGCGTCCCTCGACCGCTGCGGTCGAGTCGGGGGGTGCAGAGCGCACGAGATGACACCACGCGCGCGAGGCCGCGGTCGCACCTGAAGGCCGAATCCGCGTTCCTGCGCGGCGCTTTACGGCCGCGTGGCGCGCTCGAGCGCGAACACGAACGAAGCGTACGGGGCGCCGGTTTGCTCGTGCAGCGCGATCTCGCAGGTGCGGTTGCTGCACAGGTGCTCCTCGGCGTCGTGCTCGGCGAGCTCGAGCGTCTCGTCGCGTAGCGCCGAAACCGGCAGCTCCGGGTGGAGCATGCCGCGATCCCCCGCCATCCCGCAGCAGCTGCTGCTGGCCGGCGTGAGGACCTCGTGCGCGATCGCCCCGACGATCGCTTCGAGCTTGCCCGAAAGGCCGAGGTGCGCGGCCGAGCAGGTCGGGTGGATTACCGCGCCGGTCAGTCGGCGCTTGACCTCGAGGCGCGGCAGCAGCTCGTCGTGCCCCCACGCGATCGAGTCCACGATCCGTATCCGCTCGTAGCGCTCGCGCTCGGCGTCGCCCAGCCGCGGCGCCACGTCCTCCAAGAGCCCCTGCGCGCACGAGCTCGCATCGATGACGACCGGCAGCGTCGCGCCGTCGCTCCAACGCCACAGCGCGGCCGCCGTGCGGGCGGCCATGTTGCCGTGCCCGCGACGGTAGCCCTTCGAGTTCCATGGCGTGGCGCAGCAGTGGCCGGCGACGTCGTCGGGGATCCATCGAGGCCGCAGTGCGCGCGCCGAGACTGCGAGCATCGCCTCGGGCAGCGATGGCCGCTGCGCGGTGCCGCGGGGGTTGCCGAAGATCCTGTTGATGCAAGCCGGGAGGTACACGGCGGCGGCGCCCGCACGCGTGCTGGCCGGCAGCCGCGGCGACGCAGCGGGCGGCAGCCGCGACGGCAGCGCCGGCACCAGATCGGCACTGACCCGCGTGCGGATCGCCGCCGGCACTCTCGCCATACGCCGCTCGCCGACGAGCGCCTGCGCGGCGCTGGTCGCCGCCAGGCCCGCCCGCGCCACACTCTCGACGCTGGCGTAGCGACGAGCGATGGCCAGCGCGACGGATTCTTCGCGGTCGGTGCGCTCGCGGCGGCGGAACTCCTTCATCAGCGCGCCCGTGTCGATCGCGACCGGGCACGCGTCGAGGCAGGCGCCGTCGACGGCGCACGTCTGGATCGCCTCGTGCTCGAAGTCGGCCATCAGCGCCTCGTAGACGGGCGAGCCCTCAGGCTGGCGCGCCATCTCGCGGCGGATCGCGATGCGCTGGCGCGGGGTGGTGGTGGCGTTGCGCGACGGGCACACCGGCTCGCAGAAGCCGCACTCCACGCAGTGCGCGGCGGACTCCTCGATCTCGGGCTGGCTCTTGAGGTGGCGAAGATGCACCCGGGGGTCGCGGTTGAGCACGGAGTCCGGATTGAGGACGCGGCCGGGGTCTGCGAGGTCGCGGATGCGCCACATCATCGCTGTCGCCTTCTCGCCCCACTCGCGCTGCACGTAGGGGGCCATGTTGACCCCGGTTCCGTGCTCGGCCTTCAGCGACCCGTCGTACTTGCCGACGATCAGCTCGACCAGCTCGTCCATAAAGGCCTCGTAGCGGTCGAGGTCCTCCTTCTGGGCGAAGCCCGGGGTGAGCTGGAAGTGGAGGTTGCCGGCGGACGCATGCCCGGCGACACCGACCAGGAAGCCGTGCTTGCCCAGCAGCTGCTGCAGGTCGCGCGCGCACTGCGCGATCCGATCGGGGCGCACGCAAACGTCCTCGATTATCAGCGCGCTGCCGAGCGGGCGCATCCGCCCGACGAGGCCGAACAGGCCCTCGCGCACGTGCCAGGTCATCTCGATCTCCTCCTGATCGCGCGTGAAGCGGGCGGGGGCGATCAGCTCGTGATCAGTGAGGATCTCCTGCGCGGAGACCTCGGAGGCTTCGAGCTCGGCCTCGTTCCGGCCGCCAAACTCGACGATCAGGGCGGCGGACTCGAACGGCAGCTCCTTCCAGTGCTCGGGAGTACCGGGCATGTTCCAGGCGGCCGCGATCAGCGCCGGCGCGACCATCAGCTCGGTCGCGCGCGCGCCCGCGCCGACGAGCGCGGGCACCGCGTCCGCCGCGCGGTCGATGTCCGCGAAGTGCACCCACGCGAGCGTCGTCATGGCCGGCTCGGGCCGCGTTCGCATGACGGCCTCGGCGATGAACGCGAGCGTCCCCTCCGAGCCGACCACCAGGCGCCGGAACATCGCAAGCGGCGTGTCCGCGTCGAGCAGCGCGCACAGCCTGTAGCCGGTCACGTTCTTTATCTCGTACTTCCGCCGGACACGCTCGGCCAGCTGCTCGTCGGCGAGCAGTTCCTGGCGCAGCTCGAGCAGGCCGCCCGCGAGCTCCGGCTCGGCCAGCGCGAAGCGCTCCTCCGCGTCCGGTGCGCCCGTGTCGATGACCGTGCCGGACGCGAGCACCAGCGTCATCGACTCCACCGTCGAGTAGGGGTCCCACGCGGTGCCGCAGCGCATGCCGCCGGAGTTGTTGGCTATCACGCCGCCGATCGTCGCGACGTCTTTGCTGGCGGGATCCGGTCCGAGCCTGTACCCACTGCGCGCTAGCAGCCGGTTTGCCAGGCCGAGCAGTGTCCCCGGCTTGACGCGCACGCGCGCCCCGCCGTCTTCGATCCTCACACCCGACCACCAGCGGCGCACGTCGATCATGATCCCGTCGGTCTGGGCCTGGCCGTTCAGGCTCGTCCCGCCGCCGCGAAAGTTGACGGGGATCCCGGCCTCGCGCGCGTATGCGAGCGTCCTGGCGACGTCGTCGATCCGGTGCGCCAGCACGACGACGGCAGGCAGGCGCCGGTAGGGACTCGCGTCGGCGGCGTAGCGCACGAGATCGATCGCGCGGCTCAGCACCCGGTCCTCGCCCAGCAGCCGGACGAGGTCGCCGCGCAGCGGCTCGGGCGTACCGGCAGCGACGCCGTCCGGCGCGCGGTCGTCGGTCGGCCCGCCCGGCGGGTGGCCGATCCGGCGGGGGTCGGGGGCGAGCAGCTTGTGCGACGGCGTCATCAGCCGACCGACATCCCCGGCTCTACGTCGTCATGCACTATGCGCGATCGGGGCTGCGCGAGCGCCCCCTCCGGCGCGCCGTGCGGCTCCTCGCGCCGGAAGACGGTGACGCCGCGGGCGCGGGACGCACCCAAAGTCCTTAGATTCGATGGACCCGGCTGCACTGCGCCCGAGCGCGATGGTTCCAGTCCGCAGACTTCGGTTCCCGGAGAGTGCACGTGGGTGGACACTACTCAAACCAATCCTCAAGCCCGAAGGACGCTCTCGAGGCGCTTTCAGACGGTCTTTCCGCGGTCGCGAACGGACGTCGAGACCCTTAGTCCTACAGCGCTCGGAGGTTGCCTAGCGGCCGGCGGGTTCGAGCGATCGGCTCTCAAGTGCCGCGGGATGCGGATGAGAGGACCCGACAAGCGAATGAGCCGATGAGAGCGCTCGGCGCCCTCAGTCCGTGTCGGCGTCCGTGCGCGCGGCTGGCTGGGAGCCGCGGGCCGCGCGGCGGATCGACAGCGCGAGCAGCCCGATCACCGCCGGCGGCATCACCCACCAGGCCGCGAGTGGCCTCGGCGAGCACCGCGGTCAGCGCCCAGCGCCACCACCACGCCGAGCGCCGTCCGCCAGTCGTCGCCGACGACGAAGTCCCACACGCCCGCGAGGAAAGCATTCAGTCGCGCTCATGCGCTCTCACCTCTTCGACGGCGACCGCCGACGGCTCGGCCTGCGCGCGGGCGCACTGCGCCGAGGCGCGCACGTGCTCGCCATGCCCAGCGAGGCGACCAGCAGCAGCGGGATGATCGCCAGAAGTGCGGCGTCGCCGCCGGCCAGTGCGCGCCCGCGCCCTCCGCGCCCCAGAACATCCCGAACGAGCTCAGCATCACGCCGACCGCGAACTTCATCGCATTCTCGGGCACCTGTCGCGAGCGGCGCTCTCGCCGCGACGCCGGCGGCGGCGACGAGCAGCACCGCCGGCCCGGCCGCGGCGGCGGCGAGCGCGACGTGATGCTGGTTGGCCCCGAACGTGAGCACGATGAACGCGACCTCCAGCCCCTCAAGCAGCACGCCTTTGAAGGAGATCGTGAACGAGTAGCCGTCGAAGCCGTCGCGCAGCCCGCCCGCGCCGCTGGGCCGCCTCGGTCTCCTCGGCGTAGGTCTCGAGCTCGTCGTGTCTCGGCCTTCAGTCCGGCCGCGCGCAGGATCGCCTTGCGCAGCCACTGCAGGCCGAAGATCAGCAGCACGCCGCCGACGAGCACCCGCAGCACCTCGATCGGCAGCGAGGTCAGCGCCGGGCCGAGCGCGAGCACGATCGCCGCGAGCGCCACCGCCGCCGCGCCCACCCCGCACAGCGCCGAGGACCAGCTGCGCGTGGTCCCCACGGCGAGTACGATCGTCAGCGCCTCGACCGCCTCGACCGCACAGGCGAGGAACACCGACAGGGCGAGGCCTATCTCCGCGCCGCTCATCTTGCGCCGAGTGTAGCTAGGCGCCAGCGCCCGTCGTCTCGGTTGCGCGGGTCGGTGGTGCTGGAGCTACCCAGGGATATCCGGGGCGAACACGGTCTTCCAGTCGTTCTTGATGCTTACGGTTACCCAGCCCCGGGTAGATGCCTCGCTCATCGCCCTGTTCGCGAGCGCGGTGTAGGCGAACTCGCGCTCCTCGTCGTCGTGGTTGATGAGGAGCCCGAAACGAGCGGCCTCAAGCATCGCGCAGTCTCCGTCGCTGTTGCCTGCCGCGAACAGCGACTTGCGTCCCGTGCGGGCCCAGATGTGAACGGGCTTACGGCTGTGCTCATCGATCGGCAGTTCGAGAGCCTTGGTTCGGTAAAGGGAACCGTCCCGGTACTCGAGCATGCTCCCGAACCGATCACCCGCTCGCGGGCGATGCCGTACATCCTTGCGCTGACGACCCGGACGAAGTCGCGGCAGCCGCCGAACAGATGTATGTCGCGAAGTCGTGCCTTTGCAGGAACTCGACCAGTTCCCGCATCGGCACATATCCCAAGCGCGTATAGGGGACACCGAGTGTCGGGTGCGTCGCCGTGGCAAAGAACTCCTCGACGGCCTCCTCGAATGCCTCAGTCGTCATGCCAGCGTAGGAATCGGCGACAGCGATGGGGAGCTTGGCGGCATGACCGAGTGCCTCTCGAAATCGGTGCGCCCCGGCCGGCGCGGTCCGATCCCCGGTCATCTCCTTGACGCGCCTGAGCAGGAAGTCCGCCTGCACAAACATCGGCTTCTCACACCAAAGCGTGCCGTCGTTGTCGAACGCTGCGAACCGCTCTGCCGACTCGACGAAGTCCGGGCCCTCCCCAGTCACTCTCTCAACGAAGTCGAGAATCGCCTGCCTGGCCGCTCCTTCTTCCCAGCTCACTAGCTCGGCTCGAGTCACGGTCAGCTCCTGCAGTGTTCTAACAGCGACGGCAGGTAACCCCCGCGCCGCTCGGCCACCCGCATTCTGTCATCGAGCGGGCGTTGAATGCCTGCACATCCGGGCCCGCGCCGTGCGGCAAGACCGCGCGGCCAATGTGGGGCACCGTCCTGTTGATGGCCGTCGTGGCGGGGGCCGATCCGGCGCGCATTGGGGCGGTCGCGTACATCCTGTCCCGACCCAGCCCGATGCGCCTGCTCGTCGCCTACTACGTCGGCGGCTTCGGCGTGAGCCTCATCGTCGGCCGGTTGGTCATGTTCGTGCTGGGCGAAGCGGACATCGGCAAGAGCAGTTCGGTTCCCCCGGAGATCGAGATCGCGGTGGGCACGCTCGCGCTGCTCGTCGCCGTGCTCGTCGGCACCGGGATCGCCGCGCGAGTGCGTGACCGCGCACAGGCTCGACACCCGGGCGACCACGGCGGCGAGAAGGCGTTAACCACCGCTGGTGGGCCCGTCGGCATCGAGAAGCTGCCCGGCTTTGAAAAGCTCCCGCCGCGTGCGCAGAATGCGTTGCGCAGCGAATCGCCGTGGATCGCGTGGATCGCGGGCGTCGCCGTCGGCATGCCGACTGCTTACTACCTGGCTGCAAGTGCCGCCATCCTGAAGTCCGGAGTGGGAACGGCCGGACAGGTCGGGGCGCTCTTGGTATTCAACGTCGTGTCGTTCGCGGTCGCCGAGATCCCGCTCGTGAGCTATCTGATATCTCCCGACGCGACCCGCAAACGCGTCGATCAGCTGTACAAGTGGGTCAGCACGCACCAGCGGGTCGTGATCACGGTGCTCGCGACCATCGTGGGCGTCCACCTGCTCATCGTCGGCATCAGCAAGCTCTAGCCTGCGGGCCGGTTGGCGCAGCCGAAAGACGCGGTGGGCGCAGCTCTTGTAGGGTCTCGTTGCGACGGCAACGAGACCCCCCGCGCTTGGCCGGGTTGCATAAACGACGATGATTAGGAGCTGCAGATGACCACGTCGGAGCATCTCGAGCAGGCCTCAGCGCAGCTGAAGGCGCTGTCCGAGCGGGCAAGCGTCGCCGAAGCTAACGTCAAAGCGGCCGCGGAGAAGGAAGTAGCGGCACTGCGCGAAGAGGTCGATGCCGCTGAAGAGTCTGCAAACCAGGCTGCGGCGAAGCTCAAGAGCTCAGCTGAAGCTTCTTCCAACGAGCTGTCAGAGCATTGGGCCAAGGTGCAGAGCGACTGGCAGGCGCACATGGCGAAGGTCCGCTCTGACGTGGCGGCGGCCAGGGCCGACCGCGACGCAAGCCGCGCCGAGCGGCGCGCGGAGCGATCCGAAGACGACGCGCTGGCGGCGGTCGCGTTTGTCCTTGTCGCGCTCGAAGAGGCCGAATACCGGCTCCTCGACGCGGCATTGTCGAGGCTGGAAGCGGACGCGCTCGCGGCCGCCTGACCCTTAGAGCCATTTCGTGGGGGCTGCCGCGCCAGGGCCTCCTGGCCGGCGGTAGCCTGACGGTAATGGCCAGCAGGACCTGCTGTGGCGTACAAATCAAGTCAGAGGAGAGCTCCCATGTTTAAGACGCGTACCAGGCCAGCAGCGCTCATGGCCGTGATTGTCCTCGGCGCGATCGGGCTGGCCGGGTGTGGCGAATCGGCCGAAGAAAAGGCGACCGCGCAGGTGTGCTCGTCGACAAAGGAGATCCAGGCGCAGCTCTCCAAACTGTCTGATCTGACGATCTCCTCCAAGGCTCCGGAAGAAATCAAAGACGCCGCTGCCGTGATGGAAAAGGAAGCGGCCAAGATCAAAGAATCCACCGAGAATCTGCCCGCGGCGAGCAAGGCTCCGGTGGAATCCGCGCAGAAGACGCTCCAGACCGAGCTCGTCGCGCTCGCCACGGCCGTGGTCTCAGCCGCGAAATCCTCGGGCAGCGCCGAAGCGGTGCTCAAGCAATCCGCGCCTGAGGTCAAGGCTGCGGTAGCCGGCCTTGCCGCGAGCTACAAGCAGGCCTATGAATCCCTCAAATGCTCATAGCCTCGACTCGACTGGACGCCCGGAGCGACCCCCTGCCTGAGCGAAGTGCTCCCGGGATCATCGCAATGGAAAGGAGCATCGGTTTCATATCCAGTCACGTTTGAGGCCGACTACGTCGAGCGTCGCGACAGGCTCACCGTCTTGGTGCGCCTGATCCTCGCGATCCCGCTCGCCATCTGGCTGTACCTATACGGGATCGTCGCGACCTTCGCACTCGTGGGAGCCTGGTTCGCGATCGTATTCACAGGCCGCTACCCCAGCGGCCTGTACGAGTTCGTCGCTGGCTTCACCCGCTTCTACGCTCGCTTCACGGCCTACGTCGCGCTTCTGGTCGACCCGTATCCTTCGTTCGGCGGCTCCGACGAGCGCGACTACCCGGTGCGCATGACGTTCGCGGGGCCGCTGGACCCGTACAACCGCCTGAAGACGGTGTTCCGGATCATCCTTGCGATTCCGATCCTGATCGTACGCTACGCGCTCGCCGTGCTGCTCGAGATCGCAGCGATCGGCGCGTGGGTCGTGATCGTGATCACCGGCAGGGTGCCACGCGGGCTGTTCGACCTCATGTTGCTCGCCAACTCCTACATCGCCCGCTCGGATGCATACATCTTTCTGCTGACCGAGACCTACCCACCGTTCCAGGACCAACAGACCCGCACGGCCGGGACACCCGACACCGGGACACCCGACACCGTGACCTCAGCATCCCTCTAACCCCTGAGACGAAGGAGAGCATCATGGACTAGGACTCGATCAAGAACGCCGAGACGAGAATCGCCGACGTGCAGTCCGCGCTCGACGACGCCCAGCGGGTCCTTCAGGCCACAGAGCGGGCCCAGCAGACAGCCGAAAAGAGCGCCGAGGTCATGCGCACCGTCGCCGTCGCTGCCGTGGGAGGCCTCGTGCTCGTTACCCTCGTCGCCGCGTTGCGACGACATCATCACTGAGCACGGCGACCTCCTTGTGCCCTGACTGCCTGCGGAGTCGACGCGCCGTGGTCGCCGCGGATGATGGCTCCATCGGCTCACTCATCGAGCCTGGTAGAGCGCTGGGTCGTCGCCTTCGCCTCGGGGGCTGATGGGAAGCGGCGAAGGGACATCATCGGCGCGGGGTGGACACGCGAGGCGCGCTGCCCTCGTGCTGGTGGCGATCGTCCTCGCGGGGGCACTATTGCTCCTCGTCCTCGGCCGGTCGGGGTCAATGGAGCGCCGCGACGCAGCACCGACGAGCTGCAACGGCACCGCGCACCTGTGCGCCCGGCATCTGGACGAAGTCATCTTCCCGGGCACGCACAATTCATTCGCAGCCTCAGATGAGCCGGGCTGGTATTTCGCCGGCCAGCGCTACGGAATCGCCCGCCAGCTCCAGGACGGAATACGCGCGTTGCTGATCGATGTTCACTTCGGCGTCTATGACGCGGCGACAAAGCGGGTACGGACCGACCTGGGTGCCGAAGGCTCGGATCGGAACAAGGTGGCCCAGCAGGTCCCCTCGGCCGCGCTAAAGGTCGCCGACCGGGTTGCCGGACGCGTTCGTGTGGGGACACTGAACGGCCCGCCGGAGCCCTATCTCTGCCACACCCTGTGCGAGCTTGGCGCCGAGCCACTGGACCGGGAACTCGAGGTCATCCGAAAGTTCCTGGTGGAGAATCCCGATCAGGTTCTGGTCGTCATCGTCGAGGACTACGTCCCCCCGGCGACGATCGAGCGGGCCTTCGAGCAGAGCGGGCTTGCGGGCTACCTCGCCACTCTCGTCCGCGGCAAGCAGCTTCCAACCCTCGCAGAACTGATCGCGAGCGGCCACCGCCTGGTGCTCTTCGCGGAGGAGGAGGGCGGTTCACCGGCCTGGTATATGCCAGCCTTCTCCTTCATCCAGGACACACCGCTTGGTGCCACCCGCCCGGACCAGCTGAGCTGCAACCGTTACCGCGGTGAAGAGAGCAGCCCGCTCTTGCTGCTCAACTACTGGATCCCTCCGTTCCCGCCCAGCCCGTCCCTGAATGCGACCATAGGCCGCAGGCCCTTCCTAGGTGCGCGCGTCAAGCGGTGCCTGGAGGAACGACACCTAAAGGGAGCGATCGTCGCCGTCGACTTCTACGATCGAACCTCGGTCGTCGCGGTCGCCCGCGAACTCAACGAATAACGTCGCCACAGCCATGTAGATGCACGCGCGGAGTGTCTCGCCGAACAGGCTCTTAGCTCCGCACCGAGGCTAGACGATTGATTCCACGGGATCAGGCACAGTAGTTGACGAGTGCGCGGCTGGGGCGGGCGAGCTGGTGGTTGAGTGTGATGGCGGCGGCGAGGCATAGGAAGCGTTGAAGGACGCGCTCTCTGATCCCGGGGAGGGTTCTTGCGCCGTGGCGCTCAAGGGTGAGGATGTCCTTGCAGGTCCAGAAGATGCTCTCGATGCGCTGACCGATCGGCGCGAGGTGTGGGCCGCGACCGGGCTCGTCCTTGCGCTTGAGCCTCATGATCGCGGCGTCCATTTCACCGATCTGGTTGGCGAACTCTCGCCCGGCGTAGCCCTTGTCGCCGATCAGGGTCACGGTGCGCTGGCGGCGGGTGCGTGCCAAGAGCTCAAGGGCGACGTCGCGCTCATCGCGTTTGGGGGAAGCCAGTGTGATTGCTCTGGGCGTTCCGTCTGGTGCGAAGATCGCGTGCAGCCTGAAGCCCCAGAAGAACCGGCTGTGGCTGGCGCAATACCCGTAGTCCGCGGCAACTCCCAACTGGGAGCGCTTGACAGTCTCACGGCTTCTGGCGCACTCGACCGGGGTGGAATCGACGAGCAGCAGATCGTCGTAGAAGCCGGGGCTTTCAGAGGCGAAGACCTCCATCAGCCACTCCAGGGTGTCCGTGAGCCTGCGGCGGCGCTTGAAGTAGCCGGCCTGCCCGGGAATCCTCGGGAACAGGTGGCGCAGATGCTTGGAGGCGACCGCCAGGAAGCGTCGGTCAGACGGTATTCCCATGATCGCCTGGGCGACGCAGAGCGTCACGACCTCCGCGTCTGTGACGCTTCGCCTGGCGTTCCCGGCCTCTCAGGCAGGAGATCGTCAGCCGTGACATAAACGGCAGTGAGCAGCAGGTCGAGGTCGGCGTCCATCGAGGCCCCCTTCGGTCGGCGATGCTTTTGAGCACCGCCGACTTCGACCCTGCTGCTCAGAAACCCTTGGATTCCACGGGCTCGGCCGTGGAATCAATCATCTAGGCCGCAGGCGTATCGCGTCACCGCCGGATGCCGGCCACGAGCGCATCGCAGTTGCCGGCGGCGATCCGCTCCTGGTCGGCCCGATCGAGCCCCGCGGTCTGAAGGAAGTGCTCGACGCCACCCTCGGGGCCGGGCCGGTACGGGTAGTCGGTCGCGAACAGGATGCGCTCCACGCCGACGACCTCGACCGCCCACCGCAGGTAGCGCTAGCTAAGTGCGGATGAGAGGACTCGAACCTCCACCTGGTTGCCCAGACACGGACCTGAACCAGTTGGGTCGCGCGTAGATCGGTGCAGCAGCGTCCAGATCGTCCAAAGTGCGAGTTCCTCTGCACGCATTTGACGCATCTGGAGCGGTGGATGTTCTCAAAGTGTTCTCAGGGCACGGGGCGGGTTCTGACGCGGTGAGCCCATCAGAGCGGTGGCCGTTGCAGAAGTGTTGTTACGGGGGAGGAGCCACGTGGCTTGCGACAATTTGCCAATGGCTTCGGCACCCAAGCGGATCTGTCCGACGTGCTGCGCGAGACCGAGGGTCAGGTCTTTCGTGACGAGGAGTTCGCCGCGCACCTGGAGCGGGTTGCGGCGAGCGAGGACGATCTGCCAGCCGACCCGCCCTCGTAGGCGTGCCGACATTCGAGCGGCTTGCCCGCTTCGACCGCGAGTTTCGTCGATTACCGCGTGAGCTGAAGCGCGCGTTTCTGGCGATGCTCCCGCTGTTCGTTGCAGCCCTGAAGGAGAAGCCTTCGGCGTTCCCGCCCGCGCCACGTGTCCATCGTGTGCAAGGAGCGAGCGGTATCTGGGAGATCACGTTCGCACCCGATGGGCGTGCGACGTTTCAGTACAGAGAGCAGGTCCTCGCCGGCGAGCCGCACGTGATCTGGCGCCGCATTGGTCATCACGGGGTGCTGGACGAGTCATAGGCCGCCGCTACAGTCGTCGTCCCCGCCGGCTCCCCGTATACGCGGTAGACGATGTCACCTCAGGTGGAACTGTGTGCTGCGAAGCGGGGCGCAGCGACGCTGAGCGGCAGGGATTCCTTCGTGGGAGCGCGTGGTCCGAGCGCGGCGCCTGGGAGGCGGGCTGGTCGAGATGTGCGGCGGCCTTGGCGGGCGGCAGAAGCGTCGTGGGCGTGGTCAGTCGAGCGGCGTGCGACAGAGCTCAAGGACATGCTCTACGTCTGCACGAACATGGTCGCGAGCCTCAAAGCGCTCGACGCGCGCCATTAGCAACTCGTCGTAGTCGGTCTCGCCGTGACGCACGGCCGCCACCACCGCGAGCGTGACGGCCTGCCGGTCAAGCGCGCGGGCCGCCGCGGTCCTCCCCACCCTGCCGCTGCCTCGATCGCCGGTGTGCCTTGCGATCTCCTGCGCCCGGGCCGGCGGGCAGCCCGGGAAGAGACGTCGGATCTCGCCCGCGAGCTCGCGCTGGAACTCGAGGTCTTCGCCTGAGCGCCGCTCACGCTCACGCTCGCGGCGTCGGGCCCGCGCATCCTCGTCGGCCAGGCACTCCGCCTCTGCCTGCTCGATCGCCGCCTCCTCGACGAGCACCCCCTGGCGCTCATAGCGCTTGCGCGCTCGGCTGAAGCGCACGAGCACCGCCGAGAGGCCGCTGTGCTTGCGCGCTCGGCGGGTCAGCGCCGCGTCTCCGGCTGGCAAGAAGACGAGGTGTGCGAGATCGGCGCAGGACATGCACAGCGGACCGCGATCCTCCATCACGAGCCAGCCCCGTCCGTGCTCCCGCAAGCCGCGCATGTCCAGTCGCTCAGTGGCGAGACGACCACGAGGTCCGCAGAGCGGCGCGAGACGCTCATGGGCTCGATCCTAGCCTGACCTGGGCGCGCGGGAACTCGTCGCAGATTCGAGCCGCAACGAGCCGCGACCGACCGCTGCGAGCTGCCAAGCCGGGGTGCGGTGAGGCCGTGCTACTGCGTTGCTCACGAAGCGGGCGTGAGCGCAATCGCTGGCCGGCTCCTGCTAATCGTCCCAAGCAGGCACGAGATCGGCGGCAACGCTGGCTACCGCTCGCCGAGGCAAAGCAGGCGCACACGGCCCTCCATTCCGCGCGAAGCGGGTCCGTCCGCACCTAAGACTCGAGGCCCGTGCGGAGATCGGAGCAGGTGTCCCGTTAGCCGATCCTCGAACGAGGCATGGGTCGGCCTGAGGGACCGACGGGCTAGGCTTTAGCGGTCGTGTCGCTGACCGCCCTGACGTCCGCGGAGATCTCGCTGCCGGTCGAGGCCGATGGCGCGCGCGTCAGCGACCGGATCGATGTTCTGGCCGACACCGTCGACGTCGTCGGGTTGACCGACAATCACGCTGGCCA
Organism: uncultured Solirubrobacteraceae bacterium; assembly: GCA_963730575.1. Taxonomy (GTDB): domain Bacteria; phylum Actinomycetota; class Thermoleophilia; order Solirubrobacterales; family Solirubrobacteraceae; genus Palsa-744. The sequence goes on from CAVSSG010000006.1 coordinate 658,977, forward strand.
GCCGCGGATGTCGCCGCTCGCTGCGGTGGCGCTCGCGCGGGAGCAGGGCGTGGGGACAATCGTCCACGTTTCCTGCCGCGATCGCAACCGGCTTGCCCTGCAGTCCCAGGTCGTGGGCGCGGCGGCGCTCGGCGCTGAGGCGGTCCTCTGCATGCAGGGCGATCCGGTGCCTGGCATCGAACATGTGGCCGACATGACCGCCACGCAGCTCATTGCGAGCGCGTCGGCATGGAGCGCCCCGCACCCGCTGGCGGTCGGGGCGGTCGTCAATCCCTTCGCCGAGGACGTCGACCGGGAGTTGCGGCTCCTGCGGCGCAAGATCGCCGCTGGAGCAACGTTCGTGCAGTCGCAGATGATCTTCGACCTCGGGCGCCTCGAAGCGTTCCTCTCGTCCGCCGATGACACCCTCGCGGACGTGCGGTTCTACGCAAGCGTCGCGCTGCTCCGCAGCGCGCGCATGGCAGAGCGCGCCTGCGCGCTACCAGGGGTCGCGATTCCTCAGCGAGCCGTGGCGCAGATCAGTCGCGGCGGCGGCATCGACCTAGCGCGCGAACTAGCGGCGGGCCTTGCCAGCATCTCCCGCGTGGATGCGCTTCACGTATTTCCGCTCGGCGCGGAGGCGGCTACCCGCGAGGTCGCCGCGGAGTTCCGCGTCGCCCGGGGTGTCAGCGCCCAGCGCCCTGCAGGGACCGGTCCGTAACCGGAACCCCGAGAGGCAACCTCGTGGCGCTGAGCGAAGGGGTGTCCCGTGAGGCCGGTTCGGTGATGCGTGCCGGTGACGGGGCGACGCACGGGACATCCACAAGGCCCCGGTAAAGGCGTCCGGCATCGGCATCGCATCCCCGCGCGCGCTGGGAGGAAAGCAGGGGCGGGCCGCCCGCGCAGCCGCTTCCCCGTTCTCGCCAAGAGGAGGGAGGCGCATCGCCCCCGCTCTCGCGGCTGAGCGAGCGTCTGAACTGAGTCGTCGTGGGCCCAGCGGCCAGTGCCATCGCCGCACCGCCCAACGTCACGATCGCAAGTCCGCTCAACGGGAGCGTGACCAACGACCGAACGCCCTCCTTCAGCGGGCTCGCCGAAGAAGCGGGCGGCGAAGTGACGCTCAGGATCTACAGCGGCCCGACTGCCGAGGGCACGGTCATACAGGAATTAAGCACGCTGCTGTCGCTCGGTGGCAGGTGGTCCCTCGGGCCCACCGAACCGCTAGGGGACGGCACCTACACGGCACAGGCGACGCAGACCAACTTCGCCTCAGAAACCGGTACGAGCTTGCCTGTCACGTTCACGATCGATACGGCTGCCCCCACGGTGACGTTGAACTCGCCCCAATCTCCTTCCGACGACACCACGCCGTCCTTCGCAGGGACCGCCAGCGACGTAACTCCGATCACCGTCCAGATCCACGCCGGGCCCACGGCGAAAGGGCCTGTCGTTTCGACGGCCACGGCCACGGGTACCGGCGCCGGTTGGACCTCTGGCGATGCGAGCCCGGCGCTGTCGGTCGGCCAATACACCGCTATCGCCATCCAAGCGAGCTCGCTCGTCGGGAACCCTGCCGGTAGGAGCGGGTCGGTGACGTTTACGGTCACGCCCCCGCCGGTCATAACGCCTGCGGTAGTCGCCCCACCCGCGCCGCCGGTTGCGTCGTTCAAGTGGATCCCGTCTGCTCCCCACACCGGTGAACCCGTCACGCTGGTCTCGACCTCTACCGACGCCAGTAGCCCGATCACTGGCTTCGCCTGGGCCCTAAGGGGTAATGGCCTGTTCACCCAGGGCGAATCGGCGCTCGCCACGTCCTTCTCGACTCCCGGAGCCCACGTCGTCCAGCTGCGAGTCACAGCCGCGAGCGGCCTTTCCAGCGCTCGACGAGACCAAGGACGAGCGCGACGGAAGACAGCGGCTCGCGGCCCTCGTCGCCGAGCTCGAGCGGGCCGGCTATGCGTCGGCCGCGAGATGCCTCGCGGATGATCTCGATGCTCTCGTCGTCCATCTGCGCTACCCGCTGCGCCACCGCAAGCGCTGGCGCTCGACGAACCTGCTCGAGCGGACGCTCGGCGAGGTGAAGCGAAGGACGAAGGTGATCAGAAGGTTCCCCGGCGAGGAGAGCTGCCTCTCCCTCGTCTGGGCCGTGCTCGACCTCCAGATCAACAACACCTGCAACGGCGTCAAGCTCTCCGAGATCGACCGCCAGAAGCTCTACCGGCTCCGCCACGAGCCAGCGGAAACAGAGGCCGAGGAAACGGAGGTGATTGCCGCATAAACTACCCGCCACCGGGAACCCGAGCCGGAGTGGATTTACAGCAGCTCAGGGACGCGACCCGGTTACCGGCGAGACGCTCGGATCGCGCGCAAAGCGCTAGGCGCCTCGCCAGCGAGTTTCGTTGCTAATTCAAGTCGACGGCAGGCCTTCGGCCTGCCTACCTTCCCCCGATACCGATCGCTGCGCATGTTCTCCCTCGCCACTGTGGCCAACTCGGGCATCCCTCCCCCGCGTGGCCGCCCGGCACCTGTCTGAGATGACGCGGTGCCGGGGACCGGCGGCGGGTCAACTTGCCGGCCGACCCGTCGCCGCCACGAGTCGTGGCTGCGTCCCACTGCCTATCGGCGCTGCGAGACGTTGCCCGAGGTGGTCAGCATGCCTCCGAGGTGGTCAGCATGCCTTGTAGGTGCGGCGGCTGATGAGATGGTAGCCACGCTTGGTGGTGAGGATGATCTTGACCGAGTAGCGGCCTTTCCTGGGCAGCGACCTGAGGGTCACGATCTTGAGGTGGAGGCCACGCTTGCGCAGCACGTGCTTGCCGTTGATGTACACGTCGACCTGGCGGATGTTGGAATGGCTGAGCTTGGCCAGTGTGAACGACAGCGTGCGACGCGCGACGCACTTGCGCGCCGTGGGCAGCCCGATCTGCGCCGGCGCGATGACGGTACCTACGTTGATCGCCGGGGCGCCGCCCGCCAGCTCCGGGACCGATCCGGGAGGCAGCGGCTGACCTGCGGCCAGCGTGCCCCAGCTCTGCGCGAGCTCGTCGTACCACATCTTCGCCAGCCAGTCCACGCCCGAGGCCGGCGGTTCGCATTCGTAGAGCGGCGGCATGCCCTGCACGCACACCCACGGGCTCGACGATGACGGCCGCACATAGTCGGTGTCATAGCCGTTGTAGATCATCAGCCCGTTGTCGTTGGCGTAGGTGAGGGTCGACCCCGTCTCGCCATGGCTGTTGGTGGTCGTCGCCCCCAGCAGCCAGTGTGGATCGCTGCTCACGAACAGGTTGGCGTCGCCGATCGCATCGGTCCGCTGCCCCAGTTCGACGAGATCCACGTAGGACGCGTCCGTCGGGTTGGCGCTGATCAGGGTGGTGTTCACGACGACCGTGGAGCTACCGCTGGTGGAGTTGCATTCATTGCAGCCCGCGCCGATCCTGCCCGAATAGGGCAGCCACGAATAGTCATTTTCCATGGTCTCGTCGGCATCATGGATGATCAGCTTCCCGCCATTGGTCACGAACTGCACGATCGCCGCCTTTTGCGCGGCGCTCAGAGCGCTCGTCTCGACCTCCATCAGCACCACCGTGTCGTACTGCGCCAGCGTCGCGCTGTTGATCTGAGACAGGGCAACGTTGGTGAACGTAAAGCGCGAGAACGAATCCGCTGGCACTCCGCTGACGATCCCGCTCGTGGGCATCTGGCCTTCGTGGAGGTCCACAGGACCCCGAGCCGGGATCAGCGCGACCTTGCTGCTGGCCGCCCGGAACTTCACCGCCGACGCCGGCGCGGTGCCCACCATCGACACGGCGGCGCTCAACGCAACCACAGCTCCACCCACGCGACCAGCAACCCTCACGGACGCCGCACGCGCCCGTGCTCGCCCGATCATCGGCTTGCCCAGCATCCTTCGCGACACCCGACGCATAATGCTCTTATCTCCTTGACGTGATCACGGGGAAGGGTCGCCTGCTCCTTCGTGCCCCCAGAAACCCCCATGTCGCACTGAGTTGCGGTTCGGGTTGTGCCGTCGGCGGCCTGTGACGCGGTGTCCGGCGCCCCGCTCGATGCGTCCGAGCTTCTTCACGTCGATGTGGATCAGCTCGCCGGGATGCTCACGCTCGTAACGTTGGGCGGGCTCCAGGCCCAGCCGTCCGAGCTTGCCCATCCCGATCCGCGCGAGGATGCCCGAGACCGTGGAGAGCGCCATCCCGAGCGTTTCGGCGATCTCGGGCCCCGTGAAGCGCAGCCGTCTGAGCGCCGCGATCGCCTGCACGCGCTCCTCCTCAGTGCGATGCGGGATCGAGCCTGGCGCCGAGGAGCGATCGAGCAGGCCGAGCTCGCCCTCGGTCCGGTAGCGCCCCACCCACTTGCGGGCACAGCGGACGCTGACTTCGGCGGCCTCGGCCGCCTTCGTCAGCGTCCATTGCTCATCGACACTCGCCGGCACAACTGCCGGCGCCGATTCAGACTGAGTGCAGCGTTAGCGTGAAGGTTCATCCGGTGTCCTCCCTTGGGACTGAGTCGCTTGGTAGCTCTCAGCCTCCAAGGGGGCCCGGATGGACAATATCAGGAATACACTAGACCCCGGATCAACCCGAGACGGCAGTCCGGCGACAAGGCGCCCAGCGTGTCGCTCGGCCTGCCAGGGTCCCGCAACGGTTAGTGCCACACCAGCCGCCGAACAGGCTTGCGCCGCCGGCGCGTAGAGCCTCGCGCTCGATACTCACGGCCGGCCGCCGCTGAGGGAACTGCAGGACCCGCTCCCGCAACCCGCGGGATCTAAAGAGATGCCCAACCAGGTACCGACACCTGCTCCATGGGAGTACCGGCCGCAGCCTGGGATGACGCTCATGAGACTCTCGCTTCGCCAGGGCAAAGGAGAAGCGCTCGCGGTGGGTGGTCGCGTCCCAGGAGTGCTGTAAATAGCTCCGAGAGTCGTCAAGGTGACGGCGTAGGTTCCCTCATGTCCTGCAAGACGATTGAAGGAGGCCTACGCCGTGAGACGTACCGTACCGCCGTCGGCGGAGATAGAAGATCGGATCGACCAACTGCTCGCCGTGGGAGTCGGCGAGAACCCGCGCGAGGCGCTGTCAGAGCTCGCCAAGCTCGGTGCCCGGCTGATCATTCAGCGGGCTGTGGAGGACGAGTTCGAGGCCTGGCTGGGTCGTGCTCGCTATGAGCGCCGGCCTGACTACCAGCGCGGGCTTCGCAACTACGAGTCGGGGCTCAGAAACGGCTATCGCCCTCGCCGGGTGCAGACCGCAGAAGGGGAGCTTCAGGTCGAGATCCCGCAGGTCCGCGAGGCTGCCGAGCCGTTCGTGTCTGCGCTGTTCCCGCACTCGACGAAGCTGCTTCGCACCCGGCCGCTGGAGGCGATGGTTGTTGGCGCCTTCGTCCGCGGCCTCTCGATGCGAGACGTCGAATCGCTCTGCCAGGAGGCGGGGCTCGGCAAGCTCTCGAAGTCGACCGCGTCAAGGATCTGTGAGGAGCTGCGAGAGCGCTTCGAGCAGTTCAAGCGCCGCGACCTCTACGGGGTCAGGCTCCTGGCGCTATTCCTCGACGCGATCTTCCTCAACGTCAGGCCGAAGGGCCCGAAGGAGGGCGTCCTTTGCGCCTGGGGCTTCACCGATGAGGGCGAACGGGTCCTCGTCGGCGTCTGCCTCGGGATGCGTGAGTCCCACGAGGACTGGCTCGCTCTCGCAAGGGACCTGATCGCCCGTGGGCTCGGGGCGCCGATGCTCGTTCTCGCCGACGGCGCCCCCGGACTGATCAAGGCGGTCGAGCAGTGCTGGCCTTCCTCGGATCGCCAGCATTGCTCCGTTCACCGGGCGCGCAACCTGATCGGCTGCCCGAGGGAGAGCGCGAGCGGGTACGCCGGGCCTATTGGAAGGCGCTCGACGAGGCCAAGGACGAGCGCGACGGAAGACAGCGGCTCGCGGCCCTCGTCGCCGAGCTCGAGCGGGCCGGCTATGCGTCGGCCGCGAGATGCCTCGCGGATGATCTCGATGCTCTCGTCGTCCATCTGCGCTACCCGCTGCGCCACCGCAAGCGCTGGCGCTCGACGAACCTGCTCGAGCGGACGCTCGGCGAGGTGAAGCGAAGGACGAAGGTGATCAGAAGGTTCCCCGGCGAGGAGAGCTGCCTCTCCCTCGTCTGGGCCGTGCTCGACCTCCAGATCAACAACACCTGCAACGGCGTCAAGCTCTCCGAGATCGACCGCCAGAAGCTCTACCGGCTCCGCCACGAGCCAGCGGAAACAGAGGCCGAGGAAACGGAGGTGATTGCCGCATAAACTACCCGCCACCGGGAACCCGAGCCGGAGTGGATTTACAGCAGCTCAGGGACGCGACCGGTGGGTTCTCGGCGCTCTCGCTCCGGACGACCGATGAAAGTCAAGGGCCTGGTGGTTAATTTAGGAACAGATTTCAGGCATCGGATCGGTCGCGGGTGATCTCCGGAGGGCCGCAGAACGCCTCTGTGGCGTCGGTTTCGGCCGAACGCTGATCAGACGGCGTGGATTCGACCGCTTTCTGGGCAGGCGGGGTCGCCGCCGGAGCCAGCCGGCTTGTTGTCGAGGGGCCCTTGGGGCGTTAGGCTTCCGGTGGGCGCGAGTAGAGGACGAGTCGAAGAGCAGACGTCAGGGGCTCGTGGTCTGCCGCGTGACTTTGCCCTTTGAGGGCTTTTGTGATGCGCGCCCCGGTGTCACGCTCGCGCCCGCCTTCTTCGGCGCGGCTGCCTGCCAGTCTCGGACCATCTGCTCATAGGAGGCCTCGGCCTGCTCGGCGAGTCTGCGCTCGCCCTCGCGCATGGCCTGCCTGGTGGCCCAGGTGCCGGTCGGTGTGCCCTTCAGCGTCCGGGCGCCAGCGCGGATCTCAAGTAGCCGTAGCTTCTTGGCGGTCAGCGAGGGTTGCTGGTGGGCGTAGTCCTCACCGCGGGTGAGCAAGAACCAGAACAGGCATGCGAGCTTGCGCGCGCTCGCAACGACGGCGATCCCATGTCCGCGGCGCACACGCACTCGCTGATAGAAGGCATGCAACGGGCCGGGCTGGCGAACGACCGACCACGCCGCCTCGACCAGCGCCCAACGCGTCGAGGCAGAGCCCTGCTTTGAGATGTGCCCGCCCGTCGCCGGCGCTGAGCCCGACTGGTAGACGCGCGGGTCAAGACCCAGGTAGCCGGTGAGCGCGCGCGGGTTCTGAAAGCGGCCGATCTCCCCAACCGCCGCCATGAAGCTCGCCGCGCAGATCACGTTGACCCCGGGCACGGTCATCAGCCGCCTGATCTCAGCCGAGGCGAGGGCCTCTGTGGCGATCTGGCGCTCGACTGTTGCGATCTCTGAGTCCAGGAACTCGATGTGGCGCAGGCACGCCTCGATCGTCTCTGACTCCTCGAGCGGCAGCTCGAGCTCGGCGAGCCACTCACGGCCCTTGACCCCGAACAGGTCAGAGGCAGGCGGGCGGCCAACGAGCCGGCGCACGAGCACCGCGTGGATCTCGTTCTTCGCGCGCGAGCGGGCGCGCACCAGCTGCTCGCGTCGCGACAGGCGACGGCGCATCACCCGGCAGCGCTCATCCGGTGACCACACGCCGTCAAGCTCCCCGGCCGCCAACAGCCTCGCGAGCGTGCGCGCGTCCAGGCGATCGGTCTTCGCGCGCGCCTGGCGGATCCCGGTATCGGCGGGGCTCACGACCACGACCCGTGCGACGTGGCGCTCGAGGATGCGCGCGACCTCCCAGGCGCCGCCCGACACCTCCAGAGCCACCCGATCGCGCGGGTGAAGGCTTGAGCCGAACAGCTCCAGCCGCTCGGGCGTCGTGTCGACCCGACCCGAGGAGCGAACCTCGCCATCCTGTGCGATCGCGACCTCGCAGAAAGGGCGCTTCGCACCATTCGGTGGTGAATCTCATCGCGGCAGCGCGATCTTGATGCCCGAGCAGCAGAGGTAGACGAGGGCGATGAGGGGTGCGGCTGAGTGGAACCCGAAGCTGCGGTGTGAGATCAGGCGGATGCGGCTGTTCAGGCCCTCGAGGCGCCCGTTGGTGAGGCCGAGGCGGATCGCGGCGAGGATGCCCTGGCGGTGCTGGCGGATCGTGCGCGCGAGCTTGACGAACGGCTCGAGCTTCGATCTGGATGCCCAGGCGAGCCAGGCGTCCAGGTGCGTCGGGGCAAGCCGCGGGTCCTCCAGCTGGTAGAGCAGGCGCAGCTCCTCCTTCAGCAGGAAGCCGCGGTAGAGCGCCTTGTTGGCCTGCTGGACTTCTGCCAGCAGCGCGAGCTGCTCGACGCTCTGCTTGCCCGGAGCCTTCAAGAGCGACCAGCGCGTGCCCTTGATCCACTTGCCGGCGGGGGTGTGCGAGCGCTCATGCGCGTTCCACTCATCGCGGCGGACCTGATCGACCGCGCGCTGGGCCAGACGCACCACGTGGAAGGGATCGAAGGCGATCTCGGCCTTCGGGATCTCCTCGCGGATGGCCTTCTCATAGCCGCCTGACATGTCGATCGAGACCGCCCGGATCGTGTGGCGGCGCTCGCCGAGCACTTCGAAGAACGCCTGCAGGGTGGCGGCGTTGCGACCCGGGGCGCACCACACGATCGCCCCGGCCCGATGGTCGACGACGCTCGTCAGATAGCGGTGGTGGCGACGGTAGGAGATCTCATCGACTCCGATCGCCACAAGGCCGTCCAGGCGTCGCTCGTCGAGGTGCTCAGCGACGACCCGCTCAACGATCCGCCCGACGGTGTCCCAGGCGATCCGCAACAGGCCGGCGATCGGCTTCTTGGCCATCTGCTGCGCCAGCCAGGCCACCACGTCCTCGAAGTCGCGCGTGTAGCGCGAGCCGGGCCTGGCCCAGGGCACGGCCTCAAAGCGCGCGCCGCAGTCTGAGCACCACAGGCGGCGCAGCTCGCACTCGATCACGCAGCGGGCAGAGCCGAGGTCCAAGTGGCGCCAGCGCTTTATGCGCCGCCCGTGGATCTGGCCGCCGAGCTGCCCGCAGCCACTGCAGACTCTTCGCCGTCGCCTGCAGCCGGACGGTCACGATCACCCCCTCCGAGCCGAAGCCGACATCGATGACGGACGCCCCAGGCAGGCGGAGCATCCGGTTGAATCCGGTCGTGACGCGCACGTCGTCCTCCTTCGCAAGCCGCTAGTACTCAACAGCCAGCAGCCTGCCGAGAAGGGCGGCTGCGCGTCGCTTGCTACCTGCGCAACTTCCGGAGGAGACCTGGGCCGGCCAACGCCCAGCAAACGCGCGCCGAACGCGGCCTTCCAGGCCGCCTATTCACCACCCAATGGCGAGAAGACCCGCAGAAATCGCGGTGCACGTCCAACCCGATGGACCTACCGACAGATCTCACCTCGTCCTCCTCTTGGTTGTTGAACTGACGGAGAAGCAGCGGGCTAACGACAACGACCGATACGAGCTCACGGCTCACCCGGGCAAGTCGCAGGGGCGGCCACTGAGCATGCTCGGGCTCGAAGCCCATCGTCCAAAACGGCCTACCCCACTGCGTTCTCCCTGAAAGCCCCTGTCCCGGTCGCCCGACCCTAATACGGTGGGAGCGGAGCAGCAGCCTTCAAGGCCGCATTTTCATGCCCCGAATAGGAGCAGTCTTGCCACCGAGGGTTCGGTCGCGCGCCTCCTTTTCGTCCAGAGCGATAGCGCAGGCGAGTGCCGGGTCGCGCGCCTGCTTTGCTACCAACGCGACAGCAATTACAGTGAAGGGTGCCAAAATCCTGTTCCCCAAGCCAGATCAGGGTTTTGACACCGTTCAGGGGTCGAAAAAGCCGAAGGTCATCGTTCGGCTGCAACGCGCTCTGCTCGACCTCGGCGCTCCGAGCACCTTCCACGGCCGTCACGGCGAGCGACGCGCAGGTTTTCGTAGACGCCTTTGTGCGACACCCTCGGTCACAGGCGGGTGTCTTGCATGAGCGAGTCGGCGGTGGCTTGCGGATGCGTGCTAGGGCGCCTTCACTCGTATCAGCCGCCCGCCGGCCGCACTCATTGCCATGGCGACCCGTGGACCCGCGGTGCGCGGAGGCGGTCGCGGAAGTCCGAGCGCGCGATCGAGGCGAGAGCTATGGATCCGTAGGAGAAGTCCAGCAGGGGATCAGCCAGCCACCCGATGCGCGTCCGATGGCCGTCGGGTGCCCGCCACCGCGGAGGTCGCTTCCAGCGCTTCGCAGGCAAACAGCGCGGCCGGATCATCGGCCAGCGACGCCGTGTAGACGATGACATGCCCGGGCTCTCGCGGGCCCGCGGACGCCGTCGTCCGCGGGCGGAGCAGCACGCCGCACAGCGCTGGCGCGGTCTCGGTCGCCGGCAGGCTCTTGTTCAGTTCGCTGCGTTCCAGCACTCCGCTGTACGAACCGCTGTGATCGTAGTCGGTCCCGTGCACGACGACGACCGCGTTGTTCCTGCGGATGTCGGCCACGACCGGCGCCGGCAGGGTGATCGTGCGGCTGTAGCGGATGTCGCCCCCGGATGGAAAGCGTTTCAACGCGAGGATGCTACTCGGACTCGTGTCGCCGCTCGTCGTGAGCGCTGTGACCGCGTCGCCGTAATACAGGAGTCCGTCGGTGGTGCTGATCGCCAGGTGACCGTTCGCCGGCCGGGCCGCCGACGCCGGCGGGCATTCACCTTTACCCCCGGCGTGGATGTGCATCGGGTGCACCAGCGCCTCGTTTTCGTCCAGCCCGTTCGTGGTCACCGTGATCTTCGCCACGTCCCCTTCGAGTCGCACGGTCGCGGTGCCCGACCCGGTGGCGTGGTTGGTTGGCACCTGGGCGAGTGCGGCCGTTGTGGGCTTGGCCGAGCTCGAGGACGAGGACGCAAGCAGCACGACCGCGACCGCCACCGCGGCGACCGCCACGAGCAATGCCACCGCATACCCCGTGCGTCTTGTGCCCCACCCCCGGCCCGGGGTGCGCTCGGGCGGCGTCGTGATGGGCGGCGTCGTGACGGGAGGCGGCGGCGGGGCAGAGGGTGGGGGCGGCGAGGCATGGGGCGGCGAGGCCTCGCCGGTGCCCGCGCCGGCGGGAGTCCCCGCCGAGCCGGACACGGCCGGCGCCGCCTCATCGCCGATGGCAACGGTCTCCTGCCCGGGGAGTGGGGTCTCGGCGACGGTCGCGCCGGCGACGGCCTCTGCGGCCGGCGACGGCGTCTTGAGAGAGTAGTCGCAGGCGCGCAAGAACTGCTCGCACGAGCCGTAGCGGTCGGCGGGGTCGCGTGCCAGGCCCTTGGCGATGACTCCGTCGAGCGCTGCGGGCAGCTCGGGGCGCACGGCGCTCACGGGCTCCGGCGGGCCCGTCGGCGCGGGAGCGCCAGCCAGCAGCTGACGTTCGAAGGGCGTGCGACCCGTTATGCACTGGTAGAAGACGCTTGCCAGGCCGTACACATCGGTGGCGGCGCTCACCTCGCGGCCCTGAGTCTGCTCGGGTGCCATGTACTCGACCGTGCCGATCATCCCGCCGGCCCTGGTCAGTCCGCTCACCGACGTGACGCTCTTGGCCACGCCGAAGTCGGTCAGGTAAACGTGCTCGATCTCACCGCCCTGGGATCGCTGCACGAGGATGTTGCCCGGCTTGACGTCGCGATGGACGAGCCCGTGGGCGTGCGCTGCATCGAGAGCGCGCGCCACCGGCATCAAGAACTCGATCGCCTGTTCTGCGTCGAGCGGACCGGACGCGCTCAGCAGAGCCCTCAAATCGCCTCCGGGGATGTAGCGCATCACAATGTACAGGGAGCCCTCATGCAGGCCGGTGTCGTAGATCGGGATCACGTTGGGATGATCGATCCCGGCCGCCATCTGGGCCTCGCGCAAGAAGCGCTCCCTGAACGTGTCATCCGAGCTCAGCTCGGGCGCCAACACCTTCAGCGCGACCGACGTCCCGAGTCGGGCATGCTTTGCGCGGTAAACGACGCTCATCCCCCCACGGCCGATCACAGACTCGATCAGGTAGTTGCCGAGCTGACCGCCGATGACCAATTCTTCAGTCATGGCTGAAAAGTCTAAGCGAGTCGCGCGTGCGCCGCTCGCCGGCGAGACCCCCGGCGCGCCGGCGCGCCGGCCGGTGCACCCCCCGGGCGCAGCATGTTCCTGAGCTTCACCTCGGAGGGTCAGGAGGAGCGCGTCGAGATCCGCGGCGAGCGACTGACGATCGGCAGGGTCGCCGACAATGACCTGCAGCTAGCCGGCGAGAAGGTCTCCCGCCACCACGCCGTGATCGAGATCGGGGACGGCGGACCCGTGGTCCTGCGCGACCTGGGCTCCCGCAACGGCACGTTCGTCGATGGCCAGCGGCTGTCCGGACCGCGTGTCCTCTCGGGCGGTGAGCAGCTGCGCATCGGCGATCAACTGCTGCGCGTCGAAGCCGCGGCTGCGGCTCGTGCGCGCCGGCGACTGCCGGTGCTCGCGCTTGCCGCTGCGCTTGTGCTCGTGCTCGCGATCGTCTTCGGCGTCGGCCAGCTCGTCCTGCCGGGCCTCGCCGAACAGCATCTGCGCACGCAGCTGGCGCAGCATGGCCGCGTGCGCGAGGTGCGGATCGAATCGGTGCCGGCGATCAAGTTGCTGTGGCATCGCGCGGACAGCGTCAAGGTCGTGATGGACAGCTACAGCTCGGAGGGCTCCGGACACGGCGGCTCGCTGGCCGACTTCCTCAGCCGCACACGGGACACGGGCGAGCTCGACGTCAGCGTCGGAACGCTGCACAGCCAGCTGCTCACGCTGCACGAAGTGCGCCTGCACAAGCAGGGCGATCTGCTCCTCGGCCAGGCCGTACTGAGTCAGCAGGACCTCGCGGCCGCCCTGCCCGGCTTCGTCCATCTGCGCCCCGTGTCCGCGTCGGACAATGGGATCGTCGTGCGCGTCGGGGCGCAGATCCTCGGTCGTGCCGTCACGGTCCGCCTAATGGTGACGGCCAACGGTGGCCGCGTGGTCGTGCGCCCCGAGGGCATCCCGTTCGGGTTCCTCGCGACGATTGGCGTGTTCGATGACCCGCGCATATACGTCGAAAGCCTCGGCGCCGAACTGAATGGCGAACAGTACCTGCTGAGTGTGCGCGCCCGCCTGCGATAGCCGGCCGGCGTTGCACGCCCGCCCCAGCTCGGATAGGCTCGCCCTTCGGGGTGAAAGGAGTCGCTGTTGATGCAATCGGGCCCGCATAGCGCGCCACCGGCGCCGAGCGCGTCACGGAGCGCACCCGCGAGCCTGCTGTACGCGGGAGAGCGCATCGTGCTCCTCAACGCCAGCTTCACGATCGGTCGCTCGCCGGACAACGACCTGCCGATCGCCAAGGACGCCGTCTCTCGCCACCACGCGCGGATCGAGGCCGCGCAGGGCGGCTACCGGATCAGCGATCTCGGCTCGCGCAACGGAACGCAGCGCAACGGCGAGCGCTTTCGCTCCGACTCGCGCTGGCTGGCCAACGGCGACACGATGGTCATCGGCGGAGAGGTTCTGCGTTTCCTCGCCGGCGAGGAAACGCTTCTCGGCACGCCGCACGCGCCGATCAGCGGCACGCAGGTCGTCCAGCTGACCAAGCCCCACCTCACGCTCGGGCGCGACGGCTCCAACGACGTCGTGCTCGCGGATCCCAACGTCTCGCGCTTTCACGCGGAGCTGGGGCGAACCGAGGATGGCCTCGCGATCCGCGACCTGGGCTCGCGCAACGGCACGCGCGTCAACGGCGAGCTCGTGCGCAGCACGCTGCTCCAGCCCGGCGCGGAGGTCGGCATCGGTCCCTACCGCCTGCTATTCGACGGCGACGCCTTTCTCGCGCGCTCGGAGCAGGGCGCGCTGCGGCTCGACGCCGAGGGGGTGGCGATGCGCGTCGGCGCCAAGCAGATACTGGCGGAGACCACGCTCAGCGTCGAGCCCGGCCAGCTCGTGGCGTTCATCGGCGAGAGCGGCTCGGGCAAGACGACCCTGCTGAAGGCGCTCGCCGGTGTGACCACCCCGACGAGCGGCCAGGTGAGCGTCAATGGTGAGCCGATCGGCTCCAGGCTGACCGATATCGGCTACCTCCCCCAGGATGAGATCGTGCATCCCGCGCTCAGCGTCAGCGAGTCGCTGCGGTACTCCGCGCGCCTGAGGCTGCCCGCGGACAGCGGCGAGGAAGAGATCACCGCCACGGTGAGCCGGGCGCTTGAGGAGCTCGGCCTTGGCGCGCACGCCGATACGCGCATCGGCTCGCTCTCGGGCGGGCAGCGAAAGCGCGTCGGCTTGGCCACCGAGATCCTCAGCCGCCCGAGCCTGTTGTTCCTCGACGAGCCCACCACGGGGCTTGACCCGGGGCTCGAGTCACGGATGATGGCGCTGCTGCGGGAGCTGGCGGGCAGCTCGCGGGCGGTCATCGTGGTCACGCACGCGACCAAGAGCCTGGGGCAGTGCGACAAGCTCGTCGTGATGGGACGCGGTGGCGTGCTCTGCTTTCAGGGATCGCCCGAGGAGGCGCTCTCCTTCTTCGGCGTCGACGGCTACGACGAGATCTACCCGACGTTGGAAGACCGCGAGCCGGCCGAGTGGCAGCGTCGCTTCGCGGCCATGCGCCCCGCCGCGGTGCCGGCGGGCGCCGAGCAGCAGCGGGCCGCGCCGACCAAACCGGCCAGACGCGTGCGCGGATCGATCCTGCACCAGGCACGGGTGCTGACCTCGCGCTACGCCCGTCTGTTCCTGCGCGACCGGCGCAACGTGGTGATCCTGCTGGCCCAGATACCGATTCTCGGCCTGGCGATCGCCGGCCTGTTCAAAGTCTCCGTTTTCACGCGGCCGAGCCCGGACGCCGGACAGGCGGTCAAGCTGACCTTCCTTCTGCTCGTCACCACCGTCTGGATCGGGATGATTGACGCCTCGCGCGAGATCATCAAGGAGAGGAGCGTGTTCGTGCGCGAGCACTCGGTGGGAGTGAGGGTGAGCGCATACCTGGTTTCCAAGGCCGCCGTCCTGTTCACTCTCGCGGCGATCCAGAGCCTCGCTCTGACGGGCATCGTGCTCGCCTTCCAGCCGCTGCACTCGCACCTTGACATCTACGCCACCGTGCTGGTGATCGTCGTGCTCACCGCGTTCGCCGCCGTGAGCATGGGACTGCTCGTCTCGGCAGCCGTGCGCAACCAGGACCAGGCCACGAGCTTCATCCCGCTCGTGCTCATCCCCCAGCTGTTCTTCGGCGGCTCAATCGTGGCGACCGCCCAGATGAGCGCGCCGCTCAGGGCGATCACGAAGGTCGTGGTCACCCAGTGGTCCTACGCCGGGCTGGGCGCGGCGCTCGAAATGAACAAGCGCATCGCCGAAAGCCCGAGCTATGCCAAGGTGAGCAGCTTCGGGCCCCACTACTTCACGCTGTCCAGAGGCTCGACCTACCTGGTCCTGGCGGCGTTCATCCTGGCGTTCATGCTCGCCACGGCATGGCTGCTCAAGCGTCAAGCGCGGTCGTGACGCGGTGTCGGTAGACGCCCCGCGGCCGTCGGTCTGCGCTCGCCGGCGCTGACTCGCCGGCGCTGACTAATAGCCCTGCGCCGGCTTTTCGCCACCGGCGCTTCCTGCGCCGCGTGCGCCCATCCGGTTCCGCTGCCACCCCACACCATCCCGACCATCTCGTTCGTCTCGTTCTGGGCCGGCCTGCTGCAGGCGTGCGCGCTCGCGTCTGGCTCCTCGCAGCCGCGCAACATCAGCATTTATCCGTTTGCCCTCGGCGGGCCTGCGGCCACGGTTTCAAGCGAGCCCATCACAGACCCTGCGTGTCGGATCGGGTGCGTCGCCTCATCCGGGCGGCTACAGGCGAAGGGAAGACTGGACGGGTGAATTGCTTGAACCCCCATTGATGCCTCGTTACACAGAGCCTCGCCGATGGGATGCTGGAGCGGGGTGCAGAGACTGGCCGCTGCGAAGCGGCAGGTGCCGGTCAAGGAGACGACTTGGCCGGGAGAGCACCACTGTCCTCGGGGTAGAGGGGGCACCCACCCCGGTTGCAGCTCACGCGTGCGGAACGCGGTAACCCCGTCGGGGTCCGGGCGGGAACGCTTGCCCGGTAAGCCGACCGTAAGGAGGGCCCAGCTCCCCAGCGGGAATCGGATGACCGAGAAGCGAATGCCGGTGGCCGAAAGGCAACGGGAAACCGGGACGGAGGTCGCCCCCCCCAGGGGGTCGTCTCGGATGACCGGCCGGATACCGGGCCTCGTGCCCGGGCGCGAAAGCGTGCTGACGCGGTCAGGTGAGCCTGTGAGGAACAAGATGACCAAAGCCCCGGAACCCGAGGACAAGTTAGACGCCACGGCGAACGTCGCGGTGAACGGACCAGAGGACGCGACCTCCGACTGGCGCCAGGTGGATTGGCGTCGGGCTGAGGCCGACGTACGGTGGCTGCGGCAGCGGACCTTCACGGCGTCAAGCCCACGGGGCTTTGCCTGAGCCGGATGCTCGGAAACGGGCACGTCCTGGTTCTGAGGGGAGCTGGACGCAGCAATGCGTCCGGACTACCCGTCCTGAGCGATAGCGTCGGACTAGGTTCGGTCGCGTCCCTGAGCTGCTGTAAATTCGCCGGCGGCTCAGGTTCCCGGTGGTGTTCAGTCTATGCGGCGCTCACCTCCTCGGGTGTTGTCGGTTCGTTGCCTTCGTATCTGATCCGCTTGAGTCGTTGGCGCTCGAGCTGGGTGAACCTGACGCCGTTGGTGGCGTGGGTCATGTAGAGGTCGAGCACCGCCCAGACGAGCGTGAGACAGCTGGTCTCACCAGGGAAGCGGCCGATCACCTTGGTGCGCCGCTTGACCTCGCCGAGGGATCGCTCGAGCAGGTTGGTTGATCGCCAGCGCCGGCGGTGTCTGGTCGGGTAGCGCAGGTGCACGACGAGGGCGTCGAGATCATCATCCAGGCACTTCGCGGCGGCGGTGAAGCCGGCCTTATCGAGCTCCTTGACGAGGGCCTTCAGTCGTTGCCGGCCGTCGGATTCGTTGATCGCCTCATCCAGCGCCTGCCAGTAGGCGCCTCGCACGCGCTCGCGCTCTCGCTCGGGCAGCTTCGCCAAGAGGTTGCGCACGCGGTGAACGGCGCAGTGCTGGCGGTCCGAGGCCGGCCAGCACTGCTCGACCGCCTTGATCAGTCCCGGCGCGCCGTCGGCGACTATCAACAGCGGCGCGCCCAATCCGCGGGCGATCAGATCGCGCCCCAGGGCGAGCCAGTCCTCGTGGGACTCGCGCATCCCCAGCATCACCGACAAAAGCACGCGCTCACCCTCCTCGGTGAAGCCCCAGGCGACCAGCACGCCCTCCTTGGGTCCGTCGGGGCGGACCGACAGGAAGACCGCGTCGAGGAACAGCGCCGCCAGGTGAACCTCGTAGAGGTCGCGGCGCCTGAACGCCTCAAAGCGCTCACGCAGCTCCTCGCAGATCCGCGATGCGGTCGACTTCGAGAGCTTCCCGAGCCCTGCCTTATCGCACAGCGACTCGATGTCGCGCATCGACAGGCCCCTGACGAACGCACCTATCACCATCGCCCGCAGGGGCTCGGTGCGCAACAGCTTGGCTCCCCTCGGGAAGAGCTTTGAGACGAACGGCTCGGCTGCCTGTCTGATCTGCGGGATCTCCACTGAAAGCTCGCCCTCGGCGGTCTGCAGCTTGCGCGGGCGAAAGCCGTTGCGCAACCCTGACTGATAGTTCTGCAGCCCCCGCTGATAGTCGGGTCGCCGGTCATACCTGGCGCGCCCGAGCCAGGCGTCGAACTCGTCCTCCACGGCTCGCTGGATGATCAAGCGGGCGCCGAGCTTGGCGAGGCTCGACAGCGATTCCCGCGGGTTCTCATCCACCCCAACAGCGAGCAGCTGGTCGATCTGCTCCTCTATCTCCGCCGACGGCGGTACGGTACGTCTCACGGCGTAGGCCTCCTTCAATTGTCTTTGACGGGACTTGAGGGAACCTACGCCGTTGCCTTGATGGCTTCCGGCTATTTACAGCAGTTGTGAGACGCGACCCTAGGTTCCCCGCACGCTCGCAATGCCGTCCAAGCATCAGCGTGGCGATAGTACGTGACGCCCTCATCGAGGTACAATCCACCGGCATCGTTTCCCGGCATCGCGGGGACGGCTCGGGGAGGTGGAACGGCTTGGAGAGCTTTGGCGGGCACGCAAACAGGATTTCACGGGGCCCCCCACCGCGCGGGAACCGTCCTGACGCTGGACCGACCTGACGTTCGCTCAACCCGGGGGACCCTTGGACGACCGTCGACACCACCCATTCCGCCATCAGCTGACCCGCCGCGAGCTGCTGCGCCACGGAGGGACGCTCGGAGCCGCCGTGGCCGGCATGTCCAGCGGTGCGCTGTGGAGGGTCGTGACGGCCGCCGGTTCCAGTGTGCGCTCTCCCGATAGCCTGCCCGACCCCAAGCTGCCGGCTGGCACCGTCAACAAGGCGATGCCCTTCGACCACATCGTGATCGTGATGATGGAGAACCACTCCTTCGACAACCTGCTCGGCGCGCTGTCGCGCTCCGGCCAGCCGAAGGCGCAGGGGCTGCATTTCGACCACGCCGGCGTCGCCCGCAACAGCAATCCGGGTCCGAGCGGTCCGGTGCGCTCGTTCGTGATACCGACCACCGCCCAGGCGCCCGAGGTCACGCAGACGTGGAACGCAACCCACGAGCAGATCGACGGCGGCAAGATGGACGGTTTCGTACGCTCGGTCAACTCCGACCAGCCGATGGGCTACTGGACCGAAGACGTGCTCCCGTTCTCCTACTCCTTCGCCCGCACGTTCACGATCGCCAACCGTTGGTTCTCCTCGGCCCCCTGCCAGACCTACCCCAATCGCCGATTTCTTATGGCGGGAACCGCCTACGGCGGCATCGCGACGAACGATGAAAGCCTGAAAGACCCCCCGCCCCCGAACGGCACGGTCTTCGACCGCCTTCACGCGTATGGAATCAGCTGGAAGAACTACTTCACCGATCTGCCCGAGACCGCGATTATCCCCTCGATCATCGAGAAATACCCCACGCACATCGTGCCGATCGCGCTGTTCTTCGCCGACTGCGCCGCAGGCAGGCTGCCCTCGGTGAGCTTCGTCGATCCCGACTTCGGTGCGCTGTCGGACATCGGCGCGCCGCTGGCGACCGTGCCGCTTCTCGCACCGATCGCCAGCAAGCTCCAGACGACCGGCGGCGATGAGGAGAACCCGCAGAACATGGCCCTCGGCGAGGCGTGGGCCTACAGGGTCATCAACGCCGTCCTGCACTCTCCCGCCTGGGCTAGGACGCTGCTCATCTACACCTACGACGAGCACGGCGGCTACTACGACCACGTCCCCCCACCGCCTGCCAGACCCCCGGACGAAATACCGCCGAAACTCGGCCCCGGAGATGTTCCGGGCGGCTACGACATCTACGGGCCTCGTGTGCCGGCGATCGTCGCCTCACCGTACTCGAAGCCGAACGCGGTCACCAACGTGGTCCACGACCACACCTCGGTGCTCGCGACGATCGAGGCGAAGTGGAACTTGCCCGCGCTCACCTACCGCGACGCCAACGCCAAGACGGTTCTGGACTTCCTCGACCTCAAGCGGGCGGCGTTCCTCAAACCGCCGACCATCGCCGATCGGCCCGAGCGCATTCGCCGCAGGACGCCGTGACCGCCATGGCCGCCGAGCGCTTCAGCGTCGCGGGCGACGTCGTCCTTGCGGCTCATCCGGAGGCAATGTTCGGCGCGGGATGAGGCGCGGTCGTCAGCTCATTGCCGCGCGACGACGCTGACGCAACAGACCCGCACTGCTGGTTTCGCGGACGAGCGAGCATCCGAGTGAGGGCCGCGCTCACGCTCGCCCTGGACGAAGCGGGGGCGTCCGCGGTCCGGAGCGCGAGACGCTCGTATTGCCCTGGCGGCAGTCTGGGCCGTGTTCGACGAGACGCTCGGAGGTCGTCCTGTGCAGTTGAGCGTGGTGCTGGGTTCGAAGTGCTCGCTCTCGCCGCGGACGGCAGTCTCTTGGCACGCGATCATGAGGCGAGACGTTGGTCGAAGAACGAGAGAATCTCGTCGCGGGCGGCGAGCGTCGGTTGGCCTGCCTCGTCGATTGGATGGGCGGTTACGACGCTGTGGGGAGTTGGAACGTACCGCTCGAAGAACGGAGCAGTGTCGGGGTTGGCGGCACTGTCGGGGAGCACACGCGGGATGAACCGGTCGCCGAGCGCCTCAGAGTAGGCCGCGAACCGCTGAGCCCTGCAGAACTGGTCGCCCCTGAAGCGGTAGGCCATCACGGTCAGGTCCTCCCGCTCGAGGCGGTCTCTGACAGCGGCGAGCTCATCGGGGGCGATCTCCAGCCCGGCTGGGTCGTCCAGTGGCGGAGACGGCTGGGATAGAACCGGTGCGAGCATCGCTGGCTCGAGCATCATCGTGAGCGCAAAATTGCCCGTGAAGCACATACCTATAGCGCCGACGCCCGGACCGCCGCACTCCTCATGTGCCAGCCTTGCCAGCGCTCGCAGCCAGACCGTCACCGGGCTCGACCGGTTGGCGCCGAGCGCGCGGAACTCGGCGCTGACGCAGGCGCGTTGGAAGGTGGCTGCGCCCTCCTCGGCGCTAGGCACCGCACCGTCGCGGCCGAACAGCGATGGCATGTAGACCGTGAACCCTGCGTCTCTGACCCAGCGACTGAAGCGAGCGACGTGCGGGCTGATGCCCGGCATCTCCGCCATCACGATCACTGCGGGGCCGCTGCCGGCGACGTGGGCCGTCTTCGTGACGCCATTGAGCGCAACCATGCGGGGATCGAAGTCCTCAAGCGGATCGTCCTCGTTCATGCTCCGTCTCGCCATCTGCACACCGCGTCTCCGTTGAAAGGTCGATCCGATGGATCGGCGGGCGCGTCGAGCCCGGACGTGGGGATTGTCGTGCTTGCAGCACTGAAATGGCGCCACGCGGCTCCCTCGGCGGGTCGTAGACCCGCTGGCCGGATAGGAAGCCCATCACGGCGCGCCTCCTGGAGTACGTGCTGCCCCTGGGCGTCGCACGCCTCCAGACGTGCGCTCTGCCTGCTGAGCAGGCGTCCGAGTGACGGTCGAGCAGACGACCGGAATGGACGACGAGCGACGGTTCTTTCGGGCCTGCGGGTCGCGTCTCACAACTGCTGTAAATAGCCGGAAGCCATCAAGGCAACGACGTAGGTTCCCTCAAGTCCCGTCAAAGACAATTGAAGGAGGCCTACGCCGTGAGACGTACCGTACCGCCGTCGGCGGAGATTGAGGACCAGATCGATGAGCTGCTCGCCGTGGGAGTCGGTGAGAACCCGCGGGAATCGCTGTCGAGCCTCGCCAAGCTCGGCGCCAGATTGATCATTCAGCGGGCTGTGGAGGACGAGTTCGATGCCTGGCTCGGGCGCGCCCGCTATGACCGGCGACCCGACTATCAGCGGGGGCTGCAGAACTATCAGTCAGGGTTGCGCAACGGCTTTCGCCCGCGCAAGCTGCAGACCGCCGAGGGCGAGCTTTCAGTGGAGATCCCGCAGATCAGACAGGCAGCCGAGCCGTTCGTCTCAAAGCTCTTCCCGAGGGGAGCCAAGCTGTTGCGCACCGAGCCCCTGCGGGCGATGGTGATAGGTGCGTTCGTCAGGGGCCTGTCGATGCGCGACATCGAGTCGCTGTGCGATAAGGCAGGGCTCGGGAAGCTCTCGAAGTCGACCGCATCGCGGATCTGTGAGGAGCTGCGTGAGCGCTTTGAGGCGTTCAGGCGCCGCGACCTCTACGAGGTCCACCTGGCGGCGCTGTTCCTCGACGCGGTCTTCCTGTCGGTCCGCCCCGACGGACCCAAGGAGGGCGTGCTGGTCGCCTGGGGCTTCACCGAGGAGGGTGAGCGCGTGCTTTTGTCGGTGATGCTGGGGATGCGCGAGTCCCACGAGGACTGGCTCGCCCTGGGGCGCGATCTGATCGCCCGCGGATTGGGCGCGCCGCTCTTGATAGTCGCCGACGGCGCGCCGGGACTGATCAAGGCGGTCGAGCAGTGCTGGCCGGCCTCGGACCGCCAGCACTGCGCCGTTCACCGCGTGCGCAACCTCTTGGCGAAGCTGCCCGAGCGAGAGCGCGAGCGCGTCCGGGGCGCCTACTGGCAGGCGCTGGATGAGGCGATCAACGAGGACGACGGCCGGCAACGACTGAAGGCCCTCGTCAAGGAGCTCGATAAGGCCGGCTTCACCGCCGCCGCGAAGTGCCTGGATGATGATCTCGACGCCCTCGTCGTGCACCTGCGCTACCCGACCAGACACCGCCGGCGGTGGCGATCAACCAACCTGCTCGAGCGATCCCTCGGCGAGGTCAAGCGGCGCACCAAGGTGATCGGCCGCTTCCCTGGTGAGACCAGCTGTCTCACGCTCGTCTGGGCGGTGCTCGACCTCTACATGACCCACGCCACCAACGGCGTCAGGTTCACCCAGCTCGAGCGCCAACGACTCAAGCGGATCAGATACGAGGGCAACGAACCGACAACCCCCGAGGAGGTGAGCGCCGCATAGACTGAACACCACCGGGAACCTGAGCCGCCAGCGAATTTACAGCAGCTCAGGGACGCGACCGGGCCTGCGGCTCGCTGTCGCTTCTCGGTAGCTAGCGAGCGTTAAAGCAGGAACGAACGTCGCGATCGCGGCGTGACCGAGGGGCCGAGGGCGCGTCGGAGACCGTACCCGCCAGCCCGAGACTCCCCCTGCTCCACGCAACACTTTTCGACTGGGCGCGGGCCAACTAGCCTGCAATATGACGGTCTCAGTGGCACGCCCCGTCACGCCCCACGTCTCGCCGCTGGCGCGCAAGTGTCCGTCACTGTGCAAAGATCGCCCCTGAGTCCCGATGCTCCGCGCCCCGTCAGTCACGATGATCAGGGCCGTGGTCGTACCCGCCGCCTTACTCGCGCTGACAGCCTTGCTGATGGTGCTCGTTGCGCCGACGACGCCTGTGGGCGCACAGGCGGCCACAGCCAACCACCGCGCCCATCTTGGCTCTCACGTTCGACGGCATCGTGAGCCCCACGGTCCGATTGGAACAGCCGTAGCCCATGCGGCCATCATCGGAGGCACTCTGGCCAAAGACAACACGTTCCCGCAGCTTGCGTTCATCCTGTATAACCACGGCAGCTCCGGTTTTACCTGCACAGGGACTGTAGTGGCGCCCAACGTCGTCTTGATGGCCGGGCACTGCGCCGAGGACACCGTAGCCTCCGGCTATTCGGTCGTGACCGGAAACGTCGAATGGTCTGCGTCGCCCCGCCAGGTATCAGGCGTGTCGCGGGTTGTCGTCTACCCAGCCTTCAACCGCACCTATCTAAGCGGGGATGCTGCCCTTCTAGTCTTGGCGACGCCGACCACCGCGCCAGCGATCACGCTTGCGTCCTACCCGTCAGACTCGGCTCACCTGAAAGCAGGGACGAAAGCACTCATCGTCGGATGGGGAGATACGCACGCAGGGCAGCTAAAGCCATCGAAAAGGCTGAGCTGGGCAGGCACGGTGGTGCAGCGCACTAGTTACTGCCAAAGCCAGCTCGGATCGTTCTATGAACCCTCCGAGATCTGCACTATCGACCCGCCCAACTATGCGACAGGCGCCTGTTCCGGCGACAGCGGTGGACCATTGGTTACCCCGGTCCCATCCGGTAGCGTAAGCATCGAGTTGGGGGTCACGAGTCACATTTACGGCGACTGCTCAACCCAACATCCATCCGTGTTCACGCGCGCGGACCTGATCGCCCCGTGGGTCAACAAATGGATTGCGGCCGTCAAGCCCACGTCGCGGCGCTCAAGGACGCTAGCTCAGGAGACCCCACCCCCGAACATGCCCGGCTACTACGTCACGCGTCCCTCCCACGCGCGCAAGATCGTGATCCACGTGTCAGGTGACGGGAACCACATCGTCGGCCTCAGGATCAAGATGCCTGTCCGCTGCCAGGGTGGGCACGTGTCCATCCTAGAAATCTCGCTTCTCTCATACGCCAAAAACCTGCCCATCGCGAATCACATCGCGAGGGATACCCTCGAAGCCGTAGCGGATAACGAATTCAGGACAGGTCATGTCGGAGTGTATGCGCTCTTCAACGCGCTAGGTAGCCTCGAAGGCCGTCTCCGCATTCATATTCCGAGCACAAGCCGTAGGGTCGGCCTGTGCTCCGGCACGCTTAAGTTCACGGCCAAGACATGAAGATAGCGTTGGTCCGTGTCTGTGGGCAGGCGCTGACACCTAGTATCCGAACGTACACGGGAGCGATGGACGAGCGTTGCGGGCGGCGAGACTCTCCGAGTAGGGGTCAGGCGCCGGTGTCCGGTCACCTCTGCATCGATAGGCAAAGCGGACGTCTGTACACAGGCCTCGCTCGCTAGCGCAGGACGAGCGGCAGCTGCCGGCGCCAACAGAGGCCAGACTTCTGCTTCGCCCAGGCGGAAGCGATCGTCTGACGCGTCTCAGCGCGCGCGATCGCGGATCGTCCCAAGCGAGAGCTTGGCGCGTCGGGCTGGATGCTCCCGCTCTTGGTCGGCGGCGGCAGTGAGCCGCGCGGCGGTCCCAGCCATGATCCTCGGCACGGCAGGAGTGGCCCTGCCTCTAGAGTTGGCCCTACTAGGGTGGCGGTGATCCGCGGCCTGAATGCGAGGATTGTCGGATGGACGCTGACGAGCGACTGCGTGCTGGCCGTCTGGCGGCGCAGCGGCTGACGCCGGCAACGGCGTGCAAGAGCGCCGAGGAAGCGGCGTTGGCTGTAATCGGCGTCCAGGCTCAGGATCTGCGCGCCGCGGCTCTTGCACTGCGCTCGCGCGTGCCCGGCCTCACCCGAAGCGCCGTCCGCGCCGCGCCGCTCCTGCGCACGTGGACGGTCCGCGGCACGGTGCACCTGATTGCGGCGTCCGATCGCCCCTGGCTGCACGCGCTATTCGCCAGGCGAAATGCCCGCGTGTTCGGCGCGCGCTTCGCGCGCTTCGGCATCGTGGAGGAGGTAAACGCCATGCGCGGGGACGTCGTTGAGCTCTGCGGCGAGCGTCCCCGCGACCGGCCGTCGCTGCTGCGCGCGCTGGTCGAGCGCGGCCACCCGTCACTCGAGCAGGGTCCGATCAACACATTCGTTCCGTGGCTCTCGACGCAGGGGCTCATCGTCACCGACACTGCCGGCCTGCTGCACGCGGCCGATCCGCCCCCGGCGGTCGACCTCGACGAGGCACTCGCGATCCTTGGCGCCCGCTACCGCGCAGGCTACGGCCCCTGCGACGCAACCGACCTCGCGAAGTGGTCCTCGCTGCCCATCACACAGGCGCGCCAGGCGCTCGAAGCCGCCGGACCGCCGAGCGACGTTGACCTGTTGCCCACCGATGACACACCGCCCTGTCTGCTGCTCGCCGCCTTCGACACGCTCATGCTCGGCTACCGCACTCGCGAGCCATTCGTCGTCGCCGAGGACGACCATCACATCCTGAGGGGCGGTGGGATGCTCAAACCCGTCGTACTCAATCGCGGAGCAGCAACGGGTACTTGGTCCATCAAGAAGGGCCGTCCCGAGCCGACGTGGTTCGCGCGGCCCACGCCCGCTCCGGCGCTCGCCCGCGAGACTGCGGACATCGAACGCTTCCTTGCATCGTAGCTGCGGGTAGCTCCATGGAGCAGGTCGCGCAGCTCCCGCTTTCGGCTGCGAGCAAGCGCCTTGACGACCGAGCGCGAGACGGTCGCCCTGGACGACGACCACTCGTCAGTGCTCCCACGCGCCAGACGCTCGCTTTATCTGAACTGGGCCTCCCGTCAAGTGGCGGGGTCGGGAGGTGAGTGGTTGTGGCTGATGGGAAGGTGGTTCGCTCCGTGGACGCCCGGGCTTATCTGGGTCCGCGACTTGATGGTCGGTGACGTGATGGTTGATCGGTCGTTCCGGGTGGAGCGACTCCCGCCGCTCGGCCCCACGGGTTCTCGCCGGCGGCTTTGTGCAACAGCCTCCCACGAAACCAGCCGTCAGCAGCCCTGGCTGCCGGCTACGTGCGGATCGCTGCGAGGGTCGGCGCGGCGATCCGCAGGCTTCGGACGCAAACGAGCCACGCCGACGCGCCCGGCGGTCTCCTCGGCATGTTCGAGCGTGTGCTTTGTGCGCTCGAGGTCCTCGGGGCGGCCGCTACGCGGGCAACCGGAGGCGATCGGTCAGGCCAGTGCCGCCGCCTCCACGGAGGCCGAGGGCTCGACGTCCGGCAGACGCATCATGCGAAACGAGCTGAACAATCCGATCAGACCGGCGAGGATCGGTATGAGCAGCGCCACCTGAAGGGCGAGGTTCGTTGCGCGGGTGTTGATGCTGAGGACTTCCTTCTGCACGGCCGGACGCTCGTGTCTCAGTTCCTCGTCGAGCTGGGTGTTGCTCACGACTTGTGCGTCGTGCTCCAGCGTGTCGGAGATCTGCTTCTGCTTGAAGGAGGGGATCACCGTACTTTCATTCGTCATGTTGGTGAATGCCAGGGAGAGCGTCGCCAGCAGCACGCCACCGGCCACCGCCAGGCCGAACGACAGCCCAAACGAGCCCGACGCCGAGTTCACGCCGGCTGCCTCGCTGACCCGCTCCTCGTCGATCGGGGCGAGGCTGTAGTTGTTGAGTTGCGACACCAGCAGGCCAAGCCCCGCTCCTGCGATCACCAGCGGGACGAACAGGTACCACCCGGAGTCGGCTTTGGGCACGATCGGGATGATCAGAGCCATGCCCAGGGCACTCAGCGCGAACCCGGCCCGGATGATCTTCGCAGGGCGCCGGTCCCCCGCCTTGCGTCCGGCGAGGATCGCGACGGCGAACATGGTCAGCGAGAGCGGCGCGAGCGACAGGCCCGTCTGCATGGCGCTGTACTCGAGCTTGACCTGCAGGAAGATCGGCAGCGCGATCATCGCCCCGCCCAGCGTGATGTTCTGCAGCATCTGCGCGGAGATCCCCAACCGGAAGTGCGGGAGCCGGAAGAGATCCGGGTCGAGCACCGTCACCTTCCCTTCACGGTGGCGGCGCACGAGCCACCGGGCGAGCGCCCACAGTGCGGCCGCGCCCATCGCCATCAACAGCCCGACGTACTCTCCGCCCTCCTGCCAGACCAGGATCCCCAGCACCACGCCGCCCATGCCCAGGACCGACAGGACCGCGCCAACGACGTCGACCTGCCGGTCCCCCGTGTACGGGACGTCCTTGACGAGCCTGATCTGCGACAGGACGATCGCGATCACTACGACCTCGAGCATGAACCCGACGCGCCAGGAGATGTAGGTGGTAAGGAAACCTCCAAGCAGCGGCCCGACCGCAGCCGCGATCGCAGCCGCCGCCCCCACAAGCGCGTAGGTCTTCTTCTGCGCGGCGCCCTCGAAGTTGCCGTGGATGAGGGACTGCATGGCGGGCAGCAGGAGCGAGGCGCCCAGGCCGCCGATGATCGCCCAGAACACGATGATGGTCGCCAGGCCCTGCGCGAGCGTCATCGCCAGGGCGCCGATCGCGTATGCCACCAGGCCAAGCACATAGGCTCGCTTGCGCCCGATGAGATCGCCGATCTTGCTGCTGATCAGGATGAACGCGGCCGACACCAGGGCCTCGAGCGCGATCGCGCTCTGCACCCCGCTGACCGTCGTACCGAGGTCGTGCACCACAGCCGAAATCGACACGTTCATCAGCGACGTGTCGACCACGAGCACGAACATCGCCATCGCGAGCAGCAGCGACAGCCGCGGATTCTCCTTGTCCTCGACAGTGTCGACCGTCGCCGTGCCGTTCATGGCACGGACCGCAGAAACAGCACCAGGCCGATGGAAGCAGCAAGCGCGCCGTGCGCGCCGTCGAAACCGCGTTGTGGGACGACTGCCGGATCACTGCGCACGCGCTCGACGTTGCGTTGGGACATCGAGGCCGATTATTTCCCAACGTTGCCGTCCGGCGCTTCGCCTTTCCCCGTTTTGCGCTGCGGAGAACCTACCCAACGCGGGCCGGGTTTACTACTGATGTCGCTCAGCAACCGAAGCGTAAGAGTCGCGCCGAGAGTCGCGCCGAGCAACCGACAACCGAAAGGATCGCGATGGCCGACCCATCCAGTGAGAGCCCCGTCCTCGACACGCTCGCCGCCATGACGGCGGAGTCGGTCGAGCGCTGCGGGCTGGACGAGAACTCGCTCCTTGCCGTGCGAATCGCCGCCCTGGTGGCCGTCGATGCGCCCGCCGCTTCCTATCTCATGCACGTCGGTCCCGCGATGGAGGCCGGCGTCACAGTGGACCAGGTTCAGGACATCCTGATCGCTGTCGCGCCGATTGTCGGCGCGCCGCGGACGGTGTCGGCGGCCGCGAAGATCACCGAGGCCTTGGGGATCGTCATCGTCGCGCTCGCGGAGGAGATCGAAGCCGAAGAATGAGATAGGCAAGCCGCACAGGGCGGATTGGCCGTTGTCTGCACCACGGTCCAGGGCTCGCGCCGACGCGACGGCCTTGTTGGCAGGGCGACCTGCGAGGTGCGTGATCGATGCGGCAGCAGCACACCAACGAGGCCCACCACCGCTCCGGCGACCGCCGCGACGACGGCCACGACGCCCACCACCACAACGGCCACCACCCCCGATTGATGGGCCATGGAGACGTCCACGCCAACCTGATCGGAGTTTGAGATGTCCTTGATCGAGTACGAGCCGAGCGCGCCCTTCCCGGGTGTCGTCGGGCGAACCGCCGATGAGTCGAGCCCCGCATGGCCGGCGCCGGTGCGGGCGCCGCAGGGCGCGCCCAACGTCCTGTTCATCGTGCTCGATGACACCGGGTTCGGGCAGCTCGGCTGCTATGGCAGCCCGATCAGGACTCCGAATCTGGACTCTCTGGCAGCGGGGGGCCTGCGCTTCAACAACATGCATACGACGGCGCTGTGTTCGCCCTCGCGCTCGTGCATTCTCACCGGGCGCAACCATCACAGCAACGGGATGGCGGCGATCACTGAGCTTGCGACCGGCTTCCCCGGCTACGACGGCAATGTCCCATTCCAGAGCGGGTTCCTCTCAGAGATGCTGCTCCAACATGGCTACAGCACGTTCATGATCGGGAAGTGGCACCTGATTCCCAGTAGTCAGGAGACGGGCGCGGGGCCTTATGACCGCTGGCCGCTGGGGCGTGGGTTTGAGCGCTTCTACGGGTTCCTCGGCGGTGACACGAGCCAGTGGAATCCCGATCTCGTCTACGACAACCATCAGGTCGAGGCCCCCGCTACCCCTGAGGAGGGCTACCACCTCACGGCGGACCTCGCGGATAAGGCAATCCAGTTCGTTGCCGACGCCAAGCAGGTCGACCCGGACAAGCCGTTCTTCCTCCATTTCTGCACCGGTGCGACTCACGCGCCCCACCACGTGCCCAAGGAGTGGGCGGACAAGTACAGGGGTGCCTTCGACGACGGCTGGGAGGCTTACCGGGAGAAGGTGTTTGCGCGTCAAAAGGAGTTGGGCATCGTGCCCGGCGACGCGGAGCTCTCTCGCCACGACCCCGACGTGCCCGAGTGGGACTCGCTGCCAGCCGAGCAGCGCACGCTCTACAGCCGCATGATGGAGGTCTTCGCCGGGTTCCTGGAGCACACTGACCACCACATCGGGCGCCTGCTCGACTTCCTGAGGAGCATCGGCGAGCTCGACAACACGCTCGTGATGGTGATCTCCGACAACGGCGCAAGCGCCGAGGGCGGTCCAACCGGCACGACGAACGAGGCGCAGTTCTTCAACAACGCCGCCGAGCCGTTCGAGGACAGCCTGAAGGCGATCGATGAACTCGGCGGGCCCACGCACTTCAACCACTACCCGTGGGGGTGGACGTGGGCTGGCAACACGCCGTTTCGCCGTTGGAAGCGCGAGACCTACCGTGGCGGCGCGTGCGACCCATTCATCGTCAACTGGCCCAAGGGGCTCGACGCGCGGGGCGAGGTGCGCCCGCACTACGCGCACATCATCGACATGGTCCCGACGGTGCTCGACCTTGTCGGTATCGAGCCGCCCGAGACTGTCAGGGGGGTCACGCAGTCACCGGTGCAGGGCGTCAGCTTTGCTCACACCCTCACTGACGCCAACGCGGCGAGCGACCATCACACGCAGTACTTCGAGATGCTCGGCCATCGAGCTATCTACCACGATGGTTGGCGCGCGGTCTGCCCTTGGCCGGGCCCGTCCTTCAAGGAGGCCGGCAAGCCCTTCGGCGAACCGATCTCCGCCGAGACGCTCACCGACCTGGACGCTCACGGCTGGGAGCTCTACCACGTCGCCGAGGACTTCGCCGAGAATCACAATGTCGCGGAGGAGAACCGCGAGAAGCTGATCGAGATGATCGGGCGGTGGTACATCGAGGCCGGCAAGTACGACGTGTTCCCAGTCGACGGCTCGGGCCTCGCGCGCATGGTCAGTGAGAAGCCGCTGGTGGGAGCGCCACGCGACAGCTACACGTACTTTCCAAACACGCAATCCGTCCCGTTCTTTGCCGCTCCAAGGGTGCTGAACCGGCCGCACAGCATCACGGCCGCCGTCGAGATCCCCGAGCACGGCGCAGAAGGAGTCCTGCTATGCCAGGGCACGGCCGCAGGCGGCTTCTCGTTCTTCGTCAAGGACGGCAGGCTGCACTACGTTCACAACTGGGTGGGCCGCGAGCTCCTACGCGTGCAATCCGACCAGACGCTGAGCCCCGGAGAGCACGAGCTGCGCTTTGAGTTCGAAGCGCGCGGCAAGCCCGACCTGACGAAGGGTCACGGTGCACCAGGAAACGCCCAGCTCTACATCGACGGCAAGCTCGTCGGGGACGCCGACTTCGCTTATACCACGCCGATCGCGTTCAACCCGGGGCAGCTCACTTGCGGAGCAAACCCCGGCTCGCCGATCACCACCGACTACAACGCGCCGTTCCGGTTCACCGGTGCGCTCCACACCGTCAAGGTCGACCTCAGCGGCGAGCTGATCAAAGACGACGAGGCCGAGCTGCGAATGCACCTCGCTCGGCAGTAGAGCGCGCGACTACCGTGGGCCAGGCGATCGGGCCGTTTCTCCCGCTGGCCCTAGGCGTGGCACTCAGCCCGGTGCCGATCATCGCCGTGATCCTGATGCTCTTCTCCTCGCGGGCGAAGTCGAACGGACCGGCGTTCCTGCTGGGCTGGCTCGTCGGCGTCGGCGTGGTGGCGGGGATAGCGCTTTTTAGCTCGTCCGCAGCCAACGTCGGCAGCGAAAGCGCAGCAACCAACGCCGCTTCGTGGGTGAAGCTCGCGCTCGGAGTACTGCTGCTCCTCGGCGCCGTACATCAATGGCGGACGCGGCCGGCGCCGGGCAAGGAGCCCCCTTTGCCCAAGTGGATGGCAGGCATCGATGCGTTCACGGCACCGAAGGCGTTCGGGCTCGCCGCGTTGCTCGGCGGAGTAAACCCCAAGAACCTCATCCTCGCCGCTGCCGCCGGTACCACAATTGCACAAGCAAACCTTTCGGGCGGCGAACAATGGATCGCGCTTGCAGTCTTCGTTGTCCTCGCGAGCCTCACCGTTGCCATCCCCGTCGTGTACTACGCGCTTGGCGGCGAGGGCGCCCAACGCACCCTGGACGGGTGGAAGGCCTGGCTGCAGCACAACAACGCGGCCGTGATGGCCGTGCTCTTCCTGGTGTTCGGCGTGGTGTTGATCGGCCAGGCGATCCAGACCCTAACCGCCTGATCCGCGCCTTCGCCATAGGCGGCACGTGCTCAGGCCAAGGCGTTCACGGCCGGAGAGCGCCCATGATGTCGGCCACCGCTGGGTGCAGCTTTGAGCGATTCCGACGTCTGTCGCGCGAGCATCGACTGGGTGCTCGCGCCTCGGGCGCGAGCTACTGCTTTGCTGCACGCGAGCGATCGTCGCACTGGCTCCGTGCGGGACCTCCTGGGCGATCGCAGATCGTCCAGACCAGCAGCGTGAGTGCCGTCGGGCGGCGCGCTCGCATCCAGAGGAAAGGGAGCGTCAGCCGCGGCCCACCGGCTCGCCGGTGGTTCAGCCCACCTTGTACTTGATGTGTGTGACGCCGGGTGCGTCAATCACCCGGATCTGCGTCAGCTTGAGAGCTCCGCGCTGGAGGCCCTGAAAGAGGCGCTCGCCGCCGGCCATGATGACCGGCGCAATCGAGATGTCGATCTCGTCGACGAGGCCCGCTGCCAGGAACTGGTTGACCACCGACGCGCCGCCGGCGAGCCAGATGTCCTGCCCCTGGGCAGCGTCCTTGGCTTGCGCGAGCGCCGACTCGATCCCGTCGGTCACGAAGTGGAAGGTGGTGGCGCCCTCCATCTCGAGCGGCACGCGCGCGTGGTGGGTGAGCACGAACACCGGATGGTGGTAAGGCGGGTCCTCGCCCCACCAGCCCCGCCACGGATTGTCGCCCCAGGGTCCGCTGCCGCCGCCGAACATGTTGCGGCCCATGATCGTGGCCCCGATGTTTGCGCGGCGCTCCTCGACCACCGAGGAGCTGACGTTGGTCTCGCCGCCCTCGTCGCCGTGCATCTCGCGGAACGCCCTGAGTGGAAAGAACCACTCGTGCAACTCCATCCCGCCCACTCCGAGCGGGTTCTCCTCGCTCTGGTCAGGGCCGGCGACGTAGCCGTCCAGCGACATCGTGATGCTGAATCTGAGCTCGCTCATGCCTTCTCCATGGGGGGCGATGCGCCTGCGCGTGTCCCGGCGCGGGCGCCGGGGGGCCCCTGTTGAGCCCGGGTCCTGAAGCGTTGCGATGGCCTTCTCGATCCGCCGTACGCGGGTCTCGGACTTCTTCGCGCTCTCGATCGCGCGCACGTGCTCCCGTTTGTGGGTGTAGGCCAGGCGGTCGTATGCGGCGCGGGCGACCGGGTTGGCGTCCAGCGCCTGGTCGAAGTCCGGGGGCTCGACCACGACGCGGGGCTCGGCATCGAGTTCCAGCTCGACCTCGACCTCATCGCCGATCGCAACGGCGGCGGCCTTCCGGTGGGCGTTCTCAGTCCGATCAGGTAGCGGCCACGCATGATGGCGACCCTGCTCTTCCATGAATGCCCGTTGATCGTGATCTTCACCGGCGGCCGCGCGCCTCCACTGAGCGCCTCCACGACCGCCTTGGGAACTTCCAATCCACGCATCGGCTCCGGGGGCTCGACTATGGCGCGAAACCTCATGATCTGCTCCTGTGGCAGTGTGTCGGCGCGACTACGGGTCCAATCGAGTTCGCTCATCGGTCACTTCCCTCTTCCGATGCCATCATGCCACCGACCGGCGAGCGCTCGCGCTACCGCAATGCTGGACCGTGCGGGCGTCTCAGTAACGTGCCCACTCGAACCCGAATCGGACGACTTGCGAGCGCCTCCGCGCGGTCAGCTGGACTGGTCTGATGCGGGAGGGAGGGGTTGGAGCACGCTCATGCGATTTCCCTCAGAGTCGCGAAAGCTGCCGTACAGACCCACGCCCGGAATCTCCTGCGGCGGGCCCGCGATCGTCCCACCGGCCTGCTCGACGGCTTTGAGTGCCGCATTGACATCCTCCACCGCGATTACCACTGATGGAGCGTGCGAGGCGGGATCGCTCGTCTTCAGGAAGAAGCCACCGTTGATCGCTCCGGGCGTCGTAGGTCTGCTCCCGTCGGACTCGGTCGTCGACACGACGGTGTAGTTGCCCATATCTGGGCCGAGCGGTTCGGTCTGCCATCCGAAGGCCGCCGCGTAGAACGCAGCCATCCTCTCGCGGTCCTCGGCTGGGAGCTCAAAATGCACGACGGGATCCATCTGCTCACCTCCGCTTGACGTTCGCTGGCCGGGCGACTGCCCAACCGGGCCACCCTACCGCGGAAGGACATGTCAGCTCGGCCCGTTGCGCTCGTCTGCCGCGCTGTGGGGCGGACGCTCGCTGGGTTCTCAAAGCGGTCGCCAGATCGCGCGGCCCGCGCAGCAGTGCCCGCACCCTGACGGCTTTGCCGCACCCAGCCTGACGCTCAGCCCGGTGTGTGGTCGCCGGGTCCAGGCTTACGATGACGGGTCCGGGCAGCACACCGGGCCGAACCTGTTGAGGGATTGGATGGACGATAGTCAGTGGATCGCAACGAGGACGCCGGAGTTCCGCGCGTTCCACGATCGGGTCAAGGTCGCCACACGGCTCTCCTCCAAGCTCAGCGAATACCATATGGACGAAGCGGAGGTGATCCAGAAGGTTTTCGAAGAGCTGATCGGCAAGGCCGTCAGTGACACGTTCAATCTCATCCCTCCCTTCTACGCGGATTACGGGCTGAACATCACGGTCGGCCGAGCCGTCTTCATCGGCCACGAATGCGCGTTCACGGGCCACGCAGCCATCGACATCGCAGACGAGGTCATGATCGCTCACAAGGTCAACCTGATCACAGCCGGTCATCCCGTAGAGCCCGACAAACGCAAGGCGTATATCACCGCTGAGCCGATCACCATCGCTACAAACGTCTGGATCGGAGCTGCCGCCACGATCCTTCCGGGTGTGAGCATCGGAGCCGACGCTGTCGTCGCAGCCGGCGCAG
This sequence comes from uncultured Solirubrobacteraceae bacterium, assembly GCA_963730575.1. Lineage (GTDB taxonomy): Bacteria > Actinomycetota > Thermoleophilia > Solirubrobacterales > Solirubrobacteraceae > Palsa-744. The sequence goes on from CAVSSG010000006.1 coordinate 693,413, forward strand.
TCGTCACGCATGACGTCCCTCCGGCAACGCTCGTGGCCGGTGTCCCGGCGACCGTTATCCGGCGCCTGTAAGAGTGCTGTCACGGAGCGCGCATGTCGACGACCGGCTAAAGGCGTCTGACACGCATCCGTAGCGGAGGTAAACGACGCGAGAACCGAACGTGCGTGTCTCGATCAGCTCGAGGCCGATCGTGTTCTCCAAATCGGGGAAGTAGGGCGTGCCGCCGCCCAGTAGGAGAGGACTAACGAACAACCGCCACTCGTCGATCAGCCCCAGCTTCATACACGCACCGGCGAGAGCGGCGCCGCCGACGCCGATGTCCTTTCCGGGCTGTTCCTTGAGCCTGGAGACCTCCTCGCCGACGCCGTTCCTGGCCAGCCTGGTGTTGCCCACCACGCTCTCCAGCGTCGTGGAGAACACAACCTTCGGCAGAGCCTTCCAGGTCTGTGCGAACTCAATGTCCTCCGCGGCAAGCGAACTCTCCTCAGCGGTCTCCCAGTAGAGCATCGTTTCATAGAGCCGCCGTCCGCACAGGTGCACACCGAGTTCCTGCTCCCGCTCGTGATGGAAGCGAAACAGCTCCTCGTCGGGCACCGACCAGTCGATCGCGCCATCCGGTCCGGCGATGTAGCCGTCCAGCGACACAGTCATCGAGTAGATCAGCTTGCGCATCAAGACCTCCTTCGTCGTTGCAGACCGGCCCAGTGGCCATATGCAAGGACGCGCGGCGATCAACGCGCTCCTCGTCCCGACCGCGAAGTCTATGCCCCCCGCGTTGCTGCTTCGCGGCCCGGGGCTATCGACGCCGACCGGGGCCCAGGCTTCTGCTTTGCCCTTGCCCTTGCGGAAGCGAGCGTGTCGCGGTCCTCGGCTGACGTGCCGAGCTTCGGGGCATGAAGATGACTCTCGAGCGCCGTTGTTCTGACCCCGGCCGTTAGGGTCCGGTGACCGGGACAGGGGCTCTCAGGGAGAACGCATGCTGGGCAGGCCGATTCTTGGACGATGGGCGTGTTGAGCCCGGGAGTTTCATTGGCCGCCCCTGCGACTTGTCCGGTTGCGCTCCGAGCGCGGATCCGTTGGTGTCGTTGTGCCCACGGCGTCTCCCGTCCTGTCAAGTGCGTCGAAGGAGACAGCGATGAGATCAGTCGCGTTGGATGTGCACCTGGATTTCTGCGAGGTAGCGATCGTCGAGGATGGTGAGCTCCGCTCGGCCGGTCGGATCGAGACCAAGCCCGAGCAGATCGAGCTGTTCGCACGGAGCCTTGGCCCCGATGACCGGGTGGCGCTCGAGGTCACGGGGAACGCGTGGGAGATCGCACGGCTGCTTGAGCCGCACGTCGCGCAGGTGCTGGTCGTCAGCCCGAGCGATACGGGTATACGCCAGGCCCGCGCGAAGACCGACCGCCTCGACGCAAGGACGCTCGCGAGGCTCTTGGCGGCGGGGTCCCTGGACGGGGTGTGGATGCCCGATCGGTGGACGTGGATGATGCGCCGGCGCCTGTCGCGTCGCTCACAGCTCGTCTGGGCGCGCAACCGGTCCAAGAATCAGATCCACGCGGTGCTGATGCGCCAGCTCATCGGCCGCCCACCGTTCTCAGACCTGTTCGGCGTCAAGGGCCGGAGGTGGCTCTCAGGGCTTCGGTTGGCGCCCGAGGAGTCAGAGACAGTCGGCGCCGCGATGCGCCAGATCGAGTTCCTCGAGAAAGAGATCGCTGAGGTTGAGCGGCTGATCGCGGGTGCGGCCCTCGAATCGGCACAGATCAAGCGCTTGATGAGCGTGCCGGGTGTCAACGTGATCGTCGCCGCGAGCTTCATGGCGGCGATCGGCGACATTCACCGCTTCCAGAACCCGCGCAAGCTCGTCGGCTACCTCGGTCTGGATCCGCGGGTGCGCCAGTCAGGCGTCTCACCCGCGACGCACGGGCACATTTCAAAGCGCGCCTCCACCAGGGCGCGTCACGCGCTGGTGGAGGCGTGCTGGACGACGGTGCGCCAGCCCGGCCCGCTGCACGCCTTCTATCAGCGCATCCGGGCACGGCGTGGGCACTCTGTCGCGATCGTCGCCGCCGCGCGCAAGCTCGCGAGCCTGTTCTGGTGTCTGCTCACCCGCGAGGAGGACTACGCCTACCAGCAGCCCTCGCTGACGAAGAAGAAGCTCAGGCGCCTTGAGATCGCCGCCGGCTCAGAGCGCTACACCGCGAAGGCTGCCGGCATCTGGAGTGCCAACGATGCGGTGCGCGAGGCCGAGCGCGAGCTCGCCCGCCAGGCCGAGGCCGCCTATGCGCGGAGCGTTCGCGACTGGCATGCCATCCAGGCGGTGAAGGTGGGCGCGAGTGTGACACCGGGGCGCGCATCAAAGAAACCCACAAAGGGTGAAGCTGCGCGGCAGACCACAAGCCCCTGACGTCTGCGCTTCGCTACGTCATCGGCTCACGCGCTCCAGCGCGACGTCCGCGCGGTTGCTGCCGGCCAGCCGCCGGCTCCGACCGGTGCGGGCGCGAACTGCCCGGATCGGCCACGTCCGGTCACGACCGCGTGCATCCGCAGCCCAGGAGCGATCGACGCGAGACGAAGGGGCTGTACTGCCGTGGCGCTATCGTCGCAAAGTGCGAACGAAAGTTATTCCCGACCCGTTTTTCATCGTCTTCCGGCGACGCGACGGCTCCTGCTGAGACGCGTGATCCGCAGCGCGGGCCAATTGACGACGATTAGTCGCATTGCCTGGGGCTGGCTGGACCTTGCAGGGCTGGTTGGACGGCGTCTACTCGGAGAGCCGGCAGCACGTGCCCCCGGCACGATGGAGATACACCCGTGTAGCGCCAGATCTGTCGCACGCGAAAATCCGAAGATGCCTCGCGAACGGCTGAATTGCCGGGACGCCGCTGGCTGCCGTGTCCCCGAGTCTGCCCAGCAAGAGCACCCGATCGCCGAGATCGCGAAACTCTCAGGGACGCTCATGGAGATCCTCGCGTTTTCGCTGGCGCTCGCGGCGAACGGCTCGACGCCCTCGCTCTGCGGTAGCCGCCCCTGGCGGGCCCGACACCGGGTCTCACTCGATAGTCGGGGGTCGCGAGCTCGGCGAACAGCCATGCGACATCACGCGGTTCAGGCGTCTTCGCTCGCCTGGCAACGTCCACCTGTCGTCCGACGGTCGGCAGTAGAAGAGCAGAGCGATATGCGGGTTGGCTTCGATCTCGCGCAGCCTTGGCGCCACAGCGCGACGTGGACACAAGCGCGTCGGCTCAGGATGCATCGACCGCGCGACGGAGCGGCCGACGACGCCCGTACTGCTTTCGACCGCGAGCGAGCGCGTCAATCAGCGAACTCCGGCGCGATCCTGAGTCAGGCGTCTGGAGCAGCAGGGGCTTACTGCGCTGGACTTCCATCCTCCGGACGAAAGCGATCCTCCCGAGCCTGCGCTGCGGCGACGCGAGGCTCGTCCTTGCGGCGTGAACTCGTCGTCGCGCGCGCTCGATTGACGACAGAGCGGTTTTTGGTGAGCCAGGCGGGGAGTAGATCGTAAGGAGCCTCCAAACCGAACGCGCCAGGCCGGTTGCGCTCGTCGGTCTAGCTAAACGCCCGGTCGCAGAACGATTCGAGCGTCTCGCCGGCGCGCGCACTTGGAACGGGGTGGGCATCGGGTCTTCCCCGATCCGGCCGGCTGGCCGAATCGGGGAGCCCGAACGCGTGGGTCTCAGCGCAGCCTGACGGCGCGCACACGTTGTCTGAGCTAATGGGTCAGTAGGTAGCCGGCGGACTGCAGTCCGACGTCTGCCACGAGGTTGCCGAGCTGTGCGTTGACGTCCACGAGGTGCTGGCCCCATTCCGGCCCGAGCGTGTTCACGAGCACCGTTTCGGTGCGCGTGTCTTTCGGGTCGGTCGGCGTCAGCTGCAGCCAGCTTGCGCCGTTGCGGGCTTCGCACTTCGCCGAGTACTGAGCCGGCGTGGCCACCCACGGCGTTGGCGCTTTGGGCGCCTGCACGAACGGCTCGAGGTCGCCGGGGAATTTGCCGGGGGGGACGAAGGCGTTGAACGTCGGGTAGTACGACAGCGACGGACCCGCGTAGTGCCCCTGCGCCAGCACGGTCGGGTTCACGCACAGCACCTGCGGGTGTTCGACTTCGGGCAGGCTGCCGCCGAGGATGGAGGTGGGCCGTCCGAAGAGGGCCTTTTCGGGTGGTTCTTCGAGGAAGCTCGAGTACGCGATGACGCACCCGCTCTGACCGACCACCGAGCACCCGGGGATCGTCTTGAACGTGCCGCCGACGTTCTTGCCTTCGGGCACGATCACCTGGCCACCGAGTACGATCGCGCCGACGAGCCGCTTGCGCAGCGCCGGTTCGGTTTCGATCACTTCCTTGATCAGCTGCTCGAGCATCGCCGAGCCCTGGGAGTGCCCGATCAGCTCGAAGCCGCGGCCGTCGTTGTACCGGGCGATGTATTCGATGAACGCCCTCGCCACGCCCGTGTAGGCTTTCACGAAGTTTTCCGGTTCCACTTTGCCGACGCCGGGGAAGCCATCGATCGCGGGGATCGTCAGCTGCGGGTAGATCGGCGCGTAGACCTTGCACACCTGCGAGAAGCGCGAGGCCTGGCTTTCGGCGATCGCTTCCTCTTCGGCTTCGATTTTTTCGTTGGCGTTGATCGCGAGCTGGCTGCTCACGGTCGGGTAGACGTAGAAGCAGTCGATCGGCGGTTCCTTAGCGGGCTTGGCGTGTTCGACGAACGTCGCGCCGCCGTCGAGCCTGACGGTCGTTTCCTCGCTGTTCAAGCACGGGTTGCTCGCGAGCCCGGGCCGGCACAGCCACGTGGTTTCGGCTGAGGCCGAGGCGGCTGCGACCCCTGACACCATCAGTGCCGCGGCGCCAACAGCAGCGACCAGCCACGCCCGTCCGACCAAACAGGTCGAACGGGCCTTGTCTGCTTTAGGCATTGTTTCCCTCCCGAATCGCGCGGCACGCCCCTCCAGGCAATGCGCCGCAGGTTGGTGCGGCATTATACGCCCTTCTGGGAAAAGGACGAAAACGCGTCAGGACTCGCGCACGCTGAGCAGAGGCCAACACGTAGGATCGCGGCTGAGCAGAGCCGCCAACACGTCACGCTGGCGATCGGCGCCACCGGGGATCCCGGCGAACGAATCGTTGTAGAGGAACGCCTCCGCCATCCGCACAAACACGTACGCCAGAATGTCCGGGGGGAACGGCGAAACGAAGTGGCCAGCCTCAACCTCCGTGCCGATCAAGCGGTCGATGCCCGCCACGACCCGTGGCTGCACAACCCCAGCGCTCGATGTGAGGATTCGCAGAGCGCGTTCGTGCTCGCGGGCGAGCAAGACATTCATCCCGCGGCTGGCCGCGATCTCGCGGTTGAAGCGGTCGAAGGTGTTGAGCAACGCAGGGCCACCACGACCGCCGACCTCACGACGGATCGCCAAGAGCCGTTCCTCAGCGAGGGTCGCCAGCAGCTCGCCCAACAGCAAATCGCGCGTCCCGAACCAATTGTGCATCGTCGCCCGTGCCAGGCCGAGCTCCCGCGCGATCGCCCGCATGTCCACGCGCTCCCCCGCTATGAAACGATGCGTCGCCAAGGCGAGTGCGGCCTCCCGCGTGGAGGCGGCAGGGCGTCCCGGAGGGCGTGTGGCGACCCGCGTCATCACCAAAGCCTAACCGTCACGCGCCCATCATCCGACCTTCAGAGGGCTAGTGAAACGACATCACAGGGAGGGGAGAGTTCTCCCTCCGCCGAGAGCAGGCGTCTCGATCACCGGGCCCCGCGCTGTCGCTTGGGACGACACGCGACAGCACGGACGGCTCGATCGCTGACGGCTGCTTTCGGAAGGAGGCTGTTGCACAAACAGTGAAGATAAGGCCCGGCGTCTGGCCTGGGGTCTGACCTGCGCATAAACTGACCCTCTTGGTGTCGTTCGTGGGGACTTGTCGGCCCCGGGCTGGTCGCCGTCGATCACTCATTCATTGGGTGGTCGGGTCGGGCGGCGTGACCTGATAGGAACCTGCTCGCGACAAGTGCCCCGTCACTGTTCTGTCCGCCCTTCCCGACCGGACCGCCCTTCCGGAACGAAAGGACGACATGCACAGCATGAGGCAGGAGGACGCGCTAGTTGTCGGCGGGGTTGACGCACACGCCGACGCCCATTACGCAGCCGCGCTTGATGAGCGCGGCGCGCTGCTCTCCACGAAGAGCTTTCCAACCACGACGGCCGGCTACCGGGAGTTGCTGGAGTGGCTGAGCGGCTTCGGCGAGCTCGACGTCGTAGCGGTCGAGTCGACCGGTTCGTATGCGGCTGCGCTGGTGCGCTACCTGTGCGAGCACGGGGTCCGGGTCATCGAGGTCAACCAGTCGCACGCGCACACCCGCCGTCGTGTCGGCAAGAGCGACCCGATCGACGCGGAGATGGCCGCCCGGCTGTTCCTGGCCGGCAAGGCCAAGGCGGTCCCGAAGCAGACCGACGGGATCGTTGAGTCGATCCGGCTGCTGCGCGCAGCGCGTCACAGCGCCGTGAAGTCCCGCAGCGCCGCGATGGTTCAGCTTCGTGATCTGATCATCACTGCCCCGCAAGAGCTCCGCGATCAGCTTTCCCGCCGCAAGACGATTCGCGGCAAGGTGATGCTCTGCCGGCGGCTGCGGCCCACGACAGGCGAGCTCCGCCAGCCCAGCCACGCGGCGAAGTTCGCGTTGCGCTCGATCGCCCACCGCATCGATGCTCTTGACGATGAGATCACCGTTCTTGACCGGCAGCTCGAGCAGCTCGTCCGCGCTGCCGCGCCGCGCACCACCCAGCTACTCGGAATCTCAACCGGGCACGCCGGCCAACTGCTCGTGACCGCCGGGCAGAACATCGACCGTCTCCACGGCGAGGCTGCGTTCGCTGCTCTGTGCGGCGCGAGTCCGATCCCGGCGTCCTCCGGCAAGACCACGCGCCACCGCCTCAACTACGGCGGCGACCGGCAAGCCAACCGAACGCTGCACCTGATCACCGTCTGCCGCCTTCGCTACTGCCCACGTACCCGCGCCTATCTGCGCCGCCGCACCGCCGAGGGCAAGACGAAGGCCGAAGTCATGCGCTGCCTGAAGCGCTATATCGCCCGTGAAACCTACAACGCTCTACGCGCCGATCTCGCCGCCCTCTCAGGTCCAGCTGCCACCCGGGCGACCACCACCATCAACTGCGGCGCCGGACCGATCGGGATCACTCGACACCGCACTTGACATCTATAGGAACGTCCCCGAAGCCCATTGAGCACGTTCTAAGGGCGGGGTCGAAAAAGGCGAAGGCGATCGCTCGGCCACGGCTCGTTCGCCTCGACTTCGGCGCTCCCTATTGCCTTCCACGGCCCTCACAGCAAACGCCACACGGGTTCTCGCCGGCAGCTTTGTGCAACAGCCTCGCGAGGCTAGCGAGCGTCTTCCGAACGGGCGCTGAGACGCTCGGTGCTCGTCCAACGCGACAGCATGGAAGACGCTCACAGCGGCGCCTCCTATCGCCGCGAAAGCGCAACCGGAGCCGATCCGCCAGGAGTGGTTGCGGCGTGGCACCGCTTGGCCAGCCATGGCGCGGATTTCCGTTAGCCCCGGTGGGCGAGGTCGACCGACGGCAGGTCTCGTACCTCCTCTCTTGTGAGATTGAGTCGGACGCCGTCGGCGGCCACGTCTTTGACAGCGCCAATTGGAATGGCGATCTCCTTCTTGCCCCAGAGGTGCCCCTCCTCGAGAAGCACATGCGTTACGTGGTGATCTTTGGGGTCGATAACAAGTCCTTGGACCCGCCCGATGCTGCCATCGGTGGCATGTACATGTTCGCCGCGGCGCACCTCCACCTCGCCCGTCGGTACGCGGTCGTCAATGATGACCTGGGGGATGGGTGCCGTCATGCCACCCATCCCCATGCCACCCATCCCCCCGCCAAGTCCGTAGTAGGGCCATGCGAGCGCCTGCCCAGCTCCGTAGCCCATTTGTTCGCCCGCTTCGGGCAGGAAATGCGTCTCCTCGGCGTCTTCGAGCGCCTCGAACTCTGCCGCGCTGCACCGCAGACGGATCTCCTCCCCCGCCGCGTCAACAAGGTCGATTGGGACCAAGCGACCCATCCCCTGCCGGTGCTTCGGCTCGACGACTAGGTGTGTGAGAACGCGAGCGACCGGATCAATGACCACGCAACGCAGGTCTCCGCAAACCCCGTCGCTACACGTCACCTCGACACCGATCGTGTACTGGGCCATGCGGCTCACACTAACGCTTTGCGCGATTTGCGAGCGTCTAGTGAGCTTCGGGTCGCGTCCCAGGAGTGCTGTAAATAGCTCCGAGAGTCGTCAAGGTGACGGCGTAGGTTCCCTCATGTCCTGCAAGACGATTGAAGGAGGCCTACGCCGTGAGACGTACCGTACCGCCGTCGGCGGAGATAGAAGATCGGATCGACCAACTGCTCGCCGTGGGAGTCGGCGAGAACCCGCGCGAGGCGCTGTCAGAGCTCGCCAAGCTCGGTGCCCGGCTGATCATTCAGCGGGCTGTGGAGGACGAGTTCGAGGCCTGGCTGGGTCGTGCTCGCTATGAGCGCCGGCCTGAGTATCAGCGCGGGCTTCGCAACTACGAGTCGGGGCTCAGAAACGGCTATCGCCCTCGCCGGGTGCAGACCGCAGAAGGGGAGCTTCAGGTCGAGATCCCGCAGGTCCGCGAGGCTGCCGAGCCGTTCGTGTCTGCGCTGTTCCCGCACTCGACGAAGCTGCTTCGCACCCGGCCGCTGGAGGCGATGGTTGTTGGCGCCTTCGTCCGCGGCCTCTCGATGCGAGACGTCGAATCGCTCTGCCAGGAGGCGGGGCTCGGCAAGCTCTCGAAGTCGACCGCGTCAAGGATCTGTGAGGAGCTGCGAGAGCGCTTCGAGCAGTTCAAGCGCCGCGACCTCTACGGGGTCAGGCTCCTGGCGCTATTCCTCGACGCGATCTTCCTCAACGTCAGGCCGAAGGGCCCGAAGGAGGGCGTCCTTTGCGCCTGGGGCTTCACCGATGAGGGCGAACGGGTCCTCGTCGGCGTCTGCCTCGGGATGCGTGAGTCCCACGAGGACTGGCTCGCTCTCGCAAGGGACCTGATCGCCCGTGGGCTCGGGGCGCCGATGCTCGTTCTCGCCGACGGCGCCCCCGGACTGATCAAGGCGGTCGAGCAGTGCTGGCCTTCCTCGGATCGCCAGCATTGCTCGGTTCACCGGGCGCGCAACCTGATCGCGAAGCTGCCCGAGGGAGAGCGCGAGCGGGTACGCCGGGCCTATTGGAAGGCGCTCGACGAGGCCAAGGACGAGCGCGACGGAAGACAGCGGCTCGCGGCCCTCGTCGCCGAGCTCGAGCGGGCCGGCTATGCGTCGGCCGCGAGATGCCTCGCGGATGATCTCGATGCTCTCGTCGTCCATCTGCGCTACCCGCTGCGCCACCGCAAGCGCTGGCGCTCGACGAACCTGCTCGAGCGGACGCTCGGCGAGGTGAAGCGAAGGACGAAGGTGATCAGAAGGTTCCCCGGCGAGGAGAGCTGCCTCTCCCTCGTCTGGGCCGTGCTCGACCTCCAGATCAACAACACCTGCAACGGCGTCAAGCTCTCCGAGATCGACCGCCAGAAGCTCTACCGGCTCCGCCACGAGCCAGCGGAAACAGAGGCCGAGGAAACGGAGGTGATTGCCGCATAAACTACCCGCCACCGGGAACCCGAGCCGGAGTGGATTTACAGCAGCTCAGGGACGCGACCGAGCTTCGCGACAGACGCCTGGTCCGGACGAATCCCGAGCGTGACAACGAGACGGCCCGCCGCTATCGCTATGGCAAAGAGAAGCAGGCGTGAGGCGACCGGCGGCAAGCACGCCTCCTCGTCGTCCGGAGCGCGAGCACGGTCGGCGCTGGCGGTTACTCCTTCTTCCCCCTTGAACCCAGGTCGCCCCGCGATCGGTCCGCCGGGGCAGGGACGCCGCCGGTGGTTGCGGTGTCTCGGCGCGTGTGCAGCCAGTCGGGCTCCCCACCTCTAGGGTCAGAGCAGCTCGCGGCAGGAGCCCCGTCATCGCCGCGGTGACGTACAGCGCCCGGCAAGCGCGGTGGAGCGGGTTCGTTTTGTGCCCGACGTGGTTGAGAGCCCCCGTCGGCGGTCGAGCTGGTCGGCGCGCTTGGTCGGCGGGTCCCACTGCGCCTGGACGTCTGTACTACCACGTCAGCGGGACTCAGGAAGGGGCTTGGCGATACGGTCTTGGAGGTGTAATCCAAGTCGCTAGCGGGGCCTGATGCGAGCTGTTACTTCGATAACCGACGTTGAGTGGATGTGGGCGCAGCTAAGGGAAATTGCCCGCTCTCGCAGCGAAGACCTCCTCGTCGAGGAACAGCTCGTCATCGAACCCAACCCAGCAGGCGAGGGATTCATCGCGGCGCTACAGGCCGCTGAGGACACAGCGGGGCTGCCACCCGTACGGAGCCTGTCGGTCAACGGGCGCGATGAAGCGGAGGCGCTCGCGCGCTTGCTCATAGCCGTGCGCGCGCAGTAGACTCGCCCGCCGTCCGAGTGCGGGCGCGCCGCGGGTGGACGTCGACTTGGAGCGCTTCCTGAGCTTCTGATCCAGCGCATCGCCCTCCTCTGTTAGGTCGGCAAGGGATGCGGTCGTCACGATGACCCCGCGGTCCCGGTAGCGGATGCGGGTGTCACGATGACTCCGCGGTCCCCGTAGGGGATGCGCTTGCCTTTGAGGATGCCCCAGATGGTTGCGAGCACTTTGGTGATTTTCGTCTGAAAGCCGTACTTCGCGATCACCCGTTTGCGGATCGCCGCGAGCTCCTCGCCGCTCACCACGCGCGCGGTCGCCTTGACCGGCTGGGTGCCGGGCTTCACTCGTCCGCGGGCGTCGGACGGCTGCACGGTCACGCGCTGGGCGTGCGCGAGGCGCTTGGCCTTCCCGGAGCCAGAGCTCGTCCAGAAGGCGACGCTGTATTCGTCATAGGGGGTGACCCAGACAGGCGTCGCCACCGGCGTGCCGTCGCGCCGGAACGTCGTGAGCAGCATGTATCGCTCGTCGGCGAGGGCCATCGCGGCTTTAGCCTACCGGCCGAGCGCGGTCCCGCCGACGCTCGCGTCGATGCGACCTCATCCTCGGCCTCGGAGTCGGCCAGCGGATGGCGTCTCAAGTCGGCCAGCGCATCGACCATGTGATCCCAACCGGAGGCGTTCGGTTCTAAGTCTTCGACGCGACCGCATGCGGCGTCGAGCCGTTCGATGATCCCGACCCGCGAGCGAGATTTCCCGCCGCCCGCGTCCTCTTTCCGGACTATGGCACTCTCGCGTCGGCCGCAGCCGAAGCGCTCCTTTTCATTGAGAGCAGGCGTCTCGCTGGCCGCAGACCACGCAGTCGCTCCGGACGAGCACCGAGCGTGTCGGGTAGTCCCAGATGAACGTGGTTGACGACTGCTTGGTCAAACAAACATGGCATGAGCAGGGACCTCCTCAGCTCAAGCGCGGGATAGTCCGCGTAGGCGTTGAAACCATGGAGCTTGAGGAGGCCCCGATGACGATCGTAATGGGATTTGATCAGCACAGAGCGCAGATCACGACGGAGTGGTTTGACAGCATGACCGGGGAGATCGGCCGGGCGCGTATCGCTCCCGCTCACCGCGAGGGAGTGCGCCGGTTCCTTGCGCGGTTCGCGGGGCAGGAGCTCGAGGTCGCGCTGGAGGCAACGACGGGCTGGCGGTTTGTGGTTGAGGAGCTGCGGCGGGTGGGTGCGGGCGTGCATCTGGCTGAGCCGGCGCAGACCAGCGCGTTGCGTGGCAACAAGAAGCGACCCAAGAACGACCGGGCTGACGCGCGGCATCTGCGGGAGCTGTTGATGGTCGGACGGCTGCCGGAGTCCTGGATCCCGCCTGAGCATCTGCTCGATTTGCGCTCGCAGGTGCGTTTGCGTCATACGCTGGTCGATCAGCGCGGTGAGTGGCAGCAGCGCATCCGCGCGGTGCTCTACCACCACGGGCTGGCGCACCGTCGCGAGCTTCATCTGCTCAGCAATCAGGGCCGCGCCTGGCTTGAAGCGGTCGAGCTGCCCGATACTGCACGCGAGCAGGTCACCGTTGCGCTCGCGATGATCGAGGCGTTGAACGCACAGATCGCGCCGCTTGACCGGCAGCTGCGCCCATACGCCCATCGGCAGACGGGCTGCAAGGCACTGATGGGCCACTACGGCATCGGCGAGCTGACCTCGGTCGCGATCCTGGCCGAGCTCGGTGACTGCCGCCGCTTCAGCTCCTCGCGCCAGGCCGTGCGCTACGCCGGGATGGACATCACCGTCTATGAGTCTGACCAGCGCCGAAGCCCCGGGCATCTCTCCCGCCAAGGGCCGCCCGCGCTGCGCTGGGCGCTCTACGAGGCCGCGCAGGTCGCGCGTCACAAGAGCAGCCCTGACCGCGGCTACTACGAGCAGGCCGCCGAGCGGCTTGGCGCTAACCGCGCGTGCCTCGCGGTCGCCCGCAAGCTGCTGATGCGCGCCTACCACACCCTGCGTGAGCTCGGCGAGGAGGTCCTGCAGCCAGCATGAGGAGCCCTGCGCGCGCGAAAGCCCTCCCTCACGCAGATGCGCCGCGGCCAGCTCCCGGCATGCCGCTGCCGACACCCACGGGTGGACGGCCTCCAAAGACTGAGCGGCCGCAACGCTTCCCCCAGCGGGAACCACCCCCATAACCATCATGTCGCCGACCCGCCACCCGGCGCGGTCGCGGACCGAGATAAGCATGGGCGCCCGCGCGCACGAGAACCACGACCCCCAGCCCCACAACCACTCACCACCAGCAAACCCAGCCGTGCTTGACAGGCGCGCCCCTGCACAGATAAGCGGTAGCCGCTGATCGGTGCCGGAGACGCGAGCGCCGAGGTTCGCGCTCGCGCTCTGGGCGTCCGCGTTCGTCAGAGCTGAAGGCCGGCCGTCGCCGACATCATTGGTGCTCGACGTGCGTGGATGGTCGAGATGATCTCCTCGATATCGATCCCCTGCAGGTAGATGCTGGTCGTGCCGAGGTTGCTATGACCGAGCTGGCGTTGGATGACGTTCACCGACACTCCCTCTCGGGCGAGCTCTACCGCGTGCGCGTGGCGCAGCCGGTGGGGCGCGAAGCGGCGCCTGATGCCCGCCGCCGCTGCATGCCGGCGAAACTCGCCGCGGACTGCGGCGGCCGACCAGGGTCGACCGCGGGTGGGGCCGTCAATCATGCAGAACAGCGGGCCCGCCGGAAGCTCAAGACGCTCTGAGAGCCAGGGCCTGAGGTTCTCCCAGCCCCACGCGTCCATGCCAACCTCGCGCCGGCGACCGCCCTTGCCCCGGCGCACGAGCACCGATCCGCGCCGCGGGTCAAGGTCCTGCTCGCTCAGCGCAAGCGCCTCTGTGACACGGAGCCCACCGCGCCAGGGCATCACGATCATCGCGCAGAGCCTGAAGCCGTGAGGGTCGTTGCTGGCGTGACGCATCACGCATACGATCTCCTCAACAGTCGGCGGGTCGGCTGGGTAGAGCATGCCCTTGTTGCGGGGAGCACGCCCTGAGTGAAAGCCGGGTAGCGTCGCCGGGGAGCGGCGGCGCCCAGCAGAATCGAGCACGGACGAGATGGTCATGGGTTCTCCTCCCATTAGCGCTGCGGATAGTTAGCCGGCGCTCTACCAGTAGCCGGATCCAAGCGCTGTGAGGCTCAACTCGCTGGCGCCTGCGCAAGACGCAACACGCTGCTTGGCCGCAAAGCAGGCGTCCAGTGGGTGCCCCGCGAGACGCTCGGAGATCGTCCCAAGCGAGCGTTAGCGCGGCTCTTGTTCGGACGCTCGCTCGTCGCGGAAGCAGAAGTGAGTTGGCCGCCCCAGCTCATCTACGCCCGCACCCAGCCCAGCCCAGCCCAGCGGCGGACGTCGAATAAGAAGAAAATGCCGGGCGTGTCGATTTCGGCTGATCTCGTTCGACGTGCGGGTAGAAACCACCTCATCCACCACAAGGAGACACAAATGCGTTTCATGGTTCTGGTCCCCGGGAGCCCCGAGTCCGAGGCGGGCGAGATGCCCAGCACCGAGGCTCTGGGGACGATGACGAAGTACAACGAAGAGCTGGTCAAGTCAGGCGTGATGCTGGCCGGCGAGGGCCTGCACCCGACCTCCAAGGGGGCAAAGGTCCGCTTCAAGGGCAGCGAGCGCACCGTCATCGACGGTCCTTTCACCGAGGCCAAGGAGCTCGTCGCGGGCTATTGGATCTGGCAGTGCGCGTCGCGCGAGGAGGCGATCGAGTGGCTCAAGCGAGCGCCGTTCGACGGCGGTGTCGAGATCGAGCTGCGCCAGATCTTCGAGGCCGACGACTTCGGCGAGCAGCTAACGCCGGAGCTCCGCGAGGCCAACGAACGGCTGCGCGAGCGGGCCGCCCAGAGTTAGGCGCGTGACGCTGTCGGCCACCCACCGTGCGATCGACGCCGTCTGGCGCATCGAGTCGGCCCGGTTGATAGCCGGGCTGACTCGCATCGTCCGCGACGTGGCGGTGGCCGAGGACCTGGCCCAGGACGCGCTCGTCGCCGCGCTTGAGCAATGGCCTGAGTCGGGGATCCCGGACAAGCCGGGCGCATGGCTCATGGCCACCGCCAAGCGCCGTGGCATCGATGCACTGCGCCGGCGCGTCACACTCGAGCGCAAGCACGAGCTGATCGGGCGCGAGCTGGAAACCCTGCAGCAACTCGACCGCCCCGACCTGGCCGCACCGGTCGCCGACGTTCAGGACGACGTCCTGCGCCTGATCTTCATGACGTGTCATCCGGTCTTGTCCCGGGAGGCGCGCGTCGCGCTGACGTTGCGTCTGCTCGGCGGCCTGTCGACGCCAGAGATCGCGCGCGCGTTTCTCGTCTCCGAGGGCACGGTCGCGCAGCGAATCGTTCGCGCCAAGCGCACACTCGCAGAGGCACACGTGCCATTTGAGGTCCCCGGCCGCGACGAGCTGTCCGAGCGTCTGTCGGCGGTGCTCGAGGTGATCTACCTGGTGTTCAACGAGGGCTACGCGGCGACCGTCGGCGACCACTGGATCCGCCCGGCCCTGTGCGAGGACGCCCTGCGTCTCGGAAGGATCCTCGCAGCACTGATGCCCCACGAGCCCGAGGTCCAAGGCCTCCTGGCCCTAATGGAGCTGCAGGCCTCGCGGTTGCGCGCGCGAGTCGGGCCGCACGGGGAGCCGGTGCTGCTCGCCGATCAGGACCGGGCGCGCTGGGACCATCTGCTCGTGCAACGCGGCCTCGCCGCGCTGCGGCGTGCCGAGCAGCTCAGCGGCGCACTCGGTCCGTACACGCTGCAGGCCGCGATCGCTGCCTGTCACGCGCGAGCCCCGAGCGTCAAGCAGACCGACTGGCCGAGAATCGTCGCGCTCTACGACGGGCTGGCGGCGCTCACCGGCTCCCCCGTCGTGGAGCTTAACCGCGCCGTGGCCGTGACGATGGCCTTCGGTCCCGAGGCCGGGCTCGAGCTAGTCGATTCGCTCGCCGATGAGCCCGCGTTGCGTGGCTACCATCTGCTGCCCAGCGTGCGAGGTGACGTCCTCCTGCGCCTGGGGCGGCTGGCTGAGGCACGCAACGAGTTCGAGCGCGCCGCCGACCTGTGCGACAACGAGCGCGAGCGCGAGCTACTACTCTCCCGCGCGATCGCTTGCGACGCATAAGGCGCGCGGGTTGGCCACTCGAGTTCGGGGCCGACGACCGCATTGTGTGAGAGCACCAGGCGTCTCGGCATGGGGTCGGAGGACTTCCGCTTCGCCATGGCCAAGCAGTCGTCTCAGAATCCTTGGCCCGTGCTATCGAGATTCATCCGAGGGAGGCGCGGGGTGAACGCCGGGGCGCTCGCATCCGAGGCGAAACCGGTCGTCTCCATTTTGCGCGAGGGAGGGCAGCCGGTCGTCGTGCGTGGACAGTGCGCATGGCCGTCAATGGCGAGCGGCGGGCGACGCCACCCGCCCCGCCGGTCGCACTCATGACTCGTCCTACTGCCGCGGAGAAGCTGCTCATTGCCGTCCTGCCGCCTGACATAGCTACGACTCAACTTCGTTCGTATTCGTCGTG
Organism: uncultured Solirubrobacteraceae bacterium; assembly: GCA_963730575.1. Lineage (GTDB taxonomy): Bacteria > Actinomycetota > Thermoleophilia > Solirubrobacterales > Solirubrobacteraceae > Palsa-744. The sequence goes on from CAVSSG010000006.1 coordinate 709,492, forward strand.
GCGGCGCCACCACATGCCGGTCTCATTGCGCCCGAGCGGGGCACGGTCGAGCCACGGGTACATACCCCAGATTCCGTCCACCCCGCGTCCATAGGCCGAGTACGTGTGGTACACGACGCCGCCGTCGAGCGCGAATGCGCTCAGCCCCGGACCCTCTTTTCTGTAGGTCACGGGATCTGTGCCGCAGCCCGACGCGATGTCTGCGAGCACGGGGCTCTTCTCGGCGGGCCGAAGGTCGATCTCGTGGTAGTTGTACTCGACGGCGCCCGATCGCCACTCCTCTTCGGTGTGGGACACGTGGAAGTCGTAATTGAAGTCGTCGTCGAACGCGGACGCCCATGGAAAGCTCCAGCCCATCCGCCGCTTGTACTCCTGCAACTTCGGGAGAGGAGCACGCGAGACGGCATAGAATGAGACGTCGTGATTGACGAGGTGGACGACGGAGCCGTTGAAACCGTCCGCGACCGCCGAGCAGGAGGGACATCCGGCCGTGTAGTCGGGGCCGAACATGAAGTGGTAGACGAGTAGCTGCGAGCGCCCCATGAAGAGGTCGGCGAGGGATGCGGTTCCCTCGTCAGTCTCGAAGCTGTAATCCTTGTCGATCGCAACCCATGGCAGGTTCTGTCGCATCCGAGCCAGTTCATCACCGCGCCGCGTCAACTCCTTCTCGGCGTCGAGTAGCTCGAGCCGCGCTGTGAGCCACTCCTCACGAGTTCCGGCCCTGTGATTGGTCATTGCATCATCCTCCTCGTTGTTAGAGATCGAGTCCGGCTTCGGCCTGCGCGGACTCAGCGAGCCGCTTGATCCGTGCCAGGCGCCTGTCCCACTGCGCGGCCACGCGGGCCATCGCCTCGGCGGCGTCGTCCAGACGCTCGGGCCGGAGCGCGTAGCGAACTTCCCGGCCGCGCCGCCGGCCTTCGACCAGGCCGACACGGTTCAGCACGGCCATGTGCTTGGCGACAGCCTGCCGGGTCACCGGTAGCCCCGCCGCGAGTGTCGTGGTAGTCGCCTCGCCGTGATCGAGCATCGAATCGAGCACCCGCCGGCGCGTGGGGTCGGCCACGGCTGCCCACAGGGCATCGTCCTCGGTGACAGCGGTGACCATCAACGCTTGGCCCCGCGTGACTCCGAGGCGACGTAATCGAGCATTTCACCGAGATGCCTATCCCAGCCCCGTTCGTGGTCTTCGAGATACCGGGTCTTGCCCTCCTCATCACGCGTGACCGCGGCGATGCCGCTCTCGATGACCCTCAGCCGTGTCCCGCCGGCCTCCTCTACGAGGCTGAACTCGACCAGTGCCGAGTTGTTCTCATCCGGTCCCTCGCCTTCCGGGTGATTCCAGCGAAACGAGAAACGGCGGAAGGGCTCGGCCTCCACAACGCGAATCGGTACGACGAGGCGGGATTTCCGATTTCCGGCCCGGCCTCCGGGCCTCCACGTGAGCGCGCCGTCGGCACCAGCGCGCCCTTCAACCTCTGCCTCGTCGCTGAACCAGCGGATGATCTGCTCGGGTTCGGTGATCACGCCCCAGACAACCTCTGGGCTCGCCTCGATCATTATCTCTCGTTCGACGCTGTCAGCGCACACAATGGTTCCTCCCGTTGATACGCAACCTATGGTTGCGCATGCTACCAAAGCCCTGCACCTCAGGGTTGCGTGATGACTGCGTCCAGGATGGTCGCGGGCGGCTCCTGCATCACCCCAGCAAGCAGCAATGCTCCCGCTTTCGTGCAGGCCCAGGCGTCCACCCTTGGAGCGCTCACGTGATCGCTCCGGACGGCACCAGGCGTCTCGGCGCCCGCTCGGCAGACTTCCGTCACTGTGTCATGGCGAAGGAGGAGTCTCGCGAGCGCTGGGCGAGACGCTCGCGAGTCGTCCAAACCGGTCGTCTGCACGGACGTCGCTTGGACGCTCGCTCGGCCCGGAGAGCGACAGCCCGCGAGGTGGTGGTCCGCACCTGAAGGCAGAGGCCACCTCGTCGGCCTGCGCAGGGCGTGCCTACTGTTCCACTGGCCTGATTGCACCCGGCTCGTGGGTGTTGACCATCTCGCCGGTCTTGCTTTCGGACTGTTGGAGCGAGACCCGGCCAAGACGACCCTCGAGGAGCGCGCCAATCGACTTAACGTCGCCGCCCGTGCTCCTCAGTTCCTGCGCACTGACGCCCCACCCGTACAAGTTGCGGATCGCCGCAGCGTTCTCGCCGCCCTCACGAAAATCGTAGGTCTCCGGGCAGACCTTCTTACCGTCGAAGTCGCCACCGACGACAATGCAAAGCGGCCGGATCGACAAGCGGTCCTCCGCGATGTCCACCTCCTCAATCCGCAGCGTGTACTCGCCCGGGTCGAGCAGCACCTCGGGTTCCTCTGCGAATCGTTCTAACGGATCCTTGTTCACGGCAGACTCCTAACTCAGGCGTTTGACGCTCTTCTCAGGCGATCGCGGTAGGCCGGTAGCCTGGAGTCTCGCCAGCTGACGGTGTGAGGCGCTTGGCGGCGAGCTGCTCGACCAGCAGCCCGAGCATCGTCTGCTGTAACGCACGGGAGGTCGAACATCAGCCGCCGCTCGGGCGAGGCGAATATGCCGAAGTTCGATAGGTGGGCGTCGCCGCAGCACTGCACCGTCAGTCCCGAACGCGGCGTTGCCGCTAGGTCGCTCGCCATGATCAGCGCAGCTCCGCGATAGAACGTGAACGGGGAGACGAGCATGCGCCCGTAGCGGATCGGCACAAGTTCAGGTACGCGTGTCTCGGCCTGGCGTTCGAGCAGCTTGATCGGGTCTGGGCGACCCAGAGCCGGCTCAAAGACGGCGTGGCTGGAACGCGGCACCTCGGCGCGCGCCGCCTTGCCGCGAGCCACCCGCTCGGCGATCGTCAGATGCGGCACCGCCGGGGTGGCGCTCTTCGCCTTCGAGCGCTTTGAGCCTTTCGTGGCGCCGCTCACAATCGGCTCAACTCCGGGCGACACTTTAGGTGAAGACATCAGCCCTCCTCAGGGTTGCCGGCGATGCCGGGTGGCACGACCCTGCCACGGTCGATGTCCTGCGAGAGGCGCTGCTTGGCGGCGAGGCTGCCCTCGTCAAGAACACCAGAGCCCGCGGCGAGCGAGATCGGATCACCACCCCTGCCGCGCAGCACGAACGCACAGCCGACCGCGATCGCCGCACCCGCGAGGGGACCCACCACGTACACCCAGTAGCTCGAGAAGTCCCCGCTCACCAGGGCCGGGCCGAACGAGCGCGCCGGGTTCATCGAGGTGCCGCTGACGGGTGCGGACCACAGGCCGGCCAGAGCGATGTATCCGCCGACGCCGAGCGCGGCGATCGCGCCGACGTTCTGCGCCGCCGATGCGGTCCCGAGGATGACGCTGACCAGGAGCGCGGTGAGCACGATCTCCATCAAGAGCGCCTGCCAGTCTTCATAGCCCGGGCCGGGCAGCGTGGCGCCGAGGTGCTGGATGTTGCCGAACACCGCGAGCAGGAACAGGCACGCCAGCATGGCGCCGATGAGCTGGATGATGATGTAGCCAGGCACCCGCTTCCAGGGGAAGTCGCCGCGCAGGGCGAAGGCCAGCGAGACGGCCGGATTCAGATGCGCACCGGAGACCGCGCCCATGAACAGGATGATCGCCATAACCATGAGGCCCGGCGCCACGACCGCTGCCGCGAGGCTGATCTGGCCCTGCCCATGGAGGATGCCGCCGCCGGCGGCGACCAGCACGAGCGCGAAGGTGCCGAGCAGCTCGGAGAAGAGCCGGCGCCACTCAAGGCTCGGGTCATCGAACTCGGCCCTTGCGCCGAACTCGAGCGCGAGCAGATGCCGGGTCCTCGGACCGAGCAGTCCGAGGCCAGGACCCTCCCCAGGCGGGATGGTTGCGTCGCGCTGAGCTGCGCCGTCTGACATTGCCTCGAAACCTACTCTTCGAGCGCAGCAAGAGATGCGTGGTCTGCCGTACCGTCTCGACGGGTCCGCGGCTGAGAGCCTGCTGCGCTCATCTGCCTACGCCCGGCCTCCTGGGATCGGCACCGAGCCCCTGCTTGGTGATCGCAGTTGCGCTTTGCGTGAGATGCGAGCGTCTTCGCTGGGCGCAGCGCACGCTCGCAAGGGACGAGCCGCGAGCGCACCAGCGGAGGACGACGAGACGATCGCTTCCACCTGAGGAAAGCAGAAGCCTGAGCCCGCTCAGCTTCGACGGGCCCAGTTCCACGGGGACATGTCGGGCTCAACCATCGAGGCACCCGCATCGGGTGGAAGGGACACTCTCCCTCGGCGATCTTCGTCCAACAGGTGCCGGCGCCAGCCCTTATAGAGTCGGATCGCGATGGATGCCCCGGAGACGTGTCCGCTGCCGGACGATCCGACGCTCGCAGCGATCGCGAGGACGCTGAACGACACCGGTTTCTGGGCCCAGATCGTCGACCGGAACTGGCGCTACATCTACATCACGGACGCTCTACTCCTGACCTGGGTTGGGGCGCTCGAGCCCACGCCCGTACCCGTCGGGGCGCACTACTTCAGCCCCGACTCGCCCATCATGAGACTCGTGTGGAGTGTTCACGCTGGAGAACGTGCGCGAAGGGTTAGAGGCTCTTGGCCCATACATACTCGCCGGTACCGACGGTGGCCGTGAGAAACTGCGCGAACTCGTCGACCCAAGGCTCCATGACATCGTCGATCAGCTCACCCCCGCGGACCTGGTGAACGCGGTCTCGGTGGTGCAGCCTGGTTACAGCGCCGGCATGCCCGTGGACATCCAGGTCGTGCTGATACCGGTCAGGGACAGCGGCGACCAACTCATCGGAACGCTGCTGCTGAGCAAGCCCGCGGCGAGCATGGCCGTTCTCGCGACGATGGCGGTCGGCGGTGACCTGCGCCACTTCGAGCGGATGCAGCAGGTCGCCAAGCCGGGCAGGCGCCCGGCGGCGATCCTGTTCGCAGACATGGAGTCCTCATCCCCGCTCGCCAGAAGGCTGTCGACCGCCAGCTACTTCTCGCTCGGACGGCGCATGGCACGCGCCGCAGACCAGTGCGTGATAGACGCCGGGGGCTCGTCGGCCGTCACGTCGGGGATGGAGTGGTTGCGTTCTTCCTCGCCGAGAGCGCAGGCTCGGAATCGGCCGCACGGAACGGCGCAGTCCCGTCTGAGTCCATCAAAAAACCGTAAGCGTTCAGTTGGTTGGGGGACATGATCCCGGCGCGTCGAATCCCTATGCGTGGAGCGCTCTGAAGCGGAGGCGATCTACGACGCCGGACGCGAGGTCGTGGTCGAGGTGCTGCTGCGGATGGACGAGCAGATCCGCAGGCTGGAGGCCCGTGTCGCTCGTCAAGACGAGCGGATCGCCCAGCTCGAGCGGCGGCTGAACCGCAGCTCGCGGAACTCCTCGTCTCCGCCGAGCTCAGATCCGCCCAACCGGACGTCCGAGCGCGGCAAGGACCCATCCGGGCGCAAACGCGGTGGCCAGCCCGGTCACGAGGGGCGCGGACGGGATCTGTTGCCGGCGTTGGCGGTGGACGAGGTGATCGAGCACTGGCCCTCGCGCTGCGGTTGCGGACACGTCTTCGGCGAGCAGGAGCACGACCGGGCTGGAGAGCCAGTCGTTCACCAGATCGAAGAGCTACCCGAGCTGACCGTGAGAGTGATCGAGCACCGTGCCCAGCGCCTTTGCTGCCCGCGCTGTGGGCGCAGATCTCGTGCGCAGCTGCCGCGGGAGCTCACTGCGAGCTCCTTCGGTCCCCGCCTTCAGGCAGCGCTCGTAGCGCTCTCGGTGCGCAACCGTGTCTCCCGTCGTGACGTGGTCGAGCTCGGCGAAGAGCTTTTCGGTGCCCGCCTGTCGACGGGAAGCGTCGATACCCTCCTCACCCGCGCCAGCGAAGCGCTCGCCGAGCCCTATGAGGACCTGCTCGGGCGGGTTCGCGATGCGGGGGCGCTCAACGCGGATGAGACGGGCTGGCGCACCGCCGGAGAGCGCCGCGCGCTGTGGGGCCTTTTCACCAGCCGTCACGCCTTCTTCCAGGTCGCGCGGGACCGTCACGAGGACCACGCCAAGAGCCTGCTCGCCGACACCCAGGCGGTCGTCACCTCTGACCGCTGGTGGGCATACCGCAACCTGCCTTTGCGCCGCCGCCAGCTCTGCTGGTCTCATTTGCAGCGCGACTTCGTTGCCCATGCCGAAGGACTCGCCGCCGAGAAAGAGTTCGGCGAGCACGGCCTTGAGCTCTCACACGAAGTGTTCTCGGCTTGGGAGACCTTCCAACACACCCACGACCGGCGCGAGCTCAAGCGCACGATCACCCGGCTGGCACGCACCTACAAGCCGATCATCGCCAGCTACGCCGCTAAGCGAGCTCGCAACAAACGCTGTCGCGGCATGGCGCGCAACCTTCTCAAGGCCTGGCCCGCGCTCTGGAGCTTCGCTAAACACGACGGCGTGGAGCCAACGAACAACCACGCTGAGCGTGGCCTTCGCGGCGCAGTCATCTACCGCAAGCTCTCCCTCGGCACCCAATCCCAGGGCGGCGAGCGGCGCATCGAGCGACTGCTCTCCGCCCACACCACCTGCCGCCTACAACACCGCTCGCTCTACGACTACCTCAGCGAGCTCCTCACCGCCCACGCACGTGGCGACCCACTGCCACTGCTCGCCTGACCAGCGACCCACTGAACGCTTACGAAAAGCCCCGCTTAGCAGGGCTTTTTCAAAGTGCGGATGAGAGGACTCGAACCTCCACCCAGTTACCTGGACACGGACCTGAATCGTGCCCGTCGTCCGTCGCTGTGTCCAGGGGCATCGCAATGGTCCATTTTGCGGGGGCTGCCAAGCGCACCGGAAGCATCCGACGCGACGACTGTTGCCAGAGTGTTGCCACGCCGAGCGATCGCGCCAGTGCGTGCGAGGACCTGACACGCCTCATCTACGCCGCGCTTCGCTGATCGTGGGGTTGGGCCCGAGGACGGCTGTAAGCATTCCGGTCCTCCCCGGCTGCAGTGAGTCTGCTTGCGAGAGAACCGGCGGTACGGTGGGTGAGGATTCGGGTTCGCTCCGGTCGAGCCGGATCCGTCCCGCCCAGGTGGCAGAGCTTTCTGTTTCTGACGGTTCTTCGACCCATGTGGCCAGCGCGACCCCGCTAGACGTTACGCCCACGGCGACCGTGGATTGGGCGTCATTGGGTCCGTGGCGAATCGATTGCCACTGCGAAAATCGGCCGCTGCCGAGGAAGATGGAGGCATATTGTTCGTAATCGCGTTCCTCGGCAACCACGCCGTGCCCGCCGTCATCGAGCGCAACTGCGGGCCCCGACTGCCCGAACCAGCCGGACTCGGCGGGCGAGAGCGCACTCACCGCTCCTTCGGGGTCGAGGAGAGCGGCCCGGAGAACTTCGGGTGCTGGTTCCCCTGAGTAGCACGTCCAAGCGACGAGTGCTTCGCCTCGAGCATTCGCAACTCCGGCGAGGCTGCACCGCGAAGGATGTGTCCCGGGCCCTGCAACCAGCGGTGAGACGGGATGGAATGTGAACGTGGGTGCCGCGCCGACTGGCGTGGCGACTTCCAGGGAGTTTCGTTGCACGTTCGCGATCGCGGCCATGGTGAGACCGTTGCCCCCGCTCAGAAGACTCCAGCTGCCAGCAGTTTCTCCAGCGGGCCAGGCCAGGTCGATTGGGGTAGCCGCCATGAACGGATTCCGTGCGAGCAGGATCGCCTCCTTGCTTTCGGAGAGGATCTCCGGCTGGCCTTCACGTTCGATCAAGAACGTGTCTTCTGCGGACCCCGGAGCCGCTGCGGGCGGGATCGCGCGCTCGATAGCCGACCTCCAGGGTTTGTGGGCGTTGGCCACGACTAGGTGGCGTTCGCCGGCTTCCCATAGCACCTGCAAGTGACCTGAGGGCGCGATCTGCACGCCGAGGACCGCATCGCCCCTTGGCGCGAGGACGATCGAGCTGAAGTGTGCGCCAGGAGTTCCCACGTCCACGCGGATTGTGCAGTTGCAGATACCTCCGCCGGGGCCGATATCTTCCGACCCCTTTAGCGTCTGCCATGCGACCGCGACGATCCCCTTGTCATTCATAGCGGCATCCGGGTACTGCCCGTGGGCCGCTTGTTCCGCTTGATGCATCTCCCAGGGATAGTCGGCATTCTTTGACCCTGGCAGGTACGAGCCTCTGCCAAGACGCCCATTCCGCTTTAGGGGATAGATGACGATGCCTTTGTGTTCGCGCAATGTGACGAGGGCGACATGCTTGCCGTCCGGCGAGGCTACGAAACCACCAAAATCGTCGAGACGGTCCGGCACTCCGTCATAGGAGACCGTCACTGGGCGGCCCCAGCTATGAGCCGCTGCCGACCTGGTGCCGAGCGCGATAAGGGCGATTACCGCGATGAAGATGCGACTAGCTCTAATCACCCTCTTGACGCGACTTTTCCAACATCACTTCGCGATGGTCACCTTGAGAATCGCTGAGCCCTGGCCCGGACGGCCGCTGTCGCCGGCCCACTGAGCCACGAACACGGAGGACTGGCTGATGTGCCAGGTGGTCGCGAAGCTGCCGCCGTTGGCGCCCGCGACGACCTGCTGCTGCTGCCAGGGCCGCCGGCGAGGTTGCGCCGTGAGACGACGATCGCTCTCGCCCCCGACCGCCCCGGTGAGCGTGCCGTGACCCGGACCGAGTAGTGGGCCGCGCGAGCTTGCGCTTGGTGAAGGTCGTCTTGGCGGTCGTGAGAGAGAGCGTCTCGCGGTCCCGGTGACGTCGCCACCGGTGGTGGTGGTGAAGAACAGACGGTTGACGCGGCTGCGTTGGTGACCGACACGCCGTGGAGGAGCGCAGCCGCGTCGAGCCGAGCTGCTGGCCACGAGCCCGTCGTAGGGGAACGAGCCGAGCGGTGATCTCCTGCGGGTGCCAGGTGCTGCCGCCATTGGATCGTCCGCAGAACATAGGCGTCCCCGGGTCTCCGAGAATCGCGGATGCTCATGAACCCATCGTTGGGGTCAGAGAACGCGAGCTGGATTCCTCCCCTGCCGCCCGCGGAAAGGATTTCACTCCAGCTGCGGCCGCCGTTGGGGTCGACCACAGGCGCCCCTGGGTGTCGAGCAGCTTGCCGTTGCGAGGCGCTGGTGAAGGCGACGCTGCGGATCGACACGCCCGGGGTTGGCCGCTCATCTGCTGGCCGTTCTTCTTGCCCGGCTTGCGAGCAGCGGCACGTTGAGCGCCGTCCATTTGGCCCCTTCCGCGGTCGAGCGCATCAGCGTGTGGTGCCCTGGCCGAATGCGAACAGTGTCGAGCCCGCGTGAGGTCGTAGTCGGACAGCTGCGCGCTCGCCACCGATGCCCCCGATCGGTTAAAAGGCCCGCCGTACACGGCCCGGTTGATGCCCACCGGGCCGATCAGCAGCACGGTGCTGTTGCCGATCGGCGACCACGGCCTTGGCGGGCGCGCTCGTGCCCGGGTTCAGCGTCTGCCAGCTCGCACCGCCGTTGCCCGTTCGCTGCAGGCCGCCCTTGGACGTCGAGCGCGTAACCGAGCGCGGCGTCGCGAAGGCGACATCGAGCGAGTTCCTGGGAGGTCTGGGTGGCGATCACCTGCCAGGTCTGTCCGGCGGTGTTCGAGATCGCCACGTCGCCGTTGGCCCCCGGGGCGAGCACATGTCCCCCCGGGCCCAGGCGCAGCTGCAGTACTGGCCGCCGATGTCGGCGCTCGCGGGTGTGAAGGTGGCGCCACCGTCGTTTGAGAGAACGGTCGCCCCGCTCTCGCCCACGGCGACGATCTGGGACGCGCTCGCGTAGGCGGCGCCGTAGATCAGCGAGCTCGAGGTGGTCTTGACGGTGTCGGTCGCACCGCCGTCGGATGTCTCGATGAGCTGGTTGCCACCGGTCACGGTGAGCAGGCAGTTGGTCGGCGTCGAGCAGTCGATCGAGTTGAACGAGTTGCCGGCGGCGATCGGCTCGGCTTCCCATTTTTCACCTCCGTCGGTGGTGCGCAGGAGCGTGTTCGGGGCCGATCGCGTAGGCGTCGTTTTCGTCGACGAAGTGCACGAGGTGACATGCGCAGCCCGCCGGCAGGCGACCGGGGTCCACGAGACGCCTCCGTCCGGCGTCATGTAGGCGGCGCTGGCGCCGGCGGTCGGGTCGCTGACGAAGGCGATCGCCGCGGTCGGAGTGAGGAAGTGGATGTCCGTTCCCACCATGCCCCCTCCACCGCTCGACGCGGCGGTGCCGGGAATGCCGGTCCTGCGGGAGAAGGTTTCACCACCGTCGGTCGTCATGCTCGACGGAACCGTTCTTCAGCAGCAGGAAGCCGACTTTGGGCGAGAGGAAGCTGAACGCGGCGACCGGTTCCGGGCAACCGGATTCGGCGACGTTGAAGATGCGCTTGAAGACCTGTCCGCCGTCTTCGGAGATGCGTGTGACGCAGCCGCCACCACCGCCGACGATGACGGTGCCGGGTGAGCGCCTGCACACGTTCGAGGTTCGCGGCCGTGCCCGTGGTCAGGCCGCTCCACGACGGCCCGGCGTTGGTGGTGGACAGCGCCGTGCCGCCATAGCCGACCGCATAGCCGACGCCGCCGGAGAAGGCGATGACGTGAGCGTCCTGCCCTGGGGCGTCGGGTTAGCCCACGCCCAGCCCGACTTGCTGACGTTGACGTTCGCGCTGCCAGCCGGCACGAGCGTTACGACCACGACGATGGCGGCAATCGCGGCGACAAATCCGACGCGGCGCATGCTGAAGCTGTCCAACAGAGCTGGCATCTTTCCCCCTCGGGCCGATAGCCCATCGGGACCACGCAGATCGTGGCCGTTTGTGCGGACCACTCGCCGGGCCCGTTGTATGCGCCTAAACATCCCGCGAGGCCGCAAGTCGCGCCGCTCCGAGAGAGCCGCCTTTCTACAGGACGGACTGGCAAGACGGCTGCTGTCAGCCGGCCGCATAAAACGCATCCCGATCGACAACCAGGTCGGATTCACGCCCTATCCATCGGCACGGCGGCCGAGCGGTATGAGTGTTTCGCAAACGCTTTCGCCAATCCGCGCAGCGCGGTCCCAAACATGGGTCCGAAACCCGCCGTCTCCACTGATACGGAAACCTGCGAAGGGTCGCGAATTCGCGGCCTTTGCAGGCTCGATGGGGGTCTATCGGTGCGAAGGAGTACGAATGCCGAAGGCCGGAAATACGGCACAGATAGCTCAGCTGCTACCAGTGGGCGGTAGCAGGTCGCCGCAGTTGGTGGGTAGCGGCGGTAGCAACGGCCACCAATCCAGCCCCATCAGCCGATACGGCCCACGTAGCGAGCTCGGGATCACTGAAGATCGTCGCTCGACATCTGCGACGGACCCGGGTGACGCCTCGACCGCCCGAGAACGGGGCCGGGCGTGACTAGCCCACGAGCACAAAGCCGGAGAGCAGCCACAGCCGCCAAAGTCCAGCACCGGTCCTTCTTGAGCCGCCTCGGGGCTAGAACGCCCATCGTCGAGGGTCATCGCCGGATCGGCTTGCTTCGCGATCAACTGGCGGCGGGGATCGGCCGAGCGGACCCAGACGCGCGAGGCGGGCACGACCGCTTCGGGAGCCGCCGTGGTGCCTCTCACGCACTCGGCTCGGAGCCCAGCTCGGCAGCGCGCCGGCGGGCGGCGAACAGGAACGCCCGGATACCCAGGAGAGAAGCTGAGGGACGAGGCGCGGTCTACCCGCCACCCCTCGGCTTCTCGTGTAACGCTGAATGTACTGTGCGCAATCTGCCCTCCTGGGGCGGCGGCGTCGAGACTAACGGTCCCGGTCTTCCCGGACACCACGACGCTTTGAAATTGCGGTGCTCCCAGTTGCTGAAGAAGCTGCCCGATCCGGTGGCTCGCTCGACGGCCTGTAGAGCCGTGGCGCAATCACCGGTCGTGAGCCCCTCGAAGCTGCCGCGCAGCTTGCTCGAGTAGCGCCTGGGTCGCTGGTGCGTACGCAGCGCAGGCCGCGGCGTATTCCTGATGCTTCAAGGCGCCGAAGAGTTGGGCGACCGTGGACTTGATCGCCGCAGTTTGGTCCGGGGCCGCGCCGCCGCACCCGGTCAGCACGCTCGCCATGACAAGAGCGAGCGCCGGCAAACCCCTCCGATGCGCCCGCATTTGGTGCATATCGGGCATTCCTAACTCGCCGGTCGAGAGCCTAGAGCTTGTGCGTGCTTGCGCGCGCGTAGAGCAGCGAGAGCAGCCGACTCTCTTCAGCCGCTGGTACAGGCCGCGGGAAGGCGGTGTCGACCAGCGCGACTTCAGCACGGCCCACGAGGAACGCGAACGCGTCTGTGTACAAATGCGGCTGAGTCGGTTCGATTGCCGCAGGCACGCCGAGAATGCTCACGGTCATGCTCACGCCGTAGCCGCCAGGCAGTGGGATCGAGATATGTCTGATCGTGAGGTGGCCATAGTGGACGCGCGGGCCGTCTTCGCTCGCAAGCGCCCGTGGCAGGAAGTGTTCGGCGCACGAAATGGCACGGGGGCTGGCACCGACGGCGTTGTTCCTCGCGGCGAGTGCTGCTGTCGGCATGACTTCGACGTTGGAGTAGATCTCGACGTGCTCCGCGCCGCTCACGCTCGCGAACTTGGCCGAGTCCACCTTGGCAACGTGATACTTATCGCCCAAGTCCCCGTAGCAACGGTCCATGGCAAGCCCATTCGCCGTCGGCGCAGGGGCTTCGCGTTCAGGCGAGACAACGGTCAGTCCGGGCAGGTCTCCGGGCTGTAGATTCACGGTCGCCGCGTAGGCGCGTACCGCCGACTTGCCGCCTGGACTCAGCGCCACGCCGGTCGCCTGCGCCGGGTGTGTGGAGGCGCCGCCTGCAGCGGCGCTCCCGCCTGACCCTCCGCAGCCCGCGAGAACGCACGCAGCAACGAGCGCAAGGGGAGCGAGAGCGGCCTTTGTGTGCCCGAAGCCCACCGAGGCAGGATCGGCAGCGGCCGACCGTTCCTTGAGGCCGAAAGTCGGTCGGGCGATCGAAGCGCGGTGGCCTCGACGCCTCGAGCATTCGCTCTTTTCGGCGAGACGGCGCAGGCTCCGGCCCGCAATACAGCTAAGGCTCTGTCTGCGTTACGACGATATTTCAGCCGTGAGCTCCGACCAGCTGCTTGCAAGCCTGCGGTCGGCAGTCGAGGCTGCCCCGCAAGACGTGGCACTGCGACTGCACCTCGCCGAGATGCTCGCTGCAGCTGGCGAAGGCGGCGAGGCGGTCCGTCAAGCGGCCGCGGTGCTGCAGCAAGACCCCGACTGCGCCGCCGCCTTGAAGCTCATCGCTCAGGGAACAAATGGTGCGCAGATGTGCTCGGCGCCAGAGCACAACCCGGATGACACCGAGACTTTGCGGCGCCTGGAGGCGGAGCTCTCGGGGATCGCGCCGCCGATGTATGTGGAGGCCGATGGGGACGGCGCGGACGACGACAGCTACGAGATCGAGCCAGCCGAGCTCCGGTTGGCAGATGTGGCCGGGATGTCCGAGGTGAAGGCTCGTCTCGAGGCTGCCGTGCTGGCGCCGATGAGAAACCCCGAGCTCTCACGGCTCTACGGAAAGACGGTCCGCGGCGGACTGCTCCTTTATGGCCCACCCGGCTGCGGCAAGACGTTCATCTCGCGAGCGTTGGCCGGCGAGATGGGAGCGGGGTTTCTGGCTGTCTCGCTGGCCGACGTGCTCGACATGTACATCGGTCAGAGCGAGCGCAACGTCCGCGACATCTTCCAGACGGCGCGGGGGCGAGCGCCGTGCGTCGTCTTCCTCGATGAGGTCGACGCGCTTGGCCAGAAGCGCAGCCACCTGCGAAACAGCGCGGCCAGGGGCACGGTCAACCAGCTGCTCTCGGAGATGGACGGCCTTGAGCGCAACGATGGCGTGTATGTGATCGGCGCGACGAACCACCCCTGGGACGTCGACGTCGCGCTGCGCCGGCCGGGGCGGTTCGACCGCATGATGCTTGTGCTGCCCCCCGACGAGCCGGCGCGTGAGGCGATCTTTCGCCACCACCTGCGTGGACGGCCGATCGCGAACATCGACTCGCGCAAGCTCGCCCGGATGACCGACGGATACTCCGGAGCAGACCTCGCCTACGTGTGCGAAGGCGCGGCCGAAAAGGCGCTGATGGACTCGGCGCAGACTGGGTCGCCGCGGATGATCGAGATGCGCGATCTAGAAGACTCCGTCAAGGAAGTCAAGCCCTCGATCGGAGCGTGGCTAGAAACCGCGCGAAACGTAGCCGAGTTCGCGAACGAAGGCGGATCCTACGACGAGCTGTTGGTCTACCTGCGAAAGCGGCGTTTGGCGTGATCGAGGTCACCCGGGATCAGGCTGCGGAGTTGCAACGCGCCGCTGCGCTCTGCGATCTCGGTCGCTCCGAGGAGGCCGCGAGCGTGCTTCGCCGTCTCCTCGCTGAGCAACCGCAGAGCGTTCGAGCCTGGACGTTGCTTGCGTTGGCAGAGCTACGCGCTGGCAACCCCGATGCGGGACTGCGAGCCGCGGAACGCGCGATCTCACTGGCCCCCGATGAGGAGTGGCCGCACAGGCTCGCAAGCGCGGCCCTGAAACGCCTGGAACGCTACGAAGAGGCGATCTGGCATGCACGCGAGTGCGTCCGACTCGACCCCAACTCGTGGGAGACGCACGCAACCCTCGCGCAGCTGCTTGCCAAGGACAAGCACAACAAGCTCGAGGCCCATCAGGCCGCCGACCGAGCGCTCGAGCTCGCTGCCGATCAAGCCGGCGCGCACGTCACCGTAGGGGTGGTGGCTGCCGCATACAAGGAGCGAGCGCAGGCGGAGGCGGCATTCAGGCGCGCGCTCGCGATCGATCCTCAGAACAGCGTGGCTCACAACGAACTGGCTCGTGTACAGCTTCGAGGCGCTCGTACCAATCCAGGCGCACTGGCCAGCGCGGCCACCGGCTTCGCCAGCTCTGTCCAGATCGATCCGCGGGGCAAGACGAGCCGGCTCAACCTCGATGTGGTGATGCGGAGCTTTCTCTCGCGTATCTCCTACTTCGTCTTCATCGACGCGTACATAATTTCTCGGATCGCGTCGAGCTCCAATCAGTCGCTGACGCGGCTTCTGCCGTTGGCGGCGCTCGTTATTCCTGCCGTTTTCTCATGGCAGTTCCTCAGGCGGCTGACGCCAGAGCTACGCCGGCACCTGCTCGGCCTGTTTCGACGCGACGGCAAGATCCAGTTTGCAGCGATCCTCGAGGCGCTCGCCGTCGCCCTGCTAATCGTGGCGGCTTTCGCGCCCGCGTCCTCGAGGGTCGGAATCGCGGGCGGCGCAGCGGGGGCGGCACTAATTGGGCGCTTGGTCCTCTACGAGCAGGTCAAGAAGAGCTCGCGAGCCGCACGCGGTCTTCCGGGGTCGCCGACTTTCAGCACCCCTGTGCTGTGGTTCGTGGCGGTTGCCCTAATGCTCCTCGCGCTCTTCGCCCTGCTCGCGACCTCGAAACCCGGCGCGGGACCGGGGGCAGTCGTGATCGCGATCATCAGCGCCGCAGGCTCCGCGGCCATCGTCTACCGGATCAAACGGCGCAGGTCTGCTTCGGGCAAGCACGAATCCGCGATCTAGCGATATTCGCCGCGGGCCGGCGAAGTGGGTCGGCCAAGCCTCAAACCGGATCGGGATCGCTAAACGGCCGCCGACCGACCCGCTGGACCTGGGCCTCAAAAGCGTGGTCCGAGAATTCGCTCACTGCCTCCGCAATCCGCTTTGAGGAAGGCGACAGGACGTCGAGCAGGATGTTGACCCGTCCATTTTCCGGCCGGGGAATCCAGGGCCGGCGTGGCACTGATGCCCACATGGCGTCGAACTGCTCGGGGTGGACCGCACGGACCGAGAGGCGATGCAGAAGGCCAAAGGCCCCCTGCCACTCCTGGACCTCCAGAGCGGCGATTTCCGACCAAGCCAAGCGCGCTTGCGCCCGACAGAACGTCAGGCCGGTGGGATCGATCAACAGGGATGGACGGGCTCGCAGCGCGCCCCAGAGGGACGCGCAGGCCATCCACACGCCCGGGACCGCGAACGGCAGAAGACCAAGGTCGCTCGTTATCGCGCGTATGAACATGGGCCCGAAGATGGCCCCGAAGAGCAACCCCACGGCGACGCCGCGCTTGCGCCCGTACCGGACTACCAGCCCGTCGGATTCCATCAGGGGTACCACGGTTCATAGGTCCATATCGGCCGGGGCGGGTGGCGCCTGCAGGTTCGCTGGCCACAGCGCAGCGAGCTCACCTGACTAGCACAGGCACACTGGGATGCGGGGCCAGGCGGCTCGAGCGGCGGACTCGACACTGGCCTGCGTACGGTCGAAAGCTCTCTCTCGGACATGCCGATACATCACTCGTGGTGCCAGGCGACGTCATCCTCTTAAGAGCACGCTCCGTGGCAGAGGCATTCCCAGGGAGGTTGACGATGCCCTCGAACGTCTCCACGAAGCTCGTAGTCGTTGGTCGCGTCAAGGGCAGGTCGGCGAAGGTGTTGGCGAGGCGCCTGTGCCCGGCGTGGCGATCACGACCCCTCAGGCATTGACCGCAATACTTGGGCGGAAGGCCGGGATGACCGATAGGAAGACATGCGCGAACGGGCCAAGACGCTCGTGAAGCGAACGCCCCGCACGGTGCTCGCTTTCGCCGCGCTGTGCCTGCTGCTCGACGCGGCGGAGCTGATCATCTATCGCCGTCGAATTGGCGCCCATGCCGCGGTTTGGGCGGTCGAGTTCGTTGTGGCGTTCGCACTGCTGGCCGCGCTAGTGGTCTGGCGGCGGCGGTGGGCTTGGTGGCTCTGCGTCATCGAGGCCGTTGCGTGGTTAGTGTCGCCCGCATGGGGTGTCCGCTTCCATCCGTTGACCGACCTCATCGATGCCGTCTTCCTCGCCCTGCTGCTTACTCCCTCGATGCGCCGGCACGTCGGTGGCGTCTTCGGCTGGCGCCGGCCCGGCTCGAACTCCCGCTGGTGGTCGCTCAAAGCGTGGCTCGTGTCACTCGGCATCGGAGCCGTATTTACAGCCCTCGCCTTCGTGGGAGGGCGTTCGGCAACCCTGGGCCGCGACATTGGTCACGTGCTGTTCGGACTGATCGTGGCTGTGGCGATTCGACTCGTCGGCTTCCTGCTCACACTCGCTGTCCGACTCATCCGGCGGCGGGACTCGCCCGCGACCTAGCGCGGCGAGCCGGCCTCATGGCCGCCGCTCTCTCACGCCGGCCAAAGGGATGCCGTTAGCCTCAGAAACCGCTGCTCGTCATCATCTGAGGCGAACGCACGGCGCGGGATCATGATGAAGCCACGTTGGAGTTGGAGCATGTAGGTGTTTCCCGCCGGCATCGCTGCCCGAAAGTACTCCCAGTCGTACGCGCCGTGCGCATGGGGCAACAGGGACTGGACGCCATCGACCGAGAGTGTGTGCGTCTGCTCTCCCTTCTCGGCTCGTCGCCAGATCGACCTCGGCACCATCACGTAGAGGCACAACAGGAACAACGTGAGCAAGGCGCCGAGGACGATGAGTGGTTCCTTTCCGGCCATGGCGCCAAGGACAAGGAACACGACACCGACAGCGGGGAGCACGCCGGTGCGACGGTGGCGCAGCTGTAGCCGTCGCCAGGCGGTGAAGAACTCGGCGCGCGCGAGCGTAAACGTCACGGTGACGGGAGCCTCTGGCACCTTGCGACGATCATCGGCACGTGGATCGCACCGCATGAACGACTTGCCCCCGGAGTCACGGGAAGGCGCCGAGGTGGCCGGTCGATGACCGCCTCGGCAGCGCGGATGTTTGGCAGCTTGGAGGGTGCAGTGCCATCAGAGTAAGTTCCTGCGCCGATCCGGTCGATAATCGGCCCGAGGCCCAGATGACCGTCACCGACGCAGAACGCGAGAGAGTCCTAAGCGCGCTGCGGGACCGCTACGCCGCCGACGACCTGACGCATGAGGAGTTCGACAGGCGGGTCGGCGCGGCGCTCGAGGCCGACTCCCGCGCCGACCTCATGGAGCTCGTTCCGGAGGACGAGCTGGCGGCGAGCGGCATCACGGCCATCACTCAGTTGCAGTGCCAGAGCCTCGAGCGGCAGCTACAGCCGGACGAGTGGGTCGCCTGGGCCGGAGGCCCCGACCCGGCGAAGCGTGCGAACCGAGCCGACGCGTTCCTGATCCCGTTCAGCGTCATGTGGGGAGGCTTTGCGATCTTCTGGGAGAGCGCTGCGATCGCCTCAGGGGACCCGTTCTTCATCCTCTGGGGCTTGGCGTTCGTCGTGATCGGCCTCTATTTCATGGTTGGGCGCTTCTTCTACAAGGCCAACCGCAGACGCCGGACCGTCTACGCGGTCACGAACCGCCGCGTCATGAGCGTGGTCGAGAAGCGCGACGGGGTGTCGGTGGAAGCGAGATACCTCCACTCCCTGCCGAGCGTGTCAACGAACACGAACGCGCACGGTTACGGGAGCATCGAGTTCGACAACAGCGGCCCCGTTCCGGCTTGGATGGGTGACACGGGCATGGAGTTCTTCGGCGGCGGGAGAATGCGGGTCGGACTCTGCTTCTACGACGTTGAGGACGCGCCAGAGGTCGCCGCCCTCGTGGAACGGCTGCGGGCGCACGAGCGGGCGTAGCGCGCCGCAACCTTTGCCCTCGCGCCGTCGCCTTGGCCAGCCCCATCGCATCGGCGAAGAAGGCAACCAAGGTCCAGGACCGGATCTCACGCATGTCGGAGGGCGGCTCGACGAAAAGCAACTCCTGCACGCCGTGACCGAAGCACGAGAACCGATGCCGTCTTTCAACCGCCTCCCGCACGCCAAGCTCGCGGCGTTGATCCGCTTCCTCGCCCTCCTGCGCTGACACCACCACTGCCGACCTAGTCGCTGTCCGCCTCACGGGTGCATCGCGCGACGAGCAGCCGTGAGCCACGGCAATCCGGCAAGGTCGCCGACACGGCTCGAGGGACATGCTGCGTCATGGGCGGTGAGCGTTACCGTGGGCTGACTCAGATGTTTGTGCTCGCCCTTTCTGTGAGTGTCCTTGTGTCCGCACTGGTGGTGGGCGGCATCGCCGCCAGCTGGCTCGCTGTCGTCCTTAAACAGGCGCAGCACGAGCGCGCTGAGCTCAAGGCGCGTGCGCGGGCGGGTCGCGCGAAGGGGGCCGCTTTGGAGGCGGCAGAGGAGGATCCGCTGTTCTCGCCCCACGAGATCAAGGCCTGCGTCGACGCGGTGTTGGCGCTCGCAGAAGCGCTCTGGAGATCGTCTGATCTCAGCGGATTCGAGGGCCGGTCCGACACGCACCTGATCACGGTGTGGGCCCGGGCGCGCGAAGCATGGCTCGGTGGCGCGCTCGACATCGACGGGCAACCGTCAGTTGATCTCTTGCAGGTCGTCAATCGCGGCAGCGAGTCCGAGGATCGCGTGACCGCTCGTGTGCGCGTTCATGTGCACTGCGCACACCCAGCGCGCTTCGGTCAAGACGCGATCGGGCGGCTCGTCTCCCCCCGACCATGCCCGCCTGGATGAGCGCTGGACGCTAGGACGCAGCGGCCAGCGGTGGATGCTGCTGTCAGTCGACGGCGACCCGCTGGCGGGACCGGTCCTGTCAGCCCCCCTGGTACCCACGCGCTCCGCCGACGTCAAGCGCCTGCAGGAGCAGAGCCTGGCCGACGTGGCCAGCGCTGAGAAAGTCGCCAAGGGCACTCGCCTATCCGAGCTCGTCCCGGCGGATGAGCCTCCCGCGCTCGCGCTGCTCGACCTGTCCGTGGCCGATAGCCGTTTCCTGCCGGCATTGATCGCCGCTGAGCTTGCGCACATGATTGAGGCCTGGGAAGAGGCGTCGACGGGTTCTGAAGCACCGTTAGAAGCGCTGGCCTCGGGCGACGCCCGCAGCGCATTGCTTCATCCCGCCAACGACAAGCGCCTGATCGTGCGGGATGCGGCGCTCAAGTCCTGGCAGCCAACCAAGTTAGACCTCTCGCACCATCCGCCCGCCGTGAAGGTGGAGCTGGAGGTCGACGCCATTCGCTACGTGGCGACGGCCGAGCGCGACTACATCGCGGGCAATGCGGACCAGCCACATCAGATGAAGCTTGCCTGGGTACTGGAGCTCGCCGAGCCCGCGCACACTCCTTGGCGCCTCAGTGTCAGTGACAACCCGGCCGAGCAGATCCCAGGCTGGTCGTGAGCGCAGCGGTCATTCCGCAGACGGCTCGTCCGCGCTAGTCGCCCGGGAGGTGAGACCAGGCTCCTAACTCGCTTCCGGTCGGATGGGGAAGAAGCAGCGCACCGCGGCCCCATTCCTCGATTTGCAGCAGCAGAGCCAGCTCGCAGACGAAGAGATCGGGGTCGGGAACTCTTTCCGGCCGCCGCCCAGAGACGGCCTCCGATAGCTAAACCCGTCGCGCCCTGCCTGACTACCAGGCCGCGACCAGCGTGCCCGACCTGCTGCGACCGTCAGCTCCCTTACGCCGCTAGCCTCCACCCCTACCACCGTCAAAGGCATCCCTGCCGCTCGCTCCGCTAACGCTCGGCATCGCGGCACACAGTTCCACCTAAAGGTGCGTCGTATACGCGTATACAGCGGCCCGGCTGCTCAGCGACACGCCGCTTAGCGACGCTTGGCCGGAAGCTCCCTGTCCGCTCCCTCCCACACGGACGCGGGTGTTCGGTGAACGCTGCCGCGCGGAAGGCTGGTGCTCGTCGGGGCCCAAACGTCGCGGCGAGTCGCGAGCGAGCCGCTCTCAGCACTCGCGCGCTCAAGGAGCGCATCTACGTCCTCACTTCGAACACGGAAGGCGCGTCCGACACGAATGGCCGGCAGCACACCCTGGTCGATCCAGTTGCGGATCGTCTGGGCGGTGACCTGGAACTCCTCGGCGACCTGGGGAACGGTGAGGAGCTGTTGCGCTCGTCTGGTCAACGCTCTGCCGGCCCCCTCCAGAGGACGTCGTCTGCCCAATGGGGGCGCTCTATGTCGGAAACCTCGACGTCTTGGGACGGTACGGCGCCCGCGGCCCGCTCGAGTCGGGCAATCAGCGAGGCCAGCTCGTCTGAGAGCCGATGAGCGTCTTCGAGCGCGAGGCGGGCGCCCTCGGCGTCGCTCGCACAGCGCCGTGAGGTGCGGCCCACCTGGCGCCTGACGAGCTCACCCAGCGCGACGCTGACGGGAGTCCCTCCGAGGCTGGCGCGGTAGGCGGCCCAGACCTCGTCGCTGACCTGCACTCGGGCCATCCGATCGCGCGGCGCTCTGGCAGCTTGGGTGGCTCTCTCAGCTCGCTGTCGCCGTCGTCGTCCCACTTGCCCGCCTTGAAGGCCGCGACGCAGACCTTCGCGCCCGTTTGCGTTGCAGCAGGCCGCTCGCTTCATCTGCGGCCTCGACGGCTTGGGCCAGCTCGCCAGCTGCCTTACCGAGCTCCGCGTAGGCGTCGGCGACGGCGAGGATGTCTGTCCCGGCTGCCGCTCGGCTCAAGTCGGCGGCGGCGTCGTCGAAGCGGCGCCAGAGCTCCTCCGGACCGCGGCGCCCCGAGTCCGGTCGAAGCTCGTATGGCGGTTGGCTCGATGAGGCGCGATGGGGCGGCCACTCAAACCCGGCGGCGTCGGCCTCGCGGCAGGCCTCGGCCTCGGCGGCGGCCGCCTCGGACAAGGCAGCGAGGCGCGCGGCGAAGCCCGCATCCGGCGGGGCGAGTCTATGTGCGTCGAGCGCTTCGCGCCAGCCGGTTTGAGCCGCACTGAATGCTGCTTGGGCTTGCTGCTCGTTGGCCTCGGCCATTCAGATTCGCCTCATGGGACTATGGCACCGGCATGCGCTGGGCTCCGGGTCCGTGTCAGCATAGTCAATATAGATACTTCACTCTTATTTTGCTAATTTGGCAACTATGCAGAGGCTCCTCAAGCCCACCGAGGTCGCCGATCGGCTGTCGGTGTCGCGAGCCTGGGTCTATGACGCGGCAAAGGTAGGTCGGATACCAGCGATCCGGATCGGGGGCCAGGATGGTCCTCTGAGGTTCGTCGCCGAGGACGTCGAGCGCTGGCTGGACCAGGCTCGGGCCGAATGGACCCCGGCGCCCGTAGCGTCGAGACCCGCCCCCCGGAGGTTGTCAATGCCGGTCCACGCACACGTCGGCGAAAGCGTCGTCCACCGGCGGCCGGTCAGCAGAGCCTCGTATAAGGCCGCGGGCAGTCGGCCGCGGGCAGTGGCTTCCGCGTCAGGCCCCGAGGGCCGCGTTGGCGATCGCTTCTTCGGTCGCAACGGCGCCGGCGGCGAGCACGTGGCGCTCCAGGTGCCCGTAGTAGCGCTCGGTCGTGCGCGATGTCCGCATGGCCGAGCTGGCGCTGCACGTACATCAGCGAGTTTCCGGCGGCGAGCCAGGCCGCAGCCGCGGTGTGGCGCAAGGAGTGCAGCGGCATGTCCCGCAGGGCGGCGTCCTGCAGCGCATCTTGTGCCACTCGCGAGAGACGGTGTTGCGGTCAGCGGCGCCGGGCGGCCGGTGCTGGCCCACCGCCCGCGATCGAGCTTTGCGGTCGCGGACCGGCATCACGAACACGGCGCAGCGTTTCGAGTCGCTCGCGTGTCCATCTCGGCGCGGCGTGCGAGCTGATCGCGAGCACGCGGCTGAGCCCGGGCCCGATCTCGACGCAACGGAACCGGTCGGACTTCGTCGATCCGATCTGTCTTCGCGGCGACTTCTTGTGCGAGCGGTAGACACGATGACCAGGCCGCCCGTCGGCTCGAGCTCGAGGTCGGCGATCTGCAGCGCGAGCGCCTCGGAGATACGCAGGCCGGCGCCGACCAGCACCTCCGCGAGCGGGCGGTACGACATCTACACAGCAGTCGAGATAGAGCGGAATCTCGTGCAGGCGCAGGTAGTCGTGCTCGATGTGCGCGGCGGGCAGGCGCTCGATGCCGAGGGCCGGATTGCGAGCGATGACGCGATCCTTGACCGCGGCATTCAGGCACACGACCAGCGTCCCGAGCGTGTTGTTGACGGTCTTCGCGGCGACCTCCCCGGCTTCGACCAGCTCGGCCTGTCGCTCGATCCATGCAGCGGACGTCCTCGACGCTCGAGTCTGCTCGAGCGGCATGCTCGCCGAACACCGGCACCAGGCGCTTACGCCCATCGACCTCATAGGCGCGCCAGGTGTTCGGCTCGAGGTACGGGCGTCGACGCTGCGAAGCCAGCGTCTCCCACCAGCTGCCAAAGGTCGCCTTGCGTGTGGCGGAGCTCGCCGCGCTCGACTCTGCTCGACGAGCGCCGGCGGCATCCCGCGCCGCCCTCTCGCTGGTGAAGCCACGCTTGCTCGTTTGCGTGCCGTCGAGCGACGCACGACGTAGCGCCAGCGGGTCCCCTGCTGCGGTCGCGTAGGGATAGACGCCAGCCCTGGAGCGCCGTGGCCGTGGTCGCGACTGCCGCGTTCAAGCGGCTCGTGACCTCGGTGAGCGCACTCGTCGAAGACGCGCGCGCCGCCTCCTCGGTCTTGAACCGCCGCGAGCGCTGCCGCCCGTCGGCAGTCCCGCCAGCGAACCTCCCAGCCACCCTTCGCCACGCTGCAGCTCATCGAACGGCCCCAGCGGGTCCGAACGAGCGCGCCGCAGATGTTCGGACAAATGTTCGGATTTGTCATTGGCAACAATCGTCGAACATTAGCGGCCGCCAGCGATCCCAAGACCAAGAGCGAAATAAGCCCCGATTTGCAGGGCTTTTGTCCGATGCGGATGAGAGGACTCGAACCTCCACAGAGTTACCTCCACACGGACCTGAACCGTGCGCGTCTACCAATTCCGCCACATCCGCGGGCCGGCAAGCAGCGAAGATAGGCACCGCCGGGCGAAAGGTCGCCGGTGCGGGCGGCCTCCGCTCGCACCCGTCCAAGATACATACGGGCAGAGACCTGCTCGCAGGCGCTTTGCTAGCCTCGACCCGCGATTCGCGCCGCTATCGTCCAGGGGACTAGGACGCCGCCCTCTCATGGCGGAAACCCGGGTTCGAATCCCGGTAGCGGTACTCGTTTGGCCCCGTGTTTACGGGGCCAAAGCCGTTCTAGGGGCCTTGGGTGAAAGTTTGGGTGAAAGTCGGTCCGACGCGCCAGGCGTTCATCGCGCGTGCCTAGACTGAGTGCGATGCCGCAGCAGAACGTCGTCACGCGCCTGGAGTCTGTAGCGGTCGGCCTCGGACGCCTGGCCGATGAGTTGGAGAAGCTCTACGGCGAGCCCACGCCGAACCTCTTGTACTGGCGCAACGAGATCATTGAGGTCGCCGAAGAGCTTAGGGCCGGTGGATCGCCGGCTGCGGCCGCGCCAGCTAGTACGGCCTGACCTGGGCCAGGGTGCGGGAATGTCCCCAGAGCTTGCCCGCGTCGGCCCTGGAAGTCGGAGTCGTAACCTACATCCCGGATGGATGACGACGACAAACTCCCGACGCGAGCGGAGCTAGACGCCATGCTCAGCCTTGGCAGCGACGAGCCAGATCGAAAACACGCGGGGTTCCGCCTTATGGGTGAGCGGCTCGATCCCAGACGCGATCACCCAGGCGACGGGCCTAACGCCGCACCACAGCCATCGCAAGGGAGAGCCACGGCCTCCTTCGCGCGTGGGCAAACAACCACCGCCGTGGCGAAGCGGAATCTGGACTTTGGACTCCGAAGGCGTGCTGCCAGAGAAGGGCAACCATCTCGAAGACCACTTGATATGGCTCCTCGACCAGCTTGAGCCACAGGCCAGAACAATCCACCGGCTGTCAGCAGAGCAAGGCCTCAACTCGGACTTCTGGTGTGGCTACTTCATGGGTCAGGCCAATAGCAGCTTCGGCCTCAACGCGCGAACCGTCGCGCGGATCGCGGCGCTAGGCGCCGATCTGACCTTCGACGTCTACGGCGAGAATGTCGAGATGGAACTGGGGACCTGGGTCAAAGACGCGCGGCCAGACGGCTGACGCGCCCCCACAGAAGTGACCGAAACCACATCCGTCGCAATCCCGGCGCTCGCGGTGCCGATGACCGGCAAGACGAACTTCGAGTGCCCGCGCGAGCACATCGAAGCGCTAACCACGTCTATCCCCCACGTCAAACGGGTTCTGATCTGCGGCTGGCGGGGAGCCGAGGAGCACATGATCCAAGTCTTGGAGGGTCTATATCCCGGCTACCTGCTCGGTGTTGTGTCCTGGACTCAATCGGACGTCGAAGAAGTGCACGGACGGCTTGGTTCGGCCGAGAGGGGAGCACGAGTCGCGCTCGATCTCGACGGCGGAATGGAGGCGCTAGTCGAGCGCCTTTCTCACAACCTGAAGGAGCTCCTCGCCCCGTGGCGCTGAGAGCTATACCCAAAAGTTGTGGATGACCCCGAGAACGAAGGCGGCGTACCTTCCCGGTTGATCAAGACCGACCGCCAGAAGGCGGGAAAGGAAGGCACGCCATGGAGAATGTTCGCACCCTCCCCGTCGGGGAGCAGATGCAGGGGATCACGGCCACGCTCGATGACCTCGCTCGTGAGGGCGCCCGGAGGATGATCGCCGCCGCGCTCGAGGCGGAGGTCTCCGACTACGTCGACCAGTTCGCCGAGGATCGCGATGAGGAGGGCAAGCGACTGGTCGTG
This sequence comes from uncultured Solirubrobacteraceae bacterium, assembly GCA_963730575.1. Taxonomy (GTDB): domain Bacteria; phylum Actinomycetota; class Thermoleophilia; order Solirubrobacterales; family Solirubrobacteraceae; genus Palsa-744. Next base: position 735,029 of record CAVSSG010000006.1, read on the forward strand.
CGCAATGGCCGGGCCAAGGAGCGCGGGTTGACGCTCGGCTCGGGCACGGTGAGGATCAAGGCGCCACGCGTGAACGACAGGCGCATCGACGAGGAGACCGGGGAGCGAGAGCGCTTCAGCTCGCAGATCCTGCCGAGGTACGCCCGGCGCTCGCCGAAGGTCACCGAGGTGCTGCCGCTCCTCTACCTGCACGGGCTCTCGACCGGCGACTTCGGGCCCGCCCTCGAGGATCTGCTCGGCAAGGACGCTCGGGGGCTATCGCCCAGCTCGATCCAGCGGCTGACCGAGAGCTGGCAGGCAGAGCACGCCGAGTTCCGTCGTCGCGAGCTTCGCTTCCACCGCTACGCCTACTGGTTCGTCGACGGCGTCCACGTCTCGATCCGCCTCGGCGAGGACGATCGGCTCTGCCTGCTCGTGGTCATCGGAGTCCGCGAGGACGGCGTCAAGGAGCTCCTGGCGGTCGAGGACGGCTACCGCGAGAGCACCGAGAGCTGGTCAGCGGTGATGCGTGACCTGAAGGAACGGGGGATCAACGAGCCGAAGCTCGTCGTCGGTGACGGCGCGCTTGGCATCTGGGCGGCCCTCAGGGACGTGTTCCCCCACGCGCGTCGTCAGGCCTGCTGGGTGCACGCGATCGCGAACGTGCTCGACGTTCTGCCCAAGCGCCTTCAGTCGCGGGCCAAGACGATGCTCCACGAGATCATGGAGGCGCCCACCCGCTCAGAAGCCGGTCATGCCCGCCAACGGTTCCGCGAGGAGTTCGACGCCAAGTACCCGAAGGCGATCGCAAAGCTCGATCGCGACTGGCAGCACCTCACCGCCTTCTATGACTTCCCCGCCGAGCACTGGCGCCACCTGCGGACCTCAAACGCGATCGAGTCGAGCTTCGCCACGGTGAAGCTCCGCACCCGCGTCACCAAGGGCGCGGGATCAAAGAAGGCCGCCCTCGCGATGGCCTACAAGCTGCTCGACGCGCTGCAGGTGAGATGGCGCAGGTTCAACGGCCACGAGCTCGTCGCTGACGTGCTCGAGGGAGTGAAGTTCAAGGACGGCATCAGGGTCACGGATGACGAAACAACAACGACGGACGAGAGGGTCGCCGCCTGAGAGATCTCATGCAGTCATCCACAACATTTGACAATTGCTCTGGCGCTGACGCCTATTGGGTGAAAGTTGGGTGAAAGTCGGCGGCGGTCTGGAGCGGTTTGGAACGGTCGCCAGCGGTAGACGATTGGCTTGCTAGAGCCAAGAATGGCTCTACAGAGCCATCGGTGGCACCTTTCGAATCCCGGTAGCGGTACTTCGTTAGGCCCCGTGTTTGCGGGGCCTTTCGCGTTCAGGGGCTTTGACTGCCCCGTTGACGGCCCGGCGGTATGCTCGCCGCCGTCGAGTAGAGGGGTCTACTACTCAGACCGCGTGTGGCCGTATACCGATGCGCCGCCCGCTGCTGAGCCGTAGACCTCCGTACATGGCTGCGGGCGGCGCCCCGGTTCGCCCGTTCTCTAGTGCACGGAGGTGGCGTGATGAGTGCGTTCAAGGCCCTGTGGAGCGTAAGCGGACGAGCGATGAGCCTGCGAGCGGTGAGGCGTCTGAGCCTCGTCGGCACACTTGGCCTGCTCATATTCCTCGGCAGCGCTCAGGCTGCATCGGCGTGGCATCTGACGTCGGTTTCCCCGACGAGCGGGTGTCCCGGTACGGAAGTGAAACTGACCGGAAACTCGTTCTACGGATCCACGACTACCGCGGAATGGAGAGATCCAAGCTCGCTGATCTTCACGACGGTCACCACAACGGCCACGGTCAACAGCAGCACGAGCGCGACGGCGATCGTCCCGGTGTTCCTGCAGACGGAAGGCGGTGGTGCCGGAACGGTGTCGCTCGACCACAGCAACACCGTCTTCTTCAGCTTCAGCGACTTCCAGGCCTGCGTCACGGGCAAAGGAATCACCGGCCCGACCGGACCCGAAGGCAAACAAGGTCCTGCAGGCGCAACCGGAGCCACTGGCCCGACCGGACCCGAAGGCAAACAAGGTCCTGCAGGCGCAACCGGAGCCACTGGCCCGACCGGACTCGAAGGCAAAGTAGGCGCAACCGGACCCGAAGGCCCTAAAGGCGCAACCGGTCCGACCGGACCCGAAGGACCCCCCGGCAAAGAAGGCCCCCAATGTAAATCGTGTCCGGGGTGCCCCGGGTGTCCCTCTGAACGCGGATCGACCGGACCCACCGGCCCAACCGGACCTGAAGGTCCCGCAGGCAAACCCGGAGCCACGGGACCGGCAGGCGCGACAGGTGCCACCGGCCCCGAAGGTCCCGAAGGCAGAAAAGGACTCGAAGGCAAAACCGGAGCCACGGGACCGGCGGGAGCGACCGGAGCGACCGGGCCGATCGGACCCGAAGGTCCTGGCATAAGATGCTTCCAAGAACCTAAAGGGGTGGGCTGTTGCCCGACCAGCGGTGGGGGGAAAGAAGGTCCCTGCTTCCCGATCCCGTCCGGCCCGACGGGCCCGACCGGCTCGCCGGGCCCGACCGGCCCCGAAGGACCTAAGGGTGTTACCGGAGCAACCGGTCCCGAAGGCAAAACAGGTGCGACCGGAGCCGAAGGTCAAGGCGGCAAACAGGGCAAAGAAGGAGCAACCGGACCTCAAGGTGCGACAGGAGCGACCGGCCCGACCGGACCGGAAGGCAAAGAAGGACCCACAGGCCCGACCGGACCACAGGGGACAACCGGCGCGACCGGAGAAGGAGCGACAGGCCCAACCGGTGAAAAAGGTGCAACCGGAACGGGTGCCACGGGTCCCACCGGTGCAACCGGGGCCGGGTTTAGCTCCGTTGAACGCGTCGACGGCTACCTTGAGCACAGCCCCATATCCCCGACGGTCGACGAAACCGTTGAACAATCGGTGTCGTGCACGGGAGGTACGACGCTCGTCGGCGGCGGGGCGATCCTCGGGGGAACTGGCGGAGCGATCAAAAGCTCGGCACCAGCGAACTCGGGCTCTCAGGTAAACGGCTCGTGGTCGGTGACGGCCGTCGTCACCTCCCCCTCCGACTCGTGGACGTTCACACCGTACGCGCTCTGCGCGAAGTAGCCCGGAGACACAACACTGGACTGGTGGCCTGTGCCTGACAGCACAGGCCACCGCTCGGTGGAGTTCCTCACTGATCCGACGCCAGTCGGAGGGGTCGTCGTAGTGCGCGGCGAACGCGAACGGAGGCTCCGATGGCGACCGCCACTAAGCGCACGAGCAGCACCAAGGCAGAGCACGCACCCCCGCCCGTGGGATGCGCCGCCTATGAGCGGGCCGATTGGCTCAACTCGATCCCGGTTGGACTCGACTGGCTTGACCCGCTTCGCGAAAAGCAGCGCACGGCCGCCTACGCCTTTAGCGACGCCGTCGCCGCCCTCGCCGACATACGTGCTCAAAGGCATGACGCCGAGGCCGCCTACCGGCGAGCGGTGAGGGATGGTCTGGCCGCATCGGAACCGGCGCCAGAGCGCCCGCCCGAGCTTGATCCCGCCCGACGCGAGGCCGCCCTGACCATCGGCCGGGAAGAGGTCGACGACGCCCGTGAGGTGCTCTCGGGGATCGTCGTGGACTCCTGGGACGCGACCGGGCACCTCCGAGACGCTCGCATCTCGCGCAAAGCGCAAGCTGTCCACTGTGTCGAGATAGAGGACACTCGCCCAGGCCTGGCCCCCCACCCTGGCCTAACAGAGAGTCATGGCCCCGCGCCCACGGCTCGGGATCGCATGCTTATCTACGTGATTGCGCCCGCGGTGTCGGGCGCTGCGCTCTTACGCATGACCAAGATGACACTGCTCACGAGAACGAAGACCAGAAGAAGCACGAACCCGATGAGGTCCAGAACAAGCCCGAACATGGCGATGACACCGCCGAGGCCGAACCCCTGAAGGAAGAGCAGGCTCCCGACGAGGATCGACACCCAGCCGAGCCAGCGCGGCAAGACCCCGCTCCTAAGCACAAGCGCGCCTGTTGCGAAAGCAAACAGGCTGCCGAAGACATCGCCAACGCTCTCCAACGCGAACGTCATCAGGTACAGCGTGTAGGACACGCCCGGGTCGTGTTGGGCCCCGTACGAGGCGAGCTTTGCTCCGACCAATCCGGTGATACCGATGTCGCTGACGGCATGGAGGGTAACGAAGAGCACTCCTCCAACCAGCACCAACGAACCAAGGACCCGCGTGCGATCGGTGTCCCCGCGCAGCAGGTTGTGCAGCGCGCTCAAGTAGATCACGAACATGACCGCATAGACGACGGACAGGCATGCGATCACGATCAGCCGCGTTTCGTGGGCGTGAAGACCGTTCGCGATCTTCGCCGCCGAGTCGTTCTGGCTCAGTTCGACTCCAACAGCGACGACGATCTCGGCCACCAGCGCGATGACGAAAACGATGCCCGCCGCCCACGCATACCGCTCCCACGCGCTAGAGCGCTCGTCACTACCGCCGTGCCGTCCGCCCACCTGCGCGATCTCCACGCCTGGGAAGACTACTCGCGATGTCCCCGTCAGGCTGTCGCTACCACCAAGCGCGACGTCTTGGGGATCTCTGAAGTCGCGCACGCGACGACCGCCTCTCCGCGGCATCAACGAGGCGCGGTTCCTCCGGTTTCCCCGCTATCACTCTGTGTGCCGCGCTACCGTTTCAGGCGGGCAAATGAAACTCCTAGCGTCATGCGACCACAGCCACCGTCGCGCCAAGGTCCGCGTGCGCTTTGGCGTCGGTATCTGGCTGCTCGCCCTTGCTGCGTATTCGTACTACTCCGGCCGCCGGTGGGGAGTGCTGCTGACTGCGCCAGCGGCGCTGCACTTTTACCTCGGCTACCGCCTGCAGCGCAGCGTCCAAGGCTAGCGCACAGCACACCTGTGGGCGCGTTCGGTGCGCGCGACGAAGCCACGTGTCTGGGATCGTGTCCTGTAAAGGCTGATTGCCCAGGTACGCCGGCATCACGTCTGGCGGGGGCGCCGCGGCGCAACCGAAGTTTCATGCCTCGACGGTCTGTGCGAGCGCCGAGGGCGTCTGGCAGCCGACAATCGCCGGGACCTCTTGAACGAGCTCGTCGTTTCCGGGCGCCTCCACCATGAATAGGGCAAAGTCCACGCGGCGCGTGAGGTTGCTCTTCAGGATGGGGTCGCCCACGTGCCGGCTCCACACGGGCAGCCCCTGGCTCTCTCCCTCCTCGAGGTCGCTCCCCCGCACGACGGTCCACCGCGTGTTGCTCGCGAACACCCGTCGGCACGCCTCCACCTGATCGTCGAGATCGACGACACGAGCGAGGCGTGCGAGCCAGCCGCCGATCACCACGAGCATGCGCAACTTCCGGGAATACACGTACTGGCCGTCGCGCGTGATGTGCCACCCGCAGGAGAACACCAGGCGCGCCCCCGGACGCGCGTGGTCGAGCACAGCCTGCACCGTGCCCGACGCGTACTGGTGGATCCCCCATGGGGCGAGCACGACGAGCACCCCGTCGCACCCCTCGACCGCGCGCTTGATGACCTCGGGGTCATTCGTCGCACCGGGGATGACCGTAATGCGGCCCGTGAACGCGTCGAGCTTCCCCACGCTCTGCTTCCGACAAACGCCGACGACCTCATGGCCCCGATCCAACGCGTGCTGGACCATGTATTGACCGAGCTTTCCAGAGGCCCCGACGATGCAAACCCTCATCGTCGGGGCCTCGGAGCCGAACGTGCCGGTTGGTCGTGGTGTTGTCGCCGTGTCCATCTTCGTACCTTTCCTCGGTGACTTATCAGGTCGTAGTCGGCTCTCGTCGCTCTCGTGGTCGCGCCGCGGGAGCCTGCTCGCGCGTCTCATGCGTTCGTAGTTCACGCCGACGGCATGGCGACCGCGCTGGATAGGTCGTGCTCCCCGGCGTCGATCCGGAACGGCGGGTACTCGCTGCTCATCAGCGCCGCGTAGACCAGGACTCGCAGCACCCAGCGATTCAGCCCAAGGACGAAATCGAAGATCGACCGGGGATAGACGCCGCGAACCAGCAGTACCACTGCGCCAACGAGCACGAGCAGGCCGATCAGTCCAATCCCGCGTCCGCCGCCCCAGAAACCAAGTAGGCCTCCGCCGAAGAACATCCCGGCGATCAGGTACTGCGGGATGCCGAGAAGCCACCAGCCGATCAGCGGCAGCCCGCGGCGCTGGCGCTCTGGGTATGCCACCTGCAGCCGTGCTGGGTAGTCGGGCACGTCGGCGAGCGTGAACGGTGGGTAACGGTCGGTGCCGTTCGCGCCGTAGGCATAGAACACGACGCGCCAGGTCCAGCGCATCACTCCGACGTTGAAGTCAAACAGGGTGCGTGGGTAGCGGCCGGTGATTGCAACTGCGACGAACGATACGACCGAGCTGGCGAGGAACGCCACCCAGAGGAAGGCGAGCACGACGACGTGCGGGATCGCGAGCAGCCACTTGACCAGCCACGACCAGCGCGATGGGCGCTCCAGGCGCCCCTCTACGCGGATCGGGTAGGGCGGGCTCGCTGCGGAGTTCATGGCTTGCATGACGGGTGTCTCCAATCGGGTTGGACTGCGTTGTAGGCTTACGTCGTAAGTACCGTACACTTACAAGGTAAGTCTGTCAAGCCGACGAGAGGATCGAGTCTGATGGCGCCGCCGACCAAGCCCGCTACCAAGCCCCGAGGCTCTTTGAGCAGAGAGCGGGTGCTGCGCGCAGCCGTCGCACTCGCCGACGAGAGCGGCATCGGTTCGCTCACCATGCGCAAGCTCGGCGAGGCACTCGGCGTCGAGGCGATGTCCCTGTACAACCACGTGAGCAACAAGGACGACCTCCTCGACGGCATGATCGACGTCGTCTTCAGCGAGATCCGTTTGCCCCCCAGCGAAACCGACTGGAAGACGGCGATGAGACAGCGGGCGATCTCGATCCGCGAGGCCCTCTCACGGCATCGCTGGGCAATCGGCCTGATGGAGTCGCGGTCCTCGCCCGGTCCGGCAACGCTAAGCCACCACGACGCCGTGATCGGAAAGCTTCGCGGCGCGGGCTTCTCGATGGAGTTGACCGCCCACGCGTACTCCGCCCTGGACAGCTACATCTATGGCTTCGCGCTGCAAGAGCCAAACCTGCCGTTCGACACCCCGCGAGAGACAGCGGAGGTGGCGCAATCGATCATGGCGAACTTCTCGCCCGGCGAGTACCCACACCTCAGCGAACTGGCCGTCGAGCACGTCCTGCAGCCGGGCTACGACTACGCAAACGAGTTCGCGTACGGGCTTGACCTGATCCTCGACGGCCTCGAGAGGGCCCGCGAGACAGCCTGACCGCCGCTGGCGTCGGCAGGGCGCCGAAATCAATAAGCGATGCTGAAGCAGCTAACTGTGGCGCGGCGCTGAGCCACATAGTGCTGCTTTCAGCATGCAAGCGGGCGTCTCGGCCATCGAGGCGATGACGGTCGCAACGAACGAACACGAGCACGGACGCTCATCGGCACCGAGACTGTCGCAATGCGCCGAGCAAGCAGGCGTGTGGGCGTCGCCGGCCCGGGGCTGCTCAGCCTCGTCCATTGCACAAGCGCGGCGCCTGGTCTGGCTGACTGTCGCAATGCCGTGCGAAGCAGTCGTCTCCCGGCACTCTGAGCACGCACGGCAACCGCTCCACGAGCGCCGATGCGGAAGTCTCGTTTCCTTACTGCCTGGTTAGAGCATGCTCGCTGGGCAGTCAAGTTGACTACGCGTCGCGGGCGGGAAGGGAGCCGGTGATCAAGCGACCGGCGCGGGCGCGTGCAACTCGGAAGCGATGCGTGAACCCCACGCGCGGATCTCGTCCCAGTCGCGCCGGTCTCGATACTGCGCCGGCGTGTTCTCGACCATCGAGCGCTCGATCGGACCTCGCGGCTTAGCGGGCACCCTGCCGCCGAAGACAACGTGATCGCGCACACCGAGCTGCTGCGCGCGGTCCATGATCCGCGGCGGCTCAAGCCACGAGGGGTCGGGCGTCTTGCTCGGGTCTCCGACGGGGCCGGAGCTGAATACCCAGAACGGCAGCCGTGCAAGCTGCTCGCTGTGCTTTCGCAGGAAGTGCTTGGCATCGCCACGCCAGCGCTTCATGTAGACGGCACTGCCGAGCACGACCCCGTCGTAGGAATCGAGGCTTCGCACCTCCCCGGCGGACTTGCAATCGACGTCGAGTCCGGATTGCCGCAGGACGTCGGCGATCGCGTCGCCGATCTCCGCAGTCGACCCGCGCTTTGAAGCGTAAGCAACAAGAACATGCGTCATACAAGTAGCCTCCTGTGCCGCCCCGCGGACGGCATCGGTGATCTGGCGCAGTTGTACGTGGTCAGCTACGGAGGGTGTCGGTGGACGTCGAGGGCCTCCGCGACAGGGCCGAGATCGAGGCTTGGGCAAACCGCCCTCCACCCTCCAGGGTCAGTCACCACTTTCAGGTGGCGGGCGTAGAAGGGGCTGGGTGCATCCAGGACGCTCGCATCTCGTCGGCTGCCAGCCCAGCCACGATGCTGGCTACCGCTCGCACAGCTGAAAGCAGGCCTCGCCGACCTCGTTCTGGCGATTTGCGGGACTCGCGGTGGGCCAGCGTGCGGACCTGCTTTCAGCTGCCCGGGATCGTCCACGTGAGAGGTAGGCGAGGCAGCCGATTCGCTCCTCGCAGTGCGGGAACTTCGCGTCTGGTCTGCACGCTTCTACCGATGACGGGGCCTTGCGTGTTGTCCATGCTCGCTCGATGGGCGAGGCGGTGCCTGAAGGGGAAGCGGTGGGCGAGTCCGAGAACTTCACAGCTCGCGCGGCGCGCTGGAGCGCAGCGCATCGCAAGGGCGTGGTGCGGGGGTGGCTGGCGTTTGTAGTCGTCGCGTTCGTGATCGGCAGCGCGACGGGGGTGGTGGCCCTCAAGCAGGGTGAAGGCGGGAACGGCCAGTCGCAGCTCGCTGAAGAAACGCAGGCGCAGCAGTTCCCGCGCGAGCGGGCGGGCGAGGAGGTCCTGATCGAGAATCCGGGCGGCCCGCTCGCGGGCACTGGCTACCGCGCTGCCGTGGCTGACCTCGTAGCGCGGTTGTCGCGCACGCCCTCGGTGGCGGCTATCAAATCGCCGCTCGCGCCCGTCAACGCGGGCCAGATCTCGAGGAACGGCCGTGCTGCGCTCGTGAGCTTCCAAATCACCGGCGACCCCAACAACGCGCAGAATCGCGTCGCGCCGGCGCTAGCGGCCACGGCCGCGGTGCAGCGCGCCTACCCCGGGCTGTTCATCGGCGAGCTGGGCGACGCCAGCACAGTCAAGGCGGTAAGCGCGACGCTCTCGAACGACTTCCACCGGGCCGAGGTGACATCGTTGCCGGTCACGCTCGTGATCCTTGTGCTCGCGTTCGGCGCGCTCGTGGCCGCGGGCCTGCCGCTGCTGCTCGGCTTCACAGCGGTGCTGGCGGCGCTCGGCCTGACCGACCTCTTCAGCCATGTGCTGCACGTCTGGTCGGGCATCGACTCGGTGATCCTGCTGATCGGGCTAGCGGTGGGCATCGACTACTCCCTGTTCTACCTGCGCCGAGTAAGGCAGGAGCGCGCGCTTGGGCGCACGCCCGCAGAGGCCCTCCAGGTGGCGGCGGCCACCTCCGGGCGGGCAGTGCTGATCTCCGGGCTGACGGTGATGATCGCGATGACGGGGATGTGCCTGATGGGCTCCCAGGTCTTCACGGCCTTCGGGATCGGGACGGTGCTCGTGGTCGCGGTCGCGCTTGTCGGCTCGCTGACTGTGCTGCCCGCCGTGCTCTCGAGGCTCGGCGACCGCGTCGACCGGGGGCACGTGCCAGGTCTGAGAAGGCTTCGCTCCAGGGCCGGAGAATCCCGCTTCTGGGCGGCGATCGTCGGCGCCGTGCTGCGCCAGCCTGTGCTCTTGGGTGGCGCAGCCGCGCTCGCGCTGGTCGCGCTCGCGATCCCCGCATTCAGCCTGCATACGGTGGAACCCGGCTTCCAGGGGCTCCCGCGCAACCTCCCGATCATGAAGGTCTACCGGAACATCCAGGGCGAGTTCCCCGGCGGAGCCGTGCCAGAGACGGTGGTGATCAGCGCAAGCGACGTCACCTCGCCACCGATCACCGCCGGGATCGCGGCGCTGGAGCGCGCCGCGCTCGCGACCGGCCGGATGTACGAGCCGATCAGCGTCGAAGTCAGCGCCTCGCACCGGGCCGCGCGCGTGTCAGTGCCGCTCGCGGGCACGGGCACCAACGCGGCCTCGATCGGGGCGCTCGCGCTGTTGCGGGGCGCAGCCATCCCGGCTACCATCGCCCGGGTACCCGGCGTCACCGTCCACACGACCGGCGAGGTGGGATCCTCGGTGGACTTCAACGAATCGATGAAGTCCCACGCACCACTGGTGTTCGTGTGGGTGCTCGGGCTGGCGTTCCTGCTGCTGCTAGTGACCTTCCGCTCGATCGTGATCCCGCTCACGGCGATCGTTCTCAACCTGCTCTCCGTCGGCGCGGCCTACGGCGTGCTCGTGCTCATCTTCCAAAAGGACCACCTGCATTCGCTGCTCGGCTTCACCTCGATCGGCGGCATCACCGCCTGGCTGCCACTGTTCCTGTTCGTGATCCTGTTCGGCCTTTCGATGGACTACCACGTATTCATCCTCAGCCGCGTGCGCGAGGCACACGACGACGGCATGAGCACCGAGGACGCGATCGCCCACGGCATCAAGGCAACCGCCGGCGTCGTGACCAGCGCCGCGTTCGTGATGGTCGCCGTGTTCGCGATCTTCGCGACCCTCGAAGAGCTCACCTTCAAGATGATGGGCGTAGGCCTTGGCGTGGCCGTGCTGCTCGACGCCACGATCGTGCGAGCGGTACTACTGCCGGCGACGATGAAGCTGCTCGGCGACTGGAACTGGTACCTGCCCGGCTGGCTTGAGTGGATGCCTCGAATAACGACCGAGCCAGCCAGCGCCTCCAGCCCAAGACCGGCAGTCGCACCCATGCCCAGCCCTGTTGCGCGACCGAGCAATCCGGCGCGACCAGCGCGACGTCACTTCTCGTTCCACAAACACTGAGACAGGATTACGCGAGTGCGGGAGAGCAGATAACAACGCGACGAGAGGAAGACGATGCCCGTGGCTGGGAGTGTTGATAAGCAGAGCGTGGGCGCCGAGTCGCTTAAGGGGTCCTTGACGTCGCTCACCCGGTCATCGAGGTCATCGGCCCCCGCAAGAGGCATAGCGTCCAACTGGCGCTACGAGCGCGGAATCCACAGCTCCGGGGAATTGACAAAAGTGGTCGGTACGCCCAGGGCTGGCAGGGCCTGGAGATCACCAACCGGAAGAGGTCAACATGGCCAAGGCATTTAGCGTTGAGCTGTCGCTGCGGGAGGCGCCATCCGAGGCTCAGGCTCGCGCCACGACGGCGCTGAAGCAGCCAGCCGCCGCAATTGGTCTTCGTCTGAAGAACCAAGGCGCGGGCGAGCTGGCCTACCGACCGCGCGTCGGGTTCCCGTTCCTCGTCAACCTCTGGCACCACCTCAACCGCGAGCAGATGACCGTCAAGTTCGAGCCCGGCGCGACCGGCGGGACACGCGTCATGATCAGCGGTGCTGTAGCGGGTGGCCGTCGCGCTCTCGCGGCAAACCGCGAGCATTGGTCGGAAGCGCTCGGAGCCCCTTAGGCGTGCTGCGGAAAGCATCGAGATGCGTGCGGTGATCGTTTACGAGTCGATGTTCGGAAACACACGCGCGATCGCGCGTGCGATCGCCGAAGGGGTCGGACCAGATGTTCGCGTTCTCGGAGTCGCCGAAGCGGGTGCCCGGGCAGCCGAGGGTGCTGACCTGATCATCGTCGGCGGTCCGACACATTGGTCGAGAATGTCGCGGCCGAAGACCCGCGCTTCCGCCGCGAAGTCCGTTCGCCAACCGGGTAGCGACCTGGTGCTTGAGCCCGGTGCTGACACCGGACCCGGCGTGCGGGAGTGGCTGGACACTCTCGACCAGTTTCACGCTGACGCGGCCGCCTTCGATACTCGGTACAAGGCGCCCGCCGCATTCACCGGCCGAGCATCCAAGGGCGTCGCTCGCGCACTACCGCGTCACGGGCTTACCGTCGTGCTCGCACCCGAGAGCTTCTTCGTGGACTGGAAGTGCCACCTGCTGCCGGGCGAGACTGACCGGGCGCGCGAGTGGGGTGCACGGCTGGCTGCGCGCCCGCAGCCGGGCGGTAGTAGCCGGTTGTGACGGTGAGGGAGTTAGCATGCGCGCACAATGAATCCGGAGATGGACCCATGCGGGCGGTGATCGTCTATGAGTCGATGTTCGGTAACACGCACGCGATCGCCGATGCCATTGGCAAGGGCCTCGAACCGATGCTCGAAGTCGTCGTGGTTCCACTGGCTGAGGCCGGCCGCGAGCGGTTGGGCGACGCCGACCTGCTCGTGGTGGGCGGGCCCACCCATTTTCACGGCATGAGTCGCACACGCACCCGCAAGTGGGCGGGCGCCACTGCGCAAAAGCCCAAGAACGATCTGGTGCTCGATCGCGACGCTCAAGGCCCAGGCGTGCGTGACTGGCTCGCGTCGCTCGGCCAGGGCCACACAAAGGTTGCTGCCTTCGACACCCGCTTCAACGGTCCGGCGGTTCTCAGAGGGAGGGCGTCACGGGTAATCAGCCGAAAGCTTCGGCACGCACGGGTTCGAGGTGGTCGCCAAGCCCGAGAGCTTCTTCGTCACCTTGAAGAATCACCTCGAACCGGGCGAGGAGGCCCGAGCCCAAGAATGGGGCAAACGGCTCGCGGCAAGCGTCGTATCGAACGGCGTCACCGATGCGGACCGTCCGGGACGACCACCCGCGTCCAAGGAGACGTGATGGCCGAGGTAATGATCCCAACTCAGGGTGAGCTGCCGTCCTACCTGGCGACACCTGGGGGCGAGGGCCCCTGGCCGGGTGTCGTCGTCATCCACGACGCAATGGGGATGAGCCAAGACTTACGCAACCAGGCTGACTGGCTCGCGGGCGAAGGGTACCTCGCCGTAGCGCCGGACCTCTTCCATGGGAGAGGGAGGGTGGTCTGCATGATCTCGGTCATGCGCGACGTGCGCGCCGGACGGGGAAGGTCGTTCGACGAGATCGAGGCGGCACGCGTCTGGCTGGAGGCCCGGGAGGACTGCACGGGCAGGATCGGCGTGATCGGCTACTGCATGGGAGGGGGGTTCGCCTTGCTGCTCGCAGCCGATCGCGGGTTTAAGGTCTCGAGCGTCAACTACGGCACCGCTCCGAAGGACGCCTACACGGCCAGCTTCCTGAGAGGGGCTTGCCCGATCGTCGGAAGCTACGGCGGCAAGGATCGTTCACTACGGGGGGCCGCCGATCGCCTCGACCAGGCATTAACGGCCGCCGGGGTCGAACACGACGTCAAGGAGTACCCCGAAGCCGGGCACTCCTTTCTCAACGACCATGAAGGAGCCGGAGACAAGACGCCGCTCCCGTTCGCCGTCTTGGAGCCAGTCTTCGGCATACTCTCGCCAGGATCGGGCTACCACGAGGGATCTGCGCGAGATGCACGTCAGCGCATCCTCGCGTTCTTCGAAGCGCACTTGAAGCCGTAGAGGGGCGAGACCGCCCGGTACTACCGGTCCCGGGTGGGGGCAGACCGACGACCGGTCGGGATCGCTCCGGCAAGGCCGCGGCGTCAGTCTGATGCGATGCCCCGGAAGGGCTGCCCCCCCGCGACGACACGCAACACAGAGGGCGGGGACTCGCCGCAACCGTTCCATGACGAGGACCAGCACCGACGCCGGGTCGCGTCGGCGCTGCCGCTCCTACCGTCGCAATGGGAGCCTGGCGGCGGTTCGCTTGACGTTGGAGAGTGAGACGGCGATCCAATGAAGCACCGGCCTGAGTGACGCCGAGTCCCGACAGCCGGCAGCGCAGAGACCTGCTCTCGCGATGTCTCGAGCATCCAGCCTCTGCTCGCGGCCGCCCTGGTTTGCGCGGAAAGCGGCCGCGCACGACCGCAGGAGCTGACCCGTAATGGGACGTGCGGCAACTCGTGCTGATCGGCGAGTCATTCGCGGAGAATCCCGCCCCAGTCCCGAGGGTCGATATCCGAGAGCGTTTGCGAGAAGGTCCACTGATGGGCCCAGGGGTCCTCGGCGTTGTACTGGCGCTCGCCGTACATGTGGTCGGTGGGCTCCTCGAGGATCTTCGCTCCGTGGGCTCGCGCATGCTCGCAGTGCGCCGCCGCGTCCTCCACGCGTACGAGCACCAAGTGTGTGACTTCGCCTGGACGCGGCGGCACGCGGTCGTAGCGGACGTCGCCAATGATCACCGCGCCGTCTTCCCCAACATTCATCTGCGACCGATGGTCGTCGCCGATCTGGAGGCGCTCGACGAAGCCGAAAGCCTCGCTCAGCCAACTCACCGCAGTGCGCACATCGGGATAGATGAGCACCGGGATCGTGGTCGCGCTCGGGATCGATCGGTTCGATAGCACGCCAGCGCACCTTACGAGAGCGCGCCGACGAAGGGCCTAGCCGCTCCGTGCTCCTTTGCCCGTCCGTCGGTCATCTTGCCCACCGCCTGCTGCTGTCTCCAACGCGCGGCCAGCAGGGGTGCTCGCCCTGCCCGGCCTCCCACAGACCCGCCCGTGGCGAATCTCAGGGCCTCTGCCGCCCGCGTACCGGCCGCACAGCAGGCCCCCGTGAGAGGCGATGGATGGTCCTACGCGGGCCGCTACCTGCCGGTGCGATCGCGGTGCTTGCACCCGGGCCAGCAGCAGGGCCGGCGTTGGCCTTCCTCCAGCTCCTCCTGCGTCCGCCGAATGCGGCGCTCTCGGGTGGACTCCTGCTTGGCATCGTCGACCCAGCAGATGAACTCGTTGCGGGCTAAGGGCGTGATGTCCCTCCAGGCATCGAGCGCCGTCGCGTTGGCGATCAGCGCCTTACGCAGGTCCGCGGGCAGTTTATGCACCACCCCACCGGGCACCCTCTGGCCGCTCACAGACCGATGGTAGTGACCCGGGGGCAGCCCGCTCCACCATCCGCTTCTGCGACGCCCTTTCCCCGCACGGTGCCGCCGGAGACACCTCCTTTCGCGGGCAACGGGCATCCCAACGACGAGTCGGGCGGACCCGGTTTGCGCGGATGCCAGGGCGTCGGCAGCTCCTCGGCGGCTGGCGCCGCCGTGCCACGCGAGCTCGGCGAGGAGCGGGTCGGTCGCGGCCGCTTTGGATCATGTCCCGCATTCGTGTTCATCGGGCACACCGGGCTAATGCTGATCGAGTCCGATGCAGACCGAGCTGGCCTGCGTGCTGTCGCGTCCGTGCGGGCCGCTGCAGTCAGAGGAGGCGCTCAGGGCGCCGCTGGGTCCCTGAGTAGCGGCCGGACGCGTGTCGCAAACCGTTCAGGGTGGACGAGGTGGAGCATGTGGCCAGCGCCCTCCCAGATCTCGATCCGTGCGCCGCGCGCGAGGCCAGCCAGCCAGCTCTCATAGTCTGGTGGTGGCGGTGAGCCGTGGAGCGAGAGCAGCGGTGCCGAAATCCTAGGCAGCAGGCCCTCGGCGATAGCGGTCAGTTGCTCTGGGGGCGTGGTCAGCAGCGCGTCCCAGATTCCGAGGACGACCTCGCGCGGGAACGCCAGGATCCTGCGCTCGAGCTGCTCGACGTCGGCGTATGGCTCGAGCTTCAGGGCGCGGTCGATCGACACGACAGCCTCCATCGTGCGCGGGCTTCGCAGGTCGTCGGCACGCGCCTGCACGAGCACGGCGAAGTCCCCGAACCGCAGCGACTGGTCGATGCAGACGACGGTGCGCGCGCCATGCGCCGCAGCGTAGACGGTGGCGATGCTCGCGCCCAGGGAGTGACCGACGACCGCCGGCTCCCCGAGCCCCACCTCCTCGACGACCGCGCGTACGTCACCGACCAGCGACTGCATCGAGTACTCCGTCGCGGCGGAAGACGCCCCGTGACCTCGGAGGTCTATCCGGACGCACGTGAAGTCCTGGGCAAGCAGGGTGGTGATGGGATTCCACGTCTGCCGGAAGGATGTGAGGCCATGGATGAACACGACCGGCGGGCCGTCGCCCGCAATGTCGTACGCGATGGTGGGTCCGTCGCCCTGCTGCAGCGTCCCGGTGTGCATCATCGTGTCACCCGTGCCGGCCCGTCCCGTCAGCGTGCGCTGGCTCGGCATTGAGAGCTACTCGGACACCGTGCATAGCCGCCACTCGCTCGAACCATAGACGCCACCAACCGAGAACACAGCGCCCTCACGGAAACTCGCTTTGTCACCCGACGCGCATCCTGATCGGCCCGCCGAGAGCCCCGACGCGCGCGGACAGAGGCTGAACGAGCGGCACCGGCCGTGGTGGCCACGCCGGGCGTCGTCAACGGAATGACTGACGGCGCGCGTATTGTTTCCGGCCCCGCCCCGAGACCAGGAGGTACCGCTGAGGATGACCGACTTCGCGCTCACGGGTGGCTGCAACTGCGGGGCGGTGCGGTTCGAGGTGACTGGGCCGCTCGTGATTGCAAGCTATTGCCACTGCAAGCGGTGTCAGCGCCGCAGCGGAGCCGCGGCGTCGGCGAACGCCCACCCCGCACCCGACACGTTTCGGATCGTCGCCGGCGAGCGCAGACTCCGCGTGTGGAAGCCGGATGCCGGAGGCGAAAAGTTGTTCTGCGGTGACTGTGGATCGTCGCTGTTTGGCCGCAACCCGAACCACCCCGATCCGATCGGCATCCGCATGGGAGCGTTCGACAGCGATCCCGGCATCCGACCGAGCGTCCGCCAGTTCGTGGCCTACGCAGCGCCTTGGGAGCCGATCCCAGACGACGGGCTGCCCCGCTACCCCGAGAGTCGCCACGCCAAGAGGTAGCCCGGCTCGAGGCCACGCTTGCAAGCCGGCATCACTTGACTCGGTAGTGAGCAGAGACCGAACCGGAGCGCGGCGTTCTAGACACCTGCCTTCGAACCAGGACGAGCTTCTCGACAACCGGTGTCGCGAACCTGCTCCGCGCGGAAGGCAGGACTCTCGCCTTCCCGTGGAAGGAGCCGTCCCCGATGAGGCTCGCGAGACGATCGGAATGGACGAGCGGGAGCACAGACGCACCTCGACGGGTCGCGTCTCACAACTGCTGTAAATAGCCGGAAGCCATCAAGGCAACGGCGTAGGTTCCCTCAAGTCCCGTCAAAGACAATTGAAGGAGGCCTACGCCGTGAGACGTACCGTACCGCCGTCGGCGGAGATAGAGGAGCAGATCGACCAGCTGCTCGCTGTTGGGGTGGATGAGAACCCGCGGGAATCGCTGTCGAGCCTCGCCAAGCTCGGCGCCCGCTTGATCATCCAGCGAGCCGTGGAGGACGAGTTCGACGCCTGGCTCGGGCGCGCCAGGTATGACCGGCGACCCGACTATCAGCGGGGGCTGCAGAACTATCAGTCAGGGTTGCGCAACGGCTTTCGCCCGCGCAAGCTGCAGACCGCCGAGGGCGAGCTTTCAGTGGAGATCCCGCAGATCAGACAGGCAGCCGAGCCGTTCGTCTCAAAGCTCTTCCCGAGGGGAGCCAAGCTGTTGCGCACCGAGCCCCTGCGGGCGATGGTGATAGGTGCGTTCGTCAGGGGCCTGTCGATGCGCGACATCGAGTCGCTGTGCGATAAGGCAGGGCTCGGGAAGCTCTCGAAGTCGACCGCATCGCGGATCTGTGAGGAGCTCCGTGAGCGCTTTGAGCAGTTCAGGCGCCGCGACCTCTACGAGGTCCACCTGGCGGCGCTGTTCCTCGACGCGGTCTTCCTGTCGGTCCGCCCCGACGGACCCAAGGAGGGCGTGCTGGTCGCCTGGGGCTTCACCGAGGAGGGTGAGCGCGTGCTTTTGTCGGTGATGCTGGGGATGCGCGAGTCCCACGAGGACTGGCTCGCCCTGGGGCGCGATCTGATCGCCCGCGGATTGGGCGCGCCGCTCTTGATAGTCGCCGACGGCGCGCCGGGACTGATCAAGGCGGTCGAGCAGTGCTGGCCGGCCTCGGACCGCCAGCACTGCGCCGTTCACCGCGTGCGCAACCTCTTGGCGAAGCTGCCCGAGCGAGAGCGCGAGCGCGTCCGGGGCGCCTACTGGCAGGCGCTGGATGAGGCGATCAACGAGGACGACGGCCGGCAACGACTGAAGGCCCTCGTCAAGGAGCTCGATAAGGCCGGCTTCACCGCCGCCGCGAAGTGCCTGGATGATGATCTCGACGCCCTCGTCGTGCACCTGCGCTACCCGACCAGACACCGCCGGCGGTGGCGATCAACCAACCTGCTCGAGCGATCCCTCGGCGAGGTCAAGCGGCGCACCAAGGTGATCGGCCGCTTCCCTGGTGAGACCAGCTGTCTCACGCTCGTCTGGGCGGTGCTCGACCTCTACATGACCCACGCCACCAACGGCGTCAGGTTCACCCAGCTCGAGCGCCAACGGCTCAAGCGGATCAGATACGAGGGCAACGAACCAACAACACCCGAGGAGGTGAGCGCCGCATAGACTGAACACCACCGGGAACCTGAGCCGCCGGCGAATTTACAGCAGCTCAGGGACGCGACCCCTCGACGCGGACGCTTCCGCATCGCCTTGGCAAAGCGAGCGTCCGTGCCTCTCACGCCCCGCTGGACCCGTCCGTGCTGGTAGAGCAGCGCCACTACCAGCCACGCGACGGAAGGAGAACTGAAATGACGGGCTCTGCAGTGCTCGACTCGGCCGGGAGGCGCCGCTCCCCGGCGACGCTCCCCGGTTTCCACTCAGGGCGGGCTCCCCGCAACAAGGGGATGCTCTACCCGGCCGACCCACCGACCGTCGAGGAGATCGTCTGCGTGATGCGCCACGCATGCGAGGACCCTCACGGCTTCAGGCTGCGGGCGATGATCGTGATGTTCTGGCGAGGAGGCCTCCGCGTCCAGGAGGCGCTCGCGCTCAGCGAGCACGACCTTGACCAACAGCGAGGGTCCGTGCTCGTGCGTCGAGGCAAGGGCGGACGCCGGCGCGAGGTCGGCATGGATGGATGGGGCTGGGAGAACCTGAAGCCCTGGCTCACATCCCGCCTCGAGCTCCCCGCGGGCCCGCTGTTCTGCGTGATCGACGGCCCCACCCGCGGTCGACCATGGTCAGCCGCCGCAGTGCGCACCGAGTTCCGCCGCCACGCCTCAGAAGCCGGCGTAAGGAGACGCTTCGCACCCCACCAGCTGCGCCACGCGCACGCTGTGGAGCTCGCTCGCGACGGCGTCTCGCTGAACGTCATCCAGCGCCAGCTCGGCTATTCAAACCTCGGCACTACGAGCATCTACCTGCAGGGCATTGATATCGAGGAGATCATCTCCACCGTGCATGCTCGCCGAGCGCCGATGATGTCCGCGACAGCCGGACTCCAACTCTGAAGCATCCGAAAACCAGGGCGTGAGCGCCGGGCTCGGTGCGCTCGCGCTCGGGTATGGGCTGCTGCTTTACTCCACGCAAGCAGTCGTCTGCCCACCTGCCTCCAGGACTTCCCGACGCGCTCGCAGCTCGTCCATTCCAGGCGTGTCGTGAGCCCCAGCCTGGACGCCTCCTCTGAAGCGAACGCGGGAGCTGCCGCTGGGGTCATTGGCCTCCCGGTCGAGCTAGGCGCGGGGGTCGAGAAGTACCTCGACGGTAACGCCGCCGCGATCGTCAACTCGCGCTCGTGCCTGTCCAGTGCGATCTGCGCCGCGAAGGCGCAAGCGGACGCTTGCACCGTCGCGGAGGTTGCGCCACCAGAGCTTGCGCTGGGGCCACATGACCGGGATCGTGAGTGCTTCGTTGGTCTCTTGGTAGCCGACGGGGAACGTGTGCTGAGCGCCGGTTCGCCGGCCGGTGACGCTGATGAGTGCCAGGTGTCGGCTGACGAGCGGGTGCAGTGGGGATCGCAGCAAGGACTGCGACGAGGTGGTTGCCGCTGCGGTTCCATAGCGCGAACGGGGCATGGCCGGCTGGAACGTCAGGCACTAGGGACTCCGGGTGTCTCGGATTCCGTCGTGGCCAGCGGGTTGCAGCCGTCCCAGGTGCCCTTGGCTGCGTACGGTCGGAAGCGTATGAACGCCGACTCGTGGTGGAACGGTCGGGCGGCGTGCGCCTGGATGGCTGCGAGGTGTGCTGGTTCGGAGGCTCCGTGAGCATAGGCACGCATGGCGGAGGTGCTCCGCCACAGCGAGAACGTCGCGACCAGTCCGGGCGGCCGGGCCAGTCCCGTGGAGGCCAGCAGCGCTGGGTCGCGCACTGCAAGCCCCTCTGCAGCGGCGCTCGCTCGAAGGAAGCGGAGGGTCTGAGAGAGCCTCAGGCGACCGAGGGTGAGAACGGCGGCGGGCTCCGTGTCGTCCATGGGCTCCTCGGTGGCCGGGAGCCCAGGTAGCTGTGGCCATGTCCCGAAGACCCGCGTGGGCTGCAGGCGCACGTGCCACCCGTGCGCCAACTGCTCGGCGAGCGGGTGGCCGGCGAGGAAAGCCTCGACAGCCGGCTCGTCATCCCAACCGGCGATGAGCCCGACCCGACCGAGGTTGGGCCTCGGTAGCAGTCGGCCGCTCAAGGGGGCCGCGGTCGTGACCTCGCGCGTAGCGCAAGCCAGGCACCCTCCGAGGGATCGAGTCTCGTCCGCGTGAGTCGCAGCGCCTGAACGCTTGCCCACATCGGCGAGATGTACGGAGACGATCACAGGGCCTGTTGGATTCGACCTCGCAGCAAGTTACTATTGAGTGTACCAGATGGTAACTTCATCCGACCGAGACATCAGCGGGCGCTCCGGCGAGCCGCGCACCAGGCTCTCGGCAGCACAGCGGCGGGGGCTCATCGAGGACGCCGCAGCGCGCCTGTTCGCCCAACGCGGCTACGTCGCGACCACCGTCGAGGACATCGTCGCCGAGGCAGGCGTCAGCAAGCCGATGCTCTACCGCCACTTCGAGTCCAAGAAGGAACTCCACATGAAGCTGCTCGAACGCCGCCGCGACGAGCTGGCCGCAGCCCCGCTGGACAGCTTCCTGCAGGCCGAGGGAAAACCCGAGGAACGCCTCCCCGCGATGATCGACGCGTGGTTCGCCCACGTCGAACAGCATCCCGACACATCACGACTCCTGTTCCAGGACGCGACCGGGGACCCGGATATCCAGGCGCTTCAACGCGAGCTGCGACGCCGCCAACGCGCCGCCGACGTGGCGCTTCTGCGTGAGTTCGCCCCGCAGCTACCCGAGGACGAGCTCGAGCCGCTTGGCGAGATCATCCGCAGCTCTCTCACCGGCCTCGCGCTCTGGTGGCTCGACAATCCCGACGTCCCCCGCGCGACCGTGGCAGCCGCGACGCTGCGCATGACAACCGGGATGCTCTCGACGGTACGCTAACTCAGTGGTCTCGCAGCACAGTGTCGCGTCCTTCGAGATCCGGGCGTCTCGACCCGTCTGAGCACGGACGAGTGGTCGTCCTGAGCGATCGTCGTACGTAGCAGGCAAGCGAGCCCTTGCCGTCGCGCGGATCCTGGACGATTGCGATCGTCCCAGGGTGCCCTGCGTGCGTCAGATTGGTCCACCCTGCGCGGCGAGGCGCGCGAGGTTGAGCAGCTGGCGACGAGCCATGACGAAGTCTCCGAGCGACAGCAGCGGTGCAACCGCCCGCCGCCGGCGCATCACGACCTTCAACAGCAGCCGAGTCGTTGAACTGTCCGGCACGAGTACGTAGGACATCACCGCCCCCATGATCTGCCCCGTCAGATGCTCGCCGGCATTAACCGCGATGATGCGCCCCAGCTGCCGTCCACCAAATGCGGTGGTGAAAGGCTCTCCAACGACTGGATCGGGCAGGCCGCACAGCCGCTGCGGTGACCGTCGACCGAGGTTGTCGATCCAGTCGTAGGAGTACGGCGCCAAACGGATCTGCGCCACCCACGGCCACAATCGCTCCGACGACGCCAGAACGGTTACCCCCCGCCAAGCCTCCAGCACTGGATCGGACACCACATCGTCACACGGATACCTACGCCGAGTCTCGGGCAACGTCACCCCCCAGCGGTCGCCGATCACGGACGCCTGCCGACCAAGACGATTTGGGACATCAACGTCACGGTACCGGCGAACGACTTCCGAAACATAGCGGCGGGCCCCCGAAGCTCGCCGCGCACGTCGGCGACATAGGCAGATCGCACCCTTCCCCCATCCGCGCTCAATGGCCCGGCCCCCGCAATCTTCCGGGAACGGACGCGCGACCCGGGCTGGCGCTGCGCACTGCTCTGGACGACCTGCGACAGCCCCGTTCCAAGCCCGCTACGACCGCTGCTTCGCCAAGGGAGGGTGTCGCGTAAAGGGGTGCCGTCCGGGAGGCTTTGGAGACTTCCGGGATGCCCCAGAACTTCATTGAGTGTCGGCGTGATCAGGTGTTTTTGATGCCTCCGGATCTGCGGGACTGGCTGCCGGCGGATCATCTTGTGTGGACGGTGGTGGATGCGGTCAACGAGATGGATCTCGCGGCGTTTTATGGCGAGTACCGCTCGGACGGCCATGGTCGCGCGGCGTATGACTCGTCGATGATGGCTTGGGCTCAACCGGTCGTCGCAACGCGGTGTGGTGGATGACTGTAAAGGCAAGGGCTGATGACAGACGCCTGCCTGGTGTTGCGGCTGTCGCCGTGGAGGCTCGCCCGGAGGGCGGGCCGGAGCGGCGACAGCCGCGCGCGACCGTCGGACACCCCAGTGGCTGGGATGCCGCAGTCGAGCAGTTGTCACGCGCGTTGGATGCTGCAGGCGGCGGTCAGGCCGCGGCGCTCAAGTAGTCGGTGAGCGCCTCGGCGGGTGTCCTCCACGCGAGTGTCTTTCGCGGTCGACCGTTCAACGCCGCCGCGACAGCGACGAGCTCCTCGGCGCTGTGCCTGGCGAGGTTGGTGCCTCTCGGGAAATACTGGCGCAGCAGCCCGTTGGTGTTCTCGTTCGACCCGCGCTGCCACGGGCTTCGTGGATCACAGAAGTAGATCTGCAGACCGGTGTCGAGCCGTAGTTGCACGTGCTGGGCCATCTCGACTCCCTGGTCCCAGGTCAAGGACCGCCGAAGTTGTTCGGGGAGGGTCGTGATCGTGTCGGCGATCGCGTCACGAACGGCCGCAGCACCAGCACCCGTGAGCGCCGGGCTGCTCTTCGCTCTTGGGCTGTTGTGACCTTCCATCGGCGGGAGATGCAGCAGCATCGTGAACCGGCTTGAGCGCTCGACCAGAGTGCCGATTGCAGACCGGTCCAGACCGAGGATCAAATCGCCCTCCCAGTGACCCGGAACAGCACGGTCATCAACCTCAGCAGGCCGCTCACTGATCAACAGCTCGTCAGTCACGAAGCTCCTGTTCCGCCTCATCGTCCTGGCCCTGGGAACCCGCAGCGCCCGACCTGTCCGAAGACAAGCTGTCAGCTCCCGGCGCAGCGCTCCGCGGCCCTGCACATAGAGCGACTGATAGATCGCCTCATGGGAAACCCGCATCGACTCATCATCGGGGAAGTCAACGCGTAGTCGACCAGCGATCTGAGCCGGGCTCCAAGACTTCCCCCAGCGCCGGTCCTTTCGCGGTCCGTGACGCCGCCCGCCCCAGCCGACCTGCGGACCCGCGACGCTCCCGTCGGGCCGCTGCACAGACCCGGCGAGCCGGTCCTGCACATAGCGACGCAACTCCGGGTTGACAGCGAGCTTCGCCGGCTTCGGTCGTCGAGCGCGACGGTCGGCATGCGTTTGCGCGGTCGAGGCCCGATACTCCGGCCGGCCGGTGCGGATCGCAGCGTTCCGTTGCAGCTCCCTGGAGATCGTCGACGGCGCACGACCCAGCTGACGCGCGATCTCTCGCACCCCAGAACCACGAGCGAGCAGGACCGCGATCTCCTCCCGCTCGGTGAAGGACAGATAACGCCCAGACACCGGCGCGAGCGTGAGAAACGGCATCCCGCCACCCTTGCGGAACCACCGGACACCAACGCTCGGCAACACACCCGCCTCCGTGGCAGCGTCGACGCTTGATGCCCCTCGAGCGATCGCTGCCCAAAAACGCTCCCGATGTTCTCGGCGCCCAGCAGACGGACGTCCCCCGGAACGCGTCCCTGCTGCAGCGGCACGATCTGTAGCACGGCTTTTCTTGGCCATCGCAACTCCTCAACGTTGGGCGTTGCGAGAACCAGTTGAATCCACCTGGTGGCGCTGTTGCTCTATGCCTATGCGCGCGGCCAGCGCTCTTCACGGGTGATCGAGCGCGAGTGCTTGGAGGACATCGCCTTTCGCGTCATGGCGGTGAACGAGCGACCGGATCACGCGACGATCGCGAGGTTCATTGCGCGCCACGAGGATGCGCTGGCGGGGATCTTTGGCGACGTGTTGGCGGTGTGTGCGAAGGCGGGATTGGTGAAGGTCGGGGTGATCGCGGTTGACGGGACGAAGTTGGGGGCGACTGTGAACGAGGGGCAGACGCTCGACTACGAGCAGATCGCGCGCCAGATCCTTGCGGAGGCGAAGGCAGTTGACGCCGCCGAGGATGAGCTCTATGGCGAGGCACGTGGGGATGAGCTGCCGCCGGGGTTCTCGACCGCTCATGGTCGGCGGGGGTGGTTGCGGGAGGCTAAGCGTCAGCTCGATCGCGAGCGCGCAGCGAAGGCTCGGCCGGTCCGGCGTTCACGGCAGAAGCGCCTGAAGGAGGCCAAGCGCCAGCTGGAGCAGGAGCTCGCGGTGGAGTGCCGCGCCAACGCTCAATACGAGCGGTATCGGGTGGACGCGCGGGACAGCAGAGGTCGTCGCCTTGGGGCGCGGCCGAAGCCGTTTGTGCCGCCTACGACGCCGGTGGGGACGATCAACGTGGCCGACCCCGACTCGCGCCTGTTGAGGGCCCCACGGGGTTTCGTGCAGGGCTATAACGCGCAGCTGGTTACGAACGAGAACCAGATTGTCATCGCTGCGGAGGTCACGGTCGACACAGGAGACTTCGGGTATCTCGAGCCGATGGTCAAGGCCGCCGAGCGCGAGCTCGCTGCGGCTGGTGTGAAGGACACTCCTTCGGCGGCACTCGCCGATGCCGGCTACTGGCACAAGGAGCAGATGCAGCACATCATCAACCGCGGCACCCAGGTGCTCATCCCGCCGGAATCACCGAAGCGCAAGACGGCCCCGGCCGGGCTGGCAGGGTGGCCTGTACGACCACATGCGACGAGTACTTCACACCGACTACGGCGGCGACCTTTACCGCAAACGCCAAGCGATGGTCGAGCCCGTGTTCGCACAAACCAAGTCCAATCGCAGGATGGGCCGGTTCCGAGGACGCGGGCGCTCCGCCGTCCGGACCGAATGGCGACTCATCAACGCCACACACAACCTCCTGAAGCTCCACAAACACCAGCTGGCGCTCGCCCCCGCCTGACACCGGCGCCCGGCCCCATCCGGATCGACACCACGCCAGCCCCAAAGCCACGGAAACCTAGACGCCCAGCCTTTACGCGACACCCTGCCAAGGCGAAGGAGGCGTCTGCCGATCCTCAGTTCGAGGCTATCGCGATTCGTCCGTACGTGCGGGCGGCGGTCGGCTCAGATAGGCTGGCCGGCCGTGGCATCAGAGCGCGCATCTGTAAGGACCCGCCGTGAGGGGCGCGTGGTTATCGCGACGCTCGACAGTCCCCCGCACGGGCTGATGAACGCCGAGATGGTCGGTGGGTTAGACGCGCTCGTCGAGGACGTCGAACACGATGCGGGCATCGGCGCGGTCGTCGTGCATGGTGCACATCCGGAGCGCTTCCTCGCGCATTACGACGTGGGCGAGTTGCTGGAGCTGGCAAAGGCGGCCGGGCTGAAGGTCTCCCAGCGCCAGGCCGACGTCGCGCTACGAGCCGTGCGCACGGTCGCGCGCGTCCCGGGCGCCGACGGCGTCGTCGAGCGCACGGCGGCGGCAGGCATGCTGGCGCTCGAGCGCTTCCACGAGCTGTTGCTGCGCATCAACCGCGTCGGCGCCACCTTCATCGCTGCGATCGACGGCTCAGCGCTGGGCGGGGGCTGCGAGCTCGCGCTTGCCTGCGACCTGCGCTACATGGCCGACGGCGACTTCCTGATCGGCCAGCCGGAGATCCTGCTCGGCATCATCCCCGGCGGCGGGGGCACGCAGCGACTCGCTCGCTGTTGGGGAGCGGTCGGGCGCTGGAGCTCGTGCTGGAGGGCAGCGCGCTGTCGCCGGACGAGGCGCTCGCGGCCGGCCTGGTCAATCGCGTGCTGCCGCTTGACCGCCTACTCGACGAGGCGGTTGATACGGGGCAGCGGCTCGCGCGCCGGCCGCGGATCGCGGTGGCCGCCGCCAAGCGCGCGGTCTACGAGGGCGGCTCGGCGACGCTCGCGCACGGCCTGCACGTCGAGCAAGCGGGCTTCATGGCGACGCTCACCAGCGCGGCGGGGGCGCGCGGCATGCAGGCCTACGTCGACGGTTTGAAGCAGACCGGCGAGCTGCCCGCCTACGACCCCGCGGCCCGCGAGCGGTTACTCGCGGGCACCTACGCAGACCTCAACGACGATTAGCCTGGTTGGAATGCGCCGATCTCGGTGGCCAGCCGCGTAGGTTCGTCGAGGGGGACGAAGGTTCGGCCGTTCGCGATCTCTACCAGTCTGGCGTTGGTGAAGGTATCGCGCAAGCGGTGCGCGTCTTGGAGCTTGAAGAAGCGGTCGGCGGCGCCCCACACCAGCAGCGCCGGTCCGTCGAAGCCGCTGAGCCGATTCGACGCCACGTTGAGATCCTGGGGGTCGACCTGCTTGGCGAAGCGCGCCACGTCTTGGCGAATGGCCGGGTTGCGCAGGCACGGCTCGACCCACGCGCGTGTCTGGTCGGCGTCGAGCGGCTCGCTGACGAGCAGCCCGTACCCAACGGGGGAGTGTCGAATAGCGGTCGCTCGCATCGGAGCCACCAACGCGCGGATCGCGCTGGGACTGCGGCAGGCCTTGACCAGCAGGCCGAAGGGCGCCGGTGGGAAGTGGGTAAACGCGTCACAGTTGGTCAGCACGACGCGGCCGATGCGCGACGCATCGCTGTCCAGCAAGAACTGACAGATCGCGCCGCCGGTGTCGTTGCCAACGAGGGTCACGTTCTCAAGCTCAAGCGCCTCGATGAGCGCAATGACCTGGCGGGCGATTCCCCGGGGCGATTGATCGGCTGCACTGCCAAGGGCGATCGTATGCGAGCCCAACGGCAAGTCGGGCGCGTAGGAGCGGACGCCCGCACTCGCGAGTGCGTCCGCCGTCTTGGTCCACAGGGTGGCGCTCACCAGGAAGCCGTGTACGAACACCACCGGCGGCGTGACGGCATCCGAGGGGCCGGCGCTGCGGTAGCGCACCGAGCCGTGCGGAAGGTTGATGGTCGGCAAGTCTGCTCCCGATCTAGATCCTCGTGCAGTTCTGAACGTAACCTACAGGCCGCTTCTTCGAGAAGGCGTCGCGAGCGACGCCTGAAGCCGTGCCGCCACGGACGACGTCCGGGCGCGGCGTGCGACCGTTGCCAGACGCTTGCTTACGCAACGCGAAGCAGGCGTAATGGCATAGTCCGCGCTGGCGCCTCCCCATCGTCCAACGCGCAAGTGTGACGCCGGAGCTGGCGGGCGATTGCATCCAGGCGGGAGCGGCAGTGGATGATCACAACGACGGCGAGGCACCTCCAGCGGGTCAGATGCTCTGAGCCCGAAGATATCTCGCTCGGCCGGGGCGCCGCACAGTCGGGCCGCAATCATTGCGAGGCATCGCTGTGGCGCCCGCCGATGTTCTTGAGTCCCGCTTCGATCGCATCCAGACGCGTACCGATCTGATCGAGCTTCACGGAGAGCGGGTCGGTCTGGGTGCCTTCGATGCGGCGCCTGGCGGATTCGATGAACGCAGAGGTGATCGCGGCAGTGACGACGGTCAGGAAGCCGATCCCGACAACCATCACGAGCGCGGCGACGAGTCGTCCCACGGTACTCGTCGGCACGAGGTCCCCGTAGCCGACAGTCGTGACGGTCTGTATGGCCCACCACAGGCCGTCGCCGATAGTGGGGTAGGTCTTCTCGTCGGTGAAGTGCATCAGCACACCGCTGATGATCGTTATCGAGACCGTGACCGAGGCGATGATTCGTGCCGCCCGCCGAGCCGTCAGCGGCTTCCCCTGCACAAGGTTCAATAAGCGAGGGCTGGCCGGAGCGGGACTGGCTGTGGTCCCTTCGGGTGTGGTCATGGCGGCGACCTCCTTACGATCGGCTGAGACAGGGCGTTGAAGCAGAAGCGGATCAGATCACGCCCAGCCGTGCGTGCCGACCATCTAGCCGGTCGCGCTGGAGGGCTGGTCGAGCGCGGCGCGAACCCAGTCATGCTTGCTGCCCGGGTCCAGGTCAGCGAGGAACTTCGGGAGCGAGCCGTGCCAGCTCTGGTGGGCACGGTCGGCCGCTCGGGCGGCGACGGTCTGTCCCATTTCTGTGTCCTTGCACCGAACGAGCGCGATGGCCGCGCTCGGGCCGGCTTCGGCAATGATCTCGTGGGCCCGCTGCTCATCAGATCCGACGTGCGAGTCCCGCTTGTGGGCGGCGCGAGCCCCGGCCTTGATCTCCTTGAGCGCCGAGAGCGTGCCCCAAAATCCCACCATCCACGACACGGAGATGTGCATGAGCGCGCCCGTGAGATCGCCGGCCTCGAGCACCCGAGACTCGGTGAGCTTGAGCGAGCCGTCCTTGTTGCCGCTGACCACGAAGGCAGTCGCGCCACCCTTGCGCGCCTTCTTGCGGAACCCTCGTCCGAGCGACATCAGCATGTGCTCGGCGGCGTGGCGGTTCTCGAAGCTGGCGAGGACCACTGACTCCTGCCCTACCCCCTCCGCCGCATCGCCTTCGGACGTCATACCCGCAGCATCCCACGATGGGGGCGCGTGGCGACGCTCCCTGCGGAAACGAGTAGCGTCGGTGCAGGTCTTGGCGCTGAGGTCGATTCGGAAAGACGGGTTCTCCGGCGCGCGCGGGACCCGCCCCGAGCTGCGCAAGCCGCGGAGCATCTTGGAGCACTTCACAAAGCCAATAATGAGGAGACTCATCATGAGCGACAGACCTGTTTTCATCTATGCCGCAACCTATGTCGACGCCGCTGGCGCCGAAGCCGACTAGGACACCCTTCTCGAACTGCACGAGGCCAAGCTCGTGGGCACCTATGACGTCGCCCTGGCGACCAAGGACGCCGACGGCAAGGTCCACGTCGAGAAGCACGAGAAGCCCACTCAGCACGGCGCCTGGGGAGGCATCGCCGTCGGAGCGGCGGTCGGGGTTCTGGCCGCGCCAGCGATCATCCCGGCCGCATTGGTCGGCGGGGTCATCGGCGGCCTCGGCGGACACTTCAAATAGGGCATCTCAAGGGGCGACGCCAAGGAACTGGGCGACACGATCGACCCGCCCGGACGAACCCCCTTTTCCCGACAGCCACCAAGGAAAGCAAGCGCCGCGGCCCTGCAATTGGCGATTTGCGGGACTCGCGATGGGTCGGCGCGCGGACCGGCTTTCAGCTGCCCGCGGTGCTCAACGACGTCGGCGAATCGCGCGCCGCCATCCGACGTGCCGGCGCGCTCGCAATCGCCGCGAAGGAGGCACCGGACGACCTGATGTACCGGTCTCGCGTAAACCGCAATGAGGCTAGGCCGAGCATCGAGCGCGCGCCCGTGGGCGACGCCCGCTCGCGCTGTCTTCGGCCTTGATCGCGTCCGCGAGCTCCCCGGAAAGGCCGAGGTTGCCTCTCTTAAGGCCTCCGTCACCCCGCGGCGGTACTTGGGGGCCGATGGCCAGCGGGCGCTCCGTGGTCATATCCTGCGGGTGCGGCCCGTGACGAAGTTCAGCTGAATTCGATTGGAGGCCCATTATGCGCGGCGACATTGAGGTCGGGGCATCCCTTCCCGACTATGAACTGCCCGACCAGGACGGCGTCCTGCGCCGTCTGTCGGACCTGCAGGGCTCGAACCCGATGGTGCTCCACCTCTCACGCGGCGGGTTTGACCCGAAGGAGCATCGTTTCCTTCACTATCTGGTCGACGCATACCTCGACTTCCGGGTCGGGTATACGCGCGTGGCGCTGATCTCGACGGACAACCAGCTCGAGATCAATGAGTTCCGCGATAGCGTCGGCGCGCAGTTCCCGTTCCTCTCTGACCCGGAGCGCACGGTGCGGAACGATCTCGACATCGTCGAGTACACGGACCCCGTCCACGACCCGATGGTCCCGCACACGTTCGTGCTCGCCCCTGGGCTTGAGATCTCCGCGATCTACAACGGCTACTGGTACTGGGGGCGCCCGACGGTCGAAGAGCTGCACCGCGACTTGCGCGAGGTCATGCGCAACCTGCGCCCTGACTTCGATCTGGGCGCACCAGGGCTGCGCGAGGCCTGGGATAGCGGCGAGCGCGAGCAGTTCCTGGTGAGTCCAGTCGAGGGAGAGGCGATTCGCTACACCGAGGGGACTGAGGTGGGAGTGAAGCGATGAGCGCTGGTCAGGGTCGTCAAGACCATCTGGGCGAAGGCCTGACGGAAGAGGTGCCCCCGGCCAGGGCCGCGAAGCGATCAAGCCTTACCGGCCAATGACCGTGCCTCTGTAGGGCCGACTACGAGGTCGTGAAGGTCGCCGCCCACCTCGAGTCGACTGGACTGTTCGATCCCGCCGGCCTTCACCGGCTCGAAGCCGGCTATTCGGATCAACCGCTCGACTTCCTCGCCAGCACGGTCGTCGTCGGTCACGTAGAAGAGGACCGCCAGGTCCGGTGACCGTTTGCTAGAGGACTCGAAGATATCGGCCGACAGGGTTCCAAACGCCATGGCCAAGCGCGCCCCCGCCGGCAACCACCCGGCTACAACCTTGCCAGAGGATTGGCCTTTCGGCAGGAGACGTGAGACGTTACCTTGTGCGTCGATGCCGAGCGGGTTGCTCGGAACGACGACGAGCTTGTCGGTTAGCCGGTCGGCGATCTCGTCTATGACGCCCTTCAGCACGGTAAACCGTAGCGCGAGAACGACGGCATCGGCGCCCTGCAACGCGTCGCAGTTGTCGCCGGCGACGACCGCAGCTGGACCGATCTCTGCAGCCAGCCTTCGTGCCGATTTATTGTCGGCGCTTGAGAGCCGCAGGGTCTCACCGCCTGAGGCCAGCAGGCGTGTGATGACCGATCCAATCTCTCCAGTGCCAATGAGCGCGGTGGTCATGACCGAAACCTCCGCGTGCGGACCGTGCCGGCGTGGCCTGGCAAGGAACAGTCGGGGAACGCGCCGCCTGGTGTGATCTCAGAATTCATGGGATGACCCTCCCTCTAATGGCTTCGTCAGAAGTGACTGGTAGGGGCCTCAGCGGCCGGAGGACTGGCCACCGTCGATGTGAGGGATTTTGCCGGCGATCGCGGCGATCAGTCGGACTCCTCGGCGGGCGTACTCGATAGCCAGTGAGCGGGCGCCCAGTCCCCCTCTGGGTCCGTGGTTTGCCCCACCTCGATTAGATGACTGTCGGGATCGCGGATGTAGCAGCGGATCTCGTACCGGTGCTGCTTCGGCGGCGTCAGGAATTGGGCGCCCCTCGCACTCCATTCGGCGTACACGGCCTCGATGTCTTTGACCCGGATATTGAGGAAACTGCTGACTCGGTCGGGATCGCGTGGCGTCTCTAGCGTGACCGCCGGCTTGTCGTCGGTCGGGCCTCCGCCGACATTGATGATGATCCAGCTGTTGGATAGTGCGACATAGGTTGGCTCCCCGGGGAAGACCACCCTGCCGCCGAGTACTTCGGTGTAAAAGCGGCGGGAACGCTCGACATCATCTGAAACGATGAAGTGGGCCAAGACCATCTGCTCGTCGATGTTGCTCATGCTGACCTCCGCTGTTGCAGTTGACTCCATAGTCGTGCCTTACATGGCGCGTCGCGCCTGCGCGTGCCCTTGGTCCGATGCCCGCTCGCTGCGCGGTCGCCGCGGCGCGTTCGCTGCCCGCTTCCGCCACGATCTCTCGTTCTGAGGAGCGCAATGGGTGTCGCTCGGAGACGATAGCCCCAAGGTCAGTGTCCTGCGCTTTGGCCGCCGTCGATGTGCAAGACCTCTCCGGTCACGAAAGGCGTCGACTCGAGATATAGAACTCCGCGGACCACATCCTCGATCTCGCCGACCCGGCCGACGGGGTGCAACGCGCCCATCCCGGCGTAGGCGCTCTCGTCGTGCAGCGGCGTCTTGATGACGCCGAGGGAAACGGCGTTTACCCGTAGGCCGCGTGAGGCGTACTCGATCGCGAGCGATCTCGTGACCGCAACCAACCCCCCCTTGGTGAGGGTTTGCAGTGCGGCTGGCCTCGTGCTGTCCGCGTACTCGACCAGGGTCGTTGAGACATTGACGATGTGCCCGGCGCCATGATCGAGCATGTGTTTGATCGCTCGCGTTGTGATGTGAAAGAAGCCCGCGAGGTTGACGGCGATCAGGGCGTTGAAGTCCTCGAGGGTGTAGTCCGTGAAGGGCTTGCCGATGTAGATGCCAGCGTTGTTGATCAGGGTGTCGATCCGGCCAAAGCGCTTGACCGCCTCGTCCACGATGCGCTCGGCGGTGTCAGGGTCGGCGATGTC
The DNA here is from genome assembly GCA_963730575.1 of uncultured Solirubrobacteraceae bacterium. Lineage (GTDB taxonomy): Bacteria > Actinomycetota > Thermoleophilia > Solirubrobacterales > Solirubrobacteraceae > Palsa-744. Next base: position 767,594 of record CAVSSG010000006.1, read on the forward strand.
GCCTGGCACGGCCACGATCGCGGAGTCCGCAGAGGACTCGATGGATCGAGCGGTTGCGATCACGTCATATCCGAGCTCACGGTATGCCCTCGCGATACCCGCGCCGATGCCCTGCGAGGCGCCGGTGATGATCGCGACCTTCCCGTTGTCGTGCTCAGGCGGCGGGATCATTCGACGAGGTAAGTCTCGTAGATCACGCCTGTGGCCTGGCGTCCGCCGACGCCGATGAAGACGCCTTTGTTCAGCCAGTCGAGTTCGGGCGCGGCGGTCTCGATCTGGGTCGAGGTGCGGAAGGTGTACTCGCTGGCATCGACGTCCTCGCCCCGCCCGAGACGTGCGAGCACCTCGGCGCTGCCGTGGCGGACGCTCCGAGATTGCACATAGAGCAGATCACCGCGGTCGGTTTGCAGCGTGTAGCGGATGTCGCCGAGCGCGGTCCCGTCCGCCAAGAGGATCTGCCAATCCGCGCTGGCGCCCGGGAGCAGCCTGCCGTTGATCTCGGGTCCGGTGAATGCTCCGCCGGTCAGGGGAACGACGCGACGGCGACCCTGCGCGGTGTCGCCGAGATCCAGTGGTCGTGCGAGGGTCGCCTCCAAGCGATAGACCTTGCGCAGGCGAGGATCTGGAAGTTCGTTGCTCATGGTCGCTCCTGTCAGGGCTTGCCCGTGCCGCGGCTATGTGTCGAGCAAACGGTACGCCGCAGTGGGCCTACCGTCTTCCTGGGTCAGGCTTCGAGCTCTCGGACTTGACTTCCGCTCGGATGAGAGCAAGATGTCTGCGACCCGACGGGAGCTTCCTCGGTCGGAGCAGGGCCGGGGGGCGACCAGGAAAGGGCACATGCCTAGATCCCCTCTGCAGCGCAAGCTCGCAGCGTCGGCCTTTTGGCCGTCGCGACCCTCCGTTGGGTGGGGACTGCGAGACGGCGGCTCCGTGTCTGGGAGCCGCCGACGGATGGAGGCGAGATGAGCAGCGTCGAGGTGGGCAGCGAAAGCGCGACGGGCACCGCACCGGTAAAGGCCGGGGAGTTCAAGCTCGAGGTCGTGGTATTGCGCTGAAAGGAGAGGCTGATGGCGACGACGTACGAGTCCGTGGAAGGTCTCGCGGACGCACTCAGGCGAGCGGCAGAGACACGCGGCAAACAGGAGCAGCGAATCGGCCAGGCGGACCCGGACTGGCCGGACTGGTACGCCCTGGACGTGGTGCGCGAGCGCGCCGGCGAGGAGCTGCCGACATGAACAGCGACTACGACGTAATCGTGCTCGGTGGCGGCTCGCCGGGCGAGCATTGCGCGGGCGCGCTCGCAGATGGCGGGCTGCATGTGGCCGTCGTGGAGCGCGAGCTCGTAGGAGGCGAGTGCTCCTACTGGGCATGCATCCCGTCGAAGACACTGCTGCGCCCGGGCGAGGCCGTCCATGGAGCGCGCGAGGCTGCGGCGAGCGCCGAGGTCGATGTCGGGGCGGCGCTTGCCTGGCGTGACTTCATGGTCTCCGACTACTCCGACGCCGGGCAGGAGCACTGGCTGGCCGATCGGGGCATCGACTTGTTGCGCGGCAGCGGGCGGCTCGCCGGCCCCGGTGTCGTCGAGGTCGACGGCGTGCGGCACACGGCCGAGGAGGTGGTCCTCGCAAACGGCGCCGATCCGGTCCTGCCACCCGTTCCCGGCCTGCGCGAGCTCGACGGCGTTTGGACCAATCGCGAGGTGACATCCATGAAGGCCATTCCGCGCCGTCTGCTGATCCTCGGTGGGGGGCCGGTGGGCGTGGAGATGGCACAGGCCGTTCGGCGACTCGGCGGTGAAGTGGCGGTCATCGAGATGTCCGAGCGCGTGCTCGCGCGGGAGCCGGCGCCGTTGGGCGAGGCGCTCGGCGAGGTGCTTCGTCGCGACGGCATCGAGCTCGTGCTGTCCGCCAACGCGACCGGCGCGCGGCGCGACGGCGAGGACTACGTCCTCGAGATCGACGACGGGCGCGAGCTGCGCGGCGACCGGCTGCTCATCGCCACCGGCCGGCGTCCGCGCGTGCTCGGCCTTGGCCTCGAGACTGTCGGGGTGGAGCCGGACGCCCACGGAGTGCCCGTGGACGCACATCTGCGCGCCGCCGAGCGTCTGTGGGCGATCGGCGACGTCAATGGCCTGTGGCCGCTGACCCACGTCGGCAAGTATCAGGGCGAGGTCGTCGCCGCGAACATCCTTGGGGAGCCCCGAAAGGCCAACTACGAGGCCGTGCCGCGCGTCGTCTACACCGACCCACAGGCCGCGGCAGTGGGTGCGTCCGCAGGCCGCTTCAGCGCCATGGTGCCGGTGTCGGAAGTCGCGAAGACCGCCACCTATACGCGCGCGCACGCGGAACAGAACGGCTTTCTGACGTTGCTCAGCGACGGCGAGCGACTGACGGGCGCCTACGCGCTGGGCCCGGAGGCGGGCGAGTGGCTGCAGCAAGCCACGCTCGCGATCCGCGCCCACATCCCACTCGACATACTGGCCGACACGATCCAGCCGTTCCCGACGTTCTCGGAGATCTACGTCGCCGCGCTGAAGACGCTCCACGGCGAGATCGCGGCGACGTCCAAGACGGTCGGCGCGAGACCGCCGATGGCCAGCTGACAACGAGAGATATGGACACCGCCTCGACCATCGACCAATGGCCCCAGGTTCCGGTAGCCTCGCTCGAGTGTCCGACAGGCTCGAGGTGGTGGCCGTCGCGGCGAACGAGCCCGAGGCGGCGCTGCTGTGCCAACGGCTGGCGGAGGCCGGCATCCACGCCATTGCACAGCCAACGATCGGTGGCCCGGAATGGGGCTCCTCGGGGAGCCGGTACGTTTACGTCGACGCCACCGACGCTGAGCGTGCAAGCAATCTGCTGAAGACTGGCGAGTAGCGGCGGGTGGTGCGGGGCCCGCACTGCCAGTTTCGCCTTGGATGCAAGCGTGTGGACGACCACCACACGCGCAGCTGGATCGGACGAGGACCACTCGTCCGTGCTCCGGCGGGCCAGGCGCTCGCTTATTTGAACTGGGCCTCCCGTCAAGTGGCGGGGTCGGGGGGTGAGTGGTTGTGGTTGGTGGTGGGGTCATGGCGCGCTCCGTGGATGCCCTGGCTTATCTGGGTCCGCGACTTGATGGTCGGTGACGTGATCGTTGATCGGTCGTTCCGGGTGGAGCGACTCCGGCCGCTCGGTCTTCGTTGGGCCGCCACGCGGGCGTGGGAGCCACGAGCGTTCTTGGAGCTAGCCGGAAGCTTGGGTGCCATCTTGGAGTTGTGGGCGTAGCGGAGCAAACTGTGGTGTCAGGTAGTGCTCAGGTGGTCGTGATCGGCTCGAGCGCGGCGGGCCCGAGCTCGCGCAGGATGTGGAAGGAGCGCCGCGCGAGCTTGCGCGCGATCGTTATCGACGCGCGGGTGTGTGTTAGCCCGCGCGCCTTCAGCGCGAGATAGTCCTCGTGGTCGGGGCTCTTCGGGCGAGTCGCCGACAGGGCTGGCTCATAGAGCGCCCAGCGCAGGTGCGGTGAGCCCTGGCGGTTGAGCTTGCCCACGCGTGAGCGTCGATCGGAGCGGTGCACGCCGATGTCGATCCCGGCCATCCGCACCGCCTTGCGCGACGCCTAGAGGCGCTGGACGTCGCCGAGCTCTGTGAGCGTCATCAGCGCGGTCAGCTCGCCCATGCCGAACTGGCCCATCAATGCACGGCAGCCGGTCTGCCGGCGTGCGAGTTTGCGCAGCTCTGACTCCAATGGGCGCAATTGGCCGTCGAGTGAGTCGACCATTGCCAGTGCGATCGTCGCGCTCGGCTTCTTCCCGGTCACCGCGGCGATGATCGTGCTGCTCGCGCTCCTGAACGACATGGCCATCCTCACGATCGCCTTCGACCGGGTCAAGGTGTCCGCGCTGCCCGAGCGCTGGGACATGCACGAAGTGCTGACGATCTCCTCGCTGCTCGGCCTCGTCGGTGTCGTTGAGAGCTTCTCGCTGCTCTTGGCGGCCGACCTCGTGATCGGCCTCGACCACGAACTGCTGCGCACCCTGATGTACCTGAAGCTCTCGGTTGCCGGCAGCCTCACGCTCCACATCGCCCGCACCCGTGGCCCGTTCTGGTCTGTGCGCCCCGCCGGCGTCCTGTTCGCAGCGGTCACCTTCGCCGAGCTGCTCGCCACGTTGATTGCCCACTTCGGCGTTCTGATGCACCCGCTCCCCTGGCGCTACGTCGCGCTCGCCTGGGGCTGGGCGCTCGTGTGGTTCCTCGCCCTCGACGCCGCCAAGGTCGCCACCTACCGCACAATCGACCGGCGCCGCGGCAAGGCCACGGCCAAGGCGGCGGCCTGACTCATCGAGCGGTGGGGGCGGCGGGCGCAGGGGCAGGGTCGGTCGCGGTCAGGATCTCCCTGAACGTTCGTCCAGTTGTGTGGCGGTACACGCCAACGTCCGGCCGGTCAGGCTGCACGATCTGCGCCACACGTTCGCGACACAGGTGGCTGCCTCAGGGCACGTGTCGTTGCGGACCTTGCAGGAGTGGATGGGCCACTGCGACGCCAAGACGACGCAGATCTACGCGGACTACATGCCGGGCGAGCGAGAGGCCGAGCTGATTGACCTCGCGTTCGCTCACAGCCATGGACCGTTCATGGACCAATCCGCGCAAAACACCCCGTCAGAAGCCCCCCGCTAGCCCTGTAAACACCGCAAAACAACACACGCCCACGGGGTCTGATCGGGTTCGAATCCCGGTAGCGGTATCCCGTTAGGCCCCGGTTTCCGAGGCCGTTCGCGTGACACCCCGCGCCCCGGTACTGGGGCACTCTTGGTCAGGCGTGCGCCATGACTTCGCCGACCTCGATGCTTCCGGCTGTCACGGCTCCCGCAGGCGCGCCGTGCGCCATGGTTGCGAGCGCCTGAGCCGACTCCTCGGTGTCGAACACGACCATCGCGGTGCCCTTGTACTGGGACATTGCGACCCAGTAGCCGGCGACAAACCCTGGCATGCCAGAGACCTGCGCCACCAGCCCATCCAACTCGCCCTCGGCGGCAGATCGATCGTTGAACGTAGCGGGGATGACAACTGCGTGCATGGTGCCCCTCCATTTCAGAACACACTGAATGCGTGGATGGGTGAGTCTAATCGAGCATCCCGCGATCTCCCTTGTTGCAGCGCGGTCGGGCCGAGGCGCTAATGAAGAGCCCACTGTCGCGCACTTTCCGGGAATTCATGAGGCGAATACGGCGAACCGACCTCGACTTAACTCCTCAGACGCGTAAAGATCCTATGACCGTCGGGTCAGCGAGTGTCTGCCTATGCCCGAGACCCTCGGGGGGAAAGATGGCTTCGATCGACAGACCACTGTCAGCGGCTCCGCGATTGCGCCCTGGAGCCGCGGGCTTGGCACGGGGACAGGTCACCGAGATACAGCGCGCGCGAATGCTCGCGGCTGCGGTAGACGCTGTGGAGCAGGTCGGCTACGCGCGGCTGACGGTCGCGCAGGTGATCGGACGCGCGAAAGTCTCGCGCAAGACCTTCTACGACGTGTTCGCCGATCGTGACGACTGCTTCCTGGCGGCGTTCGAGCAGGCCATAGCCGATGGCGGTGCCGTGGTCAGGGAGGCGTACGGTCAGGAGCGCGATTGGCGCAACGGCATCCGCGCCGGACTCGCCAGGCTATTGATGTTTATGGACGAACAGCCGGGCCTCGCAAAGGTCTGCGTGGTGGACGCATTGGGCGCGGGTCCGAGGGTCCTCGAGCGTAGGGCCACGGTACTCGGGCAGTTGGCCGAGGTGATCGATGAGGGACGCTCCCTGGCGGACCCGGACCAGCCGCCGCCGCAGGTCACGGCCGAAGGTGTGGTGGGTGCCGTCTTCGCGGTGCTGCACACTCGGCTGGCCGAGAGCGACAGCGAGCCGCTCGCCAGCCTGCTCGGGCCGCTGATGAGCATGATCGTGCTCCCCTATCTGGGACCGGCGGCCGCGAGCAGCGAACTCGGCCGGCCGGCGCCCGAGCGATCGGCCGGGAGTCGACAAGCCCCACCAGCGAGGCCGAGAGACCCACTGGAGGGGCTGAACATGCGTCTCACCCATCGAACCGTGCGTGTGCTGATGGTCATCGCAGAGCGTCCAGGTGCGAGCAATCGGGAGATAGCAGAACGCTCGGGCGTCATCGATCAGGGTCAGATCTCCAAGCTCCTCGCGCGATTGGCGCGGTTGCAGCTCATCGAGAACACCGGGGACGGGCAGGAGAAGGGCGCTTCGAACGCGTGGCGGTTGTCGTCGCGAGGCGCACAGGTCGTGCGCGCGACCCGCACCCCTCTGTAAGCCACCTCGCCGTCGCGCCGCTCGCGCCGGATGGCGGCTCCCCGCTCGGGCGACGTTTGATGCGGGCGAGCCTGATTGTCCCGCTCAACGCCCGCCGTCGGAAGAGAAGGCGAGGTGCTTCGCTTCCTGCTGTGGCGACTGTTGGGACTGCTAGCCGTTTTCCCGGGGCTTGCGCTGTTCGCATGGTTTGTGCACGGAGGGCCCGGAAAGGTGCTGCGGGGAGCGCCGGGAAGGGACGGCCCCAGAGTCAGCGTCCACGCCATGGCGGGCGTCCTTTGGGGGGAGGCGTGTGCCTGTTGGAATTGGTCCCCGGCCGACGCACCTCCGCCCGCGAGGCTGCTGGCCGTGCTTGGACTGGCCCTCGCGACGGCGGCTGCGCTGGCACGCTGGCAGGCCCGGCGCAAACGTCGCTATGTGCGCCTTCGGGTCGAGGCCTACCGTACCGACCGAGCCGGCCACGAGGCCGTGGTGGCGATGTTCGAGGCGTTGCACAAGCGTCTCTTGCGCCGCTGGTGGCGCCGCTTGTACCTCGGTCAACCGGCCATAGCCCTCGAGGTGCACCACACGCCCATCGCAGGTTCGCCGCCCCCCGCTGACGGGACACATCGATCCTCAGGGTCGCTCGGCCGACCGGAACAGCTCGAGCGCCGCGAGCCGCCGGAACGGGCCCGCTCGCACGCCGTATGGTTGGCGGTCAGCTGCCCCGAGGGCCTTGAGCGGATGGTCGAGACGGCGTTGCAGGCCGCCTACCCAAACTGCCGCTTGCGCTCGACTGACCATGACATCGGCGCCCCGCCGGTCGTGCTGCGCCTGAAGAAGCACGCCGAGTTCATCAAGCGCGTGAAGGCGGTCGACGGTCTCCAGCACGAACGAGAGCCACCCGTCAACCGCCTGATGACCGCGATGGGGGCATGCGGCGAGCCGGCATTCGTGCAGATCGCGATGACACCGGCGCCAACTGTGTTCGAGCGCTTTGCCAAGCATCTCTACAAGCGCCATGAGGCCCGTCTCTCGCGTGAGCGAAGAGAGCGCATTCTGGTCCGTGACCGCTCGCTGGTCGAGGAGGTCGAGTTGCGAGGTGGCCTCGAAGTGCAGCATCGCCCGCTGTTCTTCGCGGACCTGCGCGTGATCGCACCCCGTCGGGCCGTCTGCGAGCGAATCGCCTCCGAGCTGCGCGCCGAGGGTGCCGAGAACCGCCTGGTCGAGCGCGGAACGGCTATTCGCCACGGCCGGCTCGGCCTTTACCACCGCCGAGTGCGGCGTGGAGAGGGCAATCCACTTCCCTCGTTTCACAAGGGGGTTCTCGCCCCCGGCGAGCTCGCCTGCATCTGGCAGCTGCCCTCGATCGACTACGTGACCGTGCCGTTCGCGCGGACCGGCCTGCCGTTGGCGCCTGCACCGCCTTCGATCATGCGTCCCGGCGACGGGGCCGGCACCTTGCGCGACGCGCTGGGAGCGGTCTCGATCCACCCGGAACTGCGCAAGCAGAACACTGCGGTACCCGGCGCGGTGGAGCAGGGTAAGTCGAGCTATCTCGTAGCCACGGTTGCCGAGGACCTGCGCAGGGAGCGCTGTGCGGTGATCGTGTTCGATCCAAAGGGGGACGCGGCAGAGGCGGCGGTGAGCCTGGTGCCGGCCGAGCGGGCATGCACGCTGCTGGACTTCGCTCGTCCAACGTGCGGCTTCAACCCGCTGGCGGTGGACGCGCCGGCCGATGTAATCGCCGACTACGTCGTGGCGGCGTTGAAGAACCTGTTCACCGACGCCGACATCCGCGCATCATCCGATCGGTATCTGCGCAACGCGATCATCGCCGTGCTGGCCCATGATCGGGCATCGACCCTATGGGACGCAGCGCGACTTCTGTCCGTCGGCGAGGAGGGCTACTCCTACCGGAGCAGTGTTGGTGCGAGGGTGCGCGGCCTGCCCGAGTTCAAGGAGATCTCGCAGTTCTTCACCGCCGAGCTGACCGCACAGCTAGCGGACGCACGCAGCATGACGACGGCCAAGCTGGACGCGCCGGTCAACAAGCTCGCGCGACTGCTCAACTCATCCTCCATCAAGCGGGTGCTGCTCAACGACTCGCTAAGGGTCGACTTCGATCGGGTGATCGCCGGCGAAGAGGTGCTCGTCGTCAAGGGCGCTCTGGGTGCCATGGGCGCGGGCAACACCTCGGTGTTGATGCAGTTGCTCGTCGGCATGCTGGACGCGGCACTCGGCCGCCAGCAGGATCTCGTGCCAGCGCAACAGCGCGTCACCGTTGCGCTGAAGGTCGACGAGGCGCCGCTGGTGCTCAACCGCGGATTCGCCGAGACGATCGCCTTGAAGCGCTCGGCAGGCCTGGAGACCGTCGCGTGCTGGCAGAGCGACGCCCAGTGGACCGATCGAGAGGTCCGCGACCAGCTCGACGCGCTGTTCGCGCATCGCGTGTATTTCGCCACGGCGTCGGCACGGGACGCCAGGGACGCGGTCGGCCTGACGATGGCCGAGTTCTCCGACTCGGTGCGCCCGGGCACGGGGCAGCTATCGGTGCTCGGCAGGCCGGATGTCCGCCTTCACCTTCCCAAGCACCACGCGATCGTGAGCTGGGCGACACCTGAGGGACGCCAGGCTCCGTTCATAGCTCAGACGATCCCCCTACAGATAGATCATGAGCGTCTCGCCGCGCACGCCGTGCGCCAGTTCGAGCGCGGTGGTCGTCATCGCACCGACCTGACGCAACCCCACTGGGACCGAAGGCTCCGCGGCACTCACGGTGCCCCGGAGCAGGATCCTCCGATGTCGGGCGCCCTGACGGTACGTGCCGACCCACCGACCGACGAGGTAGCGAGCCTCCAAGCGACCCCGGCCGACAGCTACCGCGAGCTGGTCGAGCTCGACGGCGCGCATAGCATCCGCTGGGCCAAGCCGACCCGCTCGCCCACGGCGCTTGAGCCGGACCCCTTGGACATCATGATTCTGGCGCTGGTGTCACATCTGAGGCATGTGCTCACCAGTCAGGTGCACCGCCGGTTCAACCCCGGGCGCGCGGCCACCACGACCCAACGCAGACTCAAGCGCCTATCGGACGCCGGCCTCCTGGAACGCTTCCAGTTCCATCGTCGGGATGGAGGAGGCGTCCCTATGTGCTGCGTGATCACGCCTGCTGGCCGGGAGTTCCTTGACACCGACGATCGCGCGACGGCTCCGGTCAGCCGAGAGGCCGACCCGGCCCCTCCCTCCTCCCCTGCCTCCCGTCCCGGGGAGGAGAGATGGCTGCGACAGGCACGCCACGACGTTCACGTGGCAGGGTGGGCGCTGGCGCTGGAACGGGTCGTGGGGAGAGCTCGGCCGACATTGCGCGGGGCCACGGACTCCGTTCTGTCCCCGCCCCTGCATGCGTCTTCGGACGGGCGGATGGCGCTGGGACCCAGTGACCTGCGTCTCGCGGGCGGACGGACGGCGCACGACTTTCTTCGCACCGGCCCCGACGGCGAGAGCGTCGAGGTCGAGCGGTTCGAGACCATACGTCCCAACGCGATCGTCGAGCTCACCGCGAGCCGATCGAAGGATGGAGGCGCCACCGCGAGCCCCGGCTCGTCGACACAAATCGCGGCATGCTCCGACGCGGGGATGCCGACAGGCCCAGCGAGCGCCATCGACGTCATGATCGAGCTCGATGACCGTCTGCCCGTCGGTCGGATGGCCGGCTAGCTGGAGCGCTACGACCACTTTCTCGCGGGCTGGTCCGAGCACACGACCAGGTACGGACGCCGCCGGGAGGCGCTGCCCCTCGTGGTGTTCGTGTGCCGGGATCGCGTGCGGGCGCGGGAGTGCGCGCGTCGTGCGGACACGGCCTTGAGAGCGTGCCGCGCCTACGCCGGGGAGTATCCGTTCGACTGGGACTATCCCGGACGCGAGAGGGTGCTGTTCGCCGCCGAGCGCGATATGCATGAGGGACTCACGCGCGCCTTCGGGGTCCCCAGGCTGCCGCCGCAGGTTCGGGTCGCGGTCGCCCACGACGATCCACGCGCCGGTGAGACCGTCGCCCTGCCGCGTGAGATTCCCGCCGCGGCTCCGCGGGCTGGCAAGCCGGCCGCTTAGCGCTCGCCCTTCACGATCAACCGCTCACGGGTGTGCGGCCGGGCGCGCTAGCATCGGGCGCTTGCCCGACCGCCTCTACTTTACGGACTCCGATGACGCGAACGCACTGATTGCCGCAGAGCCGATGGCACTGCTGATTGGATTCGCCCTGGATCAGCAGGTGACCGTCCCCCAGGCATTCCTCGGCCCGCTACGGCTGCGCGAACGTCTCGGCTCGCTCGACGCCGGCAAGCTCGCTGCGGCCGATCTGGAGCCAGCCTTCCGACAGAAGCCGGCGATCCACCGCTTCCCCGCGAAAATGGCGGAACGCGTTCAAGCGCTGGCCGCCCACGTCCGAGATGGGTACGGTGGGAAGGCTCAGCGAGTGTGGACCGACGCGCCCGACGCCGAGGCTTTGCGCGCGAACATCTCCGCGCTACCCGGCTTCGGCGAGATGAAGGTCAAGGCGCTCGGCTCTGTGCTCGCGAAGCGCTTTGGCGTGGAGGCTGCGCGCGGACTCGTTCCTTCGCACCCGACGCTCGGCGACGTCGACTCCCCCGACGCGCTCGCCCAATACCAAGCTGCCAAGCGCGCCCACAAGGCCGAGTGGTCGGCCGCCGCGCCGCGTTCCTAAGTCAGGCCGACCAGTCGCCCGGCGCAGGTCGCACTAGGCGCTGGTCTCGAGTACGAACGTGTGCACGACGTTCACCGACCGTCCTCCAGCGAAGGAGGCGGCGGTGAGGGTCACCTGCATGCCTTTGCGTCGCCTCAACCGCTGCCGCACGTAGGAGGCGATGTGCACTCGCACCTCGAGCCTCCGTCCCGCGCGTGCTTCGTAATGGGCGCTGCCGATCGGGCGACACCCGCGTCCACACGGTGCCGCAACGACACGCTTGTCCCAGGCGGGGAGCCCGCCGAGCCGGATCGCGAGCGTTCCCCTGCAGCCGTCAGCGGCGGTGGCCGGGCAGCTCACCGGGATCAGCGCTTCACCGTGCCGATTGACGATCGCCGACTTGAACGTGATCACGAGGGCAGTCGGTCGTGCAAGCGGCGGGTCGGTGGGCGCGGGCGATTCGCCCGAGAGCAGGGCCGCGGGCGGCGGCACGACCACGGCCGTGGCTTGCGATTCCGCCGGGGTGCCGGAGCCGCCGGCGTTCGAGGCGGTCTCCGAGACGCGCAGCGTGTGCCCGACGTCTTCGGCGACGGGGACGCCGGTGATCGCTTCACAACTCGCGCCGGAGGAGTCGCAGCGCAGCCACCTGTATTCGTAGGCGGTGGGAGAGTCGGTCCAGCCCCCGTGTTTCTCACTCAGGGTCTGGCCCTGCTGGGCGGTGCCGGAGAGCCGCAGGAGTCGCTCGTCGACGGGAAGGGAGCGTTGGTCACCTGAGCCGGGTCGACCGTGTGCAGGATCTCGCCCAGCGCCCAGCAGGTGAGTCCCACGCCGAGCACCGTCCACGCACCTCGCTCGAGCCTCGACCACGCCGCGCGCAGCAGACATAGCGCCGCGCCCACCAACAGGAGACCGTTGAAGACCCAGTTTTCGAACAGGTCGTCGAGGCCGTGTCCGCCCAGCCCCAACAGCGAATGGGCCGCGTATGCAGCCAGCCCGAGGAGCCCAACGGCGCGCAGGAGCCGAATCACGACCCCGCGCCGCTCTTTGGGCAGGCGCTCCGGCAGGGCGCCGCGACTTCTCACGAGGACCAGTCCGGACGCCTCCATGCACCCGTTCACGCTCCCCGTCGATGGGCCGGCGGGCGACCGGTGAGCCGCTATGGTCGCAGTGCCACGGGCCCGATCACCGCCCGCCCCCGAAACTCGCGCTGGTCCGCGACGGGCGGCGGCGGGCGCGTAGACGCCAGCCGGTTGTCCCGACTGGCGTCCCCCTTGGGCTGCCCTACTCAGACGTGCTGCGGCTCAGCGGCCGGAATTGCTGCGGCGCTGGCGGCGTTGCACGGTTACGATCGAGAAGCCCACGCCCATCATCAGGATGCCGACGGCGACAATCCAGCGAAGGTCAAGGCCCGTGTAGGGCAGTGATTTAGCAGCTTCCGTCTTGGTCGTCGAGGTGGTGGTGGTCTTTTCCGGCGTGGTGGCAGCTTTCGACGGACTCACTTCTTTGGCCGGCGCGGTCCCGCTTTTCGGTGTCGTCGTCGTCGTCGGTGTCGTCGTCGTGGGCGTGGTCGTGGTCGTGGTCGTGGTGGTTGTCGGTTCCGCCGGTTTCTGGGCGTAGCCGGCTTCTCCGGTGGTGGCCGCCATGGCCGTCGGCGCCCCAAGGGCTGCCGCCAGCAGCAACGCCACGGGGATGGCCAGGAACCTGCGCGAAGCGCCGGAGGACCCCATCCTCATCGATACTGCATCTACCGCCTCCGGCCTACTCGAGGCCATGACGTCGGTCCGAGTCATGCCAACCTCCTGTTGATGGTGTGATGAACGCTCCGGCCCTTCGTCAGGGCCTCTTTTCGTGACTTTGTCGGCAATTCTTCTCCTGAGCATCATGTTTGGTTCGCTTTTTGCCGACAGTAGCCTTCTTGCTGATCGGAAGGTCTATCAGCAAACCCGGTCGTAACGCAGCCGAAAGCGCGCAGTTTCCGGGTATCGATGGGTTCTCGGGGGAAGCCCACGCCTGGGCCCTACGAGCGAGATCCCCCCATGCCCGCGTCCCTTCCGGGCGCCTCGGCACCACCGCGCCGGACCGGTCGGGCGCCCGGACCGATCAGGGGACCGACACGCGCCCCTCAAGCGTCCCCTCGGTCAGGCTCGCGCGCAGCGCCTTCTTGTCGAACTTGCCGACGCTCGTCTTCGGGACCTCGGACACGAACGCGAACTCGTCCGGAAGCCACCACTTCGCCACCCTCCCCCTCAGGTGCTCGAGGAGCTCGTCGGCGCTCGTGCTCGCCCCGTCGCGCAGCACGACACAGCACAGCGGCCGCTCGGCCCACCGCTCGTCGGGCTTGGCGATCACTGCCGCCTCGACCACGTCGGGGTGGGACATCACCTGGTTCTCGAGCTCCACCGAGGAGATCCACTCGCCGCCGGACTTGATCACGTCCTTGGCCCGATCGGTTATCTGCACGAGGCCGCGCTCGTCGACCGAGGCGATATCGCCAGTGCGCAGCCAGCCGGCGGCGAACTTCTCGTCTTCGGAGTCGTCCTCGAAGTAGCGCGAGGCGATCCACGGTCCGCGCACCTCGATCTCGCCGGTGGAGGCCCCGTCCCACGGGACCTCCTCGCCCTCCTGGTCGACGAGCCGCAGCTCGACCCAGGGCAGCGGCCGTCCCTGCTTTGCCCGGTCGTCCCAGTAGGCGTCGTCGTGCCGACCCTCCCGCGGGCGCGAGTACGTCGCCACGGGGCTCGTCTCGGTCATGCCCCACGCCTGGAAGATTCGCACCTGATGACGCTCTTCGAAGTCCTTCATCAGCTGTCTGGGTACCGCCGAGCCGCCACAGGCAGCGTTCGAAAGCGAGGACAGGTCGAGGTCGGGGTGCGCGTCGGCGTAGCGCAGCAGATCGGCGAAGATCGTGGGAACGCAGCCCATGAGAGTCGCGCGCTCGGCCGCGATCAACCTCGCGAGCGGCTCCGCCGCAAGGAAGCGGTCGGGCAGGATCAGGTCGGCGCCCGCGAGCGCAGCGCCGTATGGCAGCCCCCAGGCGTTGACGTGGAACATCGGCACGACGGCCAGCACGCGATCCACCCGCGAGAGGGAGGTGCTGTCCCTGAGCAGCGTGCCGGTCGCATGGAGGCTGATCGAGCGATGCGAGTACAGGACGCCCTTCGGGTTGCCGGTCGTGCCGCTCGTGTAGCAGAGCGCCGCCGCCTGGCGCTCGTCGAGCTCGGGGTAGTCGAAGTCCCCGGGTCCGGCCTGCTCGAGCAGATCCTCGTAGTGCAGGGCGTTCGGCAGCGTCCCCGTGTCCCCGTCGCCCATCACGACGTACTGGGTGACCGTGCGGAAGCTCGGAGCGAGCTTCTCGAGTATCGGCACCAGCGAGTCGTCGACGAAGATCACCCTGTCCTCGGCGTGGTTGACGATGTAGGTGATCTGCTCGTCGAACAGGCGGATGTTGAGCGTGTGAAGCACCGCCCCCATGCAGGGGACCGCGAAGTAGAGCTCGAAGTGGCGCTGGTTGTTCCACGCGAAGGTCCCGACACGCTCGCCCGGCTTCACGCCGAGCTGACCGAGCACACGGGCCAGGCGGTCCACCCGCTGTGAGACCTCGCCGAAGCTTGCGCGCCGCACGGTGTCCGGCGCCGCGAGCGTGACCACCTCGGTCTGCGGACCGCAGACCGACAACCTGCGGCGGATGTGCTGCAGCGTGAGCGGAAAGTCATCCTGCATGAGGCCCTGCAATAGCTCGCTCATCCCCTCCGCGCCCCCTCCCTGCTCGGCTCCAGCTCGGCGAGGCTGCGATAGATGCCGCTGGTGCGCTGGGCGATGTCCTCCCAGTCGAACCGCAGCACGTGCTCGGAGGCCTCCGTCACTAGGCGATCGCGCAGCTCGGTGTCCACCAGCAGGCGCTCGATCATCGCGCCGAGATGCTCGGCGTCCCCTCCGTTGAAGCGCAGGCCGACACGCTCGCCCCGCGGCACGACCTCGCGCAGCCCGCCCGTGTCGGCGACGATGCACGGGCAGCCGGACGCCATCGCCTCGAGCGCCACGAGCCCGAACGGCTCATAGATCGAGGGGACCACACACAGATCAGCGATCCGGTAGAGCGAGTGCAGCGCGTCGTCGCCGATCCAGCCCACGAAGATCCCGTGCGCGGACAGCCCCAAACGCTCTGCCTGCGCCTTGAGCTCGTGCTCGTGGGTGCCGCTGCCGGCGACGATGAAGCGTACGCTGCCGACCCTCTCGATCACCCCGGGGAGCGCATCGAGGGCCAGCTGAAAGCCCTTCTCGTAGACGAGCCGCCCGACCAGCAGCACGAGCTTCTCGTGTGGCGCGGCGTAGGAGCGGCGCAGCGCGGGAAGGTCGCCGGCCGGGCGCATTTCGCTCGGATCGACCCCATTGGGGATCACCGCGATGCGCCGCTCGTCGATGTCGAAGATGTCGGCCACGTGACCGCGCATGTAGTAGGAGCACACGACCACGGCGTCCGCCCGCTGGGCCATCCACCGCTCGATCGCGTGGATGTCCGACTGGGGAGAATCCTGCACCCACCCCTGGTGGCGCCCGTGCTCGGTGGCGTGGATCGTCGTCATGTACGGCACGCCGAGCCGCTCGGCGAGCCCTGCGCAGGCCTGTGCCACGAGCCAGTCGTGGCCGTGCACGAGGTCGTAGGAGCGCTCCTCGGCGAGCGCCTCGCCGGCTGCCAGCATGTCCTCGTTCATCTTCTCCACCCAGGCGAGGAAGCGGTCGAGGTCGCGGGGCCAGCTCGGCTCGCGCACGCGGTGGACGCAGACGCCACCGATCTCGCTCTCGCCGGAGCCGCCGATCCTCGATTCAGGGCCCACCCCGCGCGTCAGCACGTCGACGGCGACCCCCTGGCGCACGAGCGCCTCGGCGAGCTTGCGGACGTGCCGGGCCAACCCGCCCTCGATGACTGGCGGGTACTCCCAGGAGAGGAGCAGCACGCGATTTCTCATCCCCGGGACCCTATCTACCCGGACAAGGCACCGCTTGCAAGCTTCACCGCGGCAGCCGTCGCAGGACCTCAACGCCCAGCGGCTAATGTGGGCGCGTGTCCGCAGGACGACCGCGAATCACAGGAGGCGGCCGGTGGCTGAGCGCAGCGGCCAGCGCCCGGCCTCGGTGACCGGGCCGCGTCGCGCGACCGCGTGGGCGCTGATCGCGATCTGCGGCGGCACGTTCATGCTGCTCGTCGACGTGACGATCGTTCAGGTCGCCCTGCCGCGCATCCAGCGCGAACTGCACGCGAGCTTCACCGACCTGCAGTGGGTCATCGACGCCTACGCGCTGACGCTGTCAGCCCTGATTCTCACGAGCGGCACGCTCGCCGACCGCATCGGGCGCAAGCGGGTGTTCATCGGTGGCCTGACCCTGTTCACGCTCGCCTCGCTCCTGTGCGGTCTGTCGGGCAACGCGTCGTTTCTGATCCTCGCCCGCGGCGTTCAGGGCATTGGCGGAGCCGCCATGTTTGCGACCTCGCTCGCGCTGATCGCGCAGGAGTTCCCCGGGCCCGAGCGCGCCGGGGCAATCGCCGCCTGGGGCGCCACAGTCGGCGGAGCCGTGGCGGTGGGTCCGCTGATCGGCGGCGTGCTCACCGACGGGCTCGGCTGGCAGTGGATCTTCTTCGTGAACATCCCGATCGGTCTGGCGACGATCGCGATCTCCGCGAAGCGGATGGTCAACGTCCGCGATCCCGAAGCCGAGCGGCTTGACTGGCTTGGCCTTGTCACCTTCTCGGGCGCGCTGTTCCTGCTGATCTTCGGGCTGCTGCGGGGCTCCGACGTGGGCTGGGGAAGCACCCTGATCGTGTGCGCGCTCGCCGGAGCCGTTCGTCCTGCTGGCGGCGTTCCTGGTGGTCGAGCTGCGTCAGCCGCGCCCGATGTTCGACCTTTCGCTGTTTCGCAACCGGGCTTTCTGTGGGGTGTCGCTTGCCACCTTCGCCGTCGGGGCGGGGATGTTCGCGATGTTCCCCTACATAACCTTCTATCTGCAGAACGACCTCGGCTACTCGCCACTGCAGGGTGGCCTGCGCCTGCTGCCGGCGACGTTGCTGACATTCGTCGTGCCGCTGGCCACGCGCGGCCTTGCGGGTCGGGTCGCGCCGAGGGTGCTGCTGGGCGGCGGCCTCGGCCTGACCGCGCTCGGACTCGTCACGATGCGCGGGCTGACCCCCGGCTCGACCTGGACCGCGCTCCTGCCGGGACTGCTGCTGACCGGGGCGGGCATCGGGCTGGCGAATCCGGCGATCGCGAACATCGCCCTCGGCGTCGTGCCCGCCGAGCGCAGCGGCATGGCCTCCGGCATCAGCAACACGTTCCGCATCGGCGGGCTCGCCGTGGGGGTGGCGGCGCTCGGGGCGATCTTCCAGCATCGAGTGCAGAGCACCTGCAATCGTCGCTCGGGGGCAACCAGAGCGAGCTGGCCAAGGCGGTCGCGTCCGGTGGCACGCGGGCGGCCGCCGGGCTGGCGCACGGCCGCCCTGACATCGTTGAACTCGCGGTGCGCGCGTTCGTGAACGGGATGAACACGATCTTCCTGGTCGGCGCCGTCCTTGTGCTGGTCGGCGCCGTGGGAGCGGTATCGCTCGTGCGCCTGCGCGACTTCCATCGCCGTCCGGCACCGGCGCCTTCGGCGGTCCCCGAGGGCTGAGGTCGCGCAGGTCCCAACTGCGCGTGCCGGCGGGCGCGACGAGCGTGCTTGAAACGATCTGGAACGGGTTCTCGAACGCATTGCTGATGGCGTGGGCGGTGTGGTGGGCGCTCGTGCTGGGCTTTGCCATCTCGGGTGTGGTGCAGGCATGGGTTCCGCGAGAGCGGATCGAGCGGACGCTGGGCGGGGGCGACTGGCGGTCCCTGGCGACCGCGGCCGGGCTGGGAGCGGCCTCCTCGTCGTGCTCCTATGCGGCCGTCGCGATCGCCAGGTCGCTGTTCGCAAAGGGCTCCTCGGCGGCGAGCGCGCTGGCGTTCCAGCTTGCCTCGACCAATCTCGTGGTCGAGCTCGGCATCGTGACCTGGGTGCTGATCGGCTGGCAGTTCACGCTGGCCGAGTTCGTGGGCGGACTGGTGATGATCGCCGCCATGGCGCTGCTGCTGCGACTCTTCGTCTCCGTGTCTGATGAGCGAGTCGCGCGCGAGCACGCGCGCGAGCTCGATGACGGCCATGCGCACCATTCACCCGGCGCTCCCGCGCCGACCGCGCGGCGCCTCGAATCCCTTGCCGCGTGGACGGAGGTGGCCCACAACTTTCGCAACGACTGGACGATGCTCTACAAGGAGATTGCCATCGGGCTCCTGTTGGCCGGGTTCGTGGGCCTGCTCGGCAACGGCTTCTTCAACGTCCTGCTCGCACAGCACGCGCCGCCCGCACTGCGGCTCATCGAGAACGTGCTCGTTGGTCCTCTGATCGCGGTTCTGAGCTTCGTCTGCTCGATCGGCAACATCCCGCTCGCGGCGGTCCTGTGGTCGAGCGGGATTTCCTTCGCCGGGGTGATCGCCTTTGTCTTCGCCGACCTGATTATCCTGCCGATCATCGCGATCTACCGCAAGTACTACGGTGGGCGGTTCGCCGCGCGGATCGTCGCGCTGATGTTCGTGACGATGGTGCTCGCCGCGCTCGTCGTGGCCGGACTGTTCGACCTCGCCGGCCTGATTCCCACGGCGCGCCCGTCGCGCGCGGAAATCTTCAGCGGCGTGACGGTGGACTACAGGCTGTTCGCCAACATCATCGCCCTCGCCGTCTTCATCGCCCTGTTCGGCGTTGACGATGCGCGCCCGGCGTCCGGCGAGCCCGGTGGCGCATGCGTGCGAGCCGATGATAAGCGAATGATGCGCCGATGCTGCCCCCCTGTTCTTCTTCGGCGCGATGTCGCCCTACTCGTGGTTCGCGGCCGAGCGGATCGGGGAGCTCTTGCCGCAGGCGCAGTTGGCGCGGGGTGTTCGCGGGTGCCCTCTTCAAGGCCAATGGGCGTGTCTCGTGGGGCCTTACCGAGCACCGCGAGCAGGGCATGGCCGACTGCGGGCAGGGCCGCCGCGCACGGTCTCGGTCCGATCCGCTGGCCGGATCCCTGGCCCACGAGCGACCTTCTGATCGCTCGGGCGATGACCTATGCCGAGCCGCTGCGAGCACGGCGGCGGGTGCCCTCAGACCGTTCGCGCTGGCCGCGATGCGCCTCGCGTTCCTCGAGGGCGCCGACCTCGGCGAGCTCGATGCGGTGCTCGAGGCCGGCAGGCGGTGCAACATCGACGCGGATGGGCTGCGCGATGCGCTCGCGGACGCGGATGTCAAGGAGGCCCTGCAGGCGACACGACCGACCAGGCGCTGGCGCCGGGCGTCTTCGGGGTGCCGACGATCGTGGTCGGCGAGGAGCTGTTCTGGGGCGACGACCGCCTCGAGGAGGCCGCGGCGCGCCTACGCGCTCGGCCAGTACGTGAGCTCGGTCCGCGGACCGCTCGCGCGTGGACGGCAGGTCGATCTCGAGCTGGCGCGGGGAGGGCTTCAGGGGCGCGTTCGTCTCTCGCGGTCTTCCCCGCTTGGCCCAGTGGCCGACCACCTCGCGGCTGCGCGCGCTGTAGTAGTTGACGCGGCGATCGGTGGGCTGCAGGGCCAGGCCGCCGGGCGCCGGCCCGGTGACGATCGCGTAGAAGCGCCGGCCGTTGCGGTCGACCTCGACGATGTCTCCCGTTTGGATGCCCTCGAGTCGCATGCCCGACCCAACTCCAGCACGATTCGATCACGAGCACGATCTCCTCTGGATCGTGCCGCACGCTGCCGACGCGAAGACGTACGCTGATCGGCGTGCGGTGGGTGATCGACGGCATGAACGTGATCGGCACGCGTCCGGACGCCTGGTGGAAGGACCGCCACGCGGCGATGGTCCGCCTCGTCGATCTGCTCGAGCGCTGGGTTGCCCTGACCGGCGAGGACGTCACGGTCGTGTTCGAGCAGCCGCCCCGTCCGCCGATCTCCTCGACGCGTGATCGAGGTGACGCACGCCCCGCGGCCGCGTCGCGACTCCGCCGATGATGAGATCGTGCGGCTCCTGGCGGCCGACACCGAGCCCGGCGCGATCCGCGTGGTCACCTCGGACGACTGGCTCGCCGACCGGGTGCACGCCGCCGGCGCCACGTGCAGCCGGCGGACTCCTTCCGCGCGCAACTCGAAGTCCCTGGATGGCCCCCACTACGCGATACGCACGCAGCGGTGAGGCGAGCATCGCCTACCAGGTCATCGGCGAGGGCGCCGCTGGACCTGCTGTTCGTGACCGGTTGGATCTCTCAGATCGAGCACCTGTGGGAGGCGCCCGCCAACCGTCGCTTCCTCGAGCGCCTGGCGTCGTTCGGCCGCCTGATCCTGTTCGACAGCCGCGGCACAGGGCTGTCCGAGCGCGTCGCTGACACGTACACGGTCGAGCAGGAGGCGGAGGATGCGCTGGCGGTGCTGGACGCCGCGGGCAGCGAGCGCGCCGCCCTGTTCACCTACAGCCTGGGCGGACCGGTCGGAGCGCTGCTGGCCGCCGAGCGACCCGGAGCGGATGGGGGCGCTGATCATGTATGCGTCGGTGGCGCGCACCACGCTGGGCTCCGGACTACGACTGGGCGATGACCCGGGAGGAGCGCGAAGAGTGAGCGAGCGAAACGTCGCCACATGGGGCGAGGAGAACGGCGGGCCGGTATGCCGGCGCTGGGCGCCGTCGATGGCCGATGACCCCGCTCTGGTCGCGTGGTTTGCCCGCCTGCAGCGGCTGGCGGCCAGCCCGGGTGAGGCGCGGATGCATGCTCACGGGCGGCGGTCGACCTCGACGTGCGCGAGGCGCTGCCGCGCATCCGCGTGCCCACGCTGGTCATGCACCGGCCCAAGGAGCTAGTCCTGGGACGTGCGCCACTCGCGCTACCTGGCCGAGCACATCCCCGGCGCGCGCTACGTCGAGCTCGAGGGGATCGACTCCTGCCGTTCGTCGGCGACGGCGACGCGATCCTCGAAGAGATCGAGGAGTTCCTCACCGGCGGGCCGCGGCGGCGGAGAGCTCGCGCGAGCGCTGCTGACGGTGATGTTCACCGACATCGTCGATGCGACCGCCGCGCGCGGCCGAGCTCGGCGACGGCCGCTGGCGCGACCTGCTTGCGCGTCACGACGAGGAGGTGCGCAAGGAGCTCGCCCGCTTCGACGGCCGCGAGGTCAAGACCGTTCGGCGACGGGTTCCTGGCGACCTTCGCCGGGCCGCCCTCGCGGGCGCTGCGCTGCGCGCTGGCGATCACGCGCGCGGCACGCGAGCTGGGGGTCGAGGTCCGCATCGGAATGCACACGGGCGAGTGTGAGCTGATCGGCGAGGACGTCGGCGGCATGGCGGTTCACATCGCCTCTCGCGTGAACGGCCTCGCAGGGCCCGGCGAGGTGCTCGTGTCGGGCACCGTACTCGGGACGGTGGTCGGCGGCCCGTTCGCCTTCGAGGACCGCGGCTTTCACGAGCTCAAGGGCGTTCCCGGCCGCTGGCCGCTGTTCGCGCTCGGCTGAGCCCGCGGTCCTCCGCGTGCCATCTGCGGCCGCGGCGCGCGTCAGGCGCCCTGCACGGGCCCCGACCGGCCGGGCGCGAAGGATCCGTTCGAGCCAGTCGCCCGCGAGCGTGACCCGTGTAGCGGGTCGATGCTGGTGGGCCACATCGGACTCGTGGTAGTAGACCTCAAGGCCGCCCGCCTGCAGGAGATCGCGGGCGCGGCGCGCGAACTCGACGTCGATCACCGGGTCTCGCCGGCCGTGCGCGATGAACACGCGCAGCCCCCTGCGGCTCTCGAGGTCCGGCTGCCAGCCCTCGACGTCGGGCACGAACCCCGAGAACGCGAGGATCCCGGCACGAGCGGGCGGTCGGCGCCGAGGCCGAGCGAGTAGCTCATCACCGAGCCCATCGAGAAGCCGCCCAGCACGGTGCGAGGCGGCGGCGATCCCGGTGCGCTGCCACAGCTCATCGTGGAAGGCGGCCAGCTCGCGGTAGGCGGCATGGAAGGCTGCCGGGGTCGGGGAAGCCCGACGCGCGGCACGAGGTACCAGTGATGCCCGGGCCAGCCGGGCACCGTCAGCGGCGCGCGCGGCGTCGCCACGTGCAGCCGCCGGTGGGGGTCAAGCGCGTCAGCGAGCAGCGAGCAGGTCGTGCTCGTCGGCGCCGCGGCCGTGGTGCAGGACGAGCAGGCCCTGCGGGTCCCCCGAGGCGGGGCGCTCGCGAAACGTCGAGCGGGCTCATCGGCGAGCTCCGCCCGCACGCTCTCCGCGAGGCGCGATGGGCACCGCGGCGATGCGGATCCGGGCAGATTGGCATCGCAGCGGCGAGCCTACCCGCAGGCTCTGCGCTCGCGGGCCAGGAGCTACGCTGCGGCCACAGCGGAACCGCCCGCTGCAAGAACCCGATCGGAGGCAATGCGATGACGAAGGCCATCTACACCGCCGAGGCACACGTGACGGGCGGCCGCGCCGAGGGCCACGGCCGCACCTCCGACGGCAGCCCTGGAGGTCGACCTGCGCCTGCCCAAGGAGATGGGCGGCGAGGGCGACGGCACGAACCCCGAGGAGCTTTTCGCGGTCGGATATGCGGCCTGCTTCGAGGGCGCTCTGGGGACGGTGGCTCGGCGCGCGAAGAGAGGAGACCGGCGACGTGGCGATCGACTCCAAGGTGATGCTCGTGACGACCGAGGAGCGGGGCTTCACGGTCGCGGTCGAGCTCGCCGTGAGCCTGCCCGCGATCAGCGATCCCGCCAAGGCCGTGGAGCTCGTCCGCGCCGCCCACGAGGTCTGCCCCTACTCGAACGCCACGCGCGGCAACATCGACGTGGCGCTCAGCGCCAACGGCCAGACCGTCGATTGATCGCACAGCACGGCTGTCATCCGGCGCGCGCCGGCGGCGTCCGTCAGGTCGACCGGACGAGGCTCGAGCGGTCGAGCTGCGCGATGTCGGTGTAGCCGCTGAGCGCCAGCGTGAGATCGAGCTCGGCGAGCAGGCAGCGCAGCACCTGCTCGACCCCCGCCGGCCGTCGAGCGGCCAGACCCCACACGTAGGGGCGGCCGAGGCACACCGCGTCCGCGCCCAGCGCGAGCGCCTTGAAGACGTCCGCTCCGGTGCGCATGCCGCTGTCGAACAGGACCGGCAACTCGCCGCCGACGGCCTCGCGAACCGGAGGGAGGGCATCGAGGGCGCCGATCGCCCCGTCGACCTGGCGGCCGCCGTGGTTGGAGACGATCAGCCCGTCGACGCCCTCCTGCACCGCCCGCCGGGCGTCCTCCGCGTGCAGGATGCCCTTGAGCACGATCGGCAGCCCGGTCTGCTCGCGCAGCCAGGGCGAGGTCCGACCAGGTGACGCTGGGATTGGCGAACTGATCGGCCCAGTGGCCGATCGCGGACGCGGGGTCCTCCTCCGGGGTCTGCTCGAGCGCCGCCCGGAAGACGGGGTCGCTGAAGTAGTTGGCGACGCCCTCGCCTTTCAGGAACGGCAGGTAGGCATGCCCGAGGTCGCGCGGGCGCCAGCCGAGCAGCCAGGTGTCGAGCGTGACGACGATCGCGCCGTAGCCGGCCTGCTCGGCACGAGTGCACGAAGCTCGCGGCGAGGTCGCGATCCTTGGGCCAGTAGAGCTGATACCAGCGGCTCGCGTCCCCCATGGCCTCGGCCACCTGCTCGATCGTGTGCGAGGCGGCGGTGCTGAGGATGAACGGCAGGCCCTGCGAGGCCGCCGCCCTGCCGACCGCGAGCTCCGCCTCGGGATGCACGATCGACTGAACGCCGACCGGGGCGAGCATGACCGGCGCGGGCATCGCCGTGCCGAGGACCGAGGTGCCCAGACTGCGCACCGAGACGTCGCGCAGCATCCTCGGCACGATCTTCCAGCGCTCAAACGCCCTGCAGATTGGCATGCCATCGTGCGCTCTGAGCCGGCACCCCCGGCCACATAGCCGAAGGCCTCGGCGCTCAGCACCTCCCGGGCGCGCTCCTGCAGCTCGGCACAGGACACGGGCAGCTTCGGCGTCTCGCCCGTCAGGCCGCGCAGATAGATCTCATACTGGAAGTTGGCGAAGAGCGATGCCTGGGCATCGGGGGCGGGGTCGCTCATGACATGACCCTACCGGCCGCCGCGAGGATCTTGGCCGGCGGCGAGCAGACGTTAGGATGCCTCGGGTGAGCGAGCTGCCCTCGGCGTGCATGATCGGAGCCGGCGTGAGCGGGCTCACGGCCTGCAAGGCGCTCGAGGACTTCGGCGTGCCGCACACCTGCTTCGAGGCGTCTGACGAGGTCGGCGGCAACTGGTACTTCGGGAACCCCAACGGGGTCTCCTCGGCCTACCGGTCGCTGCACATCGACATCTCCAAGCCCTCGATCTCATTCCGGGACTTTCCGATGCCCGACCGCTACCCCGACTACCCGCATCACACTCACATCTTCGAGTGGCTGCGCGACTACGCCGACGCCTTCGCACTGCGCGAGCGGATCATCTTCAACACCCGCGTCCAGCACGCCGGGCGCGGCCCGGACGGCGGCTGGCAGATCACGCTCGAGGACGGTGCGAGGAGAGCTTCGACGCGCTGCTCGTGTGCAACGGGCATCACTGGGATCCGCGCTACCCAGACTTCCCCGGGACCTTCGACGGCCCGCAGATCCACTCGCACGACTACATCGACCCGAGCACGCCAGCTCGATCTGTACGGCAAGCGCGTGCTGGTCGTCGGGATCGGCAACAGCGCCGTCGACATCGTCTCCGAGCTCGGGCGCAAGACGGTGTCCGACACCGTCTTTCTGTCGACCCGCTCCGGTGCCTACGTGGTGCCCAAGTACATCTTCGGCAGGCCCGCCGACCAGGTCGTGAAGACGAACCCGCGGCTGCCGGCGCCTGCAGCGACGCGTCAGCCGCGTGCTGCCGCGGATCTTCTCCGGGCGCATGGAGGACTTCGGGCTGCCGACGCCCAACCACAACTTCCTCGACGCCCATCCCACCGTCTCCAGCGAGCTGCTCGGGCGCCTGGGCGCCGGCGACGCGGTGGCCAAGGGCGACGTGGCCGAGCTGCTCGGTGACCGCGTGCGCTTTGCCGACGGCAGCGTCGAGCCGGTCGACGCGATCGTGTACGCGACCGGCTACAAGGTCAGCTTCCCGTTCTTCGACGCCGACTTCTCGCGGCGCCGGAAAACGTGCTGCCGCTGTACAAGCGGATGCTCAAGCCCGGACTCGACGACCTCGCGTTCATCGGGCTCGGCCAGCCGATTCCGACGATCTTCCCGTTCTCCGAGCTGCAGTCAAAGCTCGCCGCACGCTGGCTCAGCGGTGACTGGGCCCCGCCGGCAGAGAGCGAGATGGAGGCGGAGATCCGGCGCGACGAGGCATTTCACACCGCTCACTTCATCAACAAGCCCCGGCACACCATGCAGCTCGAGTGGTACGCCTTCGAGCGCGAGCTCAACACGCGCTCGATCCCGGCCGGGCAGGCGCGTGCGCGCGCCGGCGCGCCGACGGGCTGCGCCTCGGCGGGACGCGCCGGCGGCACTGCGAAGTCCGCGGAGCTCCCGGCATGAGCGAGGTCTGCTTCGACAGCGGCGGGGTGCGCTGCGCTGGCCGTGCACCTGACCGGCGAGGCCGTCGACGCGTTCGCCGGCGAGGACGGCCGTCGCCCCTGTGTCGTGCTCGCCCACGGCTTCGCCGGCACCGTCGACTCGGGGCTGCTGCCCTACGCCGAGCGCTTCGCCGCCGCCGGCGTGGACGCGCTCGCGTTCGACTACCGGCACTTCGGCTCGAGCGAGGGCGAGCCCCGGCAGCTGCTCTCGATCCCCCGCCAGCTCGAGGACTACGCCGCGGCGATCGCATTTGCGCGCTCACTGGAGGGCGTCGATCCGGATCGCATCGTCGTGTGGGGCTCCTCCTACTCGGGCGGCCACGTCGTGCCCGTGGCCGTCGCCGACGGCCACGTGGCCGCGGTCATCTCGCAGGTGCCCGGCATGGACGGTCGGGCGGCGGTGCTGAACCGCGCTGCGCTATGCCGGCGTCGGGCGCTCTCGCAGAGCTCGTGCTCGCCGGCCTGCGCGACTTGGCCGGCTTCGACGCGCGGACTCAGCCGGTGATGGTCCCCGTGGTGGGTCCGCCCGGCAGCCTCGGCGCGATGACCACCCCGGACGCCGAGCCCGGCTACCGGGCGATCGCGGGTCCCTCGTGGCGCAACGAGGTGGCCGCACGCATCCTGCTCAGGACCGGCTCCTACCGTCCCGGCCTGCAGGCCGACCGCCTGCCCTGCCCGATCCTCGTGCAGATCGCCGACCGCGACGCGGTCGCGCCGGTCAAGGCCGCCCAGGACGCCGCGTGGCGGGCGACCGGCCGTGCCGAGGTGCGCACCTACCCGATCGGCCACTTCGACATCTACACCGGCCCGCCGTTCGAGCAGGCGATCGCCGACCAGCTGCACTTCCTGCGACGGCACGTCGGCGCACCCTCCCCCGTGGGCGCCGCGGTCCGGGGCGCCTAGCGCGGCCACCGGCCAAACGGTCAGATCGTGAGGCCCTCCCGGTGATGCGGATCGCGAACCTCGCAGACCTCGAGTCGTTCACGACGCTCGACGGTTCGACCATCCGCGAGCTCGCCGGGCCCGCGTGGACTCAGGCGCGCAACCAGAGCCTCGCGGAGGCTGCGCTGCCACCCGGCGGGGAGACGGCCGAGCACTACCATCCCCGCGCAGAGGAGATCTACTAGTGACCTGAGTCGTTGATTCGCTGGCAGTAGGAGGCGAGGCTGTCGAGGATTTGGTCTGCGGTCTTGTGCCAGATGTAGGGCTGGGGGTCGTCGTTCCAGTTGGTGATCCAGGTGCGGATCGAAGCGACGAGATCGCGGACGGACCGATGGGCGCTTCTCTTGATCCATTTGGTGGTCAGCTCGGCGAACCAGCGCTCGACGAGGTTTAGCCACGAGCTGTAGGTGGGCGTGAAATGCAGCGTGAAGCGCGGGTGGCGGACGAGCCAGCGCTGGATCGTTGGGGTCTTGTGCGTCGAGGAGTTATCGAGCACGACGTGAACGTCGAGTCCTGCCGGCACCGAACTGTCGATCAGGTTCAAGAACCGGCGAAACTCCTCGGCGCGATGGCGCGGTGTCATGTCGGCGATTACCCTGCCCGAGGCGACGTCGAGCGCGGCGTAGAGATTGGTGGTGCCGTTGCGCACGTAATCGTGGGTGTGTCGCTCGGGCACGCCGGGCATCAGCGGCAATACCGGGGCTGAGCGATCGAGCGCCTGGATCTGGGACTTCTCATCCACGCACAGCACCACGGCGGCATCGGGCGGGTTCAGGTAGAGCCCGACGATGTCGCGGACCTTGTCGATGAACTGTGGGTCGGGAGAGAGCTTGAACGTCTCGGTCTGGTGGGGCTTGAGCCCAAATGCCCGCCAGATGCGGCTGACCGCGGTCTGGCTCATCCCGGTCGCGGCCGCCATCGAGCGCGTCGACCAGTGCGTAGCGTTTGGCGGGGACTCCTCGAGCGTCTTGACGATCACGCGCTCGACATCCTCGTCGCCGATCGAGCGCGGCTTGCCCGGACGCGGCTCGTCATGCAGTCCGTCAACACCACGCCTGGCAAACCGACCCCGCCACTTACCCACCGTGTCGGTGCTGCAGCCCAAGCGTGCCGCGATCTCCTTGCTCGGCTCGCCGTCGGCTGCGGCCAGCACGATCCGGCAACGGAGCGCCAGCGCCTGCGCGCTCTTCGGGCGCCGAGCCCACCGCTCGAGCACCTCACGCTCCTGGTCGCTGAGCACGACCTCCACACGCTGCGCCATGATCGCCTCCAATCGTCGTCGATGACGAAGGAGTTCGCCCTCAGATCCAATATGCCTACGAACTAACGACTCAGGTCACTAGTTCACCGCCGGCGCCGGGCGAATGCGCCTGGGCGAGCAGGAGGCCGACGTCCGCGGGGGGAATTGTGTGGTGATCCCGCCCGGCACCCGCCACAAGCTCTGGAATCCGGGCTCCGATGCGCTGGTCCTGCTGTGCTGTTGCGCACCCCCCTACTCCAACGAGGACACGGTGCTGACCGGGAGATAGGCACCTCCGATCCCGATTCCTTTGGGCGAAGCGGGATCCGCTCGGCAGGACGATCCGGTTGGGCTGGGCAAGTGAAGGCGTCCTGCGCCACGGGCGACCGCCGGACCGGGCGGAGCCCTGAGGGTCACTAGCGAAGTCGCCCGGACCTTGAAGCCGCCGCCCGGGAATCCGCAAGGGCCGCTGACTCCGATGCTCGTTGCGCTCACGGTCGCGGCGGGTCTCGTGGACGCGGTGAGCATTTAGAGACGCACAGCGCGCTTAGTCGTTGCTAAGCTGACTGCCCCAGCCAAGCGATTGCTTGGGCACGCGCGGCGCCCGGCCCTGCCCCCTCCTCCCACGGGCCGCGGGCGCGCATCTGGAAGCACCCTCATAAACCGGTATCTTTCTCAATGCCCAGGAGGGGGATTGGAGGGGGGCTGCCGGTGTCGTCGGGCTCCCCTCCTGCTTTAGTCGGCGCCCATTCGCTGTCGGCGACGGCCTTTAGAAGGTATTAAGATCATACCTTTAGCCTGGCTATGTGGTCACCGGGCCGATCAGTGGCCCCCTCTGATCTAGCCCGCCTCCGCGGCCGTGGCCCGGTGACCTCATTTCTCAGCGTCGCCTCCGGTCCCATCGTTTAGGCTGCCCGCTCCGCCGCGAGACACGGAGTCGCCGTGCTGAAGAAACTGATCGAGATCGTCCTCTGCTTCCTGCACCCGGTCGCGGTGGTGCTGATCTGGATCAGCCTGCTGTTCGGTCGCGGCCACGGTGGCCTGATCGCGCGACTGGCGTGGGGCGTGGCGGTGATCGTCCCGTTCGTGCCGTTTCTTTACGTGCTGACGGGCAACGACTTCATCTAGCGTCGTCATCGTCACAACCTCCGCCACACGCCCGCACGGCCCAGGAGCAGTCCCACCGCGATGTTCTTGGCCCTCCGCGGCGCTCTGCCGCTACGGGTGGCCCTTCAGCCTCGCGGCCCGGTACAGCTCGCTCGTGAAGGTTCTACGCCGTGGCATCACTCTCCACCTTCGTCCTCGCTCGCCGCGAGCAGGCTCTCAAGCGCGGTGCGCTTGTCTCCTGCGGTGGTCTCCAGCAGGATGACGTCCGGCGACGCCACCATCTGGTCCACTGGCTCCTCGTTGAGATCCACGAACTCCTCGAACGCCGCCCGGAATCTGCCGTCCAGGTCCGTGTCCACCACGAGCTCGGCGTTGCGGGCCAGCGCTCGCTCGCGCAGCTCGCGTTCCAGGTTCTCGATCCTTTGCTCAGCCATCACTCCCCGCTCCTGGCCTGACCGTCCTCGATACTCAGTCGAATCTTCCAGTGATCGGAGACTCAGAGTTCTTAGCCGCAATGCATGTGGCGCGCCCTACTTAACCCTCCGGGGCCCTGCATGAAGGTCGGAACTCTGCCTGACCCGTGTAAGGAGGGGAAGCCCCGGCCAAGTTCAGGGCCCCGGAGAGATAGGGCGCAGCGTATGCCCGCCCGTCCTGCTGAGCATCCGTAGTTCCTGGCTGCTACATGCGGGCTATCTACGGAACTTCCCGTCCGAGATCGGTGCGGTTGGCTCAGGAGCCGGCCGGCAGTTGGCGACGGGGACCGAAGGTAGGGAATTCCACCCTGGGGTGGCTTTCCAGCCAGCTTGGTCGAGGCGAGGATCGTCTCTCAAGCCAACCACCACGTCTCAAGAGGCACACAAGATGCTCAAGCTGATCCGCACCACCACCTTCGAGCTTTTCGCCATAGCCGCAGCGTCGGCCGCGGCGCCACGTGCCTCGCCGATATCGCCCTCCAGGGTCCCGTCGGCGCCGGTGACCGGTCGCACATACGGACGCCGCGGGCGGTGAAGATGTGTCAGCGCCCCGGCCGGGGTCCGGCGCAGCCCCGGCCGCTGCGTTTGCAGAGCTGAGCACCCCCACGCTCGAAGCACGGCCGCGCTGGGTAGGTCGATAAAGGCACAAACGCCCTGCGCGGCCATCCCAGGCAGACGGGCGAGCAGAGCCGGAAGACGCGAAAGCCCCCGCTGGCAGGGGTTTCCGTTGATCGGGGCGGCCGGATTTGAACCGGCGAGCCCCTGCTCCCAAAGCAGGTGACAACAGCCCGAAACGGTAAGCGTTCAGTGGGTCGCTGGTCAGGCGAGCAGTGGCAGTGGGTCGCCACGTGCGTGGGCGGTGAGGAGCTCGCTGAGGTAGTCGTAGAGCGAGCGGTGTTGTAGGCGGCAGGTGGTGTGGGCGGAGAGCAGTCGCTCGATGCGCCGCTCGCCGCCCTGGGATTGGGTGCCGAGGGAGAGCTTGCGGTAGATGACTGCGCCGCGAAGGCCACGCTCAGCGTGGTTGTTCGTTGGCTCCACGCCGTCGTGTTTAGCGAAGCTCCAGAGCGCGGGCCAGGCCTTGAGAAGGTTGCGCGCCATGCCGCGACAGCGTTTGTTGCGAGCTCGCTTAGCGGCGTAGCTGGCGATGATCGGCTTGTAGGTGCGTGCCAGCCGGGTGATCGTGCGCTTGAGCTCGCGCCGGTCGTGGGTGTGTTGGAAGGTCTCCCAAGCCGAGAACACTTCGTGTGAGAGCTCAAGGCCGTGCTCGCCGAACTCTTTCTCGGCGGCGAGTCCTTCGGCATGGGCAACGAAGTCGCGCTGCAAATGAGACCAGCAGAGCTGGCGGCGGCGCAAAGGCAGGTTGCGGTATGCCCACCAGCGGTCAGAGGTGACGACCGCCTGGGTGTCGGCGAGCAGGCTCTTGGCGTGGTCCTCGTGACGGTCCCGCGCGACCTGGAAGAAGGCGTGACGGCTGGTGAAAAGGCCCCACAGCGCGCGGCGCTCTCCGGCGGTGCGCCAGCCCGTCTCATCCGCGTTGAGCGCCCCCGCATCGCGAACCCGCCCGAGCAGGTCCTCATAGGGCTCGGCGAGCGCTTCGCTGGCGCGGGTGAGGAGGGTATCGACGCTTCCCGTCGACAGGCGGGCACCGAAAAGCTCTTCGCCGAGCTCGACCACGTCACGACGGGAGACACGGTTGCGCACCGAGAGCGCTACGAGCGCTGCCTGAAGGCGGGGACCGAAGGAGCTCGCAGTGAGCTCCCGCGGCAGCTGCGCACGAGATCTGCGCCCACAGCGCGGGCAGCAAAGGCGCTGGGCACGGTGCTCGATCACTCTCACGGTCAGCTCGGGTAGCTCTTCGATCTGGTGAACGACTGGCTCTCCAGCCCGGTCGTGCTCCTGCTCGCCGAAGACGTGTCCGCAACCGCAGCGCGAGGGCCAGTGCTCGATCACCTCGTCCACCGCCAACGCCGGCAACAGATCCCGTCCGCGCCCCTCGTGACCGGGCTGGCCACCGCGTTTGCGCCCGGATGGGTCCTTGCCGCGCTCGGACGTCCGGTTGGGCGGATTCTGAGCTCGGCGGAGACGAGGAGTTCCGCGAGCTGCGGTTCAGCCGCCGCTCGAGCTGGGCGATCCGCTCGTCTTGACGAGCGACACGGGCCTCCAGCCTGCGGATCTGCTCGTCCATCCGCAGCAGCACCTCGACCACGACCTCGCGTCCGGCGTCGTAGATCGCCTCCGCTTCAGAGCGCTCCACGCATAGGGATTCGACGCGCCGGGATCATGTCCCCCAACCAACTGAACGCTTACCCGAAACGCCGAAATACCGGCGGTTTCGGAAGGCGACGAACATTCGGCCGCTCCGCTTCCACGACCTGCGCCACACCTACGGTTCGCTGCTGGCTGCGGCGGGAGTGGATCTCGTGACTATCCAGGCCGCGATGGGCCACGGGGCGCTCGCCACCACAGGGCGCTACCTGCATGCACGGCCCGCAAACGAGCAGGCTGAGGTATTCACTCGGGCGTTCCTTCCGTCAAGGGTCGCGACGGACGCGGCAGAGGTCACGTAGCTTCCGACTCGTGCCGCCTTGGGCGGTTAGGGGTGGCGGCGTGGATCGATAACGACGGTGGGAAGCAGGAGCCCGACGCGGGTCAGACGAGAGTGCTGCCGGTCGTCCATTGCGCTGGCGCTTGGCTCAGCCAGCGACGCGCTCGTTCGTGACATAGAGCAGGAGCCACGCCGGTTCGACGAGCACTCACGCGGGGTGCTGTTCCACCCCTGCCCGCCTCAACAGGGGGTGAGCACAAGGAGGTCTCGGTGGTCCCAGTCTTGAGCGCCCAAACCGAGCGGAGTACTCCTTACATCTCAGTTTCTTTGTCAGTAGGGTCTTCGGGCGACATCTCGGCCGGCGTCGTGAGTACGGACGGGCCCGCTCTTCTAGAACTTCGACATGTCCGCGACGAACGCCGATCCGCTCGACGACCCGCTGCTCTACGCGGGGGTTGCCGATGCCACCGAGCGCGGCGCCCGGCGCAAGCTTCTGCGCTACTGCTACAGGCACGGCGCGAGCGTCGAGCAGTTGCGCGAGGCGGTGCACGAAGACCGGCTCGCGACACTGCCGCTCGAGTTCGCCCTGACCAGTGGTCGCCGCTACACGCTCACCGGGATCGCGCGCGAGTCTGGCGTCCCCACGCCCTACCTGCGGGCGATGCTGCTCGCGCTCGGGCATCCCAACCCCAAGCCGCGGGAGCGCCGGTACTCCGAGGAGGACCTGCGAGCGGCGCGCGCGTTCGCGGTCTTCCTCGCCGCCGGGCTGCCGCGTGAGGAGCTGCTAGAGGTCGCCCGCGTAGTTGGACAATCGATGGCGCAGGTGGCGGCCGCGATCCGCCTGTTCATCGGCAACGCTCTGATCCAGCCCGGCGACAGCGAGCATGAGCTGGGGATGCGTTACGTGGCGGCCGTCGAGCAGCTCGCCCCGCAGCTCATGCCGGTGCTGGAGCACCAGTTGCGCATCCACCTGCGTGAGCAGGCCACGCGAGACGTGATCGGGCGCACCGAGCGCGAAGCCGGAGCCCTCAGCAACACGCGCGAAGTCGGGGTCTGCTTCGCCGACCTCTCGGGCTTCACCAGGCTCGGCGAGCGCATCCCCGTCGAGCAGCTCGGGGCGCTCGGGGCGCGCATGGCGGAGCTCTGCATGGAGGTTGCCCAGCCGCCGGTCGAACTGGTCAAGACGATCGGAGACGGGGGCATGTTCGTGTGTGCCGATGTCGACGCCCTGCTCGACGCCGCGTGCGCGCTCGCTCAGAGCGTCGATCATGAAGGCGAGCAGCTCCCGGCTTTGCGGGCCGGCGTCGCCTTCGGGCCGGCCGTCGTCCGCCTTGGCGACTGGTTCGGCGCGACCGTCAACCGCGCGAGTCACATAGTCGACATCGCCAAGCCCCGCACCATCCTGGTCGACGACGCCACCCGCGCGCACTCGAAGCGCGCACTCGCATGGAAGCGCACGCGGCGCAGGAGCTTCAGGGGCATCGTCGGACGGAGCCCCCCGCTCTACCGAGTCGATCTGCCTGCTGAGAAAGATCCTGACCGGCGGGACCTCCAGATTGCAACGCTCGACACGCGACCCGATTAGACGCACCCTTCAGGCCGGCTCGGCCCGCGGGTTGCTTGGGCCTGGCGAGGTAGCCGTGGCTCCACGCGAGTAGCCGCGTCCCGGGCCGATTCTGTGACAACACAACCCCTCCGGACTTCAATAAGAAGTCCGCTCGGCGCCTGCGCTTTGGTCTGGATGCGGCACACTCGCCGCTTCGGCCGATGCGCTCGTTTTCGCCGGGCGAAGCGGCAGTCTGCCGAACGGACAACGAGACCACTGCGGCTCGTCCGATCCAGGAGCACGAGGGGCGTCCGCCGACGCGCCTGCAATCCGCCCCCAGAGCGACGGCGTGGAGTCTGTTGGGCGGGCTACTGCCGATCTCCACGAGAGCGACGGGCATCGACGCGCGGACGGCGCAGTGCGCGGCCCGCGTCGTGAGCAGGTTCGTCGCCGGCAGTTGCGCCGCGCCGCCGCCACGTCCTTTAGCTGGCCGAGTAGACCAGCGTCACTTCGGCCTCGAGCTGGCACGTATTTTCGCTGCTCTGTGCCTTGTGGGCCTTCTTCTTCGTCTTGTGCTTCCTGGGCTTTGGCGGGATCGGTGTCAGCTGGCCGCTCGCCACTGGCCGCGTATCGACACCCACACTTGCGCATTGCCTCCACGAAGCGAGCGTCGGTGCCTCTCACCCCTCGGCGGGCAGGCTCTTTTTCTCGCGCGACTCCAGCCAGTCGTCGAAGTCGCGGGCGACGATCCGCTCGTCGTGGACTCCGGTGGCATCCGCAGAGGCCAGCCAGACGATCGGCGGTCCCATGATCGCCGGGTCGAGCAGGTTGGCGCGCAGCTCATCTGGCATCTCGTCGGGAATCATCCCGGTGGCGGTCGCCCCGCCGGGCAGCAGGATGTTGGCGGTGACCGGCGTGTCGGCCAGGTCGGCGGCCATCACCCGGGCCAGGGCCTCCACGGCGGCGCCGGAGGGTCCGTAGGGGATGAAGCCGCGGCGGGTCATCGTCTGCTCGCTCATCGAGATCGTGACCACCCGTCCGCTTCCAGCGCTCAGCATTCGCGGCACCACCGCCCGGGCGACCAGGAACGTCCCGGTCGCCTTGGTCTCCAGCACGTCGCGAAAGCCGGCGGGCGGCACCTCCCAAAATGGCTGCGGCTCGGTCATGAACCTCGGATTGACGGTTCGCATCCCGACCCCGGCGTTGTTGACGAGCATGTCCAGGCCGTCGAGCATCCCGTAGGCCATGTCGACCGCCGCCGACACCGAGCTGGCGTCGCGGACGTCGAGCTCGACGCCCAGCGCTCCGGCTCCCAGCTCCGCGGCGGTGGTCTGCGCCCGCTCCCGGTGGCGGCTGGTCACCGCCACCC
The DNA here is from genome assembly GCA_963730575.1 of uncultured Solirubrobacteraceae bacterium. Taxonomy (GTDB): domain Bacteria; phylum Actinomycetota; class Thermoleophilia; order Solirubrobacterales; family Solirubrobacteraceae; genus Palsa-744. Next base: position 802,371 of record CAVSSG010000006.1, read on the forward strand.
GGGCGCCCGCCCGCACGAGCGCTTGCGCCATCGCCAGTCCCAGGCCGCTCGTGCCGCCGGTCACCAGGATGCGGGTGTCGCTCAGCTGCGCCATCGAAGCTCAGCCTAGCCATCGCGAGCCTGCCTTTGACGAGCACGAGCACTCGTGCGCAGAAGTGCCGAGACTTCCGCATTGCGCCGAGCAAGCAGAAGTCTCGCTGCGCTCAGCTGACGCGCCTCCGCCTCGTCCGAACCAGCGGCGTGAACGGCGTCCGCCCGGACGCTCGCAATCACTCAAGAGCGGGCTGTTCAGAACCGGACCGGCCCGGCCGGCCTGTTACGCGGCGGCGATGAGCTGCTGCTCCTCGTGGTAGTGCCCGCGGATCGTTCGCCAGGACTGCATGGTTATGCGCAGGATGACGAGCGTAATCCCAAGACCGAGTAGGGGGTCGGCGATCGGGGCTCCTAGCGCCACCACGATCGCGGAGGCAATCACGGCGAGGCTTACGTAAGCGTCGGCACGGGCGTGGTGCCCGTCGGCGACGAGGGCGGCACTGTCTAGTCGCCGGCCGGCGACGAGACGGATGCGAGCTGCGATGAAGTTGCCCGCATACCCGATCGCGCCGGCGAGCGCGAGCACCGCAAGGTGGGTGGGGGCGGACGGCTGCATCAGGCGTTCTACGGCCTCGAAGCCGGCCACGCACGCGCTGATGAAGATGGCCGCCACGACCGCTAGGCCGGCGCGCCGCTCCGCTAGCTGGGAGCGTAGAGCGAACGCGATCCCCAACGGCGCCGCGGTGAGAGCATCGCCGAAGTTGTGGATCAGATCGGCCAGCAGAGCGATGCTCCCGCTCGCCACGAACACAGCGGTCTGAGCGACAGCCGCGAGCTCAAGCACGACGAGTGAGAGCAAGACGGCGCGGGCCGGGACGAAGTTGGCTGGATTGAGATAGCTCGCGTCAGGCCCTTGAAGCCGAGGCGGCAACCTGTTCGGCGTCAACGGCCGCGAGATGCTCGACTGTCTCCGAATTCCCGATCCGTGGCGCCAGTCGGTCGACGCGAGCCTTGAGCTGATCGACTACCTCGAGCGCCAGATCGATCAGATCAACCGCGGTCTGAAGGCCTCGGGCGCCGAGCATCCGCACATGCCGCTTTCTACGGATGGCGCCGCCAGTGGACTCGTATATGGTCGTTTCCGAGACGGTGGCAAGGGAGCGGAACCCGCGTATCAGGGCACCCCGGATGTGGCCGCCGTGAACGCAGTGCCAACGGGATCCACGTCCCGCGAAGGAGGCAGATCACAAATGCCAGTGACAACGCCAGAGGCCAAGGTTCAACGCCGTGCGGTCGACCGCACTGCGGAACTGTCCGACGAGGTGCTTAGGTCAGTTGAGTCGGGGCAGCGCGGTGCAATCAAGGCCGTGCGCAACTTCGTCGACGCCGTCGATAACCAGCTACCGTTGCTCGCCGACGAGCATCCGTCCAAGCGGCAAGAGATCATCGACGCCGCGATGGAGATGGCCGACCAATTGGTCCACACGGAGTATGCATTCCTTCGCGAGGTCACGCAGAGTGCAGGCAAGGCACTTGGTAGAGCAGACGAAGGGAAGTAGGGCACGCTTCTTGCGCGGCCGACGGCCCCGTCGGCCGCGTGAGTCATCGACCAAGCCTGGCATACTCGCCCATCCGAACGCCGTGCCAGCCCTGATATGGACGTGATTTTGTCAAGTGGGCGTGGTTGAGCGGCCCGTTTGGCGGGCTTGTTTTTGTGGTACTCGGGTCCGGCGCCGGGCGCGACTTCGACGGTCGCGTGGCGGTCAGTCTGACGATGCGGGGGTTTGGTTATCCCCAAGACGCTGGCTTCGTCGCCGGCGTGCGCTGTCTAGGAACGAGCGTGGCCGTTTCGGGCTGCTCATAGGGCTATCGCGCGTGCCGGCGGCCTTTGGCCCGGCGCCGGTGGTCCGAGCATCGACCGCTGTGTGAGTCAGGCGGTCAAGTCATGGCGCGGTCGCGGCTGCCCAGAGGAAGCCGGCGAGTTCGCGGGCGACAGCGATCGTGGCGACGTTGGCGGGCTTGCCACGTTCCTTGAAGCGTTCATGGGTGCGGCGCAGGCGGTGTTGCGCGCGCCAGGAGATCCGCAGGATGTGCTCGGGCTGTCCGGCCTGGCGGTTGCCCAGCGTGGCACCGATCGCGGGGTTGCGCGTGTAGTGCCAGGCGGCCTCGACGAGCAGCCGGCGGGCGATGCTCGAGCCGGTCTTGGTGATCGAGCCTTGCACGGCGCTCTCACCGGACTGATCCAGCGACGGTGTCAAGCCCAGCCAGGAGCTGAGCTTGCGCGGGGAGCTAAAGCGCTGCCAGTCTCCGCCGAGCTCGAGATGCAGACTCAACGCGGTCAGCGTGTCGACGCCGCGGAAAGCTCGAAGCCTTGAGACAGTCGGCCATAGCCGCTCGTCCTCGGCGAGCCGCGAGAGCCGCTCATCGAGGACCTGGCGGCGAGCGAGCAGCCCGTCGACCGCGGCGAGCAGATCGATGAACGCCAGCTCGGTCGGCTCGAACTGGAAACGCTGAGAGCCGAGCCACCGCCGGTGGACCGCGTTCCAAGTCGTCTTGCCTTGATAGACGCGGCCCTCGACGAGCAAAAGCTTTGATACTCGATGACGAGCACGAGACAGATCGCGCCGGACCTGCTCGCGCGTCCTGCTCAGATGCCGGATCGCCTCAAGCCAGTCCGGCGGGACCACCACCTGCTTGAGCTGACCGGCCAGCAGCAGCCGTGCCAAAAGCTCGGCGTCCTTGCGGTCGCTCTTCACTCGGTCGCCCGGCGCGCGCGGGGTTTTGCTCGGCGCCACGACCATCACATGGACCCCCGCTGCCGCAGCGGCGCGTGCCAGCCCGAACCCGGTCGGCCCCGCCTCGTATGCGGCCCGCACCGGGCCGGGCAGCTCGGTCAGCCACCTCACCACCTCATCGCTGTCGCCGCCAAAGCGCGAGCGGCGCAGCTCGCCCGTCACCACATCGATCGCCGCAGCGTGCGTCGAACGAGCATGTACGTCAAGCCCAACTGCTGTCATCGTTTCTTGCATGGCCGGACCCTTTCGTCTGGGGTCAGCCGGAGCCCGTCTCCGGCCAGACAAACCCCCGTACGTGCGAGAGGGTCCGGCCAGCCTCAGACGGAAACCACGGCCTCAACGGCCATAGCGTCTAGGCGTGCGTCGCGAGTTTGCATCAACTTCCCGGAGTTGCAGGTTACGCGCCTCTAGTGGCCCAGCCAGCCGGGAAAGCAGACTACGGGTGCTGAAAATCTGTTCTCGGATCGAGGCCGAGGTCGGTGAACGCACGGTTGCGGTCCCAGTAGATGACGAGTCGTGCCACCTTGCCGTCGCGGACCTGAAAGAGGGTCGCTGCCTCCGTCGGCACAACCTCCTGCCCATCTAGGCGGTCCCGCCCGCCGTAGTGCAGGAGCGCGAGCACACGCTCGCCGTCAAGCTCGCGGTGCTCGTCCGCGTCGATGTGGAAGCCGTTCCATCCGTGCAGCCAGTTGCCCCACACCCGTCCCAACTCGGCGGTCCCAGTCGCGTCGAGTGGAATGAGCGGTTCGGTGCTCACGCACTCGATCTCAGGGTGCGCCCACTCGACCGAGCTGAAGTCACCGCGTTCCCAGGCCGCGTAGACCGACCGCACGAGATCGAGGTTTGCCGAGGTCATGAGCGGAGCGTCGCGCTGCGCGCCCTTAGCAGCCGCGTTGATCTCCCCGACTCGATGCCGCGTCAACGAGCTCCTGGCAGTTCACGCACAGCAGTAAGCCGTCCTCCGCAAATGGCGCGAGCTGCCCGCCGCCGCATGCGTAACAGTGGTGGTGGTGCCAGTGCCGATAGTCTCGCCGATCGATGTCGGCCAAGCGCTCGGCCCGGGCATACAGCGCACGCTCAACCATCGTCCTGTCGGCCCTCATGTGGTGTCCCTTCCCATCTGAGGATGTTGCCGTACATCCGCAGGTTCTCTCCGTCCGTCTGGTCTATGGCATAGCTGGCGGCGGCGCATCAGTACGCGACCACACGGGCTCTCGGTACAAGTACGCAGAACTGCCCGGCGTTGCAGCTCAAAGTCGCCCACTCGACCATGCTGAACTAAGTTGCGCAGCCCTTCGCGGGGGCCAAGAAGCTAGTCCAGCGTGCCAGCCGGCGCATGGTCCCCCAACTGCGATCAGCGGTAGAGCGCGTCGAACACGTCCGCGTAGCGCTCGCTGATCACCATTCGCTTCACCTTGAGCGTGGGGGTTAGCTCACCGGACTCCAGAGAGAGGTCGTGATCGAGAATCGTGAACTTCTTGATCTGCTCGACCTGTGCGTACTTAGCGTTCGCGCGATCGAGCTCGGCCCCGATCAGCGCCTGCACATCGTCATCGCGCGCCAGCGCCGACAGGTCGTCGTTCTTGCCGCGCTCGCGCGCCCACGCCCGGATCTCCTCCTCATCCAGCGTGATAAGCGCAACCGGGAAGGGACGCCGGTCGCCGTGCATCACCGCCTGCGAGATGAACCGCGACTGCTTGAGGTCGTTCTCCAGATTCGCCGGGGTCAGGTTCTTACCCCCCGCCGTGATGATGATGTCCTTCTTGCGGCCACTGATCTTGAGAAAGCCCTCGTCGTCGAGCTCCCCCACGTCGCCGGTTCGCAACCAGCCGTCCACGAGCGTCTCGGCGGTCGCCTCGGGGTTGCGCCAGTATTCACGAAAGACGTTGGGTCCGCGCAGCAGGATCTCGCCGTCCTCCGGCGCGATCCGAATCTCGACTCCCGGCATCGCACGGCCAACGGTGCCGAACTTGAGATCATCCAGCGTGTTGACGGTGCCCACGGCCGTAGTCTCAGTCATACCCCAACCCTCGAGTACGGGCACTCCCGCCGCATAGAAGAACTCGAGGATCTCCGGCGCGATCGGCGCGGCGCCGCTGACAGCCTGGCGCACGTGGCCGCCGAACAGCTCGCGCACTCCCTTGAACAGCTGCTCATCAGCCTCATCGAAGGCGCGCTGCATCTCCTCCGGTACCTCCTCGCCGCAGTGATGGCGCCGGCGCACCTCGACGCCGAGCTTGACTGCCTGCTGGAACTGGCTGCGCTGCTCCGGGGAGGCCTGCTCGAGCTTGGCGGTCGCGATCGCGAAGAGCTTCTCGAAGATCCGCGGCACCGATGGAACGTACGTCGGCGCGGACGCCATGAGTTCGGGAATAACGTTCTTGGTGTCGCCCCCGAAGTACACGACCGCCGTGCCCTGGTCGACCGAGCCCAGCACGGTGGTCAGCGCGAAGCTGTGAGCCAGCGGGAGATACAGGTAGCTGACGTCATCAGGGTTCACGAATCCGAGCTCCTCGACCATCGCTCCGACCGACATCGCATTGCGGTGGGTTAGCACGCAGCCCTTCGGCGGCCCGGTGGTGCCCGAGGTGTAGATGATCGTGTAGGCGTCGTCGTCCTGGACAGCCTCCTGACGGCGACGCAGCTCCGCGCGGTCACCGCCATCGCGGCCCCGCGCTCGCAGGCCCTCCAGGTCAAGCGCGGCGATGTCGCCCTGCATGCCGATCGTGTGCTCGAGCTCTGGCAGCCGCTCGCGCACCCGCTCGATCTTCGCGAGCTGGCCGGCGTCCTCGACCACCACCGCCCTTGCCTCGGAGTTTCCGGCTACCCATTCGCACTCCTCGGGCGAACTGGTGGGGTAGATGGGCACCACGACACCGCCTGCAGCCGAGATCGCGAAGCTGACATAGGTCCACTCCGGCCGCGTGTTGGCAAGAATGCATACGCGCTCGCCCGGCTCGATCCCGACTTGGAGCAACCCGAGCGCAAGCTCCTCTACTATCGCACCGAATTCAGCGTAGCTGCGCTCGAGCCACTCGCCATCCTGCTTGAAGCGCACGGCCGGTCTGGAGCCGTAGCGCTCCGCGGAGCGCGACGCCAGTTCGGCGACGGTCCGTGCCGTCGTGGGCTCCGCCATATGAAGTCCTCCCTCCAGCCGTGCGTTGGCGCTGGGACCGTACCCAGCCTAGGGCTAGCAACACAGCGAACGTACCAAAGCGCGGGCAGTTTTGGGGGCCGGAGCGCCGGCGTGGTGGTTCAGGGACGCTTCCGTCCTATCGCTCTGGCACGACCACCCCCGTTCGTGCCAGTCCGTGGGTTTGACCTTCGGGGTTACCAGTCCGTGCCCCGTGCGGTCGAGTCGTCCGGGTCGAGACTGAGCCGCCATGCGGGCGCCGAAGCTCGAGGAGCCGACTACGCCGCTGCTTGAGAGTACGTCCGAGCGCGTGGGCTGAGGGTCGGTTCACGCCTGCTTGTGGCACGCAATGCGGAAGCATCCGCGTTGATGCAAGGTGGCTGCGACGGGCGTCGCGGGGACCGACTAGAATCGCACGCAGCCGGGTCGCTTTCGTACCCGACGCAACGGAGGGTTCATGCTCAGGCTTCGCCCACTGATTGTCTTTGGCCTCGGCGCGTGCGCGGCGCTGTTCTTGGCCGCCACGGCGCTCGCAGTGCTGCCGAGGGCGAACAAGAGCTTCACCGGCACGTTCGGGCTCGCGCCAAGTACGAGCAAGGTCAGCTTCAAGTCGTCTGCCAATTCGCACGCGCTCACAAACTTCAAGTTCCAGACATTCGGATGCGAGGGGGGCGGTGGGCCGGGCGGCGTGCCCTACTTCACGGTCGGCTCGGTTACCGTCAAGTCAAACGGCACGTTCTCACTCACGGTGCGGCACAACATCTTCGCGATACCGACCGAAGTTAGGCTCTCCGGCAAGTTCAAGAGCGCCGCGAAGGCCACGGGGACGATTCAGATCTCCCAGACGTTCCCACCGGCGGACCTAGTGCCCGGCAACGCCTGTCATAGCCCGGCGCTTCCGTTCTCGGCGACGACGCACTAGGAAGCGTCTGGGCGGGATATTGGTAGAGCCCTCGGTAGTCCTTCGCGCCCGTTCGGCCTGCTCGAGCACGGCGATCAACGCCGCTCGACGTGCCACTAGCGCCTGAACCGCGCACCAGTAATCGATGAATGTGGCACGCGTGAGCGCGTCATCGAAGCTGAGGCTGCGCAACCAGCGCTCGTGCGTTTGCGTCCACGCGCACCCAGGGAAGCGCTCCCCTCGTCGCAGCAGGAACTTCGACAGGCGGTGACGCGCGCGCATCAGGTCCTTGCGCGCGTCATCGATGCAGCGCACCAGATCACGGAAACGCTCGTCCACCTCGCTCGGCACGAACGCAAAGCCAAGCTCGCCGGCCGCGAACAAGCTCACCAGCCGCTTGGCATCACGCCGATCGGTCTTCACCCGGTCACCCGGCGCCCTCGGGATCGAGCCCGGCGCCACGACCCGGATATCCAGGCCGCGCTGCTCGGCCACGCGAGCCAGCGTGAACCGCGCCGGGCCCGCCTCATACACAGCCGCGACCGGGCGATCCAGCTGCTCCAAGAACACGGGCACCACACGCGCCGGCTCGCCACGCAGCCGCTCCACACGCAGCTCGCCGGTCGAAGGATCGAGCAGCGCGGCAACCGTCTGCGCCTGGTGAACATCAAGCCCGACAAGGGCCATACTCTCCGACATGGTCGGCACCTCCCATAGCTGGGGTGTCGGCGCCAGGACCACCCTGACGCCCAGTCCCCGCACATCTATGCGCGGGGTGCCGGCCGATCCTTCACCAAACGCCGGAAAGCCGACGCTGCATAGGGTCTAGCCCGCGGCGAATGGGCTGCCCGCTGATGTCCGAGGCGACCACAACCCTGACCTCGTCGCACTTACTCGGCAGCTCGTTCGAGAATCTTGGTCGCCGCCACCTTGACGTCGCGGGCGTCCAAACCGTCTCGTAGACATCAAGCCCGCCACCACAACAGGAGGACAGCATCATGGGAAAGCTCGACGGTCACTGCCTCTGCGGCGCCATCACCTACACCTGCACGGCGGAGGAGCCGGTGCTGACCGGCATCTGCCATTGCGCCGACTGCCAGCGACAGTCCGGCACCGCGTTCTCGGTTGTCGTTGGCGTCCCACGTGCGGCCCTGCAGATCAGCGGTGACTCGCTGGAGGTTTTCGACACGATGGGCGAAGATCGGGGCGCCGTCGCGCACCGCCACTTCTGCGGCAACTGCGGATCGCCGATCCTGTCGGTGATCGACGAGATGCCCGACATCGCATTCATCAAGGCGGGAACACTCGCGGACGCCTCATGGCTCAAGCCGCAAATGGAGCTATGGACCCGCTCGGCACAGCCGTGGGCCCTCAGCGCCGAACGAAGCGGCCGACAGTACTTCGAGCGCGGCCCAGTCCTCGCCTGACGGCCAGGCGTCGCGGGCGGCGGGCTTGCAGCGGTCAGGTGCCGGTGTCCAGTGTGAGGCCGAGGGCGGCGAACGCCCGAGACGAGTGCTTCGTCATGGATGTGAGTGTGTCGGTGACCGCCGAGACTGTCGAGATGGACGACGAGCGAGCGCCCAGGCCCACGACACGATCACGACTGCTTCACCATGGCCAAGCGGAAGTCTTCGGAGCCGACGCCGGGACGACTGCTGCTGGTCCCGTGCGTTAGTGGACGCCCGGATGATCTGCGCGCCCGCATGCGCGTGGCAGGTCGTCTTCATGGCGGATCGTTTCGTGTGGAAGGATCGGCGATCATGATCTTGCGCAGGGCACGTCCTCGCATCGCCGCGACGCTCGCCATGTGGGTCCTCGCGGGTCTGACCTGCGCCGGCACGCCGGCAAGCGCCGGGCCGGTGATACAGCGCACTTCGCTCCCGCTCGCGGGCAAGATCGTCGGTATCGATCCAGGCCATAACGGCCGCAACTACACCGACTCCGGCTACATTGGCCACCTCATCTGGAACGGGCGCGAACAGGAGGCATGCGACACGACCGGCACCGAAACCGCCGGCGGATACACCGAGGCGCAGTTCAACTTCAACGTCGCTGAGTACCTGGCGGGCGACCTGCGCGCCGAGGGTGCGAAGGTCGCCCTCACGCGCACTTCCAACCATGGGGTCGGTCCCTGCGTCAACCAGCGCTCGGAGATCCTCAACCGCGCGCACGCGAACGTCGCGATCGATATCCATGCCGACGGTGGGCCCGCAAATGGTCGCGGCTTCGCGGTCCTTGAGCCGGTCGCCGACGGTCCCAACGATCGCGTGATCGGAGCCTCAAAGGCGTTTGGTCGCGTCGTACTCGAGCACTACCACGATCTCACCCGGATGCCCGTGAGCAACTATGACGGGACCGATGGGATCTCCTACCGCGACAACCTCGCGGGACTGAACCTCACATCGGTCCCGAAGGTGCTTGTCGAGTGCGGCAACATGCGCAACTCCACTGACGCGGCCCTGCTCGTGCGCTCCTCCTTCCAACGGCTCGCCGCGCGCGCCTTTGCAGAGGCAGTCACCTCCTACCTCACGACACGAGCCAAGTAAGCATCAGGTGGTCGGGCGAAGCAGGATTGGATCCGCTCGTGGTCCACTGCGCTAGCGCTGGCGAACGGTGTCCACGCGCCTGCATTGGCCACGAACGCGGGAGCGGCTACGCGTCCCGGGAGCCTGTCTCCGATGCGAGGTCGCTGTCGGCGAGCGCGAGTTCGCGGTCCCAGTAGTTGACAAGGCCAGTGACTTTGCGGTCGAGGATGCTGGCAAGAGGTGACGGCCTCGATCGAGCGTCTGCGCCCGCTGTCCTCGGCCGTGCTCGTGGCGGCCTATCAGCTGACGATGAGCAAAGAGATCGAGCGGGCGTTCGGACGGGAACTCACCCGCCTCACGAAACGCAAGCGCGCAGGGCGCCGAGCCCCCGCCCCGGCAGACCGCTGTTGCCGCCGGGCGGGCTCCGGCCGGGCTGCGCTGTGGCGTGGATAGCATGCACGTCCACGCAATCGGTAGGTGGGAGGCGAGCCATGAAGCTAGGTATCCACTTCGTCAACTTCACGCTCCCGGGCGGACCGGAGGCGCTCGGCCCAACGCTCGGAGCGGCCGCCCAAGCGGCCGAGGAAGGCGGCTGCGCGAAGCTCACGCTGATGGACCACTGGTTTCAAATGGAGCGCTTCGCCACCGCCCAGGACCCGATGTTGGAGAGCTACACGGGGCTCGGCTTTGTCGCCGGGCGGACGGAGCGGATCACGCTCAGCACGCTCGTCACAGGCGTGACCTACCGTCATCCGGGACTGCTGGCCAAGATCGTGACGACGCTTGACGTCGTGAGCGGCGGTCGCGCCCAGCTGGGCATCGGGGCGGCGTGGTACGAGCGCGAGCACAAGGGTCTCGGTGTCCCCTTTCCGCCATTGGGAGAGCGGTTCGAGCGCCTGGAGGAGACGCTGCAGATCTGCCAGCAGATGTGGAGCGACGACGACGGCCCGTATGAGGGCCGGCATTACCGCCTGGCCGAGACGATCTGCCAGCCACGCCCTGTCCAGCAGCCACGGCCGCCGATCCTCGTGGGCGGAAGCGGCGAGAAAAAGACGCTGCGGCTGGTGGCTCAGTACGCCGACGCGTGCAACCTGTTCGCTCCTGAGCCGTCCGTGGTCGAGCACAAGCTCGACGTCCTGTCCCAGCATTGCGCGGACATCGGGCGCGACCCGGCCGAGATTGAAAACACGATCCTGGCCGTGTCCAGCGATCCACTGACTGATGTGGACGGCTTTCTCGCAAGCATGGAGCAATACGCCCGGCTGGGGGTCGACCTAGTGGAGGTCGTGCCGAGGAGCTCCGATCCGGTGGCTGAGGTGACGAGGCTTGGAGAAGAGGTGGTGCCGCGGTTGGGGGAGCTCAGCGCGCCCTAACCGGCTTCGCCCAGACGAACCACCAACACGCCTGCTCACAGAGCAACGCGAGGGTCTCGCCAGGTCCGCAGGTGGCTTGCGCTCGGGACGACGTCCAGGCGCGCCGGCGGAGGACGACGAGACGATCGCTTCCGCCTGGGCAAAGCAGAAGCCTGCACCCAGTCGCGGTCGACGGCCCCGGCTCGTCCTGAGCGCAAGCCAGACCGAGGCGTGGCGGCACGCTCGCATCCATGACAAAGCATCCTGTCGGGTGCTCGCCGACCTCCAGTCTCGCAACGGACACCGGCATCTCGCGGCTACTCGGTGAAGCCGTCCGCAACGCCGCAGCGTTGTCGCGTCACGGGATAATCCGTCGGTGTCCGCGAACCTGGACCTTGGGCGCTAGGTCGGCCGAGAGCGCCGCCACAGGCCCTGAGCAGCCTTTCCCCAAGACCCGTACACGCAATCGTGGCATAGGATCCCACCGACTACGGCAGAAAGGACCATCACGATGGAGCTTCAGTACGAGTTCACCTATCACGCGATGCTGAATGCACCGGTCGATGTCGGCGCCGGACCATTTGGAGTTCGGCAGGTCTTTGACGTCACGGGAGGGCAGGTCGAGGGAGAGCGCATCAAAGGGCGCGTACTCGGCGGCGGGGGCGACTGGATGCTCCTCGGGCCGGACGGGTTCGGACGCCTCGACGTGCGCGGCCAGTTTGAGACGGCGGATGGCGCGCACATCTACGCGCAGTACTTCGGCGTGCTGGAGCTAAACGCAGCGGTACAGGAGGCGACCAGCCAGGGTGGCGAGACCGACTTTGGCGAACAGTACTTCCGGATCGCTCCGCGGCTTGAGACTGGCGATCCGCGCTATACCTGGGTGAACCAGACGCTGTTTGTAGCGGAAGGGCGAGTTTACCGGGTCTTCTCGCCATTGGGTGGTGAATAGGCGGCCTGGAAGGCCGCGTTCGGCGCGCGTTTGCTGAGCGTTCGCCGCCTGAGGCCTCCTCCGGATGTTGCGCAGGTAGCAGGCGACGCGCAGCCGTCCTTCTCGGCAGGCTGCTGGCTGTTGAGAACTAGCTGCTTGCGAAGGAGGACGACGTGCGCGTCACGACCGGATTCAACCGGATGCTCCGCCTGCCTGGGGCGTCCGTCATCGATGTCAGCTTCGGCTCGGAGGGGGTAATCGTGACCGTCCGGTTGCGGCGACGGCGGAGGGTCTGCTCTGGCTGCTCGCAGCTCGGCGGCCAGATCCACGGGCGGCGCATAAAGCGCTGGCGCCACTTGGACCTCGGCTCTGCCCGCTGCATGATCGAGTGCGAGCTGCGCCGCCTGTGGTGCTCAGACTGCGGCGCGCGCTTTGAGGCCGTGCCCTGGGCCAGGCCCGGCTCGCGCTACACGCGCGACTTCGAGGACGTGGTGGCCTGGCTGGCGCAGCAGATGGCCAAGAAGCCGATCGCCGGCCTGTTGCGGATCGCCTGGGACACGGTCGGGCGGATCGTTGAGCGCGTCGTCGCTGAGCGCCTCGACGAGCGACGTCTGGACGGCCTCGTGGCGATCGGAGTCGATGAGATCTCCTACCGTCGCCACCACCGCTATCTGACGAGCGTGGTCGACCATCGGGCCGGGGCGATCGTGTGGTGCGCCCCGGGTCGCAACGCCGCCACCCTGCAGGCGTTCTTCGAAGAGCTCGGCGAGCGCCGTCACACGATCAAGGCCGTCTCGATCGACATGTCAGGCGGCTATGAGAAGGCCATCCGCGAGGAGATCCCGAAGGCCGAGATCGCCTTCGATCCCTTCCACGTGGTGCGTCTGGCCCAGCGCGCGGTCGATCAGGTCCGCCGCGATGAGTGGAACGCGCATGAGCGCTCGCACACCCCCGCCGGCAAGTGGATCAAGGGCACGCGCTGGTCGCTCTTGAAGGCTCCGGGCAAGCAGAGCGTCGAGCAGCTCGCGCTGCTGGCAGAGGTCCAGCAGGCCAACAAGGCGCTCTACCGCGGCTTCCTTCTGAAGGAGGAGCTGCGCCTGCTCTATGAGCTGGAGGACCCGCGGCTTGCCCCGACGCACCTGGACGCCTGGCTGGCCTGGGCATCGCGATCGAAGCTCGAGCCGTTCGTCAGGCTCGCGCGCACGATCCGCCAGCACCGCGAGGGCATCCTCACCGCCATCCGCCTCGGCCTCACCAACGGGCGCCTTGAGGGTCTGAACAGCCGCATCCGCCTGATCTCACACCGCAGCTTCGGGTTCCACTCGGCCGCACCCCTCATCGCCCTGGTCTACCTCTGCTGCTCAGGCATCAGGATCGCGCTGCCGCGATGAGATTCACCACCGAATGGTGCGAAGCGCCAGTTTACCCTGGCCCCGGCGTCGAGTACCGCGTATATCGAGTCACCTAGAGCAGCCGGCCACGCAACGAGTGGGTGCAGTGATGAGGCGTGGACTTACGACCGCGACCGCACGCCGACCTCGGCCTCACACCGGACACGGGCAGAACTGACGATTGGTCCGAGACTCCGGCGGCTCTGAGGGCTTCCTCTCGGTCGGTGAACTCTTCCATCCGAGTCGTCAGGCCATTGCGAACCGTGGACACGGCGAAGATCCGCCCCGAAACCTCCACGCCACTAGTTCTTGCGTGGCCCGTGAACACAATTCGAGCGATCACAGCGTCGCCGTAAACGCGGACGGTGTCGAGGTTCGCAACGAAATCGTCGGCCCGCCGACACGCCTCCTTACCCCCCTGAGGCGGGCGTGTGCGAGCTGTGCGCGCGGAGGAGTGGAGCCTCAGGCGTCCGCGCAGCACATTTACTTGCTGTCGACCGCGTCGAGTTGCTTCTGCGTGATCTTCCCGTCGCTCGGCACGTTTGGATGGTGGACGTGGCAGAGTTTGTACTGACCGTGCACGAACCTGCCGAGCTTGTGGCAGCCTGAAATGTGGCATTCCAGATGGGTATAGACGCCGACCACGAACCCGATGAGCGTGATTACGGTGGCGAGTTCGACCCAGCTGTCGGTGACGACCTGTGGCTGGCTCCAGAATGTCAATGCGAAGATCACGAGGCCTCCGGATCTGTTGGCGGGACCATCGGTGCTTCGACGCCCAGACGCCGAACCCCTGCACCGGCACGGGCGCCGGAGACGACGGCTGAGTCTCGGCGTGCGACGGCGTGCTTTAGCCATAGTCTCACTGTTCCCCCAAGGCCCCCCTGGACGATTGCTTTCATGGACGAGCGAGCATCGGAACAAGGGTCGCGCTCACGCTCGCAAAGGACGGTGGGTGTCGCTCAAAGTTGCCGTGGGCGATGGCTGAGTGCGCAGCGGCGTTGACGGTGCTGCTCTTCGGGGTCTGACGCTGCGCGCCTCGCCGGGCGTGCCTGCGGCCCAGGGGCCTTTCACGCCGCCTGGCCGGCCAGGTGGTGCTTGTGGAGCTTGAGCAGGTTGTGAGTCGCTGTGATGAGCCGCCACTCCGAGCGTGCTGCGGATCTCCCGCGCCGCTGGAACTGATTGATCCGCCTGTTGTTCTTCGTTTGAGCGAACACCGGCTCGACCATGGCCTTGCGACGTTCCTATAGATGTCAAGTGCGGTGTCGGGTGATCCCGATCGGTCCGGCGCCGCAGTTGATGGTGGTGGTGCCCGGGTGGCAGCTGGACGAGAGGGCGGCGAGATCGGCGCGTAGAGCGTTGTAGGTTTCACGGGCGATATAGCGCTTCAGGCAGCGCATGACTTCGGCCTTCGTCTTGCCCTCGGCGGTGCGGCGGCGCAGATAGGCGCGGGTACGTGGCAGTAGCGAAGGCGGCAGACGGTGATCAGGTGCAGCGTTCGGTTGGCTTGCCGGTCGCCGCCGTAGTTGAGGCGGTGGCGCGTGGTCTTGCCGGAGGACGCCGGGATCGGACTCGCGCCGCATAGAGCAGCGAACGCAGCCTCGCCGTGGAGACGGTCGATGTTCTGCCCGGCGGTCACGAGCAGTTGGCCGGCGTGCCCGGTTGAGATTCCGAGTAGCTGGGTGGTGCGCGGCGCGGCAGCGCGGACGAGCTGCTCGAGCTGCCGGTCAAGAACGGTGATCTCATCGATCAAGAGACATCGATGCGGTGGGCGATCGAGCGCAACGCGAACTTCGCCGCGTGGCTGGGCTGGCGGAGCTCGCCGGTCGATGGGCCGCAGCCGCCGGCAGAGCATCGCCTTGCCGCGAATCGTCTTGCGGCGGGAAAGCTGATCGCGGAGCTCTTGCGGGGCAGTGATGATCAGATCACGAAGCTGAACCATCGCGGCGCTGCGGGACTTCACGGCGCTGTGACGCGCTGCGCGCAGCAGCCGGATCGACTCAACGATCCCGTCGGTCTGCTTCGGGACCGCCTTGGCCTTGCCGGCCAGGAACAGCCGGGCGGCCATCTCCGCGTCGATCGGGTCGCTCTTGCCGACACGACGGCGGGTGTGCGCGTGCGACTGGTTGACCTCGATGACCCGGACCCCGTGCTCGCACAGGTAGCGCACCAGCGCAGCCGCATACGAACCGGTCGACTCGACCGCTACGACGTCGAGCTCGCCGAAGCCGCTCAGCCACTCCAGCAACTCCCGGTAGCCGGCCGTCGTGGTTGGAAAGCTCTTCGTGGAGAGCAGCGCGCCGCGCTCATCAAGCGCGGCTGCGTAATGGGCGTCGGCGTGTGCGTCAACCCCGCCGACAACAAGCGCGTCCTCCTGCTTCATGCTGTGCATGTCGTCCTTTCTGTTCCGGAAGGGCGGTCTGGTCGGGAAGGGCGGACAGAACAGTGACGGGGCACTTGTCGCGAGCAGGTTCCTATCAGGTCACGCCGCCCGACCCGACCACCCAATGAATGAGTGATCGACGGCGACCAGCCCGGGGCCGACAAGTCCCCACGAACGACACCAAGAGGGTCAGTTTATGCGCAGGTCAGACCCCAGGCCAGACGCCGGGCCTTATCTTCACTGTTTTCGGTAAAGCCCGCCGCCGAGGTCAGCGGCGAGAACGGTGCGCATGAAGGCGTATCGGCCGCCATTCCAGCCGCGGCGAGGCTTTTCATGCTTGCCGGCATCGGCAGGCAGTACCGATGGGACGTGGATGCGTGAGGTTTGGACCTATGTGTCCGTCTTCGTAGATGGTAAGTCGGTGCGGATAGTGCCCTACGGGAGCGACATAGACAAGGCCCGTGCTGCCGCCGAGCGTCTTGCCGAGGAGCGGGCCGATGCCTGAGGTGTCCACGACCCCCAATGGGGTCGAGCTTTGGCGCTCGCGACGGCGAGCGGCTCAAGTGGGCGTGAGCGGGTGGCAGGCGAGGGCAGCTCCCGGTCGTCCCAACCGAGTGTCTGGTGAGGCGGGTGTGAGACGCTCGCTCGGCCTGCAAAGCGCTGATGCATCAGCTGGACTCAGGCGATTTTGCCCGTGAGCATCCGCGACCGATGCCCCCTCCTGGGCGCTGCCCGGCTGCGGCCGGCGCCGAGCAGCGATGGCTCGCCGTGGGGTGCGCAGGACGCATCGTCGCTCCACCGTCCGTCCCGGAGCAGAGGGTACTGGCTGCCATCTTGCGCGAGTCCCGTGACGTCGACGCTTGGTGCTCCGATCATCACGTCCAAATGGTGATCGCTCGAGTTCGCATTCTGGCGACTCGATTCCGGAACCAGTGCCGGAAAGCCGTAGCCGAGTGCGATGTGAGATGCGGCATTCTCATCGAGCAAGATCTCTCCGAAGGTCTGCCCCAGGCCTGCCACGCGGCTGTCCGCATCCACGAGCGCCAGCTCACCCAGCCGCGCCGTCCCCTCGTCACGCGCGACGAACGCTCGCAGCGCGCTTACCCCGGGAGGACCGGTTACCTCGGTTAGGCGCCCTTCACGTAAGCGAAGTCCGACATCAGGGATCTCCCGCCCCCCGATGACGACCGGTCGCGTCAGCCGGACGTATCCCTCGACACGCTCAGGGTCGGGCGTCGTGTAGACCTCCTCAGTCGGCAGGTTGGGAACAAACGTGATTCCGTTCGGGCTGATCATCTCCGCTGCCTCCCAGCGCACGCCGGGCATCAGGCCGATCGTCAGGTCTGTCTCGGGGCCCTCAAGTCGGACCGCCGTGAGCTCCAGCGCGGTCAGCCATGCGGCGCGGCGGCATAGAGCATCCAGTCGCTGCCGCCAAGCATCGACTGGGTCGGCGGCGTCAAGGCGGCAGACGTACGCGAGATCACGCCACAGCGCGCTAAGCGCCTCGTCTCTCGCCAGCTTCGGCCGCAGTCGACTGGCCCATCCCTCCGTGGCAGCCGGGATAATTGTCCAGTTGATCAGCTGACTGGCGTCGTGCCATTGCGCGCTTGGTCCGATGCTCGCCGTGGCAACGTGGCGCGGGTCGAGCTGGTCGAAGAGCCCCGGCCAGGTCGGCCCGGTGACGAGGATGCTCGCGCCCGAACGCTCGGCCAGTTCTCTGACGCGCTCTCTCTCCCAGCGCGGAACGTGCTCGAGGCTGTCCTCGGTTGCGGCGCCGATCCGCGTCCGTTGGAGGACCGAGTCGGTGATCCGCACGTCGACGAATCTCGCGCCGTGCTCGTAGGCCGACTCGGCAACGGCGCGCACCACCTCTAGATGCCCGATGTCGCCAGATACCTCGACATCCTGGCCGGGCTGAACGTTGGCGCCGACCCTGACCGCAAGGTCCGCCAACGCGCGCACCGTGTCATTATGTGGTCCGGGTTCTCTCCACGGCATCTCCTTCGAAGCGGGGAGAGCGTGAGAGCCGACAAGCGACACCGACGCTCGCTCGGCAAGCGCCGGAGCGGCCTTCGCCGACCCTACAACGCTCACCAGCGCCTCCACAACCGAGGGATCGAACTGTGTGCCGGCACATTTCCGCATCTCGTCGATGGCCTGGTCGAGCGGCATCGCTTGGCGATAAGAGCGCGTCGTCGTCATCGCATTGAGCGCGTCGCACGCTGAGACGACTCGGGCCTCCAGAGGTATCGCCTCGCCGGCGAGCCCGTCTGGATAACCGCTGCCATCCCAGCTCTCGTGCGACGCGCGCACGATCCGCCCGATCTCGACCATGAACCCGCCTACCTTCTCGAGCATCTTCTGGCCCTCGATCGTGTGCGTCTTCACCAACTCCCACTCGCGCTCGTTGAGCTTGCCGGGCTTGTTGATGATCTCCTTCGGCACGGCGATCTTGCCGACGTCGTGGAGCAGCGCACCGAACTCGACGCCCCGCTTGCTGTCGTCATCAAGTCCCATCTCCTCGGCCACGTCGAGCGCGAGGCGCACGACGCTCTTGCTGTGCTCACCGGTGTAGGAGTCGTCGGCCTCGACAACGTCGCCGAGCAGCAGTGCAGTGCCCTGATAGGCGTCGTTGAGCTCGGTCATCTGCTGTAGCCGATCACGGCGCTCTTTCGAGAAGACGCGCAGCACCAGGAACAACGGGGCGATCAGCAAGACTGGCCACTCGGCATGGCCTGGCAGCGCAAAGGCGACGACGAGGCCCAGGGCGGAAAGCGCGACGTCGATCGCGTAGATCGGCGCGACCTCCCGGCACAGCCCACCGAGCGAAGAGTCGCCGAACGACCAATCGCGCACCGCGGCGGCGGCGAAGTCAAAGGCGAACTGGGTCGCGAGCGCCAGCACCAAGATCCAGACGCGCCGGTCGGGGCTGTGGTCGTTTGCGAGGACGAGCACGAGCGATGGGCCCAACGCAAACCAGCTGTTGCCGGCACCAGTCAGCAGCCAGCTCGGCGAGATGCCGCCACGGAGGACTCTCGGCGTCATGCCCAGTCCCAGTGCGAGCGCCGTGAGCAGGGGTACGATCGACACCGGTACCGCGAACAGCATCGGAACAAACACGGCTTGCGTCGGCACGGTGAAGCCCGCCCCGACGTCGAAGCGGACGTTGCTCGCGGCGGCTATCGCCAGCACATAGATCACCGACGTCAGCAACGAGATCCTCCCGACTCCGGCGAGCAGCACGAGGGCACACGCGCAAGCCAGAAAGCCGACGCCGCCGACTAGTTCGGCTCGGCGCACAGCAATGCTCATTGGCCGCGCGCGAACCTCGTAGGCCTCGCGCGTGCGCTCGGCCTCCTTGATCTCTTGCATGGACATAGCTCTGATGAGCTGTATCGCCCGCCAAGGCGGGGAGGCTTAGGGAGGAATCGGCACCGCGGACGCCTCGTCCTGGCTTCCGGACCCGATTGGACATACGTCCGTCTGCCCCGCGAGTAGAGACGGTTCAGTCCATGCCGCACCTCAGCAGGTAACCTGTGGCTCGTTCGCAGCCGCGCTCGCCCCTACGGTGCGCTGGAGCAGAGGGACGGGAGAGGCGCGCGCCCCGGCGGAGGAGGGGACCGGGGGCGCCTTCCAGGTCATGCGGTGTGAGGATCCTAGGCGAGCTCCCGCAGCCTTAATCGTGGGGCGCGCCCTGAAGTTTCCGCACGTTGCGGCGGAGGGTGGCCACGCCCGAGCAGGAGCTGCACACGCGGGATGAGCGATTCCAGGGTCGACCTACACCTCTGTCTCCTGGGATCACGACATGGCGCTCTGCGCTAGGACGACCTCTAACGGCGGCAGACGTGCTCACCGCCGGCGAGGTCGCGGACCTGCTCCACGTGCCGACGCCCACCGTCGAGGACTGGGCACGACGAGGCGTCATCCCCTCAGGTGGGGCGCCGCCGGCTCTATTTGCGGCCGAGCATCGAAACGCTCCTGCTCGACGGCCGGCCATAGCTGTCATTTCGGGGTGCCATGTGGTACCCACTTGTGGTACCCACGTCCGAAATCCGCACTCCGACGGCGGTCTGTCCCGCGAAAACATGCCGTTTTCCAGGCGCTTCTGCGATCGGGGCGGCCGGATTTGAACCGGCGACCCCCTGCTCCCAAAGTATCCCGGCACGGAGGTGGCACGTCGCGGAGTGCGGGCGGACACTGGCCTTTTGATCCCCGACCTCGCCCGGCCTAGTGGCTAATGGCGGCTGTCTTCCTCACGCGCTTAGCGCCTGCTTAGTCCTCATGCAAGTCCCGCGCACCCGAGTAGACCTCCGAAATCTGCCTCCAGACCATCCCTCGCCTGCTCGGCATGACGACGAGCGTCGAAGAGGTGCGAGTAGGTGTCAAGCGTCGTTGACGTGTGGGCGTGCCCGAGCTGCCGAGCGACGAACTCCACGTCGTGGCCCTGGGAGATCAGGATCGACGCGAACGTATGCCGCAGCACGTGAAACGTCACGCCCTGCAGGCCCGCGCTCGTCGCGGCTTTGTCGACGCGGTCCTGAAGTGTCCAGTAGCCCATCGTCGTTCCGGCGCTCGACTGGAAGAGCAGGTCCTGATCGCTGGAGCGTGATAATTCGAGCCTGCGGCGCCTGAGCAGCTTCCCGAGCGCTGGCATCAAGATGATGTCTCGCCTCGCTGCGCGCGTCTTCAACTTGACCCGCTTGCCTTGGCGGCTCATCTGGTAGCGCGCCCTCACCTCGGAGCCTACGAAGTCGATGTCGCCCCATACCAGTCCGAGGATCTCCGAGGCACGCATCCCTGTGAAGAGGCCGGTGGCGATCAGCGTCTTGTCATTGTCCAGCGCAAGCAAGCTCGTCATCTCCTCGCGCGAGAGATAGCGATGGCTCGGTTCGCCGGGCTTCGGGCGCTCCTCGGCCAGAAGCTGATCCGCGGGGTTCACCGCGATCCACCCATAACGGGCTGCGTACGCCATAACGCCCCGAACCGCCATCCAGCGCGCTCGGATGGTCCACTTCGATGCGCCAGTCGCACGCTGAGCGCGATGCCACGCGACAAGATCCTCGGCGGTAATCGACCTGATCTCTCTCGGGCCGAGCACCGGGAGGAGATGCAGGTTGACTCCGTTTTCGTAGGACTCCAGGGTGCGAGGGCGCAGGTCCTGAGTGTCCACACGATCCGCAATGTAGGCGAGCCAAGCCTTCGCGACCTGCTCCAAGGTTGCTCGGTCCACCTTCGGCGCGCCACCGGACCTGACCACCGTGGCCCATGCGTCGCGGGCCGCCCTCGCCTCCATCAGACCAACCTCGCCGATGGTCTTCCAGCGCACCGTCCGAGAGCCGGGCGGTGTCGCACAGGCGAGAAAGGTCCTTCCCGATCTGTAGAGCCCACGCTCGACCCTCGCGGGCTTTTCCTTTCGCGCCATCTAGCTGACCCTCCTGAGCTGGGCTGCTTTGGTCCGCTGAGAGTACCCGAGCAGAGCCTCGTCGACCTCGTCGCGGTGATAGATCTTCGTCCTCCCCCCATGACAGGGAATCTCCCCAGCCGCCGTGATCTTCCTCAGAGTGCCGGCAGGGATACGCGTGTACTCGCATAGTTCGCCAAAGCCCATCCATGGCGAGGAGGCGTCGGGTTGGACCTGGATGCGATCAGCGAGACGCTCCACCAGCAGGTCAAGCGCGTCATCTGCAAGCTCGAGGCGGAGGCTCATCCCACAGCCTCTCGACCCACGCCTCGCTGGCAGACAACCGCGCTGCCCTGAGAAGCCGACCGCACTGTACGCACATGCGACGCCTTGCTGTCGCATTCCGCCGGGCTCTGCGCGATTGTAAGTGAGCCGTGCATTGTCCCAAATTAGCAAAGACACGCTTGGGTAGCAATATGCCCCGGTTCACACGAGCTCCACCTCACGGGGACTCAGGCCCAGGCCCTGCGCGCTATCAGGGCGAGGACGTCACTTGACACCCAGGGTGTTGGCGTGCTCTTGCCGCCCTCCGGCAACATCCCGATGCGGCGGCCCAGCCAGCTTGTCTCGCCACTCTCGCCGCCGGCGGCGTCGCGCTTGACGCGCCCGCACCGAATCGCGATCTCGCTCATGGTCAGGCCGCCGTCACGCACGGCAGCGAGCACGGCCTCGCGCAGCCCCCTGTTGAGCACGATCGGACTTGCGTAGACGCGGGCGAGCTCGGCACGCAGCACGACTGTCGAGACGCGCCGGTCCCGGTGGTGGCAAGCGAGGGCTCGGGCGGTCAGGGTCCGCGTCGGCTCATAGCTCTCAAGACTGCCGATCACTTCGCGCACACTTGACGGCCCGGAGCGACGTATCGCCAGCATCGGGCAAGTCGCGCCACCAGCGCAGCTCTGGGATCGAGCTGCCGCTGCGCACCGCCTGCCAGCCTGTAGACGCAGCCGCGCGCGTCGATCAGCTCTCCCCCACCTCCCTCCAACATGTCATCGGCCTTCACTTGCCGCGGCGCGTCCGCGCTGTCGCGAACGGTGCCGTGTCGAGATCCTCCGGGGTGAGGCGCCGGCAGCGGCGGCCGTGCACGTCGGCGAGATACAGCGAGCAGACGATTCGAGCGTTCTCGGCGGGCTCGTCGGCTGCGAGGTGAGCGACGAGCCGCTGGTCGGTGAGCGTGCCGGCGAGGCGGTCGATCACAAGCGTGCTCCCACCGGCGCCGGGACGCGCAGACGAGCTCACGGGCACGACCCCGCGGGTCGGTGTAGCGGCCGAGGACCTCGCGGGCGCGCTGGACGCTGGGGCCCGCACGCCTCGCCTTGCAGCGTACGGGGAGCTCTCGGACTGACGGTGCTCATGGCGCTCCTTCTCAGGAAGGGCCCGCCGGGTGCGGGGCCGTTGCCCCGACCTCGCGCACGCGCAGCGTGCGAAGATCGGAAGGGGCCGGCCACGCACCCGCTCGCCGACGCCATCGCCCGCGCCGTCTCACGCCGCTTCCTGCTCGATCGTGTGCCGCACGAGGCTCATCGCCATGGGCACCTCGTCAAGCCGCTCGGCCTGGGCGGTGTAGTCGGCGACCAGCGCCTTCAGCGCGCCGTAGCCGTCCTGCTCGAGGCCCCGCTCGACCAGATACGAGCGGCCCGGACGGTTCGCGGGCCGGTCGGTGACGCGCACGACGCCGTTGATCCGCTGGCCGTAGAGGATGCGCTCACCGCCTGCGACGGTGTAGCGGGCAAGCTCGACTCGCTCGCCGACGATCGGCGTCGGGTGAAGGGCGTTCTGGCTCATGGGGTTCTCCTGTCGGTCGGGGTTGAGCACGCCCCGGCCAAAGCGGGCCGGCGAGGCGGGTCAAGCCCTGTCCCGTCAGGGATCGCCGCAGGCGACGCGAAGCGCAGGGCTTTACGCGCCGTCAGAGCCGGTCTGCTGGCCTAGAGGGGTGGGCTCAGCCCCGGCCGGGAGGAGCTTGAGACATGACCGGACTTGGTCTCAGCCCGTCGCGTCGGCGAGCCGCGCGAGCACGTCGCCATGGCAGGGCCGCGGCGCACACCAGCAGCCAAGCGTGCGGCCTCGCAGTTCGGGCAGAGCGCCGAGCAGCTCGGGCTGCGCAAGCAGCCAGCGCTCGTACTTCTCGATCACCTCCGTGCGATCGCCGTCGCGGCCGATCACGAACGGGTTGCCCCAGCGGCTGCCGCGACCGCGGCCGATGTAAACCTCGTAGGGAGCTCGCTTGCAGTGCACTACGCGGGTCGGGCCTGCGGGAAACGGCGATGTGAATGGATCTTGAGCGTTGGCCACGGATGCCTTCTGGTTGTCGCGGTCAGCATGCCCGACCATCTGCGGGCCTGCTGACCCGTGCGAGCGCTACGGCAGGCACCCGCCCGGCCCACGCGTGTCAGGCCCGCTTGGCCCACCTCGCATGAGAGCCGTAGCCGGTGAGCTCATCCGGTTTGATCGCGCTCGCTGGCTGCAGGCGCTCGCGGTCGCGGTCGAGCGTCTGGCGTTCGTGTCGACGCTCGCCCCGGGTGAGGGACGGCAGGCTTCCAGCCTGCGGATCTCACGGCTTGCCTCGCGGCGTGTGCGGGGTTCGCGAACGTCGTGCCGGTGCGCTCGGCGAGAGCGCGCAGGTACTGAAGCTGGCGGGGGGTCGGTTGGTCAGAGCGCTGGCTCATCTGGTCTCCTGGTGGTCGGGATCGGACACGCCCGGCCACATGAAGCGGGCCGCCCGGCGGCGAGCGGGCGCCGGCCCGAAGGGCTCGCTTCGGCGGGAGCGCAGCGCGCGCTCGCGCAGACGACGGGCGGTCTGCTGGCCTTGGGGCGTGTCCGGGCCCGACCAGCGAGCGGATCGCCGCGCAGCCTGCCGAAGGACCGGGTAGGATGGGCAAATGAGCAAAGAAGAGCGCTGCGGACCCCGATGAGCAGATACTCAGCGAATTCAAGGAGGGGATGGCCAGCTGGGCCGGCGCCGTCGAGGCGCACAAGCAGGCGCCGCCGGATCTGAACTTCGCCGACCGCCTGGCGGCGCTTGCGAAGGGCGCGAGCGAGGCGGCGCGCGTCTGCCGCGCGGCGGATGCGGCGGGCTTTGAGTGGCCGCCCGCGCGCAAGGCCGACAGCGAGCCGCCGTATGAGCTGCGGCCGGGCACCGGGCGACGCGGCCCAGAGCAGCTCTGGCGACGCTTTGACCAGGCGATAACGCGACTGGGCACGATGGCGGCAGGCGAGGACATGCTCGAGGTCGCGCGCGCGTATGAGGAGCTGGCGGCGGTTGCCGGCGAGCTCGCAAAGGCCGTCAAGGCCGAAGACCGCTCGAGCCGCCCTCGCCCGCGGGCGCGCGCTCGCCGCTCGGCCTAGCTTGGGCAGTCCCCGGAGCGGAGCTCGGGGAGCCGGCGTTCGATTGGCAGTAGGACCCGGTCTGCTCCGACCCCGTGGAGCGGCGTATGCTTGGCCGGTCGGCTGCCGTTTGGGCACTAGCCATGCCAGGAGGGCGCCGCGCCGGACAGCTGGGAGCAGGAAGGAGTCTCTCCACGCCACCTTCGTCCGGACATCCAGGCCGCCCGCACGGATCGCGGCAGGACCGCCGCCGATGGCTGGCGCGCTCGCATCCCGCGGCTAGGTTCGCTTGCGACGGCAGGATGGAGCGCTCGTGCCGTCCCAGATCGACGGCTGGCGGGCGGTCTCGTGGCGGCGGTAGGGCATTCCCAGCGTCTCCGGAGCCCAGATGTCGCGATGGGTTCCCAGGGGCGCGGTTTCGCCCCGGTGGCGGCGCATCATCTCGTCGACGTCCTCGCGCCTGACGCGGTAGACGTGGCCGATCTTCACCGCGGACAGCGCGCCGCTCTTGATCCAGTTGCGGATCGTCTGAGAGGTCAGCTGGAACTCCTGGGCGACCTGCTCGACCGTGAGCAGCTGCTGGTCAGTCATGGCAAAATAAGCAAAAACATCATTAGGTACGATTGCGTATGATAACGCGGGCGACGGATGGAATGGAGGAACCGTAGTGCCACCGCGAGATGGCGAAGGGACTCCCCCGGACAACGATGATGAGCTCCTGGCGAAGGTCATCCCGCTGCGCCGGCGAGGAACCGAGCGGGCGAGCCGCAGATCCTCGCGGACGGACCGCGCCGTGAGCCCGACCCACCGGAGGACCCGCCGGAGCCCACCGAGTGGTCGATATGGGAGCCGATGCCGGCAAGGCTGAACTGGCGGGAGCGCAAGCCGGCCGCGCTGAAGGTCCTCGCTGATGAACCGGGCGACCTATCCGGCTCACAGGATCCGCCGGCATCCGGTGAGTGGTCGATATGGGATCCGTCGCCGCCACCGCTCCGTCGGCGTAAGGCATCGGATTCCGGCCGGTCATCTGGCGCACGCGCAGTTGGCCCTCGCGTCCGACGCCACCCTCCCAGCCGGTTCATCGGGGCGGTGGCTGTGGCGGTGGGGACAATCACTGCGGCGGCGGCTCTCGCACTCGGACTCCTCGCGCTGGATCATTCCTCTGGCCCCCCATCGCAGCGAGCCAGTTCCGCTCTGCAGGCAAGCCGGCCGAGCTCCACGGGACTCGCGAAGAGCACGCCACCGCGACCTCACCGCTCCACGGCTGCCCGTGCGGGATCTCACCGCGGGCCAGCCGAGCGCACTTCCAGGGCCACGAACAGGGTGCCCAAGCTCGCCGCGGTTGGCGCGGGCCGAGGCGTTTCTGCCACCGTGCAATACGTCGCGCCGACGGGCCCGTCGCCTACCCCCACCTCCGCCTCGCCACCGCCAGCCGAAACCGCGCCGCGCGCCGAAAGAAGGCTCACCGACCGCGAGCGCCAGCCGGGAGTTCGGCTTCGAACGCTAGGCGGCCAGCTCGCAGTCTCGCGAGCCTGTCTGGTAGACCGAACACGCTCGCTTTTGTTAAGAGCGGCGCGAGGTCGCCGGCCGACGACACGCCTGAGTTTCGTCCGGCGCGAGCGTGAGCCCGGCTTCAGTTCGGACGCTCGCGTCCACGCGAAAGCAGTAGCGCGCTGCGGCCCGAACGCAGTGCATGGTCAGTTCAGAGTTGAGGACTCCGGTTTGCCGCCCTGCGTCCAGTAGATCGTGCTGCCCGCGAGAGCGAGCGACGACGGACTCACATCGAAGCCCGATGCCAGCAGCCGCGTACCGGCGCAAAGCCTAGCCGCGCCTATCGTGTGGGTCAGCATGTACTCGCGGGGATACTGACGGCGTGCGGCGTACGCTCGTCTTGCTGGTGGTCGCCATTGGCGTGGTCGGTCTAGCGGTGACCTCCGCGCGAGGGCACGTCGGAGCGCGGATGGCGACTGCGGGGCAGTCTGGAGCCCACCCGAGGCCCTGGTGCCCGCGTCTCAGTACGCATCGAACCCACAGCTGGCGGTGAGCGAAGACGGCGACATACTCGCGGCGTGGGCCGGCGGCCCCGAACCTCAACCGGCCAGGGCCGGCAAAGCGGCCAGGACCTCGTCCGGTTCACCTTCCGCGAGCGGGCAGGCTTGGTCTGGCTCGGATGTCGTCGTTGACACCGGCACGGTCTCGGGTGGCTTTCCCCGCCGGTCGTGCTCGCCGAACACAGTGCCGACAGCAACGACGGACTCGACGTCGCAATCTCCGGCACCGGGGTGCGCTACGTCGCCTGGCAAACCTACGCCGGCGGGTGGATGATCGCGAGCGCAGCCCCTGGGCAAGCCTTCACAGCGGCCCACGCGCTGCCGGTGCGCTCGGCTCGGCTCCTGGCGAGCCCGGATGGGCCGGTCGCCGCCGTATGGCAGACAGGCGCGGCGCTGCACTACGCCCTGCTCGCGGCGGGCGGCGGCCTCGCGCCGCGTCGTCAATGTGCCGGGCAGGATCGAGCGCACAGCACAGCCGCTTGCTCTGAACGACCGCGGCGCTTTCGCCGCGGTCGAAAATACCGCCGAACAAGGCGAAACCAGAGGCCCGCCGCATCCCATCGTGTACTTGTGCGAGCCCTCCGGGCAGTGTATGGCACCTCACCCGCTGAAAATGGGGCATCCACCCGCCGGCTCGGAGGAGAACGATGCCCTCGCACTGAGCGACGACGGGAAACTAACGGTGCTCGCCGCGTTCTCAAAGGCCCCTAGGAATCCGGCCGCGAACACGCCTTGGGGCTTGTGGGATTCCACACGCCGTCCCGGCGGGCGTTGGAGCACCCCGCAGGAGCTCTCTAATGGTGGTGAATCGCCACTGGCCGCGAGCGACGGAAAGCACTCGGCCGTTACCGTCTTCGAGCACTTCTGGACACCGAAGCTGCACTGGCTCGGAGACAGGATCGAAATCTCAGTGCTGCGCGCTCGGGGAGATCGCTTCGCCGCTCCCGACCTGGTGCGCGGCGAGGAAGCTCCTGAACCCGCGGCGCTCGCCACCACGATGAGCGGAGGCCTTCTGGTCGCGTGGCGCAATTCAGGGGGCATCGTCGGGGGCGAACACTCCGAGCCCGGCATCTACGCCGTGACCGGCAGCGCCGTGGACCCAGGTGCGCCGCAGTTCGTCGCGGGGGATGAAGTCGGCGATGAGACGCCCGCTGCCGGCATCGACCGCGATAGGCAGGGTGTGATCCTCTGGACCGGATGGGCTCAAACTCCTCCACAAGAGCGCGGCGTGTACGCGTCGGTCTTCGAGGCCCGGTAAACGGGGCCTTCCATCGTTACGAGTTGATCGCCGGCGTTGATCGAGCGCATCGAGCAGTTGTGAGACGCGACCCCGCGCTTGCGAGACTTCTCCTTTCTCTTGGGGAAAGCAGAAGCCTGGGGAGCAGGGGATGGGACGAGTGCTCGTCGTCCAAAGGAGGCACCTGATGAGCGCCAGGCGAGACGGCTCCTATCACGCGGATGCGATCGTGATCCATGCCCAGGACCCACGCAGGGGGGCCGCGAATGACCTCAGTGCTCCTCCCACCTCGACACCTTGGAGCAGCAAAATGCCTGACGCATCCAACCACACCGAGGCCGACCGCCAGACGATCCGGAGGGCCTTCGACGCCTGGCGCGACGGAACAGGCAGCATCACCGACGTGTTCGCGCCCGAGATGGTCTGGCGGATCGAGGGCCACTCGCTGGCGTCCAAGGAGTACGAGAGTAAGCAGCAATTCATCGACGAGGTCCTGACGCCTTTCGGCGCTCGATTCAGCACGTCGAATCCGTTCCGCCCGGTCACCATCCGATCGGTCTACGCCGACGGCGACACCGTGATCGTCCTCTGGGACGGCCGGGGAGTCGCCAACGACGGCCAGCTCTACGAGAACAGCTACGTCTGGGTTATGAAGATGCACGAGGGCGAGGTCGTCGACGGAACCGCGTTCTACGACAGCATCTCCTTCAACGACCTCTGGACCCGAGTCCAGCCCCGCTAGCAATGACGGGGGACGACAGAGCGCGCATGACTCTCATCACGGCGGCAGTGACCCGATCGGAGCGCGAGCACCGGGCCGGTCGAACAACTACGCTTCATCGAACGCAGGGAGTCCGTCCACTCTTGGGGGTGCAGAGATCGTTCAGACGCTCAGCATCGTTGCCGCGTTGCAACCGCTGCGCAGGACTGGTGCCCTGATCACCCTGCACCTGCTTCCCACCGGATACGACCCGCGACGCGATGCGGTCAGCGACTACGGCGTCGGGCGATATCGCGCTTGGTTCTGGGCGCAGGCCGTGGCAGGTGGCGTGGCCGGGCTGGCGCTCGCCATCGCACTCGCTGAAACGACTCCGGCCATACCCTCGCTGGTCGTGGTCATGCTGCTGATCTCGGTCGTGGCCCGCTTTCTGATCCCATTCTTCCCGACTGACCAGAACGGCAGCCGCTTTCAGACTTCCCCGGGGACGATCCACATGATTCTGGCGATCGTGATATTCGCGTCGATCATCATCGCGGCGTCGAAATTCGGCACCGCGGTCGAACACGAGGCCGCCTGGCAAGGCGTCAAGGGCTGGCTTTCCGCCCTTCCATGGGTTATGACCGCGAGCGCGGTCGGCGTCCTGCTCGCTCTGAGGCCGCGCCTAAAACTGAAATTCGGGCTGCTCGAGCGGCTGTTCTATGTCTCCTCGATTCCGTGGTTCTTAATCGTTTCAATTGGATTGGCCCGGATCGCCGGCTAACTAAGGTGCCGATCGCTCTCGCGAAAGGAGTTGTGATGACCGATCACCCGTCTGATCCGACGCCGGTTGGCGGTCCGGTGGGCTCCAATCAAGCCACGGCGCTCACTACAAAGATGAGTCCGCATCTCGGTTGCCGAGACCGTGGCCCGTCTCCGTCGCTCGTGGAAGGGAAGGACATGAAGGTGTTCGCAGTGATCGACCACAGCAGCGAGGCCGAGAAGGTCAGCCTCGGCTGCGCGAGACCAAAGTGGTCATCTTTACCGGCAGCCCACAAGCCGGCACGCGGTGATGGCGGCCGCCCCGCTCGCCGCGCTCGACATGCCACTGAAGGTGCTCGTCGTCTAACGACGGGCAGACGAAGGTCACCTGCACGGCACCGAGCGGCCGCTCTGCCGCCCGCTACGGGCTGAGCGGGGAGCTGGCGGTGCGACTAGCGGGCATCCGACGGCCTGACCGGCGTCCTCGTCGACGGCTAACTTGCGCTCCTCCGGCGCCGTGGCGGCGCTTCGGCGCGGACCGCGAATGTGGCCAGCATCCTGTCGCTGGCGCTGTCGGAGCGCGGGACCGCGCTCTCCTCGAACCAGTCGACACAATACCTTTGGCTTTTGCTTTGCCACGCGAGCAGGCGCGCCCATCGTTCAGATCAGAGTTGCGCGATGGACGAGCAGGAGCACGGAAGCTCGTGGCCCGAGACTCCTGCAATGCGCCGAGAGGTGTCGCACAAAGCCATACGAAACCTGTGGGCCGCCCACTGTGACGGCCGTGGAACACGCTGAGAGCGCAAGGTCGAGCAGGGCGCGCCGTGGCGAGCGACGCCCTTCGGGTTTTCGAGCCCACCCTTAGAAGCGATCCATTGACGGCTCGGAGGCTTTGTGCGACACCCTCCGCCGAGGAAGCGAGCGTCTGCTGGTCCTCGGCCCACCCGCTCGGACGTCGTCCGGAGCGACGGCGTCGGGCTTGGTAATCGAGACGCCGTCTGTCTACCTAGCGTGTCGTGAGCGGCCGGCCGGGAGATCGCCATGCGCAGCCCAACGACCAGTGCTTAAACTGTGGTCTCGTGGGCGGCGATTGAGACCGCCTCCTACGAGACGGAGGTTGAGGATGTGCGGGTTCAAGACCCTCCCAGGCGTGCTGAGGGTGCCGTGTCCGGCGGGGACCTTGTTACTGCTGGTCGCCTTGGCGGGCTGCGGCAGCACAAACAAGGCAGCGACTACGACAGCGGCGAGTTCCGCCGCCGCGCCGACAGCGGCGACAAGTGGGGGAGCGCAGGCAGTCGAGAGGGCCCTACAACATCAACCTCGCCCACGTCACCGGCTCCAGTGGCGGGGCAAACGCGTCTGGCGTTGTGATCCTCAGCGTCAAGGCTCCCAGCGATGAACTCTGCTGGAGCCTCTCCCGTAAAGAACTTCACGATCTCCACCAGTACGACGGAGGCGACGATCGTCACCATCCGGCGCACCTGGGAAACCCCTCAACCCCGGGGAATCCGCTCGGTTTTGCCTACAAGTCAGCAGGCTATGTACACGAGCCCTCGATCTTCCTCGGACGGCTACAGGCGCAGCCGGGGATGTTCTACGTGAGCATCTACAACTCTCGAGTCCGGTGATGCTGTGCGCGGCAAATCTGAGAAGCAGGCGCGGCGGAGCCCGTAATCCTCGTACACGGTGATCTGCTCCTCACAGCACGGGCCACCACTCAGCGGCCTAGTGCTTTGTGCGCGGAGCGAG